>NZ_MTBG01000189.1 GCF_002119405.1 Pseudoruegeria sp. SK021 | reverse complement strand
CAGGCGATTAAACAGATTGCGCAGCTTTACGCTGTCGAGAAGGAGGCGCGAGGGAAATCCCCAGAGGAGCGTGCGGCCCTGCGGCTGGCCAAGGCCAAGCCTGCCTTTGACGATCTGGAACTTTGGCTGCAGGCACAGCTGCGCAAGATCTCCGGCAAGACCAAATTGGCCGAAGCCATCCGCTATGCCCTGAACCGTATGCC
>NZ_MTBG01000188.1 GCF_002119405.1 Pseudoruegeria sp. SK021 | reverse complement strand
CAGACCATCAGCGAAACTTGCAGGACTGCAAGTACGGACTGTCATCCTGCAATCGTAGCGCGTTGAGTTCATCTGAAGTCCAGCAGGTAGCTGCGGCAGACCATCAGCGAAACTTGCAGGACTGCAAGTACGGACTGTCATCCTGCAATCGTAGCGCGTTGAGTTCATCTGAAGTCCAGCAGGTAGCTGCGGCAGACCATCAGCGAAACTTGCAGGACTGCAAATAC
>NZ_MTBG01000187.1 GCF_002119405.1 Pseudoruegeria sp. SK021 | reverse complement strand
CCCGAAGCGTGGCTCACATGGGTCCTCCAGCGCCTGCCTGATCACAAGATCAATCGCATCGACGAGCTCATGCCGTGGAACTGGCAGGTCGAAAACGCCTGAGACCGCGCCAACACCGGACGGACACTTTATTGGAGCTTCGGGGCAAGTTATTGGAGATGCTGAACAAAGCGAAGCCCGCCTTGGGGGCGGGCCTGGGTCTTGATGGGTGTTCGCTAAAGTTGGTTGCGGGGA
>NZ_MTBG01000186.1 GCF_002119405.1 Pseudoruegeria sp. SK021 | reverse complement strand
GAGAACCGCGAGCTGAAGCAGGCCAATGAGATCCTTCGCAAGGCGTCAGCTTATTTTGCCCAGGCGGAGCTCGACCGCCCATTCAAACGATGATCCGGTTCATAGAGGATCATCGCGGGGACCATGGGGTCGAGCCAATTTGCAGGGTTCTGCCGATTGCCCCAGCGACGTTCTATGACCACTTGGCCAAGCGTGCTGATCCATCGCGGATGTCATGCCGTGCGCAGCGTGATATTGAACTCAA
>NZ_MTBG01000185.1 GCF_002119405.1 Pseudoruegeria sp. SK021 | reverse complement strand
TGATTTCCGGATGATTTGCTAAGATACGTGCTTAACGACGTCCTTTGCGACGTGTCTTAGGTGGGGTCAGTGATGCGTGGTGAGATACTTGGGTTTGAACGTCGACGCCGTTGGAGCGACGAGGAGAAGCTGGGGATCGTGATGTCTGTGGGCGTTGATGAGGCGACGGTCACGCAGGTGGCGCAGCGCCACGAGATCACGCGGCAGCAGGTCTATTCCTGGCGCCATGAGATGAAGAAGAAGGGG
>NZ_MTBG01000184.1 GCF_002119405.1 Pseudoruegeria sp. SK021 | reverse complement strand
GCCTTCGTCATTGATGTGTTTGCGCGACGGATCGTCGGCTGGCGGGCAAGTCGCACGGCAAACGCAGGCTTCGTCTTGGATGCTTTGGAACAGGCCATCCATCAACGCAGGCCAGCGCAGGACCAACTGGTGCATCATTCGGATCGCGGATCGCAATATTTGTCGATTAAATACACAGAGCGGCTGGCCGAAGCCAAAATCGCGCCGTCCGTTGGCAGTGTCGGAGATTCCTATGACAATGCTCTG
>NZ_MTBG01000183.1 GCF_002119405.1 Pseudoruegeria sp. SK021 | reverse complement strand
GTCGAGTCGTTCCGAAACGAAGCCGGCAAGCCCCGGCTGCGGGTTGTCGCCAATCTCGGGCGGGTCGACGGGATGAAAGAGGGACAGCTCGACGCCCTCATTCGGGGCCTCAGCCGTGCGGCGGGCCCGGTGTTTGTCAAACTAGTTGTCCGCCGATTTCATGCGGCGTCTCTGATTTCAGGGGCGCTGAATTCGTTTTCTGGATTCAGCCAGACAGGTCCGGCCGGTTGCCAGTTTCGGGTTTTTCC
>NZ_MTBG01000182.1 GCF_002119405.1 Pseudoruegeria sp. SK021 | reverse complement strand
CGGCCGGCAGGGAAAAGTCCACCTCGATCCCCAGACCTTCGCGGTTGAAGTCGTCGAGCACGTTCCGCAGCCGGAACGCGCGGCCGTCCTCAAGGCGATCGGCCATGAAATCCATCGACCAGGTCACCCAAGTTCGACAAAATCGGCTCGATTTTGGGCAGGATCTTCGAGCCCCAGCATATAGTTTCAATGGGTTGGAGTCTGTGTAAGACTGATTTCGGTGAAAGTCGTGTAGTTACACGTCCTATA
>NZ_MTBG01000181.1 GCF_002119405.1 Pseudoruegeria sp. SK021 | reverse complement strand
GTTCCACAGAATACATCTCCCAGCCCTCAGCTTCCGCCTCGGGCATCAGAATGGCGGACTTTTAATCCGCGACGGTCAGGTAATCCGACCGTTTCTGTGGACCAGTTTGCCTCCGGGATTCACACACTACGCGACTCTCGGTCTGAAGCGTTTTCTGATGGCGTATTTTTTGCCTGTGATCAGGGGCGTTTCGTTTGTGCGAATGCGGCGGCGCAGTTCATCGAAACCAGTCCTGAACCACGACTTTGA
>NZ_MTBG01000180.1 GCF_002119405.1 Pseudoruegeria sp. SK021 | reverse complement strand
TTGTTTTGCCCGCGCCGTCGATAGACACCGAGTTTGCCGCGTTGGTGCTATGTGATGCCGAGATTACGCCGCCGTTTGACAGGGCGGAACGACAGCCGGCTCCAATTGAGGTTGTCACCGGGTCGGTGTTTGTCAAACTAGTTGTCCGCCGATTTCATGCGGCGTCTCTGATTTCAGGGGCGCTGAATTCGTTTTCTGGATTCAGCCAGACAGGTCCGGCCGGTTGCCAGTTTCGGGTTTTTCCTGACCA
>NZ_MTBG01000179.1 GCF_002119405.1 Pseudoruegeria sp. SK021 | reverse complement strand
GCAACACTTCAGTGAAATCGGTGCTGGTGAACTGGCTACCTTGATCGGTGTTGAAAATTTCCGGCGGGCCGTATCGAAGCAGGGCTTCTTTCAAAGCCTCTACGCAGAATCCGGCATCCATGGAGTTCGATAATCGCCAGCTGAGCACCTTCCGACTATACCAGTCCATGACGGCTACCAGGTACAAGAACCCGCGGCGCATCGGAATGTATGTGATGTCAGTGCACCAGACTTGGTTGGGTCGCGTGAT
>NZ_MTBG01000178.1 GCF_002119405.1 Pseudoruegeria sp. SK021 | reverse complement strand
ATAATCGCCAGCTGAGCACCTTCCGACTATACCAGTCCATGACGGCTACCAGGTACAAGAACCCGCGGCGCATCGGAATGTATGTGATGTCAGTGCACCAGACTTGGTTGGGTCGCGTGATTGCTAGAGAGGTGGTCCTAGATTTTAGACCAGTTTTCCGCCGAGCCAAGCTATAGCATTGGGTTCATGTCAGGCGGCGACTTTCAGGTGTTGATTGTGGGTATCATAAGCCTCACCGGGCGTCAGCAGC
>NZ_MTBG01000177.1 GCF_002119405.1 Pseudoruegeria sp. SK021 | reverse complement strand
TTTGTCGATGAGGTCGAGCGCACCGGCTCTCCCATTGCCCAGCAGGCGATTAAACAGATTGCGCAGCTTTACGCTGTCGAGAAGGAGGCGCGAGGGAAATCCCCAGAGGAGCGTGCGGCCCTGCGGCGAGATATGGGCAAAAGTTGGTGACGCTTGATCAGGCGGCGGTTTGAAGTTGGCGGATCCCATCCCGGAACTCAACCCCTTGGATGATCTCGGGGAGGCGGTTTTGACCGTCGAGTTTGCGCCAT
>NZ_MTBG01000176.1 GCF_002119405.1 Pseudoruegeria sp. SK021 | reverse complement strand
AATCGGCGCCACGGATGTTGGTGTGGGTGATGGCAGGCTCCTCCGTGGCGCGGGTGCGGGGCTTGCTCTCCAGCCCATTCTTCAGAATGGATTGGATCGATGAGTAGGATCGGGCGTTGATTTCGAGTGTGAATCCCGGAGGCAAACTGGTCCACAGAAACGGTCGGATTACCTGACCGTCGCGGATTAAAAGTCCGCCATTCTGATGCCCGAGGCGGAAGCTGAGGGCTGGGAGATGTATTCTGTGGAAC
>NZ_MTBG01000175.1 GCF_002119405.1 Pseudoruegeria sp. SK021 | reverse complement strand
ACGGCCAGCGCGCTCTGGCACGCGTTAGCTATGTGGTGAGCACACGCGCCAGAGCGCCACCGACATCCCGAGCGTGGCCCCTATTTGCGCCGGTAAATGGCCCCTTATGTCACCGTGATTGACACTCAGCGTGGAGCGATGCAAATCGACCCCTTCGCGGGCGTAGATCTTGGACTGCCGCTCGAGCGGCAGGTGATCGCAATACTTACCGACCAGCATGTGCGACACGAGGCCGGGACCGGGCCGTCCGC
>NZ_MTBG01000174.1 GCF_002119405.1 Pseudoruegeria sp. SK021 | reverse complement strand
GATGGCTTCCAGTGCCACCTTTGCCTTGAACTCCGCAGAATAGCGCTTTCGTTTTGTCATCTCAGGTCGGTCCTTCGTCAGTCGCTAAAGCTTAGCAACTGGTCCGAATTCTTGCGACCACCTCTGAATTCCCGATCTGCCAACAGCATGCGCACTGTCGATGCGTTGAAGCGCGCCAGGTAGCGGTGCATCAGGGAAATGCGCTGCTGTGTCGTGCTGTTGCCCGAGTGATCCAGAAAGGTCCACATGAG
>NZ_MTBG01000173.1 GCF_002119405.1 Pseudoruegeria sp. SK021 | reverse complement strand
GGGCTGCTGACGCCCGGTGAGGCTTATGATACCCACAATCAACACCTGAAAGTCGCCGCCTGACATGAACCCAATGCTATAGCTTGGATCGGCGGAAAACTGGTCTAAAATCTAGGACCACCTCTGTTCTATGACCACTTGGCCAAGCGTGCTGATCCATCGCGGATGTCATGCCGTGCGCAGCGTGATATTGAACTCAAGCCCGAGATCGAACGTGTGTTTGAGGAAAACCTTAGCGTCTACGGCGTGCGG
>NZ_MTBG01000172.1 GCF_002119405.1 Pseudoruegeria sp. SK021 | reverse complement strand
AGTTCCACAGAATACATCTCCCAGCCCTCAGCTTCCGCCTCGGGCATCAGAATGGCGGACTTTTAATCCGCGACGGTCAGGTAATCCGACCGTTTCTGTGGACCAGTTTGCCTCCGGGATTCACAGCGGGAAGCTGGGATCACAAAACCGGTCACGCTGCACACGTTAAGGCATAGTTTTGCCACCCACCTGCTGGAACGCGGCGTCGATATCAGGGTGATCCAGGCTCTGTTGGGCCATACAAAACTGACG
>NZ_MTBG01000171.1 GCF_002119405.1 Pseudoruegeria sp. SK021 | reverse complement strand
TCGCTGAAACCGCGCCCGAAGCGCGTCTGGCAAAGGTGCTGACATGATCCATCCTCCCAAACAGGATGAATCACAAAATCAGCTGCGTGGGAATCCTCGCGATTCAGGTTTTTGGCGGGACGCTTTAGGTTCCAGCAGGCGGCGATTGTTGAACCAGTCGACCCATTCGAGGGTGGCATATTCGACGGCTTCAAAGCTGCGCCAGGGGCCACGGCGATGAATGACCTCAGCTTTGAATAGGCCGTTTATCGT
>NZ_MTBG01000170.1 GCF_002119405.1 Pseudoruegeria sp. SK021 | reverse complement strand
TTGAGTTCAATATCACGCTGCGCACGGCATGACATCCGCGATGGATCAGCACGCTTGGCCAAGTGGTCATAGAACGTCGCTGGGGCAATCGGCAGAACCCTGCAAATTGGCTCGACCCCATGGTCCCGAGAAACGCGCGAAAGTTGGTGATGCCCTGAGGGGCGGCATATCATGGCGGAGTTCAGACGCCGTCAATTCTCAGCCGAGAAAAGGATATGCCACATGTCAGAGTCTACCATCACCCAACTGCCC
>NZ_MTBG01000169.1 GCF_002119405.1 Pseudoruegeria sp. SK021 | reverse complement strand
ATCCCTCAGTCTAATGTAGAGTCTGCCCAACCCTGAAGGAGCAGACGACATGAGGAAAAGCCGTTTCACCGAAGCGCAGATTATCGGGATGATCAAAGAGCAGGAGGCTGGTTTGCCGACGGCGGAGTGAACCGCGCCAGGTTTGCCGGAGGCTCCAACTCATGAGTAGGATGGAGCATCATGAACAAAACAACGAACAAATATTCACCTGAAGTGCGCGAACGTGCCGTGCGGATGGTTTTGGATGGCGCA
>NZ_MTBG01000168.1 GCF_002119405.1 Pseudoruegeria sp. SK021 | reverse complement strand
CTGCTGGAACCTATCGGGAATATCCCGCCCGCTGAGGCAGAAGCAAACTTCTATGCTGCTATGGAAAGATCAGATATGGCCGCGTAACTAAGACAATTCAGCCTCCGGCAAACCCGGCGCGGTTCATAGCCCCTTGGCTTTCGGACCCAGCAGCGCCTCCAGTGCCTCGGTGAAATCTCCCGTGGACACGCCCTTGAGGTAAAGCCATGGCAGCAGTTCTTCGATCGACTTCGCTTTGCGAAGATAACGCGG
>NZ_MTBG01000167.1 GCF_002119405.1 Pseudoruegeria sp. SK021 | reverse complement strand
ATTGGAGCCGGCTGTCGTTCCGCCCTGTCAAACGGCGGCGTAATCTCGGCATCACATAGCACCAACGCGGCAAACTCGGTGTCTATCGACGGCGCGGGCAAAACAAGACGGCCATCCCGGGCCAGCCAAGTTCGACAAAATCGGCTCGATTTTGGGCAGGATCTTCGAGCCCCAGCATATAGTTTCAATGGGTTGGAGTCTGTGTAAGACTGATTTCGGTGAAAGTCGTGTAGTTACACGTCGTGTAACTTA
>NZ_MTBG01000166.1 GCF_002119405.1 Pseudoruegeria sp. SK021 | reverse complement strand
CCTGCGCCATCCAAAACCATCCGCACGGCACGTTCGCGCACTTCAGGTGAATATTTGTTCGTTGTTTTGTTCATGATGCTCCATCCTACTCATGAGTTGGAGCCTCCGGCAAACCTGGCGCGGTTCAGTTCGATAATCGCCAGCTGAGCACCTTCCGACTATACCAGTCCATGACGGCTACCAGGTACAAGAACCCGCGGCGCATCGGAATGTATGTGATGTCAGTGCACCAGACTTGGTTGGGTCGCGTGAT
>NZ_MTBG01000165.1 GCF_002119405.1 Pseudoruegeria sp. SK021 | reverse complement strand
TGGGCTGCTGACGCCCGGTGAGGCTTATGATACCCACAATCAACACCTGAAAGTCGCCGCCTGACATGAACCCAATGCTATAGCTTGGCTCGGCGGAAAACTGGTCTAAAATCTAGGACCACCTCTGTGCCTCGTCCGATGAGCCGACGATCTCCGAAAAGGAGGTCGAGAAGCTGCATGCCAAGATCGGCCAGCTGGTCGTGGAACGGGATTTTTTGGCCAGTGCCTCCAGTCTCATTCTCGGTGCTGGAGG
>NZ_MTBG01000164.1 GCF_002119405.1 Pseudoruegeria sp. SK021 | reverse complement strand
CACAGCGCCCAGAAGTTGCCACTTAGCCTCGGGAACAGATCCCACGCCCATAATGTCAGACCACGCGGGGCATCCGGGCGATGCAACAGCCCATCCGCCTGCCGACCAAGCAGATGGGCGATAATGGGAGATATGGGCAAAAGTTGGTGACGCTTGATCAGGCGGCGGTTTGAAGTTGGCGGATCCCATCCCGGAACTCAACCCCTTGGATGATCTCGGGGAGGCGGTTTTGACCGTCGAGTTTGCGCCATTT
>NZ_MTBG01000163.1 GCF_002119405.1 Pseudoruegeria sp. SK021 | reverse complement strand
GTGGCAGCATCCGCTTCAGAACGGCCGCCTTTCGTTCGGGTGAATATCCCACGTCATCGTCCTATCTGGCCCGCCGAAAATGTAGAGGAAAAATAGAGCGGCGGACAACTACGCTGACACAGGGGGGGGTCGGTAACGATCAAATTGGACACGTTGACCCCTGCAGGCCGGATCGCCGAAATCGTGCGGGCTCTTGGAGAGGGCGAATGATCTTTCCATCGCATCGGGTGCGCATCTTGGTGGCGACGCAGCC
>NZ_MTBG01000162.1 GCF_002119405.1 Pseudoruegeria sp. SK021 | reverse complement strand
CTACGGCCAGCGCGCTCTGGCACGCGTTAGCTATGTGGTGAGCACACGCGCCAGAGCGCCACCGACATCCCGAGCGTGGCCCCTATTTGCGCCGGTAAATGGCCCCTTATGTCACCGTGATTGACAGCGAGCCGTACCAAGGCGTTTCCAGGAACTGCCGGTCGATAATTTCCATGAGTGCCAGGTTCTCGGTGCTTTCGCCCCGTGGGTGATAGTACAGGCCGGAGCGGGTCAGTGACAGCAGACGGCATTG
>NZ_MTBG01000161.1 GCF_002119405.1 Pseudoruegeria sp. SK021 | reverse complement strand
GGATGGCTTCCAGTGCCACCTTTGCCTTGAACTCCGCAGAATAGCGCTTTCGTTTTGTCATCTCAGGTCGGTCCTTCGTCAGTCGCTAAAGCTTAGCAACTGGTCCGAATTCTTGCGACCACCTCTTAGCCCCGATCCGGCGAAGATGGGCTTTCAGCTTGGAGAATGCCTGTTCGATGGGATTAAGGTCAGGCGAGTATGGCGGCAGGAAAAGGAACCAGCATCCATGCGCCCGCAGTGCATCTGATGCCTC
>NZ_MTBG01000160.1 GCF_002119405.1 Pseudoruegeria sp. SK021 | reverse complement strand
AAAGAAGCCCTGCTTCGATACGGCCCGCCGGAAATTTTCAACACCGATCAAGGTAGCCAGTTCACCAGCACCGATTTCACTGAAGTGTTGCTCGACGCAAAGGTCAAGATTTCGATGGACGGGCGCGAGAGGTGGTCCTAGATTTTAGACCAGTTTTCCGCCGAGCCAAGCTATAGCATTGGGTTCATGTCAGGCGGCGACTTTCAGGTGTTGATTGTGGGTATCATAAGCCTCACCGGGCGTCAGCAGCCCA
>NZ_MTBG01000159.1 GCF_002119405.1 Pseudoruegeria sp. SK021 | reverse complement strand
AGACATGCTCCACGACGCACGTCGCTCACCCGATGCATGGCGCGGCTTTCTCGAGGACTTCGTAGCCAATCCCGACATCATCGCCCGCGTCAAGGAAAATGGGCCGCGGTAGAAATCGAGCGGTTACGGTCAATCTGCATGCAGGCGCGGGTTTCCGGGGTGTCGGTTGCGCAGGTTGCGCGGCGCTACGCGATGAATACCAACCTGATCCATAAATGGCTTCGCGATCCTCGGTTTTCATCAGGGGAGCAGA
>NZ_MTBG01000158.1 GCF_002119405.1 Pseudoruegeria sp. SK021 | reverse complement strand
CGCCATCGCCCGGGCGGAACTCTTCGATGGCAAACTCGCGCTGATCACCAACGCCACCGACCTCACACCTGAGGACGCCGTCGCCCGATACAAGGCACTCGCCGACATCGAGCGCGGCTTCCGGGTGGGCGCTGTTGCACAAATTTGAAATGGGCCGCAGTGCCCCTTTCCCCAGACACACTTATCCCACGGCTTTCGTGACGGGTATTCCGAGGGCGGTGAACCGGTTCAGCACTGCAGCTCGGATCTGAACC
>NZ_MTBG01000157.1 GCF_002119405.1 Pseudoruegeria sp. SK021 | reverse complement strand
TGGACTCAGACGCCAGATACTGCCCCTGATCCGCCAGTTTCGGTACGATTTGGCTGGGTGGGAGGCTTGCGAATTCCATTGAATTACAGACATCCAGCACGGCGGCGCGTTCATCCGCGCTCAGCTTTGTCAATCACGGTGACATAAGGGGCCATTTACCGGCGCAAATAGGGGCCACGCTCGGGATGTCGGTGGCGCTCTGGCGCGTGTGCTCACCACATAGCTAACGCGTGCCAGAGCGCGCTGGCCGTAGG
>NZ_MTBG01000156.1 GCF_002119405.1 Pseudoruegeria sp. SK021 | reverse complement strand
CCTGCGCCATCCAAAACCATCCGCACGGCACGTTCGCGCACTTCAGGTGAATATTTGTTCGTTGTTTTGTTCATGATGCTCCATCCTACTCATGAGTTGGAGCCTCCGGCAAACCTGGCGCGGTTCAGCTGCAGCATTCGGTGCCTCCGGGGTATCAACGCAAGGAGCCACCACTTCGTCCGAAGCTTGATCCCTTTGTGGCGGTGATCGACCAGATCCTCGAAGAGGATAAGAGCAAACTGAAGAAGCAGCGC
>NZ_MTBG01000155.1 GCF_002119405.1 Pseudoruegeria sp. SK021 | reverse complement strand
ACGAAACGCCCCAAACCTGATACCCGAAAAACGCTGCCTCACGGCAACGCGTCACAGGTGGCCGAATGCGTCGGAACAGGTGGCCGGATGTTGTCGGAATGGGTGGCCGGATGTTCCGGAATACGCAGGCAGTCTCCGCGATCGCTCTCGCCATGGCATGTCACACAGCTTCCAGGCTCATGGGGTCAAAATATCCCGCGCGGAAAAAGCACGGGTACTGTTCAAAGTCGTGGTTCAGGACTGGTTTCGATGAA
>NZ_MTBG01000154.1 GCF_002119405.1 Pseudoruegeria sp. SK021 | reverse complement strand
CCTGCGCCATCCAAAACCATCCGCACGGCACGTTCGCGCACTTCAGGTGAATATTTGTTCGTTGTTTTGTTCATGATGCTCCATCCTACTCATGAGTTGGAGCCTCCGGCAAACCTGGCGCGGTTCACTATCTGCCAAGACCATTACGCGGCTGAAGGCCGACTGGTGGATGGACTATGAGCTCTGGCAGAAACGTGACCTTGGCTCGCGGAGATTTCTCTACATCTGGGCGGATGGCGTCTACTTCAAACCAC
>NZ_MTBG01000153.1 GCF_002119405.1 Pseudoruegeria sp. SK021 | reverse complement strand
AGTTCCACAGAATACATCTCCCAGCCCTCAGCTTCCGCCTCGGGCATCAGAATGGCGGACTTTTAATCCGCGACGGTCAGGTAATCCGACCGTTTCTGTGGACCAGTTTGCCTCCGGGATTCACATGTGAGAGGTGGTCCTAGATTTTAGACCAGTTTTCCGCCGAGCCAAGCTATAGCATTGGGTTCATGTCAGGCGGCGACTTTCAGGTGTTGATTGTGGGTATCATAAGCCTCACCGGGCGTCAGCAGCCCA
>NZ_MTBG01000152.1 GCF_002119405.1 Pseudoruegeria sp. SK021 | reverse complement strand
CTGACCAAACCCGCTTCTTCTGCCCCTTCTTGCCCGCCATCGCTTACCTCAAGATGTCCACTATCCATGGTGGACATCTAGCAGGCACTCCATCACGCCGTCAGAGCGGGGACACCGGACGGATACATACGGATCAAGTGTCTGATATTGTTGGTGAGTTAGTATTGGTTGCGGGGACAGGATTTGAACCTGTGACCTTCAGGTTATGAGCCTGACGAGCTACCGGGCTGCTCCACCCCGCGACAGGGTGATTGGA
>NZ_MTBG01000151.1 GCF_002119405.1 Pseudoruegeria sp. SK021 | reverse complement strand
GCGCTGCTTCTTCAGTTTGCTCTTATCCTCTTCGAGGATCTGGTCGATCACCGCCACAAAGGGATCAAGCTTCGGACGAAGTGGTGGCTCCTTGCGTTGATACCCCGGAGGCACCGAATGCTGCAGCATCAGAGGTGGTCGCAAGAATTCGGACCAGTTGCTAAGCTTTAGCGACTGACGAAGGACCGACCTGAGATGACAAAACGAAAGCGCTATTCTGCGGAGTTCAAGGCAAAGGTGGCACTGGAAGCCATCCG
>NZ_MTBG01000150.1 GCF_002119405.1 Pseudoruegeria sp. SK021 | reverse complement strand
TGGTCAGGAAAAACCCGAAACTGGCAACCGGCCGGACCTGTCTGGCTGAATCCAGAAAACGAATTCAGCGCCCCTGAAATCAGAGACGCCGCATGAAATCGGCGGACAACTAGTTTGACAAACACCGGGCCCGGCGAACAATGCGTTCTTGCGATTCAGGGTAATCGGCCTGATCAAATTCTCAACCTTGTTGGAGTCGATCTCGACGCGGCCGTCTGTCAGGAAGGTTTGTAGGCCGTCCCAGTGGTTGTGAATGT
>NZ_MTBG01000149.1 GCF_002119405.1 Pseudoruegeria sp. SK021 | reverse complement strand
GCCTTCGTCATTGATGTGTTTGCGCGACGGATCGTCGGCTGGCGGGCAAGTCGCACGGCAAACGCAGGCTTCGTCTTGGATGCTTTGGAACAGGCCATCCATCAACGCAGGCCAGCGCAGGACCAACGTAACCGCTCCATTGTGGCCGCCTGCCTGATTTCCGGATGATTTGCTAAGATACGTGCTTAACGACGTCCTTTGCGACGTGTCTTAGGTGGGGTCAGTGATGCGTGGTGAGATACTTGGGTTTGAACGTCGACGCCGTTGGAGCGACGAGGAGA
>NZ_MTBG01000148.1 GCF_002119405.1 Pseudoruegeria sp. SK021 | reverse complement strand
TACGCCAAACCCGTCGTTTCGAGCCACCGTGCTTGCGTCTATGCCATTCGCCTTCACCTTCGACCTTGATCCCGGTGGCATCAATCAAAAGATGCAGAGATCCCTTCGACCCGCGATAGGGGATCGCCACGCATCGGTCTACTGTCGGCGGCTCAGCGTGCTGAAATCAGAGGTGGTCCTAGATTTTAGACCAGTTTTCCGCCGATCCAAGCTATAGCATTGGGTTCATGTCAGGCGGCGACTTTCAGGTGTTGATTGTGGGTATCATAAGCCTCACCGGGCGTCAGCAGCCC
>NZ_MTBG01000147.1 GCF_002119405.1 Pseudoruegeria sp. SK021 | reverse complement strand
CGGTGATGCGCCAGCGCCATCCGGCGGGCGAGCGGCTGTTTGTCGATT
The DNA here is from genome assembly GCF_002119405.1 of Pseudoruegeria sp. SK021. GTDB lineage: Bacteria > Pseudomonadota > Alphaproteobacteria > Rhodobacterales > Rhodobacteraceae > Meridianimarinicoccus. The sequence goes on along the minus strand of NZ_MTBG01000147.1, from coordinate 266 downwards.
ACGCCGGGCACACGATCGACGTGATTGATCCCACGACTGGCGAGGTGCGCACAGCACAACTGTTTGTCGCCACGCTGGGCGCCTCGAATTACACCTATGTTGAGGCGACATGGACCCAATCATTGCCTGATTGGATCGCGAGTGTCAATCACGGTGACATAAGGGGCCATTTACCGGCGCAAATAGGGGCCACGCTCGGGATGTCGGTGGCGCTCTGGCGCGTGTGCTCACCACATAGCTAACGCGTGCCAGAGCGCGCTGGCCGT
>NZ_MTBG01000146.1 GCF_002119405.1 Pseudoruegeria sp. SK021 | reverse complement strand
TGGGCTGCTGACGCCCGGTGAGGCTTATGATACCCACAATCAACACCTGAAAGTCGCCGCCTGACATGAACCCAATGCTATAGCTTGGCTCGGCGGAAAACTGGTCTAAAATCTAGGACCACCTCTGCTGAACCTCGAGGATACGAGGATGAAGTTCTCCAAAAGGTTGAGCCTTTTGATGGCAGTCTGCGTATTCCGGGGTCATCCGGCCACGGATTCCAAAAGTATCCGGCCACCCATTCCGATTTTATCCGGCCATCGATTCCGGGGCATCCGGCCACCCTGTGATGTGATGCTGTGAGGCAATCTGCAAC
>NZ_MTBG01000145.1 GCF_002119405.1 Pseudoruegeria sp. SK021 | reverse complement strand
AGCCTCCTGCTCTTTGATCATCCCGATAATCTGCGCTTCGGTGAAACGGCTTTTCCTCATGTCGTCTGCTCCTTCAGGGTTGGGCAGACTCTACATTAGACTGAGGGATTTCGCGGGGGGCAGGTCAATACCAATCGGTTTGACGCCAATGTGGCAACATTTTGCGCTGCCCTTTGGCTCACTTTTACTCTGCCGTTGACACGTCTTCTCGACCGTCGAGTTGGTTAACACGCTTGAACAGGAAAAGGCACAGGGCAAGGCCGGAAAGATCGCCGAGGCGCTGGTTAAGACCGATTTGGTAATCCTCGACGAGCTTGGATACCTG
>NZ_MTBG01000144.1 GCF_002119405.1 Pseudoruegeria sp. SK021 | reverse complement strand
GTAACCGCTCGATTTCTACCGCGGCCCATTTTCCTTGACGCGGGCGATGATGTCGGGATTGGCTACGAAGTCCTCGAGAAAGCCGCGCCATGCATCGGGTGAGCGACGTGCGTCGTGGAGCATGTCTTTCAGTTCGTCGATGCCATCATCGGTCAGGGCGGTGATGCCTTCTTCGCTTCCGGTGTGAATGCTGATGATGGCACCGTAGCTGAGATTGTCGTCGTTCTCGACAATGGCTTCCAGCATTTCGAGGTCCTCGCCCAGCATCTTCGCAACGTGTTCGATGGTGCAGATATGCGTTATGGCGGCCATTACGCAGCCTCGGCCTG
>NZ_MTBG01000143.1 GCF_002119405.1 Pseudoruegeria sp. SK021 | reverse complement strand
AAATCCCCATAGCAACAAACGCCCCACCAAGCCCCACCCCGCGATTTCCCGCTTGAGCGCTTCTCCGACGCCAAGCAACGATCCGCGTCACTCAAACGACGCGCAAGGCGTCCGAGAAACCTGCATCGAACCGGTCATTCGCCGCACCCCGCGCGAACGGCCGCAGACGGCTTAGCGTAGGATTCCACACTCTCCCGCAAACGACCCGGAAGAGTTCCGCCCGGGCGATGGCGTCATCGTCGACGCTCCAGCTGAACCGGTCGGCCTGCAGATCTGCCTTGAGGAAACGGGTCAGCTCAGCCTCGGCCACGGCGCGGGTGAAGCGGCTGTAGGCG
>NZ_MTBG01000142.1 GCF_002119405.1 Pseudoruegeria sp. SK021 | reverse complement strand
ACAACTGGAGCTATTCGACACCCTGAATCTGCCAAAACCCGCCTGATCATGCTCGTGTAGTTACATTTTGGCCCATTCGGCTATAACGATATCAATTACTTACTCGTTTTGCTGTCGAACTTGGGCTCGACGGACCCGCGTGCCGATATGATCATGTCGCGCAGTTCCCCCTGTGTCAGCGTAGTTGTCCGCCGCTCTATTTTTCCTCTATTTCCCAAGTTCGACAAAATCGGCTCGATTTTGGGCAGGATCTTCGAGCCCCAGCATATAGTTTCAATGGGTTGGAGTCTGTGTAAGACTGATTTCGGTGAAAGTCGTGTAGTTACACGTCCTATAACT
>NZ_MTBG01000141.1 GCF_002119405.1 Pseudoruegeria sp. SK021 | reverse complement strand
GATGCTGGTTCATTTTCCTGCCGCCATACTCGCCCGACCTGAATCCCATCGAACAGGCATTCTCCAAGCTGAAAGCCCATCTTCGCCGGATCGGGGCTAGGACATTCACCGACGTGTTCGACGCCATCGGAAAAATCTGCGATATATACGACCCTCAAGAATGCTGGAACTACTTCAAGGCCGCCGGATATGTTTCAGGTTAAAACAGAAACGCTTTAATACTACAGTTGCAGATAGTTCTGTTTTCTGATTCATCTCTCTAAAAGTTTTTGGGGGAGGATATATTATGGCGGTATCAGATTGGGCTGGCGTTCAGCTTAACTGGCGCGATGCGCTTGAAGGATTA
>NZ_MTBG01000140.1 GCF_002119405.1 Pseudoruegeria sp. SK021 | reverse complement strand
CAGGGCCGTCGTGCGCCCGACCCAGTCGCTCAGCGTGGAGCGATGCAAATCGACCCCTTCGCGGGCGTAGATCTTGGACTGCCGCTCGAGCGGCAGGTGATCGCAATACTTACCGACCAGCATGTGAACCGCGCCAGGTTTGCCGGAGGCTCCAACTCATGAGTAGGATGGAGCATCATGAACAAAACAACGAACAAATATTCACCTGAAGTGCGCGAACGTGTGTCAATCACGGTGACATAAGGGGCCATTTACCGGCGCAAATAGGGGCCACGCTCGGGATGTCGGTGGCGCTCTGGCGCGTGTGCTCACCACATAGCTAACGCGTGCCAGAGCGCGCTGGCCGTAG
>NZ_MTBG01000139.1 GCF_002119405.1 Pseudoruegeria sp. SK021 | reverse complement strand
CGGCGCGCGCACATTCACGGACATGTTCGACGCAATCGCCGACATTTGCGACCTATACTCAACCGACGAATGCTGGAACTACTTCACGGCTGCCGGATATGTCGCAGGTTAAAGGCGGGACGCTTTATCGGGAATATCCCGCCCGCTGAGGCAGAAGCAAACTTCTATGCTGCTATGGAAAGATCAGATATGGCCGCGTAACTAAGACAATTCAGCCTCCGGCAAACCCGGCGGAGATATGGGCGAAAGTTGGTGACGCCTGATCAGGCGGCTGTTTGAAGTTGGCGGAGTCCGTCGCGGAACTCAATCCCCTGGATGATTTCAGGCATTCGATTTTGACCGTCGAGTTTGCGCCATTTC
>NZ_MTBG01000138.1 GCF_002119405.1 Pseudoruegeria sp. SK021 | reverse complement strand
GGTGGCAGCATCCGCTTCAGAACGGCCGCCTTTCGTTCGGGTGAATATCCCACGTCATCGTCCTATCTGGCCCGCCGAAAATGTAGAGGAAAAATAGAGCGGCGGACAACTACGCTGACACAGGGGGTATCTGGCCCGCCGAAAATGTAGAGGAAAAATAGAGCGGCGGACAACTACGCTGACACAGGGGGGATTGTGCTCCGGCTGAACTGGCGATGGCAACCAATGCGGGCTTCCGGATTCTTGAGGCGGGGTACGAGGCCGTTTGGGGCTTGTTGACTGAACAGAGGTGGTCGCAAGAATTCGGACCAGTTGCTAAGCTTTAGCGACTGACGAAGGACCGACCTGAGATGACAAAACGAAAGCGCTATTCTGCGGAGTTCAAGGCAAAGGTGGCACTGGAAGCCAT
>NZ_MTBG01000137.1 GCF_002119405.1 Pseudoruegeria sp. SK021 | reverse complement strand
GGTACGGTTCCAGCTTGCCACGCCCCGGCGGACATCCCTGGGGTGCAGGCGAGGCGTGCCCTGTCGTCCTGACCTGCCGCGCCCAACGCGCGCCCGTCGCGGGCGAAAGTTTCAGACGCAAAGCCGCCGCACGTCCGCTTAACCCTTCTTCAATGTAACTCTGAAACCGCGCCCGAAGCGCAGATGGCAAAGGTGCTGACATGATCCATCCTCCAAAATAGGATGAATCACAAACACGACCCTATAGAAACCACCGATTCAGGTTTTCACAGAAACGCTTTAATACTACAGTTGCAGATAGTTCTGTTTTCTGATTCATCTCTCTAAAAGTTTTTGGGGGAGGATATATTATGGCGGTATCAGATTGGGCTGGCGTTCAGCTTAACTGGCGCGATGCGCTTGAAGGATTA
>NZ_MTBG01000136.1 GCF_002119405.1 Pseudoruegeria sp. SK021 | reverse complement strand
CGGTGATGCGCCAGCGCCATCCGGCGGGCGAGCGGCTGTTTGTCGATTACGCCGGGCACACGATCGACGTGATTGATCCCACGACTGGCGAGGTGCGCACAGCACAACTGTTTGTCGCCACGCTGGGGGCCTCGAATTACACCTATGTTGAGGCGACATGGACCCAATCATTGCCTGATTGGATCGCGAGCCATGTGCGTGCCTTTGGCTTCTTCGGAGGGGTGACGGCGCAGATCGTGTCCGACAATCTGAAGGCCGGGGTCACCAAAGCATGCTTCTACGACCCTGTAATCAACCGGACCTATGCGGATATGGCCGTACATTACGATACCGCCGTGGTGCCCGCGAGGCCGCATAAACCCAAGGATAAAGCAAAGGTCGAGGGTGCAGTTTTGCTGGTTGAGCGCTGGATTCTGG
>NZ_MTBG01000135.1 GCF_002119405.1 Pseudoruegeria sp. SK021 | reverse complement strand
AAAGAGGATGCGCAGGCTTGGGTGAAATCCTTCGCCAGTTGGTACAACGAAGAACACCTGCACAGCGCAATCCGCTTCGTTACGCCGAACGCGCGCCACTCCGGGACTGACAGTGCAACGCTCGCCAGCCGCGCCAGTCTCTATGCAACTGCACGCGCACAAAAGCCGGAACGCTGGTCAGGGAAAACCCGAAACTGGCAACCCGCCGGACCCGTCTGGCTGAACCCCGAAAATGAAATTAGCGCCCCTGAAATCAGAGACGCCGCATGAAGTCGGCGGACAACTATGTTGACACACACCGAGTTCTTCGATGCCATCATCCCAAGTTCGACAAAATCGGCTCGATTTTGGGCAGGATCTTCGAGCCCCAGCATATAGTTTCAATGGGTTGGAGTCTGTGTAAGACTGATTTCGGTGAAAGTCGTGTAGTTACACGTCGTGTAACT
>NZ_MTBG01000134.1 GCF_002119405.1 Pseudoruegeria sp. SK021 | reverse complement strand
CGGATGGCTTCCAGTGCCACCTTTGCCTTGAACTCCGCAGAATAGCGCTTTCGTTTTGTCATCTCAGGTCGGTCCTTCGTCAGTCGCTAAAGCTTAGCAACTGGTCCGAATTCTTGCGACCACCTCTGACTTCGGTCCATTCATCGAACGGCAGGTTGGATGTGATGATGATCGAGCCGCGCTCATAGCGTTGCGAGATGACTTCGAACAGCAACTCAGCGCCGGTTTTGCTCAGGGGAACGAAGCCGAGTTCATCGATGATCAACAGGTCCTGACTTGCCATCAGCTTTTGTAGCCGCTGCAACCGCCGGTCATCAGCCGCTTCGATCAACTCATGCAGTGAGCCATTGATGCGCCATTGATGGGGTGGATGGCACCCGCTTCCGGCATCTCAATGTGCCACATTGGGTGCTATAAACAGTCACCAACGAAGGGAGCCATCCATGAACGAGATTACCACAATTGGGGTCGATTTGGC
>NZ_MTBG01000133.1 GCF_002119405.1 Pseudoruegeria sp. SK021 | reverse complement strand
CGGATGGCTTCCAGTGCCACCTTTGCCTTGAACTCCGCAGAATAGCGCTTTCGTTTTGTCATCTCAGGTCGGTCCTTCGTCAGTCGCTAAAGCTTAGCAACTGGTCCGAATTCTTGCGACCACCTCTTCATCGACGGTCCTGACACCGCCCGTGCCAAAAGCCGCCACACGGGTAAATCTGCATCGCTTTATCGGATGGCGATGCCCGGACACTTGTGCCCGTTCGGCCTGAAATCCAAATCCTTGTTGGAGCGCAACGGCTATAGGGTTGACGACAACCTGTTGACGACGCGAGACGAGGTGGATGCATTCAAGGCCGCGCATGGGGTGGCGACGACGCCCACAGCTTTTATCGGTGGCGAGGCGCTGTTGCACAAATTTGAAATGGGCCGCAGTGCCCCTTTCCCCAGACACACTTATCCCACGGCTTTCGTGACGGGTATTCCGAGGGCGGTGAACCGGTTCAGCACTGCAGCTCGGATCTGAACC
>NZ_MTBG01000132.1 GCF_002119405.1 Pseudoruegeria sp. SK021 | reverse complement strand
GCTGCTGACGCCCGGTGAGGCTTATGATACCCACAATCAACACCTGAAAGTCGCCGCCTGACATGAACCCAATGCTATAGCTTGGCTCGGCGGAAAACTGGTCTAAAATCTAGGACCACCTCTCTAGGACATTCATCGACGTGTTCGACGCCATCGGAAAAATCTGCGATCTATACGAACCTCAAGAATGCTGGAACTACTTCAAGGCCGCCGGATATGTTTCAGGTTAAAACAGAAACGCTTTAGGCTCCAGACTCATTAATTTACAACCAGAACAAAACAGTTGCGGCGAGGGCAATGGCGGACAGGAAGACCTTCGGGCACCTGTCGTAGCGCGTGGCGACACGGCGCCAGTCCTTCAGGCGGAGAAACGCGCGAAAGTTGGTGATGCCCTGAGGGGCGGCATATCATGGCGGAGTTCAGACGCCGTCAATTCTCAGCCGAGAAAAGGATATGCCACATGTCAGAGTCTACCATCACCCAACTGCCCG
>NZ_MTBG01000131.1 GCF_002119405.1 Pseudoruegeria sp. SK021 | reverse complement strand
GGAATTCATCAGGGCGCGCAGTAAGTGAACTGCAATTCAGACGCCGTATACATGGCCGCAACTGACCAAAAGCCAGACTTGACCGATCCGCCCTTGCCCCGCGGGTGCCATCCATACACGGTTCGAGCACAATGGCGAACGCGGCGGCTGTCGTGAATCGGACCTTCAGACCCTTCTGGCAAGCCGCGAGGCCAAGGCCCAAAGCGATGTGGGACTTGCCGGTTCCTGAAGGACCCAGAGCAATAATGTTTTCGCGGCGATCGGCGTATTCGCAGCGGGCAAGTTCCATGGTTAGGACTTTGTTGAGCGACGGGATGGCCTTGAAGTTAAAGCTGTCGAGACTTTTCGTGGCCGGAAACTTTGCGGCTTTGATCCGCCGTTCGACCATCCGGCGTTCGCGCTCGATCAGCTCCAATTCACACAGGCGCAACAGATATTGCACATGATCCTTGCCTTCGACCGCGCACTGGCGGGCCAGCTTGTCATATTCGC
>NZ_MTBG01000130.1 GCF_002119405.1 Pseudoruegeria sp. SK021 | reverse complement strand
GTTCTATGACCACTTGGCCAAGCGTGCTGATCCATCGCGGATGTCATGCCGTGCGCAGCGTGATATTGAACTCAAGCCCGAGATCGAACGTGTGTTTGAGGAAAACCTTAGCGTCTACGGCGTGCGGAAGATCTGGCACCAAATGCGGCGCGAGGGCTTTGATATAGCCCGCTGCACGGTCGCCAGGCTGATGAAAGACATTGGAATTGAAGGCGTCATTCGCGGTAAGAACCCCAAAACAACGATCCAGGATAAGGCACAACCCTGCCCGCTGGATCGCGTGAACCGCCAGTTCTACGCGCCTGCGCCGAACGTTCTGTGGGTCAGCGACTTCACATATGTCGCAACATGGCAGGGGTTTGTCTATGTGGCCTTCGTCATTGATGTGTTTGCGCGACGGATCGTCGGCTGGCGGGCAAGTCGCACGGCAAACGCAGGCTTCGTCTTGGATGCTTTGGAACAGGCCATCCATCAACGCAGGCCAGCGCAGGACCAAC
>NZ_MTBG01000129.1 GCF_002119405.1 Pseudoruegeria sp. SK021 | reverse complement strand
GGCCATGAAGACCCTGTCGCCGCTAATCGAACGGATCGAATCTGACATCATGGGCAGCGATCTGCTGCACGCAGACGGTGAGCCATCGCGTCGCCATGCGTTCGAGACCGATGGCGAACCCGATCCGGGTGCTCGACCGGTCATTGCGCGACAAGGGACTTGGTAAAGGCGTCAGACAGGGCAGGATCTGGTCCTATGTGCGTGAGTGAGCCGTTGTGTCGCCATGTGTTCGAGACCAATGGCGAACGCCCGTGGGCAGGGACTGCGCCACCCGGGGCCGTCTATCGGTTCGCACCGGACTGGAAGGAAGAGCATGTCCTGAACCATCTAGCCGAGGTCCGCGGCATCCTTCAGGCCGATGGCTACAAGGGCTATGCCAAGCTTTACGCGCATAAGCATGAACTCGATGGTGCGCCTCGTTTGCGCGAGGCGGCGTGCTGGGCGCACCTGCGCCGTGACTTCCACGATGTCTGGACATCCACCAAGTCCGAGATCGCCCGCGAGACGCTCGACCGGATCGGCAAACTCTAT
>NZ_MTBG01000128.1 GCF_002119405.1 Pseudoruegeria sp. SK021 | reverse complement strand
GCTTGGCGACTGCCTTGTCCCATTTCACGCCATAGGTTTTGACAAAGAAATCGAAGGCGACGTTGGCTTCGGCTTTTGTCTCGGCCTGCCAGATGTCGTGCAGATGGCCCTTGGCTTTGGCTTGAACGGACTTCGGCATCGCGTTCAGCACGTTCATGGTCTTGTGGACCCAGCAGCGTTGCTCCCGCGTCGTGGCGAACACCTCGCGCAACGCAGTCCAGAACCCCAGGGCTCCGTCGCCGATGGCCAACTTGGGATCCTGTTTCAGGCCACGGCGCTTGAGATCGAGCAGCACCTCGCGCCAGCTTTGGGTGCTTTCGCGGAAGCCATCGGTCATGGCCAGAAGTTCCTTTCGGCCATATTCATCAGCACCGACGATCACCAAAACACATTGTTTTTCCTCAGCCATCCGTGGTTTGAAGTAGACGCCATCCGCCCAGATGTAGAGAAATCTCCGCGAGCCAAGGTCACGTTTCTGCCAGAGCTCATAGTCCATCCACCAGTCGGCCTTCAGCCGCGTAATGGTCTTGGCAGATAG
>NZ_MTBG01000127.1 GCF_002119405.1 Pseudoruegeria sp. SK021 | reverse complement strand
TCAGGCAGCTGGCTAGTGGTATTCTCTGGCACGTGGCATATCCTTTTCTCGGCTGAGAATTGACGGCGTCTGAACACCGCCATGATATGCCGCCCCTCAGGGCATCACCAACTTTCGCGCGTTACTCACCCGGCGCGGTTCACATCCGTGAATGGGTCGGCACTAAATCCCGATGGATCGGGCAGTTGGGTGATGGTAGACTCTGACATGTGGCATATCCTTTTCTCGGCTGAGAATTGACGGCGTCTGAACTCCGCCATGATATGCCGCCCCTCAGGGCATCACCAACTTTCGCGCGTTTCTCGCCAACACCGGACGGACACTTTATTGGAGCTTCGGGGCAAGTTATTGGAGATGCTGAACAAAGCGAAGCCCGCCTTGGGGGCGGGCCTGGGTCTTGATGGGTGTTCGCTAAAGTTGGTTGCGGGGACAGGATTTGAACCTGTGACCTTCAGGTTATGAGCCTGACGAGCTACCGGGCTGCTCCACCCCGCGACAGGGTGATTGGATCGTTTGAGAGATACGTTTATTATGGAACGGCTTA
>NZ_MTBG01000126.1 GCF_002119405.1 Pseudoruegeria sp. SK021 | reverse complement strand
GACATGCTCCACGACGCACGTCGCTCACCCGATGCATGGCGCGGCTTTCTCGAGGACTTCGTAGCCAATCCCGACATCATCGCCCGCGTCAAGGAAAATGGGCCGCGGTAGAAATCGAGCGGTTACGTTTGGGCCGGGTCTGCATCGGGCAGCCGGTGATACCGTGTAATGTGTGACAGGCGTTTTGTCATGCAGCCTGCTCCCTTGGTGGTGCGCGCGACATCGGTTTTTTGCCCGCGCCGGAAGATCTCGATGATGCGCATGGGGCCGCCGCAGCAGGGGCACGGCTCGCGCAGGGTGAGCGGGGTTATCTCAGGCTCTGGTTCTGGCGCGGCGTTCTGTTCCGTAAGCGCCCGATTTCTACCGCAGCGGCTGGTCCTTGACACGTGCGATGATGTCGGGCTCGGCGACGAAGTCTTCGAGGAAGTTGTGCCATTCCTCGACCCCAAGTTCGACAAAATCGGCTCGATTTTGGGCAGGATCTTCGAGCCCCAGCATATAGTTTCAATGGGTTGGAGTCTGTGTAAGACTGATTTCGGTGAAAGTCGTGTAGTTACACGTCGTGTAACTT
>NZ_MTBG01000125.1 GCF_002119405.1 Pseudoruegeria sp. SK021 | reverse complement strand
CCCGAAGCGTGGCTCACATGGGTCCTCCAGCGCCTGCCTGATCACAAGATCAATCGCATCGACGAGCTCATGCCGTGGAACTGGCAGGTCGAAAACGCCTGAGACCGCGCCAACACCGGACGGACACGGTGAAGGGCGACACAGACTTGATCCAGTGGATCAAGTTAGCCCTGAACGGGCGGAGCCCCGGCTGGAGGTCCGGATGTGCTTCCAGTGTTCCGCCGGGTAGTTGTAGAAGCTGAGCAAGACATCGCGGCTTTTAACCAATTTGGCGACCGCCTTGTCGTTCGCCCACTTTCTCGGACGGGTCGCGTTCGCGGGCTCACTTCACGCGGTAGGTTTCCACAAAGAAATCGAAGGCCGTCTCGGCGTCGGCTTTGGTCTCGGCCTGCCAAATATTATGCAGATTCCCCTTGGCTTTGGCTTGCAGCGACTTTGGCGTCGTCCACTGGTTGCTTGAATGTCAATCACGGTGACATAAGGGGCCATTTACCGGCGCAAATAGGGGCCACGCTCGGGATGTCGGTGGCGCTCTGGCGCGTGTGCTCACCACATAGCTAACGCGTGCCAGAGCGCGCTGGCCGTAGG
>NZ_MTBG01000124.1 GCF_002119405.1 Pseudoruegeria sp. SK021 | reverse complement strand
TCACATGCTGGTCGGTAAGTATTGCGATCACCTGCCGCTCGAGCGGCAGTCCAAGATCTACGCCCGCGAAGGGGTCGATTTGCATCGCTCCACGCTGAGCGACTGGGTCGGGCGCACGACGGCCCTGCTGGAACCCATGGCCGAGCACATCAGCAAACTGGTCCGGGCGGGGCCAGCCCTGTTTGCGGACGACACCCCCGTCAAACTGCAGGTGCGCGCCAACACAACGAAGACCAAAACTGCCCGGCTCTGGAGTTATGTCCGGGACGAACGCCCGTGGTGCGGGGTGGCGCCCCCCTGCGCCTGGTATCAGTTCAGCGTCGATCGGAAGGGCGAACACCCCGCCAACCATCTCGCGGGCTATACCGGCACGGTCCATGCCGACGGCTTCGCCGGGTTCAACAGCCTGTTTGGCGTGGGCAAGGCTGACGAACAGGCCTGCATGGTCCATGTGCGCCGCAAATTTGTCGATGAGGTCGAGCGCACCGGCTCTCCCATTGCCCAGCAGGCGATTAAACAGATTGCGCAGCTTTACGCTGTCGAGAAGGAGGCGCGAGGGAAATCCCCAGAGGAGCGTGCGGCCCTGCGGC
>NZ_MTBG01000123.1 GCF_002119405.1 Pseudoruegeria sp. SK021 | reverse complement strand
CGGCGTCGCGCTGAAGCAATCGAATGGCTGGACGGTCGGCGGCTTGGCCAACCACTTGTGGTCAATCAGCGACGAAGACAAGTATGGCGAAATGTCGGCATCGTTCGTGCAACCTTTTGTCAGCTTCACCACCCCAAAGGCGACCTCGTTCACCTTGAACACCGAGTCGACCTATAACTGGGAAACCGAGGAATGGTCGGTGCCGATCAATGCCTTGGTCTCGCAGATCGTCAAGGTCAACAAAATGCCGGTTCAGTTCGGTTTGGGTGCACGCTATTGGGTCGACACACCCGAAGGCGGCCCTGATGGCTGGGGCGCACGCTTTCAGATGACGCTGTTGTTCCCAAAATAACCACATCCGTTCGCCT
>NZ_MTBG01000122.1 GCF_002119405.1 Pseudoruegeria sp. SK021 | reverse complement strand
GGGGCTGATTCAAGATGGCATGAGCCCAGTTGACGATGCTGCCTTTGAGACACTTTCGACAGACGCGTTGCGGCGGCTGGTGTTTGACCTTTCCCAGAAGCTGGGATCCCTTGAAGATCAGGTGAGCGCGCTCGGGAGCCGTCTGGAGACGGCCGAGGCAGGCCGTGCCGCTTTGCAAATTGAGAACCAGGAGTTGCGCGACGAGATTGCGCGGCTGAAGAATCTGCCGCCACGGCCGCCCTTCAAACCGTCGGGGATGGAAAAGGCTACGGAAGATGGTGCCAGAAAGCCGGGTGGTCCGCGACGGCCACGAGGTGCCAAACGCGACACGCACAACATCACCCGCGAGGAGGTTTTGACAGCCTCAGCACCGTCCGGTTCGCGCTTCAAAGGATACGAAACCGTTCTGGTACGTGACTTGGTGATCTCAGCAGAACTTGTCCGTTATCGGCGGGAGCGCTGGCTGACACCTGAAGGCAAAACGCTCATCGCGCCCTTGCCGGACGGCTTGTTCGGCGGCTTCGGTGCCAACCTGCGCCGGTTCTGTCTTGCGCTGCACGCTCAGGGACAGGTGACGACGGAACGGCTGACATCTATCCTGAACGGGATCGGGCTGGAGATATCGAAGCGTCAGGT
>NZ_MTBG01000121.1 GCF_002119405.1 Pseudoruegeria sp. SK021 | reverse complement strand
GCCTCCTTGTTTTTGTGGGTCGCCAAGTTGTCCAGTATGACGACTGTTCCGGGCTCAATTTCTGGCACCAGAACTTCGCGTACATAGGCGGCGAAGGCAGGGCCATCCATGGCACCCTTTATGACCCACGGCGCGATCAGGGTTTCGTGGGTCAAGCCTGCGATCAGCGTTTGCGTCCCCCAACTGCCAAAGGGCGCATCCATGGTCAGTCTCTGGCCGCGCAATGATCGCCCCCGTAGGCGAGTGAAATTGGTCTTCACAGAAGTTTCATCAATAAACACAACGCGATCAGGTCGCCGTCCAATTGCTGGCAGCCGATGGGAAAACCAGTCAGCACGCCGGTGCCTTACCTTGGCACGACGGCGTTCGGACGCAACCAGAGACTTTTTTTGTACGTAAACCCGAGCCGGGACAGCAGGCCAGCGATAGACGAATGGTGGACTTTCACACCCTTCGCATCGGCCAGAGCATCCCGGAGTTCAAAAAGCGTGATATCCGGGTCTTGCGCAATGAGCTCTTCGAAGAACGCGCGGTACGGTTCCAGCTTGCCACGCCCCGGCGGACATCCCTGGGGTGCAGGCGAGGCGTGCCCTGTCGTCCTGACCTGCCGCGCCCAACGCGCGCCCGTCGCGGGCGAAAGTTTCAGACGCAAAGCCGC
>NZ_MTBG01000120.1 GCF_002119405.1 Pseudoruegeria sp. SK021 | reverse complement strand
GCGATCCCCTATCGCGGGCCGAAGGGATCTCTGCATCTTTTGATTGATGCCACCGGGATCAAGGTCGAAGGTGAAGGCGAATGGCATAGACGCAAGCACGGTGGCTCGAAACGACGGGTTTGGCGTAAAGTCCATCTCGGGATCGATGAAGAAACACTGGAAATCCGAGCTGTCGAAGTGACCACGAGCAATGTCGGCGATGCACCCATGCTGCCCGATCTTCTCGGCCAGATCGACCCGCACCAAGAGATCGCGACCGTCACCGCCGACGGGGCCTATGACACACGAAAATGCCACAACGCCATCGCCGACCGCGGCGCGGCGGCCATCATTCCGCCGCGTCGCAACGCGGTGCCCTGGAAGCCGGCCACCGCCGGAGCAAGGGCCCGCAATGAAGCGCTCCGGGCGTCCAAATATCTCGGTCGATCGCTTTGGCGGCTGTGGACCAAATACCACCGACGAAGTCGCGCAGAGACAAAGATGAACTGCGTGAAGGGCCTGGGTCAGAGCCTCATGGCCCGCGATTTTGACCGCCAGGTAGCGGAGGTTCAGATCCGAGCTGCAGTGCTGAACCGGTTCACCGCCCTCGGAATACCCGTCACGAAAGCCGTGGGATAAGTGTGTCTGGGGAAAGGGGCACTGCGGCCCATTTCAAATTTGTGCAACAGCGCC
>NZ_MTBG01000119.1 GCF_002119405.1 Pseudoruegeria sp. SK021 | reverse complement strand
CCCAGCGTGGCGACAAACAGTTGTGCTGTGCGCACCTCGCCAGTCGTGGGATCAATCACGTCGATCGTGTGCCCGGCGTAATCGACAAACAGCCGCTCGCCCGCCGGATGGCGCTGGCGCATCACCGGCGACAGCTTGCCTTCCCACCGCGTGTAAAGTTCGCAGAACCGAGAGTAACCGTAGCCCTCGGGGTGATCGGCGCGATAGTCTTCCCACAGCAACGACAGCGTCACGCCTTTGCGGCGCAACTCGCGGTGAATATGCGCCCAGTCAGGCTCGGTCGCACGGTTCGACACATCACGCGCCGTCCGCGGAAAAATCAGCCGCTCGAGGTCGGTGTCAGACATTTCTGGCGGCAGCGGCCAAGCCAGATCAGCGTCTCGAGCGCGATCCAGATAACCCTGAAGGGTGGTACGCCCAATCGCTAGGCTTGCCGCAATTTGACGGGTCGACAGCCCCTCGGCTGACAGCCGTAAAACATCTCGGATCTTCCGCATCGACAATCTCTTCATCGGGCTTCCTTCGTGCCAAAAAGCGCGGAAGGTAGCCGGTTGCAGATTGCCTCACAGCATCACATCACAGGGTGGCCGGATGCCCCGGAATCGATGGCCGGATAAAATCGGAATGGGTGGCCGGATACTTTTGGAATCCGTGGCCGGATGACCCCGGAATACGCA
>NZ_MTBG01000118.1 GCF_002119405.1 Pseudoruegeria sp. SK021 | reverse complement strand
TACGGCCAGCGCGCTCTGGCACGCGTTAGCTATGTGGTGAGCACACGCGCCAGAGCGCCACCGACATCCCGAGCGTGGCCCCTATTTGCGCCGGTAAATGGCCCCTTATGTCACCGTGATTGACAGATGCTCGCGTTCGCAATGATGGCCGTCATCCGAAATCGCGCCAATACTCGCCCCTTGGATCCCCAAAAAAAGATGTGGTCGGCATGGCGCAAGACCGCCAACTAATCCGCTGGTCGATGCAGGAAATCCGCCGCATCGCCACCCGCCTCGCACGGCAACAAATTCATCCCGCACATGTCATCGCATGGTCGCTCTGGCGACGCGCTCATCAGGCCGCAGCTCAACAAGCACACTTCAAATCAAAAATGCAACTGTAATGCTAAGCGATAGTATGCCCAAACCGCGTAGGAAATGATGGATCGTGGGAAGCGGTAACCCTTTAAGCGGGGCTGGGGAATTGGGCTGATCATTGGCAAGCGCTACCGCCAGCAAGATGGGACGTCAACAACTTTACGATGTAAGCGGGGCAGATTTCCGGGCATTTGTGTTGCGCTCTTGGTCGGGGGCTGATTCAAGATGGCATGAGCCCAGTTGACGATGCTGCCTTTGAGACACTTTCGACAGACGCGTTGCGGCGGCTGGTGTTTGACCTTTCCCAGAAGCTGGGATCCCTTGAAGATCAGGTGAGC
>NZ_MTBG01000117.1 GCF_002119405.1 Pseudoruegeria sp. SK021 | reverse complement strand
ATGACATCGAGCGCGACATCAGTGGCCAGCCTGCTGACGTCCGTCACGCGGCACGTCAAAAATTCAGCCAGCCAAAAGTTGAGGCCTTCTTTGCGTGGTCCGAGCAGCAACTCCTGCGCATTCCGGGCAAGAGCAATTTGGCCAAGGCCTTCCGCTATGGCCTCAATCGCCAGAAGGCCTTCAGCTTGTTCCTGACAGACGGTCGTGTGGCCATCGACAATAACCCGGCTGAACGCGCTCTGCGCCCCATCGGCATTGGAAGAAAGAACTGGCTGTTTGCCGGGGCTAACACCGGTGCGGAAACACTCGCACGCGCCATGACGATCATTGAAACAGCCAAGCTGAATGGCCTTGATCCGCAAGCCTATCTCGCTGACATCCTCGACCGCATCCACGATCACAAGATTAACCGGCTGGATGAATTACTCCCATGGAATTGGACGCCGATGGCAATGCAGAACAGCCAAGCTGCATAACCGCGGCCTCAATGGAGCGGTTACGATGAAGTTCCACGTCCCCCCAGATCTGGCAGAAGGTCGCAGGCTCTGGCGCATGTTGGCGTGGGCCTCAGTTCCCCCCCCGCACGGCCATATTGGACTAAATTCCGGTCGTGGCGCGCGTGTGCGTATTCCGGGGTCATCCGGCCACGGATTCCAAAAGTATCCGGCCACCCATTCCGATTTTATCCGGCCATCGATTCCGGGGCATCCGGCCACCCTGTGATGTGATGCTGTGAGGCAATCTGCAAC
>NZ_MTBG01000116.1 GCF_002119405.1 Pseudoruegeria sp. SK021 | reverse complement strand
CGGCCCGGCCATGCTGCCCGGGATGGGACGGCTGGGAGCCGGCTCCTGCACGATCCGCTCGCAGCGGCGGCAGGACTTCTTAATCCGGGCGATCTGGATCACCTTCATCTGCGCGGCGATCATGTCGTGCAACTCGCTGACATCCTCACCCATCGCACCAAAGGTGCGTCCCTTTACATGCGCGCCTCTGGCGCGACGCGCAGATCGCCACCGCAGTCCGGGCAGCAGGCACCGGGTCCAGTTCGCGGCGTTCGCGCGGCGTCGCATCCGAGACACGCGGCCTACGGCGCAAAGCGGGCGCGTCGGCAGCCTCTGGTGACGGCTCATCCTGCCCTTCGTTGATGGGCGCGTCATCTTCCTCGGCCACCGCGACCAATAGGTCTTCGAGCGCCAGTTCAAGCTGTTCGATCTCGCGCTCGATCTGTTCCGAGGATTTGCCGAAGGCCAGTTTCTGCAACTTGGCGATCCGCAGTCGGAGGGCCTGAACCAGCTGATCGTGGACCCGCAACGTCGCCGATATCTTGGCGTTTTCCGCCTGCAAAGCGGTGATCATCGCCTTCAGAACAGCGGGGTCATCGGGAAGATCAACAGGGTGATTTGACATGAATCTGTTTACCACGAGGTACGTTATATCGCCATAAAAACAAGGCGTTTCGGCTTATATATTTAGCCCACACGGGCCGGCGGCGCGCCCCAATCCGGCCTGCGCCAATCAATCCCTTCCCACAACATCGCAAGCTGCGCGGACGTCAGACGGGCG
>NZ_MTBG01000115.1 GCF_002119405.1 Pseudoruegeria sp. SK021 | reverse complement strand
ATAATCGCCAGCTGAGCACCTTCCGACTATACCAGTCCATGACGGCTACCAGGTACAAGAACCCGCGGCGCATCGGAATGTATGTGATGTCAGTGCACCAGACTTGGTTGGGTCGCGTGATTGCTAGGTCCCTAAGAAGATATGGATATATCTTGTGTGCCGGGTGCTTCTTGCTGGTCTTTGGCTCTTGGTAGATCGGCACAAGGCGCATCAGCCTCATCAACCGACGCACACGGTGACGGCCGCATTTATGCCCCTCTCGTTGCATATGACGGGCCATCTGCCGCGAGCCGTACCAAGGCGTTTCCAGGAACTGCCGGTCGATAATTTCCATGAGTGCCAGGTTCTCGGTGCTTTCGCCCCGTGGGTGATAGTACAGGCCGGAGCGGGTCAGTGACAGCAGACGGCATTGCCGCCGCACGCTGAGATCGGGATGAACGTGCTTCACCGCTTTTTGCCTCCAGCACCGAGAATGAGACTGGAGGCACTGGCCAAAAAATCCCGTTCCACGACCAGCTGGCCGATCTTGGCATGCAGCTTCTCGACCTCCTTTTCGGAGATCGTCGGCTCATCGGACGAGGCACCACCTTCGAACGCAGACGCCATGTTCGCAATCGCAGCACGCTTCCAGCCGCTGATCATTGTCGGGTGAATGCCGTACTTCTTGGACAGCTCGGCCGTCGTCAGTTCCTCGCGGATGGCTTCCAGTGCCACCTTTGCCTTGAACTCCGCAGAATAGCGCTTTCGTTTTGTCATCTCAGGTCGGTCCTTCGTCAGTCGCTAAAGCTTAGCAACTGGTCCGAATTCTTGCGACCACCTCT
>NZ_MTBG01000114.1 GCF_002119405.1 Pseudoruegeria sp. SK021 | reverse complement strand
TGGCGAGCGTTGCACTGTCAGTCCCGGAGTGGCGCGCGTTCGGCGTAACGAAGCGGATTGCGCTGTGCAGGTGTTCTTCGTTGTACCAACTGGCGAAGGATTTCACCCAAGCCTGCGCATCCTCTTTCGTGGCAAAGCCCTTGGTCGGCCAGTTTGGGCGGTATTTGCAGGTTCGGAACAGCGCCTCGGAAAAGGGATTGTCATTGCTGACGCGTGGCCGGCTGTAAGAGGCGATAATGCCCAGCTTTTCCATCGTGACCTTCATCGTGGCCCCCTTCATGGGACTGCCGTTGTCCGCGTGCAGGACCAGCGGGCGCGTGATGCAGCCCTCGGCCAAGACCGCCTGTCGGATCAGCTTTGCGGCTAGGTCTGAGGTTTCTCGGTCGTAAACCTCCCAGCCCACGATCTTGCGACTGAAGATGTCCACGATCAGGTACAGGTAGAAGAACGTGCCTGCGACCGGCCCGGGCATCCAAGTTATGTCCCAGGTCCAGACCTCGCGAGGCGCACTGGCCTTGTAGCTGGTGGGCGGTTTGCGCCGCACCGGCGGCTTGGACCGGCCGCGGTGATGCTGTTGTCCATCGGCGCGCAAGATGCGGTAAAAGCTGGACTCAGACGCCAGATACTGCCCCTGATCGGCCAGTTTCGGCACGATTTGGCTGGGCGGGAGGCTGGCGAATTCCGTTGAATTACAGACATCCAGCACGGCGGCCCGTTCGCCCGGGCTCAGCTTGTTGGCGGGGCCCGGGCGTTGCACGAGGGGGCGCTGATCCGGCTGCACCTGGCCGCCGTTTGTCCAGCGCCGCAGGGTGCGATCGCTGATCTCCAACTCGGCACAGGCTTT
>NZ_MTBG01000113.1 GCF_002119405.1 Pseudoruegeria sp. SK021 | reverse complement strand
CAACAACTGGAGCTATTCGACACCCTGAATCTGCCAAAACCCGCCTGATCATGCTCGTGTAGTTACATTTTGGCCCATTCGGCTATAACGATATCAATTACTTACTCGTTTTGCTGTCGAACTTGGGCTATTTCTTAGGTGGGCGAGATAGGATGATGACGTGGGATATTCACCGGAACGCAAGGCCGCGGTGCTAAAGCGAATGCTACCGCCGAGCACCATGGCCATTCGGCAGCTGTCACAGGAAGAAGGGATATCGGAGGCGACCCTTCACAAGTGGCGGGCTGAGGCGCGTGGCAAGGGTCAACTGCTGCCCGACGCTGATGCTGGCCCCGAGGGCTGGTCTTCGCGTGACAAGTTCGCGGCCGTGCTGGAAACGGCGGCGCTGAACGAGGCTGATCTGGCCGAATATTGCCGCAAACGCGGGCTCTATCCGGCACAGGTCACAGCATGGCGGTCAGCGTGTGAACAGGCGAACGATTGGGATCGCGCCAGCACAGCACGCCTGGGCCAAGCGACGAAGGAAGAGAAGAAACGGATCAAGGATCTGGAACGCGACCTTGCACGCAAGGAGAAAGCCCTGGCCGAGGCGGCCGCGCTGCTCATTCTCAGAAAAAAGGCTGCGGCGATCTGGGGGGGCGACGAGGACGCATGATCAGCACCCTACATCGCCAAACCGCCACGCTGCTGATCGAAGAGGCTGTCACCGCTGGCGCACGGCGCGCGAAAGCCTGTGCCGAGTTGGAGATCAGCGATCGCACCCTGCGGCGCTGGACAAACGGCGGCCAGGTGCAGCCGGATCAGCGCCCCCTCGTGCAACGCCCGGGCCCCGCCAACAAGCTGAGCCCGGGCG
>NZ_MTBG01000112.1 GCF_002119405.1 Pseudoruegeria sp. SK021 | reverse complement strand
AAGCTGAGCGCGGATGAACGCGCCGCCGTGCTGGATGTCTGTAATTCAATGGAATTCGCAAGCCTCCCACCCAGCCAAATCGTACCGAAACTGGCGGATCAGGGGCAGTATCTGGCGTCTGAGTCCAGCTTTTACCGCATCTTGCGCGCCGATGGACAACAGCATCACCGCGGCCGGGCCAAGTCGCCGGTGCGGCGCAAACCGCCCACCAGCTACAAGGCCAGTGCGCCTCGCGAGGTCTGGACCTGGGACATAACCTGGATGCCCGGGCCGGTCGCAGGCACGTTCTTCTACCTGTACCTGATCGTGGACATCTTCAGCCGCAAGATCGTTGGCTGGGAGGTTCATGACCGAGAAACCTCGGACCTGGCCGCAAGGCTGATCCGACAGGCGGTCATGGCCGAGGGCTGCATCACCCGCCCGCTGGTCCTGCACGCCGACAACGGCAGTCCCATGAAGGGGGCCACGATGAAGGTGACAATGGAAAAGCTTGGTATCACCGCATCCTACAGCCGTCCGCGCGTCAGCAATGATAATCCCTTTTCCGAAGCGCTGTTCCGAACCTGCAAGTACCGCCCAAATTGGCCGACCAAGGGCTTCGCCACGAAAGAGGATGCCCAGGCTTGGGTGAAATCCTTCGCCAGTTGGTACAATGGCCAACATCTGCACAGCGCCATCCGCTTCGTCACGCCAAACGAGCGCCACTCTGGGCATGACAGCGCAACGCTCGCCAGCCGCGCCAGTCTCTACGCAACTGCACGCGCACAAAAGCCGGAACGCTGGTCAGGAAAAACCCGAAACTGGCAACCGGCCGGACCTGTCTGGCTGAATCCAGAAAACGAATTCAGCGCCCCTGAAATCAGAGACGCCGCATGAAATCGGCGGACAACTAGTTTGACAAACACCG
>NZ_MTBG01000111.1 GCF_002119405.1 Pseudoruegeria sp. SK021 | reverse complement strand
GGCTATGTTGCACAAATCACGGAGGGATTCATGTCGTGAATCCAGTGTGGTAGCTGGCCAGCATGAGCAAACCGACATCACCTACCTACAAGACGACGAACTGGGCTGATTATAACGCGGGGCTGAGGCGCCGCGGCTCACTGACGATCTGGTTCGATCCCGAGATAAACTGGGATGCCGAACCTTCCGGCAAGAGGGGCAGGTCGCGGACATTCAGTGACGCTGCCATCCAGACCTGTTTGACGATGAAGGTGCTGTTCGGGATGGCGCTGCGTCAGACGACGGGCTTCGTCGAGAGCCTGCTGCGGCTGACGGGGCTGGACTGGGCCGTGTCTGACTTCAGCACCATCTGCCGACGGCAGAGGGCGCTTGCGGTCAACATCCCGTATCGCGGCTCGAAAGGCCCGCTGCACCTGTTGATCGATAGCACCGGCATCAAGGTCGAGGGTGAAGGCGAATGGAACGCGCGCAAGCACGGCGGCCCCAAGCGACGCGTCTGGCGCAAGATCCACATCGCTATAGACGAGCAAACGGTGGAAGTCAGAGCGGTTGAGATCACCGGCAGCAACACCGGGGATGCACCGATGTTGCCCTGTCTGCTCAATCAGATCCCGCGCGATCAGGAGATCGGTAGCGTGACTGCCGACGGTGCCTACGACACGCGCCGATGCCACAACGCCATTGCTGAGCGCGGTGCGGACGCGGTCATCCCGCCACGCCGAAATGCCCAGCCATGCAAACCAACCACCGCCGGAGCCGCGTCGAGACAAAGATGCATTGCATGAAACTGCTCGGCCAGCGGCTGATGGCGCGCGACTTTGACCGCCAAGTCGCTGAGGTTCAGGTGCGCATTGCGATCCTGAACGGCTACACCGCCCTTGGCATCCCTGTCACGACAGCCGTGGGATAAATCCGTCTCGGGAAAGGGGAGAACCGTTCGTCA
>NZ_MTBG01000110.1 GCF_002119405.1 Pseudoruegeria sp. SK021 | reverse complement strand
ATGGCGTCGAACACGTCGGTGAATGTCCTAGCCCCGATCCGGCGAAGATGGGCTTTCAGCTTGGAGAATGCCTGTTCGATGGGATTCAGGTCGGGCGAGTATGGCGGCAGGAAAATGAACCAGCATCCATGCGCCCGCAGTGCATCTGCGGCCTCCTTGTTTTTGTGGGTCGCCAAGTTGTCCAGTATGACGACTGTTCCGGGCTCAATTTCTGGCACCAGAACTTCGCGTACATAGGCGGCGAAGGCAGGGCCATCCATGGCACCCTTTATGACCCACGGCGCGATCAGGGTTTCGTGGGTCAAGCCTGCGATCAGCGTTTGCGTCCCCCAACTGCCAAAGGGCGCATCCATGGTCAGTCTCTGGCCGCGCAATGACCGCCCCCGTAGGCGAGTGAAATTGGTCTTCACAGAAGTTTCATCAATAAACACAACGCGATCAGGTCGCCGTCCAATTGCTGGCAGCCGATGGGAAAACCAGTCAGCGCGCCGGTGCCTTACCTTGGCACGACGGCGTTCGGACGCAACCAGAGACTTTTTTTGTACGTAAACCCGAGCCGCGACAGCAGGCCAGCGATAGACGAATGGTGGACTTTCACACCCTTCGCATCGGCCAGAGCATCCCGGAGTTCAAAAAGCGTGATATCCGGGTCTTGCGCAATGAGTTCTTCGAAGAACGCGCGGTACGGTTCCAGCTTGCCGCGCCCCGGCGGACATCCCTGGGGTGCAGGCGAGGCGTGCCCTGTCGTCCTGACCTGCCGCGCCCAACGCGCGCCCGTCGCGGGCGAAAGTTTCAGACGCAAAGCCGCCGCACGTCCGCTTAACCCTTCTTCAATGTAACTCTGAAACCGCGCCCGAAGCGCAGATGGCAAAGGTGCTGACATGATCCATCCTCCAAAATAGGATGAATCACAAACACGACCCTATAGGAACCACCGATTCAAGTTTTCACAGAAACGCTTTA
>NZ_MTBG01000109.1 GCF_002119405.1 Pseudoruegeria sp. SK021 | reverse complement strand
CTCGAAATCAACGCCCGATCCTACTCATCGATCCAATCCATTCTGAAGAATGGGCTGGAGAGCAAGCCCCGCACCCGCGCCACGGAGGAGCCTGCCATCACCCACACCAACATCCGTGGCGCCGATTACTTCCATTGAAAGGACACGTCATGCTCCCTCACCCCACCCTGGATCATCTGAAGGCCATGCGGCTGGACGGTATGGCCGAAGCCTTCGCGGACCTTCAGGCCCAAGATGGTGCCGCCGATCTCAGCCACGCCGAATGGCTTGGTTTGCTGGTCGATCGCGAAGTCGCAAGCCGAGAAACCAAGCGCTTCGAGGCCCGGATGCGCTCGGCCAGGCTACGCCATGTGGGCGCCAGTCCGGAGGATGTCGATTACCGTGCGCGGCGCGGCCTCGACAAGGCGCTGTTCCAAAGCCTGCTCACTGGCAAGTGGATCACCGACAAGCGCAGCCTGATCATTACCGGCCCCTGTGGGGTCGGAAAGACCTGGCTCGGCTGTGCCCTAGCGCAGGCGGCCTGTCGTGATGGCGTCACCGTGGTTTACAAACGAATGCCTCGCCTCTTCGAAGAACTCGAATTGGCCCATGGCGACGGGCGCTTCCCCCGCCTTTTCCGCAGCATCACGAAAGCACAACTTCTGATCCTCGACGATTGGGGGCCGGACCGGCTCACCGCCACGCAGCGTCGTGATCTGATGGAGATTGTCGAGGAGCGATACGGCCGCGGCTCGACAATGATCACCAGCCAGCTGCCCATCAAGGCATGGCATGACGTCATCGGCGAGCCTACCTTCGCCGACGCCATCCTGGATCGCATTGTTCATAACGCTTACCGCCTCGAACTCGAGGGGGCGTCCATGCGGAAAACCATTGCCAAAATGGATGACGAAACGCCCCAAACCTGATACCCGAAAAACGCTGCCTCACGGCAACGCGTCACAGGTGGCCGAATGCGTCGGAACAGGTGGCCGGATGTTGTCGGAATGGGTGGCCGGATGTTCCGGAATACGCA
>NZ_MTBG01000108.1 GCF_002119405.1 Pseudoruegeria sp. SK021 | reverse complement strand
GGCCTTGTTGCGCAAATCGTGCTTGGGATTCACCAAGGGAATCCAATGTGCTAGCTGGCGGGCATGAGCATACCCGCGAAGACGATCTACAAGACAACGAATTGGCATGACTATAACCGCGCGCTGAAACAGCGGGGTTCTTTGACTGTCTGGTTCGATCCGGCAATGGTTTGGGAGGCGGAACCCACGGGAAAACGTGGCCGCCAACCGACTTATAGCGATGGTGCGATACAAGCCTGCCTCACGCTCAAAGTCCTCTTCGGCATGGCGCTTCGGCAGACAACCGGGTTTGTCGCCAGCCTGCTGAAGCTCGCTGGGCTCGACTGGTCTGTGCCCGATTTCAGCACTCTTAGCCGCCGGCAAAAGACCCTAGACGTGGCGATCTCCTATCGCGGGTCGAAGGGACCGCTGCACCTTTTGATTGATGCCACCGGCATCAAGGTTGAAGGGGAAGGCGAATGGCATAGACGCAAGCACGGTGGCTCGAAACGGCGGGTCTGGCGGAAAATTCACCTCGGTATCGATGAAGAAACACTGGAAATCCGAGCTGTCGAAGTAACCACAAGCAATGTCGGCGATGCACCCATGCTGCCCGATCTTCTCGGCCAGATCGACCCAAACCAAGAGATCGCCACCGTCACCGCCGACGGTGCCTATGACACACGCAAATGCCACAATGCCATCGCCGAGCGCGGCGCGGCCGCGATCATCCCACCCCGCAAGAATGCTGTGCCCTGGAAGCCGACCTCCGCCGGAGCAAGGGCCCGCAACGAAGCGTTGCGGGCGTCCAAATATCTCGGTCGCTCACTCTGGCGGCTGTGGACCAAATACCACCGACGAAGTCGCGCTGAGACAAAGATGAACTGTGTGAAGGGGCTCGGTCAGAGCCTCATGGCCCGCGATTTTGATCGCCAAGTGGCAGAGGTTCAGATCCGAGCGGCCGTGCTGAACCGGTTCACGGCCCTCGGAATACCCGTCACGAAATCCGTAGGATAAGTGTGTCTGGGGAAAGGGGGAATGCGGCCCGTTTCAGTTTTGCGCAACAGCGCC
>NZ_MTBG01000107.1 GCF_002119405.1 Pseudoruegeria sp. SK021 | reverse complement strand
TAAAGCGTCCCGCCAAAAACCTGAATCGCGAGGATTCCCACGCAGCTGATTTTGTGATTCATCCTGTTTGGGAGGATGGATCATGTCAGCACCTTTGCCAGACGCGCTTCGGGCGCGGTTTCAGCGATATATTGAGGAAGGGTTAAGCGGTCGCGCGGCGGCATTGCGCTTGAAGGTCTCGCCAGCCACGGGAGCGCGATGGGCACTTGCGATCCGGCAGACAGGCCGGGCGGAGGCTGCTCCGCAGGGTCGGCCGAAAGGCAAGGGTAAGCTGGACCCGCATCGGGGCTTCTTTGTCGAAATCATCGAGCAGGATGGTGACATCACGATGCCCGAGCTGAGTGCAGCCCTGTTTGACGCAACGCGCGTTCGGGCGCACCCCAACGCCATCGGCAAGTTCCTTCGCAAGTTGGACTATACGTATAAAAAAAGTCACTGGTGGCCACCGAACGCCGCCGTGCCAAGGTAAGGCAACAGCGCGAAGACTGGTTCAAGCACCGCATTCCGGCCGTGTCGAAGCACCCTGAACGGGTTGTATTTATTGACGAAACATCAGTGAAGACAAACCTGACGAGGCAGCGGGGATGGGCCCCTTGCGGAAACCGCTTGATCATGGACGCCCCGTTTGGCTCATGGGGTACCCAGACCTTCATCGCCGGACTGAGTGCCGATGCGATGATAGCCCCTTGGGTGATCAAAGGGGCCATGGATGGCGATGCTTTCGCCGCTTACGTTGAAAAAGTGCTGGTGCCGGAACTCTCACCCGGAACCGTGGTTATTCTGGACAATCTCGCCACCCACAGAAACGCCGAAGCGGAAAAGGCGATGCGCAGGGCAGGATGCTGGTTCCTGTTCCTCCCGCCGTATAGCCCCGACCTCAACCCCATCGAAATGGCATTCTCCAAGCTCAAGGCACACCTACGCCGGATCGGCGCGCGCACATTCACGGACATGTTCGACGCAATCGCCGACATTTGCGACCTATACTCAACCGACGAATGCTGGAACTACTTCACGGCTGCCGGATATGTCGCAGGTTAAAGGCGGGACGCTTTA
>NZ_MTBG01000106.1 GCF_002119405.1 Pseudoruegeria sp. SK021 | reverse complement strand
CAGCAACTGGAGCTATTTGACACCCTGAATCTGCCAAAACCCGCCTGATCATGCTCGTGTAGTTACATTTTGGCCCATTCGGCTATAACGATATCAATTACTTACTCGTTTTGCTGTCGAACTTGGGATGTCAGTATGCCTGAGAGCAGCGCGCGACCTCCTCGGCCCGATTTCACACCGTCGGCGCGCCCGTAGTTGTTGAGCGCCAATTGTTTTTGGTTTTGCTCAAATTCGTCCCAGCTGTTGTACCCTTCGTGTAGGCCCTTGATGAACACGTCCCAAGTTCCGACCGGCTTGCAGTAGCCATAGCTTTGCCGGACGCGCCCATCGACAATGGAGGTCTGCTTTTCGCTTTTGCCATAGACCCCTGCGCAAAAGGGGTTCTTGAGCACAGAGATCACGTTGCGATGGCGGATCGGCAACCATTTGAAGTTGGTCATGCGTCCCTCGTCCGAAGGATGGGGAAAGTGAATCTGGTCGGCCGTCATTGACAGCAACACCTGTCGCGCGCTGCCAAGCTCACGGAACCGGGTAAAGATGAGCCGGATCACCTCCTGTAAACGTAGATCCGGATCGAGCCCCAGTCCCGCTTCGCGATGCCAGATGTAACCGAACGGGACTGACAAGCGCAGTTCGCCCCGACGCGCCTTCGCCCTGGCGGCATCCAGCATCCGCGTCCTGAGTACACCGAGCTCGAACTCGCTGATGCTGCCTTTCATACCCACGAGCGGGCGGTCAATGGGCTGGCAGGGATTGTAAATTCCGTCATCGTCAGTAACACGGGCTTCAACAAGCCCGCATAATTCGAGAAGATGGTGCCAGTCACGGCCCTTTCGCGCGAGCCTCGGCGCATCCTGGCACAAAACAGTGCCCACCTTACCCGCGCACAACCAAGCGACCAGACGATCAAAACCGGGGCGAGCCACAGTTCCGCTCGCAGATCGGCCGAGATCGTCATCAATGACCTCAACATCGTTGAAACCGTGCTGACGTGTGTGAATCCCGGAGGCAAACTGGTCCACAGAAACGGTCGGATTACCTGACCGTCGCGGATTAAAAGTCCGCCATTCTGATGCCCGAGGCGGAAGCTGAGGGCTGGGAGATGTATTCTGTGGAACTTT
>NZ_MTBG01000105.1 GCF_002119405.1 Pseudoruegeria sp. SK021 | reverse complement strand
ACGAAACGCCCCAAACCTGATACCCGAAAAACGCTGCCTCACGGCAACGCGTCACAGGTGGCCGAATGCGTCGGAACAGGTGGCCGGATGTTGTCGGAATGGGTGGCCGGATGTTCCGGAATACGCAAAGTTCACTGACTGCGCGCAGTTCAGTGGGGTCTTTGGGCAGGGATTTGAAGGTCTCACGCATAGGGAATTTATATCCGTTCGCCCCCTCAAACGGAACGAAAAATGTGCAAAATCCCATGCTTTATTGGGCTATCCGGCCTGTGTTGGCCGCCATGTTCGTTGCGGCGTTCGCCAGTCAATGCCTTCCAACAGCATCGACAGCTGTGCCGCTGTCAGATGTACTTTTCCATCCTTGGCAGCGGGCCAGACAAACCGACCCTTTTCCAACCGCTTCATGAACAGGCAGGCTCCTTGAGTATCCCACCAAATGATTTTCAACAGATCGCCGCGACGCCCACGGAAGACAAATAGATGCCCCGAATATGGATCCTCAGCGAGTTCCCTCTCCGTTTGTGCCGCCAAGGTATTGAAACCGCGCCGCATATCCGTCACGCCCGCCGCCAACCAAACCCGCGTATTACTTGGCACCGGGATCATGCGGTCAGCCCATGGATCAGGCCTACAACCGACGACAAGGCCGTCGGACCCTCCACGAGGATGCGCCGCCCGTCCGACAAGGTGATGTCCACGCGCTGCGCGCTGACCACACAACAAGGAGGGTCAGCCGGATCGGCGATTTCCAGCGACGGCGCTTCAATCTCGACGGGGAGGAAAATACTCTCAACCACGCCATCAGCGACGGGTAAGCCGTCCTCCACAGAAGCAAATCGAGGGTCTTTCAGCCACTTGAAAATCAGGTTCGCATTCATCGAATAGCGCCGCGCAACCTGTGCAACCGAAACGCCCGGCGTCAGCGTCTGCGCGCAAATCGTGCGCTTCTCGTCCTCAGACCAGACACGCTTCTTCAAGCCCTTCTTCCCCGCCATAACCAACCTCAAGATGTCCACTATCGATGGTGGACACTATCACCCACTCCATCTCGCAGGCAGGGCAGTCACACCGGACGCATACGGAGAATTAGTATTGGTTGCGGGGACAGGATTTGAACCTGTGACCTTCAGGTTATGAGCCTGACGAGCTACCGGGCTGCTCCACCCCGCGACAGGGTGATTGGATCGTTTGAGAGATACGTTTATTATGGAACGGCTTA
>NZ_MTBG01000104.1 GCF_002119405.1 Pseudoruegeria sp. SK021 | reverse complement strand
GAAGAGTTCCGCCCGGGCGATGGCGTCATCGTCGACGCTCCAGCTGAACCGGTCGGCCTGCAGATCTGCCTTGAGGAAACGGGTCAGCTCAGCCTCGGCCACGGCGCGGGTGAAGCGGCTGTAGGCGCCACGATCGGAAGCCCGCCGGCCGCGGACGGTCTGTCCGGCATCTTGGGCGTCCAGTTTACCGACCATTTTTTCGGCCATACTCTCGAGCTCGCGGATGCGGGCCCGGCGCCGGTCGGACTGCTCTTCGGAGCGCAGGGGGTCATGGGCGACAATCAGGCGGTGCCCGGCGAAGCTGCTTTCGGCAAGGCCTTCCGTGAAGGCGAGGCCGCGGAAGGTGTCGACAAGTTCGGTGTAGCGGCGTGCCGGAACGGCCAGGATGAACTCCAACCTGCGACCACCCTGGTCGGCCAGCGCGGTCAGTTCACCGATGTTGTCGAGACTCAGGAGGCCGCGGTCGGCGACCAGGATGACGCGCTCGACGGGGAAGCGCGCCAAAACCGTCTGCAGCATGCCCTGCAGTGTTTTGGTTTCGCCGACATTGCCGGGGTGGACGGTGTGCATAAGCGGCAGGCCGTCGGCGGTCTGGACCACGCCCAGAACGAACTGACGGGCGATCCCGCCCGTCTGCTTGTTCATGCCGAAGCCGCGAATGTCTTCGTCCACCGTCCCTTCGCCATGAATGCGTACAGTGGTCAGGTCATAGAAAACCACTGCCAGGTCCCGGTCGACTAACGGGCGGATCTGTCGGGCCAACGCCTCGTCGACAGCCTCCGCGTGGTCCATGAGCGCATCCATGGCGCGCAAGAGGTGCTGATGGGTGACGGCCTCGGGCATCGCCGGCATGGCCACGGTGTCCAGCCAGCGCAGGCATCCGAGCTTGCTCGTGGGGTCGCACAGGCGATTGAACACCATCGCCCGCACCAGCGCCTCGACATCCAATTTCCGTTTGCCCGAGCGCAGGGCGCGGCTGAGGGCGCGGTCGAAGCCCAGGTCCTTCCACAACTCGTGCAGGGCAAAGACATCGCCGAAGCTCCGCGCGGCCTCAAAGGTGATCGCGGTCTTGTCGTGATCGACACGGCCCGCCGCACGGCTGAGGCCCCGAATGAGGGCGTCGAGCTGTCCCTCTTTCATCCCGTCGACCCGCCCGAGATTGGCGACAACCCGCAGCCGGGGCTTGCCGGCTTCGTTTCGGAACGACTCGACTATCTGAAGATAGCGGCGACCGCCGCTCTC
>NZ_MTBG01000103.1 GCF_002119405.1 Pseudoruegeria sp. SK021 | reverse complement strand
ATGGGCTGCTGACGCCCGGTGAGGCTTATGATACCCACAATCAACACCTGAAAGTCGCCGCCTGACATGAACCCAATGCTATAGCTTGGATCGGCGGAAAACTGGTCTAAAATCTAGGACCACCTCTATCTTTGACACCGTCTTGCGATCAATCCCGAACTGACGCGCGGCCTCGCGCTCACTCATACCTTCGACATGGCACGCTCTGCGCACCCGGTTATAAAGTTCCACAGAATACATCTCCCAGCCCTCAGCTTCCGCCTCGGGCATCAGAATGGCGGACTTTTAATCCGCGACGGTCAGGTAATCCGACCGTTTCTGTGGACCAGTTTGCCTCCGGGATTCACACGCGAGCCATGTGCGTGCCTTTGGCTTCTTCGGAGGGGTGACGGCGCAGATCGTGTCCGACAATCTGAAGGCCGGGGTCACCAAAGCATGCTTCTACGACCCTGTAATCAACCGGACCTATGCGGATATGGCCGTACATTACGATACCGCCGTGGTGCCCGCGAGGCCGCATAAACCCAAGGATAAAGCAAAGGTCGAGGGTGCAGTTTTGCTGGTTGAGCGCTGGATTCTGGCACGGTTGCGCAACCGTCAGTTCTTCAGCCTCGCAGAGGTGAACGCGGCGATCCGCCCGCTTCTGGACCGGCTCAACGACAAGGTCTCGCGCCATCTCGGCGCCAGCCGCAGGCAGCTGTTCGAACGGCTGGACAAGCCCGCCCTGAGGCCGTTGCCGGTGGCGCCTTATGTCTATGCCGAATGGAAGAAGTGCCGCGCCGGGCTCGATTACCACATCGCGATCGACAAGCATTATTACTCCGTGCCCTATCAGTTTCTGAAGAAGGAACTGTGGGCGCGCATCACCGCCCGCACGGTCGAAGTCTTCCATGTCGGGCAGCGTGTCGCCTCCCATGTACGCACATCTGGAAATGGGCAGCACTCCACCCAGCGCGATCACATGCCGGCGCACCACAGGTTCCGCGAAGATTGGACACCGCAGCGCATTCAGGCGCGGGCCGCCCGTGTCGGGCCGAACGTTGCGATCTTCGCCGAGGTTGTGATGCGCGACCGCAAGCATCCCGAACAAGGCTATCGCACCTGTCTGGGCGTGATCCGGCTGGCCGACAAGTTTGGTCAGGACCGCCTTGATGCCGCCTGCAAACGCGGGCTCGAAATCAACGCCCGATCCTACTCATCGATCCAATCCATTCTGAAGAATGGGCTGGAGAGCAAGCCCCGCACCCGCGCCACGGAGGAGCCTGCCATCACCCACACCAACATCCGTGGCGCCGATT
>NZ_MTBG01000102.1 GCF_002119405.1 Pseudoruegeria sp. SK021 | reverse complement strand
GACACGAGGCCGGGACCGGGCCGTCCGCGTTCGATCAGGCGGGACGGCAGCGGGGCCTGGGCGAAGGCTTCACAGCAGGTGCAGGCCATGCGGGGGCGGATGAACCGCCGCACGACGAAGTGACCGGGGATGTAATCCAGTTCTTCGGTCACGTCCTCGCCCACCTGGCGCAGTGTGCCGCCGCATCCCGTGCATGCCTCACCGGGTGACAGGACCTTATCTTCCCGATCAAGGTGGTCTGGCAGCGGCTTACGGCTGTGCTGGCGCGTGTTGGTTGGGGCCTCTTCATCGCCGGGCGACTGCTCGGCGTGCTGATCCTTGGCGGCCTGCGCGATCTCGTCGTCTTCCGGCAGATCAAGAGCAAGTTGATCCATGCCCTCTGATTTCGAACCGAAGCGCGCCTTGCGATGGCCGTGAAGTTCGGCCTTCAACTTCTCGATCTGGTAGGCCTGAGACTGGATATGCTGGAGCATTTGCGCGCTGACAGAGCGCAGCTCGTCAGGGTCTTCAGGCAGGGATTTGAAGGCCTCCAGCATAGGACAACCTATACCAGATCGCCCCATAGCAGGGAATGCAAAACAGCGTCAGAACCCATGGTTTGTTGGT
Source organism: Pseudoruegeria sp. SK021 (assembly GCF_002119405.1). Lineage (GTDB taxonomy): Bacteria > Pseudomonadota > Alphaproteobacteria > Rhodobacterales > Rhodobacteraceae > Meridianimarinicoccus. Next base: position 697 of record NZ_MTBG01000102.1, on the reverse strand, counting down.
ATTTATCCCTATCCCGCGACCAGCGGTCGCCAGGTCTTTTGTGGGGTCCGCCAGTCGATCCCTTCGAGCAGCATCGACAGCTGCGACGGGCTCAGGCTGATCTTGCCTTCCTTGGCCGCAGGCCAGACAAAAAGACCCCGCTCCAGCCGCTTGGTGAACAGGCAGGCCCCCTGGCTATCCCACCAGATGATCTTCAAAAGATCACCCCGGCGACCGCGGAAGACGAACATGTGGCCGGAATACGGATCCTCAGCCAAAACCTGTTCGGTCTGCGCTGCCAGCGTGTTGAAACCCCGCCGCATATCCGTGACGCCGGCCGCCAGCCATACCCGCGTATTGCTCGGCACCGGGATCATCGCGCCAGCCCCTCGATCAGCGCAACAACCGACGACAGCGCGGTCGTCCCTTCCAGCAGTATCCGCCGACCATCCGACAACGTGATGTCCACGCGCTGCGCGGTGATGGAACCTGTGGAATGTGTGGGCGAAATGGGTACCGTTGGGACAGACGTCATGCCCGCAACCTCGATTGGAAGAAACGTTGCGCCCTCAGGCACTGACAAATCCACACTCTGCTCCCCTGATGAAAACCGAGGATCGCGAAGCCATTTATGGATCAGGTTGGTATTCATCGCGTAGCGCCGCGCAACCTGCGCAACCGACACCCCGGAAACCCGCGCCTGCATGCAGATTGACCG
>NZ_MTBG01000101.1 GCF_002119405.1 Pseudoruegeria sp. SK021 | reverse complement strand
GAGATATGGGCGAAAGTTGGTGACGCCTGATCAGGCGGCTGTTTGAAGTTGGCGGAGTCCGTCGCGGAACTCAATCCCCTGGATGATTTCAGGCATTCGATTTTGACCGTCGAGTTTGCGCCATTTCTTCTGCGCCGACATCATCAGCTTGAACGCCATGGCCAGACCGGTCTTACGACTGAGACAGCCCTTGGTTCGCTTGGTGCGGTGCCGGACGGTGGCGAAGGTGCTTTCGATCGGATTTGACGTCCGGATATGTTTCCAATGTTCGGCCGGGTAGTCGTAGAACGTCAGCAGCGCGTCGCGGTCCTTGACCAGCTTGGCAGCCGCCTTGTCGTATTTGACACCGTAAGTTTTGACGAAGAAATCGAAGGCCGTTTCGGCCTCGGCGCGGGTCTCGGCCTGCCAGATGTCGTGCAAATGGCCCTTGGCTTTTGACTGCAGGGATTTGGGCATCGCGTTCAGTACGTTCATCGTTTTGTGCACCCAACAGCGCTGTTCCTGCGTCGTGGCAAACACCTCGCGCAGGGCGGTCCAAAACCCTAGTGCCCCGTCACCGATGGCCAGTTTCGGGTCCTGTTTCAGGCCGCGGCGTTTGAGATCGAGCAGCACCTCGCGCCAGCTTTCCGTGCTTTCGCGAAAGCCGTCGGTCATCGCCAGCAGCTCCTTTCGGCCGTACTCATCGGCCCCGACGACCACCAGAACACATTGTTTTTCCTCAGCCATCCGTGGTTTGAAGTAAACTCCGTCCGCCCAGATGTAGAGAAAGCGGCGCGTGCTGAGATCGCGCTTTTCCCATCCCTCGTACTCTGTCCACCAATCGGCCTTCAGCCGCGTGATAGTCTTGGCGGAAAGGCCCTTGGCGTTCGGACCCAGGAGGGCCTCTAGGGCCTCCGTGAAATCGCCGGTCGACACCCCCTTGAGGTAAAGCCACGGCAGCAACTCTTCGACCGATTTCGCTTTGCGCAGGTAGCGCGGCAGGATGCTGGGCGTGAAGGTGATCTTGTCGTCGCCTATTCCGCGATCTCGCACTCGCGGGACCTTCACGGGTACCGGACCCACGCTGGTCAAAATTTCGCGTTCCGGCAAATGTCCATGCCGGACCAACCTGGCCCGGCCGTCCTTGAGCTTGTCCTTGGCGAAGGAGGCCATCAACGCGGCAAGCTCCGCCTCGATCGCTTGTTCGATCAGCTTGCGGGCCCCATCCCGGATGACACCGGTCAATGGGTCCGGGGAAAATCCGGATGGATCAGGCAGCTGGCTAGTGGTATTCTCTGGCACGTGGCATATCCTTTTCTCGGCTGAGAATTGACGGCGTCTGAACACCGCCATGATATGCCGCCCCTCAGGGCATCACCAACTTTCGCGCGTTACTC
>NZ_MTBG01000100.1 GCF_002119405.1 Pseudoruegeria sp. SK021 | reverse complement strand
CTCGAACCGTGTATGGATGGCACCCGCGGGGCAAGGGCGGATCGGTCAAGTCTGGCTTTTGGTCAGTTGCGGCCATGTATACGGCGTCTGAATTGCAGTTCACTTACTGCGCGCCCTGATGAATTCCGCGGTCGCGTAGGTCCCAATCAATGGCGCGCGCTGCAAGGCGCTTCGGTTCGAACAGGGTGTCCTTTGCGATTTTCCCACCTTTTGCCATCATCTCACGATGCACTTGCCTTTCTGTCGAGGGTCTTGTCCCCCGGTTTCGTTCAGGCGGCCAGGGCCACCTTGAATTCTGTGCCATTCTTCAAAAGCGCGTAGACCGTTCGGGCCATGCGATTGGCAAGTGCGATAGCCGCCTGCTTGGGCTTGGTGCGCTGGATGATTTTCCACAGCCAGTCATTGCCCGGTTCGCCCCGGCGGCGGGCGCTCACTTGAGCCATTGCACCAAGGTACAGTAGCCGACGCAGGTATCGGTTTCCCATTTTGGAGATGCGCCCCAATCGTTCTTTGCCCCCGCTGGAATGGGGCTTTGGCGTGAGACCCAGCGTCATGCCAGAGGCATGCTTTCAGCATGACGCCGACAGATCCCGTCCTGACTTGAAGTCGGACACCTCAGGCAAGGATGCCACCATAGCGCTGGCCGTGATCGGGCCGATCCCTGGAATGGTTTGCAGGCGCTTCGCGGCTTCATTCATGTTCGCATCCACACGCACATCGGCTGTCAGGTTCACAATCTTCTTTTGCGTGTCGACCAGTTGATCTGCGAGCAGGTTCAAGGCTTTATGTGCTGCAGTCGGCAAGTTCGTTTTATCACAGGCTTCGATCAAACGACCGACGTTTTGGATGCCTTTGGGTATGACGACACCAAACTCACCGAGATGTGCGCGGATTGCATTCACGATCTGTGTCTGCTGACGCACCAGAAACTCGCGCGCCTTATGGGTGACCAAATGGCCTTGGGTCGCCTCGGACTTTACCGGTACAAACCGCATCGACGGTCGTGTGACAGCTTCGCAGATCGCTTCAGCATCGGCCGCATCAGTTTTGCCGCGCTTAACGTAACTCTTCACATAGCATGGTTGCATCAGGCGAACCTCATGTCCCAGCTTTATCAGCTCACGCGCCCAGTAGTGCGCGCTGGAGCAAGCCTCCATACCGACCAGACAGGCTGGCAGTTTCTGGAAGAACTCTAGCATCTGGCTTCGCCGCAGCTGCCGCCGCAAGACCGGTTTCCCAGCCTCATCTACGCCGTGCAGCTGGAAAACAGATTTGGCCAAATCGACCCCAATTGTGGTAATCTCGTTCATGGATGGCTCCCTTCGTTGGTGACTGTTTATAGCACCCAATGTGGCACATTGAGATGCCGGAAGCGGGTGCCATCCACCCCATCAATGGCGCA
>NZ_MTBG01000099.1 GCF_002119405.1 Pseudoruegeria sp. SK021 | reverse complement strand
TACTACAGTTGCAGATAGTTCTGTTTTCTGATTCATCTCTCTAAAAGTTTTTGGGGGAGGATATATTATGGCGGTATCAGATTGGGCTGGCGTTCAGCTTAACTGGCGCGATGCGCTTGAAGGATTAAAGCAGTTTATCGGGCCCGCCTTCAAGCGATCCGAGCAACGCGCGTCAGCCGGGACGTTTATCGACGGCCTGCTTTCCGGGGTGGAGCGTAAGACGGGGTGGATGCTGGCGGAAGAGGCAGGGCTGGCGCGGCCTTACCGGGTACAGTCGCTGCTTGGCCGATCACTTTGGTCGGCGGAGACGCTCTGCGATCGGGTCCGGACGTATGCGCTGGATGCGCTTGGAGATCCGGATGGGGTCCTTATCGTTGATGAGACCGGCTTCTTGAAAAAAGGCACGCATTCGGTCGGCGTGGGACGGCAATATTCTGGCACGGCGGGCCGGATCGAAAATAGCCAGATCGGCGTCTTCGCAAGCTATGCCAGCCGCTGGGGACATGCGCTGATCGAACGACAGCTGTATTTGCCGAAGGCATGGGCGGACGATCCCGCCCGTCGCGCCAAGGCGTCCGTACCGGAAGACATCGCCTTTGCCACAAAGCCGGCGATAGCCACCGAAATGGTTGCGAAACTGCTGAACGAGGGCACGCCTTGCGCCTTCGTTCTGGCCGATGCGGTTTACGGCTCGGATACCCGGTTCCGGCGCATGTTGGAAGCACGTGGGCAGGCTTACGTGTTGGCCGTCCGCTCGAACCACACGCTGCGGTTTCTCGAAGAATGGCACCTGGTTCAGACCAACCCAGCGACCATGATTGCAGAGCTGCCGCCCGAGGCATGGCAGCCCCTCAGCGCGGGCGAAGGCACCAAGGGCCAACGGCTTTCTGACTGGGCGCACGTTCCATTGAACCGGGCGGCAGACAAAGGCTTTTCCCGCTGGCTACTGGCCCGCCGCAGCCTGCGGGACCCGGAAAAGCTGACCTATTATTTCGTGCATGCCCGCTCCGACACCACACTGGCCGAGATGGCCGCCGCCGCAGGGCTGCGCTGGACCATCGAGGAATGTTTCCTGCGGGCCAAAGACGATCTGGGCCTCGATCACTGTGAAGCCCGATCCTGGCATGGCTGGCACCGCCATATGAGCCTTGTGATGGCCGCTGCGGCCTTCCTTGCGAGACTGAGCGCTGACCAGCGCAGAGCCGGCTTCAGCAAACCGAACAAAACGAGTCCAAAGACTGCGGCGGCATGATGACCCGTCTCGCGGAGACTCTCACAACGTCGGAAATCCGCCACCTGATTGCACGCCTTCTCTTGCGCCCTATTCTTTCCACCAATGTCATCTGGGATTGGTCAAGATGGCGACGCGCCCATCAACTCGACGCCGCAAGAGCTCATCGGAAAACCGGGCTCAAAATGCAACTGTAGTATTA
>NZ_MTBG01000098.1 GCF_002119405.1 Pseudoruegeria sp. SK021 | reverse complement strand
TGTCGTGAACGTCGTATTCGTCGTGAGTGCTGTGATCTTCTTCAGTTGTGTGGTCTTCTTCCGACATAGTCCCATCCCTCAATGTGAGCAAATCGTTAAAGAGAAGTTGAAGTTTTCAGTGCAATATTCGCGTTTCCTACCCAGTCCTAATTTCTCGCGGTTAAAAAAACCGTAAGCGTTGGCTGGGTAATCCCCCCGTTTTTAACGGGGGCTGCGCCACGGAATGCTGGACAAAAGCCAACCCCAAAGAAGCGGGAAGGATTCCCGGATTACCATCTCATCGGTCACGTTTCTCTATTTGAGGGAATTTTTAATAATGTGGTGGAATATTGGTCCTGTTGATTTTGGAGGGATGAATATTGAAGCTTTTTCTCGCAACCGCACTTTCCCTTTGGACGCTTTCGATTGGCATCGCGAGTGCTGCAGTAGTTTATCCAGACCCCGTGGATCATTCTATCACTGAAATCGTGTTTCCGGGTGATTATGTTATATCCGAACAGAGACTTAACCCACATGATACAGCAATATTCACCTATATGTCCGTTAAGGAAGTACTAATTGATAATATCATAGTTGAGGGTAGCGGAATAGGTATAGACTCGATAAAATATGGAACTACGTCGCCGCCGAATATTTCTTTTGATCTTATCATCGGCGAACTTGGGGAATCAGAAGTTGCATTTGGTATTATTCCGGGATTTCATCTTCTAGCCATGCAAAGATTTTCAATCTTTTGGGAAAATCTCGCCAGTTCACCCGTTAATGTAACAGCAAGTTTTTTCCCCGTGGAGTTTGATAATCCTGTAACACCCGTGCCGCTGCCTGGGTCGCTGCCGATTTTTCTCAGTGCTATTGGAATTCTAAGTGTCGCACGCCTAGGTGTCCGCGTGAGATGAAAGATTAGCTCGACGCTCTAGCAGCAATGTCTCGCTCTTCCTCGCCACAGGTATCGACATGGAACTCCGTTGAGTTGGCCATGGCCTGAGAGGTGATCCCATTTGTCAGAGCAGACGTTTGGCGTTACCGAAGTCTTGAGCCAAGCATGTAGGTTGATAGGGATACCCTTTATTAACCACGGCCGTATACCGTACGTTTATGCGTGTATGGGTCCTAGAAGCTTGTCGAGACAAATACCGGCACCCGAGCCGCTGGGGCTATGCCTTGGCTGAAGACCAATACGTTGCGCTGCAGCTCGCTCAGTACACAAGCCGCTTGCCCTTCAATTGGGTTCATGAAAAGCCTGCCGCTATGCTCTGGCCGGGTGAACCACGGCAGAAAGTTTTTTGGACTCGCTAGGGCCGGTTGACGCTTACCTCTTCAACCTCGCGGTACAGAACGGCAGCTCTCGCCTGCGAGAAACGCGCGAAAGTTGGTGATGCCCTGAGGGGCGGCATATCATGGCGGAGTTCAGACGCCGTCAATTCTCAGCCGAGAAAAGGATATGCCACATGTCAGAGTCTACCATCACCCAACTGCCCG
>NZ_MTBG01000097.1 GCF_002119405.1 Pseudoruegeria sp. SK021 | reverse complement strand
GCGGCGTCGGGCAGCGCGGTCCAGCAAGCGCCGGGCAGGTCGGGCACCGGATAGGGCTGCGGGTTGATCCCGGTGGACAGGTCGAGCCAGTCGCAGGCCTTGCCGCCATAGTGGGTTGCTGCGGCATCCACCCCGCCGCCGTGGTCGCGGGTTTGACCCGCCCTTTGGGCGGCGGCGGCGGTCGGCTGCGGGCTCACTCGGCGGCCCCGGGTAGGTCAGGGGCGTCCGGAAGCGGCAGATGGCGGGCAGCGAAATGGCCCTTCACCCCGGCAGGCCAGCTGCGGTACGGCACCTGCCCGGTGGTGCTGTCGGCATGCAGGCGGGCATAGGCGACGATGGCGTCGGCGGCCTCGGGGATGGGGGCGAATTCGGACAGGGTGTAGGCGAGCTTGCCTTCGGCCTGAATGGTGACATTGCAGGCGCGGCTGCACCCCATGAGGCAGGAAAAGCGCCGGACCTGAACCTGAGGCGCAAGCGGGGTGGCGGTGTTTTCCACCAACTCGGCAAGACGGGCCCCGTCCGTTTTTTCGGAACCAATTTGCCAGTCGCCGGTTTTGCAGGTGTCACAGACTGTGATCCAAGTGGTCATGCGTATGTCGCCTTGTGTTGCACCGTCCGGCAAGTTTCCGCCGAGGAACCGGCGTCGAGAGCCAATAGTTCAAGCATCGTAAATTTCGCCCTTTGTACCGTTAACTTTCCATTAAGCTTTTCAGCGCCAGGTCCCTTAGTGAGATCGCGGACCGTGGTGAGTGTCGTGAATACGAAAGGTTGTATCCCGGATGCCCGTATTGATCGTTGAGAGCAACCCCGAGCTGGGAGAGCTTTGGAAACGCCATCTGGAGCGTCTGGGCATGACTGTGTTCCGGGTCGAAACCGACACCGCCGCAATCCACACGCTGCGCGAGCGTCAGGTGCGGATCATCGTGTTGAATGTGGTGTTGAAAGATGGCGGGGCCTTCGCCGTCGCCGACTATGCCAATTACCGCTATCCGAAGATGAAAGTGATCTTCGTGTCGTCATCATCCTTCTTCACGGATGGGTCGATTTTTACTTTGGCAGGCAACGCTTGCGCCTATCTGCCCAGCAGCACGCCGCCAGATGATCTGGCGGCGATGGTGGAATATCACGCTGCCCGAGACTGAGCCCGCCCATGCGGCGCGTCGAAATCCAGCACCGGATTGATCGGCAGAATGCGGTACGGATTGATGGTCGCGTGGCTGTAATGGTAATGGCGCACGATGTGGTCCAGCCGGACGGTTTCGGCAACCCCGGGATGTTGATACAAGTCCCGCGTATA
>NZ_MTBG01000096.1 GCF_002119405.1 Pseudoruegeria sp. SK021 | reverse complement strand
GCTTTGATCCGCCGTTCGACCATCCGGCGTTCGCGCTCGATCAGCTCCAATTCACACAGGCGCAACAGATATTGCACATGATCCTTGCCTTCGACCGCGCACTGGCGGGCCAGCTTGTCATATTCGCTTTTGAACGTCGGCAATCGCAGCGCCTTGAGGTGATGCTGCAATAGAACCTGCGGGGTGGCGGTCATGCCGGGGCCCCCGACATCAAGCTCATGTAGCTGGCCGGGTTCGTCGTCCCGACCTGTGCTCTGGGCAGATAGGGATAGATGTCGAGATCAAGCCGTGGCGGACGTCTCTCGATTTGGCAAAGGACGAGATGCTTGACCGCATCATAGCCGATGGCCCCAAGATCTAATGCCTGACGGATCGCAGCATGCAGATGGATCAGGTCAAACGTTTCCAGCAAACGCAGAACCTGAACATACTCACGCTTGCCCTTCTTCCCCATCCGCGCCTCCAATAGCCGGCGCAAAGTGGCGAATTCATCGGGCAGTTCCCAACCTTGCAGGGGTGCCGCCTGATCGAACGCACCGACCTTCTGCTCCAGCAACGGCAGGTAATGCATCGGATCAAACACCATGTCGGCCTTATCGTAAGACCGGCGGTGGCGGGCAATCACCTCGGCACCGCAGCCGATCACAACTTCATGGATATAACCGCGAACCTGAACCTCGTGATGGGCATAGGCGACAGGCACCGAGTAATCGTTGTTGCGATATCGGACCATAGAGATCGACGTCGCCCGCGTGCTGACCTTATCGCAGGCATCGTAAGGCATGGGCGGTAACGCCATCAGCGCATCCAGGTCCCGCATCAGACGCTCACCGACGGTCTCGGAATGTCCGCGAAGGCTGTCGTCTTGCCGCTTCAGGCACTGTTCTTCCAGCCAGGAGTTCAACGCATCGAAACTGTCGAACCGCGGCGCGGGAACGAGGAAGTTCCGCCGCCCGTAACCAATCACACCCTCGACGTTGCCTTTATCGTTGCCCTTGCCTGGTCGGCCAAACTTGTCGTCGAACAGGTAATGCGACTGCAATTCCGAAAAGACACGGGTGCGCAACCGGCCCCCGTCGCCCAAGATCTTCGCCACCGCGATCGTGGTGTTGTCGTAGAGGACCTGCAACGGCACGCCGCCGAAGAATGCAAAAGCGGCATTGTGGCCATCGCAAAACGCCTCGGTCGTCTCGGCCGGATAGGTCTTGATGAAGAACGCATCCGAATGCGGCAAAGCCATCGCGAAGTAGTGCAGCTTGCACTCGACACCGGCAATCACACCCAGCGTCTCGCCGAAATCAACCTGAGCATGCCCCGGCGCATGTGACAGCGGAACGAACACTTCCCGCGTCCGCCGCCTCTTCTCGCGCACGTAATCGGTGACGATGGTGATCCCGCCGGAGAAGCCATGCTCGTCGCGCAGCCGCGCATGAATCCGTTTGGCCGTATGGCGCTGCTTCTTCAGTTTGCTCTTATCCTCTTCGAGGATCTGGTCGATCACCGCCACAAAGGGATCAAGCTTCGGACGAAGTGGTGGCTCCTTGCGTTGATACCCCGGAGGCACCGAATGCTGCAGC
>NZ_MTBG01000095.1 GCF_002119405.1 Pseudoruegeria sp. SK021 | reverse complement strand
CGGATGGCTTCCAGTGCCACCTTTGCCTTGAACTCCGCAGAATAGCGCTTTCGTTTTGTCATCTCAGGTCGGTCCTTCGTCAGTCGCTAAAGCTTAGCAACTGGTCCGAATTCTTGCGACCACCTCTCTGAGCGCGATGCTTGTCCTGCTCGACTTTCTGCAAGGTGGCCTCAAGAAAATCACCGAACACTGGATTGATGCTCACCACGGCGAAATCGAGACAAAAACCCAAGCGAAATTTCGCGAGTTAACCGGCACACAGAAAAAACGATCAAAAGGCGGCCTGTCGTTTGATTTGCCGGCGGGCAAAAAGCTCGCACGCATGTTCAAAGATTATCAGAGCGAGCACTTTGAGGCCGCAGATTTCGCCACCGGTCATTCACGGGCAGGTCGAAAGGTTAAGGAGTACCCGGAATGGGTGGTTGCCTTGATGCTTGAATGCTCCAAGGCGCATCGTGAGGGGCGCGAAAAGACCATCATCAGTGGCTTTGTGGACCTTGAAGGAAAGCTGCTGGAAGAGAATGCACGACGTGCCAAGGCAGATCCGGGCCATGAAGACATCAAGGTCTCACAAAGCAAATACCGTCGCTTTGTAGGGGCGATGCCATCGGCAGTGACCCTTGCTACCCGCAAGGGACGCGCGGAGATGATCCGCAACATGCAATCCGGGATCGGTGAGATGGTTGCACGGATGATCGGGGAAGTTATCCAGATCGACGAATGCCAAATGCCGCTGCACGTTTTCATCGAGCAAACGGGTCTGCACCGCGTTGTGGGCGAGCGTACGATGAACCAGCTCCGTAAGGGGGCTGAAAATGGAACCATCGGCAAGGTCTGGATTCTGGTTGCCATTGATGTGGCGTCTGGCGAGGTGCTGGCGTTTCATATCGCGCGCTCCCAGAACGCCAATGATACCTTGGAGCTGATCCGGCGTCTGGTCTCTGATAAGACCAAACTGGCGCGGGAGGCGGGGTGTCGACATTTGCCGCCGCCGCCAATTCGACCGTTCCAAATTGTCATGGATACCGGATCTGGCTTGTGGAACCGCCATGTTCCGACTGCAATTCTGTCACTTGACGCGATGTTTCGATTTGGCCGGACCAAGACGCCGACGGACAAAGCATTCATCGAGCGTTTCTTTGCCACGCTTGGCTCAGATGTCTTCAAGGCGCTGCATGGCCATAGCGGCGCAGGGCCTGGCCGGCAGACAGATTACGACGGTCAGGACATGGCTGCGATGACCATCGCTCAGGTCGAAAAGTACCTGTGGTGGTATTTCACTGATTGCTTGCCGTTCAAGACCACCCAGCGCAAAGGCGGGTGGGGGATCCAACGCAAAGAACTGTTTGATCGCCTGGCTGACATGTATGGCATCCTGCCGCCGCTGTCGCGCCGCGAGGTGCGCAAAGCCATTGGCCTTCGGGTCACCCGCACCGTGACCAAGATGGGGATCGAAGCCTTCCGGATGCCGTTCCAAGGCGATCACAAATTCCGCCTATGGTGTCAATCACGGTGACATAAGGGGCCATTTACCGGCGCAAATAGGGGCCACGCTCGGGATGTCGGTGGCGCTCTGGCGCGTGTGCTCACCACATAGCTAACGCGTGCCAGAGCGCGCTGGCCGTAGG
>NZ_MTBG01000094.1 GCF_002119405.1 Pseudoruegeria sp. SK021 | reverse complement strand
GCGGGAAGCTGGGATCACAAAACCGGTCACGCTGCACACGTTAAGGCATAGTTTTGCCACCCACCTGCTGGAACGCGGCGTCGATATCAGGGTGATCCAGGCTCTGTTGGGCCATACAAAACTGACGACAACAGCGCGTTATGCCAGCGTGGCAACCGGCATGATCGCGGCGGTGGACAGCCCGCTGGACGACCTGAACCAAGCCAAGCGCAAGAAGGGCAAGAGAGGCGCTTCGTAAGCCGCCTTGCCTCGGTCAAAGCTGGAGGTTGCGGATATTTTCTGCGCCCATGGTGCTGCGTGGCGTGCGACGAACGCGGGACACATCAGCCTGACACAATTGAAGGTGATGTCGGCAATCGAGTACTGCCGAACAGCGTTACTTGGCGGACACGTCGCGCGCTGCGCTGACTGCGCGCATGAGCACATCGCGTACAATTCATGCCGCAACCGCCATTGCCCCAAATGCCAATCCACGGCCGCAAAAGCATGGCTGGCAGCGCGGGAGGCCGAACTGCTGCCCGTGCGGTATTTCCACCTCGTCTTCACTCTGCCCAAACAGGTTGCCGACATCGCGCATCAGAACAAACGCGAGATCTACAACTTGCTGATGCGGGCGAGCGCGGACACGGTAATCAAGATCGCCGCCGATCCCAAGCATCTCGGCGCGCGGGTTGGGATCACGTCGGTTTTGCACACCTGGGGATCTGCTATGACGCACCACCCGCATGTGCATATGATTGTACCAGGCGGGGGCTTGTCTACGGATGGCGCAAACTGGATCGCCTGCCGCAAGAACTTCTTCCTGTCCGTCCGGGTCCTATCCCGTCTGTACCGCCGCCTTATCTTGGAAGGGTTGGCCAAGTTGCATAAGGCTGGAAACTTGCAGTTCTTCGGTGAACACACAGGCCTCGCCGACAAGGCCGCTTTCGACGCCTTTCTCAAACCCCTGCGCAAAATCGATTGGGTCGTCTACGCCAAGGAACCCTTCGCCGGACCTAAAGCCGTGCTGGCGTATCTGTCGCGCTACACGCATCGCGTTGCAATATCCAACAGCCGCCTGATCCGCATGAACGGCCACGGCGTCACCTTCCGCGTCAAAGACTACCGCCGCAAAGGCGTGGGCCGCCACACCACCATGACGCTGGCTACGTCAGAGTTCATCCGCCGGTTCCTGATCCACGTCCTGCCCAAAGGCCAGCACCGCATCCGCCACTACGGGTTCTTTGGAAACGGCAACCGTGCCAGCAATATCGCCAGGATCAGGCAGCTGCTCGGGGCCAAAGCGCCAGATCATCAGCACATCAACGACGCCAGCCCCGACGATGCCGATAAGCCGCCCCGCACCCTCGCCCTGCCTTGCCCATGTTGCGGCGGGCAGTTGATCATCGTCGAGACAATCGCACCAGCACAGCATTCCAGAGCACCGCCAAAACCACAGAGGGCTGCAGCATGACGCGTGCGCAACACAGGACCGACAACACCCTCAGCCGCAGACGATGTCACCTGCGAACCCATCATTGTGCGATGATCCAGTTGTCGACGCGGCAAAAGTTGATGACACCAACAAAATACCGCGGATGTGGTCCAAATGCTTGCAAGGCCGACCCCGCGCTTAGCCTGAGGGGACCCGTTCAACGAGTCTGTCAGATCAGATCCGAGGCAAGCCCACTGCCCAAATCCCCATAGCAACAAACGCCCCACCAAGCCCCACCCCGCGATTTCCCGCTTGAGCGCTTCTCCGACGCCAAGCAACGATCCGCGTCACTCAAACGACGCGCAAGGCGTCCGAGAAACCTGCATC
>NZ_MTBG01000093.1 GCF_002119405.1 Pseudoruegeria sp. SK021 | reverse complement strand
CCGGCGAACAATGCGTTCTTGCGATTCAGGGTAATCGGCCTGATCAAATTCTCAACCTTGTTGGAGTCGATCTCGACGCGGCCGTCTGTCAGGAAGGTTTGTAGGCCGTCCCAGTGGTTGTGAATGTAGGCGAGCTTTTCGCCGAGGCGGGATTTGGCGGATAGGCGCATGCGTTGGGCCTGCAGCCAGTCTCCGAATGCGGCGACCAGAGGAGCGGAGCGACCCTCGCGGGCCGACAGGCGCTGGCCGGCCGACGTGCCGCGGATATCCTTTTCGATGGCATAGATGTCGGCGATCCGGCGCAAGCCTTCAGCGGCGATCTCGGACCCGTCGCGGTCGAAGATTTCCTTGAGCTTGCGGCGTGCGTGGGCCCAGCAATGTGCAATGATGATGGGATCGCCGTCCTTGCGGGACGATTTGGTCAGCCGATTGTAGCCCTGATAACCGTCAAGTTGCAGGATGCCGTTGAACCCAGTCAGGAACGTCTCGGCATTTTCACCGCGGCGATTAGGGGCGTAAAAATAGACTACCCCCGGGGGGTCATCGCCGCCCCAAGATCTGTCGTCTCGGGCAAGCGCCCAGAGGTAGCCGGTTTTCGTGCGTCCGCGCCCCGGGTCCAGTACGGGCGCTGACGTTTCATCCATGAACAGCTTTGTGGACGTCCTCAAATGCTCGGCCAGCCGATCAACGACGGGGCGGAGATGAAAGGCCGCCACGCCGACCCAGTCCGCAAGGGTCGATCGGTGAATGTCGATACCGGACCGGGCCAAGATCTGGCTTTGGCGATACAATGGAAGGTGGTCCGCATATTTTGACACCAAAACATGCGCGATGGCCCCTTCGGTGGGCAGGCCGCCTTCGATCAGCCAAGGCGGAGTCGGTGCTTGCGTGACCCCGTCGGTACAGGTGCGGCAGGCGTATTTCGGGCGCACGGTTGCGATCACACGCAGTTGGGCCGGAACGATATCCAGTCGTTCGGTGCGGTGTTCGCCGATCTTATGCATTATCCCGCAGCCGCACGGGCACTCCAGGGTGTCGGGCTCGATCACCCGTTCGATGCGCGGCAGCCCCTCGGGCAGGTTGCCGCGATTGCGCTTGGGGATCCGTCTGCGCTTTGGCGCATCCTCACCGACCGCCTGAGTTTGCTTTTGTTCCTCGGCCTCGGCGAGGGCAATCTTGAGGTCTTCGAACGCCAACTGCCGGTCGTCCTCACTCAGCTTCTCGGACTTCTTGCCATGGACCGCATGGTTCAGTTCGGCCACCAGGTGCTCAAGGCGTTTGACGACGTCCTCCAGTGCTGTGGCCCGCGCAGCCGCCACCTGCAGGGCCTCAAACGCCGCCCGGTAATCCGGCGGTAGAATAGACAGATCGAGGTCTTTGGCTGCGGTGGTCATGGGGAAGTTTATAGCCCAGAATCAACCCAATGGCCGCTACAATCTATACCCTGATTCACTCCACCGCAGTCGGCGGCCGGACCTCCAGCGCCTTCACCTTGCGCCAATCCAGCCCGCCAAACAGCGCCTCGAATTGGGCGTGGTTCAGCGACATCATCCCGTTCGTAATGGTGGGCCAAGTGAAGGTCGCGTCTTCGAGCCGTTTGTAGCCCAGGACCAGCCCACTTCCGTCCCAGAACAACAATTTCAATCGATCTGCGCGCTTTGAGCGAAACACAAATACCGTCCCCGTGAACGGGTCCTTGCGCAGCATCGACTGGACCAGAGCAGTGAGGCCATCATGTCCCTTTCGGAAGTCTACCGGCTGCGTCGCCACCAAGATGCGCACCCGATGCGATGGAAAGATCATTCGCCCTCTCCAAGAGCCCGCACGATTTCGGCGATCCGGCCTGCAGGGGTCAACGTGTCCAATTTGATCGTTACCGACCC
>NZ_MTBG01000092.1 GCF_002119405.1 Pseudoruegeria sp. SK021 | reverse complement strand
CGGATGGCTTCCAGTGCCACCTTTGCCTTGAACTCCGCAGAATAGCGCTTTCGTTTTGTCATCTCAGGTCGGTCCTTCGTCAGTCGCTAAAGCTTAGCAACTGGTCCGAATTCTTGCGACCACCTCTGGACCGGGTCCGAGACCACCAGCCACTATTTCTCCCGCATGTATAACACCGGGCGTATGTGGCGACTTCGGAACGATCCAGAGACAAAGGCAGATGGCGACATCGCGAAAAAGGTCCGCAATGCCTTCATCGCGGAATATTGCGGTGCTGTATGGGTACCACTCGCCGACGACTTAGATATCTCCGGATTGGAGGCACAGGTGATCGATCTGGCCCCCAAGAACGCCGTTGCTTGGAACCGACGCGGGATGGACGCTTACGAGGAACCCACGGATTTGGTCGATTTCGTCATCGGGCGGCTGGGTTTCGGAGCCGCCCAACGCGCTGCGCTTGATCGGCAGAAGATGCGGTTCCTCGGCGGTGAGACACCATCGACGCGCCCTGCCGCCTCTGGCGCTCAAGGGATGAAGACGTTTCCGAAAGGCCCATTCCGGTTCGAGGCGCTCGATGTGGAAACGGCTAACAATAATCGGGCCAGCATCTGCCAGATTGGTGTGGCCTGCGTCCGACCCGACAACTCGATTGAAACTTGGGTAACATATGTCGATCCCCAAACCTCACGCTGGGTATTCACCGGCCTCCACGGCATCAGCAATGCGACAGTCAGAGGTGCGCCTAACATTGCCGAGGTTCTTCCTGTGCTGGAAGTCGCCCTAAGTGGTCTTACCGTGTACCAGCATTCTGGCTTCGACCGCAGCGCGATCCGTGCAGCCTGCGCTGAATTGAGCCGGCCTGAGCCAGAGTGGGATTGGCAGAACAGCGTCACTGTGGCTCGTCAAGCATGGCCGGAATTGAAGGGTAACGGCGGTCACGGACTGGCTTCGCTGAAGGGGTATCTTGGTCTGTCGTTCGAACACCACGACGCCGGGGAAGACGCCAGAGCAGCTGCTGAAGTGGTCCTGCATGCCGAGAATTCACGGAGACGGCCTTCGGTTCAAGCAACCATAAAAGACGATGATGATTTCGATGTCGTAGACGATACTTGGGTGCCACCCCCAGGACCATCAATGCCTTTGAAACCGAATGATGCTCGACTGGGGCATGAAGCGACCTGTCCAAATGAAAAACTGATTGGGTTCACAGTTCTTACCGATGGTCACATCAAGAACAATCACTTCTACTTGCGCGATGTTTTGGCTGCGTTTCCAGAAGACTGCATCGGCGGTCCCAACGCAGCGTCGGCAGCGCCGCGATCAGTTTTGGTGAGGTGGGGCGCGAGTTCACAAATCACCACAGACATTGACGGAAAAAAGAAGCTTTTCCGCAAACGAGGGTGGGTCCGGGAATTTTTCGAGACAAATGCCGCTCAAGCTGGAAATCACGTCCAGATTTACGAATTAGGCCCCTACGAATACGAAGTGTCCGTGCACAGGGAGTAACGCAAATTGGGACCAGATGGGCTGACTTAGTCGCAACCCATTGAGTGGCTTTAGGGGGGGTGGGCGACCACTTCGCACCTGAGGCGTGCAAGCATCCACAACCCTACAGCGATCAATCCTGTTGTCGGAAAGGCGAAGGCACGTGAATCATCACCGATTGTCCGTGGCTTGCCAAACCTCGATATATCGGCGTTGAGAATACCTTCTTTCGTCCAGTCGCTTCGAAGCAAGTGAGGTGTATGGCCTACATCCCGGCAAGATAAATTCGTACAGCATCCTGGATATGCGTATTCCGGGGTCATCCGGCCACGGATTCCAAAAGTATCCGGCCACCCATTCCGATTTTATCCGGCCATCGATTCCGGGGCATCCGGCCACCCTGTGATGTGATGCTGTGAGGCAATCTGCAAC
>NZ_MTBG01000091.1 GCF_002119405.1 Pseudoruegeria sp. SK021 | reverse complement strand
ACAGTGGCTATGGACTTATAACAACGACCGCCCGAATATGGGCATCGGCGGCATCACCCCCGCAATGAAACTGAAAATGGCTGCGTAAATTCTACGACCCCGTCCCGCTAAAAACGGCAGGATTACCCCCAGTGCAAATCAAGACCAAACACATGAGAACTAGCATTTGCGCCGCTCTTTTCGGCTTAACAGAGTTTCGGTATAGATGACTTCCAGTGAACTATGCACGGCGTCGGGAGAAAATCGAGCTTCCTTACTTCGGCTCAAGGCTTTTTCTCCTTTTTGTTTTCTCATCGGTTCATCGTTTGCGTGACGTAAAACTGCGGTCGCAAGGCTTTGAATGTCCTCGACGGCACACAAATCACCGACTTGGTTGTCCACCAGTTCCTTGACCCCACCACACTCTGTGGCAATCACAGGCAAACCGGCGCGAAATGCTTCGACGATGGAAATTGGAAGGTTCTCCCAACGCGATGTCAGTAGGTAAATATCGGCCGCATAAAGATAGTCCGCCACATTATTAATTGACCCAAGAAATATGAAATGGCCGAATAGTTTTAGGGTACTTACCAATTCCTCGGATCTGGCAGATTCAGGGCCAGTTCCCGCGACCACAAACACAACGTCTGCCCTCTGTTCACAGACCTTAGATGCAACCTTAATCATGAGGTCGATGCCCTTCTGATGATGCAGGCGAGACAAGCTGAGGACGAGGATTCCTCCCTCAGGTTTCAAAAAAGAGTTGCGAATCGTTTCTCGGGTGGAGGACGAAACCTCTGGAAGGCCTGCGATCCCAAGGCCCACTACCTGCCCGCGTGATGGTGATAGACCATGTCCTATTAAAGCGTTGAGAGCAGTTTGACTGGGCGACAGGGTTAGAGTTGCACAATATCTTGCGATTCGTGCCGCATACTTTTCGCGTTCGGGCGCTGCGCCATGATACGTCATTACAATTGGAATATTCAGCCCGCGGGTCGCAAGCCAAGCAACTAGGGCGGGTGTTGTTTCATGGACATGGATAAGATCGGTCCCGAAATGACGAATTTCTTTTCGGAGCGCGATAGCGCATCGACACAATGCCAGAGATCGCGCTATTAACGGCCCACCGGAACCGCTTACGGCGTTCAATGGCAGCGAGATATATTCCGAATTTGGCAGGCGAGGTGCCCATTCTCCATCATCTCCGACAAGGACAATCTTGTGGCCATTTGAGCGGAGATATCTGGTCAAATCTAGAACATGTCGCTGAATCCCGCCCGGTAAAAAGTTTGTACAAATCTGCATAAGGCGCATGGCAAACAATCCTTCCCGAAGCGGGCATAACGATAAACAGGAACTTCAGAAATGCGTATCTAAAATCGTTGTCGACATTCCTACCGCTTCCAATCGGCAACGCAGTCCTAGAATCAAGTGAAACCATCAAATATCATGCCCCATATTAACGTGGCCTGATTCTATGCTCGGAATTCATAATTTTAGAGCCAAAACAGACCAGTTTCTGCGAGGACGATTGCGGACAGAAAAACCTTTGGACTTCGATCATACCGTGCGGCCAGGCGGCGCCAATCCTTCAACCACGCGAACATGATCTCGATTCTGTTGCATCTTGTATAGCAAAGTTTGTCGTGTTTGACCGGCTTTGAACGCGATCTCCGCCCGGGGATAAAAGGGTAATAATTCCTCATTGATGGAGGCCTGACGGGGTAATCCGGCTCTGTTGCGCAAATCCTGCTTGGGATTCACCACGTGAATCCAATACGGTAGCTGATGCGCATGAGCATACCCGCAAAGGCGACCGACAAGACGACGAACTGGCATGACTACAACCTCGCGCTGAAACAGCGTGGATCGCTGACCGTCTGGTTCGATCCGGATATGGTGTGGGAGGCGGCACCCTCCGGGAAACGTGGACGTCAACAGACCTA
>NZ_MTBG01000090.1 GCF_002119405.1 Pseudoruegeria sp. SK021 | reverse complement strand
ACGATAAACGGCCTATTCAAAGCTGAGGTCATTCATCGCCGTGGCCCCTGGCGCAGCTTTGAAGCCGTCGAATATGCCACCCTCGAATGGGTCGACTGGTTCAACAATCGCCGCCTGCTGGAACCTATCGGGAATATCCCGCCCGCTGAGGCAGAAGCAAACTTCTATGCTGCTATGGAAAGATCAGATATGGCCGCGTAACTAAGACAATTCAGCCTCCGGCAAACCCGGCGCGGTTCAGTTTTATAGAGGCGCAGATTATCGGGATGATCAAGGAACAAGAGGCTGAAATCTCGACCGCTGGGGCCGGTCCTTAAAGCAGGGCTGTATTCCTTGTCTTCCGACGCGTCTCTGAACCAGTTCGCGTCGTGGCGCGGTCGGTCAGATGCCTTTATGCCGATTGGGAACGGCATAATTTCCATAATCCATATTATTAAAAGAAATCACCCTCTTCATAATTGAAACAAAATTACGCTTCATTTAGGCTCCAATGCCCTACAATGGCTTTGAGCGGACGACGGCAGAGCATGGATTTCATCGCGATCGATCAGGGAAGCAGCCGATTACGAACCCGGCGGATCGACACG
This sequence comes from Pseudoruegeria sp. SK021, assembly GCF_002119405.1. Taxonomy (GTDB): domain Bacteria; phylum Pseudomonadota; class Alphaproteobacteria; order Rhodobacterales; family Rhodobacteraceae; genus Meridianimarinicoccus. The sequence continues at coordinate 1,396 of NZ_MTBG01000090.1, read as the reverse complement.
GGCGGCCAAGTCAGAATACTAAGAGCATGCGATCCCCGCCGCACGTCCCTGCCGGGTCGCCAATGTGAAGTGGTTCTGATGGGTGCATGCGGCGACTGTATCAAGGACGGCACGACGGCGCCGATCCCTTGGTACCGCAGATTTGCCATTGGATAATCCGGGCGAGACGTGCCGAGAGCAGGAAGGATTTGCTATTAATGTCGTCGCGCGCAATTCTCCTGACGCCGTCCAAAGCACTGCAACGCAGGGCCAAATCATTGGCGACAGGTCGTTGACCGGCGTCTTTCGCCCCGGTGTCTCGATCCCCGCTGAGGCGCCTTCGGCCTTGCTGGCCGGTCTCCACTCGGCCGATCGCCGATGCGGTTGATCGTAACCGCCGATGATGCAGGGATGTCCCATGCCGTTGATCGCGGTATCGCTCTCGCGGCCCGACATGGGATCGTTTCGAATACGAGTTTCATGGTTGCCGCCGCTTATCCCAGCATCGGCGACGCAGCGCAGAGGGTGTCAGACATAGACGTTCCCTGCGGCATTCACCTGCAACTCACATCGGGAGCCCCACTCACACCAGAACTGGCGAGAACTTGGGGAAATGCGTTTCCGGATCTGGCGCGCGCCCGTAGCATTGCCCCCGCACTTGCCAAGGCAGAGTGGCGTGCCCAGATTGATGCTGCGCTGGAGGCAAGGCTCACGCCGTCTCATCTGGACAGCCATCAGGGGCTACACCGCCTTGCCGCGTTCAGAACGATCTATTTCGATCTTGCAAGGGAATACGGGCTTCCTGCGCGTGGCTACGACGCCGAGTTTGCGCAAAATGCCAAGGATTTGGGGGTGTCCACGCCCGATCACACGCTCTCAGAATGGACCGGCGGCTTTCATTCTTGGCACTCGCTCTCGGAAAGCCTTGGAACATTGAATGCCGTGATACCCGATTTAGCGGTTTGCGAACTTGTCACTCACCCCGGCTTCATCGACTCGCAGCTCATGGCATCGTCGCGCTGGACGCAATGTCGCCTACACGACCTTCTCGAACTTGTGCGACCTCAACTTCAGGATTTTCTGCTGGCCGAGGATATAAAACTTGTCAATTTCGCCAGCCTTGCCCCTCGCCGCCCGAGCACCCCGAGTTCAGAATAAGAGCGCCCCTTAGGGGCTCAGCCTATTTGTCATGCGCGCCGGGCCCAGTACCGACATGCTGACCACCTTCTCACTGCGGCTAGTCCACGACCACTGCACACAAGCTGCCAATGCGGTCGTGCTGATCATCGCAGAGGTGGTCGCAAGAATTCGGACCAGTTGCTAAGCTTTAGCGACTGACGAAGGACCGACCTGAGATGACAAAACGAAAGCGCTATTCTGCGGAGTTCAAGGCAAAGGTGGCACTGGAAGCCATCCG
>NZ_MTBG01000089.1 GCF_002119405.1 Pseudoruegeria sp. SK021 | reverse complement strand
GTTGCAGATTGCCTCACAGCATCACATCACAGGGTGGCCGGATGCCCCGGAATCGATGGCCGGATAAAATCGGAATGGGTGGCCGGATACTTTTGGAATCCGTGGCCGGATGACCCCGGAATACGCACATCGTGACGAGGCGGCAGCCACAGCCTTTTTCGCGGGTGCGATCCGGACCAATGGTTGGCCGGACAAGGTCGTGATCGACAAGAGTGGCGCGAACCACGCGGGGCTCGAGAGCCTTAATTGGCTGCTCATCTTGCAGGGGTGGTTCTGGTTGATCGACATCTGCTGCGTCAAATATCCGAACAACATTATCGAGCAGGACCACCGGTTCATCAAGAAACTGATCCGCCCGATGAAGGGCTTCAAATCATGCCGGGCGGCGTCCGAAACGCTGGCAGGTATCGAGGTCGCCCACATGATCCACAAGGGCCAGTTCGACATGGCCGGGAAAAGCGCATTCCAGCAATTCGCTGAACTCGCGGCATAACTGTGTCCGGGGAAAGGGCTTTCTTTGTAAACTTCAGAAATTTGCGGCGTTGTTGCATAAATATCCGTAAGTGACTGATTTATATAAATAATATTCATTCTGCCGTCTTGGGGATAATGGCTTATTATCAATAGGTTAGCTGGATTTATGCAACAAGGCCCTGCCTGATCCAAAGCCCCGACCTTTTGCTCCAGCAACGGCAGGTAATGCATCGGGTCGAACACCATGTCGGCCTTGTCGTAAGACCGGCGGTGGCGGGCAATCACCTCGGCCCCGCAGCCAACCACAACCTCATGGACATAACCACGAACCTGAACCTCGTGATGGGCATAAGCGACCGGCACCGAGTAATCGTTGTTGCGATATCGGACCATAGAGATCGATGTCGCCCGCGTGCTGACCTTATCGCAGGCATCATAAGGCATGGGCGGTAACGCCATCAGCGCATCCAGGTCCCGCATCAGACGCTCACCGACGGTCTCGGAATGTCCGCGAAGGCTGTCGTCTTGCCGCTTCAGGCACTGTCCTTCCAGCCAGGCGTTCAACGCATCGAAGCTGTCGAACCGCGGCGCGGGAACGAGGAAATTCCGCCTCCCATAGCCGATCACGCCTTCGACGTTGCCTTTATCGTTGCCCTTGCCGGGTCGGCCAAACTTATCGTCGAACAGGTAATGCGACTGTAATTCCGAAAAGACCCGGGTACGCAACCGGACCCCGTCGCCCAGAATCTTCGCCACCGCGATCATGGTGTTGTCGTAGAGGATCGACAACGGAACGCCGCCGAAGAAGGCAAATGCAGCGTTGTGGCCATCGCAAAACGCCTCGGTCGTCTCGGCCGGGTAGGTCTTGATGAAGAACGCATCCGAATGCGGCAGAGGTGGTCCTGAATTTTAGACCAGTTTTCCGCCGAGCTAAGCTATAGCATTGGGTTCATGTCAGGCGGCGGCTTTCAGGTGTTGATTGTGGGTATCATAGGCCTCGCCGGGCGTCAGCAGCCCATGCGATGAGTGCGGCCGTTTTCCATTGTAGTAGTCGATCCAGGCACCGATCCCCTTGCGGGCTTCCGAGCCGGTCTCGAACGCGTTTAGGTAGACGCACTCATATTTCAACGATCGCCAGAGCCGTTCGATCATCCGATTGTCGATCCATCGCCCGCGCCCGTCCATCGAAATCTTCACCTTTGCGTCGAGCAACACTTCAGTGAAATCAGTGCTGGTGAACTGGCTACCTTGATCGGTGTTGAAAATCTCCGGCGGTCCGTATCGAAGCAGGGCTTCTTTCAAAGCCTCTATGCAAAACCCGGCATCCATGGAGTTCGACAGCCGCCAGCTGAGCACCTTTCTGCTGTACCAGTCCATGACCGCCACCAAGTACAGAAAACGAGATATGGGCGAAAGTTGGTGACGCCTGATCAGGCGGCTGTTTGAAGTTGGCGGAGTCCGTCGCGGAACTCAATCCCCTGGATGATTTCAGGCATTCGATTTTGACCGTCGAGTTTGCGCCATTTC
>NZ_MTBG01000088.1 GCF_002119405.1 Pseudoruegeria sp. SK021 | reverse complement strand
CGAGGAGAAGCTGGGGATCGTGATGTCTGTGGGCGTTGATGAGGCGACGGTCACGCAGGTGGCGCAGCGCCACGAGATCACGCGGCAGCAGGTCTATTCCTGGCGCCATGAGATGAAGAAGAAGGGGTTTTGGTCACCGGATGGTGGAGCGCTCTTCCTTCCTTTCGATATTCCCGCACATTGCGTTCCCGCCCTCGCGGACACGCCCACCGTCGCGGCCCCGATGGCGGTCGAACTGCGCTTGCGCAACGGCCGCAGCCTGCATTTCGACAGCAACATGGCTGCCGTGGCGCTGACGCAGCTGATCCGTGCCGTGGAAGCGGCATGATTGGTCCGGGCACTGGCGTTCGCGTCTACGTGGCTTGCGGTGTCACGGACATGCGCAAGGGCATTGCCGGTCTGGCGGCGCTGACCCAGGATGTCCTGCGCCAGAAGCCAACGGGCGGTGCAGTCTTCGCCTTCCGCGGCCGCAGGGGCGATCGGCTCAAACTGCTGTATTGGGACGGTCAGGGCTTTTGCCTCTATTATAAAGTCCTGGAACGCGGCCGCTTTCCTTGGCCTGCGATGACCGAGGGTGCCGCCCGTCTGACGTCCGCGCAGCTTGCGATGTTGTGGGAAGGGATTGATTGGCGCAGGCCGGATTGGGGCGCGCCGCCGGCCCGTGTGGGCTAAATATATAAGCCGAAACGCCTTGTTTTTATGGCGTTATCACGTTCCCCGTGGTAGACAGGTGCATGTCAAATCATGCTGTAGATCTTCCCGACGACCCCGCTGTTCTGAAGGCGATGATTGCGGCTTTGCAGGCGGAAAACACCCGGATAGGGAGCGAGAACGCCAAGATGGCGGTCACGTTGCGGGTCCACGACCAGTTGGTTCAGGCCCTTCGCCTGCGGATTGCCAAGTTGCAAAAACTGGCTTTCGGCAAATCCTCTGAGAAGATCGAACGCGAGATCGAGCAACTGGAACTGGCCCTTGAAGACTTGCTGCTGGCCGTGGCCGAGGGCGATGAAGCGCCCATCGACGAAGGTCAGGACGAACCGGCCGCGGGTGATCTCTCTGCGCCCGCGCTGCGTCGCCGCCCACGTGTCTCGGATGCGACACCGCGCGAGCGTCGTGAGCTTGATCCCGGCACATGTTGCGCTGATTGCGGAGGCGATCTGCGGGTTGTGGGTGAGGATGTCAGCGAACTGCTGGACATGATTGCGGCGCAGATGAAGGTGGTCCAGATCGCCCGGATCAAGAAATCCTGTCGGCGCTGTGAGCGGATGGTGCAGGAGCCTGCGCCCAGCCGGCCAATCCCAGGCAGCATGGCAGGTCCGAACCTGCTGGCGCATGTTCTGGTCTCGAAGTTCGATGACCACCTTCCGTTGTATCGTCAGCACGAAATCTTCGCCCGCATGGGCGCGGACATTCCCGAGACTACGCTTGTGGGCTGGTGCGGGCGGGCCATGAAGACTCTGTCGCCGCTAATCGAACGGATCGAGGCTGACATCATGGGCAGCGACCTGCTGCACGCGGATGACACGCCGATCCGGGTGCTGGACCGATCTTTGCGCGACAAAGGGCTTGGTAAAGGCGTCAGACAGGGCCGGATCTGGGCCTATGTGCGTGACCAGCGCCCCTGGGCTGGATCATCCCCGCCCGGGGCAGTCTATCGGTTCGCACCGGACTGGAAGGAAGAGCATGTCCTGACCCATCTGGCCGACGTCCGCGGCATCCTTCAGGCCGATGGCTACAAGGGCTATGCCAAGCTTTACGCGCATGAGTATGAACCCGATGGTGCGCCTCGTTTGCGCGAGGCGGCGTGCTGGGCGCACCTGCGCCGTGACTTCCACGATGTCTGGACATCCACCAAGTCCGAGATCGCCCGCGAGACGCTCGACCGGATCGGCAAACTCTATGACATCGAGCGCGACATCAGTGGCCAGCCTGCTGACGTCCGTCACGCGGCACGTCAAAAATTCAGCCAGCCAAAAGTTGAGGCCTTCTTTGCGTGGTCCGATCAGCAACTCCTGCGCATTCCGGGTAAGAGCAATTTGGCCAAGGCCTTCCGCTATGGCCTCAATCGCGCGGAGGCCTTCAGCTTGTTCCTGACAGACGGTCGTGTGGCCATCGACAATAACCCGGCTG
>NZ_MTBG01000087.1 GCF_002119405.1 Pseudoruegeria sp. SK021 | reverse complement strand
TGTTGACGTCCACGTTTCCCGGAGGGTGCCGCCTCCCACACCATATCCGGATCGAACCAGACGGTCAGCGATCCACGCTGTTTCAGCGCGAGGTTGTAGTCATGCCAGTTCGTCGTCTTGTAGGTCGCCTTTGCGGGTATGCTCATGCGCATCAGCTACCATATTGGATTCACGTGGTGAATCCCAAGCAGGATTTGCGCAACAGAGCCCCGCGCCTCCGTCGAACTGAGCATGCAGGCGTTGAAAATTTTCCAGATCGTGATCAAAAACGGATCCTTGGAAGGTTGTGGAAAGCATGGTCTCTGTCGCGCAAATCAACTGATGGACGGCTCTCTCCATTCCCCAGACCGGTTTATGCAATGGCTTTCCTAACGGAGATGCCAACCGCGGTGTAACTGTTCAGTATCGCAACGCGCATCTGAACTTCTGCGACCTGTCGGTCAAAGTCCCGTGTCATCAACCGTTGACCCAGCAGTTCCACACCATGCATCTTTGTCTCAACGCGGCTTCTGCGATGGTTTCCGCTCGAGTTCCGCCAGAGTGCTTGGCCCAGTTACTTCGACGCGGGCAACGCATCGTTCCCGGCGACGGGACCGGCGGTGGTTGGCTTCCTTGGCTGAGCTTTTCTGTGTGGTGGGATGATTGGTAGGTGATATCGGCTTGCTCATAGAAGCCAGATACCACGCTGGATTTGTGCAACTCGGCTTCACTTTGTCGGGGCATCGGTTAGATCGTGGCAGGGGTGCGGGTGTGCACTGGGATCAGGTTGGTATGGTGGCCTCGCCGGTTGCCGGAAGTCGCCAAGGTAGTTGTCGCTCAATACGTGGGATCGGCGTGTCTGAGGAAACACGCACTGCTGATAATTTCAGATTTGCGCAACGTCGCCTCGACAGGTATCCCGATTGGAAATGACCTGAGGACACCATGTTCAAAAACTTGATTTCCCACGGATTTGACGTCGCGATAAGAAACCACGCCGGGGCAATTTTCGGGGTCGATTTTCCGGATCAGGTCAGGGAATTGGAAGACGCATTGCTTAACGTTACCATCCCCATTGAGGAGTTGGTCGGTTCCGGGGGAGGGGAGGCCCAATCAACCCAGCGTCTCAGGCGCAGGCTGTACGAAGCAGGGTGGCCGAAGCACAACTTTGACTTTCAGCTTATCGTTGACGGTGTCGAGATTGTCTCGCAAAGCCACGAGATTGACCATGTCCGGCACACGGACGCCGGGAAAATTGCTCTCGAGATAGAGTGGAACAATAAGGATCCATTCTTTGATCGCGATTTGGAGAATTTCCAACGACTTCATGCGCAGTCCGCAATAAGCATCGGTGTAGTGATCACTCGCGGGTCATTAATGCAAGCAGACATGGTCGGCATGGTCGAGAGATGCCTTATGAAGCACGGCATCATCGAAGAGGCTGAGATGGTGGAACTGTTTAGTATGAAGGATCGAACTGTTCGCCAACGGCAGGCTGTGCAACGCCTAATGGACCGTCAGGTGCCTTACGCAAGAGCGTTTGCCCACCACTTTGTTCACGATAAGTTCGGACAGGCAACGACTCATTGGTCTAAGTTGGAAGAGCGGATTAACCGCGGTGTTGGCAACCCTTGCCCTCTCCTGCTGATCGGCTTGGCGAAGTCAGTAATTGTCGAGTGACCTCCGATCTGACGATTTCAAAATGTTTTTAGTCGGTAGCCTCAGTCAGAACTGCGCCCTTCGTTGCTTAACCGTCCTCTTAGGGGCATATTAAATTGAGGTCGAAGTTGTTTACGAAGTCCTTAGAGTTTAATGGCATAAGCGGTACTCCGGCGGCCTCGGCCGCACGGTAATCCTCCGCGAAACTAAGGGGATGCGGACGTAGAATTTTCTCAGCAAGATACCTGAGGAGATTCTGATGAAGATGACGAGATTTAATGAACTGAACCGCGCCGGGTTTGCCGGAGGCTGAATTGTCTTAGTTACGCGGCCATATCTGATCGTTCCATAGCAGCATAGAAGTTTGCTTCTGCCTCAGCGGGCGGGATATTCCCGATAGGTTCCAGCAGGCGGCGATTGTTGAACCAGTCGACCCATTCGAGGGTGGCATATTCGACGGCTTCAAAGCTGCGCCAGGGGCCACGGCGATGAATGACCTCAGCTTTGAATAGGCCGTTTATCGT
>NZ_MTBG01000086.1 GCF_002119405.1 Pseudoruegeria sp. SK021 | reverse complement strand
CGGATGGCTTCCAGTGCCACCTTTGCCTTGAACTCCGCAGAATAGCGCTTTCGTTTTGTCATCTCAGGTCGGTCCTTCGTCAGTCGCTAAAGCTTAGCAACTGGTCCGAATTCTTGCGACCACCTCTCAGCATCATTAAAGAACGTCCCGGTCAGCGCGCCGCGGGCGAATGGGAGACCTCGGCCTATGGCACGGGATCAGGAAAGACATGCCGGACGTCAGGCGGCGGGGCAAAAGCCCCCTTCCCGCGATACGTCTGCCACCCACGTTAATGATGTCTCACTTGCCAACGGCCCATCCGCCCAGCAGTCTCGCGATCAGCTTCACCTCCTGATGCGCGCGCTCGCCCGCGAGCTTGCCCGGCAGGACCACGAGCGCTCCCGAGAATAGCTGCCCATATTCAATGAAAGGATTTCGTCATGCCCCAATTGCGCGCTGCGATCTATGCCCGCTTTTCCAGTGACCTGCAGAGCGACGCCTCCATCGACGATCAGATCCGCCTCTGCACCGAATATGCCGCGCGTCAGGGCTTCGAGGTTGTCGCGACCTATTCCGACCGCGGCATCTCGGGCGCGAGCCTGATGCGCAGCGGGATCCAGAACCTGTTGCGCGACGCAGGCACAAATACCTATGACGTCATCATCGCGGAAGCGATCGACCGCCTGTCGCGCAATCAGGCCGATATCGCTGGGCTTTATCAACGGCTGCAGTTCCAAGACCGAATGATCGAGACGGTGTCGGAAGGCAGCATTTCCGAGATGCATATCGGTCTCAAGGGAACGATGAACGCATTGTTCCTCAAAGACCTCGCGGCCAAAACCCATCGAGGCCTAAGGGGGCGTGCCCTCGCAGGCAAATCCGCCGGAGGCAAAGCCTATGGATATCGGAATGTCGTCAAACGCGACGACCAGGGAGAGCCGATCAAAGGGGACCGCATAATCGACGTTACCGAGGCGGCCATCGTACAGCGAATTTTCTGCGACTATGCGGGCGGCATGTCCCCCAAAAAGATCGCCGAAGCTTTAAACGGCGAACAGATCTCCGGCCCCACGGGGCGCGGATGGGGAGCCTCCACCCTGCATGGCAACCGCGAGCGCGGCACCGGAATCCTCAACAACGAACTCTATATCGGCCGCCAGATTTGGAACCGCCTGACCTACGTCAAGGACCCGGACACCGGCAAACGCATTTCGCGGCTGAACCCGTCTGAGTCTTGGGTGATCACCGACATTCCCGAGCTTCGGATCATCGACCAGGACCTTTGGGATGCGGCGCGAGCGCGGCAAGGCATAATGAAGGTCAAGAATACCAGCGTGCCGATCTGGGATCGGCGCCGCCCGAAGACCCTTCTCTCCGGGCTGATGCGCTGCGGCTGTTGCGGCGGCGGGTTTTCCAAGATGACCAAGGATCGCTTCGGCTGTTCCACCGCGCGCAACAAAGGTAAATCCGTTTGCAGCAACATGCGGACCATCGCCCAGAAAGACATCGAGGCTGCGGTGCTTGATGCGCTGCAACATAATCTGATGGATCCGGATGCCCTCGAAGTGTTCTGCGCGGAATACGCCAAGGAGCGCAACCGTTTGCAGGCGAAGGCGACGGCGGGCCGGACGACGCTCGAGAAGCAGCTCGCGACAGCAAAACGCGATCACGCAAAGCTGGTTGATGCGATCGTCGCAGGCGTCCCGGCCGACCAGGTCAAAGACCGCATGCTCACGCTGGATGCGGAACGCATCAGGCTGGAGCGGCAGCTCGAGAACGCCCCCTCGCCCGATCCGATCCGCATCCATCCGAAGATGGCGCAGAGCTATCGGACCAAAGTGGCGGAGTTGATTGCCAGGCTTGGCGGCAGCGACGGATCGTTTGCGGCGAAGGACGCCTTGCGCGGGTTGATCGAGCGGATCGTGCTGCATCCCGACGGCGAGAGCCACGGTCTTTCGATTCATCTGGAGGGCGCGCTTGCAGGTCTTCTGTCGCTGTCGCTGCAGGGCGCGGATATATCCGGCCCCAAACGCAAAACGCCACCTGATCTTGCGGATCAAGTGTCTGATATTGTTGGTGAGTTAGTATTGGTTGCGGGGACAGGATTTGAACCTGTGACCTTCAGGTTATGAGCCTGACGAGCTACCGGGCTGCTCCACCCCGCGACAGGGTGATTGGATCGTTTGAGAGATACGTTTGTTATGGAACGGCTTA
>NZ_MTBG01000085.1 GCF_002119405.1 Pseudoruegeria sp. SK021 | reverse complement strand
CAACAACTGGAGCTATTCGACACCCTGAATCTGCCAAAACCCGCCTGATCATGCTCGTGTAGTTACATTTTGGCCCATTCGGCTATAACGATATCAATTACTTACTCGTTTTGCTGTCGAACTTGGGAGAACCGGATGGCCGCAGCGGGAAACAACGAAGGCCGTCCGGGCTGACCGTCGCGCGGCGCGCATCAGGTCGTGTCCTGGTCCACCCAGATCAGCAAAAACCCGCTTCCGCAGAGACGCATTGGAGCTGGACCAGAACGTTGTGCGATAGCGGGCGGGACATGGCTTGCTCATGCAGCGCGTCTAACATGATGCGCCCAAATCGTTCCTCGCCTCTGCTGGAGTGGGGGCATTGGCGTGAGACCCAGTGTTAAGCGGGAGGTATGCTTTCAGCATGACGCCGACAGATCTTTGCCGGTTCTATCCGCCATCGCCCCAATGGTCTCGGATAAGCTATAGATTGACAATGCAGCATACAAAATTAACTGAAATCACTCGGATTGTTAAGCAATAGGAAGCCAATGCTTAGAATTTTTCCATAACTTAGTGAAATCTATTTCGTTGCGACGTCATCGCTGCTAAATTATATCCACGAGAATATTTTACATTTAATTATGGAAGTCTGAGATCCCTTCGTGTGAGCGTCTTATTAACCAACCGACGCAATATGCCATTAGGGAGGCGAAAAATACCGATATACTAATGATTGGCGTTGTATCGTAAGTTCTGGCGAGAGAGGGGTTTGTCGTGAGTGAGAATTCTAAAATTCCCGTGGTTGTGATTGGTGGTGGTCCGGCTGGTCTCACGGCTGCATATGAACTCCAAAAAAGGAGCAGTGACTACCGACCTATCGTGTTTGAGGGATCGAACCTTGTCGGTGGAATTGCTCGTACAGAATCACATAACGGCTACCGTTTTGATATCGGTGGGCATCGGTTTTTTACCAAAGTTGAGGATGTTGAAGCGATGTGGAAAGAGGTTCTCGGTGTTGATTTGATCACCCGACCACGTCAAAGCCGCATCTACTACCGTGGAAAATACTTTGATTATCCTTTAAAAATTTTCAACGCGTTATCAAATATTGGCGCATACGAGTCGATGCGAATCATCGCAAGCTATCTCAAATGGCAGATTAGGCCGTACCGCGAAGAGAATAGTTTCGAGGAATGGGTTATCAATCGTTTTGGCGGACGTCTCTATATGCACTTTTTCCGAAGTTATACTGAGAAAGTCTGGGGGATTGATCCAAAGGTAATCCGGGCAGATTGGGCTGCGCAAAGAATCAAGAATCTTTCGTTGTTCAAGGCGGTATGGAATGCGATATCTGGTGCGAATGACACATCCAGTTTGATTGAAGAGTTTCAGTATCCGCGTCTGGGGCCCGGGATGATGTGGGAGAAGACACAAAAGTTAATTGAGGAAAACGGCGGCGAAGTTCAGATGATGTCCGAAGTCATTGCTGTGAATCGCCAGGACAATCGGGTCACGTCGGTTGATGTACGACGCTGGAGCGACAAGAATGAGGTCATCGAGACAAATCGAATTACCGGAACAGAATTTATCAATTCCATGGCGCTTCGTGATTTGATCCAAGCCTTTGATCCTCCTCCACCGCCGGATATAGTTGAGGCGGCGAATAGACTGAAGTACCGAGATTTTTTAATCGTTACATTGGTCTTGGATCACGCTGAACCTTTCCCCGATAATTGGATTTACATCCATAGCCCCCTGGTAAAGGTTGGCCGGATTCAAAATTTTTCAGCCTGGTCTCCCGAGATGGTTCCTGATCCAAATACGGCATCCATAGGGATGGAATACTTCTGTCAGAAAGGCGATGGATTGTGGAATATGTCCGAAGACGAATTGCGAACGTTGGCAGGTGAGGAACTAGAGGAACTGGGGTTGTGTGGTCGGGAACATGTGATCGACGCCGCCGTCATCCGTCAACCAAAAGCATATCCGGTCTATGATGGAGAATATCAAGAAGCGCTGGAAAAGATCAGGGCCTGGCTGGATACGTTGGAAAACTTCCAGACAGTTGGACGAAATGGATTGCACCGTTACAATAATCAGGATCACTCTATGCTTTCGGCCATGTTTGCGGCAAGGAATATTCTTGGAGAAAACCACGATCTTTGGTCGGTGAACGTCGAACGATCCTATCATGAGGAGTTCGAGTTGTCAGAGGAAGAGTTGAAATCTAAGGAAGGGAAGCGCCGCAAGCACGGCAAAAGAATCGCAGCATAAAGTCAATTGGTCCAACTGGCGCTAATACACCATCAGGATGCCGTCGTGTGCGGGTACATCGTTAAACCCATGTCGACGCTTCTGGACCCACTTGTTCAGCATCGAAAGGGCTATGTTGCACAAATCACGGAGGGATTCATGTCGTGAATCCAGTGTGGTAGCTGGCCAGCATGAGCAAACCGACATCACCTACCTACAAGACGACGAACTGGGCTGATTATAACGCGGGGCTGAG
>NZ_MTBG01000084.1 GCF_002119405.1 Pseudoruegeria sp. SK021 | reverse complement strand
ATATTGCACTGAAAACTTCAACTTCTCTTTAACGATTTGCTCACATTGAGGGATGGGACTATGTCGGAAGAAGACCACACAACTGAAGAAGATCACAGCACTCACGACGAATACGACGTTCACGACATGCCAATCTATACGCTGGAGACGGCAGATGGCACATTGGATCCTGCGTTTCCATCGCCACAGGAAGCGGTGAATTCAGCGGATAGCGGCGCAATACCGGACGACACGGACGTTATCGCGCTTGACTGGGCGTCTACCTGGGGCACCAGCGGTGCCATCACCTTCGCATTTTCCACTCATGCCGATCAATATCTCAGCTTTTTTGAGATTAATTTTGGGATCGAAATTCCGTATTCGAATTACGACGAACCTGACTCTCTGATCTTGGCGAACGCTCAAGCGCAACGGGTGTTTCGGGACGCGATTTCTAAATGGGGGGCGTTAATCGCGGTCGAGATTACCGAAGAGGTGCCCACAACCGATACCGATATCTTGATTGCAGGGTCGACCGAACCCTCGACGGCTTGGGCCTATGCACCGGGCCTGCAACCCTTGAACGGGGATATCTGGATCAACTTCGACGCCACCAAGGGATCAGGTTCCTCACTTTTGTTCGACAAATTGGTTAATGATACGCAAACCTATGTCGGCAGCTATGAGTATCTGGTGGCAATGCACGAGTTCGGGCATAGCCTTGGCTTGAAGCATCCACACCAGATCAATTCAAGCAATCCGGCGTTGTCGCTGGAGTTTGACAGCCTTGAATATACGGTGATGTCCTACCGGTCTTATATTGGCGATGCGTCGGCAGGGAGCTATTCGGTCGAAGCATGGGGCTATCCCCAGTCGATGATGATCCTGGACATTGCGCAGATTCAGGCAACCTACGGCGCGAATTATGCAACGGAATCCGGCGATACGTTGTATCAGTTCGATACGGCAACCGGTGCGATGTCGATCAATGGCGTATTGGTGGAAACGCCGGGCGCGAACCGCGTCTTTCGCACGATTTGGGATGGGGGTGGGACGGATACCCTTGATCTGAGTAATTACACCACGGATCTGGTGATCAATCTGACCCCGGGCACTGGCACAGATCTGGATGTGGGCGGTCTGTCGCAACGATCTGCACTGGGCAGAGACACCTATGATCTTGACGGTGATGGCGACAAATCCGAGTGGGTCTATGCCTCTTACCATCTCTACATGTCGTTGCTTTATGAGGATAATGCAGCCAGCCTGATCGAAAATGCGGTCGGTGGCTCTGGCAATGACGTGATCATCGGAAATGATGCAAACAACTTGTTGCAAGGCGGGCTGGGTGCCGACACCCTGACGCTTGGGCTTGGGTCTGATACGGTACAGGGCACCCTTGCGGAACTTGATGGGGATACGATTTCGGACTTTGCGACCGAAGATCGTATCTTGGTTGAAGGCAGTGTTTTATCCTTGGCTATGGTGGCCTTCGACAAAGTTGCCGGAACCGTGTTGATCGACGCAGACGCAGACGCCGACGGCAGTGCAGATGCGGTCGTTTCGGTGGGGTTCGAGACACCGGACACGCCCATGGCGTTGACGGCCTATGCGGACTTCAGCGTGATTGGTGCGGCTGAAGATGGCGTCATTGGCATGACCATGAGCAACGACCTCTTCTACAGTTCGTCAACGGAGGATCTGCTGGTCTTCGGAAATGACGGAAATGATACGCTTTCCGGTGGCAGCGGCAATGACACATTGGTCGGTGGCAATGAAGCTGATTACCTCTTGGGCGGCGATGGTGATGACGTTCTGATCGGCGGCGTTGGAGGAGATGTTTTCGTCGGCGGTGCCGGAGCAGATCACTTTGTTATCCACTTGTCGGACGTGCAAGGCGGAGGACTGACAGATAAGATCCGGGATTTCGATACCAGCGAAGATGTCCTGGAATTTCGTCAATTTAACGCCCAATCGATGAGCGAACTTGAGCTCTATGATTATCCGAATGTCGGGGTCGTTTTGCGTGTCGATGGATATACAATGCTCGTGCAAGAGGCTGTGCTGGGTGAGCTGACGGAGGCGAATTTCCTGTTCTCCGACGAAGCGTATGCGGTGGCTGATACCTATGAAACCACTGAGTTTATCCTGACCTCAGGTGCGGATCGTTGGAAAACCCAAGATAACAATGACGCGACGGTCTACGCCGGAGCGGGCGCGGATTTATTGGAAAGTGGCGGCGGAAACGATTTCCTGTATTCCGGCGATGATAACGACGCCATTTTTGGCGGTGCTGGGGATGATTACTTGGATGGCGGTACCGGTAGCGACTACCTGACCGGCGGCGCCGGGGCTGACATCTTCGTGTTCCGGGCCAGCGATGTCGATAACGCGACCGGGTTGACGGGGGATATCGTTCGCGATTTCACCGTCGGCGAGGACGTGATCGAGATGTCTGGTTTCGGCTTTACGTCAATCGACGACCTGCAGTTCTTCAAGTTCTCAAACAACACGTTTGTGTACATCAACATGGAACAGACGATCCTGCTTGAGGGCATTCCAGACGC
>NZ_MTBG01000083.1 GCF_002119405.1 Pseudoruegeria sp. SK021 | reverse complement strand
TCGGGCAGTTGGGTGATGGTAGACTCTGACATGTGGCATATCCTTTTCTCGGCTGAGAATTGACGGCGTCTGAACTCCGCCATGATATGCCGCCCCTCAGGGCATCACCAACTTTCGCGCGTTTCTCCCCTGCGGCTGGCCAAGGCCAAGCCTGCCTTTGACGATCTGGAACTTTGGCTGCAGGCACAGCTGCGCAAGATCTCCGGCAAGACCAAATTGGCCGAAGCCATCCGCTATGCCCTGAACCGTATGCCCAAAGCCCGCGGTTATCTCGACGACGGCCGCCTCGAACTCGACAACAACATCTGCGAGCGATCGATCCGCCCCATTGCCCTCGGCCGCAAGAATTACCTGTTCATGGGGTCAATCGGCGGCGGAAAAGCCGCCGCCATCGCCTACACCCTCATCGAGACCGCCAAGATGAACGACGTCGACCCCGAAGCGTGGCTCACATGGGTCCTCCAGCGCCTGCCTGATCACAAGATCAATCGCATCGACGAGCTCATGCCGTGGAACTGGCAGGTCGAAAACGCCTGAGACCGCGCCAACACCGGACGGACACATCCGTATGATCAGCGGCCGTTTTGCGGGTGCTGCCCGGTGTTGGCGCACACAGGGCCCACTGGCCTTGTCTCGCTGACGTTCCGGTCTCTCAACGCGTTTATGCGGCCATTCGCTCGAATGCCAAGGGGCTTTTGCCACCTAGCAAAGAGTGCCACCGGCGCGGATTATAGAACCCATTGAGAGGAGGCTGCAGAAATCTGAACAACGGTTCTAAGTGGATTTTCCGCGCAACGGCAGCATGATGCTGCGAGCGAGGAGATGACCATGACGAGACGGCCACGCCGGAAGCATAGCCCGGCATTTAAGGCAAAAGTAGCGGTGGCAGCGATCAAGGGTGAGAAGACCATGATCGAGTTGGCCCAGGAATTTGACCTCCACCCGAACCAGATTTAGCAGTGGCGCGATCCGCTTCTTGAGGGTGCGATAGGTGTCTTCGGAGATGCTGTCAAAAGCGACCCTGAACCGCCCATTGATGTGAAGACCCTGCACGCGAAGTTCGGAGAGCTGGCGCTGGAGAACGATTTTTTCGTCCGGCGCACGCGGCAAGGCGGGTCTGTTGCCGAGTGCACGAAAATGATTGACCCGTCCGCGACGCTCAGCATTCGCCGCCAGGCCACAGTGCTTGGGATCCGCCGGGGTCGTGTCTATGATCGGCCGCGCCCGGTCTCGGACGTGGATCTGAAACGGATGCGACCCTGATCGACAGGCTGCACATGGCGTTCCCTTGTGCGGCCAGCCGCATGTTGCAAGGGCGACTTGTTCAGGAGGGCTTCGGCGTCGGGCGGCGACATGTGCGCAGGCTGATGAAGCGCATGGGCATCGAAGCGCTGTATCGGAAGCCGACTACGTCCAAACCGGCCCCGGGCCACAAGATCTCCCCTTATCTGCTCAGAAAGCTGCCAATCAACCGGCCCAATCAGGTCTGGGCTATGGACATTCCCTACATTCCGATGGCGCGGGGGTTTATCTATCTGGCCGCCGTTCTGGACGGGTTCACGCGTCGGGTCCTATCTTGGCGGGTATCGATCTCGCTGGAAGCCGATTGTTGCATAGACGCTTTGGACGAGGCCCTGGCGCGTCACGGCCAGCCAGAAATATTCAATACCCATAGTAATAGTATGATGGCCATTTTCCCGCAGTTTTCCTCAGCACTTGCTGCTTTTGGTGGATTGAAGGGAAACTGGTACCGCAAGGTGTTCCAGACCGCCTGACCCAAACACTGAGCGACCGGATTTCCGAGTCATTCCCTGGATCTGTCGGCGGCCTGTGAACTCCCTGCGGTGAGGTTCCACCTCTTCGGCACCTGTTTCCCAAGAAGGGCCTGACGCCCTGTCACTTTACTGTCCAGGTGTTCGGCAAAAGCGCATTCCGTGATAATCCAGATGGGTCGGGCAAGCTTGTAGTGCTAGTCTTGGTCATACGGCATATCATTTTCTCTGCGGAGAACTGACGGCGTCTGCAACACCGCCATGATATGCAGCCCTCACGGGCCATCACCAACTTTTAGCTATTTCTCGGCCATAAGCACCATTGATCCGAAGGCGGCGACCGCCCGCGGTGGATCTCAACGGCACTCTGAACGGGCACTCCATCCATCGTTGAAGGTGCGCCATCACTTCGGGCCCGATCAACAATCTAAACGGGCAGGAAGTAGGGCTTATCAGCGGATACATCATCAACCGCCATTTCAGGATTAGCCGCGTACCGGGGATCACGCAATCATTAGAAGATCATATTGGGATTCATCGCGTACCGCCGCGCAAACTGCGCAACCGAAACACGCGCTGCGGTCCTCTGGAACCAGATCGACTGCTTCTCTTGATCCGTTCAAAGCCGCTTCGTTCGTCGTGCCATTCGCATCCCCATAGCGTCCGCTATGCTAAGCGGACACTATCGATCACACTCCACGCGCGGCAGTGAACCGCGCCAGGTTTGCCGGAGGCTCCAACTCATGAGTAGGATGGAGCATCATGAACAAAACAACGAACAAATATTCACCTGAAGTGCGCGAACGTGCCGTGCGGATGGTTTTGGATGGCGCAGG
>NZ_MTBG01000082.1 GCF_002119405.1 Pseudoruegeria sp. SK021 | reverse complement strand
GGAATTCATCAGGGCGCGCAGTAAGTGAACTGCAATTCAGACGCCGTATACATGGCCGCAACTGACCAAAAGCCAGACTTGACCGATCCGCCCTTGCCCCGCGGGTGCCATCCATACACGGTTCGAGAAACCGCTGGCGACGCCGCATGTCGGTGACGCCACCCGCGATCCAAACCTTCACGCCCGCCGGAAACGCGATCATTGACCGTCCACCACTGACAGGATCCGGCCAAGCGCTTCCGGGTCGACCAAGATGGGCACGATAAGCCGACGGCCATTGGGCAGAGCAATCTCCACCTGCGAGGTCCGGGAGAGATCAGGGAGATCAACAGGCCGAAGGCTGGGAGGCCGCGATGTCTTTCGTCACGGTTACCGGAGTAAAGGATGCCGGGCGGGGCGCACCCTGCTCACCGTTGCGATACTGTCGACGCCAGATCGTCAACAGCGACCGGCACATGCCATGCCGCCGCGCCGTGGCTGCCACTTGCCGGTGGCCGACAAAACTTTCCCCTACGATCCGTAGCTTATCCTCATCCGACCACTGCCGACGACGAATGCCATCGGCCACGGAAAGAACTTCGATTTGAGGGCGAGAAATGAAATCGGACATAAGGCCGGACTTATCATCGAACCCTCGCCGAAGTCAGACGGCCCCCATCGGCTTGAAGTTACCCACAAGTCGTGTGGCGAATTGATTCACCCACAAGACTTGGTCTTGCCCGAGAAGACCCGATCATGATTCGTCATATGGCCCCGAATGATTGAGGTGCGGACATGGGGCAGAATTGGGTGGAAACGGAAACCGCCGGGTGTGATTTGGGTGACCTCCGGCTGAACCGGCGGCTCGGGGCAATGCTCGAGGCTCTCGGGGAACGACCTGGGGAATCGCTGCCCACGGCGTTCCAGGACTGGTCGAACACAAAGGCGGCTTACCGTTTCTTTTCCAACGGGAATGTCAGCGAAGACAAGATCCTTGAGGGCCATTTCGCCGCCTCTGCCCTGCGCATCCAGGCAACCGACGGTCCCATCCTGATCCTGCAAGACACTACGGAATTCTCCTTCAAGCGTTCGGCTCCGGAGAAGATCGGGTTCACGAAGGTATCGACCGGACGAAAGCTGAAGGAAGGCCGCTACCAGAAACATGCGGTCTGCGGGCTCCTGATGCACGCCAGCCTGGCGATCACGTCTGACGGGCTGCCGCTGGGGTTGACCGCCGCCAAGTTCTGGTCGCGCGCAAAGTTCAAGGGGACCGCCGCGCTCAAGCGCAAGATCAATCCGACCCGGGTGCCGATCGAGCAGAAGGAAAGCATGCGCTGGCTTGATAACCTGCGCCTTTCCACCGAGCTGGCAGGCGCGCCCGAACGCTGTGTGCATATCGGCGATCGGGAAAGCGACATCTATGAGCTTTACTGCCTGGCCGAAGAACTCGGGACAAACTTCCTCGTTCGGAGTTGTGTCGACCGCTTGGCGGAGGATGGCGGCACAACCATTGCCAAGGTGATGGCCGAGGTGCAGTCCAGCGGAACCCACGAAGTCCGGTTCCGCGACGCGCAGGGCAAGGACCATTGTGCTGTGCTGTCGGTCCGGCACGCAACGATGACGGTCCGGCCGCCGATCGGAAAGCAGCGGAAATACCGGCATCAGGACCTCCAGATCATCCACGCCGAGGAGTTCGACCCGCCGGAAGGCCGGGCACCCGTCTTCTGGAAACTGATCACGAACCTGCCGGTGGCGACCCACGCGGACGCTGTACACAAGCTCGAATGGTACGCGCTGCGCTGGAAGATCGAGACCTTCTTCCGGACCCTGAAAACTGGGTGCCGGATCGAAGAGATACGCTTGGCCACGGCTGATCGCCTGGCCAACTGCATCGCGTTGTGCTGCGTCGTGGCATGGCGCGTGTCATGGCTGACGATGCTGAGCCGCGAAGCACCTGAAGCGTCGCCGGCTGCCGTTTTCACCGAAGCGGAGCGCCGCATGCTAGAAAACGCGACCCCGGGTAGAAGGCGGCAAGAACCGCGCAATCTTGAATTCTATGTCAGGGCGGTCGCGCGCCTCGGAGGCTATCTCGACCGGGCGTCCGACGCGCCACCGGGGACGACCGTCATATGGCGAGGCTTCTCCCGCCTCGCCGACCTCGTCGAAGGAGCCCGCATCGCAACGCCGTCACCAGACACTTATGGGTAACTGCAAGCTCAATGGAGCGGTTACCAAAGCTCAGACACAGGCGGTTTTACCGACCACGTCTTTGCCGTCACCTCGCTGCTGGCCTTCAGGTTTATGCCGCGCATCCGCGATCTGCCCTCGAAGCGGCTCTATCTCTTCGACCCGGCCGCAGCGCCTAAGGAGTTACGAAGCCTGATCGGCGGCAAGATCAGGGAGGACCTCATCGTCCAGAATTGGCCGGACATCCTGCGGGCCGTGGCCACGATGGCGGCGGGCATCATGCCGCCCAGTCAGTTGCTCAAAAAGTTCGCTGCCTATCCCCGACAGCACGAACTGGCCGTGGCCTTGCGCGAAATCGGCCGCATCGAGCGCACACTCTTCATCATTGACTGGTTGCTTGATGCCGACATGCAGCGCCGTGCTCAGGTGGGGCTGAACAAGGGCGAGGCCCATCACGCCCTGAAAAACGCCCTGCGCATCGGGAGGCAGGGTGAAATCCGCGACCGAACCCCCGAGGGGCAGCACTATCGCATGGCCGGGTTAAACCTGTTGGCGGCCATCATCATCTACTGGAATACAAAATATCTCGGACAGGCAGTTGCGGCACGAAGACGTGCCGGTCTGGATTGTTCGCACGAGCTTCTGGCGCACATCTCGCCTCTCGGATGGGCGCATATCCTTCTCACAGGCGAGTACAGGTGGAAAAAACAAACCGTTACCGCCTTATGATACGATCATGCCCCCTACCGGAATCCACCCCTCGTTGTCGTTGAGGGGCGCGAGTACCCGCTGCGTACTTACCTGTCACGCTGCAAGGGGGAGCGCGGCTTTACTGCAACCCTGCCAGCCAAGCCAGGTCAGCCGGCCCTTGAACTTCACTTTGGCGCAAAGCGTATCAAAGGAGGTGAGTTGCTCATCATTGCCTGCTCCGAGCCGCTTCGCGGATTGCGCATCCTGCGATATTACCGATGGCGCTGGTTCATCGAGTGCATGTTTTCTGACAGCAAAACAAAGGGGCTGAACCTCGAGGAGAGGTGGTCCTAGATTTTAGACCAGTTTTCCGCCGAGCCAAGCTATAGCATTGGGTTCATGTCAGGCGGCGACTTTCAGGTGTTGATTGTGGGTATCATAAGCCTCACCGGGCGTCAGCAGCCCATGCGATGAGTGTGGGCGTTTTTCGTTGTAGTATGTGATC
>NZ_MTBG01000081.1 GCF_002119405.1 Pseudoruegeria sp. SK021 | reverse complement strand
TCTCCTCGTCGCTCCAACGGCGTCGACGTTCAAACCCAAGTATCTCACCACGCATCACTGACCCCACCTAAGACACGTCGCAAAGGACGTCGTTAAGCACGTATCTTAGCAAATCATCCGGAAATCATGCGCGTTTCGCATGATCGCGGGCACTGATTTCAGCTGATCGTGGGCACTGATTTCGCGGGAAGGCGGGCGCGGATTTCACGCGATCGCGGGCAGTGATTTCGCGGGATCATGGGCAGGACTGGTCGACGAACTGAAGATACTCCCCCTCCGGATCAATAGGAGGGATGGAATGCCGACAGGACGTTTGACCATGCGCCGGATACGGGACGTATTGCGATTGAAGTTTGCCCAAGGGCTGAGCGAGCGGGCGATTGCCGCTTCGCTCGGGATTGGGAAGGGAAGTGTGGGCACCTATTTGCAGCGGGCTCGTGACGCGGGACTGAGCTGGCCGCTTCCAGATGGGCTGGATGACGATAGTCTTGAACTCTTGCTGTTCCCGTCCTCGCCGAGTGTGCCGGATCAGGATCGCCCTGTTCCGGACTGGGCCGCAATGGACAAGGAGCTGCGCAAGCGCAGTGTCACCCGGATGCTGCTATGGGAGGAATACCGGGCGCAGCATCCGGGCGGGTTTGGGTACACGTGGTTCTGTACGCATTTCGACGCCTGGAAGGGGCGTGTCCACCCAAGCATGCGGCAGACACATGCGGGCGGTGAGAAGGTGTTCGTCGATTACGCGGGCGACTTGATCGACATCGTCGATCCGCAAACTGGCGAAGTGCATGCGGCGAAGCTGTTCGTCGCCACCATGGGGGCCTCCAGTTACACCTACGTCGAAGCTGTTGCCTCGGAAGGGCTGGAAGACTGGATCGCCGCCCATACCCGGATGTTCACCTATCTGGGCGGCGTACCCAAAGCCGTGGTCCCGGATAACCTCAAATCCGCTGTCATCAAACCCGACCGCTACGATCCCGGACTGAACCGGACCTATGCCGAGATGGCGGAGCATTACAGCACCGCGATCCTGCCCGCGCGTGTGCGCAAGCCCAAAGACAAAGCCAAGGTCGAAGTGGCGGTGCAGGTGGCACAACGCTGGGTCCTCGCGCGGTTGCGCAATCACAGGTTCTTCTCCCTCGCGGAACTGAACGCCGCGATCCGGCCTCTGCTGGACGACCTGAACACCCGGGTCATGCGCGATTACGGTGCCAGCCGCGCCGATCTGTTCGTCACGCTGGACCGTCCCAACCTGCAACCGCTGCCCGCCGACGCTTATGTCTTTGCGAGATGGAAGCGAGCCCGTGTTGCGCCGGACTATCATGTCGAAGCGAACGAGTGCTGGTATTCGGTACCCTTCAGCTTGATCCGGCAGCAGGTTGACGTCCGCTCAACCCATTCCACGATCGAAGTTTTCCACCGCGGTAAGCGCGTGGCCAGCCATGCCCGCAATCCCGGGCGGCGCAGCCATGTCACGGTGCCCGATCACATGCCGTCCTCGCATCGCCGCTATGCCGAGTGGACGCCGGCGCGAGTTCTGGCCAGTGCTGAGAAGCTTGGGCCCTCGGTCGCCGCGTTTTGTCAGACCGTCATGGAAGACAGACCGCACCCCGAGCAGGGCTTCCGCACCTGCATGGGCGTGCTGTCGCTGGCCAAAAGCTATGAACCTGACCGCCTTGATGCCGCCTGCCGCCGGGGCGTCGCCATCAAGGCGCGGTCGGTATCCTCAATCCGATCAATCCTGAAGAACGGGCTGGATCAGGCGTTCATGGAACCAGACCCTGACGAGCTGCCGCTGCAGCATCCCAACATACGCGGCCAGAAGTATTACCACTGAAAAGGAGACACCCCTTGCTGACACATCCCACATCCGACCGGCTGGAGGCCCTTGGCTTCACCGGCATGGTTAAGGCGCTGGACGAACAGCGTCGCGCGGGCGCCATGTTCGAAAGCCTCAGCTTCGAAGAGCGACTTGGATTGCTTGTCGATCGAGAGGCGGCAGAACGTGATGCCAAGAAGCTGGCCACGCGGCTGCGGTTTGCCGCGCTGCGCCATGCTGCTTGCGTGGAAGACATCGACATGCGCAGCCCACGCAGCATCGATGCCTCTGTCATGGCCCACTTGATCGACGGTGGCTGGATAGACCGCCACGAGAATCTGTTAATCACTGGCCCGACAGGGCTGGGCAAAAGTTGGATCGCCTGTGCGCTTGGACACAAAGCTTGCCGCGACGATCAGCGTGTCATGCATCACCGCGTGCCCCGGCTGTTCCAAATGCTGGCGATGGCCAGGGGCGACGGGCGCCATGCCCGCATGCTGAAATCCATCGAACGAACCGAGCTGCTGATCCTCGACGACTGGGGCCTCTCGGTCCTGACCGCACCAGAACGCCGCGATCTGCTGGAACTCTTCGAAGATCGCCAAGGCCGCGGGTCCACTATCGTCACCAGCCAACTGCCCGTAGATCAGTGGCACGAGGCCATCGGTGACCCAACCCTTGCCGACGCTATCCTCGACAGGCTGGTTCACAACGCCCACCGCCTCACACTGACTGGAGACAGCATGCGAAGAAAGATGAGTACCACGAAATCGCTTGACCCAACCGGTCAGGCCTGACTCAATAAACCTTGTCGACCAGCCTCCCCACGACCGTGAAATGGCTGCCCGAGATGCCGTGAAACGCGTGCCCGAGATCGCGTGAAATCACTGCCCAAGTTCCGCGAAATACGCACTCTGCATGCACCCAGCACAAGGCATGATTGGGGATGCGGAACTGCCCGGCATCATCGGAGACGACCACGGTATTTCCCATCAGCCCATGCTGGCGCACTGCACCCCATACGGCAGCCTCACTGACCTCGCGCAACAAGGTCCTGTCGAACACGTCAATGCGCAGCGCCAAGAGATGCGCGTACCACCCCATCTCCGAGGCGAATGATCTATCGGGATGTGCCGAGAGCCCGTCGATGACCTCCGGTGTCACTTTGCGCTGACGCATGTAGGTGAGCGCGTCGTCGTTGATCACGTAGTCCTCACGGCCGGCCCGTAGCAGCGACAGGAAGTTCAGTCGCGATTTCGAGCGGTCGGTCCTGAATACGCAAAAGCGTTCCCCGCCGATCTGGGTTGTGATCCCGTTACGGTGGGCATGACGGGCACCGGTATCGTCAACACTGATGTAGGGCGCGCTGGTCAAGCCGGCTTGCAGAACCGCCTGATCCTCGGCCACGAACCGATCAATGTCGGTGGTCAGGATACGCACAACCTGACGCTTCGATATCTCCAGCCCGATCCCGTTCAGGATAGATGTCAGCCGTTCCGTCGTCACCTGTCCCTGAGCGTGCAGCGCAAGACAGAATCGGCGCAGGTTGGCACCGAAGCCGCCGAACA
>NZ_MTBG01000080.1 GCF_002119405.1 Pseudoruegeria sp. SK021 | reverse complement strand
ACGATAAACGGCCTATTCAAAGCTGAGGTCATTCATCGCCGTGGCCCCTGGCGCAGCTTTGAAGCCGTCGAATATGCCACCCTCGAATGGGTCGACTGGTTCAACAATCGCCGCCTGCTGGAACCTATCGGGAATATCCCGCCCGCTGAGGCAGAAGCAAACTTCTATGCTGCTATGGAAAGATCAGATATGGCCGCGTAACTAAGACAATTCAGCCTCCGGCAAACCCGGCGCGGTTCACTTGCATTTGATGAATGGACCGAAGTCTTCGGCTCCAAACGCCTTACCGGTGCCATCTTGGATCGCTTGACCCACCATGTGCATATTTTGGAAATGAACGGCGACAGCTACCGGCTGAGACAGAGCCGAAAACTCCAGGACTGAACTCCCCAAAACAGCATTAGTGCTGGCCTACGGCCAGCGCGCTCTGGCACGCGTTAGCTATGTGGGGCGAACACGCGCCAGAGCGCCGCCGGCTGTCAATCGGCAGCGAAGTTTAACCCCCTTTAGGCGTCCAAAAGTGCCCCCCTTTGGCGCACGAGTAGCTGGCCCGATGCGGTGTAGCCCTCGCACAGCGAAGCCGCATCGGGCCAGCAGAATTCATGGCGTCATTCTCGAGTTTTGAAGCGCCAGCTCTGGGTGCCTGTTTCGACGATGTCGCAATGGTGGGTGAGGCGGTCCAGAAGCGCCGTGGTCATCTTCGCGTCGCCTAAGACGGAGGGCCATTCTCCGAAGTCGAGGTTGGTCGCCGCGATGATCGAGGTGCGCTCAACGAAGCGGCTGATGAGGTGGAACAGAAGTTGTCCACCTGTCTGGGCGAACGGCAAATAGCCCAACTTGTCGAGGATTAGGAAGTCGAGGCGGCATAGAAGATCTGCGGTGCGCCCCTGTCGATCGACACGGGCTTCCGCATCGAGCTTGGCTACCAGATCCACGACGTTGAAGAAGCGGCCCCTTTTGCTACGCCTGATACAGGCTCTGGCGATGTTGACCGCAAGGTGGGACTTTCCGGTTCCGGTGCCGCCGATAAGCACGACGTTACGCTGATGTTCAAGGAACTCCCCAGAGGCCAGATCGCGCACCAACGTCTCGTTCACGGGAGTGTCTTCGAAGGAGAACTCGTCGACCTCCTTGACGAGGGGCAACTTGGCGATCGTCAACTGATATTTGATCGAGCGCGCCTGCTTTTCGCTAATTTCTCGCGTTCAGCAAGTCACCGACGATCTGTTGTGGCTTGTGCTGACGCTTCACCGCAGTGACGATGATCTCATCGTAGGCGGCCTTCATGCCGTAGAGCTTCAGCTGGCTCGTCGTGCCGGAGGCACGCCTGCGGCACGACGAGCCAGCACCTGTGATCTTTCCATGGTCGGGTCTCCTCAGGCTGTCATAACGTTTACAATCGGCCACGGGTTCGCAGGTCGTCGCAGTGCGTCAGGCGTGGCGATTGTCACCGCCGATGGCGGCTCACGGTGCCGGGCCAAGATGTTCAGGACGACAGAGGACGCCGGGGTGCTTTCGTTTAAAGCCTCGGCGCAAGCTGCTTCCACAGCATCCAAGCCATCCGTGGGGATCATGCTCAGGATCTGGACCATCTGCCGGTCGCCGTCCGGCACTTTGCCAAGTTTGCGCTGAACACGACGTATTGCTGGCGGCAGCTCCCATTCTTTGAATGGCGCCCCGTTCCTGAGGGCGCCGGGCTTGCGGGCCAGCATCGGGATATAGTGCAACGGATCGTAGATGACCTTGTCACGACCGAAAGCGCGATCATGCTGCCCGACGATCTTGCCGTCCTGCCAGAACTCGACCCGCTCGGCATAAGCACGGATCTCCACCGGCCGACCGACGGCGCGACCGTCCACTGAGTAGCGGTTCTTGTCGAACCGGACGAGGCAGGTTTTGGACACCGAGGCTGGTACGGCATGGAAGCCATCGAAGGGGCCAACTTAGGGCACCAAACTGGGGCGCTCGCCTTCGAAC
This sequence comes from Pseudoruegeria sp. SK021, assembly GCF_002119405.1. Classification (GTDB taxonomy): domain Bacteria; phylum Pseudomonadota; class Alphaproteobacteria; order Rhodobacterales; family Rhodobacteraceae; genus Meridianimarinicoccus. Next base: position 1,413 of record NZ_MTBG01000080.1, on the reverse strand, counting down.
ACCTCCCAGATCATCCGGGCACGAAGCTCCGGATGCGGATGAGACTTGGCCCAAGCAACGCAGCGGTCTTCGAGCCATATGTTGAGTTCTGCGTAGCTCTTGAACCTTGGTCGGGGCACGAAGAACCGCCGCCGGACAACGCCGACCTGGTTCTAAACCTGCCCTTTCTCCCAGCCCGACGCCGGGGTGCATGGTCGTCATTGTAACGCCATTGGTCCGAGTGACAATGACGACGGTTCGACCAAGTAATGCCCGCACATCTGTTGGAACCTGCGATTGTAGGTGCGGTCCCGTCCCACAAGGATCGTGTCCACCGCAGTTTTCATGTTGTCGCAAATTCCACGCGCACAAGCGCCACCGAAGAAGGCGAAAACTTTGTCGTGGGCATCGAAGACCATCTCCTGGGTCTCTCGCGGATAAACCCGGACAAACAGCATCCGGCTGTGACAAAGTCGGACATGCGCGACCTTCACTGTGGTCGTCACGCCGTCGTTCAGCACGATCTCATGGCTCCAGTCGAACTGGTAGGCCTCGCCGGGATCGAAGCTCAGCGGCACATAGGCCGCAGCTGAAGCTTCCTGTTCTGACTTCGACCAGGAAGCCGCGTAGCGTCGAACTGCATCTAGCCGCCATCATATCCGAGAGCGCAGAGTTCCTCGAATATCCTGATCCGAGTCAACCTCTCACGCTTGGGCTTGCGCGCATTCGCTGCCAGCATCCGATCGAGTTCATCCCTCCACGGGCCGATCTTTGGCTGAGGCTGGACGTTACGCTCGTAGGTCATCTCCGTCACGCCGGAGCGGATCACCCTTCGCACGGTATTTCGCGAAACCCGCAGCTCTCGGCAGATCTGCTTGATCGGCTTCTTCAATTGGAAATACGCCCGACGGATCTTTGCTATCGTCTCCACGACCAGCATCCCACACTGTGCCCCCCCCATAATTTCGGGGACATCATGACCAGCAATGTAAGGGGGGTCATCTTTGGAAGCCGATCACCCCGTTACGGGGTCAATCTTGCATGCCTGTTCACAATGCCGACATCCCGAGCGTTGCCCCTTTTTGTGCCGGTATATGGCCCCTTTTGCCGCCGTGATTGACAGCTTGTCCCTGCGGACCCGATCCTCGCCGCTTAGGCCAATGTATGGTTCGATTTGGCTGTGCCTATGCACATCAGGGCGATCAAGACTTGGATCTATGGCAGCATGCATGGCGCAACCAAAAAGAAATCTGACATGGAGCATTATGCTGACGTTCAGCCCGACAAAGAGCTTGTCGCATTCCACCGGCTATGTTGCACAAATCACGGAGGGATTCATGTCGTGAATCCAGTGTGGTAGCTGGCCAGCATGAGCAAACCGACATCACCTACCTACAAGACGACGAACTGGGCTGATTATAACGCGGGGCTGAG
>NZ_MTBG01000079.1 GCF_002119405.1 Pseudoruegeria sp. SK021 | reverse complement strand
GATGCACTGCGGGCGCATGGATGCTGGTTCCTTTTCCTGCCGCCATACTCGCCTGACCTTAATCCCATCGAACAGGCATTCTCCAAGCTGAAAGCCCATCTTCGCCGGATCGGGGCTAGGACATTCACCGACGTGTTCGACGCCATCGGAAAAATCTGCGATCTATACGACCCTCAAGAATGCTGGAACTACTTCAAGGCCGCCGGATATGTTTCAGGTTAAAACAGAAACGCTTTAGGCCTGCGCGCAGCGATCTCCTGCAACCCTATGCGCACCGCCTCGCTCTCCAGCGCTTCGACCGGAATTTTCCAAGGGGCAGAGTACATAATATGGGTCGCCGGCAGAACCCCTTCGGCGTCGTCTCCAGCGTGCGTTTGATGACGTCGGCCACTTGCTCATCGGATACGGTGCGTGGACGACCCGCGCGGTACTCGTCGGACAACCCTTCAAGGCGGTGTTCGGCAAACCGTCGCCGCCACTTGCCGACAGTATGTTCGGAATGGCCCAGTTCGGTAGCGATCTTCTTGCTGGTCAGGCCACCGGCGCATCTCAGAACGATCCGGCACCTGTCCGATAGCGATCGCGCTGCCCTGTGCTTGCGCAACTGGGCTTCCAGAGACCCGCGCTCCTCATCGCCAAGTTCAATCGAAACCGATGCCCGACCTCGCACACCGCCCCCCCAAAATCTGCCTCTCATCAATGATGGCAAATTCGGTTCCAGATGACTAGGGCCTGTGGACATTCAGGATTGAACTAACCCGCTGACGCGGGAAAGGCGTTGGTATTGGCTGTAATGGTCTCCTGGTTGAGGTTTGGTTCCTCGACCAACCCTCAACCAGGAGACCATCCCATGACTGACACCACGGCAGCGGTGCGCCCGCTGCGTCGTCGTATGATCGACGACATGAGCCTGCGCAACCTGTCACCCGCAACGCAGCGCTCTTACATTCACGCAGTTAAGCGGTTCAGCCAGTTCCATGGCCGATCACCCGACCAACTGGGCCTTGAGGATGTGCGCGCCTTCCAAGTGTATCTCGTATCGCAGGGGGTTTCTTGGGGCGCACTGAACCAGACGGTGTGCGCGTTGCGCTTCTTTTACGGCGTCACGCTGGATCGGGCAGAGATCCCGGAGCGGATCGTCTATGCGCGCAGACCGCGCAAGCTGCCAGAAATTCTAAGCGCCGAGGAAGTGGTACGCTTCCTGGAAGCGGTCCCGTCGCTGAAAGCACGCACGGCCTTAACCACAGCCTATACTGCGCGGTTCCGCGCCTCGGAGGCCGTGAGCCTCAAGGTGGCGGATATCGACAGCGGCCGAATGGTCATTCAGGTTCGTCATGGCAAAGGCGCGAAGGACCGCACGGTTATGCTGTCGCCGCCGTTGCTGGGCATCCTGCGGACCTACTGGCGATCGACCCGCCCCCAGGATTGGCTGTTCCCCGGGCGCGGCGACAAGCCGATCGACGTACAGGTGCTCCATGCGGCCTGCCGATCTGCAACCAAGGCGGCGGGGTTGGTCAAGAAAGTCAGCGTGCATACGCTGCGCCACAGCTTCGCGACCCATCTGCTCGAAAGCGGCACGGATATCCGGATCATCCAGGTGCTGTTGGGGCACAGCAACCTCTCGACCACCGCTCGATATACGCATGTCGCAGCGACGACGATCTCCAGGACGCAGAGTCCCTTCGACCGCCTGACGCTGGAGGTGGTGCCGCCGAACTGAGTGCCGCGATGCGCTCCGAACTGGAGGTGGCGGACATTTTTCGCCGCCATGGCCATGCTTACCGGAGTGCCAATGACGGCCATATCGGTCGCGTGGAACGTCGCGTCATGTCGGCGGTCGAGCTTTGTCGGACCGCAGCGCTCGGCGGCCATGTCGAAGTCTGCGAGGACTGTGCGCATGGCCGTGTCGTCTAAAACTCTTGCCGCAACCGGCATTGCCCAAAATGCCAAAGTGGCGCGCGTGGACGGTGGCTTGCCGACCGTCAGGCTGATCTGCTGCCCGTGTCCTATTTCCACGTCGTGTTCACAGTGCCGACCGAAGTCGCCGAGATCGCCTTTCACAACAAGGCGGTCGTCTACGCGATCCTGTTCGATGCCGCCGCAGCGACGCTCAAGACCATTGCCGCCGATCCCAAGCACCTCGGCGGCAAGACCGGATTCCTGGCCATTCTTCACACATGGGGTCAGGCGCTCACCCATCATCCCCACATTCATTGCCTCGTTCCAGGCGGCGCTCTCTCTCCTGACGGACGCTGGCTCAGCTCCCGGCCGAACTTCTTTCTGCCCATCCGAGTCCTCTCACGCCTGTTTCGGCGGCTGTTCCTCGAACGACTTCAGGCGGCACATGCGGGTGGACGACTACGCTTCTCGGGCGCACTCGATAGGCTTGGTGATGCCGAAGTCTTCATGGCCACGACCCGGCAGCTACGTCGCAAGAACTGGGTCGTCTAATCGAAGCCTCCGTTCGGGTCGCCCGAACATGTCCTCACCTATCTCGGCCGCTACACTCACCGAGTTGCCATCGCCAACAGCCGTCTGGTCAGCGCCAACGAGACCAGCGTAACTTTCCGCTGGCGTGATTATCGTCACGGCAACGCGGCCAAGCTGATGTCGCTCGAACCGCACGAGTTTATCCGCCACTATGGGGTTCCTCGCCAATGGCTGTCGCCGGACCCGGATCGCAATCATTCGACGGCTACTGGCCACGACAAAGCCAGAGCCGATCGCCGCAACCGGCGAGACGACCAGCTCATTCCCGCGCTTTGACCCAACCGTCTGTCCGTGCTGCGGCGGCATTCTGCGCATCACCGCCACCCTGCCGCGATGGCGTATCGGGCCGTCACGGCCACAACCAGATACCTCATGATCATGGAATGTCGCCCCCGTAATGATCGTATCAACGTCACGACATCAGCGTCGATGGACGTAGGGAAACCCCTTGGCCGAGACCTTGCCGACTGGTCCGAAGTGTCAATTTCCTGCGCCAAGATCGCCCGAAAATGCCGAAAGGCGCGTCAATCATCTCGCACAGCGATGACGGTGATGCCTCGCCCTCACCGATATCGCGGCATTGCATCTACCCAGGCCGCCCATCTGGAACGGGCCTCGCGACATTAATCCCATTGCGCGCGCCTGCGTCGGCGGGTTAGCTCAATCCGGCTTCAATGAGGTCGCGGACAGCGCCAGACCCCACCTTCAGCGCCGCGAGACCTCACAGAACCCTCCAGATTTCCATTGGGCCTGATTTATGATTCAAACTTCCAAAATGGAGGTTTGAATAAACGAGCAACGGTTTGTGGTGTCGGACATCTTGTGGCAGCGGCTTGAGCCGCATCTTCCGGGTAAGGTCAGTGATGCTGGAGTCACTGCAAGGGACAATCGCATGTTTCTGGAAGCGGTCTTCTGGAGGGTGCGCACTGGGTCGCCCTAGCGCGACCTGCCGCCTGCCTTTGGTCACTGGAACAGCCAGTTCCGGCGGTTTCGTCGGTGGGCCAGCGCCGGAGTATTCGAGAGTCTTTTCAAAGCTATGAGCGAAGACGTCGACCTCGAATACGCGCTTATCGATGGAACCATCGTTCAGGTCCACCAAAAGGCAGCCGGCGCAAAAGGGGGGCTCAACATCAGGCCATTGGGCGCTCACGTGGCGGATTAACGACTAGAGCGTTTCTGGAAAACCCTGAATCGGTGGTTTCAATAGGGTCGTGTTTGTGATTCATCGTATTTTGGAGGACGGATCATGTCAGCACCTTTGCCATCTGCGCTTCGGGCGCGGTTTAAGAGTTA
>NZ_MTBG01000078.1 GCF_002119405.1 Pseudoruegeria sp. SK021 | reverse complement strand
AAATCCCCATAGCAACAAACGCCCCACCAAGCCCCACCCCGCGATTTCCCGCTTGAGCGCTTCTCCGACGCCAAGCAACGATCCGCGTCACTCAAACGACGCGCAAGGCGTCCGAGAAACCTGCATCTCTGCCGACCTCGGATGCACCGCAGCATCAGCCAGATCAGCATCGGCTTTCCGGACATGGACGGCCCAAACCGGCCACTCATCGGGCGATCTCATGCTGCGCCGCAGCTTCTCCAGACCGGTCATTCATGCAATTTGCAGAATTTTCACGGCTTAATTGTCGGTCTGCGGACTTCGCTGCCGTTTCCGATCAGGAATTAGAAGTCTGCTTTAATTCTGACCGGCATTGGTAGTGCCTAAAACCAATGTCGCAAACGCCTGATCTAATTCTTCGGCTGCCTTACCTGCAATCCGAGTTGTCCATCTCGTCATCCGGCATCTGAGTCGTGCAGAGCAGCGCCGACTGCAAGTCGGTGCGCTCGAGGAAGGCCCCCTCGAACACGGCACCGCGCAGGTCCGCGTTCTCGAACGTCACATCCACGAGCCGCGCCCCGACAAAACTCGCGCCGCGCAAATCTGCGCCGTCGAAGCTGATGCTGGCCAGTTTTGCACCGTCGAAAATCGCAATACCCAAGCCGGCGCGATCAAAGTGGATGTCGGACAGTTTTGACTCTCCGAGATCGATCCCCATGAGGCGTTGTCCCGAAAAGTCGTGACCTTCGAACACGCAACCCTGGCAATTGCCGAGCCCCCGCATGTCTTCAGTTCGATCTGTCTCCTGCGCACCTGCGGCGACGGAACACAAAACGACGGATACCCCGGTTACGATTGACTGTGAGAGCTGTCTCAATGTTCTGTTCATGCATCATTCTCCTGAAGGATTGCGGCACGCGGACGCGGAAAATTTCGAAGGTGACCATGTCAGGCGAACGTGACCAGCCATGCGGTGTAGCCTGTATAGGCCGAAATAAAGGCGAGGCCGATGCTGCGACCAATGCGTTGCCAGGGAACGACCGCGATGATCAGAGCCAAGGTCGCAGCGGCCATAAGCCAGACGTCGAACTGCGCGATTTGCGCCGGCACCGCGATCGGCCGGACCAGTGCGGTAATCCCAAGGATGCCCAAAATATTGTAGATGTTCGAGCCGACGACATTGCCGAAAGCGATGGCGGGCTCGCGTCGCAACGCTGCCATCACTGAGGTCACGAGTTCCGGCAGAGAGGTGCCTACAGCGACAATCGTTAGACCCACAACGGTCTCGCTCATGCCCCAGAGCAACGCCAGCGTCACCGCAGCGTCTACGGCAAGGCGCGCTCCGAAGATCGTCATTGCGATGCCGCCGAGAATCATCGTGATGGCCAGCCAGAGCGGGCCTAATGTCGGAGACGTGCTGGCGGCTAGATCCGGCGTATCACTGCGATCAGTCAAGTAGGTCACAACAAGGTAGGTCGCGAGAGCCGCGATCAGCACGCCGCCAAGCCAGCGATCAAGCGCACCGTGGAGAACCACTCCAACGCAGAGCAGTGTTGATATTGCAAGCGCCGCTCCGTCCCGGCCAAACCCGGAACGAGCGACGGTGATAGGCGAGATAATCGCGGCCACACCGAGGATGAGGAGAATATTAGCGATATTGGAGCCTACGACATTTCCTACCGCAATGCCGGGTAGGCCGTTGAGCGCTGCCTGAAGGCTGGTGACCAGCTCCGGCGTTGAGGTGCCGAAGCCGACGAGGGTCAATCCGATTAGCAAAGGTGAGACGCCCAACCGGTTGGCCGCCGAAACGGCACCCCGCACCAAGCCTTCGCCGCCAGCAACCAGTAAGAAAAACCCGAAGGCAAGCTGAAGATAGTTCACGGGGATGCCAAGGTTATGCAAGATTGGCGAGCGCATGGGTTATGCGGGTCGGCAGCCTTCATGCATCACATAGGTGCTGTGGCGACCGATCTTCAAGATTGGGCGATAATACATTTGACAGGCACCGAGAAACATCAGCGACTTCCATGTTCGATCGTCTAAAAACCTAGAAGCAGCCACTCGATCTTTACGCAGCATCAGCCAGATCAGCATCGGCTTGCCGGACATGGACGGCCCTTTCCGGACCTTCGAGGTAGCAGCCCGCGCCGCAGTGCGGCTTCACCGAACCGGACGCTCGTGCGTCGCGCAGCATTTTCACAGGCCGAATGATCGGTTGGCGGGACTTTCCAGCCTTTCATGAGGTCGGTCAAATTGACATTTTTCGTTTCACGGACGGTAAATGCTCGCATGGTTGACAAGGACATCCACATAGTCGCCGGTCAGCGGGTATCCCCTTGGCGGGATGATAATCACGCGACCTAACCCCGCCGATTGACAGCCTCGGACTCGCCCCCTTGGACGAGGTGTTTTGGCGTGGAAAACGTCCCTCGTCCTCCCCTTTCTCTGGAGACACACATGGCACAGAATATCTACGACAATCGCGATTTCTTCGCTGGCTACAGCCAGCTTCCCCGGCAGGTGCGAGGGCTGGATGGTGCGCCGGAATGGCCCGCCATCCGCGCGTTGCTGCCGGACGTTACAGGCAAGAGCGTGGCCGACCTGGGCTGCGGCTTCGGTTGGGCATCCCGCTGGTTCCGCGAGAACGGTGCGGCCTCGGTTCTGGGGCTTGATCTGTCACAGAACATGATCGACCGAGCCCGTGCCGACACTGACGATGCTGCTATCGACTATCGCATTGCCGATCTCGACACACTCGACCTTCCGGAAGCCGCGTTCGATCTAGTTTATAGTGCGCTGTCCTTCCACTACGTGCAGGATTTTGGGCGGTTGATGCGGGCGATCCACAGCGCGCTGACGCCCTGCGGCGATTTGGTCTTCATCATAGAACACCCGATCTTCATGGCCGCGACCCATCCGCATTGGATCAAGGACGAGGAAGGTCGCAAGACTTGGCCGGTCAATGGATATTCGGTGGAGGGCGAACGCCGCACCGACTGGTTCGCGGAGGGTGTGCTGAAGCATCATCGGACGCTGGCGACTACGGTCAACACCCCGCTTGGCGCGGGCTTCGCGCTGCGCAGGATCGAGGAGTATGCACCGACGCCGGATCAGATCGCGGCGATGCCGGAGCTGGCCGAAGAGAAGGAACGGCCAATGATGCTGATGGTTTCGGCATACAAGAGCTGATTTGGTTGCCGGGCAAGCATACTAACGAATATCGTGAAAGGGTTCACAGGGGACTTGCAGCGCTGCGGTGCCTGATCTTGTTGTTGATAGTGTGCTGGCACCTACATGGATGATGGCAGCCAGCCCATCTGCTACATCGCCTCAAGACGTAAAATGACCCCAACCACATACACGAACGGCGCAAGTCTGCCGCTCACTTCGAACGCTTACGATCAATGCCGCTGCGGGCTGGCCTACAAATCGCTTTCGCTTGGGTTGAAGGTCGCTAAGAAACAGTGTGTTCTGCAAAGGTAAACGTGAGCGAGTCAGTTGTCATGCCAGAAAGATTTATATTCCGTCAGGTAGACTATCGTGATGTCGGGACATTTCTCCAGGATGGAGAAATCAGAGCAAAAATTCATGCCAGTCCTCAACGATGCTATCAGACAAGTTATGCGAATCTGGTGAACCGCCGGGGGACTGCCATGTTCCAAGTCCCAGGAGGCGGAGTGGTCAACGATTATGTGGCCTTTTACTTTTCCCCTTATACTTCATTCACCTGCTCCATTCACAGGGGAGGTGTAGAGGTAGTGGATCCATCCGGACGAAACTTGGGGCCATCGCGCCTTGATGATCGAGTATTCGTAGTGTGAATCCCGGAGGCAAACTGGTCCACAGAAACGGTCGGATTACCTGACCGTCGCGGATTAAAAGTCCGCCATTCTGATGCCCGAGGCGGAAGCTGAGGGCTGGGAGATGTATTCTGTGGAACTTT
>NZ_MTBG01000077.1 GCF_002119405.1 Pseudoruegeria sp. SK021 | reverse complement strand
TTTTGGGGCACGGCTTGATCTGGACGAGGCCGGCGGTGCTGTTGTGGATCTGATGATCTCTCCGGTCCGGGAAAGCCGTGGCAAGCCGGTGATCTCAACCCAGAAGGCGCTCAAGGAGCTGAAGGAGGCTACGGGTGAGCGGAACGAGTATTCCGCCTTGCAGACGTCCTGGGCAGACTGGTCTCGCGCACACCTCGACCACCGGATCGAACGGGGAACCCGGAAGGAAATCACCCGTCGCCAGCATCTCTCCCCGGAAACCTATGGCCTCGTGAAGGATCAGGCACGCTCAGAGGCGGCCCAGGAGCGCGATTCAGGGCGCGCGATGACCCGTACCCTACGGATGACCTCTGAAGGCTCTCCTGAGGCCCTACAGACGCTCAGAGACGGTCTCCTGCTCCAGAGGGAGGCGCAGTCTCACAAGCGAAACCCACGCGGCTATGAACCGCCTCGTGGAAAATGGGATCTGGATGAGAGTTTGGCGGGCCGGTTGGGAGACAGTCCCTGGCCGATCATCGAGGATGTTCGTGAGCCAGCCATGGAAGTCCTGACAGCAGCCATGAAGTTCGGTGTCAGCATGGACGACGACCAGAATGGCTATGATTCCGGGAAGATGCTGTTCCCGGCTTTGGCGGATCGCATGCACCTGACGGCTGCCTTGGCGAAATGCGCCGAGTTCTGCGCTCGAACCGAAGCTTTCGTGAAGAACCTCACGGCGCGGGTCTCAGGCAAGGAGGCTTTGCCCTATCCGGATTACGACGGGTGCTGGCCGGAACATGCCCGACAGGCCGTAGAGCGGAATGAGCGCAGCCTTGGTCTTCGTCCGCCAGAGGCTTCCCATGATCGTAGCGAAGATGACGGGCTGGGACTGTGATGGGCTCTTGGATTCTGGTGCCGGATAGAGCCGTGACGAGGAGTTATCCACAGGCTTTGCTCTTTCTTTATTTCTTAGTTTCTATTTCATGAGACGCAAGCCACTGAAATAGAAAGGTAAAAGTGCCCCAAAGGTGAGCAATTGCGGGTGTAGGGTGAGCAATTGCGGGTGAAAGGTGAGCAATTGCGGGTGAAAGGTGAGCAATTGCGGGTGTGGTGAATTGATTAGGTGAGCCTTCACCTTTAGCTTTCACCTATGGCCAAGCTAACCACCCTCGATGCCGTCAGGATGCACCGCGCCGATGCCGACGCCATTGTGGCCGCTGGTGAGTTGGTGGACCTGCGTTTTGTATCCGGTGACAGCCTCAGCCTACGTGCTGCCAAGCTGTTTTGCCTTCTGGTGCAGGAAGCCGGTGTCGCGGTGGCCGACCAAGTGCAGCACCGCGTGCCATACTCCGTGATAAATGACACTTTTCATCGGAGCCGCGATGAACTGGCCGAGGCCGTCATGGAGCTACACTCGACGGTGGTGAGTGTGCAGCTGATGAGCCGCCGAGGCCGTCCCTACATCAAGTCCGGCCCCATCCTGTCCGATGTAGAGCGCGAACCCGATGATCTTGATGATGCAGAAATCAGGTTTGAGTTTTCGCCCGCCATGCGCCGGGTGATAGCCGACTCGACGCACTGGGCCGCCGTATCGCGCCGTGCCGTCATGGCGTTCGAGAGCCGGTATTCGCTGCGCCTCTATCTATGGCTCAGCCTGCGCGCAAACCTGCGCAAAACGTCCGAAGACATTGCCCTCGATGATCTGCGCGACCTACTAGGTTTGTCGGGTGATACGCTCAGCCGATGGCAAGACATGCGCCGGTTTGTCCTCGACCGCGCCCTTGCCGAGATAAACCACGTCGCCGGATTCCACGCAGCCTATCAGCCGTTGAAACAGGGCCGCCGTGTCACGGGTGTCCGGCTTGCATGGAGCCTGAAGGACCACGCCGAGCTAGTGAAGGCACAAAGGGAGCTAGATCGGCCGCGTATAGGCCGCAAGGCACGCCGCGCCGGTCTGGTGGAAGCGATCGCTCAGGAACGCCGACGTTTGGCCGAAAGCCTTGCCCGCGCGCTCGGACCAGACCGGACCAACCCGGACCAAATGATCCGCGATAAACCGGACCAGAAGAGGCCTAGACCGCAGGGTGATCCGGATGCCTAAACTATCACCACGAGAGGCAGTGAAGGTTTACCAAGTGAGCCGCGCCACGCTTGGTAAAGCGTTACAAGACGGCAAAATCAGCGCCGAGAAGACCGACGCCGGGCATTGGCGCATTGATCCGGCCGAGCTGGCACGCGTGTATCGGCCGAGAACGCAGCAGAAGGCCGTAGAGCGGCCTATGCCGGACCATCTAGGCCGCGATGATCCGAACCAGAAAGCCGCCGCAGACCAGGACATGGCCGCTCGCCTTGCCAAGGCCGAGGCCGAGCTGGCCGCGGAGCGCGAAAAAACCGCATTGTTGGAGCGTCACCTCGATGATGTAAGACGCATGTTGCCGCCACCAGACGCAAAGCTGCGCCGATGGTGGCCGTGGTGATAATAAGTCACTGACATTTCTCTACTATTCGTCTTTTGAGCTAGGATATTCCGTTGGGAAAAGATTTGGTTATTTTTGGGTCATGTGTATCTCGTGACGCCATCAAAGGCAGCGGCTTAGAGGCCCGTCTAAAATATTATCATTGCCGATCAAACCTGTGCAGTATGGCGAACAATGTTCCCCTAAACAGAGAGATGAAAATACCTGGAAATTTTGAAAACCGTAATGTTCTTGAGGATTTGAATAAGACCATCCGCTTTGACCATGATAGATGCTTTATAGTTTTCGATTTTATAGATGATCGCTTTCCTGTGGGCAGGATAGGCGACTCATATTTCACCTATAATTTCTTAGTCGACAAGCAGTCACCTGACACTTTTTCGGGGGCAGAAAGGATTCCCCATTTTCTCCCCAAGAACAGAGATATGGTAAAATTGGCAGCAAAGAAGTTTTTTGAAACGCATGAAGGTATGTTCTTGAATAACATCATAATTTTGCACGAAACCAGTTTGAACGTTAACTATGATGGTCTTGGCTTTGAACCGTCACGCTTGCAGCTCTTAAATGACCACCTCGATTTTTTACATGACCATCTGCGTGCGGCTTGGAAAATAGACCATTCGGTAAGCAGTAGAGCAATGCTAACGTCACCGCAGGCAACACCCGCCGACCACCGATGGGGGCATTCTCCATTTCACTATTTTGAAAAATACAATTCAAGCGTCAACAAACAGCTATCATATATTATGGACAAAACGATCACGCCAACTCGAAGACATTATGACGGCTTTGTTGAGCAAAGGCCGTAGGGGGTTTCATGTGGGGAATCCAGCGTGGTAGCTGGCCTCCCAAGTTAGACATCGCGATACAGGCCTGCCTGACGATGAAAGTGCATTTCGGTATGGCCCTCAGGCAGACGGCAGGCTTTTTGGAAAGCCTGGTCGGCCTTGACTGGACGGTACCGGATTTCAGTACGCTGAGCCGGGGGCAGAAGACCCTAGCCGTTCGCATTCCCTATCGTGGCTCGCAAAAAGGCCGCTGAACTTGGTAAACGACAGGACCGGCATCAAGCCCTGCATCAGCAATATGGTTTATGTATATACATAAACAGGAAGAGACTCCGGGACAATTTGAGGTACTGGCGGGTGATCCAAGAGGGCGTAGCGCCTCTGGCCCAATGGCAATTAGCGGAGCGGCTCGGAGAGAATTGCCTAGTGGGTTGTCATTTGGAATGACAATCTATCCCGGACTCCCTATCCTGACCCGATGTTCAAGGCAGCTGTCCGGGTTAAAAAGCTCACCACCATCGCCCAACTCCGGGGTGCAACCATCCACGCCAAACGTGCTGACGAAACCAGCCGAGCCCGACTCCGGGAAGATGCAGAAGCAGGCGAAGGACTGGCCTGGTCAAAGGCTGAGAACGACCGCGACTATCTGGCCGCCTACAAAGCCCACAAGGCCGATCTCAAAGCCCGAGAACGGAAAGGCGCCCCCCTCTGCATGCAGGCCCTTTGTGTGATTTCTCCGGAATGGGTGGAGAAGGCCGGTGATCTCCACAACCCGGAGAACCCGCGCAATCAGGCTCTCTTCGCCCAAGCAAAGGCATGGGCAGAAAGCTGGGCGGGCAAGGATGCTGTTTTTGGGGCACGGCTTGATCTGGACGAGGCCGGCGGTGCTGTTGTGGATCTGATGATCTCTCCGGTCCGGGAAAGCCGTGGCAAGCCGGTGATCTCAACCCAGAAGGCGCTCAAGGAGCTGAAGGAG
>NZ_MTBG01000076.1 GCF_002119405.1 Pseudoruegeria sp. SK021 | reverse complement strand
CCTGCGCCATCCAAAACCATCCGCACGGCACGTTCGCGCACTTCAGGTGAATATTTGTTCGTTGTTTTGTTCATGATGCTCCATCCTACTCATGAGTTGGAGCCTCCGGCAAACCTGGCGCGGTTCAAACCCCAGATCCTTGCGATCCTACGTCAGGCCGAAGGCGGTGTGCGGGTCGCCGAGTTGTGCCGTGAGCATGGCATGAGCACCGCTTCCTTCTACAAATGGCGGGCCAAGTATGGCGGCATGGACGCGTCGATGATCAGCCAAATGAAGGCTATGGAGCGCGCCTTGATGCGCCATTGGTCCGAGCGACAATGGCGCGCGAGAACCGGCGACTGAAGCGCATGTTTGCCGATCTGAGCATGCAGGCGGATTTGTTGAAGTAAGCCCTGGGAAAAATGTATGGTCCGCCCCGCTATTGCAAGGTTTTCGTGGATGACGCTCCGGCTTGCGTAAATGTATCCGGCCTCTGATCAGTCAGCCGCTTTTGGCGACCAGGCCTTGATGAGATCCGCACCTCGGGTTCCAGATTAGTGGAACGGGATCAGGTCCCGCTTTTTTGCGCGTGGCTTACCCGTGGTCGATCAACCGTTTGGTCATCACGTCCCTTGCAATGGAATTTGCGGTAAAGGTTGGCTCAGGCCGCTGCTCCTTTGGACCGCAAGTAAACTGCTCCGGGTTGGGTCAGAACTGCCCAGACGATCCGGGTCAGCTTGTTGGCTAAGGCGACCACTGCCTTATTTCTATGTGTCCGCGCCTCGAGCGCACTTAACCAACGCCCAAGAGCATGGCTTTCGCGGTTGAGGTGAAGAAAGCAGGACCGCGCCCCATGGATGATCAAGCGGCGCACATATCGATTTCCGCGCTTACTGATCCCCAGTAGAGTCTGCTTACCACCGGTTGAATATTCTGCAGGAACCAACCCGAGCCACGCCGCCATATCACGGGCCTTGCGGAACTGTCGGCCGTCGCCGGCTGCGGCGACAAGGGCGGTGGCCCCCAACGGGCCAATGCCGGGGATCGTTAATAGTCGGCTGATGGTTTCATCGTCACGCGCAATAGCCTCGATCTTGCTGCTCAGTGCTTTGACCCGACCTTCGACGTGGGCGAGATCGTCCAATATATCGTTGAGCAGCCCCCGCATTGTCGCGGTCAGATCGTTATCTATGTTGGCAAGATGACGTCGGATATCCGCGTGGAAGCCCCCAGCCCCGACACGCATTGCCAGCCCATACTCTATGCAAAACGCACGAGCTTGGTTCATCAACGCCGTGCGTTGCCCGACAAGCCGATCCCGGATGCGATGCAACGCTTGTAAATCAACCTGCTCTGGCGTGCGGACGTCGACAAACCGCATGGTTGGCCGGGTTACAGCTTCTGCAATGGCCGCGGCGTCGACGGTATCGGTCTTGTTAGACTTCACGTAAGGCTTCACGAAGCGCGCTGGAATAATACGGGCGTCATGCCCAATGGCCCGCAACCGCCGCGCAAGCCACTGAGATCCAGGACAGGCTTCCATGCCGATTAGCACTCTTGGCGCGACATCAAAGAATGCCTGCAGTGTCTCGCGCGCAAATCTGGCCTGCTGGATGACAGCACCCTCGCGATTGACGGCAACGACGTGAAACACCTTTTTGCCGATGTCGATCCCATAGGCGAAGGTTTCTGGTACTGGTTTGGTTCGCATCCTCTCTCTCCTT
The DNA here is from genome assembly GCF_002119405.1 of Pseudoruegeria sp. SK021. Lineage (GTDB taxonomy): Bacteria > Pseudomonadota > Alphaproteobacteria > Rhodobacterales > Rhodobacteraceae > Meridianimarinicoccus. Next base: position 2,892 of record NZ_MTBG01000076.1, on the reverse strand, counting down.
GTGCTTTGGCGATGCCATAAGAGCATACGCTGGGGTGCGGGGCGGACCATCCCATTAGTAATTGGGCCGTCTCACCGCCGGGAGATGGCCTGCAATGCGGTTGAACGAAGAGGGGTCAGCATCGCGCTCGACCATTGTCCTTGGACCAATGGCGGCCATGGTCTCGCCCTGCCGGGCATTCGGCGTCAGCGAAACGTGCTATCGTTACAGTCCGCTTTTGAGCGATGAGAACGCGCAGATCGCAGACCTGCTGGTTGGCCTGACCGATGCCCGCAAGACGTGGGGCTTCGGGCTCTGTTTCCTGCATCTGCGCAACGTACAGGGGCGAGCCAGTGGAACGCCAATGGTCCGAGTGACATTGGCGAGCCATGGAACCACAAACGCGTCTACCGGATCTACTGCGCCCTAGAGCTGAACCTGCGGATCAAGCCGCGCAAACGGTTGAAGCGGGATGTGCCCGACGCCCTGGCCGTGCCAGAGAGGCCAAATGTGACCTGGTCGATGGATTTCATGGCCGATCGCCTTGAGGACGGCCGCGCGTTCCGGCTGCGGAACGTGCTCGACGACTTCAACCGCGAAGGTCTGGGGATCGAGGTGGACTTTTCCCTGCCGGCCGAGCGGGTCATCCGCAGTCTCGACAATATCATCGAATGGCGTGGCAAGCCCGAAACCATTCGCGTCGACAACGGCCCCGAATACATCAGCAACACGCTGCTGGAATGGGCTGAAAAGCACAGCATCGCCCTGGCCTACATTCAGCCCGGCCAGCCCCAGCAAAATGCCTACATGAGCGCTACAACCGCACGGTCCGGCACGAATGGCTGGATCAATACATCATCAACAGCATCGAGGAGGCCCAGCACTTCGCCACACAGTGGCTATGGACTTATAACAACGACCGCCCGAATATGGGCATCGGCGGCATCACCCCCGCAATGAAACTGAAAATGGCTGCGTAAATTCTACGACCCCGTCCCGCTAAAAACGGCAGGATTACCATGCTCCCAAGTCGGGGCCTGGAAAACCAATTCGTCGGCGGAGAGATAATCAACGTCATTGTCGGTGCGATTGAAAAGAAAGAAATTGATAGGAATAAAGACTGGTCGCCCAGTAAGGTTGACACGTTCCCTAAAAAGGTCGCGAGGACCGTCCTGAAGTTGGTCATCGAATCCGGTTCTGATGATCGCATGAAGCTCCTGAAGACCCGCAGCCCCATCGCCCCACGAGAAGTTTTTGGTGAGCTACTAGGCGTCCATACTTCGTTGCCTTTTTCCACGACCACTCACCAAAGTAGAAATTGACCGAACACGCCGCAGAACGCTTGGGGGGCTCGGTCAGAGGTTTCCTGAGAATTATTACTCAGCAGCTTGGACTGTTGAATTGTAGGCGTATGTCTTCCAAGTTGGTTTATAGTCGGTGTCGGCCTGATTGCCCCAGACTGTCCAATCTTTTCGAGTCCCACGGCCAAAAAGCTCTAGGAATGGTCCCCAACTGCAACTTTCGATGATATCATATTGCTCGTCTGGTTTGCGGCTGTGCTCCCGTTTTCGGGTCTTGAGGAGGTCGCCGTCAGGTTGGGTACTTTCATCCAAACCTGGCTCTGGCGCCTCGATATAGTTCACTTGCGAGCGACCAGGTGCCAATGTCCGAACGTTCTTACCTCGGACACCAAACAACAGGATCTCTGTAACATTCCGGAAGTAAAAGCCCACCCCGCGCCCGTCTGGCCCGCCGTCCTTGCGGACCTTCTCCCAGACGATATGTGATTTGTAGCCGAAGCCCCACGCTTTCAGGACTTCCAAGCCTTCTGGAAGCAATGCATTCGGTACCCAGAGATAACAATGCGCCCTCTCTTCAACATGTTCGGCAACCGGCAACGCACAGATTTCTTCGAGCGTCATCGTTGGGTATCGCGCCAAGCGCTTGTGTTCGGGCGCAATTTTCCCGGTGCGATTCTGAAACCGCCACGGTGGATCTGCCATCACGCACCCGAACTTCTGGCCATCGAGAAAACTACGCAACTCGCTGGCTGCATCGGGGGTGTCGGTCATATTCGGCTCCAAAACTTCAAGTCGTCGCTCCTGATGAGAAAGGCACAACATACAAATGTTGTCCACGTGTCCTGAATGAGACTTCAATGTGGTGAGACCTTGGAGCGGTGCGCCGTCAAGCCATAGCCGATTGAACAGGTTGGGGCTAGGCTTGCTTGATGTCCAGGGGCGGTGCGCCAAGGCGTGGTGTTGAGGCCGCTTACAAGGCGGCGATATCTGCCGGATCCCCTTGACCGTCAGTTTCCTAGCTGCCCCCACGACGGGCATGGCCATCAACTGGCGGCACACTGGATCAGACTTGGCAGGCCCGATCGCGCAGAAGTTTTGCCAACCTAGCCAACTCTTGGCGCGGAGCACGACGTGCCGTCAGGGCTGGGTTTGCGGTCGCTTCCAGCATGCGAATGTCCTTGGCCAGTTCGTTAAAGTGCCGCTTGGCAAGGGGGTTTATCTTCAGACCAAAGTTGCGCCATGCTGGCTTTGACTTGAACACGCCCATTCCCGCCCATTGCGGTGGATGGGCAGTGAGGGCATGACGGCCACCGGTCTGAAGGAACGCCCGAACGCATCGACACTGCGCTCGATGATCGCGCCATGGCCTCGCCGCGTATCGTATGATGCAACTGGGCGCTTTCCATGACCTTCATCTGGCTGTTCATGGTCGCATCCATGCCGCCATACTTCGCCTGCCACTTGTAGAACGACCCAACGCTCAGGTGTCAATCACGGTGACATAAGGGGCCATTTACCGGCGCAAATAGGGGCCACGCTCGGGATGTCGGTGGCGCTCTGGCGCGTGTGCTCACCACATAGCTAACGCGTGCCAGAGCGCGCTGGCCGTAGG
>NZ_MTBG01000075.1 GCF_002119405.1 Pseudoruegeria sp. SK021 | reverse complement strand
GGTGGCAGCATCCGCTTCAGAACGGCCGCCTTTCGTTCGGGTGAATATCCCACGTCATCGTCCTATCTGGCCCGCCGAAAATGTAGAGGAAAAATAGAGCGGCGGACAACTACGCTGACACAGGGGGGACACGACGAAGGCGGACGCGCTTGGGGCCGCATCGCCTCGCTGATCGAGACAGCCAAGATCAACGGTGTGGAGCCTTTCGCCTACCTGAAATCCACGCTCGAAGCCATCGCAGCGGGACATCCGGAAAACCGCATCGATGATCTGCTACCTTGGAACTTCCAGCAGTCAAGCTGAAACCCAGGTGCTGACCACACAGCGCTTACAGTTTTCCTCCTGGATTCACACATCGCCATGACGCCAAGATCGCGGACCGCAAACTCGAAGGCATCACCACGCTTGACGACGTCACTCCAAGGGAAACGGCGAAAACGCGATGGTGCAAACCGTCTGCCGGAAATCGTGCAAGGGATTGAATTCAAAGACGGGATCATACAACTTCAACGCCGCCTGACCTTGCCGTCACCAACTTTCGGGCATATCTCGACAACGAGTTTGGCCTGGATCAGGCTGAAGCCTGCAAAGTCAAACTCGTTGCACCATTAGTAAGTCCAGTTAGAATATTGGTTCTCAAATGGCGCGGGTTGATTATATTAGGCGCAGCACCCTGACGAACAATACTCAGTCAGAGTCGGTCACATAATTAGCAGTCATATAGTCCGTAACCAATCCGACAACATTGTCTTTTACGTGAACGTTGTCCACGGCATAGGCACTCGAACATGAGACAACCATTTCATAGCTCGGAAAGTAGTCAACCTCATCGTATTTCTGATAAAGCATTTGTGCACAAACGCGCAGTAACGCTTTAGAGTAGCCGTTTGCCACGACAGCATCGTACCCTGAAAAGCTGGAAGCCAATGGAACCGGCGATACTGTCAGGATGATCTTTTTTATTCCGATGCCGTCAATGATTGCCCTCATCGCAGAATCCAGAAGGCTATAAGCCTCCGCATATTCCAGATTTACAAAACTGTATCTGCTTGAGTCCAAGTCCTTGGAGGCTGGGGGCATGTGCTTGAAGTATCGGTTGGCCTTTGTATCAAGCCAGCACTCAGTCAGTCCAAGGGTTATGATGACAGCATCACTGGTTTTCATCTCGAGATAGAGGTCTTTTATCTCTTCCTGCCGTTCCAATGCTCTAGCATAGGTTGTCGGCACAATTGCCGCAGGAAGATTCAGGTCGATATATCCGTCTTTTGCAGGAATAATTGAAAATGAATGATCAAGGGAGGGATCCAGTACAGACACAATACGGTCATGGATAGTCCCGGCTGTGTACTCGTTTAGGACGCCATTTGGCCGATGGGGAAATTCTTCTGGTGGCACCCGATAACGTGTTGTCGGCAAGTCAAATCCGACGAGTTTTTCTTCGATGTTTCGCGCGAAACAGGATCCGATGGTGAATATTTTCATTCCCCGGTCCAAAGTGAATTTCGGAGTAATCTCTGGGTAAATCATTCCCGATGAATGTTCATATCGTTTATCATTTTGCGGCGGGTATTTTCTGCGCCGTCCGGTCTGACGAATTAATTGCAAAGTTTCATCATAGGATTGCATGCTACTTCCTTAATATACTTGTTATTCTACAGCGAAAACCATACTTCCAGTATCGCGATCACTGCAATCCAGATTTACTGGACGTTAGGTGATCGTCCAGCCTGATTGCCAGCCTGCCAAACATCAACAAGCAACGCTTTCCATTTTTCCGGTACCGGCTCGAAAGTCCCATTTCTCAACGTGGGATCCAGACTTTCCAAAACCTCAGCCTCGCCCAGTATTTCACGAGCCAAGTCCATGTATGCAGGGCCATGCTGTTTCAAAATGTCGGATGCGATCTCTTGAGTAAGAGGATCTGACAATTTCTGATCGTCTTTTGTGAAATTGTCACGCACAAAACTGTCAATAGTGTCTATGAATTTTCCAAGGTTTTGTATGTTTGAACGGTCTAGACAAGACAGCGCATTAAGTGTGAATGGAGATAGCGATACATTCACACTGCCAACATCTCTAAATTCTGAGGTCACATGCCCACCGGCGATAGACAGGAAATCTCTCACAATATCGCCGTCTTTGAAATAGCGTTTATTGAATATTTTAGGGACTACATTTTCTGCCCCAAACGCTTTCCGCCAGACCTCTAGGTTCTTCTGGTAACTGAGAAGCGCGTTCAACCCATCCGACTTGCAGTAGTCTTCAAATGACATCGCGAAGTTCTTCTGCGTCTTGATGCCATGAGCCCAGTTGCTTAGGCTGAAGGTGTCGGGACGCCGGAAATAAACAACAACCGTTGTGTCGGCTTTGCCGTCAAGCTCATCACTCAGGGTTTGAATGGCCTGGGGCATCATGACGCCAGCCTTGTAAAAATGTTCGGAGCTGATCACTGTCGTATGACACGTGGAGTGCTTTTCCAGTGAGGCTATAAACTTGTTCCACACCTGATCGGTGGTTTCAGCCTCAATCCGACCGCTCAACCATCCCGGGGCCCATTTGTGCGACAGGATATGATGGGCGTGGTGTGCAGGTGTGTCAATCGGCCCGCGCCCGAACAGACTATAGTTGATCCCTTGCTTGAGCAACAAATCCCGGTTCTCAGAACAGACCTCCTGAATGGCACTGGTGCCGGTTTTCTGTGTTCCGATATGGAGGATCAGCTTTTGCATTTTCGCACGCCATTCTATAGGTTAGGTTAGAATAGTACATGCCAAGCTCGCTCAGCTGCAACCAATTTTCGGGCAAGCTATCGCCACAGGCGTTTTTTGACCACGAGCGTAACAGATAAAGTACGATAGCGGATTGATCTGTATCGGATTTCCCAACAATGTTCCTGATGAACGGCCCTTGGCCATCGCTATTGCTGCTATCCGTCCTAAGAACAGGGGTGCTTAGATGCTCTCGGATACTCTCAATGCTACTTCACAATATGAACAGGATGCCTTCGTAGAGATGTTCCGTAAGGACGCTTCTTGGATCGATGCCACCGGGCTCGATTGGGATCGCAGCTGGCAACATCTTGAAAAGCGTCTAGCTGAAGGTGCGCTGGGCGATATGAACTTTCACGGGTTTCTTGGGCCCGAACATCTAACCCGGCTTTACAACTGGATCGATCGGATTCCCTATCCGAACTTCCTGAATGGTCCGCCGTTCGAGCGGCTGGTTGCCCTTGCCAGGGCGGCTGACTTGGCTGTGATGGATCGACTTGGTCTTGATCCAGAGTTGCATGGTATTGATGCTGTCAGCGTCTACAACGCTCAGGATTTTCGCTTTCAGACGCCTTATCAAGTGCCTTGGCGTCAACGGGTTCGGACATTCTTGGATTTCGGGGCAGGACATGGCCGACAAGCCAATCTGTGGCTTCAAACGGCACCACAATTGACAACCTTCATTGCTGTTGATGCTTTCCCGGCGACCTACTTGACTCAACGCCTTTACTATCAGGCCTTGGGGCTGACCTTGAATGATCACATGGATATGACGCAGCAGCCGTTTGTCATCCATGAGGATCCGAAGGTTGTGAACCATTTGCCCAGTTGGCGGCTTGATCTGGTGCCGGACGGGAGTGTCGATATGGTTTGTGCGGTACAGGTCCTGCGGGAATTGTCCCGTGGTATGCTAAGGTTCGCGCTTCGCCAGTTTCATCGTATTCTGCGCACTGATGGCGCGCTCTATATCCGCGATCACATTGGTTTTCATAATGTTAACATGGTGGATATGGATCGTGTTTTGGCCGCCTCTGGTTTTGTTGCAGAATGGCAACCGGCGCTGATAGATGGCAAAGATGTTCACGGCGTGCCGCGGATCTGGAGGAAGCCAAACCTTAACGCTATTATTGGGGGAAAAGTGTAAACACTTCGGCCTGCATAAAGGATTCATGCTGATAATCCTGCCCACCATTTCGTCAGGCACTCAGGCAGGGCGCTTCTCTAAAATGGGCAACCGATATTTGCGTCGGCTGCTGTTTCTTGGCGCTATGGCCCAAGTGAGCGCCAGCCGCCGTGGCGAGTCTGTTGACGGTGTTTGATGCTCTTATGTTTGTCAAGACGTGGGTATTGCCCCTTTGGGAACACAAAGTTCGCGATAGATTTCGCGAACGATATAGCGCTTTATGCACCGAGTGATCTCGCGCTTGCTTTTGCCTTGAGCGGTGCGTTTGAGCACATCGCTATGTGTGGCTTCATGTGATTTTGCATTCGGGTGATGACGACGAGGTATAGGGCGGCATTGGCTTGTCAGTTCCCGCCGCGGTTCAGACGCATTCAGTGGTTTTTTCCACTTGAAGCAGGGATCGCGCAAACAGAAATGGTGCCGTTTTTCTGAACAGGACGGGCTCGTTTTCTAAAGCGTTTCTGTTTTAACCTGAAACATATCCGGCGGCCTTGAAGTAGTTCCAGCATTCTTGAGGGTCGTATAGATCGCAGATTTTTCCGATGGCGTCGAACACGTCGATGAATGTCCTAGCCCCGATCCGGCGAAGATGGGCTTTCAGCTTGGAGAATGCCTGTTCGATGGGATTAAGGTCAGGCGAGTATGGCGGCAGGAAAAGGAACCAGCATCCATGCGCCCGCAGTGCATCTGATGCCTCCTTGTTTTTGTGGGTCGCCAAGTTGTCCAGTATGACGACTGTTCCGGGCTCAATTTCTGGCATCAGGACTTCGCGCACATAGGCGGCGAAGGCAGGGCCATCCATGGCACCCTTTATGACCC
>NZ_MTBG01000074.1 GCF_002119405.1 Pseudoruegeria sp. SK021 | reverse complement strand
ACGATAAACGGCCTATTCAAAGCTGAGGTCATTCATCGCCGTGGCCCCTGGCGCAGCTTTGAAGCCGTCGAATATGCCACCCTCGAATGGGTCGACTGGTTCAACAATCGCCGCCTGCTGGAACCTATCGGGAATATCCCGCCCGCTGAGGCAGAAGCAAACTTCTATGCTGCTATGGAAAGATCAGATATGGCCGCGTAACTAAGACAATTCAGCCTCCGGCAAACCCGGCGCGGTTCAGGGCTCACAAAATCTGTAGTTGGCGCGCTTACTGGAAACGATCGCGCCGCGATGGATGAAGTACTTTCTGCCTCTGACTTGACCTATGATGGTGCAAACGGACTGCCCAACATCGAAGAAATTTCAGATTTGGTGATTGCTTATCATGCGAACAACCCTCTCCAAAAATATCAGCTGCTCAAAGAGAAAATACGAGAGTTGGTCCGAGATGTAATTCTGGGCGTTACGAAGCCTGACATTTCCAATCAAGTAGCGTTCCTACAACGCCTAAAATCAAGAGCTTATGAGCGTCCAACAAACGTGTGGTTCTTTACGACAAACTATGACCTCTTGATTGAGGATGCCTGCGCCGAAGTTGGCTTGAAATTGGTGAATGGTTTTGTCGGTGCCACAACTCGGCATTTTTCGGAGCTAGAATTCTCGATGGTGTCTGGCGAGACATCGGGTTCAACTTTCAAGCCAGAAAATGGCTTAACAATTCGCTTGTTAAAGCTTCACGGGTCGGTGTCCTGGTACCGGCGAGACAATCGAATTTTCGAAGCAGCTCCAAGCGCTATTATCGACCAGGATGCCAGGTGCATGGTCCTACCGAGGCGGACCAAAGTGATTGAGACTTTGTCGCGCCCGTATGATCGCCTCTTTCATGTTTCAAACTCGATCTTAAGTGGCCGCTGTAAATACCTTATCTCATCGGGTTTTAGCTTTGGCGACAGTCACATTAATGACAGCTTGATGACTCCCCATATTTCATCTGGAGGCATATCGCTCTCCAATTTCTGCGAAGTCGAACCACAAGGCCTTAGTGATTTACGCGCTAGGCCAAATGTACTCCATGTTTGCAAGGACAAAAAAGTGATTGGTGGGCGTGAGCATGCCGAGAGTAGCGATGCATGGAAATTCAGTAAGTTTGTTGAACTTTTTTAGGGGGTAGAATTTGAAACATCAGATCGGAAAAGTGATTGAGGTCAAAGGTGATACGATAGCCGTCGCACTAATGGATTTCGATGGTGAGAATGACGTTGGTGTCCCCGAAGAGATGGCAGTGGATGTCGCTACACCCGACGGTCCAGTAAATATCTTAATAGGCCAACCTGGTTCGTTTGTAGAATTGTCTTTGCCCAATGGTACTTTGCTTTGCTTGGTTACAGAAACTCGGATGAGGGAGGCCAATATTGGAGCGACTGAAGTTAAAGCAACAGTCGCTGCAGGAGATTTTGTTGTGGATCAGGTCTTGAGACAACTCGTAACGATACCGATTGGAACTATGGATGCATCCGGAGAATTTGAGCGAGGAACCAATGTTTTACCAACGGTAAATGCGCCGGTTTTCGCGGTACTGCCATCGACGATCAACAGCATCTATACTAGCTTTGCAGAAGGCGACTTCTCGTTAGGAAAACTATCTCTCCTTCCAGAGCAAGATGCAAAAATGAACCTTGATGCGTTCCTTAGCCGTCATGCCGCCATCTTAGGTCAAACCGGTGGTGGAAAATCTTGGACAGTTGCGTCGGTTTTGCAGAAGATCGCAGCCTTTCCTCAGTCCACAGTACTACTCCTAGATCTACATGGTGAGTATGCTCAGGCGTTTGGTGACGAAGCTGAAATCATTTCGGCCACTGATATTGAAATGCCATATTGGTTGATGAACGCTGAAGAAATCCTGTCTCTAATGATAGATCGGGCCGAGTCCAGTGCTCCAAACCAGAACGCAAAGTTTAAGGAACTTTTGCAGGCTGCAAAGGAAAACCATCCTGAGAATGCCGCTCTTGAATTGGAAAAGGTGACCATCGACACACCAGTGTACTTCGACCTCACGGAAATTATCGACGAATTCACACGTCTTGATATCGAGATGGTTCAAGGTTCTACCAAAAAAGTTAAAGGCCCGCTTCACGGGCAGTTTACTCGCCTTCTTATGCGGCTTGAGTCACGGCTAAACGACCGACGTTACGACCTTATTTTTAAACCTCAGACATATAATACCAGCGCCTCAATGGATGACCTATTCCGCAAGCTGCTTGGTGAGGAAAACTCAAATCGCAAGAAGATTGTCGTTCTTGACCTCAGTCCAGTGCCTTTCGATGTTAGGGGCTCTTTGATTTCCTTAACATTGAGATGCTTGTTTGATTTCTCTTACTGGCATAGCCGTCTCAAAGGTTCGCGCTTTCCGATCTCGATATTTGCAGATGAAGCACACATCTATCTGAGCGACTCTGCGTCAAATCAAGCACCGAGAGAGTCCGCTGAAAGAATTGCCAAGGAAGGTCGGAAATACGGCATTAGCCTCACGGTGATCAGCCAGCGGCCCAGAGAGATGTCGTCCACAATTTTGTCGCAGTGTGGAAGCTTTTTGTGCCTTCGAATTTCGAACCCAGATGACCAAGCATATGTCCGTAATCTGCTACCAGACTCGGTACGAGGAATAACATCGATGTTCTCCTCTTTGAGACGTGGCGAAGCGATCCTCATAGGCGACTCTATGATTATGCCCACTCGCATTAAAGTTGATAAACCTAACCCCACCCCTGACAGCGCCGATGCATCTTTCACCGCCTTATGGAGTGAAGAACCTACTGAACTGGATGTTGCGGGAGTGTTGGCAACTTGGAGAAATCAGAAGGTTCCTAGCTAGAGCTGGTGCCTCGAAGAGAGGAATTTAAGTGTTGGATATTATTTGGATGCTATTTCGGAGGACAGCGTGTTTGGCATTTTCAAAAGATTTTTAGGCGGTCCGAAAGCTACTGGTGACGTGAAAAGCGCCACACGATCTCCGCATGCAAATGTCAAACAGCTGCATTCGACAGAGGCTGCCAGCGTAGTAGATTTCGAGCTGGATAGCAGGGACAGACTAGAAGCGATGTCCGTCGAGATGCCTGATGGCGATTACTTTACTCTACTTGAGAAATTGCAAAGCGCAATCTCCGAGAAACGATATGTCGAGGCTGCAGAAGCAGCCCATTTGAGTATCGCCCCGCTCCGAGACTGGTTGAGCGACCCTAGGGGAGATGGACAGCGCCTGCAGCTCCGTATTCCAGCGTTGCAGCAAGGCGGCACTATGATGGCCTTAACCGGGGACATTGAAGGGCTTTTGAAAGTTCGCGATCTTACAGAAGAGTTCGACTACCTAGAGACGTATAGGCCTGACGCCGTGAAACATCTAAAGTCTTTAGAACTTTTTGATCGCATTCGGCAACTTGTCTCATCCAAGCCAGGCTTGCTGCAAAACAATGTTAAGGTGGAACTCGACGAGAATGATGGTCGTCATGTCAGCAACCTAGTCGCCTGGCTAGTGAAATCCGGGGAGATATCTAGGATAAAGAGCGGTGAGACTTATGCGCTCAGCATAGCGGAAATTTCTTCCCCTTCAATCCACGCTGATTTGTTAGATGAAGGTGCGTTTTCTCCCCCCCACACGCTTCCTGAAAGAGGCATCATAATTGATTTTCAAGTTTTTCTGGAACAGACTTATCGATTTGTGGCCCTAGATGTCGAAACCGCAAATCGGCAACATAGCAGCATATGCCAAGTCGGATTAGCAATGGTGGCCACTAATGGTGACATCAAAACCATCAGCATCCTTGTTGACCCTGAACAAGGTTTTGAACATTTCAATGTCAATCTGCACGGCATTGACGAAACAACAGTAAAAGGCGCTTCTTCGTTCGAGGAAGTCCTACAATTCTTGCGGCCGTTGCTAGAGCGACACATACTTGTACAACACAGTAATTTTGACAAGCAGGCGTTCAACGCTGCCAGTAAATTCTATGGCGTTCCAGAACTGAGAGCGACTTGGGTAGATAGCGTTCAAATTGCACGTAAAGCCTGGCCAGAACTGAAAGGCAATGGCGGTCACGGCTTGGCTAGCTTGAAGACTCACCTGGATCTAAAGTTTGAGCATCACAACGCTGAAGAGGATGCTCGCGCAGCTGCTGAAGTTGTTCTTTTGGCAGAAACGGTAACAGGTGAAGACTTCTCGGAACTGGCAAGGTCAAGGAAACAGAAATACCAAACTTCAGTCGCTGTTTCAGGCAATCAAAATGGTCCACTTTACGGTCATGTTGCGTGCTTTACAGGGCAACTAGCGATGTCGCGTGTGGAAGCAGCTACTTTTGCTGCCGGAGCTGGGATCACAGTCAAAACAGGCGTTTCTAAGAAGGTAACGCTGCTGATCGTCGGTGACCAAGATATGTCGACGTTAGCAGGACATAATAAAAGTAGTAAACATCGACGTGCGGAAGAACTGCAGCGTGATGGTCATGAAATTAGAATTTTGGGAGAAACGGAATTTCTTAAGCTGATCGCGATCGACTGAAAGTCAGCTTACAGAAAGCTGCATCGCAGTGTCCTGAACGTCGGTGAAAGGCAGGACTGGTGAAGGTTTTCTGATGCGGGTCGCGGCGTGACGGAGCAGTTTGTCGCGACTACGACCTGCGTTGGAAAACCTCCCAAGGTGGAAGCCGTGGGGGTCTTGGATCAGTCTATGGGGAAGGAGCGCCGACGGTTGAGGCGACGGTTGCGCCCCAGATGCCGCTGAATTTGTGACAGGCGCTTGAGACTGCCAAAATCTTGCTTGACTGCCCCAGTAACGCTGCTGGTTCTGATATTGCGGAGGCCGTGCGCCTGGTTGAAGATGGACGCGAGCGTGCAGTTTGGGCGTAACCGCTCCATTGTGGCCGCCTGCCTGATTTCCGGATGATTTGCTAAGATACGTGCTTAACGACGTCCTTTGCGACGTGTCTTAGGTGGGGTCAGTGATGCGTGGTGAGATACTTGGGTTTGAACGTCGACGCCGTTGGAGCGACGAGGAGA
>NZ_MTBG01000073.1 GCF_002119405.1 Pseudoruegeria sp. SK021 | reverse complement strand
AAAGAGGATGCGCAGGCTTGGGTGAAATCCTTCGCCAGTTGGTACAACGAAGAACACCTGCACAGCGCAATCCGCTTCGTTACGCCGAACGCGCGCCACTCCGGGACTGACAGTGCAACGCTCGCCAACCGCGCCAGTCTCTATGCAACTGCACGCGCACAAAAGCCGGAACGCTGGTCAGGAAAAACCCGGAACTGGCAACCGGCCGGACCCGTCTGGCTGAACCCCGAAAACGAATTCAGCGCCCCTGAAATCAGAGACGCCGCATGAAATCGGCGGACAACTAGTTTGACAAACACCGAAGGCCATGCGCGAATGGAACTTGGTCTCGAAAAGCTGGCCAAAGCCGCGAAGGCGGGCGCGATCCCCGGTGGTTCGATCGAGAACGGCGTGCTTCATCTGAGCCGGCTGCCGACAGCACCGCCACAGGGGGCCGATGACCTGCTGTCCGATCTCTACCGACGCATACCGGAGACGCGGATCACCGACATCATGCTGGAGGTGGACCGCACGACCGGGTTTGCCGAGGCGTTCACGCATCTCAGGACTGGCGCTCCGCCGAAGGACCGGATCGGCCTGATGAACGTGCTCCTGGCCGAAGGGCTCAACCTCGGTCTGACCAAGATGGCCGAGGCCAGCAATTCCCACGGCTTCTGGGAGTTGATGCGAATCTCGCGCTGGCACGTCGAAAGCGATGCCTACGCCCGTGCGCTGGCGAGTATTGTGGAAGCGCAGGCCGCTTTGCCGATGGCACGTTTCTGGGGTATGGGCACGACCGCCTCCAGCGACGGTCAGTTCTTTTCCACCACCCGGCAGGGCGAGGCGATGAACCTGATCAACGCCAAATACGGGCGCGAGCCAGGGCTGAAAGCCTACACGCACGTTTCCGACCAGTTCGCGCCATTCGCGTCACAGACCATCCCGGCGACGGTCAGCGAAGCGCCCTATATCCTCGACGGGCTGCTGAACAGCGAGGTCGGCAAGCGGATCAAGGAGCAGTATGCTGATACCGGAGGCTTCACCGATCACGTCTTCGCCGTCACCTCGATCCTCGGTCACCGGTTCATCCCACGTATCCGCGATCTGCCCTCCAAGCGCCTCTACGTCTTCGAGCCGAAGGCCGTGCCGCAGAACTTGCGCGGTCTGGCGGGCGGCACGATCCGGGAGAACCTGATCGCGTCCAACTGGCCCGACATTCTGCGGATCGCGGCGACCATGACGGCCGGGACCGACGCGCCCAGCCAGATCCTGCGCAAGCTGGCGTCTTATCCCCGCCAGAACGACCTTGCCGTCGCCTTGCGCGAGGTCGGCCGCGTGGAGCGAACGCTGTTCATGATCGAATGGGTCCTGAACACCGACATGCAGCGCCGCGTCCAGATCGGCCTCAACAAGGGCGAGGCGAACCACGCGCTGAAGAACGCGCTGCGGATCGGCCGACAGGGCGAAATCCGCGACAGGACGGCCGAGGGCCAACATTTTCGAATGGCCGCGCTCAACCTCCTCGCCGCGATCATCATCCACTGGAATACGGCCCGTTTGGGCGAGGCCGTCGCGCAGCGCCAGCGTGCGAAGCTCCCGGTCCCGCCCGAACTTCTGGCGCACACCTCTCCCCTCGGCTGGGCACACATCCTTCTCACCGGCGAATACAAGTGGCCGAAGAGGTAGAAGCCACAGCAGACATTCGCTGCGCCGCGCTCGAACTCACGCAGAGCGGACCTAGCCACCCTTGGGGTCGGTTACGGATCAGTGCAGAAAACCGAGCCCCACAGTCAAATGTCTCAAACTTATTTGCCCGGAGGGCCCAAAATAAACGTGATTGCGTGTCAACAATCTGGTGCCTATTAGGCACCTTCCCCAGAAAACTTCATCGGTGGAATCAAGATGTACAAATTTATTTTCCCGGCCGTCGCAACAGCCGTCATGCTTACGGGGGCGGCCCAAGCGGCGACCCTTGATGCCGCAGTCATCATGAAGACTTCCTCTGCCATCGTTTTGGGCGACCTGAACCGATTGTAGGTCCATACGGCATAGCCAATGACGCTCCGTGGAAATCGGAAGCCCTTGATCCGGGGTAAGTTTTTGATGTTCAGTATTGCTGAGAACCACCCTGAGGCTTCGTTGCCAACAACCTGACAATGCCGCGACGAACGCTCTGACTGCGGCCATCACGCAGTCAGGCCGGCCTGCAAATCCTACTTTGGGTCAAAAAAAGGTTGTCGGATGTCTCTCTGCACGGCTATGTGAATCTTTACGAAACACACTCGGGAAAAACCCGACGATATGTCCGGTCATCCAGTAGGCTAATCGGGGTGTGCCAGAATATATTTATGAGGTTGGATCGTGTTAAAGTATTTATTCGCAGCGATGCTCGTGCTGATTCCGCTATCCTCTAGTGCGGCAACAATTACCGAAAGAACTTCGGCAGAATTTTGCGCGGAGAGTGGTCTCTATAATATTAATCCTTCGGCGTGTTTTAGAGCCGGCGCTAGATTGACTATCTCCACTGGAGATGGCTGGGAAACAGCAAAAGTCGTATGGAGAACCACCGGCTTGTGGGACACCTCTACCAGACCAGTTAATATGGGAACTGATTTGAAAGGCCGCGCCAGCTACCTCTCATACTATCTAAGAAAAAATATTGGGCTTAGTGGTCGGATCTATGAGAATGCCGCAGAAATTCTGACTACTCTCGGGGTAGGTATATCTGGATTATATCTTGCGAACGAGCAAATTTATAGCGCATCCGTTATCTTTGACATGGAAGACTTTCAGTCGGCATCCAGTTTCGAGTTTGAACTGTTGGATGCAACGGCCCCGGTGCCCCTCCCCGCATCTTTGCCGCTTCTGGTGGGCGCACTCGGTCTGATGGGGCTGTCGCGGCGATGGCGCAGCCTCCCGTTGGCCCGACTAAGGAGCTAGGTGTTTGCCCCACGGTTTGATAGTGTGATCCTTTCTCAGGAATGGAGGACTATCCCGCCACTTCCGTGGCCAACTTTTGCACTGCCGTTCTCAATACCAGATGGCAGAAACTGCCCGTGACACGGGCTTCGCCACCGTTCAGGTGATTGATGAGGATCTGGGCCGCTCCGGTTCCGGCCAGATAGCCCGGCCGGGGTTCCAGCGCCTGGTCGCGGAAGTCTGCACCGGATCGGTGGGGGCTGTCTATTGCATCGAAGCCTCCCGTCTCGCGCGCAACGGTCGGGATTGGCATGGTAATCCCCCCCGAAAGTAAGGGGCTGCAGAAGTAGAACTTTCTCGGCAAGATTCATGAGGAGATTCTGAATAAAGACAAGCAGATACACTGAGGCACAGATCCTTTCGATCCTGCGCCAGGGCGAAGGCGGAGTGCCGGTGGCAGAGCTTTGCCGTGAGCATGGCATGAGCAATGCGTCGTTTTACAAGTGGCGGGCGAAGTATGGCGGCATGGACGCGTCCATGATCAGCCAGATGAAGGCTATGGAGCGCACCTTGATGCGCCATTGGTCCGAGCGACAATGGCGCGCGAGAACCGGCGCCTGAAGCGGATGTATGCAGATCTGAGCATGCAGGCTGATCTTTTGAAGGAAGCCCTTGGAAAAAAGTAATTGGGCCGTCTCACCGCCGGGAGATGGCCGAGAATGCGGTGGCGCGCCGTGGGGTCAGCATTGCGCTGGCTTGCCGAGCCTTCGGGGTTAGCGAGACTTGTTATCGCTACAGCCCCCTGCTGAGCGACGAGAATGAGCAGATAGCCGATCTGCTTGTTGGGTTGACCGAGGCCCGGAAGACTTGGGGATTTGGGCTGTGCTTCTTGCATTTGCGCAACGTCAGAGGCCATCCTTGGAATCACAAAAGGGTTTACCGGATCTACTGCGAACTTGAGCTGAACTTGCGGATCAAACCCCGGAAACGGTTGAAACGGGACAAACCCGATGCGCTGGCGGTGCCAGAGGCGCCGAACGTGACCTGGTCGATGGACTTCATGGCCGATCGCCTTGGGGACGGTCGCGCATTCCGGCTCTTGAACGTGCTGGACGACTTCAACCGCGAGGGCTTGGGTATCGAAGTGGATTTTTCCTTGCCCGCCGAAAGGGTCATCCGGAGCCTCAACCGCATCATCGAATGGCGCGGCAAGCCCGGCACCATAAGGGTCGACAACGGCCCGGAATACATCAGTGGAAAGCTAATGGAATGGGCCGAGGAACAAGGGGTTACGATCCAGCACATCCAACCTGGGCAGCCGCAACAGAACGCCTACATCGAGCGCTACAATCGCACGGTCCGGCATGAGTGGCTGGATCAATACATCATCGAAAGCATAGAGGAGGCGCAAGATCACGCCACGCAATGGCTATGGACATACAACAATGACCGCCCGAACATGGGCATCGGCGGCATCACTCCCGCCCAGAAACTGAAAATGGCCGCGTAAGTTCTACGGACGCACCCCCGTTAATAACGGGGGGATTACCACAGCGTGATGCAGGTGCTGCACAATCCCATTTATGCAGGGGCCTACGCCTTCGGGCGGACAGGCAACCGGACACGGGTGGTTGAGGGGCAGGCCCACAAGACCAGCGGCCACCACAGGACGATTGGGGACTGGAGCGTGCTCATCAAGGATAGTCACGAGGGATATATCGACTGGTGCGCCTTTGAGGAGAACCGCCGCATGCTGGAGGAGAACGCGCATATGCAAAAGCGGACGGCCCGCAAATCAGGGCGGGGTGGACAGGCATTGCTGTCAGGCATGGCGCGATGCGCGCGTTGTGGCCGGATGATGCGGGTGTTTTACAAGGTGGGCACCGATCAGTCGCATCGGTATCAGTGCCGCGGCGATGACGGACATGTAGGGGTTGGTCTGTGCATCGGTGCCGGTGGACGCGGCGTTGACGCTGCCGTCGCAAGCCAGCTTCTCGAGGCGGTCTCCGGTCAGGCCGTTCAAGCTGCCCTTCTGGCGGCCGAGCAGATTGCCAAGGCGCAAGAAACCGTCCGGTTGGCGGTCGAGAGAGAGCTCGAGGAAGCTCGCCTCGGATCTCCCGTTTGTCTGGAACGCGGCAGGGACTGATGCCCGCGCCAGGCAGCGGTTGGTCAGGCTGCTGATCGAGGAGGTCGTAATTGATATCGACGCGACAAAGAACGAATTTGTTCTGCTGCTGCACTGGATCGGTGGACGTCATACCGAAGTCCGACTGGCCCGGCGCAAGACCGGCCGGTTCCCACCCGGCCAGGACCTCGCTGCGGGAGAGGTGTTGCGCAAGCTTGGCGGACACTGGCCCGACCGAGAGTTGGCAGTCACCCTCAACCGGATGCGGTGCCGCACCGATGATGGCGAAACGTGGACGACCGTCCGCGTCGCGGCACTCCGCGACAGCCTCGCCATCCCAGCCTATGATCCGGATGCGGAGGTACCGACCAGCATGTGCGACACGAGGCCGGGACCGGGCCGTCCGCGTTCGATCAGGCGGGACGGCAGCGGGGCCTGGGCGAAGGCTTCACAGCAGGTGCAGGCCATGCGGGGGCGGATGAACCGCCGCACGACGAAGTGACCGG
>NZ_MTBG01000072.1:2500-5959 GCF_002119405.1 Pseudoruegeria sp. SK021 | reverse complement strand
TTGGTTGCGGGGACAGGATTTGAACCTGTGACCTTCAGGTTATGAGCCTGACGAGCTACCGGGCTGCTCCACCCCGCGACAGGGTGATTGGATCGTTTGAGAGATACGTTTATTATGGAACGGCTTATCAGGTTTGGCGATGACCTACTCTCCCACGCCTTAAGACGCAGTACCATCGGCGCAACAGTGCTTAACTGCCGAGTTCGGGATGGGATCGGGTGTTTCACTTGCGCTATGATCACCAAACCGGAAAAGCAGTTCCATTTTTGTCCCCGAGGGGATTGTCCAAGTCAAATACGCTGTATTGGTGTGTACGACATTGATAACGATCAGTTTTGACGGGCTTTTGGCCTGTCTTCTACTGGATCAAATCAAGCCTATCGGACCATTAGTACCGGTCAACTGAGCACATTACTGCGCTTACATCTCCGGCCTATCGACGTGGTGGTCTACCACGGTCCTCAGGGATACCTTGTTTTGAGGGGGGCTTCCCGCTTAGATGCCTTCAGCGGTTATCCTGTCCGTTCATAGCTACCCAGCACTGCCATTGGCATGACAACTGGTCCACCAGTGGAACGTTCACCCCGGTCCTCTCGTACTAGGGGCAACTCCTCTCAAGTATCCTACACCCACGGCAGATAGGGACCGAACTGTCTCACGACGTTCTAAACCCAGCTCACGTACCTCTTTAAACGGCGAACAGCCGTACCCTTGGGACCTGCTCCAGCCCCAGGATGAGATGAGCCGACATCGAGGTGCCAAACGGTGCCGTCGATATGGACTCTTGGGCACCATCAGCCTGTTATCCCCGGCGTACCTTTTATCCGTTGAGCGATGGCCCTTCCACTCGGGACCACCGGATCACTATGGCCGTCTTTCGACTCTGCTCGACGTGTCAGTCTTGCAGTCAGGCTGGCTTCTGCCATTGCACTCAACGAGCGATTTCCGACCGCTCTGAGCCAACCTTCGCGCGCCTCCGTTACGCTTTAGGAGGCGACCGCCCCAGTCAAACTACCCACCACACAGGGTCCCGGATCCGGATAACGGACCGCGGTTAGACATCAAGCAAAGCAAGGGTGGTATCTCAAGGATGGCTCCACCGCAACTGGCGTCACGGTTTCAAAGCCTACCACCTATCCTGCACATGCTTGGCCTGATGCCAATGTGAAGTTGTAGTAAAGGTGCACGGGGTCTTTCCGTCTAACCGCGGGAAGCCTGCATCTTGACAGGCAATTCAATTTCGCTGAGTCCACATTCGAGACAGCGGGGAAGTCGTTACGCCATTCGTGCAGGTCGGAACTTACCCGACAAGGAATTTCGCTACCTTAGGACCGTTATAGTTACGGCCGCCGTTTACTGGGGCTTCAATTCGGAGCTCTCACTCCTCCTTTTAACCTTCCAGCACCGGGCAGGCGTCAGACCCTATACGTCGTCTTGCGACTTCGCAGAGCCCTGTGTTTTTAGTAAACAGTCGCCACCCCCTGGTTTGTGCCCCCGGCCTCTACTTGCGTAAAAACCGGGCCTCCTTCTCGCGAACTTACGGAGGTATTTTGCCGAGTTCCTTAAATGTGGTTCTCTCAAGCGCCTTGGTATTCTCTACCAGTCCACCTGTGTCGGTTTAGGGTACGGTCTGATGGAGGGCTATTTCCAGGAACCTGTAGGCAGCCCGCTCAATCCGATAAGAGCGAACTACGGTTCAGATCCGTCACATCCTCCTGGCCTAGGAATATTAACCTAGTTCCCATCGTCTACGCATTTCTGCCTCGACTTAGGGGCCGGCTTACCCTGCTCAGATTAGCTTTAAGCAGGAACCCTTGGACTTTCGGCGACAGGGTCTCTCACCCTGTTTGTCGCTACTCATGTCATCATTCTCACTAGTGATCACTCCACCGGATGGCTCACGCCCCGGCTTCACAGTAAGATCGTCCTCTGCGCTACCGCTTCGCTATTTGACCGCGGTTGCCCGCGCCGCATAGTCCGGCAGTAATACAGAGAATAATCTGGTTCACACTACGCTCCGCTACCACGTGCACCTAAGTGCACATCCTCAGCTTCGGCTCATGGCTTGAGCCCCGTTACATCTTCGCCGCAGGACAACTTAATTAGACCAGTGAGCTGTTACGCTATCTTTAAAGGATGGCTGCTTCTAAGCCAACCTCCTGGTTGTTTTGGTCGTCCCACCTGCTTTCCCACTTAGCCATGAATTAGGGGCCTTAGCTGGAGGTCAGGGTTGTTTCCCTCTTCACGACGGACGTTAGCATTCGCCGTGTGTCTGCCATCTAGTACTCCTCGGTATTCGGAGTTTGGTTAGGATCAGTAAGCCTGTGGGGCCCCATTACCCATCCAGTGCTCTACCCCCGAGGGTATTCGGATGACGCTCTACCTAAATAGATTTCGCGGAGAACCAGCTATCTCCGAGTTTGATTGGCCTTTCACCCCTAGGCACAACTCATCCCGACCTTTTTCAACAGGTGTGGGTTCGGTCCTCCAGTGCATGTTACTGCACCTTCAACCTGGTCATGCCTAGATCACTCGGTTTCGGGTCTAATCCATCTAACTCATGCGCCCTATTAAGACTCGCTTTCGCTGCGCCTACACCTAACGGCTTAAGCTTGCTAGATAGACTAAGTCGATGACCCATTATACAAAAGGTACGCCGTCAGGGCTCAATAAAGGCCCCTCCGACTGCTTGTAGGCGTCCGGTTTCAGAAACTGTTTCACTCCCCTCGTCGGGGTGCTTTTCACCTTTCCCTCACGGTACTGGTTCACTATCGGTCAGCAAGGAGTACTTAGCCTTAGAGGGTGGTCCCCCCATGTTCAGACAGAATTTCACGTGTTCCGCCCTACTTAATACGTCCCATTGAGCTTCCTATACGGGGCTGTCACCCATGTTGCCCAGCTTTCCAACTGGTTCTAGTCACTCTCAAGGCTCGGCTGGTCCCCGTTCGCTCGCCGCTACTAGGGGAGTATCTGTTGATTTCCTTTCCTCCGGGTACTTAGATGTTTCAGTTCCCCGGGTTTGCTCTAAAAACCCTATGTATTCAGGTAATTAGTACCTGGTTTACACTATTATTCTTTAATCACTCCGTGCTCGCCCTTGGCGAGTCTCACTGGTCAGAGACCAGATCGCTCATCGCGGGGTCAACGCGTGGAGTAAATCAAACAATAACAGCATATCAGGTGGGTTGCCCCATTCGGAGATCAGTGGGTCAAAGCCTATTCCCGGCTCGCCACTGCTTATCGCAGGGTATCACGTCCTTCATCGCCTCTTGCTGCCAAGGCATTCACCAAACGCCCTTTTCGCGCTTGATTTGATCCAGAAGAAGCTAGGCTTCTTCCTGCTCTCCGTCCTTTTGTAGTTCCGGAGAGTTGAGATCAAAGTCGTACTTTGGTTTTTCCCGCACACAGCCGCCGGTTCAAAGGAAAGCTGTGTACTTTTTGATCCGATCCCGTGCGAGA
>NZ_MTBG01000071.1 GCF_002119405.1 Pseudoruegeria sp. SK021 | reverse complement strand
GGTGGCAGCATCCGCTTCAGAACGGCCGCCTTTCGTTCGGGTGAATATCCCACGTCATCGTCCTATCTGGCCCGCCGAAAATGTAGAGGAAAAATAGAGCGGCGGACAACTACGCTGACACAGGGGGCTAGAGCGCCGCCGACATCCCGAGCGTGGCCCCATTTTGCGCCGGTAAATGGCCCTTTTTGTCACCGTGATTGACAGTGAGGCATAGGGGGCGGCCAGCCGCCCCCTGCCAGAATGGCCCTGTCTGATTTTGTCTATTATCTGAGAGCGTTGAGCTGCAGGCTACTTTCCTGAACGTCTCAGTTTATCGTCGTGCCAGATATGGGTTTACTCAGCAGCAACGGCCGCTACGACATCGACCTCGATCATCATGCCAGGCCGGGCGAGTTGGCTTACGTTTAGAAATGTATGTGGAGGGAAGACTTGCCCTTCAAAAGCTTCTGCGCGGCAGGTTTGCATATCGCCTCGATCACGGACGTCAATGAGGTAGCTCGTTGCCTTAACAATATCAGCAAGAGTCGCCCCGTTGGCCTTGAGAACCTCTTCTACTTTGTCCCATACCAATCGGCATTGCTCCAGGAAATTGTCCTTGTGCAGCACCTCTCCCTCCGGAGTTTTAGGACCTATACCCGCAAGATAAATGAATTTTGCAGGACCTGTGACGGTTACGGCTTCGGAGTAGAGCCCCTCGGAGAATTCGTTATAACTGAAGCTCTCCATCTTAAACTCTTGAGCATTTACTCCAGTAGCGCATACAGCGAAAATTAAACCTTGGGCAAACCTGCGAGCTGTTTTAATCATTAATATTCCCTTCAAGAATGAGACACAAACCATGACGTCCGCATCATCCGTCGTATTCTTCACGACAAGACCACGTAACATTCGAATTTCTGCCAAGAATAAAAATTAGACAATATAGATAATAAACTACCCTAAGCTGTGTATCTGCACAAATAACTTGCCCTCAAAACGATCTAAGCGGCATATTTCATCATTCACGCGACTGATCGGAGAGTACCACAACCGACATTCCCCAAGTGGCATGCCGTTTGACGTCGAGGCCGCCTGATTTCGCTTATTGATCAAGCGTTTTGGGCCCTGAACGGCGCTTGCATGGGCCCAAACGCTCGAATTCGGGCAGGTCGGTCCGCAAACTCGCATCATCCCGGCCCCGCGTCGCCGTTTTTCAGCACGGTGGACAGACCTGTCCTGCCGCTTTCGTTCAGCTGCTGGTAGGATCGCGGTCACGCACATGAAGGCGGCGCTCGGAGGCCGTGAATGGCGGCAAGGATGGCCCTGACCATTGGGCCGGTCACCGCGACCTCGGCAAGCTGGAAGGTGATTGTTCGGGCGTAACGCACGACGCGGGCCCCAATCTTGATCAGTTTAAGTTGCAGGCTGGTCAGCGACCAGCGGGCCATTTCCTCGGGTAGCTCGATGCAGCGCAGGAAGGTGGCCAGGTTGTAGGCCAGCGCGTGCAGGTGCAGCCGCACCTCGTTGTCACGGAACCGCCTGCAGGACAGGCGCGTCCAGTGGAAGGCGTACTTTCCTTCCTTGATGTGCTGCTCAGCTGTGCCACGTTGATTATAGAAGAGGATGACCTCGTCCGGTTCCATGGGCAGGTTGGTGACGATGAAACCCACGCGGGGGAACAGCTCGCCCGGATGCCACTCGATCTTGGCAATCACGCGGCGTTCCTTGTCCCAGCTTTGCGCCTGATACTCAATGTCCTCGTAGAACCGCTTGACCTTGGTCAGCGACGGACGTCCGACCGGTCGGGTCAGCCGATGCGCGATCTTCTCCTTGAGCACCGCGTTGGCGGGCAGGCGAATGGCGTAGAGGTAGCCTGCCTCCTCCAGCCGCTCATAGAGAGCCGGGATCGCATAGGCGGCATCGGCCCGGAAGAAGCGCAGGATGTCGCGGTCGGCATGCCGGGCAATGACCGGGTCGAGGACGCCCCGCCAGCCATCGGCGCTGTGGACATTCCCGTTTCGCAGGGCACAGCGTTCCAGCATGCCAAACTGGTTGAACAGGAAGTTCGGATGATAGCAGGTGCAGTCGAAATGCCCGTTCCAGGCCGTGCCTTCCTGGTCACCATGGGTCGGGCTGACGGAACTATCCATGTCCAGTATGATGTACTTCAGCCCGTTGCGGTCGTGGAAGCGGTCAATCCACTGGCCATTCAGATCGGCCAACGCTTCCCGGTTCTCGGACAAGGCCAGCGTCTCGGTCTCGAACCGCCCCATCTGCGAGGCCGAGGCTGCCTGCGCATCGACGGCCCGGCCACCGACAACCTGGCGTATGACAGGATCGAGTGCGAGACGGTCGGCATCGTTGACGTCTTCGTAGCCCGCCAGTCGCCCGTAGACAGATTGTCGAAAAAGCCCGTCAAACCTGTGAACGGTGTTCTTCCCAGTGCGGCTGTCACGCAACGCGCCCGACGCAAGATCAGACAGCCCGAGCACGTCATCCAACTCGCGCATCACCAGAAGACCGCCGTCGGAACTGAGCTGCGTGCCACGAAATTCGAGCCGCACCCGGCGGTCAAAACCAAGCCGCCCATCACCCGTTTCGCTTGCACCCTCTGGGTGATCCATAATCCGAAACCTCAAGCCAAATTAACATGCTGAAATATAACATATTAATGACCATCAGAGGGATGAAAACGTCAAGCTACTTGGGGAATGCAGGGATAAAAGTCTGCGCACGCTTTCCCTTTCCTGCGCATGCTTCGTGTTTTTACACGTCATGCCCGTACTGCGAATGCTCCTTAGATTATTGACCGAATTCGGTTTTCACGAAAGGAGGATTTTTCCGCGTTGCGCACGCTTCCCCTTTTTCTGGCTTTGATGAACCGGTGGTCCTGCTTAATAATGTTGTTCAGATATTTGACGCAGCAGATGTCGATCAACCAGAACCAGCCCTGCAAGATGAGCCGCCAATTCAGGGTCTCGAGCCCGGCCAAGTTCGCGCCGCTCTTGTCGATCACGACTTTCTTCGGCCAGCCGTTGTTCGTGAGCGCGCGCGCGAAGAAGCCCGTGGCTGCTGCCTCGTCACGATGTTCAAAAAGCATGAAATCAAGCGTTCTCCCGCGCTTATCAACTGCGCGATACAAATACGTCCACACACCTTTGACCTTGATATGAGTCTCGTCAATGCGCCAGGACCTGCTGGTTGCAGATGTTCGCCGCTGGGACTCGGCAGCTACCATCGGCGAAAATTTCACGACCCATCGGCTCAGGGTCGCATGGTCTACATCCGCGCCGCGCTCCGCCATGATCGCTTCCAGATCGCGATAGGACACGGCATAGCGGACGTAGAAGAATACGGCTAAAAAGGAACACGTTTTTTTGAATAATGCACGCCTTTGACATTTATCGCCACGTCCGGGTCCACGTCTGCAATAACAACCGGAGCCGACTATCACAGGCGGCGCGACAGGCACACCGGCTTAAAGGTTTGCGACAGAACCCCCCGACAAATCCCGTCAGGGGCAAGGTCTCACCATGGGTCAATTCTCAATGACAATGTCTGTCGCTGCTGGGTCAGTTCTCAGTGACATTCAACAGGCAAAGCCACTATTGGAATTCTATCTGACGTCAGCTGACATTTAATTTTGTCAGAACACTGGACTTGGCTCAAAGATCGTTTACAACAATATGGTCCGACCAAACGAAGGAGACGATGCCGATGTTGAAAGTCTATGCTTTGGCTGCCGCAACGTGTTTATGCAGTATGGCAGCGTGGGCCGAGACCCCATCAACTGACCCGGCGACGGCCGACGCGCCCGGAGCCGTAGTCGCCGAGCAAGAGGTTGATCTGAAAGCGGCGGAGAAGATCTTTCGTAAGTCATGCCGGGCCTGTCACGGCAACCAGGCCCAGGGTGCAGCAAGCTATCCAAAGCTTTCCGACAAATCGCCGGAGTATATTGCTGAAAAGCTCGAGCTCTACAGAGCCGGTGAAAAGATCGGGCCGAATTCCATTTTAATGATCAGCCATGCCAAGAAGCTCTCTGACGAAGATATTGCAAATATCTCGTTTTACGTCGCTACGGCCTTTGACTGACACTGAGAATATCAACTCTTCAGCGCCAAGCATATAAAAACATGATAAAATCATTGCCCGGCTGGAAGAGCGAGAGTTACGATTAACCTAAGGTCAGGCCGGATATAAAGCACAAAAAAAAGCAGTTTCTGGGCGGACCGCGAAATCTACCAATGGGAGGGAAACATGGAACACGTGAAGTATTTGTCTGCGCTGTCTGCTACGGCCGCGCTTCTTGCCGGGACGGCTTTGCTGTCGACGGCGGCAGTCGCACAAAATGGGATGAACACCACAAATCTGCAACATGAAGTCGTGCTTGACGGGTTGGACAACCCTTGGGACATGGCATTTCTTGACGACGGCACAATGCTGTTTACCGAGAAATGCTCTGGCCTGTCGGTCCGCCTTCCGGATGGGGCCGTAAACGCGCTTTATGGCGTGGGTGAAGCCGAAGGCTATCCGGCAAACGGCGCTGATCTTTTTTGCGAAGGACAGGCGGGTATGATGGGGGTCGCGTTTGACCCAGATTTTGAAACTAACCGTCGCATTTATGTTTATTCGACATCCAATATGTCGGATCCACATACCAACCGGCTGATGCGTTTCACGCTGAACGACGATTTCACCGCAGTCGACGACCGCACAGATATTGTTGATGATGTGGTCTATAAAATGGCGGCATCTGATCACCCGTTCGGGGGGCCCGGGGCGCATAACGGAGGACGTGTGCGCTTTGATCCAAACGGTCACCTCTTTCTGACCACAGGCGATACGCATAACAGCGAAGTGCCCCAGAGCCCGACAAAGATGGGTTCAAAGGTTCTTCGGATCGATACAGACGGCAATGCGATTGCCGAAAACAACCCGCCTGAAGGGTTTGACAAAAGAACCTACACCTACGGCCATCGCAACGTGCAGGGGATCGCGTTTCACCCTGAAACAGGCGCCGCAATCACTGCCGAGCATGGGCCGTGGCATTCAGACGAAATCACAATCTTGGAAAACGGCGGAAACGGCGGCTGGGACCCGCGGCCCAATATGGCCGGACGAGGCGACTGCCCGGACGATTATTGCGGCTATAGCCCCAATCAGGAAGATGGCATGAACCGCTATGAGCGTGCCGCCTTCATGCCGATGACCGATTTTGACACTTACCCCGACGCCATGCCACCAATATGGAACAATAATGGCTGGTCACAAGGCACCTCATCAGCGGCCTTTCTCAAAGGTGAAGGCTGGGGTGACTGGGACGGGGCAATGGTTGTAGGCATCATGGGCATTGGCTTTGGCGGCACACCGATTGGTCAGCGCATTGATGTGATACAGTTCAACGGCGACGGCACAGACGTTGAAGACGTAACGGAGATGACGCTGCCCATGGATCCGGGTCGCTTCCGCTCGCTGGTTACAGGCCCAGACGGCAGTCTTTATGCGTCGATCGACGAAGGAACGATCTATAAGCTGACCCCCGGCCAGTAACCGAATAGCTAGCCATGCGGCGGCGTCGCATGGCTTGGCTGCCATTGGCCAGCACTTCAGAGACGCTGAAGTGCTGGTTTTTTCATATCTGTGGAGTGGGTTTTGGGGTACGAACAAAACTTGGACTATCTCGGAGGTAGTTCATGCAGTCGTACGAAGACGAGAAATGCCCGAAAGTTGGTGACGGCGCGGTCAGGCGGCGGTTTGAAGTTGCTTGATGCCGTCTCTGATTTCAATCCCTTGAACGATTTCTGGCAGGCGGCTTACGCCGTCGAGTTTTCGCCATTTGGCCTGGGCTGACATCATCAGACGGAATGCCATGGCCAGACCGGTTTTCCGGCTTAGGCATCCTTTGGTTTTTCCTGTGCGATGGCGGACGGTTGCGAACATGCTCTCGATCGGGGTGAAGGGTATCCGTCCGGTGTCCCCGCTCTGACGGCGTGATGGAGTGCCTGCTAGATGTCCACCATGGATAGTGGACATCTTGAGGTAAGCGATGGCGGGCAAGAAGGGGCAGAAGAAGCGGGTTTGGTCAGA
>NZ_MTBG01000070.1 GCF_002119405.1 Pseudoruegeria sp. SK021 | reverse complement strand
ATGACATCGAGCGCGACATCAGTGGCCAGCCTGCTGACGTCCGTCACGCGGCACGTCAAAAATTCAGCCAGCCAAAAGTTGAGGCCTTCTTTGCGTGGTCCGATCAGCAACTCCTGCGCATTCCGGGTAAGAGCAATTTGGCCAAGGCCTTCCGCTATGGCCTCAATCGCGCGGAGGCCTTCAGCTTGTTCCTGACAGACGGTCGTGTGGCCATCGACAATAACCCGGCTGAACGCGCTCTGCGACCGATCGGCATTGGAAGAAAGAACTGGCTGTTTGCCGGGGCGGACACCGGGGCGGAAACCTTGGCGCGCGCTATGACGATCATTGAAACCGCCAAGCTGAACGGCCTTGATCCGCAGGCCTATCTGGCTGACGTCCTGGATCGTATCCACGACCACATGAACCCGCGCCTCGACGAGCTACTGCCCTGGAACTGGACCCCGAAGGCGGTCTCACAGGCCGAGGCTGCGTAATGGCCGCCATAACGCATATCTGCACCATCGAACACGTTGCGAAGATGCTGGGCGAGGACCTCGAAATGCTGGAAGCCATTGTCGAGAACGACGACAATCTCAGCTACGGTGCCATCACTTCCGTTCATCACAAACGTCCAGCAAAAGCACACCATCCACGCTTCCGTTCCGAGGCCCTACGCCATGCTCATAAGCGTCAAGCTGGCGTCAGTCCTCGGACAAGTCAGGGATAACGGAGACAAGTGCAAGAACAGAGGAGTTGTGCCGCAAATTTTCTGGGATGCAGAAAGGGGTAAAATGCCGGTCCCCACCGCTGTCGTGCATCCCTGCGATGCCTTAGCCGCGACCGCTGCGCTGGACGCGCGCATCGAGGCATGATCGAGCCGATTCTGGTTGGCCCCCAGATCAAGATCGAAGCTGAAGTCAAAGCGGCGGGCCGCAGACTGAACGGCATCGAGATGATCGACGCGCCGCTTAGCCATGCCGCAGCAGCGGCGGTCGTGGCGCTTGTCCGCGTGGGCAAGGCTTTGGCTCTGATGTTACGGTCGCTGCATCCCGACGAGTTGATGGAAGCCGTGGTCAACGAGGAAACCGGCCTGCGAACCGCAGCCGCATGAGCCATATCGGTCTTGCCAAGTTGTCCCGCCGATCACTCCAACCGTAAAAGCTTGAGGCTACACCTTGGCGATATCCACGCGTACCATAAGCGAACTGCGCCCTTCTCGTTTTAAAATAGATTATCCGAGGGTCGAAGATTTGCTTTTTCTGCGTTCCTGCAGTTGGTCTCCATTGAGAACCTAGGGGCCGGCTCACGCCCCACGAAGTGACGTCGACACTTCCCTTATTTCTGGCTGTGTGGATCGACGTTTCATCGTTGTGCGATGGCGCAGAAAAAACCTGACCATTTCGCGAGAGGCATCCGGGCCAGTGGCATCCGTATAGCTGTCGGCTGCGTTGCCGCCGGACCACGCGTGGGCCCCGCCCACCACAACCCACTCTTCGATGAGCGACCGGCCTGTTCCCAGCCGATGCGACGTCCGTACGTAGTCCCGCCCGTCGGTAATATGCCCGGATTTCACGGTTTTATGAAGCTGCGGATAGGGTTCTAGCGCTCGTGCAACGATAAAGCGGCCGTTGCGCGGATTAACCACTTTATCCGAACCGCCTTGAAAACTGATCGTGGGCAGGGGATGGGAATGGGGTCGGCCTGGTGCGCCAAATTGCATTGCGACAACGGCAGTGGCCTCGTCATGCGCTGCACCGACCGGCAAACCGGAATGCGCCCCCACCGCCGCAAAAATGTCTGGATAAGCGTCGGCGACAATCAAGGCCACCGATGCTCCCGCCGACAGACCTGCGACGTAGACCCGAGCTGGATCGACTTTTTGTTTGAGGACGATCTCTCGCACTAAGTTTGCGAGCAGCGCAGGCTCACCCTCTCCGCGACCTTGGTCGCTCCGCTTGTACCAATTCCAGCAGCGGTAAAGTTGCGATTTTCGGTCTTGGGCTGGATAGACGACAAAAAACCCAAACTCTTCCGCGAGCAGATTCATCCGGGTGCCGCGGGCAAAATCGTCCGGCGTCTGACTGCAGCCATGCAACATCACCACCAGTGGCAAGGGTGCCTCGGAGAGTCCGGCGGATAGTCCGGCGCGGCTTGGGATATAAAGCTTGAAGGTGCGCGTGCCGAATTCAGAACTATGAACGCCTTTGGTGAATGACGCGCCGACCGGTTTTTTCAGAGCCGTGCGGGCCCGCGCCGGTGGCTTCGCTGTGCTATTGACCCTGCTGCGCGGGCTGGATTTCTCATCCCAGGTGCCGGATTTCGGCGTCGGCTTGGTGGTACGCCTTGCGGTTTTGGGTGCAGGCTTTTTACGTTTAGAGGCCGTGCCCTTGGTAGGAGCCGCGGGAAGCAGCATGGCCGTCAACAGATTGGTGAAGGCTGACGCTGTCGCTCGACGCATCCGTTTCTTGGTTTTTGAGCGCGCGCGCTTGAACGGAGAGTACATCTGAAATCGACTTCAATAAGGGAGGGGGGCAACGGGTCACGTAACGAGCACGCGGGCTTCGGACGATGCGGTTAGGAAATGATTATTATTGACCTTAAGGCTTTAGCCATGACGTGGTGCTGGACGAAGAGCCTCGCCAGAGATCCTCAGATGCACGTCGGACGATGAAACAAGATGTCCCTACGGTGGACTCTACATTGTCATTTCCTCTGGGTCGCTCGGGAAGACAACCAACGGCCGATGATTGGGTTCCGCCAAATCAGCTCCCCCCCTCCAAAAGGTCGACGAGTCGCCGCTGGCTTGGCGACGGTCCGACGGGTGAGTGACGGGTGAATAAGGGCAGCCACCTGCTAAAAAATTCGTGGCAGACGGAACAGTTTCTCTCTCCGAGCCGTTGCTAGCCTGTCGTATCGACGCACCAACATTGGTCCGACAGGTGCCGCACCGGACTGATTCAGAGAGGACTCCGAATGCACAACATTATCTATCTGATCGGCCTCGTCGTCGTCGTTCTTGCCGTTCTCAGCTTTGTCGCATAACCGAAAGGACCCCTGAAATGACCCCTGAAGAAACCAACACGAAACCACCCGTCCAAGACACACTCGATGATACGAAAGTGGCCGCCGCGGATGGTGCAGAAAAGCTGAAATCCGGCGCTCATGATTTGGCAAGCAAGGCATCAGCAGACGTCTCGAAAGTTGCGCAGCAAGCCCAGGAATCTGCTGCCGACGAAGTCAGCAGCGTCGCGTCTGCCCTTCGAACCGCCGCAGAAGAACTGCGCCACGGGTCGCCGCAAGAGCGCACATTCAGTCAGCTGGCAAACGGCTTGGCAGACGCATCCGAAGCAGTCCGGGATAAGGACCTTGGAGAGATTGTTGGTGACCTGAACGCCTTCGCGCGACGTAACCCGCTGATATTTCTTGGGGGGGCGGCCCTGCTTGGCTTTGCCGCCACACGATTTGCCAAGGCATCGGAAACGCCAGCGCAGACCAGACCCCCCTATGACCGCGAGAGACGTGATGGCTCAGGTCGGAGCGAAGCATCGTCACCGACAGCGTACCGGGCGTCCAATTACCCCGCCCAAGCGACGCCCGCAGGCCCTGGCTTCAACCCCAATCACGCCGGAGCACGGAAATGAACAGTGAAAAATCAACCGGCAATCTTCTGAGCGATGCCCTCACCCAAGTTAGCAATTTGGTTCGCACAGAGGTCGACCTCGCCCGGGCAGAGGTCAACGAAAACCTCAACCATGCGGCTTTAGCTCTTGGTATGATCGTGGGCGCAGTGATCGTCTTGATCACCGCCCTGAACGTCCTGACTGCCGCCGTTGTGGCCGCTCTAACCGAAGCGGGCATTCCTGCGGGTTGGTCGGCGCTCATCGTAGGTGGGGTGTTTGCCATCATCGGTTACATGATGCTCAAGAAAGGCATGGACACTTTGAAGCTCAGTTCTCTGGCACCGACGCGGACCGCCAAGAACGTGAAGCGCGACGCAAACGCCGTCAAGGAGGCTTACAATGACTGACCAGCGCACCCCCGAGGCGATTGAACGCCAGATCGAACAGGAAAGAATGGGCCTGAGCAACACCTTGGATGAACTGAACAACCGCTTCTCGATCGACGGCATTGTGAACCAGATCAGCGACCAGTTTCGCCACCACGGCGGCGAGATCGGCGAGTCCGTATTGCGCTCCGTCAAAGAAAATCCGGCCGCGTTAGCCCTGACTGGTGTTGGACTTGCCTGGATGATGTTCGGCAGCAACAAGCGCGTTGCGACCTATCGCGGTCGCGACCCCTATCCGGAATACGCCGAAGATCGCGGTAGGTCGGACCGCCGTTCACAGGGCGGATATGACGATGGACCTTATAGTTCATATTCCGCTGCATCGCGCCATTATGATCGCAATCTTGGTCGTGGGCCGGAAGCAATCAGGCCAAACGATACCCCGGAATGGATCGGCGGCTATGATGATCCCTACGCCAAGGCTGAAGGCCGGGCCGACGGGCGAAGTGTGAAGCAGCGGGCCCGCGAGCTTTACGACGTCGCCGGAAACCAGATGTCCGACGGTGCCGATGCGGCAGCGCATACAGCCTCTGGGGCCGCGGATGGCTTTAAAGGTGCCGCACGTCGCGCCGGCGACGTGGCATCCAATGCGGCTTCGGCGGTTTCGGACACAGCAGGCGCCACAAAAGGCGCAATAACGGACGCCGTACGCGACACCGGGCAAACGGTTGCGGAGCGGGCAACCCAGGCACGGGCGCGCTTGGCAGCGGGAACGGAAGCCATGACCGACGAAGCCCGCGACCGGGTAATCGCCGCCCGCGAAAAGGCAGTCGAAGCGCGCGATGCCGCGGCCGAATATGGCCGGCGGGGACGGGATAAGGCCGCTGATTTCTATGATGAACAGCCTTTGGTCGCCGGCGCGCTTGCGTTGGCCGTTGGTGCCGCCATCGCCGCAGCCCTGCCCCGAACCCAAGTCGAAGATCACTACATGGGCTCACAAAGCGACACCCTGATCGAAGAGGCCGAACGCATTTTCGCGGAAGAAAAGGCGAAGGTGGGCGAAGTCGCCAGAGCGGCAATGGACGAGGCAAAGGATGTCGCCGATGAGGCGGCAGAAAAAATCGCCGACGTCAAATCTAACGCAGATCAAAGCGCTCCGTCAAAAAACGCCGTGCAGGCGGTTGCTGACAAGGTCGCAGAAGGCGGAAAGCGCGTGGCAAACGCTGCCGCGTCAGAAGCCGACGAACAGAGCTTGGGCAAGCCCAGCATCTGACATCAGAAGCAGTCCCGGCCCACCGCTAATGTTGGTGGTGGGCCCCTATCACTGCCTTGCGATCGAAGATCGGCACGTTGATTGACTACACGGGTTCGTAATAACGAAATCTGGCATCTTCTAGGTCGACTTTTCTATCTTCTGAGCCGTGGCGCGTATCGTACGCATCCTGCAAAGGCCGTCTTCTTTGGTGAGGTGAGATTTCGTATCGGTTGCCGTCACGAGCAGCAACAAACCCAACTCCCAGAGTACACCGCCGGACATGGCGGCGTGATCCGCCGATCACTCCAACCTTAAAAGCTTGAGGCGAGAACGAGTTTTCGTCTCTGAACCCGCCGCAATCCTCCGTAAGTGATTGTTTTATTATCCGACCGGTCGAGGATTTGGTCACCTTGCGGCAAACTTGGAAAACAACAATACCGGAAATCCCGGACACACCAACAACGCTTTTGAGACCGCGCTTCCATCAGCCATTCCTAAGCGAACCGTTCGGCATCAGAGGTTTCTGCGATCTCCGCTAGGACTAGCTGTACCAGTTGTCCGAACTGAACAGCCGACAAATGCGCCGTGTTGCACAGAATAGCTTTTGCTCGGAACGCGCCCTTCCCGAGACGGAATTCAGGCGGTGCGTTCAAAAATTGGGCGGCAAAGTTCAGTCATCCGGTTGAGAATCTGGACGCCAATCTTGGCTTCCGTTTTCTGGCTTTCGAACGAGCGCGCCTTTGCCTTCGGTCCGATGACGGCCTTCCAGCGACCCATTTGAGTTTCGCCTCGGCTCCGCTGATTGTAACCGGGAATCTTCTGCCAGGCCATCCGCCCGTGCCCATCGATCTGCGCAATAGCTCCGTCGCGTGCCGTCGGATGCGGTGCCGCATTCTGGCTTAGGGTGGCGTTTTTGGGAGGTGGGATCGCAATCCCGATCATTACGCCAAAGCGTTCGACAAGGAGATCGCGGGTTGAGTTGCCGTCGTAAGCACCGTCTGCCAGAAACAGGTCAACTGGGCCGTCGACTTGCTCCAGCAGGTCCGAAAGTGCGGTTGGATCACCCATGTCATCGATGGACAGATCTAGGGCCTATTGATGTTCACTTAAGACGGGTATGGTTGCTGCGAGAGAGATGAATGCACCGAAGCTTTCATCGGCATTGCCACACTACTGTCAATCACGGTGACATAAGGGGCCATTTACCGGCGCAAATAGGGGCCACGCTCGGGATGTCGGTGGCGCTCTGGCGCGTGTGCTCACCACATAGCTAACGCGTGCCAGAGCGCGCTGGCCGTAG
>NZ_MTBG01000069.1 GCF_002119405.1 Pseudoruegeria sp. SK021 | reverse complement strand
TGTTGACGTCCACGTTTCCCGGAGAGTGCCGCCTCCCACACCATATCCGGATCGAACCAGACGGTCAGCGATCCACGCTGTTTCAGCGCGAGGTTGTAGTCATGCCAGTTCGTCGTCTTGTAGGTCGCCTTTGCGGGTATGCTCATGCGCATCAGCTACCATATTGGATTCACGTGGTGAATCCCAAGCAGGATTTGCGCAACAGAGCCCGGTGGCGAGCGGATCGGTGGCTATACCGATTTAAAGAAACACTTCGGGTATCGCGTGGTTGGGAAGGACGATACGATCTACACGCCGGTGATCGCGATCTTCGCCTCGACGGCACTGATGGCACTGGCAATCATCTTGAACCTCTATGACGGGCTCCCAATCCTGACATTTCTGAAGTGGTTTTTCGCCGGTTCGATGGTCGTGCTTGCGATCCAGAAATTGCAGGATGTCGAAGGTTTCGTGAATGGCTTTTTGGGCTATGACCTGCTGGCGCGGCGGTATGTGCCCTACGGCTATGCCTATCCATTTGCGGAACTTTACGCAGGTGTTGGCATGATCGCCCTGATCGGCACTGGCAGCGCGCTGATCTGGCTCGTGGCCCCGGTTGCTATCTTCATCGGCACGATCAGCGCGGTCAGCGTGATTAAGGCCGTCTATATCGACAAGCGCGATCTGAAATGTGCCTGTGTCGGCGGCGGATCGAACGTACCGCTTGGGTTTATCTCATTGAGTGAAAATCTGATCATGGCCGCAATGGGACTTTGGATGCTGGGACTGCGGATCATAGCCTGAGACCGCGAACCAACGTTCACTGCAACCGACAAAATTGCAAAGTCCTTCATGACCATCAATCACCGCCGCCGCCACGATCTGCTGCCCGCGCGAGCCATCACCAGCTTTCAGCCGCCCAACTGAGTACGCATAGCTTGATAGACAACTGCTGTTGCTACATTCGCCAAATTGAGCGATCGGACCCGTGAATCGAGCATGGGCAAGCTGTATGTCCGATCATCCATCCCATTTAATATCGCCAATGGCAGGCCTTTGGATTCACAGCCGAATACCAAAAATGCGTCCTGTTGATAGTCAGCATCGTAAAGCGTTTGGGCCCCGGTTTCTTCAAAAAAGAACAGGCTGTCGCGACTTGGCGTACGAGCCTCCAAAAAATCTTTCCAGCTGTCATATTCGCTAAGGTGAACATATTTCCAATAGTCCGTCCCTGCCCGCCGCACGGCCTTCTCATCAAGGGAAAACCCGTAGGGTTTGATCAAAATCAGTTCTAGGTTCAACGCAACACAGGTCCGGCCAATCGCACCCGTATTGTACGGAATTTCGGGCGTGACCAACACGATTTTCATGCACGGCTTAGACATAGGTTGTTGGGGCTTTCTAACTTGGTGATGCGGCAGTCGCCGCGTAGCGTTTTGTCGGAAATCGAGTTCGCAAAACTACCGATTTTCGAGGGATTCATGAGCCTCGAGAACTGATGTAGCGAGCCCTTCGAGAAGGCTAGGTACGCCAAATTCTATAAGGAGTAAAAGCGCGTGTTTTTCTTGCCGCGTAGTGTTTTCAAAGGGCTTCTCATGAACAAGTCTGATCACGCGTTGAGAAATTCCCGATCACTCGCGCCTTTTCCGTATTTGAGCTTGTTGACTGCTGAATAATATTTGCAAATCCTATCTTTCCACAACAGTTCCATCACCTCATTTATAACGTCATCCAAGGGCAACGCCGCCGATACTTGCGGCTGTCCCGGTGTGAGTTCCACCGCGACCAGAGGTGTCACGATCTCGTACACGGCAACTGGGCTGCGGCGCAATTGCTGGTGCAACGCTTCGGTCCAGGCATAGATCGCCACCTTGGCTGCGGAATAGACCGGATTTGCCACCTTGAGGACGAAGGCACAACCCGAGGAGACCGACACCAACGTGGCCTTCCAGACGGCCTTGGAGATGTGGAAGCAGCGCGGCACCCAGTCAAATCGTCCCATCAAGGGTCGTCTCGGTGGTCCGCTCGACCACGTCAAGCAATACAGGATTTCCAGTATAATCCTCGGCCTCCATGATCCCGGCATTGAGGATCACCACATCCGCGTGCAGATGAACGAGGACATCCCAGTAATGCGGTTGAGCCAGAGGTCCTGCCTTGCTCAACAAGCCATTGGTGGTTCAATGTCAGGCACAAACAAGAAAAGCGCCGAGGGGCGAAATGAGAGAGGGTTCCATGAGGGTTTTCTTTACAGGCGGCAGCGGCAAGGCAGGCCGATGGGCCATCCGGCACTTGCAGGCGCAAGGCCACCATGTAGTGAATGTGGATCGAACTCCGTCCGGGCTGAATTGCCCCGAGTTGTTGGTCGACCTCTGCGACGCTGGCCAGGTCATTGGCGCCATGTCCCAGTTCGTCGAAGGCGCAGAGTTGGACGCAGGCACCGGTGTTCCGAAATATGACGCGGTCGTGCATTTCGCGGCAATCCCCCGCGTCATGATCGGCACGGACGGCGAGTGTTTTCGGCAGAACACTCTGAGCACCTACAACGTCATCGAGGCGGCTGTGAAGTTGGGCGTCCCGAAGGTGATCTTCGCAAGCTCTGAGACAACGTATGGCATATGTTTTGCGGACGGAGAGATGAAACCCGACTTCGTGCCGATTGATGAAACCCACCCGACCGTGCCCCACGACAGCTACGCCATGTCGAAGGTCTGCAATGAGATGACCGCCCGTTCCTTTCAGGCTCGGACCGGTGCCGACATTTACGGATTGCGGATCAACAACGTGATCGAGCCGCACGAATATGCCGAAAACTTCCCATCCTTCATGGCAAACCCGGCTTTGCGGCGACGCAATGTCTTTGCGTATATAGATGCCCGCGATCTGGGGCATATGGTCGATTGCTGCCTGAACACCGACGGATTGGGATTTGAAGTATTCAACGTATCGAATGACGACATGTCGGTCGGCATCACGTCGGATCAGGTGATCGCGCAGTTCTATGACGGTGTCGAAGTGCGTGGTAAGATGGGCGCAAACGAGACCTTCTTTTGCAACAAAAAGGCGAAGACGTTGGTCGGGTTTCAGCCGAAGCATTCTTGGCGCGATGTTTTGGAGTGAACGGCCCGACCCTGCCAGTCGCGTCGCCGCCGCCACCGGCGCGGGGTCACTAAGGCCAATATTGATGCTGCGAGGCATTTAGAGGCATCTGACCACCTGTGTCCGAAACCTAGACGGTTGTGATCGCACGATTAAACAACACTTCGTGCGCTATTGCAGCTGTGCCGTTGGCCAGACTGCTATGTTATCCTGAACGTTCCATCCGCGCACAGCCTGCAAGCAGGGATCAATTGTTTGAGTTTTGACGGCTATCCCAATAAATGGCTTTGGCCTGTGGATCAGACTGCTTTTATGCGTAATCGCCGACCGTGCCCCCATGAAATGGACCGCACTCACTTGGCATCGTATTCTTAACAACCCAGCTTCGGCGCATTGGCTGTTGGGTGAAAAGTTGACTCATCGCTACCCAAGGCTAATCTAGTGGGCGGAGGCGCTGCTGATCTTCTCCCAGGTCAGCAGTTGAAGGGAGGGCGGAGCGATGACCGATTTGACGTCGCATGCGGTGCATGTGCGCAAGGTTCTTATAGCCAAAGACATCTCGCGGTTGCCTCTTGCGGCATCCTGGCATCGGTGCGTGCATTTGCACGGGCTTGACCCCGAGATGGCACCAAAGCCACAGCGCGTGACCGACATAGAACTACGTGCTCTATCCGAGCCGCTGGGGCCCTTGCTTGCAAGCGCCACCCCAACGTTAGAACGATTGCGTCGCGCTATCGGAAATCGTGGTGTGTGTGTTCTGGTCAGCAATGCGCAGGGTGTTCCGGTTCTGTGTTGGGGCCCGGAAACCGATATGCCAGACCTGCGAAAGCGCGGCCTATGCGAAGGGGTCGACTGGAGTGAAGCGCACAGCGGCACCAACGGAATTGGAACGTCACTGGTCGAGCGTCGCGCCTTATATGTCCGACCGGATCAGCATTTTTACGCCAGCCCGCTGAGCATCACGTGTGTATCTGCCCCGTTCTTTGATGACCACGGAACGTTGGCGGGGGCGGCGAACATCACCTATTATGGCCGCGCCAGCGAACAGGCCCCTGTCGGCTTGTTGATGTCCAGCATTTCGGATGCGACACGGCAGATCGAGATGGATCATTTCCACCAAACCTTTGCCGATAATCGGATCATCTCTATCCCCGGCGAAACCCGCTCGGGCGGGATCTTGATTGCGGTGGATCGTGATGATGTCATCACGGGGGCCACTCGCGGGGCGCGGCGTGCCTTTGGCCTAACCGGGGCGGCCTTGACTGCGGGCGTCATCGCGCACGACTTGTTTGCCAAATCTCTGAATACTTTGGATGATACGTTGCAGGGGGCCGAATACAGCGTCTTGCGGCGTTGGCTTATTCGCAACGGCGGCAACGTTACGGCGACGGCGCGTGATCTGAACATTAGTCACGCAACGATCAAGCGTAAAATCAATACCCACAGCCTTGATCGACGTCGCCTGAACTGAGGCCCGTAAACCGGCTCAGATCCGAGCCGGTTTTTTAGGGTCGTGCGGATACAGGGATTGTATCCTAATGAAATGACTTCAACATTTCCTTCAAGTGTTTGGCGGCAACGCCATCAGCGACCAAACCCTATAGAGGAGGAAATTAAAATGACCACGGATACCCCCCTGCGCAAACCCGCCGAGAGATTTTCCGAGCAGCCACAGGATTATCGCAACTATGTTGATGGGGCTTTTGTCGCCAATAGCGGTGAGATGATTGACGTCCTGAACCCTGCCAGTGGCGTGCTTTTGGGGCGCATTCCTGAAACGAGCTCAGAGACCGTTGACAGGGCGGTGCGGGCGGCACGGCGGGCTCAGGGTCCGTGGGAAAAGTTACCCGCGATAGAGCGCGCAGCCTACCTGCGCAAGATCTCAGCCAAGCTGCGGGAGCATCGCCTAGAACTCGCCGATACGATCGTCAAAGAGCAGGGTAAGGTGCGTGGTCTCGCTCAGGTCGAAGTAGATTTCACTGCGGATTACATCGACTACATGGCGGAATGGGCTCGACGGATCGAAGGCGAAGTTCTGACCAGTGATCGGCCGAAAGAAACCATGCTGCTCATGCGTAAGCCGATCGGCGTCGTGGCAGGCATCCTACCATGGAATTTCCCGTTCTTCTTAATTGCGCGTAAACTTGCCCCAGCACTGGTCACGGGCAACACTATTGTCATTAAACCAAGCGAAGAAACCCCTATCAACGCATATCTCTTTGCTGAGTTGTTGGCCGAAACAGATTTGCCAAAAGGGGTTTTCAATCTTGTTGGCGGGCGCGGGTCTGTGGCGGGTAAAGCCCTAATTTCGCATCCTGAGGTGGATTTGATTACCTTTACGGGCAGCGTCGCGACTGGGTCGCATATTATGCAAGAAGCAGGCAAAAACCTAACGCGAGTCAATTTGGAACTGGGCGGCAAGGCTCCTGCGATTGTTTTGAAGGATGCCGATCTCGATCTGGCTGCCAAAGCCATCTATGATTCACGGATCATCAACACCGGACAGGTCTGCAACTGCGCTGAACGAGTGTATGTCGAACGCGAGGTCCATGACGTGTTCGTTGAAAAGCTGACAGCGCATTTTGAGGCCACCCGCTACGGAGATCCCTCAGAGGACGACGACCTAGATATGGGGCCGCTGGTGAACCAGATTGGCCTCAACAAGGTGACTGCTGCAGTTGAGTTGGCACAAAAACAGGGCGCAACCATCGTGTGCGGCGGCAAACCGGCCGATCTGGGACGCGGGTTCCATTTCCAACCGACGGTGATCACTGGTGCAACCCATGAGATGGACATCATGCGGCGCGAAACATTTGGACCGGTTCTTCCAATCCAAGCGGTGGAAAGTCTCGAAGAGGCGATCGGCCTTTCAAATGACAGTGAATATGGTCTGACGTCTTCAATTTACACCCGAGATCTAAGTTCAGCCATGCAGGCTGCGCGTGAGCTGAAGTTCGGCGAAACCTATATCAATCGTGAGAACTTTGAAGCAATGCAGGGCTACCACGCAGGTCACAGAAAATCTGGTATTGGTGGTGCCGATGGCAAGCACGGGCTTTACGAATTCATGGTGACACACGTCGTGTATATTCAAGAATAACCTCGGCGGATCGCCCTCAACTGCGGGACGTTAATCAAATTGGCGACCTACGCCTGTCGAGCGCACTCAATGCGGTAGGCGCAGGTCACTCATATTAGCGAGAATAGAAATCATTGATTTGCATCGACGGCCCAAAGTGGCGTTGGGCTGCACATGCGTTGAATGACTGGACCTGTCGCGGTTTGATGCCGCCCCAAGTGCTCGTTTAAGCCACCTTCCGCTCGAATGCGACGGGGCTTTTCCACCCCAATGATGAATGGCGGCGGCGCGGATTGTAGAAGCCGTTGATGTATTCGAAGATTGAACCGCGCCAGGTTTGCCGGAGGCTCCAACTCATGAGTAGGATGGAGCATCATGAACAAAACAACGAACAAATATTCACCTGAAGTGCGCGAACGTGCCGTGCGGATGGTTTTGGATGGCGCAGG
>NZ_MTBG01000068.1 GCF_002119405.1 Pseudoruegeria sp. SK021 | reverse complement strand
TCAGCGCGCGGTTATAGTCATGCCAATTCGTTGTCTTGTAGATCGTCTTCGCGGGTATGCTCATGCCCGCCAGCTAGCACATTGGATTCCCTTGGTGAATCCCAAGCACGATTTGCGCAACAAGGCCTCTCGGCCTGCCAAATATCATGCAGATGCCCCTTGGCCTTGGCTTGCAGCGACTTTGGCGCCGTCCACTGGTTGCTTGAACCAGTGGCGCAACCAAGACGACCGTTGAGGACATTGCCGGTCTTGTGGAACCAGCACCGTTGCTCGCGGGTCGCGCCAAAGACTTCCCGCAATGCCGCCCAGAACCCAAGCGCCCCGTCGCCAACGGCAAGATCAGGGGCCCGGGCAAGGCCGCGGCGCTTTAGCTCGTGCAACAGCTCGCGCCAACTCTGGGTGCTTTCACGAAAGCCATCGCTGAGCCCCCGAACCTCTTTGCGGCCTCATTCGTCAGCG
The DNA here is from genome assembly GCF_002119405.1 of Pseudoruegeria sp. SK021. Lineage (GTDB taxonomy): Bacteria > Pseudomonadota > Alphaproteobacteria > Rhodobacterales > Rhodobacteraceae > Meridianimarinicoccus. Next base: position 6,197 of record NZ_MTBG01000068.1, on the reverse strand, counting down.
CCGATCAGCACCAGAACACATTGTTCGTCGAGTCATTGATCCACTGGATCAATTTCTGATCCTCCTCACTTCCTCAGCCATCCTTGGCTGGAAGTAAACGCCATTTACCCAGACATAGACGAAGCGCCGGGTGCATAGGTCTCGGTGCTGCCAATGCTCATACTCCTCCCACCAGTCGGCCTTAAGCCGTGAGATCGTGGTCGAGGACCGCCCTACCGCATTCGGACCAAGCAAGACGGCCAGGGCTTCCTGAAAGTCGCCCGTGGAAATGCCCTTCAGATACAGCCAGGGCAGAAGCCCCTCGATGGATTTGGCCTTGCGCAGGTAGGGCGGCAGGATCGAAGACGTGAACCGGATCTTCTCGGCTTCCCCGCCACGGTCACGCACGCGGGGCACCTTCACAGCGACAGGGCCGATCCCGGTCATCACCTCACGTTCCGGCAAATGACCATGTCGCACCAGTCGTGCCCGACCGTCTTCTGTGGTCTCGCCGGCATGGGCGCGGAGCAGCTCAGCCTCCACGGCCTGCTGGATCAGAGTGCGCGCGCCAGAGCGAAGAAGTTCGGTCAGCGGATCAGGTGATAATCCAGATGGATCGGGCAGGCTTGTAATGCTAGTCTTTGTCATACGGCATATCCTTTTCTCTGCGGAGAACTGACGGCGTCTTCAACACCGCCATGATATGCCGCCCTCCCGAGCCATCACCAACTTTTAGCTATTTCTCTACGACAAATAGGTCTTGAGACTGAAAAACTGTGCCGTTAAGGATGCGTATCCGTGTAATCTTCCCCTCTGCGGGCAAGGCCCGCGATGTAAGTTAGTTCAAAGAATTGTGTGAGTGCCCATACATCGGAAATGTTAGATTATGCTAAGACGTATCGCCTTTCCGCAGGCTAAATTTCAAGTGCGAAGAAAAGGCTTAAAAAATTTGATTTCATTAATTATTCCTTGTTTCAATGCTGAAGAAACGCTTATTGAAGCTTACGAATCCCTTCCGCCAAAGGGGACCGCCAACGACCTTCCCGATCTGCAGATTATGATGGTCGACGACTACTCAGAGGATAACACTCGGTCCCTAATTAAAAGTCTTGCGGCTAATGATCACCGGATCGTTCCTATATTCAACGACAAGAATCTTGGTGTATCAGCCTCTCGGAACAAAGCTATTGCGGCGGCAGAAGGGGAATTCATCCTCTTCATGGACGCGGATGACAAGCTAAACGGCGATGGTCTGAAAACGCTTTTCTCGGCCATTAGCGATGACGTGGACTTCGTCCGCGGCAAGCACCTGCTCTGGGACTCGGTGAACGACATTCACTCTGAGAACGAAGGAGAAGAAAGGAATTTCTCCGAAGTTTGCGCCATTCCGCCGGGCTCACTGCCTCAGGTTGTCCTGATCTACACTTCATGGAATGCGCTGTTCCGGCGCAGCGTCATTGTCGAGAATGAAATCAAATTTTGCGAAGACCTGAGGCTTGGGGAAGATCGTCATTTCAATATCCAATACCTCATGGCGTGCCGTAAAATTACTCTTCTGAATTCCTACACTTATCTCTGGCGGAAAGCCGATAATCACGGCCAGCAAGCGACACAAGTGTTGGTTCAGGACCCGGAACATGTTTTCGCAAGCATACGCCGGTATTTGGAGCAGTTGGATGGCGACTGGTTCCAAGTACGCCCAAGACATCGGTCTCTTCTTGCAACGTCAATGCTGATCGAGACATGTAATTTTATGGCGTCGTTCTCGAAGCAGATTGACACTGGAAGTCTGACAGATTCAGCTAAAGAGAACTTGACGGCAATCATTTCAGGACTGGATCCCTCTTGGATCGATCTTGAATTGCGCAACCCGAAGGGGCGAACATTACCCTTTGTGCCTCTGTACGAATTTTGTGCCAAGCACGCAGGCCAGAATCCCATGGAAGATTTCTTCCGATCCTTTCAGAAGACATTGAGCGAGATTCGCTTGAAGATGGCTAAGTCGAATGCCGTCAAACAAAACGCTGCCGCGACGCCGACGAGCGTTCTACGGGCTGGGCTGAATAGCATGCGCGCCCGACTAAGCGACGGCACGCGCGCGATCGAAGTTCAGGTTCTTCATAAGGTAAAAGCATTTGACCGAGCCTATTATCGCAGAATGTATCCAGACGTCGCCGAGTCAGGAATGGACGAAGTTGAACACTATCTTGAGTTCGGCGCGAGTGAGTTGAGAAACCCGAATGCGTGGTTCAGTACAGCCGACTATTTTCAATCTCATCCAGAGATTTTCCTGTCTGGGACCAATCCTTTGGTTCACTTCTTGTTGACTTTTCCGACTTCCGCGAATTGGACATCCTGATGCTCTATGTCTTCACTAGTTGTGCTCTCAACTTCGTTCCCTGCGCAAAGCTCTTGGCCGCCTCTGTCAAAAAGTTTATGCCAGATGCGCATTTCGTTTTAAGCTTGACAGACGAGCGTCCGGGAATGCTAAATCTTGAAGATGAGGGCTTTGATGAAGTCTTGTTTCTTGATGATTATGCAGACTATATCCAAAATCCGCGCGGATGGGCATTTGGCCATACCGTGATGGAGCTGGCCACAGCGGTTAAACCCTTTACTGCATCCATGCTGATGGAGCGCGCCGATTGCGACGCAGTGATGTTCTTTGATCCGGATTGCGTACTTTTCGGTCCAATGAGTGATATGCGCCATCAGCTGACGGAGTCTTCGGTTTTGCTGACCCCACATGCATCCTTGCTGCATGAAAATGACGACTGGCTTTTCTTTGAGAAAGGGCCACTCAAAGTCGGCGGTTTCAACCTAGGTTTTTTTGCTTTTCAGAACACGGAGACAGGGCGAGAAGTTTCATCTTGGTGGCGGTACCGCCTGATGGATCATTGTCTAATCGATCCTGAGCAAGGTCTATTTACCGACCAGAAATGGATAGATCTTCTTCCAAATTACATCGACGATCTAAAGGTCATGCGGGAACCGGTTTACAATGTTGCGCGTTGGAACACCTTTCAGCGAAAAATATCGAAGAAGGACGGTGTTTATCTGGCCGATGGAAATCCTGTCCAATTTATCCATTTCTCAGGATTCTATAAAATAGGGCCTTATGTCAAAGGATTGTACGACAAAACTTCTGAACCGTTAGTTGAAAATAAGGATATTCTTGAAGAGCTGTCGCTCTGGTATTCTGAAGCCCTAGCCGGGTCGCGCAGTCATCCCATTTACGAATTACCGTGGCAATTTGGTTCATACAAAAATGGGGAAGCCATCGTAGATGCGGATCGCCGTCGCTACAAGGCTTCGAAAGAATTGCAAAGGCGGTATCCGGATCCTTTTGCGACAGACTCTTTCGACTCGTTTTGGCTTTACTGTCGCAAGCTGGATCGCGTTGAGGCTGAAACCCGTTTGTCGAAAAGCGACAGGATGTTCAATATAGTCGCCCGTGGCGTCCAGACAAACAATAGCATCTTGCGAACCCAAATCGAAGCTTTGGAAAAACAACTGGTCAATACTACCGCCGATCTAAACAATAGCCGGACGGCGGAAATGCTTCATAGCGGCACAATCGACAGGATCAAAGCAAGCATCAAGGATGTGATGCCGTGGGTGCAGAAGAAACTAATTCTTGAGTTGTTTTCACCGGTAGCGGAAAGTGGAAACTTTGACGCACAAGCCTATCTGGAGACTAATCTGGATGTTGCAGAAAGTGGTGTCGATCCTTTGGAGCATTTCATTCGAGATGGCATTTTCGAAGATCGCAACAGTCACCCCATGTCCGCTGACATGTTTTTCGAGTGTCACATAGATCTGTTCATTCAGCTTCTTTCTAAGACTCCACAACCGATCGATTCTAAATCAAAATTCCCAAACATCTCTGTCGGTAGCGGTACCAAAAAAAGAAACGCTTTCGGAAGATCTATCTTGCGGTCGATGGTTAGAAAAACTTGATGACGCATGAGGGGCCTCAAATGAAGATCGTCTATTCCTTTGTTGTTGACCGTAGTCCGAAATTTTTTCGACAGGCGCTGAACCTAGTACTGTCTCTGAAGGCCGTTGGCGTTCAGTCTGAAGATATGTTTGTGAATCTCACGCCGCCAGCCGAAATATACCGTGCAGAATTCGTGCGCCTTGGCTGCACAGTGGTGGGCAGTGTTCTCTTCGGGGACAAAAAGTATTGCAACAAGGTTGCTCAACTGCGGAATGCCCCAAGCGACGCAGATTTTGTCGTCTGTTGCGACACCGACATTCTGTTTTTGCGAAATATTGCTTCGGATCTCGTTGGGCAGGACGATCTTGTTTTTGGCAAGATCGTGGATTACAATAATCCCCCGATCGACAAGCTGCGCGCTGTCGCCGCACTGGCGCCTGATTTGCCGGAGATCCCCGAGACACTTTCTGACATCAATTGTGAACCAACACTGGTGGGCAACTTCAACGGTGGGCTCTACATCCTTCCGGGAAAGCATCTGCGCGCAATTTCAGAATGTTGGGAAGCAGAAGCCCTGCGACTTCTCGATTGCGAACAATCTCGTGCCATATTGGCCGAGTTCGGCTGGCACACCGATCAAATCTCTTTCTGTTTTACCTTGGCGCGGCTGGGACTTGACTACAAAGTGCTTCCGCTATCGTTCAACTATCCGCTGCATTTCCCAGTGCCCGATCATCAGGTTCCGGACCCATCCCAACTTCGGATCGTCCATTACCACGATTCCGTAGACCGGAACTTCCTTCCAAAGAGTGACAAGGTGTGCCGCCCTAATCTGAGGGCGCATATCCAAGAGGCCGTCGAGACGCTGAAGGTCATGATCTATCTGGACAGCGACAAGCGTGATCGCGCCCGGACCAGCGAAAGCCGCTTCACCTTTCTTGTCGGGTTCCATCGCTCGGGCACGTCTCTTCTGGCCGCTGGTTGTGAAAGCGTCGGCTATTCCATCGGAAATGGTGAGCTTTGGGCGGGAACACACGAAAACCCAAAAGGATATTATGAGAACAAGCGCTTTGTGCGGCTGAATGAAGAGATCCTACGAAAGCGAAATTCCGATTGGGACGACATCTTCTTTTCGTTCGGTGATGACGCTGATGCAATCGCCAGTCAATTCAAACTGCCGATCAGTACGTTTCTGGGCCATGAGTATCTTTGTCAGCCGCATCCGAACTATATCCTCAAAGATCCGCGCATCATGCAGACCTATGGGATCTGGCGCAACACCGTTCGCGCCATGGGACATGGCACGCCGGAAATCGTTTTCACATTTCGCAATCCGGTAGAATGCGCCGAAAGTCAGCAATCCCGTTACCGCAAAAGTTTTGCCGGCGATGGCGATCCTTTCCATTTCTTCGGTCAGGATCTGCGCGAGACACTTTTGCTCTGGTATGTCTACACAGTCAGGTTTCTAGCGACCCTAGAAGACGAACGCATGATCGTGGTGCGCTACAACGACCTGATCAGTAATCCAGAAGCGTGTTTGACCCGGATTTCCGACTGGTCAGGACTTGCGGTCCGGCCCGACGAATTGGCAACATTTTCCGAAAGCTTCCTCGACAAGGGGCTACGGCACCACAAACGTGACCTGACTGACCTGAAGAAGGCCACACTTGAAATGCCATATGTCCTGACACTCTATCAGCAGTTGGAGGATCTTGCCGGAAAGCCGCAGATCTACAAAGCCGACATCCGAAAAATCGTGGACACACATACCGAGCCCTTCGCCGATCTGTTGCAGCACGACTTCCTGGGCAGGTTGTTTTCAGTTCCCAAGCAGCGATGGATTCACGCACGTCACGTTGCGGGTTAGAGACATTCACAGTCAAAGTAGTTGTCCGCCGATTTCATGCGGCGTCTCTGATTTCAGGGGCGCTGATTTCGTTTTCTGGGTTCAGCCGGACGGGTCCAGCGGGCGTCCAGTCCCGGGTTCTTCCGTAACCGCTCCATTGTGGCTGACCTGCCCCCCGTTCGTCCCTCAGTCATAACGAAAGTCCTTGGGTTTGATAGTCGTCGGTTTCGGGTGTGGCAAGCGCGCCGGGCGCGATGCCATCAAGTAGCTCAAGCGCTCGGCGCGCTTCTGTGGACCAGTTTTCCGTAAGCGGCGGCTGGAACTCACCTTCTTCTGATTCCAGGTTTCTGCGACTTGGTTCCTGTTGGATAACAGGAAGCGAGTTTCTCCATGGAGACTACATCTGAGTTTCTCAGGTCATTGGGCGTTACG
>NZ_MTBG01000067.1 GCF_002119405.1 Pseudoruegeria sp. SK021 | reverse complement strand
AAAGTTCCACAGAATACATCTCCCAGCCCTCAGCTTCCGCCTCGGGCATCAGAATGGCGGACTTTTAATCCGCGACGGTCAGGTAATCCGACCGTTTCTGTGGACCAGTTTGCCTCCGGGATTCACAGCCCTGCCGCGCTTGGACCAAGCAGGGCGGCCAGGGCTTCCTGGAAGTCGCCTGTGGAGATGCCTTTGAGGTTGAGGCGGAAAAGCGAGGCATCCAGTGGATGCATCGCCCGCCCGACGCTAGGGAAGCAGCTCCTCGATGGATTTGGCCTTGCGCAGGTAGGGCGGCAGGATCGACGACGTGAACCGGATCTTCTCGGCTTCCCCGCCACGGTCACGCACCCGAGGGACCTTCACGGCCACAGGGCCGATCCCGGTCATCACCTCCCGTTCCGGCAAATGACCATGCCGCACCAGTCGTGCCCGACCGTCTTCTGTGGTGTCGCCGGCATGGGCGTTAAGGAGTGCGGCCAATTCCGCCTCCACGGCCTGTTGGATCAGGTTGCGCGCACCCGACCGAAGAATCTCGGTCAGCGGATCGGGTGAAAATCCAGATGGATCAGGCAAGGCTGCGATGGTAGTCTTGGTCATACGGCATATCCCTTTCTCTGCGGAGAATTGACGGCGTCTTCAACACCGCCATGATATGCCGCCCTCCCGGGCCATCACCAACTTTTTGCTATTTCTCCACCAGACCTGGTTGGGCCGTGTGATATCCAAGTCCGCGAGAAGGTATGGATATATCTTGTGGGCCGGGTGCTTCTTGCTGGTCTTCGGCTCCTGATAGATCGGCACAAGGCGCATCAGCCTCATCAACCGACGCACACGGTGACGACCGCATTTATGCCCCTCTCGTTGCATATGACGAGCCATCTGCCGCGAGCCGTACCAAGGCGTTTCCAGGAATTGCCGGTCGATAATTTCCATGAATGCCAGGTTCTCGGCACTTTCCCCGCGTGGGCGATAGTACAGGCCGGAGCGGGTCGTTGGGCCGAAGGCGCACCTTTGGTGCAACGACAGCAGACGGCATTGTCGCCGCACGCTCAGATCGGGATGATCGTGCTTCACCGCTTTTTGCCTCCAGAGCCGAGAATGAGACTGGAGGCACTGGCCAAAAAAACCCGTTCCACGACCAGCTGGCCGATCTTGGCATGTAGCTGTCCGACCTCCTTTTCGGAGATCGTAGGCTCATCGGACGAGGCACCACCTTCGAACGCAGACGCCATATTCGCAATCGCAGCACGCTTTCAGCCGCTGATCATTGTTGGGTGAATGCCGTACTTCTTGGACAGCTCGGCCGTCGTCAGTTCCTCGCGGATGGCTTCCAGTGCCACCTTTGCCTTGAACTCCGCAGAATAGGGCTTTCGTTTCGTCATCTCAGGTCGGTCCTTAGTCAGTCGCTAAAGCTTAGCAACTGGTCCGAATTCTTGCGACCACCTCTCATTGCCATTTGTGGACAGCCCCTATTTTGCAAGAGTTTTCTCAGCAACTAAGGTCTATGGTTGTGTCGCAACTTTCTGGGATGCCGAAAGGTGCTTGAGTCCGGACATGATTAGTCCGACCTGAATAAGGCTGTCAGGCGGCGATTTTGTTGACCTGATCTGTTCGACCGGGCGCGATTTCCGCGTCAGCGATCGAGTAGATTCGACAGATCAGCCGGATTAAATGGCGCAAGACAGCCCTCAGGTGCCTGAGGATCATACGAATGTTTTGCCCGCAGCCGCAGAGCACAGCGAAAATGGCGTCACCTTCGGTTCCTTTGAGCGGGCATCGGGTCAGCCGCCCGTCATTTTTCATGTGACCGATCATCGGCTCGATCGCACTGCGCCGTCGCAGGAGCTTCGCGATGGTTCTGGTGACGCCGCGCTTTGCGCCACTCTCTCCCGCCCGGCCTTTGTTCGTCGACCCTGGAACAAGCCCGCCGCTGGGCGTCGCGGCAACCCGGGCATCCGCGACAGGCGGCTTTGGTTTTTTCAGATGACAGTCCACAGAAAAGTTTCTGGAAAATTGTCCGCCAAGAACTGCGCCTGATCCCGGAGGACCTCCTCGGTCTCTCGCCGGCGTCAAAGAGGGGCACCTCAGTTGTGAGAAGAACCGGGGGTCTGTTGTGGGGCGTTGATTGAGGTACAGAAAATGACGCCCAGTCTTCAGCGCGCGTATGTGACCTTCACCGTTAGGGGACGCGTGCGGTCTGGCCAAAACAGTGGAGCCGACCGTCGCCCTTGATGCAGCTTACGGCAGATCGGAGCCCTATTCGACCGGTGCTTCCCATCCGTCGCATGTCTGATACTACGAAAAAAATGGAAGCCCCGGGCCAGCCGTTTCAGCCAGTCCAACCGCGCTCAAACTCAAGCAGGAACCGATATGAAAGCCGCTCGCCGTCCACAATTCTGGTACAAGCTGGCCATGTGGATCATGTCCATCGTCATTTGCTCTCTGTTCATCCAGTTGGGCGCATTGATTATGTCGGACGTCCCGACCGCTGGCAAACGCATCACGCAGATCGATTTCGTCGATACTATCCAGCTCGACGATGTCGACAGCCGCATCGACCGCAATGAAGTCGCCCTGCGCACCACGCAAAGGGACATCGAAGACGCGGAATTCGTGCTGTCCTCCCGCACGCTCGACTATCAAAATCAACGGGCATCCTTTGAAGACTGGATCAAAACTCGGACTGCTACCGCGGCCAACAGCCAAAATTCCGAGGTGGTCACGCGGGTCCAAGCCATAGAAGAGCTGAAAATTTCCGAACGCGATGCCCAGCGGGTGATTGAAGACCTACGTGTCACCGACCTGGCCCTGAGGCGCGCCCAGCAAGACCTTTTTGCCGAAAGAGCGGCCATTGAGGACGCCGCCATCGCGCCCTATCAAAAGGCTCATAGCCGCGAGGTCCTCAAGGTCTTTGGCCTGCGCCTAGCCCTCACGCTGCCGCTTTTGCTGCTATCAGCCTGGCTTGTTGCCAAAAAACGCGGTTCGCAATACTGGCCAGTCTACCGCGGCTTCGTGATCTTTGCGCTCTTCGCTTTCTTTATCGAACTTGTTCCTTATCTACCCTCCTATGGCGGCTACGTCCGCTATGTCATGGGCATCGTCCTGGCGCTGCTGTTTGCGTATTTCGCGATCAAGGGCATGAACCGCTACCTCGCCAAGAAGCAAGCCGAAGAAGAACGCCCCGAAACCGAAAAGCGCAACGCCATCGCCTATGAAACGGCGGTCAAGAATATCTCTGAAGGGATCTGCCCCAGCTGTGATCGCCAATTTGGCGCGGTGACATCACGCAAAGGCGAAAAGCCGGATGAGCCCCCAGTTGATTTCTGCGTGCACTGTGGGTTTTGCCTGTTCGACCGATGCGCAAAGTGCAACACGCGCGAAAACTCGTTTTTCAAATTCTGCGGGTCTTGCGGAACCCGATCGGATAACCACGCGGCTGTCCGCACAGGCTGATACAGTATGATATGAGCGGGCGTCGTTTGTCGGATTGGTGAGGTTCGAACCGTCCGCGCTGTGTGAGGTCAGCCCTTGGCGCAGCGAACGGTCGGCCCTGCACCTCGAGCGGCGATAACGATGGGTCTGACCTGGACATAGCCCCACACCAGACCCCCAGGGGATCAAGCGCTATTTGGCGATCAGGAACGTTTCTAGGGTCGTCCCGGCCGCAAGCGCCTCCTTGATCCAGGCAGGGCGCCGACCACGCCCACTCCACGTCAGTTCTGGGTTCTCTGGATGGCAATACCTCGGTGGGATCACGGCCTTCGGTGCCTTCCGCTGTCTGGTCAGTTCGGCCAGGGTAAAGCCCATCTCTTTGGCCTTGGCCTCGACGGCAGCCAGGGCGTCCTGTCGCCTGCGGGTCTCAAAGCTGTCAATTGCCTCTGTCACGTCCTTCTGGAGCGTCTTCAGCTCGTCCAAGGATCGGTTGCTTAAGTTGATGTCTGCCATGGTCTTATCAGCCTCACGATACGATGCCGGCACAGTAGAGGCTATGATCTGGGAGCGCTACATCTGGTGTGGCACGATTGCATCCAACCGGAAATGTCCGGTGCCGTGCAACTTGGAAATGTCACCCTTAGAGGGCTGGGCTGGGCCGAGACCTCAGATATCGGCGGCGCTGAACAGCCCTGCAGGCGCGGGTAGTCGGCGGCGGTTGCGGAGGTCGCCGCCTTGTCTTTGGCGCGTCGGATCCGCTTGGACTTCCAGCCTGTCGGTGTTGCAATACCGTCCAGATCGGCGCGTCTTGGCGGCAGGCTCCGTCCGCCGTGTCGCCTGCCAGCTGAGACGGCGGCCCTTGCGGTCTCCGCGTCTCTGGGGTCCCGACCGGCCGAGCGGGCCGGTTCGGCCTCAGGGGTCCACAGTCATCCACCCCCCTCGGCCGGGCGGACCACACCCGTCTCCACCCGGGGCGCGCTCCCGGCCGGGCTGACGAAAACCGCCGGCCGGGCGGCGCTGCCTCCGCAGCCCGACCGGTCCGGGCGAGCTCGGGTGGTATCGGATAAGACGGGTTATCGGATACGACTGGGCAGGGCGCGGGGCCCGGGGAGAGACGGCATGGTGACACTGAGAGACCGGATGCAGGCGCATCTGGGGCCGGACGGGCGGGAGACCTTGCCCGCGCTCTGGTTCGACGGCGCGATGTCGGCAACGGGCCGAACATGATCCCGGCCCCACGAGAGGCACGCGCCCGCCCGGGCCACCTGCCGGCGGTTATCGCGGCAACCGGCCCTGAGGCCGAGGAGCGGTTCCGGGAGTTCTTCAGCGTCCCGATCCGCAACCTGCACACCCGGCGAGCCTATGGTCGGGCTGTAGCGGACTTCTGCGCCGCCGTGGAGGACTGGGGCGTGCATCACCTTGCCGCCCTGCGGCCCGTGCATGTGGCCGCCCATATCGAGGCGCTGGGGCGCGGCCATGCCCCGGCTACGGGTAAGCAACGGCTGGCGGCGATCCGGGCGTTTCTCGACTGGATGGTGCTTGGCCAGGTGATCCCGATCAATCCGGCCGCCTCGGTGCGCGGGCCGCGCCATCTTGTCCGCCGTGGCAGCACGCCGGTCCTGCCGCGCGACGACGCTCGGCATCTGCTTGAGGGCATCCGCGCCGATACCGTGGTGGGATTGCGCGACCGGGCCCTGATTGGGCTGATGATCTATTCCTTCGCCCGGGTCGGGGCGGCGGTGGCGATGCGGGTCGCGGATTTTCGACCGCAGGGGCGGCGCTGGTCGGTTCGGTTGCACGAGAAAGGCAGCGTCCAGCATGAGGTTCCGGCGCATCATACTCTGGAGGCTTGGGTGCTGGATTATATCGACGCGGCCGGGATCGGCGAGGACCGGACCGGCTGGCTGTTCCGGTCTGCCGAGGGCCGGACCGGGCGGCTGACCGAGCGGCCGCTCCTGGCGCGCAACGCGCTGCATATGCTGCGACGTCGGGCCAGCGAGGCCGGGATCGCCGTGCCGGGGCTTTGCAACCACTCGCTGCGCGCCACCGGCATCACCACCTACATGGCTGCCGGCGGCAGCCTCGAGACCGCTCAGGCCATCGCCGGCCATGCCAGCCCGCGAACCACGCAGCTCTATGACCGGTCCGGCGACCGGGTCACGCTGGACGAGATTGAGCGGATTATTCTGTAGCGAAATTTTTTAATAGCGGCTCTATGTTTTTGTAGATACAAAAACTATATTGATGCTGTAGGGTACACGTAGGATGATTGTCTGGGACGCGCCGAAAAGGCAGACCAACCTCGCCAAGCACGGGCTCGATTTTGCCGACCTAGACGAGACGTTTTTCCTGTCGTCTCTCGTCGTCCCGGTGAAGGCGAACCGCCACATGGCGATCGGGCGGCTGGCAGATGGAACGATCGCAGTCGTCTTCGCCATCCTTGGAACCGAGGGCGTCTCGGTGATCTCGATGCGACCGGCCAGCCGAAAAGAAAGGGACCTGCTATGACCAAGAAGCCGCTCAGCGAAGCCCAGATTCAGGCGATGATCGCCAGCGACCCGGACGCACCGGAGGCCAATGACGCTCAGCTTGCCGAAGCCAAGGCCTTCGCCGAGGCCTTCCCGGCTCTGGCCGAGACCATGCGCAAGAATGTCGGCGGACGCCCGAAGGCCGAGAAACCGAAGGTCGCGGTCTCCCTGCGTCTCGATCCTGAGGTCGTGTCCCGGTTCAAGGCGCAAGGACCCGGTTGGCAGACCCGCATGAATGAGGCTCTACGGCAGGCCGCTGGGCTGGGCTGAACGCTGTGAGAAACTTGGCAGATCGGTCCTTCGTCAGTCGCTAAAGCTTAGCAACTGGTCCGAGTTCTGGCGACCACCTCTCTCGTCATAGGTGCCAATTAGCAGTGCCAAAACCATGCCAAATAGCGATGCCGGTCACAGCGCCAGGATTTGCTGGTTGGTGATTTGCGCCGCTGGGCCTCGGCGGCTACCATTGGCGCGAATTTCACGACCCATCGGCTCAGAGACGCGTGGTCCACATCCACGCCGCGCTCGGCCATGATCTCCTCCAGATCGCGATAGGACACGCCATAGCGGGCGTGGAAGAACACGGCGAAAAGGATCATGTCTTTTGGATAATGTACGCCTTTGAAATCAATCGCCACGTCCGGGTCCCCGTCTGCAATATCAACCGGAGCCGACTATCACAGGCGGCGCGACAGGCCACACCGGCTCAAAAGTTTGCGACAGAACCAGGGGATGTCCATTCCATCAGAACGAGATATGGGCGAAAGTTGGTGACGCCTGATCAGGCGGCTGTTTGAAGTTGGCGGAGTCCGTCGCGGAACTCAATCCCCTGGATGATTTCAGGCATTCGATTTTGACCGTCGAGTTTGCGCCATTTC
>NZ_MTBG01000066.1 GCF_002119405.1 Pseudoruegeria sp. SK021 | reverse complement strand
CGCCATTACGATGCCGACACTCCAATCGTCGGGCAGGATCACCTGTTGGAAGAAACGTTGCAGGCGGCGGTAGGTTGACGCAACCTTAGCGCGAGCCGGTCGCTCTGCAGCAATATGGGTCAGGTTGGGCGTGTCCGCGAGGGCGGGAACGCCATGTGCGGGAATATCGAAAGGAAGGAAGAGCGCTCCGCCATCCGGTGACCAAACCCCCTTCTTCTTCATCTCATGGCGCCAGGAATAGACCTGCTACCGCGTGATCTCGTGGCGCTGCGCCACCTGCGTGACCGTCGCCTCATCAACGCCCACAGACATCACGATCCCCAGCTTCTCCTCGTCGCTCCAACGGCGTCGACGTTCAAACCCAAGTATCTCACCACGCATCACTGACCCCACCTAAGACACGTCGCAAAGGACGTCGTGAAGCACGTATCTTAGCAAATCATCCGGAAATCAGGCAGGCGGCCACAATGAAGCGGTTACGCCAAGCGCATCGGTCTGCGCCATGATTTTGGTCGCCGTCCCGCTACGAAAGCGTCCGATGGCCTAGCTTTGAGTTCTCTTTTCGCGCCTTGGCCATGACGGTGGCATGTCCCGTCTCACCTGAATGTCGGAATTAATGTGACAACTCCAATGCAAGCGCAACTCAGTGACGTGGATCAATACAGCCGCAATCGGGACACCCCGTGGCATTTCCAGAGCGTCATAGCCCGGCAACTTGATAGGAACCGATCCGCAGACTTCATCAGGGCCAGCGGCCATAAACCCCGCGCAAACAGGCGGACAAATGACCGCTAGCCAAAAGATCTCAGCTGCCAAGAAAACCCGTGCAAATTATGGGCCGTCCACAAAGAGCGAAGCCCGTTTAGTTTATGTCACTACTCCCACCTCAGAGGATTGCTTTATCGCGTGTGAAAACTTCAAGGCGACGCTCCATCCCGACATCGACTGTTGCCGCTTTATGATACATTCTCCGATAATGCGGCAACAGTTTGGAAACCGCCTTATCCGCGCGCTCAAAGGCGTCTGATTTTTCTTCGAAGAGCATGCGCGCCTCACCGACAAGGCTTTCCTCGTCGACATGGATAAGGCGGTTTTCTTGCACGACGAGCCGACCACTTACCATGACAGCAAGGACTGAAGTGCCTAGCTCGCAGTGCACCAGCTGACGTTGCAGGTTATTCAGAGGCGTGAAGGGCAATGTCTTGAGATTCAAAAGTACGAGATCAGCTGGCGCGCCGAGTGCCATGCTGCCAAGGCCCGGTTCCCGCATGGCATGCCCGCCTCCGACGGTCGCGGCAGTCAATATCTCAGTAGCGGACGGCCAATTTTCATAGTCCCACCCTGACAGGTTGTGGATCATGCCGGCGGTTTTCATGACCGACCACATATTGATGGCATCGTCTGCGATTGCTTCATCGACCCCAAGGCAAACCGGAATGCCGCGATCGCGAATGGCACGGAAAGGCATTACCCCGCTGCCAAGCCTCAGGTTGCTGATCGGGTTATGGGCGATAGAGGCACCGCTGGCAGCAATCAGGTCCAGATCCTTGTCATCGACCCATATAGAATGAATAATATTCATACGATCCGACAGCAGGCCAAGATCTTTCGTGTATTGCACCAAAGAGCGCCCGTTGAGGCATTCTTCGCCGAACACCCTTTGTAGCTTAGTTTCAAGCATATGGGCGTAATGTGGGAGATCGTGACGTTGGCTCAGATCATCGAGGGCCGAGAAATACCCCGGACTGACACGTTGGGGGGCCGAGCAGGAGACCGCCGCCTTAATGCGGCCGTCCGCAGTCCCGTGCCACCGATTTATCAGATGGTCATAAAGTGCGAGTAATGTCTGGCTCTTAGTGCGTGAGGGCAGAGACATCTGCCGTCGCTGATCGTCCGGCAGCATCTCGGTCAGATAGGGCAGCTTTTCCAACTCACTCAGCTCAGGTTGGTCCAAAGCAACGCGGGCGCGGATGCCGCTATCGGTGTATGCCTGCATGACCGCGTCTATGATCTCTGGTTCTGGTTCCGGCACGAAGAAGCAGTCGTCCTGTACGGCTGTCGTACCGGTCTTCAGCATTTCTATGCAACCGAGCATCGTGCGCAGATAAGCTTCGCGCGGCGTTGGGCGCAACACCTCCAGCTCCGGACATTCATAGAGCATGAAGATTTCAAGCGGCAATCCCGGCAATCTGCCTTTCATATGGGTGACAGAGGAATGGAAATGCCCATTTATGAGCCCGGGCATGAGTAGGTTGCCATTGCCCTCGATCACGTCCTCGCCCGCGTTCGGAACCAAGGTTGGTGCGATTTCGTGGATGCGCCCGTTTTTCGTACGCAGCGCACAGATGGATGTCATCCCTTTAGGTGCCGCCAGATCAAGCAGACGGACATCGCGGAACAGAATTCCGTTCATTGTTGTTTTTCCTTTATCCTTCGCGGGCTTAATGGCGCGAGGACGTTCCGTAAAATGGCGTGCGTTCTGTGGCGTCGTTCAAGTAGTCAGAATAGAATTTTTCGACTTCTCCAAAGACCTGATCCCGCAACCAGTGGCGATGTTGCTCATCCTGCGACTTTGGCGCTGACAGCACTTTTGCGATCTGTTCCAGAATCTCGTCCCTATCAATTCGGGTAAAGCGACCGTCCTGATAGATGACCTCGCCATCGACCAGCACCGCATGGACATGTGCCGACTTCGCCCGTTGAACGATTGCGTCGAGAGGTGGGATGTCGGGATCCTGAAATGGATAGGTCGCGGCATCGTAGTCGACAATGACTGCATCAAGGCGGCGACCCGGATCAAGACGTCCAATGTCTGAGCCGAAGGCTGTGGTCATGGCGCCATGTTCGCTGGCCATGCGAAATACCTGCGTTGGGGTCGGAACGTTATCGTGGTTCATTCCCGGCACGCGATGAACGTTCAAGGCGAGCCGCATCTCTTGAAGCATGTCACGATCTTCGTTGATACCGGCTTCGTCGAGACCGAGTCCCACAGTGACGCCGCGCTTTTGATATTCCATCAAGGGCAGCAAGCCGCTGCGAAGACGAAAGTTGGACGAGCAATTATGGCAAAGGCATGTTCCACTATGCGCAATTATATCGATGTCTTCTTCCGTCATCCAAACACCGTGACCGATGGTCAGCTTGGGGCCGAGGATCCCCAATTTTTCTAGATGCTTCACGGCCGTCGTGCCAGTACGCCGACGGGCGTATTCCTTTTGGTAGGCCGTTTCGAGAAGGTGCATATGCATCGGCACACCGGCGCTGTCAGAGCGTTCCTTAAGGGCTAGCAATCCGTCGTCGGTCATCCAGTGAAGGTTTGCAGGCGCAAGTTGAATCCGAGCGCGAGGGTTCTGGTTTGCATCAGTCAGTTCATCGAAGAGTTGCAAGAACTCCTCCAAACTTAGCTTCTGAGCCTCAAGATTGGCCGCCATTGCTTTCGCGGCGTCTGGCGGTAGGCGACGGCAGAAATCCTCGTCGGCTTCATAGACAAAACGGTTCTGCTCACGCACTGCATAGCAGTAAGATACGCGCATCCCTATGGCCTCATAGGCCGCTAGAACGGCTGATGCTGCGCCGTGCACTTGTCCGTAGTCGCCACGTGCCCAACCTTGAATGTGTTGGACCGACGTAATGCCAGAGGCGATCATCTCAAACGCCGAGTAGAGCGTGTCCAGATAGGGGTCGATGTCACGTGCTGAAAGCCGGCCTGCGAACCAAAGCTCCAACGCATAGTCAGGCGAGCCCATTTGAAGAGGGGTCAATCCGACATGGTGGTGGCTGTTCACAAACCCTGGCAAGATCATGTGTTTCGGATATGCCGTCTCGCTGGCTCCGGGGTAGGCGCGGCGAATTTCATCGATTGGCCCGACTGCCAAGACGACACCATCCTCATGGGCGAGGGCGGCATCCTCTTGGATGGCCGGGTGTTTGTTATCAGCGGCCCCGGTCACGATCCACCGGGCGGTCAGCAAGGCGACGGTCATAGGAGCTCCTGTTCCGCGAAGGCTTTGTTCACTTCTTCTGCCAACAAAGCGTCGCAGCGCCGTGCAAGGTCGACCATTTCGGGCGAGTGCAAGTCACGTGGTCGCGGTTGGTCTATCTTGATTTCTGCTTTGATTTGGCCCGGTCGTGATGTGAACACGATAATGCGGTCAGCGAGGGCGAGTGCTTCATCGATCGAGTGTGTGACCAGAAGAACAGATGCACCGGTTTCTCGCCAAATGCGCAGCAGGTGATCCTGCATGCGGGCACGGGTCTGGATATCGAGAGCGGCGAAAGGCTCATCCATAAGCAGAACTTTCGGATCCATCGCCAAGGCCCGTGCGAGCGCCGCTCGCTGTCGCATGCCGCCGGACAACTCGTGAGGTCGTTTATCACCTGCACCTGCCAGCCCGACCAGCTTCAGAAGGTCATCGACTTTCTGGCGACGCTTAGTTTGCGTGATTCCTTTGATCTGCAATCCGAACCCCACATTGTCGCGGACCGAAAGCCACGGAAACAGGGCGGCCTCTTGAAAGATCAAGCTACGTTCAGGAGACGGCTGTGTGATTTCCAACCCGTCGAAAGTGATGCTGCCCGAGGTCGCCTCTTCCAGCCCTGCAACCATATAAAGCAGCGAACTTTTCCCGCAGCCCGACGGGCCAAGGAGCACTACGAATTCGCCAAGGTTCACATCAAGAGTGAGATTTCGCACGGCAGGGGTTGGTGAGGAGCCGTCCGGGTTCCAAGTTTTAGTGACGTTAGAAATCGATAGTCCAAGGGTCATATCAGATCCGTCCGATACTGCTGGGTCCGATCCACCAAAGAATTTTGCGTTGAATGAGGCCAAGGGCCTGATCAAAGGCAAATCCGGTGATCCCGATCAGCGTCATGGTGAAGAAAACAAGGCTCGAATTGAATGTGTTGCGCGCCATCATGGTGACCTGTCCTAGGCCAGACCCCACGCCAACGGCTTCCGCGATCAGGACCACCATCCATGCGGCAAAGAGGTTCATGCGGAGCGTGACAAACAATCCGGGCAGGATAGCCGGCAGAATGACCTGCATGTAGATTTGGCGCTTCGACGCCCCCATAATCCTCGCAAGTTGGATGAAATGGGGTGGCACCGCATCAATCTGCGACAGGGTCGCCAGCACCATTACGAAGAAAATCGCGATGAAGACCAGAAAGACGGCCGGGGGATTGCCGATTCCGAACATGAAAACAGCCACGGGGATCCAAGCAACCGGAGAGATCGGCGCCATCATGGTGACTAGGGGAAGGACCAGCTTACCAAAGATGTTAAAGTACCGAATTGCAACGCCGACAATTAGCGACATTACGAAGCCAAGGCTCAAGCCAAGCGTAACTCGAAGTGCTGACCAGCCGATGACCCCCAGCACCGACCAGATACTACCTCCCTCGCTCAGAGCACCGGCGCGTCCACCGGTTGGGTCGAAAAAGCGAAACTGTTCCGGCAAGTTGCTCAGAAAAATATGGGGAGGCGGCAGCAGAAGCGGATTTGCCCACCCCTGCCACCAAGAGAATTCCCAGATCGCGACAAACAAACCGAGCGAGGCGCAGGTCCAAGCCAGTGGCACGAGCTTGCGCCTAACCGTTTGCGCATGCTCTTTCAGGTTTAGGCCAGTCGCAATTGTGCTCGGGTTATTCGCACGGAGTGATTGATCGGTCATGATTGTCCCTCTTCCGTCAGGCTGATTTTAGCGCGAGCGAGTTATAGAGGTCGGGGTTCTCGGCGATCACTTCTTCCATAAGCGACCAATCCAGCGCCTCGTCGGGAAGCAGGTTTTTCACATAGCCCATCTTTTGCATCGACAGCGACCGCTCCTTGAAGAAGGCGGAATTCTGGCGTTGATCGATCATCACGGGCTGTTTCGATTGCGCCAGCTTCAAAGCGTCGAGCGAGGTTTTGTAATAGGTTCCCACAGTCTCTTCGAGGGCGGTTGCCGTATCTGCCTCAATCTGCTTTTGCGCCGTCATCATCGCCTTGATCACGGCCTTCACAGCTTCAGGGTTTTCCTCGATCAGAGGTGTCCGCGCGGCCAGAACGCAATCTGCATATCCCGGGCCATAGAGGTCGATGCCATCGCTGAGCACCGTCGCACCTTCTCGGCCCTCAAGACACTGCGTCGCGTAGGGTTCAATATGGCAAACAGCGTCAATGCCACCGTTGATGAAAGCGGCGGCCATCTCGGGCGATGTGTTGAAATAGCGAATAGTGGCCTCGTTAAACGGAACCCCTGCTTTCGCCAGATAGTCGTAGGGCAGCACTTCAAGCGTGTCGGCCTGAAATGTTCCGATCGTTTTTCCCTTGAGGTCTTCGGGACTAGAGATGCCGTCTCGTCCAATAAGAATGCATCCTTCGGCGCCAGCTCCGGCGACCATTTTCACGGGTGCGCCCTGATCAACCAATGTAATAAAATTTGAGTAAGGGATGACCGAAATATCAACCATCCCCGCGCCAAACAGCGTTACGACGTCGGTCGTCGTCGGTGTCACCACGAAGTCGATCTCTACCCCGTCTTCCGCTGCCAACTCACGCTCTTTGGCAATAAAGATACCTAGGTTACAAAGACCCGCGCCATGCGTTGCCTTGAGCGTTGTCATGCCTGCAGCGGCCGCACCTTTGGCTCCGAAGAGACCGGCAAGTCCTGCTGGAAGAGCCAGCCCAGCTGCCGCCATCGCGCCACTCTTCAAGAACCCGCGACGGGAGGCTTCCATGAGGTTTTTATGAGTATTTCCACATCTGTCGCACATGTCATCGTCCATTCTGACGAGTCACAAACAACCAAATAGAAACAATGAGTGGGAGACTCAGATTTCCGAAGTCGCTTATGACGAGTTCGGCACGCCAACCATTAGAAGAGGGTATCGGAGGCGTCTTGCCCTCCCTGCGCTACGTTAACGAAACGGGATGGTTCATGCGGGGGTCAAGGAAACTGCTTCGGCGTTGGCGCACGCTTCTGGAATTGCCTAAAATATCGACATATTTAATTGCAGACGTTCAGATGCTGAGCGTATTGGACATCATGGCTACCGTCATACTTGCTAGGCTCCAGACCCATTGATTTCAGGCTGTTGACGTGATTCAGGCTCCGCAAGGAGATCACATTCATGAGTTACCTGTTTTGGCTGACTGAGGCGCAGATTGAACGCCTTCAACCGTTCTTTCCCAAGAGCCATGGCAAACCACGCGTCGACGACAGGCGCGTGCTGAGTGGGATTATATTCATCAATCGCAATGGTTTGCGGTGGTGTGACGCGCCTCCTGAGTATGGCCCTGCCCAGACACTTTACAACAGATGGAAACGCTGGAGCGACATGGGAGTGTTCGCCCGGATCATGGATGGGTTGGCCGCAGAGGCCACTGCGGCGAAACAGAAAACGATCATGATTGATGCCACCTACCTCAAAGCGCACCGCACGGCTTCCAGCTTGCGGCTAAAAAAAGGGGGCGTGGACGGCTGATCGGGCGCACGAAGGGCGGCATGAATACCAAGTTGCACGCCGTCACAGATGCTCTTGGACGCCCGATCCGGCTCTTCATAACGGCTGGCCAGGTAAGCGATTACACGGGTGCCGCAGCCCTTTTGAGCAGCCTGCCTTCAGCCGATTGGCTGCTGGGAGATAGAGGATACGATGCGGACTGGTTCCGAAAGTCTTTAGAAGACAAGGGAATAACACCCTGCATCCCAGGGCGGAAATCGAGGACCACGTCCATCAGCTATGACAAGCGTCGCTACAAACGGCGCAGCAAGATCGAGATCATGTTCGGACGCCTGAAGGAGATATGGGCAAAAGTTGGTGACGCTTGATCAGGCGGCGGTTTGAAGTTGGCGGATCCCATCCCGGAACTCAACCCCTTGGATGATCTCGGGGAGGCGGTTTTGACCGTCGAGTTTGCGCCATTTC
>NZ_MTBG01000065.1 GCF_002119405.1 Pseudoruegeria sp. SK021 | reverse complement strand
TGGTCAGGAAAAACCCGAAACTGGCAACCGGCCGGACCTGTCTGGCTGAATCCAGAAAACGAATTCAGCGCCCCTGAAATCAGAGACGCCGCATGAAATCGGCGGACAACTAGTTTGACAAACACCGCGGGCGGCGTCCGCAACACGGGCTGGCAACGAGGTGGCGCATATGATCCACAAGTGCCAGTTCGACATGGCCGGGAAAACCGCATTCCAGCAATTCGCGGAGCTCGCAGCATAACTGTGTCCGGGGAAAAGGCTTTCTTCGTAAACCTCGGAAATTTGCGACAGAACCTTTCCAACCCGTATGCTGGACGATGCAGCATGATTGAGGGTAGTTCCTATTACGTTCTCACCTTACCACTCTTCAATCGAACTACCAGAAGCGTCATTGAACCTAGCGAAAGATAGACTGGATTTAGCGAACTCAAGGGAGTTTCATAGAGGTATGGTCAACTTATTTTACATAACTGTCATTATAGCCATCTCATCTGGAAGATCTGATTTAAACGCTTTATCGCGCCCTGGCTTTGATCTCTCTGAAACGATCATTGGATAGTGGCAAGACCATGATGCCATGAGCGCTTTTGTCAGCGCGTATCGGCGGTAAAATGACTTTCCCGGCCAGTCCAGTCGCGGAGCCGCCCGATCTCCAGCTTGTGACATTGTCGAAGTGGCGCATCAGTTCCTGCTTGTTCTCTCGGAACCGGTCATTCTACGTCCAGTCCTAAGCGTGTCCTTTCGGCGTGGGTTTTGTTATTTCGAGCGCAATCCGCGCAGGGTGTCAGGCGCTCGCAGAACCGGTTACGTGACAACTCCCCCTTTTGTCGCCGTGATTGACAATGAGCGATGATCTGGGATGGAAGCCGGTGGCGTGTATAGCTGATGCTCGGCGTGTGCATGGCCGTCAGCTATGTCCAAACCACAACTCGTGCAACCAAACGCAGGTTAATGTGACAACGCCAGAAAACCCACTCTTTAGAGCGTCACATCCAGACGCGAACGCCTATGCCCTCAAGCAAATAGAACGCGGCGAGAACGCCGCGTTCTATACCAAGTCAACCTCAAGAAGTTCTATTACTCACCGGTCATTTTGACGGACTCGTCAAGGAACTCGTTGGTGTATACCGTTTCGATGTCAAAAGGCTTTTTGACATCGAAGTAAGTTGAAATCATGTCGTAGTCCGCGGCCATCCGCTCAGAGCTAAAGGCACCAAGGGCAACGGTCTGGGTTGTCTCGTCGCGCATCAGCTCTTTAATACGACCCCACTGGTCTTTCTGATTTTCTGGATCCAGCCCGGAAACTTCTGACATCAGCGCATCCAAGCAAGGCTGGAAGTCGGCAACACAAGCTGCAAACGCCTTTTGGCTCACGGCAGCGAACTTGCCAACGACATCCCGGTGCTCTGAAAGGAACGTCTCATTGACGATAACCGAGTTGCCATAGGGGTTCACGCCGATGTTGCGCCACGCGACAAAACCGAGATCATCGCCAAACTCGCGAACTTTCAGATCATGTTCGTTATAAAAGTCACTGGTCACGTCGATCGCGCCACTTTTCAGCGAGGCCAACTTGGCCTGAGGCGAAACGTTGACGAACTTGACCGAGTCAGGCTCAATCCCCACGGACTTTGCAAAAAGCGGCCACATGATGCGCGACGCATCGGCGGGCGGGTTCCCGACGGAATGGCCAGGAAAGTCTTTTGGCGTTTCGATGCCACTGCTCTTCAGCCAGTAAAAACCTTGGGGCGAGTTGGCATAGACAGTCATCACGGCAACTGCATTGGCGCCCTCTCCGCGCGCAAGGAGAACTGTCGCCAGATCGGCCACGCCGACTTCGGCAATTCCGGCGGCAACGCGCTGAACCGCAGCGCCTGAACCGCGCCCGGCTTCAATTTCCAACTGGATGCCTTCATCCTCATACCAGCCCTGCTGCTTAGCGTAAAAATAGGGGGCATGATCGGCCGTCGGGACCCAGTTTAGCACCATGCTGATATCTTCGGCATTGGCGGCAAGCGGGGAAAGAAGCGCAGCAAGCGCAGTTGAAAAAACAAGGGATCTGCTGGGCATCATCGGTTAACTCCTGGGTCACAAAGAGAAAATCAGGCCGCGACCGGTGGTGGTGTCGCGGTTCCGGACAATTCGGGTAGTCAACAAT
The DNA here is from genome assembly GCF_002119405.1 of Pseudoruegeria sp. SK021. Lineage (GTDB taxonomy): Bacteria > Pseudomonadota > Alphaproteobacteria > Rhodobacterales > Rhodobacteraceae > Meridianimarinicoccus. The sequence continues at coordinate 5,981 of NZ_MTBG01000065.1, read as the reverse complement.
AGGCACGGATGTTAGTAGCGATCAATAACCAATCAACCAGTTGGTTACATAAGGGGGAGCCCCATGGAGAAAGAAAAGCCCATGGAAGAAATTGCGAACACCGAGACGCCCGTTCCAAAGAAACGCCCGCAAAAGCGGGATACCGCCGCAAGCCGGAAGGCGCTTCTTGATGCTGCTGTCACCGAATTTGCCGAATTTGGCTTTGAGGGCGGGCGCGTTGACCGCATTGCCCGATTGGCAGGCGTAAACAAGCAACTGGTTTATCATCACTTCGGCAGCAAAGCTGATCTCTATCGTGCCACGCTCGAAGAGGTTTACCGTGAGATCCGCGAACGCGAGCAGCAGCTTCATTTGGAAGAACAAGAACCGGAAGCCGCCATGCGTGCGCTTGTTGGCTTTTCGTTCGATTATCTTGAAGACCACCCCGAATTCGTCACCCTGATCAACGATGAAAACCGGATGGAAGCCGTTCACCTGAAAACGTCAGACAAAGTTAAGGACATGCACTCTCCGCTGATCCGTCTGATCGAAGAATCGCTGGATCGTGGCGTCGCAGCAGGTGTTTTCAACGATCATTTTGACCCAGTCGATCTATACCTGTCGATCGCAGGGCTCACGTATTTCTACTTTTCCAACCGCCACACCGCCTCGGTTATCTTCAACCGTGACATAACCACAGCCAAACAAATGCGGCAGAGGCGGGCGCATATTATAGATTTCGTTTTGTCGGCCTTGCGGAGCTAATCAACCAACCGGTTGGTTGACAGATGAAATCTTTCTCTCTAGGTTTTTTTAAAACAGGGGATCAAAGATGGGCTCAGAAACAGATACCGGACAGGACGAACGCGCGAGGCTGGAACGTCTGCAGCGCAACCGCAGCAGGCTGGTTGCAGTCATGTCTCATCTGGCGGTTCTTTTCGCCTGGGAGATAGCCGTCAAAATCTTTGAAGTGCCTCGTTTCATCCTCCCCGCGCCAAGCGAGATCATCTCCACGCTTGGCTCCAGTCGCTACGACTGGATGGGCAATACCTGGGTCACCGCGTTGGAAATTTGCGGCGGCTATTTCTTTGCCACCGTTCTGGGCGTTGCTTTTGCAGTGATATTCTCATGGTCCAAAACCCTGACCATGATGTTTTTCCCGCTGTTGATTACGCTCAACATGATCCCGAAAGTGGCGCTTGGTCCGCTGGTGATCGTCTGGTTCAGCTACGGCATCTCGACAAACATCCTGATCACCTTCTCGCTGTGCTTCTTCCCCATTCTGCTGACAACCGTCAGGGGGCTGCGCGAAGTAGAGCCGGACTTGCTTGATCTGGTCAAATCGCTGCGCGGATCACGTTGGCAGACCTTCTTTTACATTCAACTTCCAGGCGCCCTGCCCTACATCTTTTCGGGCATGAAAGTCTCCGCAATCCTGGCGGTTGCCGGTGCCGTGGTCGGCGAATTCATCGCCTCTGACCGGGGCCTCGGCTACCTGATGATTCAGGTGCAAGCCGCCCTTGATACTCCCGCCATGTTTATGGCCGTAACCCTGATCACACTGATCGGCATCGCACTCTACATGGCAGTGCTGATTGTCGAACACATTGTGCTTCCCAAAGATGCGAGGATGTCATGAGCGATATCAAGAACACACCGGCGGCCCTTCTGGATGGTGCATGCCTGCCTGACCGCTTCGACAGCGTTGAAGCCTTGGACGATTTCATCGCACTGCCATCTCGGGCCCTGATTGACGACCTTGCAGCCGTCGACGGTGATATCATGATACTCGGCGCCAGCGGCAAGATGGGACCATCCCTCGCCCGCCTCGCTCGGAATGCTGCGCCGACCAAAAGGATCATCGCCGTTGCGCGATTTTCAGATCCGGCTTCAAAAACCGCGCTGGAAATGCACGGCATTGAAACCATCATCTGCGATCTGTTCGATGCTGCCGCGATCGGAGCACTGCCCAAGGTAAAGAACATCATTTTCATGGCCGGACGCAAGTTTGGCTCAGGTGGGAACCAGCCGCTGACATGGGCGGCAAACACTCATATTCCCGCGCTCGTCGCCCAAGCGTTTTCCGACTCGCGCATCGTCGCCTTTTCTACTGGGTGCGTCTATGCGTTCTCTCCGGTAGACAGCATGGGCTCCGACGAGGGTGACGCACTTGATCCTCCCGGCGAATATGCGCAATCGTGCATAGGACGCGAGCGGATGTTTGAGCATTTCTCAGCCGTTCACGACACCCCCGGCAGGATCTATCGCCTCAACTATGCAATCGACCTTCGCTACGGCGTACTCCACGATATCGCGGTAAAAGTGCGCGATGGCGTGCCGATTGATGTCACCATGGGCCATGTCAACGTAATCTGGCAGGGCGACGCCAATACCATTGCGCTGCGGTGCCTGAAGCAAGCGACGACGCCAACAAGCCCTATCAATGTCACCGGCCCAGAAGTCATTTCAGTGCGTTGGCTGGCAGGAATACTAGGCAAAAAGCTGGGCATTGCGCCCATCATTACCGGCGAAGAAGCGCCCGAAGCTTGGCTGTCGAACACCCGCCTATGCAACGGCACTTTCGGCTACCCAACGGTTCCGCTTGACCGGATGCTCGACTGGACTGCCAACTGGGTTTCGGACGACTTGCCCTCGCACAACAAGCCAACCCATTTCGAGGCCCGCGATGGTACCTACTGAGGCGGTTACAGCCATCTCTTCCATCCCGCCGCTCATCACCCTGTCGCAGGGCGACACCGAGGGCGCGATGCAGCTGTCAACGGAAGCAGGTTGGAACCAAACAGCGGACGATTGGCAGCTTTTTCTACGTCACGGCAAGGTGTTTGGGATACTAGAAGACGGCGCCCTATCTGCAACCGCAGCGATCATGCCTTATGGCACTGAGATCGCGTGGGTCAGTATGGTCCTAACGCGAAAAAGCAGGCGCGGATGCGGCTTTGGCACGCGATTGCTAAAGCATTGTCTCTCGGCGATTGAAACCGAAGGGCGCACCGCCCTGCTCGACGCCACGCCCGCCGGAGAAATTATCTATCGCAGGCTCGGCTTCGAAGGACATGAAGCGTTCACCCGCTGGGTCGGAACCGGCGGTGGCCAGCCGCGAGGCGATGTTGCGGCCCCAGACATTGCCGCAGCCATATCGGCTGCAAACCGGGCGTTTGGCGCGAATAGAACAGATCTACTCGCCAATTTTGCCAGCCGCCGCCCAGACCTTTGCCACTATGAACCGAACACGGGACTTTGCGTCTTCGGTCGTGAAGGACGTCTGGCAACTCAGATTGGCCCCGTTGTGGGCACCGCGCCAAGCCCCGACAGCCCGGAAGCCGAAGCGCAGCTCGCTACCCTCATCGGCGAGATCACAGGACCGGTCTTACTGGATGTCGCGGATCGCTGTACCCGGATTGGCGAACGTCTTGAATTACTTGGATTTGATAGACAGCGCCCATTCTTGCGCATGAAACGCGGCCCGTGGCTGCCCCCTGAAAATGGATCGACGGTTACCGCAATCGCCGGTCCAGAATTTGGATAGGAAAACAGATGGGACTTCACCACGACGATCTCCCCGGCGAGGTGCTCGCGCTGCTGCGCAAAGGGGCCGTTATCCCCGCGCATCCGCTGGCGCTTGACGCAAACCGTGCATTTGACCCTGCCCGGCAGCGCGCATTGACCCGCTACTATGTTGACGCCGGCGCGGGCGGCCTTGCCGTGGGTGTTCATACCACACAGTTTGCCATTCGTGACATCGGGCTATACGAGCCCGTGCTGAAAGCCGCTGCTGAAGACGCCGCCGCATGGACTGAGCGGCCTCTGGTGATGATCGCTGGGGTTGCAGGGCAGACAGAACAGGCGGTCGCCGAAGCAAAAATAGCGCATTCACACGGCTACCACGCAGTTCTGGTTTCTATGGGCGCGCTTCGCGGCCAATCCCCGGAGGAGCTGATCGCGCATTGCAGCGCTGTGGCCCGAGAAATGCCGATCATCGGGTTTTATATGCAGTCCGCAGTTGGCGGAATCGATCTAAATGCCGGCTTTTGGCGCGAATTTTCCAACATCGACAACGCCGTTGCGATAAAAATGGCCCCGTTCAACCGTTACAAAACTCTGGACGTCATGAAAGGCGTTGTGGCAGCAGGCGCTGAGAGCCGCATCACGCTTTACACCGGCAACGACGATCACATCGTGGCCGACCTGCTCACGCCGTTCGACATTCCGCGCGACGGCGGGATGGTACGGCTGCGCATTCGTGGCGGCCTTTTAGGTCACTGGTCAGTCTGGACCCGCAAAGCCGTGGAACTGCTTGAGCGTATTCACACCGTGGTCGACGGTGGCGCCGACTTACCCCTTGATCTTGCGTCACTCGATGCCCGCGTCACCGATTGCAACGCAGCATTTTTCGATGTCGCCAATAATTTTAGCGGTTGCATTGCCGGATGCCACGAAGTGCTACGTCGTCAGCACCTTCTTGAAACGATCCATTGCCTTGATCCCGCAGAAGGACTTTCTGTGGGTCAGGCAGAGGAAATCGACCGGGTTTATGCGGTCCATTCTGATCTCGCCGATGATGACTTCATCGCTGACAACCTCGAAAGGTGGCTTGCATGACCGTCAACAGTCAACCCGCACCCATGAGCGGCGAACCGTTCATCCAAATGCAAAACGTGCGCAAGGTCTACCGGACCGGCACGAAGGAACATGTCGCGGTGTCCGATGTCACGCTCGATATTAACGACGGCGATCTGCTCTCTGTGGTCGGCCCGTCTGGCTGCGGCAAGACAACTGTGCTCAAAATCCTCGCGGGGCTACATGACGCCGATGGCGGCACCGTCAAGATTGGCTCAAGCGTAGCCAGCTTTGAAGAAGGCCGAGATGTTGGCATGGTGTTTCAACAGCCCATGCTGCTCAAGTGGCGCACGATCACCGAAAACGTTCTTTTGCCAGCTCAAATCCTAGGCCTGCCGATGAAGGCCGCGCGGGAACGCGCACAAGATTTATTACAAATGGTTGGGCTTGGCGATGCGGGCAAGAAGTATCCGTTTGAGCTATCTGGCGGCATGCAGCAACGGGCCGCTATCGCTCGCGCTCTGATCCATGATCCCAAGCTGGTGCTAATGGACGAGCCATTCGGTGCGCTTGACGCCATGACCCGCGAAAAGATGAACCTCGAAATGCTGCGGATCTGGCAGGAAAGTCGCAAAACAATCGTGTTCATCACCCACGGAATTCAAGAAGCGATCTTCCTCGGCTCCCATTGCGCGGTGCTGTCTTCCGGCCCCGCGCGAATGGCCGATTATTTCAAGATTGACCTCCCCCACCCACGCACGCTCGACATCAAGACAACAGATGCGTTCGGGGATTACGTCAAACGGGTCTACCGCCAACTTGGGATGGGCTAGCAGGTGAGTATCCCGCGTCCTCGTCCTATCTCGCCCGCCGAAAATGTAGAGGAAAAAAAGCGGCGGACAACTTACCTGACATAGGGGGGTAGCGGAAGCCCTTGAGGCGAGCAAACTGGTCGGAATTCCCATACCGCTAAAACAGCCCGGTCATGTCGGTCGAACAAGTTGGCAATGCTGGGTCAATTTCTCACATTATTCAACAGTCACACGGTACTTTGCCCTAGCAAACTTATCGCGCCACGATCCGTTGAATTTGAAAGGCATCCCATCATCCCGAAGTCAGATCCAAGGAACAGCTGTAACCGCTTCATTGTGGCCGCCTGCCTGATTTCCGGATGATTTGCTAAGATACGTGCTTCACGACGTCCTTTGCGACGTGTCTTAGGTTGGGTCAGTGATGCGTGGTGAGATACTGGGGTTTGAACGTCGACGCCGTTGGAGCGACGAGGAGAAGCTGGGGGTCGTGATGTCTGTGGGCGTTGATGAGGCGACGGTCACGCAGGTGGCGCAGCGCCACGAGATCACGCGGCAGCAGGTCTATTCCTGGCGCCATGAGATGAAGAAGAAGGGGGTTTGGTCACCGGATGG
>NZ_MTBG01000064.1 GCF_002119405.1 Pseudoruegeria sp. SK021 | reverse complement strand
TCGCCTACCTGAAATCCACGCTCGAAGCCATCGCAGCGGGACATCCGGAAAACCGCATCGATGATCTGCTACCTTGGAACTTCCAGCAGTCAAGCTGAAACCCAGGTGCTGACCACACAGCGCTTACCCACAAAAGTGCGACGGCGCTGGTGCAACGATGCAAGCACGGACAGTTCAGCATCCGACAAGGCGACGAACGTGCCAAGCTTACGAACGAGGGGAGTATTGGTGATCATTGACCCTTTTCGGTATTCGACAGAGGTCTAGCCGACGAAATGGCGCCGATGACTGATGTCTATCAGCACAGCATAGCAGAATCTTTGCAAGGCTGCCCTGCAAGCATTTGGCGCATCCTTCGCGCCGCACTTGGCAGAAAGGTCTACAGCCTATGACGGACGACCACACCCATTCAGGAATGGCCGCGCTTACGATCTGCGAGGCCCTGCTTCTTGCGCTGAATGACGCTCAGATTTTGCCTGAGAGGGAAATCATGGGCGTTCTCACGGATGCCGCTGCCACCCATGAAAACGCTATCGGATCCGAAATAGATGCCGAAAAGCATCGGTCCGCGGCCGCACTGATCCGTCAGATCATCGCCGGAGGAAACTCGGTCCGCAGGGCGTGACTTTGCCCATGTCCCGCTTTGGTCAGGCCATCAAAGCGCGAACCTTCGGGCAGGAGATCAAAAGTCGCCGCTTCCGGTAAACCTCCAAGTTGTGGGTGCCGGGGGGGCGGCTCGTCGGCAATCATTAACTTGCGCCTCCATTTTGGTGAAATGGTTGGCCAATTGCTAAGCGCGTCAACCCGGGAGGCAGGATTGCTTTCGGACAGCGTTCATCAAATCCGGTACTCAGGGTTCTCGTAGTCGAACCGGCAGCCTGCCGTCCACGCGTTGCGGTCATTGCCGTGGTTGGGCAGCCCACCCGCATCTTTCAGCATTCGCGCCGTGTGCATCAGGTTCCACGTCATAATCGTTGCATTGCGCTGCGTGAAGTCGTTGTCAAAGCCTGCCGGACCGCCGTCGATTTCATCACCGTATGAGGGGCCGGGTCCTGCCTCACCGATCCATCCACAGTCTGCCTGAGGCGGGATCATATAGCCCAGATGGCCGAGCGCATAAAGGATTGTCATCGCGCAATGTTTGATGCCGTCCTCATTACCGGTGATGACGGCGCTGCCGGTTTTGCCGTAAAAGACGCTTTGCCCCTTATCGTTTAACATCCCCGACATACCGTAAAGCCGTTCGATCAGAACACGGCAGAGCGAGCTTTCCTCGCCCAACCAGATCGGCGTTCCGATAATCAGAATATCGGCGGCGGCGACTTTTTCCCATAGCGCGGGCCAATCATCCCGGTCCCAACCATGATCGGTCATATCGGGATAGACGCCATAGGCAATCTGGTGAGACGCCGCGTGGATATACTCGACGCTGACCCCATTGCGCGACATAATTTCGCCAGCGACAGACAAAAGGAGCTTGGTGTGCGACGTCCCTTCGTCGCGTTTTAGACTGGTGTTGAAAATGACGGCTTTGAGGTCCGAAAAGTCGGTTTGGTTGTTGTCGCACAGCTTTGACTGGGTCTCATTCAAGGTCATGTGAGAGGTCCTCCTGTTGCTAACTGTTGGAACGGGTGGCGTTCAGGCAGGGTGTCCTGCCGCAGGGAAAGCTGCATAGACCTTTCCAAGGACGGCGCCGAAGATGACATGCAGCACAAACGTCATAACCGGTGCCAATATGCCCAAGTTCATCCCAAACAGGCCAGCGCCAGCCATCGGCATGACCACGATCATCATGCCCAACCACGCGGCAATGCCAAACACGATGCCTTTGGTAACAGCGCTGCGCCCGGGAATTGCGCGATACAGAACGGCGAACCCGCCACCCCAAGCCAGCGTGCCGATCATGAAATGGACGATCCAGCCGACGCTAATCGGGGCTCCCACCATCGTGGCAAGCATTGCCGCCACATCGAGTTCTGGCATCAGGCCCATCATGCCCTTCACGATCATCAGCAGTGAAAGCACGACAGTTGCTGCGAAACCGGCTACGATACCGCCTTTGAGATTTGTCATTTTTCAGTTCCTCATATGAGTCGCGGACATCACAACTGTCTGATTGTTTTAACCGCTTGGCGCATTCAGCAGTCGATGCATGCGCAGAACAAGGGTCCAACAACTTGACCCTGTCGTTTACTGTTTTCTTCGCCGTTGATCAGACTGCGTGTCACGTGCATTGCGATCACGACCGTGCACGATTCCTGTACTTGTCGTGCCACCAGAACTGCGGAACGCGCGCGACAACTTCACTGCATGCAGGATCATTATGGCAGAAAAATCGCTTTCGTGTTGACGAATTCTTTCATACCAAAGCCACCGTGTTCGCGACCGTACCCTGAATCTTTGACCCCACCAAAAGGCATGTTCGGATCGGCGGCCCCGAAAGAGTTGATACGGATCATGCCTGTGTCGAAGTGTTCGCGGGCAAGGGTCAGCGCACGCTCTTCGTTCTGGGAAAAGATCCCCCCGCCCAAACCATAGCGGCTTTCATTGGCCAGTCGCATGGCATCTTCATCGTCTTTCGCCCGAATGACCGAGGCGACGGGACCAAATATTTCATCGTCATAGGCGGGCATGCCGGGCTTCAGTTCAGCCAGCACCGTGGCAGGGTAATATGCGCCCTTGCGATCGGGCGCTTTGCCGCCGCACAGAATGGTGGCGCCCTTGGCGACGCTTTGGTCTACTTGTTCCTTGACCGTGTCGAACTGGTCTTGGCTCGACAGCGGGCCAAGTTCGGTCGTCTCATCCGTAGGATCCCCCATGGTGATTTCTTTCATCTTGGCGACGAAGGCGTCGACGAACGCGGAATAGACCTTATCCGTCACGATAAATCGCTTCGCAGACACGCAGGTCTGTCCGTTGTTATACAATCGCCCCATGGTCGAAGATTTTACGGCTGTTTCGATGTCCGCGTCCTCTAACACGAGGTAAGCATCGTTTGATCCTAACTCTAGGACAGTCTTTTTCAGCGCCTTGGCGGCAACCGCGCCGACATGGCGTCCCGCACCATCACTGCCTGTTAAAGTCACGCCGCGGACCAAAGGATGCCCGATCAGATTGTCGCTTACATCATGGTCGATGAGGATGACCTGAAACAGGTCTTCCGGAAGGCCTGCTTCGATGCACAATTCGCGCAGACGCAGGCCAGAACCTGTGCAGATGCTGGCGTGTTTCAAGATGCAGCCATTGCCGGTCATCAGGTTGGCTGCCAGCACGCGAACCGGCTGATACAGTGGGAAATTCCACGGTTGAATCGAATAAATGACGCCGAGCGGCTGATAGCTTACGACACCGCGCTTTCCGTCGGCACCGTGCGTGCGGTCTTCGTCGGCCAGCACTGCAGGTCCGTTCTTAGCGGTGTAATCAAAGATCGCGGCACAAATCTCCACCTCTGTGAGGCCATCTTTTAACAGTTTTCCTGTTTCTTCAGTCATTAGCGCCGCCAGTTCATCGGCGTTGTCACGTAGCTTTCGCGCGATTTTGATGAGGTACGGGCTGCGGTCGTTGTGAGAAAGTTTTCGCCACTCCAAGAAGGCCGCATGACACGCCTCAAGCCGTCTCAACGCCTCCGCTTCAGTCATCAGGTTATAGACTTCGATGTCCGCTTCGGTCGCAGGGTTGGTTGTGGTGATCGTCGACATGGTATCTCCTTTGGCGTTGGGAGAGGAACAAACGACACGGTCAGGAGTTCCCTGTTCAGCAACAATAGGTACGGCTGAATTGACAGTTCTTTCGGCAGATCACGGATGAAGCGGCTGCTTTCGGAGCCTGTGTTTTTCACCCAATATCTGAAGTTTGGTTAAAACCCTCACCAAATACAGACACTTATGGTGAGGTTTTTGGTTGAGCCGAAACTTTTTTATGATGCCCCAAGGAGTTTTCCAATGGCCCCACACCCAAAGCCTGACCCAGACCAGCCCGACGCTCCAGAAGAGGTGCCGGATAACACACCAGTGGATTTGCCCGACAACACACCACCAGAACGCCCGCTCGACCCTCCGGTAGAAGCGCCTGATTTACCGCCAATTGAATTGCCGGAACCGCCGGTTCCGCAAATCTAGAAACGTGTATTTTGCGCGGTTCGCCACGGCGGCAATCCGTCTGCCGGCACCATTCGTGGAACCACGCGTCCACCAGAGCGTTGGACATACATCCCCCACAGAAATAGGAGATCGCGCAATGACCGGCGACAAAATCCCGAAAAAAGACAGCTCCGATGCAGCCCTCGGTGCCACGGGCACAGTTTCTCAGGGTGGCCGCGAGGGTGGGCGTCTGGCGCGCGAGATAGGGACGCGAGATGAATTAAAACGCGCGACCGAGCGACCAGCGGGCGCGACACGTGTCACCAAGTCCGATGAAAAAGAGAAGGATGACGGGTAATGGCTAAACTGAAAAACGGCGCATGGGTTTTGGTCGCAGATGGCGAAAAGGCCTTGTTTCTGGTCAATGACGGCGACGAAAGAAACCTTGACCTGCGCGTCATCCGCAAGGACGAACAAGACAATCCCCCGACCCGAGACCAAGGTACCCATCGCCCCGGCAGCGTGCAGGCCATAGGCGGACCCGGCGTATCGGCGATGGACGACACCGATTGGCACGAACTGGCGAAAGAGCGCTTTGCCATTGAGTTGGCCGACTTACTTTATAAGCGGGCTCACGCAGGGCGTTTTAACCAGTTGGTCATCGTGGCCGCCCCACAGATTCTGGGTGTGCTACGCGCGTCCACTCACGCAACCGTGGCGGAAAAACTTGTAATCGAAATTCCCAAGCATCTGACCAATCAGCCGTTGGATGAGATTGAAAAACTGGTCGCATCGGCAGTCGCCGAAGCGGCTTGAGCCAAGTGAAAGGACCGGCGCTATGGACAGATTAAGCCTCTTTGTTGCGATGATGACGTGGACGTTGGTGTCGGGCATCGTCATCGTTCTGTTTATGTCACTCGGGTATATTGGCTGGGTTCAATTTGGGTTCGCCGTCGCCTTGGGCTTTGGTCTGGGTCTGCCGCTTGCAAAAATGATCTCGGCGCGGATCAAGCGCCGAGACCCCGACTGGGACGAAAAGCGCAACCGACCCGACCCCGCACGGGACACCAAAGTGGGTGTTGAAAAGAGCGAACCACGCCGCCGCGTATGAATGCGCGGCGCCACCCCACGTGAATACGGCCCCTTAGCCGGTTCGGAACTTCACTGCTCCGTCAAGGGCACCGCGGGCGCCGTTTTCGCCGCCTTTTTCGTCAAGCAAATGAGGGGGCACCATGTCCCCCCCTTCGCTAAAATGACCCGAACAGCGTGCCCAGCATGATTACAGCAACCAGCCCTAACAGTGCGCCGACAACCGCGACCATGACGATATCCAGATAGCTGTCCTTGTGCTTGGTGCCGCAGACCGTGAGCATAGTCACTACGGCGCCGTTATGGGGCAAGGTGTCCAGCGTTCCAGATGCGATAACGGCGACCCGATGCATCAGGGCTGGATCGAGGCCAATATCATGGGCGATTTGCATATAAGTGGGCCCAAGTGCCTCAAGCGCGATGGTCATGCCGCCGGATGCGGATCCGGTAAGGGCCGCCAAAATATTTGTCGCGACGGCGAGCGAGACCAACGGCCCGCCCCCGATCCCTAGCACCCATTCACGCACCAGCGCGAAAGCGGGCAACGCGGCGACAATGGCCCCGAACCCAACCAGACTGGCCACGCTAAGCACCGGCAGTACCGCGGCGGTCGCCCCGGCATCAATGGTGTCACGCAGTTTTGGGAAGCGCCGGAAATTCAGCGCGATCACGGCGATGATTGCCGTCAGCAGCGCCAAAGCCACTGACCAGACACCACCGACAGCAGCCAGCGAGGTCGCCCCCCATTCCGGTTCTGCCAAGAAATCAAAGCCGAGGCTGGGCAGCAAATATTGCGACAGGGTCAAATTGACAACGACCACCAGCACCAGCGGCATTACCGCAACGCCGATGGAGGGGGTGGCGGTGGTGTGGCCACCGTGTGAAATTTCGGCCGGATCGAATTCCCGCGCGGTCGTTGCCAGTTGGCGCAGGGTCAGTGGATCGGTCACGGCCTGCTCGGCCGCGCCGAAGCCTTCGCCGGACTTGCGGGCTTGGGCCTCGCGCAGCGACAGCCACCACAAGCCAAACGCGGCCATTACGATACTGGCGATGATCCCCAGCCCCGGAGCCGCGAAGGGCGTGGTTCCAAAGAAGGGCATCGGAATGGCGTTCTGGATCGCGGGCGTTCCGGGCAGGGCCGACATGGTGAAGGTCGAGGTTCCAAGGGCCAAGGCGGCGGGCAAGAAACGGCGGGGCACGTTGCCGGCTCGGAACAGTGCCAGCCCCATGGGGGCAAGGACGAAGAAGGCCACAAACAGGCTGACCCCGCCATATGTCACCATAGCACCGGCCAAAACGACCGCGAGAACGGCTCGTTTCGGGCCAAGCCGCAAGGTCATGAAGTCGGCAATTGCGGTGACAGAGCCGCTGTCATCCATCAGCTTGCCGAATAGCGCCCCCAGCAGGAAAAGCGGAAAGAATTGTGCCACGAACCCGGCAGCGGCCGGCATGAAGGTTTGTGTCCAGTGCGCCAGAAGCGGCTCTGCCGAAAACGCCGCCGCAATCATCCCGGCAAGCGGAGCAAGCAATAGGATGCTCCAGCCCCGGAAGGCCAGCGCCATGATAAGGGTCAGACCCGCGACAATGCCCAAAAGTCCAATCATCTCAGACCTCGTCGAGCAAATAATCGATGTCGTAGGTGGATCGTACGCCGATGTCTTCGAAATGGGCCATGCCGAAATCGGTCGCCGCGCGCCGCCCTTCTTCAAAGAGCATGGACAGGAAATCCCATTCCGCATTCATCTTTGAGGACTGCCCCAGCGTGGTCATGACGTCGGAGGTGATCCGGTGCAGCCGCATTTCCTTCCACAGCCGCGCCTCGCCATCGCCGGGGTCGATGACCTTGCGCATCAGCGCCATCATCCGCAATTCCTTCAGAAGCTGGGCGTTGAAGGAAATTTCGTTCAGGCGGCCCGCGATCTCGCGCGCGGTGCGCGGGGTCTCAGCGCGTTCCACCGGATTGATCTGGACGAGAAAGATGTCATGGCAATCGCATTCCCGCACCAACGGCGTCATGGTTGGATTGCCTGAATAGCCGCCGTCCCAATAGGGAATTCCGTCAATCTCGACGGCCTGAAACAAAGACGGCAAACAGGCCGAGGCCAGCAGAACATCTGCAGTGACCTCATGATTTCGAAACACGCGGCCTTGCCCAGTATGAACATTGGTGGCGGTAATGAAAAGCTTGATGGGGCCCCTGGCGAGATCAGGAAAATGGATGACCTCGTCCAAGATGTCGCACAGTGGGTTGCCCGCCCCGCCCCCCAGAGAATAGGGCGATATCAGTCGCGCCATGATGTCTACAGCCAGAAAGGCCGGTGAATTATCAAGGCTCCAGCTGCCGGTCAGATGCTCCATCGGGCCACGTTTAAACGGGCTAAACCGGGCCGCCTCTGAGGTCTTGCGCCAGAAAGCCTGCAGCATGTCCCGGGCAGTATCACGCCCACCGGTGGCCATGCCTGCGGCCAGCACAGCGGCGTTCATCGCCCCGGCAGAGGTGCCGGAAATCCCGTCAATCTCTAACCGGTCTTCTTCGAGAAGCCTGTCGAGTACACCCCAAGTGAATGCACCGTGCGACCCGCCGCCCTGCAGCGCCAGATCAATCGGATGGGGCACGTTTTTGCCCTTTGGTTCGGTCAGCGGGCCACGTTTTGGAAGTGCCTGATTGCGATCGGTGATTTCCATTAAGGTTCCTAAAAAATAATTTATCAAAAAGAATGGTCATGCGTCCCTAACAGGACAGATATTCTTGTTTAAATAGCCCATCACCTGATGAAGTGTAACCGCTCCGTTGTGACCGCCTGCCAGATTTCCAGATGATTTGCTAAGAGACATGCTTAACGACGTCCTTTGCGACGTGTCTTAGGTTGGGTCAGCGATGCGTGGTGAGATACTTGGGTTTGAACGTCGACGCCGTTGGAGCGACGAGGAGAAGCTGGGGGTCGTGATGTCTGTGGGCGTTGATGAGGCGACGGTCACGCAGGTGGCGCAGCGCCACGAGATCACGCGGCAGCAGGTCTATTCCTGGCGCCATGAGATGAAGAAGAAGGGGGTTTGGTCACCGGATGG
>NZ_MTBG01000063.1 GCF_002119405.1 Pseudoruegeria sp. SK021 | reverse complement strand
TCAGGCAGCTGGCTAGTGGTATTCTCTGGCACGTGGCATATCCTTTTCTCGGCTGAGAATTGACGGCGTCTGAACACCGCCATGATATGCCGCCCCTCAGGGCATCACCAACTTTCGCGCGTTACTCCAGAAAACCATGGCGCATCGGAATATATGAGATGTCAGTGCACCAAACCTGGTTGGGCCGAGTGATATCCAAATCCCTGAGAAGGTATGGATATATCTTGTGGGCCGGGTGCTTCTTGCTGGTCTTCGGCTCTTGGTAGATCGGCACAAGGCGCATCAGCCTCATCAACCGACGCACACGGTGACGACCGCATTTATGCCCCTCTCGTTGCATATGACGGGCCATCTGCCGCGAGCCGTACCAAGGCGTTTCCAGGAACTGCCGATCGATAATTTCCATGAGTGCTAAGTTCTCGGTGCTTTCGCCCCGTGGGTGATAGTACAGGCCGGAGCGGGTCAGTGACAGCAGACGGCATTGCCGACGCACGCTGAGATCGGGGTGATCCTGCTTCACCGCTTTTTGCCTCCAGAGCCGAGAATGAGACTGGAGGCACTGGCCAAAAAATCCCGTTCCACGACCAGCTGGCCGATCTTGGCATGTAGCTTCTCGACCTCCTTTTCGGAGATCGTCGGCTCAGCGGAAGCGGCTCCACCTTCGAATGCAGACGCCATGTTCGCAATCGCAGCACGCTTCCAGCCGCTGATCATTGTCGGGTGAATGCCGTACTTCTTGGACAGCTCGGCCGTCGTCAGCTCTTCGCGGATGGCTTCCAATGCCACCTTGGCCTTGAACTCCGCAGAATAGCGCTTTCGTTTCGTCATCTCAGGTCGGTCCTTCGTCAGTCGCTAAAGCTTAGCAACTGGTCCGAATTCTTGCGACCACCTCTGTCGGTCCGGCACGCAACGATGACGGTCCGGCCGCCGATCGGAAAGCAGCGGAAATACCGGCATCAGGACCTCCAGATCATCCACGCCGAGGAGTTCGACCCGCCGGTGGGCCGAGCACCCGTCATTTGGAAGCTGATCACGAACCTGCCGGTGGCGACCCACGCGGACGCTGTACACAAGCTCGAATGGTACGCGCTGCGCTGGAAGATCGAGACCTTCTTCCGGACCCTGAAAACTGGGTGCCGGATCGAAGAGATACGCTTGGCCACGGCTGATCGCCTGGCCAACTGCATCGCGTTGTGCTGCGTCGTGGCATGGCGCGTGTCATGGCTGACGATGCTGAGCCGCGAAGCACCTGAAGCGTCGCCGGCTGCCGTTTTCACCGAAGCGGAGCGCCGCATGCTAGAACACGCGACCCCGGGTAGAAGGCGGCAAGAACCGCGCAATCTTGAATTCTATGTCAGGGCGGTCGCGCGCCTCGGAGGCTATCTCGACCGGGCGTCCGACGCGCCACCGGGGACGACCGTCATATGGCGAGGCTTCTCCCGCCTCGCCGACCTCGTCGAAGGAGCCCGCATCGCAACGCCGTCACCAGACACTTATGGGTAACTGCAAGAGAAATCGAGCGGTTACACCCGTTCACCCACGAGGCGTTTCTATTGACGTTGATTCGTTCGGGGAGTAACCTCGGAGTGCTTAGATCAGAGATTGGCCCTTCGAATTCCTCGAGAGTTTGGAGGGTCTTCTTCTTTAATGCCCTGTTTCATGCCTCCTTTAATTGCTCGTTGCCTCGATCACTCTTCGGTCACTTCTAGTTCGAATATGCGGAAGAGTTCCGTTAATATCTCGTCTGGCTTGGCAGACAGCCAAGCCGCGAATTTTTCCTGATCGCCTCCTTTCGGTATGCGGATTATTAGATCGCGACGAGATTCTTTAATGAAAACCATCCCCCCCGAAAATTGAACTTCTCGCGGCGAATTAGTCTTCGGTGTGGGGTGCTTACTAAGCGCGGACACGGCTCGTTGAAAGCGGCGCTCAGAGCTATCGCTTTCGTCTTCTTGTCGGATAGCTTGAACGCAGCGTTCCAATCCATTCGGCGTTTCAGCCAACAGAACTACGAAGCTTTTCCAATTATCCCGGCCAATCCCTGGAGCTGATCCAATCATCGTTCTAAGAATATCGGGGACACCGTGGGCAACCTTGAGATAGTCTGAAACCATGCCTTTGCTAGTATTCAAAGCAGTTTCGATCACAGTCCGCTTGTACCCAGAGCCCTCGATGGCCGCTGCGAACATCGCTTTTTCAAAGTAGCTTAGGTCGCGGCGAGCACTATTTTCTTGTCCTTGGGCAATAACAAACTGCTCATCATCGAGATCCCGGACAATGGCTTTAACGGGAATGTCCAGCATTGTGCATGCCTTCAGACGTCGCCGACCATACACAATTTGGAAGCGCCCTTTTGCATCCGGACTTCTACGCACCAGACATGGAACGAGTTGTCCATACTGGCGGATGCTTTCGAGAAGCTCTTGATCTTCTGAAATACTGCTCTCGTCTTCAAGGCGGTCGACCGGGCCGTGAGGGTCAATGATGTCTGGACTGATATCCTGAAGTGCATTGCTAAAGGCCGTATTGACGGAAGACACGAGGCCATATGGATCCCGGGCCTTTTTCGACCGTCCTCCATCACGAGGTGTGCCCGTATCGGTGCTTCCTTCAAGCCCGGCGATAAATCCCAGTTTTCTAGCCATTGCGGCCCCACATTTGTAGAATGAGTTGCTCGACTTCTTCGACACACGCGTCAACAGATTGTCTGGCTCTGTCATATGTCGATTTGGTCATATTACTACGATCGACTTCGTAAATCGTTTCTTCAGTCAGCGCAGCGTCGCTAATTGCCGTGCTTTTAAGAAGGGTATTGGTTAAGACGTCACTGCCAAACAAGTGCCTCAGCAAAGTTACAATTTCGATTTGCGGCCCGTCTGTGGGCTCATGCCGCGTGATGAGAAACCTGAAGAAGTCGACACCGTCTTTCCCGCCATTATCTTCAACTACCTCCATGAGATCGCCTGCCATGCGAAGGAAGGAGTTCATGCTATGGACATCCATCATTCCCGGAACACAGGTCACAAGAATTCCATTCGCAGCAGTGATTGCAGACATCGTCAGGAAGCCTAGCTGCGGTGGGCAGTCTATAATGACGACGTCATAACTGTCTTCCACACTTGCCAATGCCTGTTTCAGCCGGTCATAAAATGGAACTACAGCCTTCCCACCCCACGTATTCTGGTTCGCAAGTACGCGGGCTGTTTCGTGCTCGAAGGTCTGAAGTTCCAACGATGCTGGGACGCAATGTAAATTGGCGATGTGCGTTTCGTAGATGCAATCGTCGAACGGTATTGGATCGCCATACCGTAATGCGTCATACAAAGTTGGCGTGCCCTCGAAGTCGATTTCGACGTTAAAGCCCATCAGGGCAGAAAGCGAGCCTTGGGGGTCAAGGTCGCAGGCGAGTACCCGGTAGCCGTCGAGTGCCATTTTGTGGGCCATATGAGCTGCAGTTGTTGTCTTGGCTGACCCGCCTTTGAAATTGCTCACCGCCACGACCGCCATCGGACTATTGCCGCGCTTTTTTAAGTATGCGCCTTTGCTCTTGGCGGTCTTCTCAAGTTGCCCACGGATGGTCTGGATTTCAGAAGAAGAATACATCCGCCGGCCGCTCACCTTTGTGCTGACTTCAATAATCTTTTCTTGGTTATGAGCTTGGCGAAGATTGGTTGGCGTGGTCCTTAAGAAACTCGCGGCTTCGGCAGCCGAGAAGAGGCGGAGCGTTTTACGCTCGTGCGGTTTATAACTGGATCGCAGGAGACTGCTCAGTGCGTCTCCTAGCTTTTCTGAGCGACGCAAAGCCTCTTCCGAGGTGCTCGGAATTGCCAAAGGTCGTGGCCCGGCTGGGATCTCGTTCATATTCTGCTCGCCCGATGTACTAACGCTTTTCTGTATTTTGTCGCTTTATAGCGTTATTTGAAATGAATGACATCGAATCGAACGCTATGTCAACTCGGGGAGTTTCATTTTTCAAACCAGTTTTTCACGCGCGATTGATCGACCCTATCAAAACTGATCTGACAGCAAGTTTTTTGCCGTACGTGGAGAATGGGTCTGGTAACCAAAATGCCTGCAAAATGTGGGTTCGCAGCTGCGAACAATTCGTCAGGGTTGTCCCCGGAAGCCAAAGGTGTTCGCAGCTGCGAAATTCCCGAACTGCTGGTGTTTTCTGTTTAAAAAAAAGAGCTTTTTGTTTGGTATGAGGTTTCCGCGTCTGATCGTGCCAAGATTGCATCTGAGGTTTTCGGCGTTGCCTTGCTCGGCGCCCACCTCCAAAATTTTCTATGAGAAGAACTCTCAATATAGCTGTTTCCGTACTGGTTTGTGGGAAGTCGAAAGGAGGGCGATGACGCGCAGATATTACCGGCGTTGATAATGATTTTGGTGTGGGCGCATAGGGTGCACTAGAGGAAGGGTTTCGCGCTCAGAGGCTAAAGAGGTAGTGAACCTGAGTATTTTTGGGTTTATTCAAGGTCGCGTCGGCGCAGCTTGGCAGTCGAGACCATTTTCGACAGATCCATTGAAGGCGTGAAGCAGTTCAAGAGACAGTGCGGCGAACCTCACGATGGCGCATCTGTATCGACCCAGTGAAAATCCGCTCATACTACAAGGGAGAACGTAGCGATGAGAATGACGATGAACGACCGACTCAATCGGTGGACAGCGAAGCGCAAAACCGAGCTTTTTATCGAGATCATTCAGAGCAAAACGACAGTGTCGGAGGTGAGCCGGTTGTTTGACCTCCGTCATCGGAGATTGAGGGCTGAGTCGGTGACGCGACGCTCGGGATGGAGGACTCACTGCGGGCCAATCCTCTCGACATCCGAGCGCAGTACGAGAAACAGCTCAAGGACGCCCAAGAAGCGCATGGCGAAGCTACGCTGGAGATCAGCGCAAGAAAAAACGCAGGCCACGCTGGATGCGCAGGACGGGAATTGGTCCGTCGCATTCAGCAGGGCCTCTTGGCCGAAGGCGTCACGGTGCCGCTGACCAAGCTTTGCGCCCGAGTATAGGCATTTCCCAGCGCACCATCTACTACAAGCCGGTGAAGGTCGCGCCCAAGGTAGACCCACAGTTCGCCGAGCCGATCAAGAAAACGATCGAGGAGAAGCCATCCTACGGCTATCGCACGGTGGCCTGGCTTCTGGGATTCAATAAGAACACGGCTTGCCGGATCTTTTAGGTCACGGGATGGCACGTGTCGAAAGCCGGCATGGCCACGACGCCCAGTGCCGCCTTGGAGCATGCTTTGATCGCCAGGTTTGGCTCCTTGGGCCGGGTCGAGGAGGAGTTCCTGCTGAGGTCGGACAGCGGGCTCGGCTCCGCGAGCCACGACTTTACGGCAATTGTCCGAAGCTACGACCTAGAGCGCCGCGCTTGAAACGTGAATCGATGGATTCCCAAACAGTTTGATTTGTGATTCACCCTTTTTGGGAGGATGTCTTATGTCAGCAGCATTGCCGTCGGCGCTTCGGGCGCGATTTCAAGAGTGTATCAGAGAGGGTTTGAGCGGTCGTGCGGCAGCAGCGCGGCTCAAATTATCCGCTGCCACTGGGGTGCGATGGCAACGCAAGCTGTGGGAAACGGGTTCGATCGAGCCAGCTCCTCAAGGCCGTCCACCCGGCTATGGGAAGTTGTCCACTCATCAAGCGTTTCTGGAAGAACTGGTGGCGCAGGATGGCGATATCACCTTGCCGGAACTTTCTGGGGCACTGGAAGCTGCCACTGGCGTTGCCGCGCACGCGGCCTCCATCGGACGGTTCCTGCGCAAGCTCGGATACACATATAAAAAAAGTCGCTGGTTGCCACCGAACGGCTGCGCGCCCGTGTGAAGAAGCGTCGCCAGAACTGGTTCAGACACCATCTTCCAGCCATGCAAGCGCATCCTGATCGGCTTGTCTTTATTGACGAAACATCCGTCAAAACCAACCTGACCCGTCAATATGGCCGCAGCTTATGCGGAAAGCGCCTGGAAATGGATGCCCCGTTTGGCGCATGGGGAACGCAGACGTTCATCGCTGGTTTGACGCACGACAATCTGATCGCGCCGTGGGTCATCAAAGGGGCAATGGATGGTCAGGCCTTTGAAGCCTATGTCCGAAACGTTCTGGCTCCGGAGTTGCAGCCCGGCACTGTCGTCATTTGCGACAACCTTGCCACCCATTACAACAAGGCCGCTGCTGCGGCTTTGCGGGATGTCGGGTGCTGGTTCCTTTATCTGCCCCCATACTCCCCCGACCTAAACCCCATTGAGATGGCATTCTCCAAGCTGAAAGCACACTTGCGAAGAATTGGGGCAAGAACATTCGATCAGATGTTCGACGCGCTCGCCAAAATCTGCGGCCTCTTCACTCCGGACCAATACTGGAACTTCTTCTGTGAGGCAGGATATGCATCAAGTTAAAGGCCAGTCGCTTTAAATCAGGAGTTCATCACGCCTCACAGTCCCCGGCACAACGGCACGGTCGAGAGGTTCATCGGGATGCTTAAGGAGCAGTGTGTGTATCGGCATCGCCTAGAGAGCATCCTGCATGCTATGTGCGTCACCGGTGACTGGATCGCCTTTCACAACAACCGCCCTTATCAGACGGTTGCCATACGCACGCCTGTCGAGGCATTCAGATTAGCGGCTTAACCCGAGCTGATTCCGCTGGGTCATTACAAATCCGCCAAATAGAGTGCAAAATAGCCACATTAAATGAATGTCGCCTGATTGTAGATGAGATCCTCCAGATGGCTTGCGAACACGTCAAGTGCGATGCGGTGGAGTTTGTTGTCTGAACAATCGAACCACCATTTCTTCTGCGACACTAGCATGCAGGCCAGTTCGAGCGACGCCCTGAGCCAATTCATGGCACCTGTTCCCCGGAGGCCGCTGTGTTGTTGCTTTCATTCGTGCCGACGAGTTCTGACTACCCAGCTTCTGGCAAGCCGGCTTACGATCTCGCCAAGATAGCAGGCTAAGAGTAAAGGTTCGCAGCTATATCGCCGCCGCTCGAAATAGTAGGAAATGGCCGCTCATTCATCTTAGCCGAGCAAACCCGTCGCTGGATTTTCAGTAATCTCCACGTCATCGTAATAGCGCATCGCTTGTGCCATCGACCGGTGCAGGCTCAGCCGCATGGCCGCTTGGATCGGAGCCCCGTCGAGCGCGGCTTGCGTTATAAATCCCGCTCGTAACCCGTGGGCTGACGCGTAGGCGGCTGGAAATCCGGCCGAGACCAACCGGGCTTTGACGATGCCGCCGATCCCAGCGGGGGAGAGGCCACGCTCGAGCACCCGGCCGGATTTCGACACCGCCCGAAACAAGAAACCATCGGTGATGGCACCAGCCTCGATCCAGGCCGCCAGCGCACGGGCAGGGCGACCCTTCAGGATCAGTTTCGGGGTCTCGCCTTTGCGGGTGGTTTTGGTCTCCAGCAACAAGAGTCCGACGACGCCGGTCTTATCATAATCGGTCAGGGTGACGTCTTCCCGGCGCAGCCCGGCAAGCTCCGAGCGCCGCCGCCCGCCGGAGCCAAAGCCGGTCATCAGCACCGCCCGGTCGCGCAGGGCCCGCATCCCCTCGGGATCGCTGGGGCTGGCACGGCAACCCACCAGCATCGCCTCAAGGACGTCGCGGGTGATGGGATGCGCCGATTTCGGGGCATGGACGCGGCCCTGAGCCCGGCGGCCCTTGCCGCGCGCCGCTTTCACCAGCGGGGCGTCGAACGGGCTGTCAAGATTGCGCATCCGGTGAAACGCCCGCCACGACGCGATGCGCCGATCGAGGGTCGACGGGGCAGGGGCGGTGAGGTGGCGACGCCGCCCGGTTGCAATCAACGCCTCGGCGACCTGTCTGGCCGGGTCGTGGTCCGGGGCGTCCGACAGATCGCGGCAGTGATCGAGCACAAAACACAGCGCCACGTGGTCCTCTTCCGGCCAGAGCAGTCCGCGCTCGTCAAACCGGGCCATCCTCCAGGCGGTGATGTAGAGTAAGTCGCGCTCATAGGCGCGCAGCGTGTTTTCTGGCGTGCCGCGAATATAGAGATCGTGCAGCGCAGCGCGATCATTCTCTGAGAGCGCCAAAGCGGTCGCATGCAGCGTTAGGTCAGGGGTGGAAAGCGGGCGCATTCGGAGCGATCTCCATGGCAATCTACGGGGATTTTTGCCGATTTCCGAGAAGGTTTCAATAGATGTAATAATGGCACCTTATCGAAAGTAATAGGTCGGGTTACAGCGGCAACGAAGTACGGCGCACAAATTGGGAGTCGTGCGCAGTGTGATAAATAAATTTATGATTTTATTAGTTAAAATTTTGCGGAAAATCGCTCCATTTGCGATGCGATTCGGTAAGTGGGGCAGATTTCCGGGCATTTGTGTTGCGCTCTTGGTCGGGGCTGATTCAAGATGGCATGAGCCCAGTTGACGATGCTGCCTTTGAGACACTTTCGACAGACGCGTTGCGGCGGCTGGTGTTTGACCTTTCCCAGAAGCTGGGATCCCTTGAAGATCAGGTGAGC
>NZ_MTBG01000062.1 GCF_002119405.1 Pseudoruegeria sp. SK021 | reverse complement strand
AGACATGCTCCACGACGCACGTCGCTCACCCGATGCATGGCGCGGCTTTCTCGAGGACTTCGTAGCCAATCCCGACATCATCGCCCGCGTCAAGGAAAATGGGCCGCGGTAGAAATCGAGCGGTTACGGACCAACTGGTGCATCATTCGGATCGCGGATCGCAATATTTGTCGATTAAATACACAGAGCGGCTGGCCGAAGCCAAAATCGCGCCGTCCGTTGGCAGTGTCGGAGATTCCTATGACAATGCTCTGGCCGAAACGATAAACGGCCTATTCAAAGCTGAGGTCATTCATCGCCGTGGCCCCTGGCGCAGCTTTGAAGCCGTCGAATATGCCACCCTCGAATGGGTCGACTGGTTCAACAATCGCCGCCTGCTGGAACCTATCGGGAATATCCCGCCCGCTGAGGCAGAAGCAAACTTCTATGCTGCTATGGAACGATCAGATATGGCCGCGTAACTAAGACAATTCAGCCTCCGGCAAACCCGGCGCGGTTCATAGAGATACGACTCGGTTTCAATGATGCGATGCGGATAAGCCCCGATCTCATAAACTACCTCTGGGATGCCTTGACCATCCACACGAATGACGCGGCCTGAGGATGTGGCCAGTAGGGCCGCATCGCCAGAACCCGAAAACGCTATCTCGCTGATCCGGTCCGGATAGCCCGCATATGTCATAGTAAATGTGAATTCCACGCCGGCATCGGAAACGGCATTGTTCCCTTCCAATTTAGAGGGATCAATGCCCGTAAGGAGCTCGTAGGATCCGTTCAGCTCCTTCATGAATTCCTCGCCCCCCCGGTTGATGTCGGGGTGGGATTTGCGAGCCAGTTCCCTATACCTCTTTCGGATCATTTCATGTGATACCGGCATTTCGAGAGACATGGTCTTGAGCGCATCAGATATCTGGGGCGAGGTGCCAACGCGAACGCTGCCGAGATCCACTGTCCGGGGCTCGTTTTCCGGAACCCTGACGCCCCAAACCATCTTGCCATCGCGGCTGATACACCAAGCCTCGTCAATATGTGTGAACATATACTGGCTTCGATCCGGAGTCAGGGCGATACATCGTAACCCGGCAGTGGTAACCTCATGATCGAGGCGCGCGGCATTTGCGATGACTTCCGGAGCCAGCCCCAGATCGGTCTCGAAGTCGACATCAAGATCGCCATCGTAGACCGTCAGAACGCCGCTCTTGGAGCGCGATGCAAAGCCTTCACCATCTGGATGGGTCGAAATCCAGGCCACATCCCTTACAAAAGCTGACGGCGTCCCCATACGTCCTGCGGTGTCTGAAAAAGCTACTGCGCCCGCCTTGCCCAAACTTGCTTGTGATTTTGCCAAGTCATCAAAGGAGATCGACCCGCGTGCGGTGGTGTAATGTTTGCGGAATGCTGGGTCCGGTCGGCTCTCCTGCTTAATCTTTTCAACTGAGATTTGGGCCCATGCGCCCTGTGGATCCTCGAAGTCCTCAACCGATTGTGGGAGGTCTAACGAATGATCCCAGCCGGGCGGGGACGGGGGAAGTGGGACAAATTTGACATTCCCAAGGCCAATTTCGCGGGCTTTGGCAGATCTTTTTTCATGGCGGTGCGAGCCTGGCATGGTGGGCTCGGAGTAGATGGTTGCCGCGGCCGCATCCGGCATATCCCCACCTTGCATGAAGAGAGCATAGGTGTTGCCGCTTTTGGCGCGGCGGATCTCACCTGCCTTGTCGAGATATGCAACGAGACGGCTGATTTTGCGGCCGTCAGAGAAGTCCAATTCCGTTTTCAATCGGTTCTGCAGTAGGCCAGGCTTGGCCGTGATCGCCTCCCGGAGACGATTGAACAGATCCATATCAATGAAATGGTCTTCGGCCTCACCCTTGAAAGGCTCCAGGTAGCCAAATTCCTGAACCAGCTTGCGAAGTTCCATTAGCCCGTCTTTGTCGCCAACGAAGGCCATCATTGTCCCGCCCTGAGACAATGCCGGAATTGACAGCACGAGCCTGTCTTCACTTCCGCGTGGGTCCTTTAACCATTTCCGAATCCAAGGCAGGCTTGCACGCGCCGCCGCAGCTGCCTTTTGGTAATCCTTCTCGGTGACTCCACTTCTGAGGTGTTCCATTTGTTTGAAATATGGCTGGTCGGGCAATGAACCATCCGGGAGACTGTAGTTCAGGTTCTCCTGCTGAGATGTATCGCTTTCTGCGTTTTTGGAGCCGGGTGTGTGCCAGGACGCAGTATCTCTTTCAGGCTGAGGGAAACTTGGAAGGATTTCAGGATCTGATGGGGCGCGATCCTTGGGAGCGCGGCCGAATAACCTTTTGAGAAAACCCGCCACGCACTCACCCTAACCAAAATCCCATGACCGACCGTCACCGGAATGCCGATAAGAAGCAAGCCGCCAAAAGTTGCCATTACTGCAATCATGCGAAAACTCATTGGACCCGTTAACACCTTAACAAAGCGAAATGAATTGAGTGAAGAGATTGGCTTGATCAAGACGGATTCCAGAAAGCCACCAAGACAGAGAACATGAAGGGAAATTGAACCCCAACCTATCAGACCTGTCAGGCTAAACACTTACGGGGATAACATTGATACCTGATGCAGGGATACAACATCCGAACGTCGGCTTTCGGTAAGCCGCACCGCAGTGGCTGCTACCCTCACAAAGGTCGGCTCTGGGCCGTCCGTGAAGACGGCCCCTGCCTTTAGATTTCGATGGCTTCTGCGATAGCCAGCGGATCTTCAAGTTCGACGCCGAGGTATCTGACAGTGCTGTCCATCTTGGTATGGCCTAACAACAGTTGGACTGCTCGCAAGTTGCCCGTTTTCTTATAGATTTGGGTCACCTTTGTACGCCGCATTGAGTGCGTGCCATAGGCGCAGGCCTCCAGACCAATAGATGTCACCCACTCACGGACAATCCGCGCGTACTGGCGGGTCGAGATATGAAGCCGTTCATGAAAACGCCCAGGCCAGAGGTATTCGGATCCAACCATCAGCGGCTCCCGCATCCACCTCTCAAGTGATGCACGTGTACCTTCAGAGATTTCGAAGCGCACAGGTTTCTGCGTCTTACTCTGCAAAACCGACGCCCGCTCCCTAAATTGGCCAAACGCCATGACATCGACCACCTTCATCTTCACCGAGTCGCAGCCGCGAAGCTTGCTGTCTATGGCAAGATTGAAGAGGGCCAGATCGCGATGGTTTTCGGCCAGCTCCAGCCGCACCCTGATCGCCCAGACATGTTTGGGCTGGAGTGGCCTTTTCTGGCCGACGATCCGGCCTTTGTTCCAGGCTGGGCGCAGTGCGCGGATGGCGGGTAAGTTTAGTGTTTCCATGATGGACCCTTCGATCCACCACGCCCTCCCACATCGACAACCCGACGTTGACCCGGCCAACTTATCACAGGATGCCGCAACGCAATCGAGGTCGGCAGCGAGCCCCACTTTGACCGATTGGGCAGGTGCAGAATTTCGCGCATGCAGCGAAATCGCGCGAGAAAGACCGGCCCTAACCGGACATCCATGGCCGTAGCCGGTGCCGCATCGCCGCTCCACCAAAGCGGCCATTCGCTCATCTTGCAGCATCTTGGCGGGTTAGACGTCGGTCAGCGGACCTATCGACATTTTCAGCACATGTACCACTATCGGCTTCAACATACACTCGTGCGTTTGATCTTCTCGCTGTGTATAGAAGCTCACATGAACGTGAATTTATGTCACCATCTGAGGTTGTATTTCGTGGTGCTGCTGCTTGCAGCCACCAGCGTTACGTCCGCCGCGATGTTGGCGCCAGATCGGACAGATGCGGCGATTGCTCAGTTAGCCCTGCTGGGTTTGAGCGTTGACGATATCTGTGGAGATCCGCTGACTCACGACCATCGGTGTCCTTATTGTCATCTCCTAGCTAATACGCCAATCCCCTCTCCCGGCGAATTTGAAACGCAACTGCTGTTCATGATGTCTTGGAAACTGTCCGCCGACCTATACCGCGCGGCACAAGCGCGAGATCATGAACGATCGCCACGGGCACCTCCCTATTTCGTCTGATCGCGGCTCTATTTAGAGCCATTTGACCAGATGCGCGGCTCAAAGGCCGCCCGAAAGCGCAAACAGCGAAGCGTCCGCATGCGCGTTCCAGTGGAGAAATTGATGAAACCATTTCATTTGGCCGATGCCGTCTGCGTGCATTCAGCCCACAAACAGAATGCGCGCAGCGCAGAAACGACCACAAGAACCAGCCCGCCCGTGTCGTATCGCTTAGCGCATACCGCCAAAATGACCCTTGCATTGGGGGGGTGTCATAATGACTAACGTAAACAGACAGATGGGCGCATCCGCTCTTTATCGTGCCGTTTGGCGTTGGCATTTCATCGCCGGGCTGTTGATCTTGCCTTTCATCTTTATCATCGCCGTTACTGGCGGAATCTATCTGTTCAAGGACGAAATCAACAACGCAGCCTATCGCGATTTGCGCATTGTCGCACCGACCGAAACCGAACCGCTCACGGCCTCGCAGATCACATCCAACGCTCTGGCTGTCCACCCCGGTGAGTTGAAAGCATATCAGCCAGCCCTGACGCTCAACCGCGCAGCCGAGGTAAAAATTTTGGGAGAAGACGGGTTAAAGAATGCCATCTTTGTGAACCCTTACACTGGCGAGGTGCTGGGAACGCTCTGGGATGCAGGCGCATCAGGCACTCCTGCGATGTATGTGGTGCGCAAGCTGCATTCGCTTGAATATGTCGGATGGCTTGGCAATCGGATCATCGAGGCGGTCGCAGGCTGGATGGTGTTGCTGACCGCAACGGGCATCTACCTGTGGTGGCCGCGCGGTAAGAAAGTCGGCACCGCCACGATTAGAGCGACTAAAGGCCGCCCATGGTGGCGCGACCTGCACGCGGTGACAGGCATCTATTCGGCCGCGTTCATTGTGTTTCTCGCGATGACCGGTCTGCCGTGGTCATCTGTCTGGGGCGGGTATTTCTATGACAGTGCCTATTCGCTCGGTCTTGGAATGCCTGATGGCTATTGGTCTAACAAGCCTCAGTCCACTGTCCTGACCGGAGAGGCGTTGGATCGTACGCCCTGGATCATGGAGCAGCAGGCCATGCCTATATCGGGCGCGTCTTCGGGCGTTCCCGCCGGTCTCGATCAAGTCGTTGCCACGGTCGAGGGGCTTGGCATCGCACCGGGCTATGCCCTGAACATGCCATCGGGTGAGACAGGTGTCTTCTCTGCTTCGGTCTATCCTGATGACATCACGCAAGAGCGGGTGATCCACCTCGATCAATACACTGGCGAAGTTCTCTATGATGCGGGGTTGAACGATCTCGGCGCACTTGGCTGGGCTGCAGAATGGGGTATTTCGATCCACATGGGACAAGCATGGGGGCTGGTGAATCAGATCGTCTTGCTTCTGGTCTGCGTGGCGATGATGGTCATGTCCGTCGCCGCTGGCGCGATGTGGTGGAAACGCCGCCCCGCTGGCGCTATCGGCACACCACAGATGCCAAACGACTGGCGTATCCCGCGCACGGTGTTGCTTATTGCCATCGCCGCCGGTGTATTCTTCCCGTTGGTCGGCCTAACGTTGATCATGTTGGCAGCCATTGAGAGCTTGATCTACCTGACAGGGTCACGCACGGCACAAGCATCTTAATACTAACGAGCCACCCGGTATCGCGCCGGGTGGCCAATTCAAGGTTTGCTCGATGAATGGTCGGTATCGCCTTGCTGATGTAGGAGCCGAGCGGCTGCAGCGAAAGTCCGTTTGCCGCCCATTCTGTGGAAAAACAGCGTATTGCTGACGCAGCAGAATCTGCGCACTTGCGGCGGAAGGCAGGTTTGTCCTACAGACCGACGTTTAAGCCACCAAAACGCTGCACAATGAACGAATTGCCGGTTTTGTGAAGGTGCGACGCGGGGTCTGATCGGCATGCCAATAGCCGAAGAGGGCCGGGCTTTGCCGTAGTCACTTCGCTGCACCCGTGAAATGCTGCGTGTGCGGGCTGGGCTAAGAGGCGTAAAAGTGCACTCTCGCCGTGACCGCGTCAAAGGCGGCTTTCAGAGGATGGTCGAAACCGTAGTACCTACTTTTTCGTTCCGGACGGCTTGTCGTGTCGTTGCCTGCCAGCACGAGGAAGTTTTCTTTGGCAAACGAGGAAGAATTGCTGTCGGATCGTCGATCTAACTTATTGACATTGCTACACCGCAGAGGAAGACTTGGTTGGCAATCGACATAAGGCGCTTCGCGGTGCCTTTTCTTTTTCTTGTTTTTGCGGCGCAACGTTTCGCGCAACGTTTCACTGCTTCGATGTTCCCAAAAGGTTCTCCGCGGCAGGAAAGCACATGATTTGCCCCCTATAAGATAAGCACTCGATCCATGATCGACGCTGCCTCCTTGTGTGCCTCTGGCCCGTATGAGCGATAGGTGTTTTCAAGGGTTTCGCGAGACGTGGCGAAGTAGTCGGTCGCCAGTTCTAGGGTCATTCCTTTCATGAAGGCCCACGTGACGGCGGTGTGCTTCAGGGTATGAGGGGTTACATCGGTCAATCCTGCACGCAAAGCTGCGGCGCGGAATGCTTTATCTATGCGACTAACCGGCTTTCCCTGGTGAGAGATGACATGGCTGCTATTCTGGTCCCAAGTTTTCATTTCATCGAACAATTTCTGCGGCATCTTGACCATACCTCTCTTCTTTTTGGTTTCTTCCTCTGCTCTTCCCAAAAAATGGATTATGCCGCGATTCATGTCGACCCATCCACTGTCGAGCGAAGGTTGCCAGCGGAGTCGGGTAATCGCTGTTTTTCTGCGTCCGGTATTGATCGCTATTTTTATGAACTGCTGAACGTGCGGCGCAGATGCGCCGAGTAGGAGATCGACCTCTTCCTCGGTTAGCCAACGGTCTTTAGCCACACCCTTTCTGGGCAATGTCACAATCGGTGCATAGGTTAGCTTACGAGTCGACAGCGCATATTTAAGCGCGGCGTTGAGTGTCCCCATCTCGCGGCGAACCGTCCACTCAGAACAGTTCCGTTGAACCGAGTATGCCTTGCAGGTGTCGACGTCGATTTCGCTTACCTTCTTGTCCGCCCAGAATGGCGAAAGCGCTTTCAATGTGTAAAGTAGACGCTGTTTGTCGCTCACCGTTTTTACTTTGGTGTGTGCATAGTGAACCAGTATCTCGCCGATCGTTATCTTGTCAGGCTCATAAGCCTGCAAGATTTTGGTTTGTCTTCGCCTTATATAGTCCGCTAGGACCGACTCTGCTTCATCACGAAATCCCTCACCAAATCCTGTCCGGACGTGTTTTCCGCCATCGAGGATGACCCATGCGCCATCGTCGCGTCGCTGAATAAGGCGTGCTGGTTTGCGTTTGCGGGGCATTCTGAGATGAACCTTTCGACCTCTGCACGCGACAGATAATAGCGCTTGCCAAATTTTACGTGATTTAACTCGCCTTGATGGATTAGTGTCATGACCGTCCGTCGCGAGACCGTATGGTGCAGCATGGAAGCGGCTTCTGCTGGGGTCACGAACGCCGACATATCGACCTCCCGAAGGTGGACGGCGCACCGGAAGACGCGAGGCGCTCGACATTGGAATCTAGAGTGCGCTGTGGACAACAAGAGGTGAAACAATAGGCAGCCATGGTTTGCGTTTCCCGAAAAAATCACTGACTAATTACCTCATAGCA
Organism: Pseudoruegeria sp. SK021; assembly: GCF_002119405.1. Classification (GTDB taxonomy): domain Bacteria; phylum Pseudomonadota; class Alphaproteobacteria; order Rhodobacterales; family Rhodobacteraceae; genus Meridianimarinicoccus. The sequence goes on along the minus strand of NZ_MTBG01000062.1, from coordinate 1,021 downwards.
AAAGTTCGACCTTGGTGATCCGATTTGTATCACGTTTTCGTGATCTTTCGTTAGCGCTTAGAAAAGTCTATGAAAAATTGGTTCTTGCGCGACCCAGATAATGATCAATATGTCAGGTCAGAAGCGATTTATACCTAGGCTGTTGCCATTAAGCGGAGGTTTGGTCTTGCAGCGTATGCGGCACCAAAAGGCAACCCCTTCACACATGCTCGGTGTTTCTAGGACTTCGCTTCATCCAGTCCACCGCTCCCACGAGGCATCATCAGCCATTCCTATCCGGGGATGTCGTCGGTCGCGCGCAAACAACTATGAGATGTAGCGTTTAAACCACGAACCAGCCCTTCCGACATGCTCCCCGTGCTTCGCAACCCCACTGAGACGCAATGGGCGGGCTCTGGGCGCGCTAGCCTGCATCCTGTCGTGTTAGGGAGGGCAATCATTAGTGGGACTCACGGCCGCGCTCAGCAGGTCTGGCGAGGGCCGGCATCAAGCAACGTATCGCGAACAGCACCGCCGCCACTCATCTTCGCGGCCCGATACCGGCTTGATCAGCTCCATATGGTCTTGATAGGTCCCGACGATGCGCATTGTGGACAATATAATCTCTGACCGTGGATCGAAATACGCGGTATCTGGTGGCCCTTGCGCAACCCGGGACGAAGCAAAGGACTTTCTGAAGAAACTCAAGTCTCGCAAAAATTTTTTCAAGGCGACCCATAGTAGTTGGGGTCTATTTACGGCTGATGGTCCCATCAAAATGATGACGGAGAAAGCGGCGCTGGAATGGTCATTCTTCGCATGTTGGAGCGTGAGAACCTGCAAGATCACATCGTTGTCGTTACCCGTTGGTTTGGCGGAAAATACCTCGGAGGCGATCGCTTTCGACATATCCAGTGCGTATTCCGGAACATCCGGCCACCCATTCCGACAACATCCGGCCACCTGTTCCGACGCATTCGGCCACCTGTGACGCGTTGCCGTGAGGCAGCGTTTTTCGGGTATCAGGTTTGGGGCGTTTCGT
>NZ_MTBG01000061.1 GCF_002119405.1 Pseudoruegeria sp. SK021 | reverse complement strand
GATGCTGGTTCATTTTCCTGCCGCCATACTCGCCCGACCTGAATCCCATCGAACAGGCATTCTCCAAGCTGAAAGCCCATCTTCGCCGGATCGGGGCTAGGACATTCACCGACGTGTTCGACGCCATTGGAAAAATCTGCGATATATACGACCCTCAAGAATGCTGGAACTACTTCAAGGCCGCCGGATATGTTTCAGGTTAAAACAGAAACGCTTTAGGCAGATTTTCTGAGGTTCAGTATGGTCGGGAAAGCCGTCTCGGTCAAAGGCGCTGTATCGTCGGAAAACAGCAGTCCTGCAGAAAAGCTAGCCATCTCATCGACCGGCAACTGGATGGTTGAAATGCCGCCCTGGATCCATTCGTAGAAGGCCGGGTTGCCGTAGCCGATAAAGGCCAGATCCTGCGGCAGCCGCAATCCGCGCCGAAGACAACTCTCCAGTGCCCCATTTGAGATTTCAAAACCGCCGCAGACGACGGCAGTGGCTGGGTGGGCCAATGCCAGCATGGCGGACAAACTGGCGCGCCCCATGTCGACCGAAGGCGGCGCGGTGAATATCAGATCCTCAGCGAGGCAAAGCCCGTTCCGCCGGACCGCACCCAAAAACGCCGCGAGACGATCGCGACCGGATGACAGGGCGTTATGACCGCCAATATATCCAATCCGCGTGTGGCCGGATGCAACCAAATGATCCACCGCTTCCGCGATCGAAGGCCCGTCATTGACCAGCACGCGCGGCGCATCGGGAAGGGCACGGTGTTGCCGGATTAACTGGACAACTCTCATCTCGCTCAGATGGCGCACCGTATCCGCCAGCGGTGGACCGGGCGTCGGCACCAGAAGTACGCCGCTGGCCTGCATTTCGCGCAACCCCCTGATGGCCAAATGTTCACGCGTCGGATCATCGTTGGTCAGATGGATGATCAATTGCCGACCGCGCGCATCGGATGCCAGCGCGAGGGCATTGGCAATCCGCGCATAGAATTCGTTCACGATATTGGGCAAAAGCAGGCCCGTGATGGGGGCGCTCTCGCCCCGGATGGCGGCGGCGGCCGCACTTCGGACATATCCTAGGTCTTCGGCGCGCCGAAGAATAGCCTGCTTTGTGTCGTCCTTGACACTGGGATGGTTCGACAACGCCCGCGACACGGTCATGTGCGAGATCCCAAGGTCTCTGGCGATGGACTTGATCGTTACACGGTCTCTCACGGGCAGTCCTTTCACTTCTGACCTCGGTCATACGGTTTCCAGCGCGAACTGTCTTGACAGATATTGACGCTATCGTATGAATGTTCACGTGAACATCAAGGATGATTTGGAAAACATGCCACTGACATTCGAAAACAGATGCATGGCGCTGGTCGAAGAACTGGAGATCGGCTGCCGCGCCGATGTGCAGGAGGTACGTCCCCTGACCGGGGGGGTTGCCTCGGATATCGGGGTGGTGCGTCTGACCGACCGTGTGATCTGCGTCAAGTTTGCGTTGGGCAAGCTGAAAGTCGCTGCCGACTGGCGCGCGCCTGTCCACCGCAATCGGGCTGAGTACGAATGGCTCCGGTTCGCGCAGTCAGTGGCGCCCCGGAATAGCCTTGAGTTGTACGGGTGCTCGGAGAAACTTCAGGGCTTCGCGATGGAGTATCTAGATGGCGCCGACGTATTCCTTTGGAAGGCGCAATTGCTGGAGGGCGCGACCCCGCAAGGTGGCGCGGCCAGAACCGCCAACCTTCTGGGCCGGCTGCACGCCGCCTCCACCGCGCCGGGGTTCGATGCCGCACCGTTTCACAACCAGGGTGATTTCCGTCAGCTCCGGCTGGATCCGTACCTGAGTTACACTGCCGACAAGAACCCCGATGTTGCCGAGATCCTTAGGCGACTCGCAGAGACGTTGTTCGCCGCGAGCGCCGTATTGGTGCATGGCGATGTCAGTCCTAAAAACATCCTGTTTCGTTCAGATTTGCCGATTTTGCTGGACGCTGAGTGCGCCACCATGGGCGATGCTAGTTTCGATCCAGCCTTCTGCATGAACCATCTTGTGCTCAAGGCCTTTCACCGTCCGCGGGATCATGCTGCGTTGTTGGCGGAAGTTGCGGCTTTCTGGGCGGCCTATGCCCGGTACATCACTTGGGAAGACCCCTCCGTTCTGGAGGCGCGCACCGCCTTGGTGCTTGCGGCCCTTATGCTGGCGCGGGTCGATGGAAAATCACCCGTCGAGTATCTGGATGCGGTGGCGCGCGAGCAAGTTCGCGCCTGCGCTCTCGATCTGCTCACCACACCCGCCACTCGGGTTGGCGACGTCCTGACCCGTCTGAAAATGAATGAAGGTTTCCAATGAGAGATTCAACAATAGCCTCACTTTCCGCCCGGCGCGTCTGGGACAGCCGGGGTTGCCCGACGGTCGAAGTCGAGGTCCGGACCGCTGGCGGCGCTATCGGGCGTGCGATTGCCCCGGCGGGCGCCTCGCGTGGCAGCCGAGAGGCGTTGGATCTACGGGACGGCGGTTCAAAACTTGGCGGCAAGGATGTGAAAGGTGCGATTGCGGCAGTGAACGACAAGATCGCCCCTGTTTTGTTCGGGCGCGACGTCTGCGATCAGGCGGGGGCCGATGCCGCGATGATTGCATTGGACGGAACGCCCTTCAAGTCGGCCCTTGGCGGTAATGCGATCGTGGCCACTTCGCTGGCGATCTTGCATGCGGCAGCGGCGGCGAAGGAGACAGCACTTTGGCAACACATCGCCAGCAGTTATGGCCGAACACCCACAATTCCACTGCCCGAGATTCAGATTTTTGGGGGTGGCGCCCATGCGGGTCGCCGGGTCGACGTGCAGGATTTCATGATCATGGTGCCCGGCGCGTCCTCTCTTGACGAGGTGTTTGAAATCACCGCCGAAGTCTACGCCGCCGCAGGCAAAATCATGGCCCAGAAAGGAAAATCTGTCGGGGTCGCAGACGAAGGAGGCTGGTGGCCGATGTTCGACAGCAATGAGGAAGCACTGTCTACGCTTGTCGACGCTATCGAACTGGCCGGGGAGACGCCGGGGGACCGGGTTGTCATCTCGCTGGACATCGCGGCGTCTGAATTTGGCAGCGCCGGAAAATATCGGCTGGCGCTGGAAGACCGGGAACTGGATTCGGATCAGATGATCGCCCTGCTGGGGGGCTGGCTGGACAATTACCCGATCGTGTCGATCGAGGATCCACTGGCCGAGGGCGATACCGAAGGCATGCGCGCCTTCACCGAAGCCTACGGCGACCGGGTTCAGATCATCGGCGACGATTACCTTGTGACCAACGCGGCGTTTCTGAAAGAAGCCGCACAGATCGGCGCCTGCAACGCCGTGCTGATCAAGGTCAATCAGGCCGGGACAGTGACTGAATCCGTGGACACATTCAAAGCCGCCGAGACCGCCGGATATCACTGCGTCGTCTCGGCCCGGTCTGGCGAAACCGAAGACACCTCCATTTCGCATCTTGCGACCGGGTTGGGCGCCGGGCAGCTGAAGGTCGGATCCTTCACCCGGTCCGAACGCATGGCGAAGTGGAACGAATGCCTGCGCATTCAGGATAACGCGCCGTCATGTGTCTTCGTGGCGGGTCAGCCGCTGGTGAAGACCTGGTGGGGAAAGAAAGGGAACTGACCGATGAAACTGATGCGATTTGGCGACCGGAATGGTGCTAAGATCCCGTGCGTGCTGGATGATGAGGGTCGTGCCAGAGATGTTACCTCTATCGTGGCCGATTTCGGCCCCCGCACCCTGTCGCCGGATCTGCTGGCGCGGTTGCGCGCGGCGGATCTGTCGGCGCTTCCGATTGTGAACACGGCCCAACGCCGTTTGGCACCGCCCGTGTCGCAACCGTTCAACATCTGGTGCATCGGGCTGAACTATTCCGATCACGCTGCCGAGGCGGGCATGCCGATCCCGGCTGAACCGATCCTGTTCAACAAATCCTCGGCCACTTATTGCGGGCCGAACGATGACATTCTGTTCTCGGACAAGATGACCAAACTAGACTGGGAGGTCGAACTGGGCATCGTGATCGGCAAGCCCGTGCTGAACATCACCAAAGAACAGGCGATGGATCACATCGCTGGGTTCGTGCTGGTCAATGATGTTTCCGAACGGGCCTGGCAGCTGGAGCGCGGCGGTCAATGGGTCAAGGGAAAATCCTTTCCGAACTTCTGCCCAACCGGCCCGTGGCTGGTGACACCCGATGAGCTGGACGTCCAGAATACCGGACTGTGGCTTGATGTGAACGAACGGCGGATGCAGGACGGCAGCACCGCGAAGATGATTTTCGATGTGACGACGATTGTGTCCTACATGAGCGAATTCTGCCAGTTGGAACCGGGCGATCTGATCTGCACCGGGACCCCGCCGGGCGTCGGCGCCGGCATGACCCCGCCGACATTTCTGAAACCCGGCGACAGCGTTGCCCTCGGCGGCACCGGGCTTGGCAGCCAACACCAGAATGTCATCCCATTCAAAGGACACCCCGCATGATTCCCAACCGCTTTGAAGGACAGGTTGCCGTCGTGACCGGAGGCGCCAACGGCATCGGCGCCACGGTGGCCGAACGGTTGGTCGGGGAAGGCGCGAAAGTCGCGGTTTGGGACATGGACGTCTCGGCGCCCGAGGCGCGCGTGGCGGACCTGCCGTCGGACAGCGTCCTGTTTACCAGGGTCGATGTCAGCGAACTTGCCTCGGTAGAGGCAGGATATGCGGCTGCTTGCGCGCAGTTCGGCAAGGTCGATATTCTGGTCAACAGCGCCGGGATCGCCGGCCCGACCAGTACATTGCCTGACTATCCTGTCGAAGCGTGGGGCAAGGTCCAGGCGGTGAATGTCAACGGAACATTCCATTGCTGCAAGACCGTGGTGCCCGGGATGATCTCGCGCAATTATGGCCGCATCGTCAATGTAGCGTCGATCGCGGGCAAGGAAGGCAATCCCAACGCCTCGGCCTATTCAGCGTCGAAGGCTGCGGTCATTGCAATCACCAAATCACTGGGCAAGGAACTGGCCGCGCAGGATATCGCGGTGAATGTTGTGACCCCAGCTACGGCGAAGACGCGAATTCTGGATCAGGTCAGCCCCGAATTTATCGCTTACATGCTGGCAAAAATTCCACGCGGCCGCTTCGCAGAGGTCGACGAAATCGCTTCGATGATCTGCTGGATGTGTTCGGCGGAAAACTCGTTCACGACCGGCGCGGTTTTCGATCTGTCGGGTGGCCGCGCGACTTACTGAGCCACACCCATCTTACATGATATCCAAGGGAGGACCTTTTCATGACTCTAAAGACTTGTCTGCTGGCCAGCGCCATTGCGCTTGGTTTTTGCTCGCCTGCGCTTGCCGAAATGAAGTTCGGCTATTCCACGATGGACCTGACCAACCCTTATTTCATTGCCTTGACGAACGGCATGAAAGACCGGGCAAGCGAGCTTGGTATTGCGCTGACGGTGCATGACTCCAAGTCCGACGCGGCCTTGCAGGTGTCTGCCGTCGAGAACTTTCTGGTCCAGAAGATGGATGCGATTATCGTATCGCCCATCGACCCGAACGCCATCGAACCGATGGTCGAACAGATTCACGCTGCCGGGATTCCACTGATCAATCCCAATCAGGAAATCAAGGGCGCGGATGCATTTATCAGCCTCGACGAACACAACTATGGCCTGGCCATCGGGCGGGTTGCAGGCCAGTACATTGTTGACAACATGGGCGGCACGGCGCAGGTCGCGCTGTTTACCTTCCCGGAAATCACCTCTGTGATCGCGCGGGGCGAGGGAATCCGCGACGGCATTCTCGAAGTTGCGCCGGACGCGAATATCGTGTCCGAGCAATCGGCTTCGACGCCCGAGGCAGGGGCACGCGCGACCGAAGCGATTATGCAGGCACATCCCGATGTGCGGGTGATCGCGGGGTTCAACGATGCGGGTATTCTGGGCGCCTATGAGGCCATCGCCGGAATGGGGCTGCCAACGGAAGAGTTCGCTCTGTTCGGTCTGGATGCGACCGAGGAGGCCGTGACCAAGATCAAGGCGGGATCGATGTACAAAGGGACCGTGGATATCAACCCTTATGGCACCGGCCAGATGATCATCGACACGGCTGTCCAGGTTATCGAATCCGGTCCTATCACCGGCATGATCGAGATGCCGATGGAACCCGTCACCGAAAAGACGCTGACAAACTGATCCGCGCGTGCGCTGCGGGATATCCCCGTGGTGCACGTCCGACCAACTGACGGGGGGAAGATGACGGCACTTCTAGAGTTGAACGGATTGTCGAAATCCTATCCGGGGGTAAAGGCGCTTCTGCCTTTCGACCTGAGCTTCCGGCGCGGCGAAGTTCACGCATTGCTGGGTGAAAACGGCGCCGGAAAGTCGACTTTGATCAAGACGATCACCGGGGCTGTCACCACCGATAGTGGGGCCATCCGCCTCGACGGTCTGGAACTGACTGGACATGATCCGGCAATGTCACTGGATCGCGGGATCGCGGCCATCTATCAGGAGTTTTCGCTTTTTCCCGAATTGACCGTCGCTGAGAATGTCTTTTACGGGCGGGAACTGCGCGGCCCCGGAGGGTTTCTGCGGCGTCGCCGGATGGAAGACGAAACGGCGAACGTACTGCGCGATCTCGGGACGGATATTTCGCCCCGGGCGAAAGTCGCCAATCTTTCGGTCGGGCACCAGCAATTGGTCGAACTGGCCAAGTCAGTGTCACGCGACGCCAAGGTCCTGATCATGGACGAACCGACCGCGCCGCTGACCAACAAGGAGGTCGAGTTCCTCTATGCCGTGGTCGGCAAGCTGAAGGCGCGAGGCGTCACCATCATCTATATCTCGCACCGCCTGAAAGAGATTTTCGACCTCTGCGACCGGGTCACGGTGATGCGCGACGGCGCGCTTATCTCGACGCTCGAAATCGCGAGTACCTCTGAAGCGGAACTGGTCACGCTGATGGTGGGCCGTCCAGTGGATCAGGAATTTCCGCCCTCCACCGCGCGGATAGGCGAGGTGGTTCTTGAAGCGCAAAACCTTGTCGCGCCCAAGGTCAACGACGTTTCCTTGCACGTGCGTGCGGGTGAAATTCTGGGATTGGCTGGGTTGGTCGGCGCGGGCCGAACCGAAACGGCACGTCTGATCTTCGGCGCCGATACTCTGATCTCGGGGCAGATCCGGCTGGACGGCCAAAACGTCACGGTACGGACGCCGAGGGATGCGATTGCGCACGGCATTGGACTGATCCCCGAAGACCGCAAGCATCACGGGGTTTTGCTGGGCATGTCGGTGACGTTCAACACCGTCTATGCCGCCCTGAAACAGGTGTCTCCGGGCCTTTTCGCCAATGCTATGGCTGAACGTGCCGCCGGCGAAAAATATCGCGATCAGTTGCGCATCAAGACGCCAAATCTGGAGCAACTGGTGGTCAATCTGTCGGGCGGAAATCAGCAAAAGGTGGTCCTGGCCAAATGGCTGCTAACCGGAAGCCGCGTGCTGATCTTCGATGAACCGACCCGCGGCATCGATGTCGGCGCCAAACAGGAAATCTATGGGCTGATGCGCGAGTTGTCGAATGCCGGCGTCGCAATCGTGATGATTTCGTCAGAGATGCCCGAGCTTCTGGGCATGTCGGACCGGGTCATCGTGCTGTGCGAGGGACGGGTTGCCGGAGAGTTGGGCAAGGCCGACTTCGATCAGGAAAAAGTACTGCGTCTGGCCTCGGGACTGGGGAATGAAGGAAAAACCGATGAGCACGAATGAGACACTTTTGGGCGGTAATGTCCCGGCACATGCCAAGCGGCAGAAACGCGATCTTGTCACGGTCCTTGCGCAATACGGGATCTATCTGGCGCTGGTGATCCTGATCCTGTTTTTCGCCTCGCAAAGCGACGTGTTTCTCAGCAAGGACAATGGCCTGAACATTCTGCGCCAGGTCTCGGTCATCGGCATTTGCGCGGTGGGCATGACCTTCGTGATGCTGACCGGCGGGATCGACCTGTCGGTGGGATCGGTAATCGGGGTTTCGGGCATGGTCTGTGCCACCCTGGTCAGTCTGGGATTTCCGCCGATTGTTGCGGTTGCGGCCGCAATGACTTTCGGGGCCTTTGCCGGTCTGCTGTCCGGTTTCATCATCAATGTCCTGAACATCCCGCCGCTGATCACGACATTGGGGCTAATGACCGCCTTTCGCGGCATATCCTTCATGATCGGGGGCGGCTTGCCAGTCTACGGAGTGCCCGACAGCATCAAGTTTCTCGGACAAGGCTATATCGCGGGTATTCCGGTTCCGGTCATCCTGATGGTGCTGGCGTTCATCGCCGGGCACATTATCCTGACGCACACGGTTTTCGGACGTCAGGTGTACGGCACCGGCGGCAACGAAGAAGCGTCGCGCCTGTCCGGCGTCAATGTCAAAGTATTGAAATACAAAATCTACCTCATTGGTGGAGTTCTTGCCGCTTTTGCGGGGATTGTGCTGATGGCGAGGGTGAATTCCGGACAACCCAAAGGGGGGCAGGGCTATGAGCTGGACATCATAACGGCCGTCGTTCTGGGCGGTGTGTCGATCTTTGGTGGTGTCGGGCGATTGACCGGCGTGATCGCCGGGGTGCTGATCATGGGCGTACTTGCCAATGGCATGATCCTGCTGAACATTGATGAATATGTGCAATGGGTGGTTAAGGGCGGCGTTCTTCTGGCAGCCGTCGCATTGGATCAGTTCATCCATGGGCGCGGCAAGACCTGAGAGGTTCGTTTAAAAGTGCTGAAGGGCGGGGCAGTCGATCTCTGCAACAATGCCCAACAGACTGGCGAAGTGGATTGGTCAGGACGCATCCCGAAATGAGGCAACAGGGCGGCAAGTATCCTGATTAGCCAAAGGCCGCCGTCGCGACTGCAAGAAAACGTGCGGAGGTGTTGTCGATCTCGCACCGAATCTAGGCGGAATTCGTCCGTGCATTGCAGTCCCATCGTCCCTCTCCTTTGTTGCAGGAATTGCTATCAAAGGAGCGACATCAAACCGCGACAGGTCCAATATATCTTGACGGTGACGAGCCCGTTACTGAACTCTGGTACTGAACCGCGCCAGGTTTGCCGGAGGCTCCAACTCATGAGTAGGATGGAGCATCATGAACAAAACAACGAACAAATATTCACCTGAAGTGCGCGAACGTGCCGTGCGGATGGTTTTGGATGGCGCAGG
>NZ_MTBG01000060.1 GCF_002119405.1 Pseudoruegeria sp. SK021 | reverse complement strand
TGCGCCTGAAGGCCAGCGGTCATTCCGCGAGCCCCCGCACCGCGCTCGACCTGCTCGCCCGCATTCACCGCCATGACGCCAAGATCGCGGACCGCAAGCTCGAAGGCATCACCACCCCAAGCCCTCAGCAACTGGAGCTATTTGACACCCTGAATCTGCCAAAACCCGCCTGATCATGCTCGTGTAGTTACATTTTGGCCCATTCGGCTATAACGATATCAATTACTTACTCGTTTTGCTGTCGAACTTGGGTGGGAAGTGTCTGCCCTCGTTTACATCAGAAATGTGCGACCGAACCCTTCAAACCTCATTCGCGCTTCTTACTGATGTTGGGATGATAACAACTTCGCCGTTTCGGACATTCCGTTGGGCCACGAGATGTTCTGCGAAGTGACGCACGTCTCCGACGGCACCCTTCAAGATCGAAACCTCGAGGCAGGTGTCATGATCCATGTGGACATGCAGCGAGGATACCGCGAGGTCGTGATGAGAATGGTGCACTGATGTCAATTGTCGCGACATATCCCGGGCGGCGTGATCATACGTATAGACAAGCGCCGCGATGCACTGCCGATCCGGCGCCCCCTCTGTCCGCGCTCTGGTAAGACCAGCGCGGGCCATGTCGCGGATCGCCTCAGAGCGATTGCGATAGCCGCGCTCTTTCATGACCGTATCAAGATCAGCCATCAGATCATCATCAAGGGTCACGGTGACACGCTGCATATGGCTGCCTCTTTCTATTCCAAAGATGCCGTGCAAGAACGCCGGCCCGCCCTTAGGTTCTGACCTCTGCGCCCTTGGGGTTCAAGTGCGTCGTTGCAATAGGCAATAACCCAAAGTAAGCGTATCTTTGAAATTTGTCATACTTCCGGGGCTTTGATGAAATCGCTTTGTTTGGCTATCGCTGGCGTCGTTTTCTGCCCGGCAGTGGCGCACACCGCCACGGACCTTGTGCTTGCGATCGGCGGAGAGCCGGAAACAGGCTTTGACCCTATGCTTGGCTGGGGCAGCTACGGCAACCCGCTGTTTCAGTCCACGTTGCTGAAGCGCGACGCGGCCCTTGAGACGCAGCCGGACTTGGCGACGAAATGGGTCCTTTCTGACGACCGGCTGACATGGACGATCACGCTGCGCGACGATGTCACGTTTTCGGATGGTACGCCACTGACGGCCCGGGACGTGGCGTTTACATTTGAACGGGCCAAGGCCTCTCCCGGCACCCATGATCTGACGATGATGGATACGGCGCACGCCTTGGACGCGACGACTGTTCAGATCACGCTGGCCCGCCCGTGGATCACCTTTGTCGAGACGTTCTACTCTCTCGGCATCGTTCCAGCGGCGAATTACGGCCCCGATTACGGGCGCAACCCATTGGGCTCTGGCCCATTCCGGCTGGTCTCGTGGTCCGAGGGCGAACAGTTGATCGTGGAAAAGAACCCGCGCTATTATGGCGACGCTGGCGCATTCGAGCGGATCACGTTCCTGTTTACCGGAAGCGATGTCAGGCTGCTTGCAGCACAGGCCGGCATCGTGGACATGGTCGCGGTACCAGCACAGGCGGCCGACGCGGTGCCCGAAGGGTTTTATGCGCGGGCCGTCCAATCCGTGGATAACCGCGGCCTGAGCCTGCCCTTTCCGCCGCCGCGCGAGGTGGACGGGCGCAAAATCGGCAACGCCGTGACGTCCGATCCGGCGATCCGCCGTGCGATCAACCTCTGGCTCGACCGAGACCTGATCACTGAGGTCGCGCTGAACGGCCACGGCACGCCTGCGTTCAGTCCCGCCGATGGGCTGCCTTGGGCGGGGGCAACGGATACCATCATCCATGATCCGAAGGCCGCAGAGGCCCTTCTGGATCAGGCCGGATGGATCAAAGGCCCTGATGGGACGCGGCAAAAGGACGGTGTGCGCGCGGCGTTCCCGATCAACTATCCCAGCGCGGATCCAACCCGTCAGGCGTTGGCTGAAATCGTGGCTGAACTGCTGCGTCCGTTGGGAATTGCGGCCACTGCGACCGGAGGCAGTTGGGATTCCATCAACCGCGTGATGCATTCAGAGCCGGTCCTCTTCGGTTTCGGCAGTCATTCCCCCTTTGAACTCTATAGCCTTCACGCCGCAAAGCTTGGCGGTGTTGGCTACATGAACCCGTCGTACTATGAAAATCAGAAGGTTGAGGCGCTGTTTACGCAGGCGCAATCGGCACCGAGCCTTGAGGCGTCGTTCCCATTCTGGGCCGAGGCCGCCCAGACGTATGGCGGGCAAGGCGACAATGCATGGGCTTGGCTGGTGAACCTCGATCACGTCTATTTTGTCGACACCTGTCTCGACCTTGGGGCCATGCAGATCGAACCGCATGGCCACGGCTGGCCGATCACGGCGACGCTGACCGACTGGCGCTGGACCTGTGACTGAACCGGTCCGCGCATTTCGGCTCATCCTTCGGCAATTTCTGCTGCTTGTCGCGGTAGCAGTGGCGGTTTTTGCCATGATGAAAGCATCCCCGGTCGATCCGGTCGATGCGTATCTTGGCCCGGCAATGGCGAGGGTCGGGCCGGAACAGAAGGCGCAGATCGCAGCAAGCTGGGGCCTGAACCGACCTGTGCCGGACCAATTTTTCGCGTGGGCAGGCAATGTGCTGTCGGGCAATCTGGGCTTCAGTTCGGCCTATAATATGCCTGTCAGCCGGGTTCTGGCCGACCGGGCGCTGGCCTCATTGGCACTGACAGGACTGGCTTGGGCGCTCTCTGGGGTGTTAGGGTTTGCGCTTGGCCTGCTTGCCGGGGCAACGGCGGGACGCTGGCCGGATCGGGTGATCCGCGTCTACTGCTACACCCTTGCCGCGACGCCGACCTTTTGGCTGGCGATGCTGACGCTGGCGGTGTTTTCAGTGCAACTGGGATGGGCCCCGATCTGCTGCGCCGGGCCGATTGGTGTGCTGCCCGAGGACGTCACGCTTGGGCAACGGTTTGAACATCTGATACTGCCGCTCGCGGTGTTGACCGCCTTCGGGGTCGCCCAAATCGCGCTACACACGCGGGTCAAACTGATCGAGGTCTTTGAAAGTGACTACGTGCTTCTCGCCCGTGCGCAGGGGGCGTCGACGTGGGACATCGTCCGCCACCACGGCGTCCGCAACGCCGGGATCCCGGCCCTGACCGCGCTTTTCGCGACAATGGGCGAAATCATCGGCGGCTCGGTACTTGCAGAGCAGGTTTTCGCTTGGCCAGGGTTGGGGCGCGCGACGGTCGAGGCGGGATTAAAAGGCGATGTGCCCCTGCTCATGGCCATTGCCCTGCTCACCGCGCTGCTGGTGTCGACTGGCAACATGATCGCTGACGAATTGACACGGCGCATCGATCCCCGGATCCGGGCAGGCTCCCGATGAACGAGAGATGCCGAATGGCCAGTGCGGCCCTGCTGTCTGCAATCCTGATTGCGACAGTTGCCCTTTCGTCATGGGGGCTGGGCGAGGCCGGAATTCGCGCAGATTTCGCCGCCCGCCTGTTGCAGCCAAGTGCCGCACATCTTTTCGGAACCGACCAGATGGGGCGGGACTTACTGGCGCGCAGCATGCACGGCTTGGCCCTTAGTCTGCAGGTTGGCGCACTCGCCGCCGGCCTTTCGGTTGTCATTGCCCTTGGCGTGACTTTCGTTTCCGGCTTCGGCGGGATCGCAGACAGCTTGGCACGCTTTGTCACCGACTTAATGCTGGCCATGCCCCACCTTATGTTGCTGTTGTTGCTGTCGTTCATGCTGGGCGGCGGCACTGCGGCCGTTATTTTTGCCGTCGCGGTCAGTCACTGGCCGCGCCTTGCGCGGGTTTTGCGCGGCGAACTTCTTCAGGTCCAATCCGCCTCATTCATCGAAACCTCCCGTGCTTTGGGCCGGTCACGGTGGTTCACCATAAGGCACCATATTTTGCCGCATTTGTTGCCGCAGGCCATGGTCGGGTTCTTGCTGATGTTCCCGCATGCGATCCTGCATGAGGCGGCCCTGACATTCTTAGGCTTCGGGTTGGAACCGTCGCGCCCCGCCATCGGCGTCATGCTGTCCGATGCCATGCGCCACATCGGTGCCGGGCGCTGGTGGCTGGCGGTTTTCCCCGGCGCCATGCTTTTGGTCCTCGTTCTGTCCTTTGAGGTGCTGGGCTCTAGTCTGCGCCGTCTTGCATCGCCAACAGAGGCGCGCACCTGATGTTGCAACTCACCGATCTTTCCATCGCGTTCCGGCGGTATCGCGGGTTATTCCGGCAAGAAGAGGTGCAGGTGGTCTCGGACGTCACGCTGCAGCTTGGGCCCGGTGAAATTCTGGCACTGATTGGCGCGTCCGGCGCGGGTAAAAGCCTGTTGGCGCTGGCCATTCTCGGCCTGCTGCCGCCCAACGCGTGCTTGTCTGGGGCGATCCGCTTTGCGGGGCATGACCTTGCGGGGGCCTATCCAAAGGGCATCCGCGGACGCCGCATCGCGTTTCTGCCGCAACAAACCGGTCACCTTGACCCAACCGCCCGCGTCGGGGCGCAGTTGCGCTTGTCCGCCTCGCGTGTGGGCGCTGCACCTGACGTAACCCGCCGACTGATCGATGTTGGGCTGCCCCCCGATACGGCAGGCGCTTTTCCACATCAACTGTCGGGCGGAATGGCACGGCGTGTGTTGGCCGCGCAATCTATGGCTGGCGCGCCTGAACTTATCATCGCCGACGAACCGACGGTCGGGCTGGACCCGGACAGCCGAACGCGCGTTCTGGACAGCTTGCGGGCCGAGGCTGATCGGGGGGCTGCCGTGCTTCTCATCACCCATGACCTGCTGTCAGTGTTGCCCTATTCCGACCGGATCACAGTCATGCAGGACGGGCAGGTATGCGTGCCAGAGGACGCACAGGCTTTTGAAGGGACGGGCCATGGGTTAACGTCCAGCTTTGCCCGCGCCCTCTGGCGGGCCTTGCCGCAAAACGGGTTACATGCAGATGCCTGATCTGTCTTTGCTGGAGGCGCGGGAGATCACCGCCGGTCATGGCCGCGCCGCCCCTGTGCTGCGCAACGTGTCCCTCAGCCTTGGCCAAGGCAAGATCGTGGGTCTGTGCGGGCCGTCAGGCTGCGGCAAGACCACACTGGGGCGGGTGCTGTCTGGACTGCATGTGCCGCGTGCCGGGGCCGTAACGCTTGGCGGCGCGCCGCTGCCCAAACTGGGGGCTTGCCCCGTGCAATACGTGGCGCAAAACCCGCTGGCGACGATGAATCCTCGCTGGAAGATCGGACGGATCATCACCGAAGGCTTGGCCCCCGGGCCAGACATGGCGGCGCGACTGGGCGTAGAACCCGGCTGGTCTGACCGCTTCCCTCATGAGCTTTCGGGCGGCCAACTGCAGCGGGTCGCCCTGCTTCGTGCGCTCGCCGTTCGGCCCAGCCACCTGATCTTGGATGAAATCTCGGCATCCCTTGACGCCATCGCGCAGGCGCGTCTGTGGAATTGTCTGCGCAGCCTCGCCGAAACCGCGAGGATCGGCATGCTTGCCATCAGTCACGATCGGGTGCTGCTTGATCTTGTGGCCGATGAGGTCAGGGAGTTGTCGTTCTGACGGCAGCCAAACAGTGCGGCCTGTGAAAGATATGGGCCAGGTCAGGTTTCAGACCTGCGACCTTGGACCTGAAGATCTTTGAGGCGCTGCCAAGCCGCTTGACCGTGGCCTCCATAAGATCGTTATTATTCAAAACACCCGTATAGAAGAGGCTTCGCGGCAGGATAAGTGTGTCCGGGGAAAGGGGAACTGCGGTTTGCATCAGAGTTCTGCAACAAAGCCCATGACAGGCTAGAAAATAGTCTTGCGCAGGCAGTCGTGTCGGGTACTTCTGACACCATGGCACGCGGCGTGTATGATGGTATGGACAAAGCCGATAATTCCGATGTCCCCGGTTTCGTCGCGGGCGGCGCTCAGTTAGAACAGATTGCGACCTACGTCCGCCATTCCGCTAACCCTACGGTTGGGACCAATCTGAGCATCGTTTCATGAATCAAGTTTATTCTCTTATATTGCTAACGGCCATTGGCGGCGCGTTCGGCTCAGTCGGCCGCTATTTGGTCGGCCTGTATACCAATAAGCTATGGGGAGACGGCTTTCCGTGGGGGACGATCGCCGTTAACATTATTGGGTCGTTTTTGATCGGTCTCGCAGTAGAAGCCGTCACCCGCACGTTTTCAAATTCAGCAGAAGTCCGCGTTTTGGTGATTACCGGTTTTCTGGGCGGGTTCACCACATTCTCGTCATTCTCTATAGAGACGATGAAGATGCTTGAACGTGGCGAACTCTTTCAAGCAGGTTATTATCTTGGAAGTACGTTAGTTTTTGGCGTGATCGCGGTTTTTTGCGGACTCTCGCTTGGAAAAGCTCTTTTCTAACGTGCTCCGGGAAAACCCGCTCTGGCGCACGAGCCATTTGGAAAACTGCGGGCTCTAAAACAACAACTTAGCAAGCGGCGCGGGAAAATTGACCTCAAGCGCGTCTAGATTGCGTTTTAGGGATGATGCCTTGCCAGTGCCAATCAGCACACTGGCAACCCATGTTCGCGTCAGGCCAAACTGCATTGCCGCTGTTGCAAGCGGGATCTCGAACTGGGCGCAGGATCGCTGCAGCCATTCTACCTGATCGCAAATTTCTGCTGGTGGCGGGCCATAATCATAATGCGCACCGTCCACGGCCCCTGTTGCCAGAATACCTGAATTGAATATGCCGCCCAAAACGAGGCTTGTATCCTGTTTTATGCATAGCGGGACGAGTTCAGCCTCGGCACTGCGATCCAGCAAAGTCCAGCGGCCAGCCAACAAGATGGCATCCAAAGGATGGTGCCGCATGATGTCCAGACAGACTTGTGTTTCGTTGACACCGAGTCCTATTGCACCGATCTGCCCCGCGGCCTTCAGACGTTCCATCTCTGGCAGTCCCGTTTCCAGCAAATCGGCCATATGGCCCGCATTGTCAATACCGTGGGTCATTGCGCCAATGTCGTGCACATACAGGATATCGATGTAGTCGACGCCTAATCGTTGACAAGAACCCTCAAAGCTTTCGCGGATGCCGGCGCCGGAGTAATCATAGTGCACGGTGTTGGGAAGCGGTGAGATGAAGCCATCGGCCTCGTCGACTTTTGACCCGGGCCTGAGAACACGGCCCACCTTGGTCGAGACGGCGAACGCCTCCCGCGGTTTTCCAGCCAGAAATGTCCCTAATCGCACTTCAGCCAATCCACGCCCGTAATGCGGTGCCACATCAAAGTAGCGGATTCCGCGCAGCCAAGCTTGGTCCAGTAAAGCGACCACTTCGGCATCAGACACTTCGGTATAGAGGTTGGCGATCCCGCTGCACCCGAACGAGATGCTGCTGACCATGACGTCAGTCTTTCCGATTTTGGTGCGCTCAAACATGGTGAATATTGTTTTGGACAAGGTGGGATTTGTCACTGTCATCATCCCAGCTGATTGCCCTTTCGAGGACACAGGGCGCACACCGATCGACCGTGGCAGCATGGTTCTGCGCGATATCTGATCGCCTAGGAACCAAAATTAGGTTGAAATACCGCTCAATAGCCGCCGTTACTTTCGTGCGTGCATGCCTGCCCAAGCCAACCGTTCCAAATGCAAGCGTGACTTCACGCGGGCAGTTCTCCCGCACACTGTCAAGTATGGCGTCATCCGCCCTCGGATCCACATGGGACTGAAGAAACCTGCTGGCACCAAACAGAACGATAGGTGCGGCAGTTCTGGTTGATTGCTGGATGGTTACCATGAATAATCCCTCCGAATATGTCTATAATATAAAAAGAACACTTGACCGAGGGCAATAGTATTTTTAACATTAAGTACAAATTTCGACGTTGTCGGCCCGCTGCCTTGTTGGCCTATGAGGCGACAAATTATGCGCATTGGGTGGTGGCTTATTGCCTCTGGCTTTTGCGGCAATCAACAGGATCTGTTCATGGAAGCACTCGTAATCACCGAAATTGGACACGCCGAAATTCGCGACATCCAAGCGCCCATCTGCGATCCGAACAGTGTGATCCTATCGGTTCAGAATGTCGGTTTATGTGGGTCGGACCTGAATACATATTCAGGCATGAACCCCCTTGTCGAACTGCCTCGAATTCCTGGCCATGAGATCGGCGGCACGATTCAGGCCCGTGGCGACAATGTCCCTGCCGAAATGGCAGTCGGAAAATCCGCCATTGTCATCCCTTATACGACATGCGGCAGGTGTTCGTCTTGTTTGGCGGGCCGTCAAAATGCCTGCCGCTTCAACCGGACTTTGGGTGTGCAGCAAGATGGCGGCATGTCAGGCTTGCTGAAGGTACACCATGATCGATTAATCTTGAACGACACCCTTGCCCCTTTGCACCTGTCTCTGGTCGAACCGCTTTCTGTCGGCTTTCACGCCGTGGTACGCGGGCGTGTTGCGCCGGGCGAAACGGTTGTTGTGTTCGGCGGCGGAATGATTGGCGTGGGGGCAATGCTCGGCGCCTTGGCCCGCGACGCGAAAGTCGTGATGGTCGAAATAAGTGAAATGAAACGTCAAACTTTGTTAAATCTTGGGGCGACAGCGGTCATTAACCCCGAAGAAACGGATCTTGCGGCTGAAATCGCGAAACACACGGGCGAGCAAGGTGCGCAGGTCATCATCGAAGCAGTCGGTCTGCCCCAGACCTTCCGCAGCGCCGTTGACCTCGCCAGTTTCGCCGGCCGGGTTGTCTATGTCGGTTACGCGAAAGAGGAGGTCAGCTACAACACCTCCCTGTTCAACTTAAAAGAGCTCGATATCATGGGCTCGCGCAATGCCACCCGCAGCGATTTTGAAGAAGTCATTTCGTTTCTGGAGGCCCACCCGACCCTTGGTGACATGCTCATCTCTCGGGTGTTCCCGTGGTCAGAAGCGGATCAATCCTTCGACTACTGGCAGCAAAACCGCAGCGAAACGTTCAAAGTCATCATCGACGTTGCCGGAAAGTGAGCGAACTTCGTTTTGCAAAGCGTTCCTGAGATTCACGGAGCGATTCCAAGGCGACAGCGAAGGCGGCATGAGCATACTGCAAAGTGTCCGTCGTCATATAAAATGTGACATCAGATCTGCTTGAACGTGGGAGGCTCTGGTTCGGTTGCGTGATTGATTATGCGGCTTGTTTTTGATGTTGCAAGCGGCGGCATTGGATTGTCTGTTTGTTGATTGTCACTGAGAACTGACCCAGCTTTGTTACTGAGATTTGACCCGCCCGAATGTTATGGTTGCTGCTTCATGGCTGGGTCAATGCTGTTTTCTCCTTGCGCTTTTGTGTCGTGTTTTCTGA
>NZ_MTBG01000059.1 GCF_002119405.1 Pseudoruegeria sp. SK021 | reverse complement strand
ACATTCACAACCACTGGGACGGCCTACAAACCTTCCTGACAGACGGCCGCGTCGAGATCGACTCCAACAAGGTTGAGAATTTGATCAGGCCGATTACCCTGAATCGCAAGAACGCATTGTTCGCCGGACACGACGAAGGCGGACGCGCTTGGGGCCGCATCGCCTCGCTGATCGAGACAGCCAAGATCAACGGTGTGGAGCCTTTCGCCTACCTGAAATCCACGCTCGAAGCCATCGCAGCGGGACATCCGGAAAACCGCATCGATGATCTGCTACCTTGGAACTTCCAGCAGTCAAGCTGAAACCCAGGTGCTGACCACACAGCGCTTACGTCGCAACAGTGCTGCCCTAAGGCCAGCGCGCTATGGCACGCGTTTGCTATGAGGTGAGCGCGCGCCGCCAGAGCGCCGCCGACCTCCCGAGCGTGGCCCCATTTTGCGCCGGCAAATGGCCTCTTTTGTCGCTGTGATTGACACCCATCACACCACGCAAGCAATAACGTGGAATTGCCACGCCGGCCTTAGGAGATGTGGCGCGCGCGCCAATGATCATCCCGTTCCATGTACGGGTCGGTTGCGCGCGCGACATAGTAGGGAACGAGCGGACGGTACCACTCATACAATTTGCGCAATTCAGGGACAGCATTTTCGGCGCGATCAATCCTCAAGTCAATCTCCGCATAGTTGTCACGATGATACAATAGGATGCCACCTGAAAATTGTCCGTCAGCCTGACCGCCGGCCTCTGTTCCGGCCTCGATGGCGGCCATGAGGCGGTCGGCAAAAGCAAGATCCGAGCGATTGGTCATTACAGACGCCATCGAGGTCACGACATCTTCAGAAACAACCGCATTACCCATCGCGACAAACTGCTCGCCCAGCACATGTCCTGAAAATCCGTTGGCCGTGGGGCCGCTGAACGCTGCAGTATTCCCGGCTACATCAACGATCCCGATCTGCCGACGTTCAATATGCGGATCGCTTTCCTTAAGGTTCGCCAGAACTTTGGCGGCGGAATAACCTTGGCCGATCAAATTGCCGCAAAGCTGCGTCAACGCTGGGCTGGCAATGAGTTGGACGCTGGCTGCGCCGTAATGCGGTACAATTACTGGACAACGGTTGCAAACGGCCGGTGCCCTTGTGGCAATAACAACGCCCAGACGGCTCGTCTCAGGGCAGCGTGCAATTACAGTATAGGTCATAAGTAATCTCCTTGTTGTGTCGTATTATGCTGGGATGACAATTGGCGCACGCGTGCGGCGCAACGCGGATATGACGCTTAAAGCTGTGAGCGTTGCCGTGCGTGGGTTGGCGGCGCTGGGGTAGTTCTGAATGGTTAGAACGAACTGCCCAAACTGACCACGAACCTTTAACTCGGCCTGGTTGGTCGTAACTTCGTGATCCGCAATGACGGTGACGCGCGTGTCGTCAAAACCCAGTCCTGCAAGTGCGGCGGCGGCGGCGATGTTTGAATTGCGCGGGAAGGCGATTGCTGCGTCGCGGGCCGAGCCAGACGAGACAACCTGAGTCGTCCCAGGGGTTAGGTCGATATTCGGGAAGGCGTTGTACGGTTTGCGCTGTACAAGTTCTACGGATTCCAGCCCCATCTCCCGCGCGGCAGAAAGCGCATCCAAAGCACCGATTGCGCCACTTGCCACGTGCAGCCGAGCGCCAGACGTCGTGATGGCGTCCCTGATCTTGGCTTCCACGTCCCCATCGGCCATTGCGGCCACAGAGACGGCTATTACATCCAAGCCACTGGCGAGGATAATAGGGACGATTTCAGAGAATGCCTCTGGTCCAGCTGCCTCAATAACGATGTCTGGGGCCTTGGCGAGAAATGTCTCAAGATTGTTCGTCCAGATTCCGCCCGATCCGTCAGACGGCGCGCTTCTGGCAAGGCCGGCCGTCAGTGCGAATCCGGACAGTGCACCCGTTTCCACAGCCTCAACAATAGCGCTGCCTATCGCGCCCTTGCCTATAAGGCCGATTGTAGTTTCGAACTTCGTGCCCATTTTTGTCGCTCCTGCTCACTTTTTGAACGTAGCGCCGAAAAATCCATGGCGCTCTAGAGTCGTTTCTAGACTCATGTCGGTCCGTATGCTAGTAATCTTGTCAGACAATATGCCGAGAAGACGGAATTTCATATGTTTACTGTGACCCGGGTTGTGGCTCCCCTCCGTACTCAAGTGCAGGACGGGCTCCGCGTAATGATTTCAGAAGGCATTCTTCTGCCGGGCGACCGGCTGGTCGAGCGCGAGATTTGCGAGCGCCTTGGTGTTAGTCGTCCGCTCGTCCGAGAGGCGATGCGCTCTCTTGAATCCGAAGGGCTCTTGCAGGCCGGGCCCAGTGGCGGCCTTTTCGTGCGCACGCTTTCCCCTGATGAGGCGCAAGAGATCTATGTGGCGCGCGGCGTGTTGGAGGGCGGCGCTGCGACGTGCTTTGTGCAGACCGGCAGCGCTGCGGATATCGAGTATCTGCGTGAACAGGTCATCAAGGTCGAAACGGCGTTAAAAGAGGGCGACCCTTTAAGCATGCGTCGGGCAAAGAACGCGTTTTACGAAACGCTGATTGATCGATGCGGCAACGCGACTTTGGCCGAGATGCTCCACATTATCCACGGCCGGATTCAGTTGTTGCGCAGTGTGACCCTGGCAGAGCCGGAACGGATGCCGGTCGCGGTACATGAAATTCGGGCGATTTTCGACGCAATAGAGGCGCGGGACGAAGAAGAAGCGCGTCAAAGATCGGCGCTGCATATCGCGAATGCCGCTGCTGCCATGAAAGCGAACTGGGCCAAGAAGATCGGCTCCGGTGGCGACCCGATATCTGCTGGGCGGGAGGAGACCGGCAGAAAATAGTGGCCGGCCCAAGCGGGTCCGAAAGGCCAAATCAAAACCCAAATGAGAGGGTGGTCAGCCACTCCAGATCACAACAGGAAAGGAAATTGCCAATGTCTCCTCTTGCACATTCCCTAACTCGGCGGGGGTTTCTCTCTGCTGCGGCCGCCACAGGCGCACTCACGGCCTTTGCGGGGCGTCCGGCCTTTGCGCAGGGCTCTGAACTGGTCGTTGCGGTCCAAGGCCTGCCAGATTCTTTGATTACAGGATTTTCCAGCTTTGCTTCCCTCTCGGTCGTGATGCAGATGCTCGAGGCCCTCGTGGCCCGGCGGGACGATGGATCGTTCGCTCCGGGTCTAGCTTCCAGTTGGGAGCCGGAAAGCGAAGATACTTGGTTAATTCACTTGCGCGAGGGTGTTACTTTCCATGATGGGATGCCCTTCACGGCAGAAGACGTGAAATTCACCCTCGATTACGTTCTGGACCCCGAGAACAATTATGGCTCTCGCGCGCGGATTTCTCAGATTACCTCGGTTGAGGTGGTCGATGATCTGACCGTGCGGCTTGGGACGGACGGGCCATTCCCGACCCTCATCAACGGTCTGTCCAACGTCGTGATGGAGCCGAAACATTATGTTGAGGCCGTCGGGCGCGATGGAATGACCGCTAAGCCCATAGGCACTGGCCCCTTCGTCCTCGACGAATGGACACCCGGTGATCGCATCACTTTCTCCGGCTTTGCCGAATACTGGGGTGGTACGCCGTTGGCGAGCCGTCTGACGCTTCGCCAAGTGCCCGAAGGATCGACCCGCGTTGCCAGCCTGATGGCCGGTGAAGTTGCAATTTCCGAAGAAATGCCGATCGACTTGCTAGAAGTTGTCGACGCATCTGACAAGGCCATGGTCGATGCTGTGGAATCGACCGTGGGTCTGCTGTTGACCTTCGACACCAGTGTTGAAGAGTTAAAGGATCCGCGCGTTCGGCAGGCCCTGAACTATGCCGTCGACAAGCAGACCATTCTTGACCGTCTTCTGATGGGGCGTGGGACCGTGCTACAGGGTCAGATGCTGACCAGCAACACGTTCGGATTCAACGCGGATCTCGAACCATTCTCCTACGATCCTGAAAAAGCCAAGGCGCTGCTGGCCGAAGCCGGTTACTCGGACGGTTTTGAAACCTCGATCACTACACGATCAGGCAAATATCTGGCGGATGTCGATATCTGCAACGTGATTGCCGCGATGTTCTCGGATATCGGCGTGATCACAACTGTTAATGTTGTCGAACAGGGCGTCTATTCCAAGATGGCCACTGCGCACGACATGGGTCCGATGCACATGGTAGGCTGGTACAGCCTTGGCGACGCAGATTTTGCCACGGTCTGGTTTACCCAAGGCTCGGGTCGCGCATACTGGGAAAACGAAGAGTACGAAAAAGAATTCGTCGCCGGTCGCTCAACGGTGGACGAAGAGGCGCGTCTCGCCGCTTATCATCGGATGACCGAGATCATGCACGAAGAGTGCCCTGCCGTGTTCCTTTTCGGTCTGCCCACTGTTTACGGTAAATCCAGCGATCTCGAAGGCTGGACTCCCCCATCCGACAAGATCCTTCGCCTGCACGG
This sequence comes from Pseudoruegeria sp. SK021, assembly GCF_002119405.1. GTDB lineage: Bacteria > Pseudomonadota > Alphaproteobacteria > Rhodobacterales > Rhodobacteraceae > Meridianimarinicoccus. The sequence continues at coordinate 6,341 of NZ_MTBG01000059.1, read as the reverse complement.
CGCGGCGCGTTCCTAAACCGCCACTCATGATCCGGGGTGCATCCCCTCCCGGATCATAACGACCTCCAAGGAAAAAATAAGATGACCACTTCCAGTGAAGCAATGGGGGATATCCCCCGCTTGCGTGCCGCCCTAGAAGCTAGCGCTTTCGACGCGATTATCGCCTGCTCGCCCGAAAATGTTAGATACACGTCAGACGTGATGATCGACACCATGCGGTCAATCCGCGATCGCCTCGGCTTCGTCGTCTGGGCAAAAGGCCGTGATCCGATTTTCATCCTTTGCCGGGTTGAAGAGGCCTACGTGAAGCAGAAAAGTTGGATCAAGGACATCCGCGGCTACCGCGAGTTCTTCGTCAAGCCGATAGATTTGCTCGTTGAAGTATTGATTGAGCTAGGCCTCGATACTGGCAAGGTCGGGATAGAGCTGGAGTATATTGCCGGTAAATACTTGATGTCGCTCAAGGCGCAGCTTCCGAACCTCAAAGTCGAGGGCTGTGATGAGCTTTTCCGGACGGTTCGTTCGATTAAGACTCAGCGCGAGATCGATGCCCTTCAGGCTGCGTTCCGGGGTACGGAAAAAGCGATGCTTGCCACCTTTGCAACCACGCGAGTGGGTGAAACGGAATACAGCCTCTCTCGTCGCCTTGCTGATGGGATCATGTTATCCGGGGCAGATATCGTCGCCTTCAACCACATCAACGCTGGCCCGAATACCGGTTTCCCGCATGCCGCGCCGACTGGATATCAGGTGCAGCAAGGTGATTTCATCAAAGCCGATAGCGGCGGATGGTATCCGGGGGCCTATCCTTCGAACGTCGGGCGTACCGCAAAGATGGGTAAACCTACTACCGAAGAACTGGATACGTGGAAACGTCTTCGCGAGATACATCATACAATCGCCGACATGCTGCGGCCGGGGAACACCGGAGCGCAACTCTTCGCCGAGGCAGAGCGCCTGCATGACAAGCATGGGATTCCCTTTCCCTTTGCTCATAACGGGCATTCCATCGGCCTCGAACTGCATGAATACCCGATGATCCGGCCCGAGGAGACGTCTGTGTTCGAACCCGGCATGGTCTGTACGGTGGAAACCCGCGTGCGTTACGTCGGGGTGAAGGGGCTTCATATGGAGGACCTGTATCATATTACCGAAAACGGTCCAGTCCTTCTGTCCGATGCCTTTGACAATGAAGAGATCCTGGTCATCTGACCGGGATCTCCCACCCCTTCCAGTTCAAACAAGCGGGATCCACCGTGTTTCAATTCACCATTCGCCAACTTGTGACGGTCCCCATCACGCTTCTTTTGGTGGTCACAGCTACGTTCTTCGTCCTGCGGCTCACCGGTGATCCAGCGACGCTCTATCTGGATGTCACGGCAACCCCTGAACAGATCGAAACGCTCCGCCGACAACTTGGCCTCGATAAGACCCTGATTGTGCAATACGGCTGGTTTCTAACGGATATCTTGACGCTGGATTTTGGTCGTTCCTTGCAATTTCAGGCGCCGGCCCTTGATATCGTGGTGAGCCGGTTAGGTGCCACCTTTGAGTTAATCGGGACAGCGCTGGTTCTGGCACTAGTGCTGGGTTTGATTGGTGGCCTTGTTTCGGCGATCTATCAGGACCGCTGGCTTGATATGGCGATCTCTACATTCGCGGTCGCAGGGCAGTCGATGCCGAGCTTCTGGCTTGGGATTCTTCTGGTGCAGCTTTTCGCGCTGAACCTTGGTTGGCTGCCGACATCGGGAACGGGCGGAATCGAGCACTTGATCCTGCCTGCAATCACTCTTGCCGCCTTTATAGCGCCGAACCTCATCTTGATAACCCGTACCGCAGTTCTGGAGGCCAGCACCGATCAATATGTGACGACCGCACGAGCTAAGGGGCTGAAAAATGGCTACATCTTACTATGCCACGTCCTGCCCAATGCCCTCAACCCGATCATCAGCTTCTTCGGGTTGCAAATGGGCAGACTTGTGGGCGGTTCGGTGGTCACCGAGACGATCTTTGCGTGGCCCGGCATCGGGAGATTGATGATCGGTGCGGTGTATCAACGCGACGTCCCGGTGGTGGTCGCGACCGTTACGGTCACTTGTCTTGCCATCATTCTCGCCAACCTTCTGGCCGACCTGCTGCTTGCGCTGGTCGATCCCCGGATCAATCTGGAATAAGCTGATGTTTGGCTCACAATTCAAAATCGTGATTGGGACCTTTGTTGTCGCCTTTTTTGCGTTTGTTGCAATTTTCGCGCCTCTTTTGGCTCCATTCAACCCGCTGTCGCAGGATCTCTTTAACCGCCTCGCTCCACCTGTCTGGGCCGAACGGGGCAGTTGGACGCACGCGCTCGGTACCGACAATTACGGACGCGATGTGCTATCGCGGCTGATCTACGGCGCACGCGTTTCAATTCTAGTGGGCGTCACTTCCATGTTGCTGTCTTGTACTCTTGGTTCGCTATGCGGGGTCATCGCTGCCTATCGCGGTGGCCGCCTTGGGTCATTTATTATGCGCTTTTCGGACGCGCATTTGGCGTTTCCAGAAATCCTGCTGGCAATCCTGATAGTTGCAACCCTTGGAGGAAGCTTACTCAATATCGTACTGGTGCTGGGGATCTCGTCGTGGATGGTCTACGCGCGGGTCGTGTATGGCTTGACGCTTTCGCTCAAAGAGCGGCCCTTTATCGAGGCGGCACGGGCGCAAGGCGCTGCAGGATGGTATATCATCCGCCGCCACATTCTTCCGCACCTGCTTCCGATGATTATCGTCATTTCCACCCTTCAGGTTGCGCAAATGATCCTGACCGAAACCGCCCTGTCATTTCTTGGCCTTGGCGTGCCACCTCCCACCCCGAGTTGGGGGAATGTCCTGGCTGAAGGTCGCGACCGGCTTTTTGTTGCACCTTGGATTGCGAACAGCGCCGGCATTGCTATCATCTTGGTCGTCTGGGGAATTAACTTGTTGGGCAACGGTCTACGTGAGCGTCTTGATCCAAGGGCAGGTGCGCGTGGCTAATTCAGATCCGTTGCTAGACGTCCGTAACCTAACCATCAAGTTTCGTGTAGGCGGTCAATTTTTGCCCGCAGTTGAACGATGTTCTTTCTCTATCCAGCCGGGTGAGGTCCTTGGCCTCGTTGGTGAGAGCGGCTCAGGAAAGTCCGCGACTGCCATGGCACTTCTCGGTCTGCAGCCGGAGAGTGCGCAGGTGGAAGGCGAGGTCCGGTTCAGTGGACAGAACATTCTGACTCTACCCGGAGACCAAATGACAGCGCTGCGGGGTCGTCGGATTTCGATGATTTTTCAAGACCCGATGTCCTCGCTGAACCCAGTTCTGACGATCGGCCAGCAAATCTCAGAAACTCTTCGGGCTCATTTCGACATGTCTCGACGAGATGCGTGGACCCGCAGCAAACATCTTCTGGATCTCGTTCGCGTTCCGGGGGCTGCGGGGCGCCTTCAGGCCTATCCGCATGAACTTTCTGGCGGACTTCGCCAGCGGGTGATGATCGCTATGGCGCTGGCCTGTGAGCCTGAATTGTTACTCGCCGACGAGCCGACCACTGCACTCGACGTCACGGTACAGGCGCAGATCCTCGATCTGTTACTCGACCTGCGGGATGAAACCAACCTTTCGATCCTGCTTATAACCCATGATTTAGGCGTGATTGCTAATTTTGCTGACAGGGTGGCGGTGATGTATTGCGGGCGGGTAATGGAGGCAGCCTCAGTTGGGGATTTCTTCGATGCGCCGTCCCATCCTTACGCAGAAGCCCTTATACGATCGATCCCGGGGGGCAGTAGTCAGGAGCGGCTAGAGGCAATTCCGGGGACGGTGCCCAAGCTGACCGACCTTCCGCGCGGCTGCCGATTTGCAACCCGTTGCTTACGTTACCGTGCGGCTTGCTCCGAAGACTTGCCTGAGTTGCGTGAAATTTCTCCCGGCCATTCAACTGCATGTTTCAGGGCGTTTGACAATGCATAGATCCGACCCCAATGATGTTCCGTTGATGACAGTGCACGCGCTTAAAAAGCACTTTCCTGTCGGACGCCAACTGTTCTCGAAAGAACCGAAAGCATGGTTGAGGGCGGTGGACGGCGTCGATCTTCAGATCCACCGTGGGCGGACTTTAGGTCTAGTGGGTGAATCCGGCTGCGGAAAATCCACGCTTGGACGTCTGCTTATTCGTCTGCTGGAGCCGACCTCAGGCGCAATTAAATTGGACGGAGAGGAAATATCCAACGTTTCCGCCCGTAAGCTGATGGGATTGCGGAAACGGTTTCAGATGGTTTTTCAGGATCCTATGGGCTCGCTCGATCCACGGATGAAAATCGGCGAAAGCGTGGCTGAGCCGATGTATCTGAACGGCATTGGTAATCGGCGCGAGAAAGTCGCAGAGATGCTCGAAGCTGTCAGCCTATCGCCCGAAATTGCAAACCGTTTCCCACATGAATTTTCCGGCGGTCAACGACAGCGTATTTGTATCGCGAGGGCGCTCACTCTGGAACCTGACCTCATTGTTGCTGACGAGCCCGTTGCCGCGTTGGACGTTTCTGTACAGGCCCAAATCGTAAACCTTTTCCAAGACATTCAGCAAAAGATGGGCCTTGGATATGTTTTCATCTCTCACGATCTCGGCGTCGTGCGGCACATCGCCGATGATGTTGCGGTGATGTATCTCGGGAAAATAGTCGAGCAAGGGTCCGTAAAAGAGGTGCTAGACGCACCAGCCCACCCCTACACCCGTGCCCTTGTCTCTGCGATCTTACCGCCGCGGCCCACAGGCGTACGGTTTCGCCCACCTGTCTCTGGCGATCTTCCAAGTCCTATCAATATTCCGAAAGGCTGCCGCTTCGCTTCGAGGTGCCCAATGGCGAAAGACCTTTGCCGCGAAGAGGAGCCGGTTCTTCGGCGCGTCGCTAACGGTCAGCACGCCGCTTGTCATTTCACTTAACGTGCCCGCACGCATTTTGCTGCGAGTACTGCAATGCTGCCGCCTCAGAAAGGTAACAGATGAACCTAACGACCATACCGCCCATTCGTGCTGGCGTGGCGATGGAAGATCGCCTGCAAACTGCGCTGACAAGCACTGGGGCCGAGGCGATGGTGCTGACATCGCCTGAGAACGTGCTCTATGCCACCGGTGTTGACATCATGACCCAGAGGTCCATTCCGGATCGCCTCGCGGCTGTTATCGTCACGTCTGGCGTACCCTCAGTGTTTGTCGTCTGCAAGATTGAGGCCCCCCAAGCCCATGCCGAAACGGTGATACCAGACATCCGGGACTATGTTGAATTCCAGGTTCTACCGGCAGATCTGATTGCGTCGGTCCTCAGAGATCTTGGCACAACCGAGCTTATAGCGATTGAGGGTCGACACCTCACTTATGACATTCTCGAGCAGTTCAAGGTCGCTTTGCCTCAGGCGCGCTTCACCACTTGCGATACTGCTTTAGACCGCTCCCGGATCATTAAGAGCCCGTCCGAGATCAATGAGATGGCCCGTGTTGCGATGATGACCGATCGCGCGATCCACCGCACCTTTACAACCGCCACAGTTGGCGAAACCGAGGCTTCGCTTGCCTGCCGACTGCAGACGGCAGTCCTAGAAGAGGGTGCCGAAAGAGTTAACTTCACGGTGCTGGCAGCGGGCAAGAATGCACTGATGTCTCACCCCATTTCCGGTCCCTATAAGACTGCCGAAGGGGATCTTCTGCGCACTGATTTTGGCGCTACTTCGCGGGGATATTGTTCGGATTTGGCGCGCACAGTTGCTGTCGGCCGGGCCTCCCAGCGGCAACGGGACAATTACGCCTATATCTGGGAAACCCACGTCCATCTAATTGAAATGATGCGTCCCGGCGTGCGGATTGCTGACTTGATAAATCATAATCTCGCACGATGGGATGCTCGCGGATGGGAATTTACACGACCTCATATCGGGCACAGTATCGGCCTTGGGTTACATGAGAACCCGATGATAACCGTCGATGCCGACATGGTCTTCGAGCCAGGAATGGTCTTCTGCATTGAGCCTGCATACAGTCTGCCGGGTATTGAACGGATCCATATAGAGGACACCATTGCGGTAACCGAAACCGGCCCCCGAATTCTTTCACAAAGTGCCGATTGGGGCTCTCTTCTTGTCGTGGATCCCATCTAGTGAGAACGGCAGTGCAAAAGTTAGCCACGGAAGTGGTGGGATACGGTTCTGATGGAGTAACGCGCGAAAGTTGGTGATGCCCTGAGGGGCGGCATATCATGGCGGTGTTCAGACGCCGTCAATTCTCAGCCGAGAAAAGGATATGCCACGTGCCAGAGAATACCACTAGCCAGCTGCCTGA
>NZ_MTBG01000058.1 GCF_002119405.1 Pseudoruegeria sp. SK021 | reverse complement strand
CGGCGCGCGCACATTCACGGACATGTTCGACGCAATCGCCGACATTTGCGACCTATACTCAACCGACGAATGCTGGAACTACTTCACGGCTGCCGGATATGTCGCAGGTTAAAGGCGGGACGCTTTAAGTCGATCGAGCCTGGCATCACCACGCGCGAACTCGACGAGATTGGCCGCGCGTTGTTGGATCTTGAGGGGGCGGTGTCGGCTCCTCAGTCAGTGTACGACTTTCCCGGCGCGACTTGCATTAGCGTAAACGAGGAAATCGCTCATGGCATTCCCGGCGAGCGTGTCATCGTTGCCGGAGATCTGGTCAATATTGACGTATCTGCGTCGAAGAATGGCTTTTTCGCTGACAACGGCGCGACATTTCGGGTTGGAACGGTGAAGCCGTCGCTGGAACGCCTATGCAAGGATGGCAAACGTGCCATGGAAATTGGCATCAATCAGGTCGGCAGTAACAGGCCAATCTCCGGCATTGGCAAAGCCGTCGGAAAGTTCGCGGCGGATCGCGGCTATACTCTGATTCAGAATCTGGCGAGTCACGGTGTGGGTCGATCGCTCCACGAATATCCTGATGAGATCGCAACCTGGCCCACGCGCGGGGATAAGCGGCGGATCAACAAAGGGCTGGTGTTGACCGTCGAACCATTCCTGTCCAAAGGCGGCCTCTGGGCAACTGATGGAGAGGATGGGTGGACGCTTTACAGCGAGCCGGCTGCGCCTGTCGTCCAGTTTGAACATACGGTTGTCGCGACGGATCGTGGGGCGATTGTCGTTACCCTGCCAGGATGATCTCGGTGTTTGCCGGCGAATGAAGCAGGTACGGCGCTGAGCGGACATTGGCCTTCCGATCAGATGCCGCGTTGCAGCTTCACCAGACCGGCGATTCATGCATTTTGTAGAGTTTTCGTAGATCGAACTACGGCAGAGCGGACAATTCGGCCGTTCGTATCCGGTCTTTTCGGCTGCGGTCCTGAAAGCGTCGCCATATCGGAGCAATTTTTGGCTTGTTCGATTTCCCGAGCTTACCGCGCAAGTGTAAATTAATCCGCGCGTTCGGCGTCGTGGATCGTGGCGTAGACGACGAGCGGCACGATGATCAGACTGAAGACAATAGTTATGAGTGCCTTGAGTAATATCGCGTCCGCGGGCGTCAGCATGCCGTCTCCGATCGATGGCAGGACCAGCGAAAGCGGCAGAGCGAACACCAAAGCACAGAGCAAAGCCACAATGATCGACCGCAGCGTAATGGAGCGGGGCAGCCAGCGCGAAACAAGATTGCAGCGCATGGTCTGGCGGATTTCGCGTCCTAGACATTCTCGTGCAAACGCGACGAAACGCGAAGGCAGCATAGCGGTTTCTCCAAAGGTTGATCACCCAGTTCGGTGCGCCGAGGACCGTGATCACCGACAAACTGCGCAGCTACATTGAGCCGATCAAACCCCTGGCGCCGGACCCTGATCACCGCGCCCATGAGGGATTGAATAACGCCATCGAAGGCTCGCACAGGACCACCCGGAAGCGAGAGAAGATATTCGGCCAGTTCAAGTCTCACCGACAGGCCCACAGATTTCTGTCCGCAGGCGACCCGATCAACCTGATCTTCCGTCTTCGCCGTTACAGACTCACCGCAACATCGTACCGCCAGCCCCGTGGCGACGCGTTCAGCCTCTTGGCCGATTACACTGCCGACATGGCGGCGTGATCGGCCGATCACTCCAACCTTAAAAGCTTGAAACACCAACTTGGCGATGCCTTCATAGGACATCCTAGGCTGCGATAGTTTCCAACATAGTTTTGACCCGCAAGGCCGCGTCACCGGCTTCACGCCCTTTCAAAATGAAATGTTCACGGTAGATGTTCACGTGATGCTTAGTTTCCTGAAAATTGTGCGGCGTCAGTGAGATTGAAAGAATGGGAGTATCCGTTTCCAAACTCGCCTGCATCAAACCGTTCACAACGGATTGAGCGACAAAATCGTGCCGGTAAATCCCACCATCCACGACAAGAGCTGCGGCTGCGACCGCATGATACTTTCCGGTTCGGGCCAGCCTGCGTGCAAGCAGCGGCATCTCAAACGCCCCCGGAACATCGAAGACGTCTATCTGATCGGCTGGGATTACTTCCTTGAAACCGATCAATGCCTGATCAACAATTTCTGAATGCCAGTTGGCTTTGATAAAGGCGTATCGGGTGGGTGTCATCATGATCTCCTTTGTCGCGACACTTCACCCAAGGCGATCACGCGCGTGCGGCATCGCAAGATGCGAGCCGCATGCACATTCTCTTTCATCCGGACTTTAACCGTCGGCTCAGGATTTAAACCTGATCTGCTGGACCCTTCTTTGAAGAAGGCGCTCGCGGGCTTGCAACTGGTGCTGCTTACCGCCGGTGGGGAATTCCGCCCCGCCCTGAGAATAATGGCAAAATTACAGATCCCTTTTGGGACGCACAAGAAGAGATTGAACCGTCATTTTTCCGTGCCGCCGCTGTTCGGCTGAAAGAATGCTGCACCCTGTCCGAACGGCAAGATTGGTGCCCCGCATCGCGGCGTCCCGCGTCACGATCAACGACGGGACTGGGGGCCGCCTGCGCCGCTGATAAGATGCAGAAGGGGGGGGCCGGTGACCCCGGCGCCGTGATCGATCTGACGAGCCGGTAGCCGTCATTCACCTCGATACCGGTTGGCCCTTAGTGCCGCACGAAGATAATATGTTGGCAATTTTCGTCGTCAATCCGGAGCTTTTTTCCAGCTCTGTCAATCGGTTGCTTGACCAATTTCGAAAACGGCTCTAAGAGATCAACCGCCGATCCAGTCGGCCGTAGGCGTTAACGTCAACCAACGCGCCAATAGCGGGTAAAAACCCGCCGGACTAGGCGCATGCGGTGACGAACGCTCTTTCTCCTCTTCAACATAACTGTTGTCTGTTCGCGGATGACCGGAGCAATACCATGCCAATTTCAAAGCAGTCGGCTGCGTGGGCCGACCAAATTCCTGCGTCCCAACCACATGATCACCTCTCGATCCTTCTGCGCATCGCCGATGCACTTGATCGGATTGCCCCCAAGCCTTTGGAGCATGCGGACCTTCTGACGTTTCCTGGATATGCTTGGGATGGAGCAGAAGGCAGCCTCGATCCCGTCCCTGAAATCGATCATGTCCCGCTGTCCGCTCTGGTGGGCATCGAGCCGCAGAAAGAGGCGGTGCTTTCGAACTTGCGCGGGTTCATTGCGGGCGTTCAGGCCAACCACATGCTGCTATGGGGGGCACGCGGGACCGGGAAAAGCTCGCTCACCAAAGCGGTCCACGCTCAGTTGACAAAAGAGGCACGAGGCCGGCTTGCCTTGGTAGAGGTCCCCCGGGAGCATATCGGCACCTTGGGCAAGCTTCTGCAGCAGCTAGCCACCATAGATCGTTGTTTCCTGCTCTTCTGCGATGACCTTTCGTTTGATGAAGGCGACGCCGGGTACAAGAGCTTGAAGGCCATTCTGGACGGCGGCATTCGTGGCTGCCCGAAAAACATCCTTCTTGCCGTCACGTCCAACCGACGCCATCTGCTCCGCCGTGACATGATTGAGAACGAACGCTCAACTGCGATCCATGCCAGCGAGGCCGTTGAGGAAAAGGTGTCGCTTGCCGACCGGTTCGGGCTTAGCCTCGGCTTCTACAACGCATCTGCAGACGACTACATGGCAATGGTGAAAGGCCATCTGGGTGAGCTGGCGAGCAGCATGGATGAAGAAGAGCTTGCCCTCGAGGCGGATAATTGGGCGCGACAACGCGGTGCCCGATCCGGGCGGGTGGCGGTTCAGTTTGCCCGGCATGTCGCCACTCAACAGGCGCATTTGCCGTAATGCACAGCCGCATCCTGTCCGCGCCACGGATTGTGGCTACGCGGGGCGTGAGTGCCTGCTGGGAACCTGTCCGTTTGTCGGCCAATCGATCTGGTCGGCATAAAGCGATTTGCATCCAGCGCGATCGTCATCACCCCACCGACACGTGGCATCTGGATGAGGTCGTCGTCCAGATGCGTCGCAAGACCCATGGGAGGTGGCACGCGTTTTCGCCGTCCTCGATATACTTGTGCAAACACGCAGAAAGGGAAAGACCGACCCGCAAGCGAGGACAGATAGTCGGCCGGTTCGGGCTCAGCGACAGGCCTAAAGGTTTCTAACGGCGCACGACCAAGTCAACGTGATCGTCCCCCCGCATTGCTACAGACTTCCCGCAACATCATACCGTCACGCTTGAGCTGATGCGTTCAGCCTCTAGTCCGATTACACCGCCGAAATGGCGGCGTGATTTGCCGTTCACTCCAACTGTGAAAGCTTGAGGAAACATCTTGGCGATGCCCGGTGGCGGCATCCAGATCAGCGACCTATCCTGAGCGGAATTCGCTGGGTCGATACAGCCAGCCACCTTGTTCCATCTCGGACTTGTCATTCTTACGGTACTAATGTTATGTCATAACATAACAACTATCCAATGATTGGAATCGACGCCGCAATGGGAAGTCCCGTTTCATCAACCGATACCCGCCTGCCTGTCACTTTGCTGACAGGCTTTCTCGGCGCAGGAAAAACGACGCTTCTCAACACGTTTTTGCGGGCGACAACTGGACCCAGGGTCGCCGTCATTGTGAACGAGTTCGGTGACGCTGGCCTGGATCATGATTTAATTGAGGTGGGGGATGAAGAAATCGTCTTGATGCAATCGGGTTGCCTGTGCTGTTCTGTTCGGGGCGATTTGACACGCACGATGGCCGACCTGATCGACCGCAGGCAAGCTGGGCTGATCGATTTCGAGCGTGTGATCATCGAAACGTCGGGTCTGGCCGACCCCGGCCCGATCCTGCAAACCCTGCTGGTCGATCCTTATCTTGCACGCAACATGCGCATGGATGGTGTCGTGACTGTCGCGGACGCCGCCATGGGGCCGGATACGCTCGACCGGCAGTTCGAGGCGGTATCGCAGGTTGCGATGGCGGATCTGCTGGTGCTCAGCAAGACCGATCTCGTCCCGGCAGCGACGGCAAAGGTGTTCGAGGCGCGTCTGGGTGCGCTGAATCCAACGGCACGCATCCTGCACGCAAACCGGGGGCACCTTCCGGTTGACGCCCTGTGGGACCTGAGCGGCCTGCGGCCTGCTGCGACGCCGGAGCAGACAATGAGGTGGCTGACCCCCCAAGAACCCGCTCTCTCGGTCGACGCATTCGCAAATCTGTCAGGCATGGTTCCGACCCGATCCCCCATAGGCCCGACATTGTCGGCCCATGACGCGCGGATCGGGTCCGCCTCCGTCATTCTGGACAAACCTATTCCCGGGGTCGCCTTCGACCTCTGGCTTGACACTCTGATCGCATTGCGCGGGCCAAACATCCTGCGCGTGAAGGGCATCGTGTTTATCGAAGGGCTTGCCATGCCCTTCGTCTTTCACGGCGTGCAACATGTGTTCGATCCGCCGTTGCCCATGCGGGATTGGCCAGGCGGCGACCGACGGTCCCGCATCGTCGTGATCGCCCGCGACATGACCCGCCCTGAACTTGTGCGCAGTCTCGACTTGTTGCGCGCGTTTGCTCCGAAATCAACCGACGCTCTTCCATTCTGAGGAACCTAAATGAAACACCAAAAACTGCCCGTCACGGTCCTCTCTGGCTTTCTGGGTGCCGGGAAGACCACATTGATGAACCGCGTGTTGAACAACCGTGATGGCCGCCGGGTGGCCGTGATCGTCAACGATATGTCCGAGGTCAACATTGATGCTGACCTCGTGCGGGCCGAAACCGACCTCAGCCGCACCGAGGAAACATTGGTGGAAATGTCGAATGGCTGCATCTGCTGCACGCTGCGCGATGATCTGTTGGTGGAGGTCCGCCGTCTTGCCGCGGAGGGTCGGTTCGACACACTTTTGATCGAGTCGACCGGTATTTCCGAGCCGCTTCCCGTCGCCGCCACATTCGACTTTCGCGATGCGGACGGTCAAAGCCTGTCGGACGTCGCCCGCCTCGACACAATGGTGACAGTCGTGGATGCGGTGAACCTGATGGGGGACTATTCCAGCCACGATTTCTTGCGCGACCGGGGCGATAGGGCGGGCGAGGGGGACGAGCGAACGCTGGTGGACCTGCTGGTCGAGCAGATCGAGTTCGCAGATGTCGTCGTCCTCAACAAGGTCGCGGACGCAACGCTGGACCAAGTCGATGCCGCGCGGAAAATCATTCGCAGTCTGAATGCCGATGCCCGCATCATAGAGACGTCGCATTCGGACGTGCCCGCCGAGGCGATCCTTGACACCGGACTTTTCGATTTTGACAGAGCGCACGAGCATCCAATGTGGGCGAAGGAGCTTTATGGCTTCGCCGACCATGTGCCTGAGACCGAAGAATACGGCGTCGCCTCTTATGTCTACCGCGCGCGGCGGCCCTTCGTACCGGAGGCCATTCATAAGGTTCTGACCAGCGATCTTCCGGGCGTGATCCGGGCCAAGGGGCACTTTTGGACGGCAACGCGCCCTGACTGGGTCGCGGAGTTTAGTCTGGCAGGCGCCCTGTCTTCGGTCAAACCGCTGGGAAACTGGTGGGCCACAGTCCCGCGTGAGCGTTGGCCCGACAATGAGAGCGGCAAGGCCTATCTTGCCGCACACTGGCAGGAGCCGTGGGGCGACCGCCGGCAGGAAATTGTATTCATCGGGACCGGCATCCACTGGGACGCACTGAAGGCCCGGCTGGATGCTGCCCTGTTGCCCGAAGAATTGGCAACCACCGTGGACGCATTGCCGGACCTTTCCGATCCGTTTCCTAATTGGCGGCGGGCGCAACCTGCATGACCCTGCAAACCTCGCACATCGCGGTCACACCCCCGGGCATCGCCGTCTGCGACAGGCCCGGAGGCTGTGTGGCGATCAGGGCCCCCGAATTCCAAGCGTGGCTCGCGACCAAGGCACCTGCCGCCATGGCCGCTGACGGTACCGGCGAGACGCGGCTGGTTTTCGTGCTTGATCCAATCTTTGATCCGGACGCTGTGGCATGACGCGCAATCTTGGTGCGACGTCGCTGAAGCGGCGTCGCCGGGCCGTTGATCCGATGACGGCCTATGACTCCCTGCCGCCAGTGCTGCGCCGCTGGCTGGCCGAGGCTTCCTTGCCATGGTCGCCGACCTCGTGCCGCCGCATCTGGCTTGATGCGCGGGCAAAGGGCGAAGCCGAGGCCGAGGCAATCGCGCGCCTTGACCGTGCCGAGCGCAGGACGCTCGCGCGCGACCGCTCTTCCAGTCCCTATTCTGCTGACCATTGACCACATCGAAAGGAAAGAATGTGAACAAGCCCGGATTCTCCAGCGCCGTGCTCGGCGCCGTCGCGGCAATCGCCGCCCCCGCGTGGGCGGACGACGAAGCCACCGCTTGGCGTCTCTTCGTGGCAGACCATACGTCGCCCACGACCACAGCTATCGACCTCGATGATCCTGAACAACGCTGGAACTTTGATGTGGCAGGCCCTGCCAAACTGTACCCGGCGGCATCCGAAGCCCTCGTCATCGCCGTTCAGTCCGACAATGAGCGGGTCGAGTTCCCAAGCCGCGGCTTGTCCCTTAACAGCCACGGCGACCATTTCGGAAGTTCCATCGCCTCTGCAGTGCCGGTGGCCGAGGATGCCGCGCCGCCCCGTGTCGGGATCGGCAGCTTCGCAGCTGATGGCACCGCTGTGGGCGAGATGCAAATCTGCACGGTAGTGATAGCCTCCTGATGGGTTCAATCCTCAACCCCTAACAGGGACAGATCAGGGGATGTCCATTCCATCACTACCGTTTGGACAGTGGCCGCAAGAAACGCGTGATCATTATCGCCATCGCGCCCCATCAGCCACGTTCGTTTATGTGACCAAGCCATAATACCTGATAGAAATAGTTTACAATGATTGCATGTCACCAATATTTATCTTAGTCCAGCGTCAGCCACGGTCATGCCCGAGCCAATCCCCATAAACTCATTAGGTTCGACATGGCGCAGACAGCGAAAAAAACACTGATTCACCTTCTCTCTTGTACCGCACTTCTGCCGGTCTCATGGGCTTACGCGCAGGAACAGCCGTTCTCCCTTGATCCGATTGATGTTCAGTTGGAAGATCCCAACGGTGCCGCGGCCGATCGGGAAAGTTCGATCTATGTGGCGGACGCGGAACTTGAAAGTGCGCGCCTTGGCGATCTTCAGGATGTCTTTGCCGGAATAGCATCCGTGTCTGTCGGCGGGGGTATTCCAGTGGGTCAAAAAATGTACGTCAATGGCGTCGACATGTTGAGCCTTGGGGTCACGATCGATGGCATCACCCAGAACAACCGCGCTTTTCATCACGTAACTGCAAACGCAATCGATCCTGGCCTGCTTAAGGCGGTGCGTGTTGACGCAGGTGTCGCGGGCGCTGATGCGGGTGCCTTCGCCTTGGCGGGCGCAGTGCTCTTTGAGACGATCGATGCGGGCGACATTTTGCAGGATGGGGATAACTTTGGCGGGAACCTGCGCTTTGGCTTTTCAAGCAACGGGAACACGACACAGACCGCAATTACCATGGCCGGCCGCGAGGGGCCCGTCGAGGGGCTGCTTTATGCCAAGCGTGCAGACGGAAGCGATTATAAAACCGGTGGTGGTGAAACGATCGACGGGTCTGCGGCCGATCTCAGCAGCTATTTGGCAAAAGCTGCGGTCGAAACTTTGGAAGGTCATCGGCTCGAATTTACCGGAATGCAACTTACGGATGATTCTCAGCGCCAATACCGGGCGAATTTCGGCGGGATTGTCGGCCAGGATCTGGAGACTCGCCGCTACGACACCACCCGGACGACATATGGCCTGACCTACGAAAACACCCTCGCCTATGGACTGTGGGACCCCTATCTGAATATCGGCTTTTCGGAAAGCTTGGTGGATGTCCCCGATCCCTATGAAAGCGAAGGCACCAGCAACACAGTTTCCGGGACGGCAAAGAATACGTTCCACTTCAACACCGTCGACACGATCGTTGTCGGCGTCGATTTTCAGAACAGCCTAGGCAGGTACGAAGGGCCCGGCGAAAAATACGAGGAGAAGTCTCGTGATGTCGGCGTGTTCGCACAAGCACGTCTGTCTCCCATTGACACCTTGCGTCTGTCTGCGGGCCTCCGGGCGGATTGGCAGGAATTTGACGGAATCGGGAATTACACAACCGATAATGAAGGCCTCAGCGGAAACGTCTCGGTTGCCTATGATTTTTTGCCGGGCTTCACCGTGAATGCGGGTTATTCGAATGTATTTGGCGGCATCGATATCGAGGATAACTACATCTATCTGCCGAGTTGGACGTATGATGAGTTGGAGGCATCTCGGGCGGAAAATGCTGTGGCTGGCCTTACATGGTCAAACGGCGCGCTGACCTTGGGTGCGGAAATATTCAAGACAGAGATAAAAAATGCACGCTCAGCGACCGGAAACTTCAACTTTGAAAGCGAAGGCTACAATCTCAGTGGCGGCTTTGGTTGGGGCTTTGGAAGCTTCGCACGCATGACGTATTCTGACACGAACGCGAAAGTGGATGGGGAGACGGCCACCAGCTATGATGTTCTGGATTTCGGCGCTCCACTTGGACAAGTTATTGCGCTGGAAGTTCAGCACAACATTCCGGCTTGGAACATGCTGGTTGGGGGGTCGGTTCAGGCGGCGCTGGACTATGACAACGCATCGCAAACCGAGGCCGAGGATGATATCGAAATTGACGGCTACACCAATGTTAACATTTTCGCCGAATATGTACCGCAAAACTGGGATGCGCTGACCCTTCGCTTCGAAGTCACCAACCTGTTTGATGAAGACTATGCTGATCGGGCGTCTTATGGTGGGGACTACGCATCAGTGATCCCGTTCAATGAACCAGGACGATCTTTCGACGTGACGGCAGTCATACGGTTCTAGGGTGGCCAGTTAAAGCGGTTTTCCTTTGATCCGAGTCGATTGGGATTTCTATTCAGTCTTGTTCGAGGTGACGGATGGGTAGTGTCGCAATCTTTTAGCCAGCCCGATAGCGGCCGTACCCCGGACGCACTTACGCTGCGAGCGCCGCAAACTGCGGCGTTCCGGTGAGGCCGTTGGAGCCGAATTGTTCCTTCCAGATCATGTGAGCCGTCTCGATTCCAGCGATCGTGGCGGCCGCAGAATGGAACGCTTTGAACCCTTGCAAGGGGCCGGTTTCTCGCTTGATGAACCGATGATCGTGCTCGACGATGGTGTTGGGGTCTTTGACCTGCAGGGCTTTACTTATCTTTCCGGTGCCGGTGGATTTCAGGATAACGTTGATGCGCTGCAGGCCAGCGAGATTGGCACCGCTTTTATCGATGACGACCCGGTCTGGTACGCCGTTTGTGATGATAGCCCACTGTGGAACGTCAGGAACCTTTGACTTAATCGTATCCGAAAATCCGAGAAAACAGAATTTTCACATCATTCAATTCTGACCTAGTCTGCGAGGCTGCCGTTCGTGCGTCCCTCAGCCAACCCTATCGCGATGCAAAAGACGTCAAATATAGATTCGGAAATTCCTTAGAGCGTTTCTGGAAAACCCTGAATCGGTGGTTTCAATAGGGTCGTGTTTGTGATTCATCGTATTTTGGAGGACGGATCATGTCAGCACCTTTGCCATCTGCGCTTCGGGCGCGGTTTAAGAGTTACATTGAAGAAGGGTTAAGCGGACGTGCAGCGGCTTTGCGTCTGAAACTTTCGCCCGCGACGGGCGCGCGTTGGGCGCGGCAGGTCAGGACGACAGGGCACGCCTCGCCTGCACCCCAGGGATGTCCGCCGGGGCGTGGCAAGCTGGAACCGTACC
>NZ_MTBG01000057.1 GCF_002119405.1 Pseudoruegeria sp. SK021 | reverse complement strand
ACAAGTGCAAGAGGCGGCTTCGAGCGGTGTATCCGTCTGCTAAAAGATGGCGGGGTCGATCCTAAAGTCTTTACGGCCCGCGCCATAATTTTCAACAACGGCGCCGATACGGTGGTCGCGTATACCGTCACCGCATCCCCGGTCATTTTATGTCAGCTTGCCGCGTCTTTGTTTGCTTTGCCTCGCGGCCTCTTGGGTGCAGCTTTGGCTGCGGCAGGCGTGTCGTGCTCGGCCAGATCCGGGTTCTGCTCGGATACGGGGGTGGCAAGATCGCGCACGAACGCCTGCGCGCTTGCCTCGTCACCAATCCCGTCGCCCAACTCGTTTTCAGCCTGATACCAAAATTGTTCGGCTTGTCCTTCGGGGGAGCCGGCCTGTTCCCACAGCTCATAGGCCCGTTGGGATATCCGATCTTTTCGTGTCGTTTCCATGGCGCATTTCCTCACTCGCTTTGGGTTGACGACCGTGTAATCGCAAAGCAGCCAGTTTGGTTCCCCGGGCCCGCACCATGTAGCGCAAGGTACCGTTGGGGCGGGCCATTGCTTGACGATCTATTCCGCCCTCTCACAGTCATACTGTTTGGTGCTGTTCGCCACCTTGCCAGACGCCTGCGCGGCTTGGGGCAGCCTGCGTTATTCAAACGCAGGCTGCCTTGAAAATTCCAGCCCCCTTAGCGGTCTGCTTGGAACTCAAACGCGGGACCCCTGTTAAATTCTCACAGACGAAGACCACTCACGACATAAAAGATAAAAGGATACAGCATGGCATATCCCCGCCCTCCCTTTCCAAAGCAGGACCAAACTGTTCCCGGCGACACCGCGAAAATGTCGCCTATGCCGGATCACGGTGAAAAAACCTATCGTGGCTCGGGTCGGTTAAGCGGCATGGCCGCGTTGATTACCGGGGCCGATAGTGGAATCGGCCGGGCGGTCGCGCTGGCTTTTGCGCGTGAGGGGGCGGATGTCGCGATCTCATACCTGTCCGAGCACGACGACGCGCAACAGACCCGTGATCTGGTGGAACAGGCCGGTCAACGGGCGCTTTTATTGCCCGGCGACATCCAGTCTGCTGCGCACTGCCGCGCAATCGTCAAAGAGGCATATGACATCTTCGGACGCATCGACATATTAGTAAACAACGCAGCCCATCAACAACACTTTGATAAATTAGAAGATATTTCGGACGAGGAATGGGATTTGACCTTCCGGACGAACATTCACGCGATGTTTTATCTCTCCAAGGCCGTGGCGCCACGAATGGGCGAGGGAAGTTCAATTATCAACACCGCTTCGGTGAATTCCGACATGCCCAATCCTGGGCTGCTGGCCTATGCGACCACAAAGGGCGCGATCCAGAACTTCACGGCCGGGTTGGCACAATCGCTCGCATCCCGCGGAATTCGGGTGAACTGCGTCGCGCCCGGCCCCGTTTGGACACCGCTGATCCCAGCGACTTTGCCAACGGAGGCAGTACAGAACTTCGGATCGAACTATCCGATGGGTCGGCCCGCGCAACCGGGTGAGCTTGCCTCGGCTTATGTGATGTTAGCGGAGGAGGCGTCCAGTTACACCTCAGGCGCAACCATAGCCGTAACCGGCGGGCAACCGATCCTGTGAGCCCCTTCACAGCCATCCCGCGGTCGAGGTGTGATTTGGCGACCTCGGCCACGGACCCCCCCATAGATAAGGATGAGTGCAACCCAACACCGACGGATCAAAGTACCTGCGTCGCTGAGTTATCGGCGCTCTTGGCGGCGAAAGCAGGGACCGCGGATCGCGCGCTGCCTTTAGCTCACGGGTGATGTCACCCTCGATCCAATGTGCATCCGCTCTGGATTGGCGGTACCAAGCCGTTGCCAAGGTCTGGCGACGCGGGCTGAAAACAGTCTTGGGTTGATCGTGGCCGAAGAGAAATTGATGCGATTGGCCGGGTGATTTGACGCGCCCGTACATTTTTCTCGCCTTAGAATTGGACTGTGCGGTGCATCGGATCGAGTGTTGATCCCCCTTGTGGCTGTGGTGCCCAATGGCCCTGTGCACGATCCTTTAAAGCGCCCCCGTATCTTTTGGGTTCGTCCGTGATAATCCCCCCGTGGAGCGTCAAATGCCTTGTATTATCGCGCAAAAATTGATCGGCGGCCCATTCGTCACGACGAGATTGGGCGAGTGTTCAGTGCACATTGCCACGGCCATTGATGGCTCGCCACAGCCAGTACTTCTTGCTGTTCATTGAAATGTCGCCTTCGTATCGGTGCCATTTGTCTTCGCCATCGCGCAAGGAATTATGGAACCTGTGACAGATCTACACGGCGCAATCGATAATTTCAGGAGGGAAACGATCGCCTTTGAACGCGCCAAACTGGATTGGTATTAGTGATAAGGATACCTACTACCAAGTGAGTTGCCTTCCAACTTAACGACGCGGCTTGGATCCCTCCACTCGCAAGCTGCTGCATTACTTGAATACGCTGCGAAAGAACTCACGCCCTGTGCCATATCCACCTTGCGGTTCCGGTCGTCTGGCGCTAGCACACACGTGTCCGGAGCGGTGGCCGAGTGGTCGAAGGCAGTAGTCTTGAAAACTACCGTGCGTGAGAGCGCACCGTGGGTTCGAATCCCACCCGCTCCGCCAGTCAGATAAATTTATTTCATTTAAAACAATGCGTTACAGGCGATATGCTTTCCCTTGCCCCCCATTCCGCCCGCCATCTTAAAATCACATGATGGTATGTGCTCAATCCCAAAATGTTTGAATTGCGGGCGCAAGCGACATTCTAGCATTACAGTTGCATTTTTGATTTGAAGTATGCTTGTTGAGCTGCGGCCTGATGAGCGCGTCGCCAGAGCGACCATGCGATGACATGTGCGGGATAAATTTGTTGCCGTGCGAGGCGGGTGGCGATGCGGCGGATTTCCTGCATCGACCAGCGGATCAGTTGGCGGTCTTGCGCCATGCCGACCACATCTTTTTTTGGGGATCCAAAGGGCGAGTATTGGCGCGATTGCGGATGACGGCCATCATCGCGAACGCGAGCATCACCAGCGAGACGTGGCGATGCCAGCCATGCCAAGAGCGGGTTTCGTTGTGGTCGAGGCCGAACTCGTTTTTGGCGGTCTCAAAACTATCTTCGATCGCCCAACGATGCCCCTCCACCGTCACCAGTTTTTCCACAGGCGTGCCAACCGGACACCAGGTCGAGAAGAAGGCGAGGTCGCCGTCGGCGATGTTGCTGCGGATCAGTAGCCCGCGTGTCCAGACACCGGTGAAATCCGCGTTGAAATCATCGGCATCAAGATCAGCGAGATCAAGATAGGCCCAGTCATGTAGGCGCGCGCCCTTGGTCCCCTCGCCTGCTGACAGCCGGTGCCATGCATTCTCGGGCAAAGCTTCAGCGATGTCCTTGGCGGTTCCAGCCACGGCCAGCGGCTTGCCCCATGAGCGGAAGGAATGGTTGGCGTTCACGCCCAGAACATAGCCTTTGGCTGCGCGTTTGAGCGCCATCTCGATGTCGCCCACGCCATAAACGCTGTCGGCTGCCACCCAGGAAAACGGCACGTTTGAAGCAATCGCCCGCTCGATCATCGTGAGCGCCAGTGCAGGCTTGGTGGCAAAGCGAATACTTTCCGGCACATGGGCTGCCACTAGGCGATCCCGATCATCCGTCCAGGCCTTCGGCAGATAGAGCGCCCGATCGATGAAGGCATGACCATGCCGGGAGACATAGGATGCGAACACACCGATCTGGCAATTGGTGATCTTGCCGGCAGACCCTGTATATTGCCGGCCGACCCCGCAGGATGCCTTACCCTGCTTGAGAAAACCGGTCTCATCAATCACCAGAACGGCATCGGGATCGGCCAGCGTCTCAAGCGCGTAATCGCGCACGATGTCGCGCAAAGAATCCGCATCCCAGCATCCGCGACCCAGGATTGCCTGTTGCCGCCAGGGGCCGGGATCACCAGCCGCTTCCGCACGCATCCATCCCGTCTTGCGCCTTTCTTCCCCCAGCAAGCCGTCCAGAAACTGTCCCGCTGATGCCGCCACACGCTCCTGCGTGAACAACGGTCGCATCCGCCCCTTCACTTCCCGCAACGAAGACGCCCAAAGTTCAGGCGTCGCCTCGACTGATGCACCTGTCATCCATGACCTCCGATCCATGGAATCTCATGGATTCAGACATCAGAGTAAAATGCAACTGTAATGCTAGGTCTCCTTCGAAAAGTTTGCGACTCTACCGCACGGTCGTTCTCCAAAAACGTTCTCCAATTTCATAAACCTTTTACACGCCTTAATTATTCCCGACCCGGTAGGTAAATCTTAGGAAGAGACATGGAAAAGAACATAGCCCTCGCCGCATTCGCCGTATTGGGCATGGCCGTTCCGGCTACCGCTGACTTTGCACTGGACAGCCGCTTCACCGATGCGGACGGCGATCTGATCGCTGACATCCCGGCAGACCCGGCGGCTTTGGCCGACCCTGACACCTTGATTTTTGCTTACACCCCGGTTGAAGATCCAGCCGTTTATGCCGAAGTCTGGAAGGGGTTTTTGGACCACATGGCTGAAGTCACTGGCAAAAAGGTCCAGTTCTTCCCGGTACAATCTAACGCTGCCCAGATCGAGGCAATGCGCGCAGGTCGCCTGCACGTCGCAGGCTTCAACACCGGGTCCAACCCTCTGGCCGTGGCTTGTGGCGGCTTCCGCCCCTTCGCGATGATGGCTGCCGCAGATGGCTCATTCGGCTATGAAATGGAAATCATCACCTACCCGGACTCGGGTATCGACAGCGTCGATGCAATTCGCGGCAACCAAATGGCATTCACGTCCGAGACTTCGAATTCGGGCTTCAAGGCGCCATCCGCCATCCTCTCGGCAGAGTTTGGCATGACAGCCGGCACCGACTATGAGCCAGTATACTCTGGTGCGCATGACAATTCGATCCTTGGCGTTGCAAACAGGGACTACCCGGCGGCGGCCATCGCCAATTCGGTCAAAAGCCGGATGATCGAGCGCGACGTCGTCAGCGAAGATCAACTGGTGACCCTTTACACCTCGCAGACCTTCCCAACCACTGGCTACGGCACTGCGTTCAACCTGACCCCCGAACTGCAGGACGCCATTCACGAAGCTTTCTTCAGCTTCGATTGGGAAGGCAGCGCCTTGCAGGAAGAATTTAGCAAGTCCGGCGAAAGCAAGTTCATCCCGATTACTTTCCAGAAAGATTGGGACGTCATCCGCACCATCGACGAAGCCAACAGCGTCGTCTACGCCTGTAGCTGAGCCGCCTTCAACTTTGACAGTCACGGGCGGCACCGTTCCGCCCGTGACTTTTTCCTGCGAGTTCCCAAAATGCTGACCCTTGATGGTCTATCCAAGACCTATAGAACTGGCGATTCCGCCCTCAGTGATGTGACGCTAAGCGTGCCCAAAGGCCAGATCATGGGACTGATCGGCCCATCTGGTGCCGGCAAATCGACGTTAATTCGCTGTATCAATCGTTTGGTTGAACCGACAGCGGGAAGGATCCTGCTGAATGACGTAAACCTTGTCGGGCTCGGCAAGAGCGATCTGCGCCGTCAGCGGCGGCGGATCGGGATGATCTTTCAAGAATATGCGTTGGTTGAGCGGCTGACCGTCATGGAAAACGTGTTGTCCGGGCGGCTGGGTTATGTGCCGTTCTGGCGGAGCTTTCTGCGGAAATATCCGGAATTTGACATCCAGCGCGCCTATCAACTTCTCGACCGGGTCGGCCTGATTGATCACGCCGATAAGCGGTCCGATGCCTTGTCGGGCGGCCAACGACAACGCGTGGGCATTGCCCGGGCACTGGCCCAAGACCCTGAATTGTTGCTGGTGGATGAGCCAACGGCCAGTTTGGATCCCAAAACCAGTCGGCAAATTATGCGCCTGTTGACCGAAGTCTGCGCCGAACGCGGCCTTCCGGCCATCGTCAATATCCATGACGTGCCACTAGCCCAACAGTTTATGCAGCGCATCGTGGGGCTGCGCGCCGGACGCGTGGTGTTCGACGGACCGCCTGACCGACTGAAAGAAGACGCCCTAACCACGATCTATGGTGAAGAAGACTGGAATACGATGCGTCAGGGCGAGGAGGAACAGTCTCAAGCCGAGGCCGACGCCCGTGACCGCATCGCGGCGTTGGCGCAATGACCGGAACCTCCGCCCCAACAAGTTGGCGCCGTCCGCCGCAGATCATCAAGGATCGGCGCTGGCGGATTGCGGTACAGATCGGCATCGTAGTCTACCTCGTCCTTGCCTTCGGCTCGGTCGAAGTGAATTGGATACGGGTCTATGACGGGCTCGAGCGTGGACAACGCTTTATAATGGGCTTCCTGCAACCTGATTTCAGCAGCCGTTGGCGTGACATTAGCCAGGGACTGATCGAAAGCCTGACCATGACGCTGACCTCGACAGTGGTCGGTGTGGCCATCTCGGTGCCCATCGGCATCGGAGCGGCCCGAAATCTTGCTCCGCGATGGATTTACTATATCTGTCGGTCGATCATCGCCGTCAGCCGTTCTTTGCAAGAAATCATCATCGCGATCTTCTTCGTGGCGATGTTCGGGTTTGGGCCCTTCGCAGGGTTCCTGACGCTGTCTTTTGCCACCATCGGATTTATTGCCAAGTTGTTGGCTGACGACATCGAAGAAATTGATGAAACCCAAGCTGAAGCAGTGCGGTCCACAGGCGCGACGTGGTGGCAAGTGGTGAACTATGCCGTCCAACCACAGGTCATGCCGCGGCTAATCGGGCTGTCGTTGTACCGGCTCGACATCAATTTCCGCGAAAGCGCCGTAATTGGGATTGTCGGTGCGGGCGGCATAGGGGCCACACTCAACACCGCGATCGACAGGTATGAGTATGACAGCGCTGGTGCAATCCTGTTAATTATTATCGCCATCGTCATGGTTGCCGAATACGGATCCAGCTACTTGCGGAAGTTCCTTCAATGACCGAGATTACCCGTTACAATCAATTCTGGTCACACCGCACGCAACGCGAACGTCTGGCGCTTTGGATAGGGTGGCTGGCGCTGGTCGCGCTGTTCGTGTGGTGTTGGCAGATCATGACAACCGACACAATCTGGTTCTTCGTTTCAGACGCACCACGGCAAGCCGCCGATATTGGTAGTCGGATGGTTCCGCCCCGCTGGTCCTATATTTCAGAACTGTGGGTGCCGCTTTGGGATACGCTGAACATTGCGACGCTAGGCACCCTTGGCGGGGTAATCATGGCCGTCCCGGTGGCCTTCTTGGCTGCCCGCAACACCACGCCATCGGCTACGGTACTGCGGCCTATCGCGCTGTTCATCATCGTGGCCTCGCGGTCGATTAATTCCCTGATCTGGGCTCTGCTGCTGGTGGCGATCATCGGTCCGGGCTTATTGGCGGGCATTGTGGCCATCGCGCTACGGTCCATCGGCTTTGTCGGCAAGCTGCTTTATGAAGCAATCGAGGAAACCGACACCTCCCAGACTGAAGCCATCGAAGCCACGGGCGCGAGCGGATTACAGGTCCTGAACTACGGGATCGTGCCCCAGATCATGCCAGCTTTCTGGGGCATCACGGTATTCCGCTGGGACATCAACATCCGAGAAAGCACCATTTTGGGCTTGGTCGGCGCGGGCGGTATCGGCTTGAAGTTACAGGCCTCTCTCAACACGCTGGCATGGAGCCAAGTTTCGGTCATTCTGCTTCTGATCCTTGCCACGGTGGTCCTGAGTGAATGGGTTTCTGCTCGTGTTCGGCACGCGATTATCTAGTCACCTGAGTCCGAAGTTGTTGCCAGTGTTTTCTGGCAGAAGCGTCGGACTCAGGTGACTAGAGCGTGTTGCGTTTTTTCCGTTTCAGGGCTCCCAGAAGACGTGATCTCTGATTCCTTGTCTGCATGGCAGGTATAGAGGTTTGAGATGGGCAGACCACATCCTATGGCGCTTCGGCAGCGCGTTGTCGCTTTCGTCGAAGAAGGACACTCGCACCGGGCAGCCGCCACGCGGTTTCGGGTTTCCGTGAAGTTCGTCAACGACATGGTGATCCTGAAGCGGGAGACGGGTGAACTTGCGCCTCGAACGCAGGGAAATGGCGGCGGACACGGCAAGCTTGTGGCCGTGCGGCACTGGATTGAGGCGCGGATCGCCGGGAAACCCGATTTGACGCTGAACGATCTGGTGGCCGAATTGGCAGATCACCACGGCATGACGATCCACCGGGTCACGGTCTGGCGCTTCCTGCGCAGTCGCGGGCTGACACACAAAAAAAGACCTGCAAGCCGCCGAGCAAAAGCGGCCTGACGTTCGCCTGGCGCGCCATATCTGGGTCACGCGACGCCAGCCCTTCATGCGTAACCTGTTGCCGCGCATAGGTTTCATCGACGAAACTTCGCTGAAGACGAACATGGCCAAGACCACCGGTTGGTCCTTGAGCGGCCAGCGCCTGATCGATCACACCCCCTTTGGTCACTGGAGCACCCAGACATTCATCGCCGCCCTGCGTCATGACCGGCTGGACGCGCCCTGGGTGATCGACGGAGCGATGAACCGGGACCTGTTCGACCTGTATGTCAACTGGCCCCCACTTTGCATCCCGGCGACGTGATCATCCTCGACAACCTGTCATCGCACAAAAGCCCAGCGGCAGCGGCGAGCATGAAGGCCGTTGGCGCATGGTTCCTTTTCTTGCCACCCTACAGCCCCGATCTCAATCCGATCGAGATGGCATTCTCCAAGCTCAAAGCCCTCATCCGCCGAGCCGCTGCCCGAAGCTATGACGAACTCTGGCAGGCCGTTGGGCATGTCTGCGATCTGTTCACCGAAGAAGAATGCTACAACTTCTTCAAGGCTGCGGGATATGAAGCCGATTGAACGCAACACGCCCTAGCGGCGCGTCTATGAGGTTCGGTCGGTTCCCACAAACCCCCTTGATAACACGGAAAAATCCGTGCCCGTCAGGGCAGTGTCACTGGTTCGTAATGGGGATTATGGCGGAGGGAATGACACATGCAACGAACTCTCTCTCGTGCCAGCGTCGGACCCGAGGGACCCGTGCGAAACCCGGCGCTCATTGGGAAATCAGCCGATCAGCCTAAGCCGAAGTCATCCCGGAATCGGTCGATCTGATGCATGCGCTCATACAGGATGGTCACGATCCCGATGTCACCATTCGAGAGATGTCGCCAGTAGACGAAATGGCGCTCGTATCGAAAGAAGAACCCTTCGACGCCGAACTCGGCCGGGATGGGCTTTGACGCAACGCCGTGGTCAGCGATCTTGTCGAAGGCTGCAAACAGGCCGGTGATGTATTTTTCCGCCTGATCATCTCCCCACCTGTCTCGGGTGTAGCGGTAGATGTCATCGAGGCGGTGGGACGCCCCTTCCTGGATTCGAACGGCGGGCATCGGATCAGGCCCTGTTCCGCGCAATCACCTCGGCTGCCGTCAGCGGTTGATACGTCTCCTCGGGCGCTGCGAACGCGTGGGTCAGCTCGCCCTTCAGCCGGTTGAAGGCTTCCTGCTCAGCCCTCTCTTTGTCACGCCGGATCAGGTCGCGGATGTACTCACTGACGTTCTCATAGGACCCGTCATCGCCTACATTGGCCGACACGAAGTCACTCAATGCTCCACCAAGGCGGACGGTCATCGTGGTCGTTCGGGACATGGCACGGCACCTCTCATCTCTCCTGTATTCAATATAACCAAAAACGCACACAAAACAAGCCGGCGATCATCCGCCTTCCCATAGACCCCATTCAACGCGTGCGTGACGCCCCAAGATGCGCCGCCACCACCAAAGGAAGCGGCAAGCCCTGCATGGCTCCAGCCGTCAATGGCTGGCGCGTGTGCCGCGTTCACGGCGCAAGAGGCGGCGCACCATCCGGGTCAGCACATCCGAACTTCAAGCATGGTGGGCGCAGTCAGGAGGCCGTAGCAGTGCAGACCCTGACAACCACTCTGGCGCGGGCTGTCACCGAGGTTCGTTAAGC
Organism: Pseudoruegeria sp. SK021; assembly: GCF_002119405.1. Taxonomy (GTDB): domain Bacteria; phylum Pseudomonadota; class Alphaproteobacteria; order Rhodobacterales; family Rhodobacteraceae; genus Meridianimarinicoccus. The sequence goes on along the minus strand of NZ_MTBG01000057.1, from coordinate 1,491 downwards.
GTTCCGAGGGGGGGCAGTCCGATTCTTGGCATTTCCCGAACCAACCACCGACCCCCTAGTCATCTGGAACCGAATTTGCCATCATTGATGAGAGGCAGATTTTCGGGGTGCGTCATGCAAGGTCGGGCGTCGGTTGCGATTGAACTTGGCCATGAGGCGCGCGGGTTTCTGGACGCCCAGTTGCGCAAGCACAAGGCGGCGCGGTCGCTATCGGACAGATGCCGGATCGTTCTGAGATGCGCCGACGGCCTGACCAGCAAGAAGATCGCTGTCGAACTGGGCCGTTCCGAACATTCTGTCGGCAAGTGCCGGCGACGGTTTGCCGAGCACCGCCTCGAAGGGTTGTCTGACGAGTACCGCGCGGGTCGTCCACGCTCCGTATCCGATGAGCAAGTGGACGACGTCATCAAACTCAAGCTGGAGACGACGCCGAAGGATGCGACCCATTGATCGATCCGCTCGATGGCGGTGGAGATAGGGCTGTCGCATACGACTGTTCGGCGCATCTGGAACGCTTTCGGTCTTCAGCCTCATCGCGCCGAAACCTTTGAGCTCTCAACCGATGCCCTGTTTGTTGACAAGGTGCAGGACGTGGTCGGTCTCTACATGTCACCCCCGAACCGGGCTATCGTTTTGTGCGTGGACGAAAAATCCCAGATCCAGGCGCTGGATCGCGAGCAGCCCGTCCTGCCCATGGCGCCTGGTGTCGCCGAACGACGCACCCACACTTACACCCGGAACGGCACCACGTCGCTGTTCGCCGCTCTCGACATCGCCACGGGCGCGGTGATCGGGAAATGCTATAAACGCCACCGTGCCACCGAGTTCCTCGACTTTCTAAAGCAGATCGACCGGCAGATGGCCGAAGGGCCGGACGTGCACCTTGTCATGGACAACTACGCCACGCACAAGACGCCGCGCGTGAAGGCTTGGCTGGCACGACGCCCCCATTGGCACGTGCATTTCACGCCGACATCGGCAAGTTGGCTGAACCAGGTCGAACGCTGGTTTGCCGAGCTAACCCGCAAACAGATCCGGCGCGGCGTGCATAGGACGGTCGCCGAATTGGAAGCCGACATCATCGCCTTTATCAACGCGCACAACGAAAACCCGAAGCCCTATCGCTGGGTGAAATCCGCCGACGAAATCCTCGCCTCAGTCCGACGCTTCTGCCAGAAAACACTGGCAACAACTTCGGACTCAGGTGACTAAAGCGTTTCTGTGAAAACCTGAATCGGTGGTTTCTATAGGGTCGTGTTTGTGATTCATCCTATTTTGGAGGATGGATCATGTCAGCACCTTTGCCATCTGCGCTTCGGGCGCGGTTTCAGAGTTACATTGAAGAAGGGTTAAGCGGACGTGCGGCGGCTTTGCGTCTGAAACTTTCGCCCGCGACGGGCGCGCGTTGGGCGCGGCAGGTCAGGACGACAGGGCACGCCTCGCCTGCACCCCAGGGATGTCCGCCGGGGCGTGGCAAGCTGGAACCGTACC
>NZ_MTBG01000056.1 GCF_002119405.1 Pseudoruegeria sp. SK021 | reverse complement strand
CCTGCGCCATCCAAAACCATCCGCACGGCACGTTCGCGCACTTCAGGTGAATATTTGTTCGTTGTTTTGTTCATGATGCTCCATCCTACTCATGAGTTGGAGCCTCCGGCAAACCTGGCGCGGTTCACTACCTTAAGACCTTCAGCCGATTGTATGTGCTGGACAACGACAAGCTCGTGGCTCTCGAAGACTGTCCTGTAAAATGTGACTTTCTGATCAGCGAAGGGCTGCTGCTGCTCATCGAGAACAAGGGGATCAGGGTTTTTACTGAAGATGGTCGCCCTTTAGGCGTAGCCCTGACTAAGTCACCCATACGCAGGGCTTACTTAGACAGCACGGATCTTGTTATTGAGACTCGGACGCAGCGCGCTCGATTCTCGGGCTTAAAAGCCCCTTAACCTTTTGCGAACCCGAGAGAATGTCCAGTTCGCGCCGCTTGGTGTCGACCGCAGCGAACGGCCCGAAGCTGCCGCTCGTGCGAAAACCGTCTAATGACCGCTCCCAGCCCAAAGCTGACATGCTCCATCGACAGAGCAGGCAGATGCGGCCATTCGCTGTAGATGCAATTAAACACCTTCTCCTGAAGCAAAGCAGCCACTCCTTCAAAGAAAACGGGCCGGGAAGTGGAATTTTATCTAGGAGCCAAACTGTTACGGATAAGATCTGCATGCATCCAATGTTTATCGCTTTGTACATGCCCTTTCCTCACATACTTACCCATATATGTCTGCATATCAGCCTCGCAATACGCACCGGCAACCCGAACAACGAAACCTTCATGCTTGGACGTATCCAGTTCGGACGCCAGATCTTCGAAAAGACCGTTCTTAAAGGGACCACGGTACAGGGTCGGCACAGGAGTTATTCCCAGTGATTTGAAGCGGCTCAAAGTAAGGTCCCAAGGTCGAACTTCGCCGTCAACAACCCATGCAAATCCCAAAAAGTAGGAGGGCAGCGCATCATAAGCAATAGAATGTCGAGCGAAGAGGTTTTCCCCAACTATGCGTTCGTTCTCCGCAAGAAATGGGGAAATATTTGCCGCAAATCGTTTTATCCAGTTGCGCGAGGGGTGATAGCGACTATCCGGACTGCGAGCATGAGTCCCAGAGCAGTGAATTGTTGTGTTCTCACCATCCATCTTTTCAGTGACAAGAAGGTCATCCACCATCAGGCCGTTTAATGATGTCATGATCTTATCGTCGCTAGTCGTCCCTGGCGAAGTTGGGAGGTGAAAGGTGCGTCCATATTTCATCATACGTCAGCGTATATCCCGTCCTGCGATGTGACAGCAAGTCGGTTAATCTTGCATATGATTGCGCAAGCACTCATACACCTAGAAAAATCGAAAATGAGGCATTACTAAAAGAAAATGTACAGTCGAGAGGTTCCCTGATTGTTTCGAACGCTGTGCAGTCCAGATATAGAGGAATTAGAAACGATGTTCACTCAATTAAGTTTATTAAACTTTAAGGCATGGAGAAAGACCGGTTCTATAGCCCTTAAGCCTGTCACAATGTTGCTAGGGACCAACTCATCTGGTAAATCATCGTTAATCCAAAGTCTATTGTTGCTCAAGCAGACCGTACAATCCCCAGATCGCACAATCCACCTGAATTTAGGAGGTGACGAGATTAACGATCTTTTTGAATTCGGAGACTTTGAGGATGTCCTTCACAAGTCGAAAACCGACAAGCGGCAATTCGGAATTGGCTTTGAATTTAGACGCCCCGTTACCGATCGCATCCAAGATGGCAGTTTCAGAAGTATTTATAGTCAGACATCATCTCGAAGTATAACCACTCAAGCGATGGATCTCCGATTCAATGATCGGAGGTTTGGAGTTAGGCGTCGAGATAAAGGCGCATTTGCGATCGACGTTGACAAAGAGTTGAAACCGAGAGGCCAAAGCCGGCTATATGCCCCAGAAAGGTCGATCGCATTTTCTGCGGAAGCAATTGCATTCTTAGATTTAGATGGACCGCTTGTTGAGGATATCAGTCTCGCTATAAGGCGTGAGCTAGAAGATATCACCTATCTTGGGCCGCTTCGCCGAAAGCCACAGCGGGATTATCCTTGGAATAGAGGAAAGCCAGGGAACTTGGGAAGCGATGGTCGGGGGGCAATTGACGCCTTACTTGCAAGCTCATTGTTAAGGGGCGAAGAACAAAATCGAGTGGTTGACCAAGTTTCGCGCTGGTTGTCGCGCATGAAACTGGCCGAAAAACTTGAGGTAAAGCAGCAAGGTCGCTCGAATAGGTACGAACTTATTGTTCATCGCGACGGTATCGCGTGTAATTTGCGGGATGTGGGCATTGGGGTTTCGCAAGTGCTACCAGTTTTGGTCGCTTCTTTTTTCGCACCTGATGGAGGCACAATCATACTAGAAGAGCCAGAAATACACCTTCACCCTTTAGCTCAAGCAACTTTGGCCGAACTGTTCTTAGAGGTAAGTCGAAGCCGAAACGTACAGTTCATAGTGGAAACGCATTCGGAACACTTATTCCGGCGAATGCAAACGTTGATTGCCAAAGATGAGGAGGTACTTGAAGAAACAGCTATGTATTTTGTCAAACGCGATGGCCCCGTAGCGAGTCTCCTGACGCTAGATATTGACCAGTTTGGGCGCGTCAAGAATTGGCCAGAGGGATTTTTTGGGGATGCGATGGGCGAAACGCGCGAACAAGCCCGCCTTATGTTTGAACGGAAAAAGGCATCCAATTGATGAGATCGCGTTATGTCATAGATACAAATGTATTGATCGCCGCAAGCGCTGCAGATCCGCTCGATCCCGCAGATATTGATGCAACCCCACCAGATCCAGAGCTTCGTATGCAAGTTTGGCGATGGTTATCTGATTTCCAACAATGCGACTCTCGATTAGTATTAGATATCGACGGAAGGATATATTCCGAATACGGCAACAAATTGGGCTACAATGATTATGGAATACAGGTTGTTATGCACAAATGGAGCACAGCGGCTGTGGACGACGTATTTGTAGATTACGATGTAAACGGTGATGGCATTTTACCTGCCTCACTGGAACCAGTAGTGCACGATCTTGCCGACAGGAAAATTGTAGCAGCTGCGCTAAGATCACACTCAGATTTTGGGGAGGGCTGCGTTGCGTTCGCTGGCGACACCGATTGGCACGGATGGGAAACCGAATTGCTTGCTCATCAGTTGATACTAGAACCGATAATTGAGGCATGGTCTCGACAGAAATATGCTGACAAGGAAAGTAGATAGCCCTCAAAGAATTGTCGGCTGCGGTTCATTTATCCAAAAATCGGCGCTGTTGCACAAATTTGAAATGGTCCGCAGTGCCCCTTTCCCCAGACACACTTATCCCACGGCTTTCGTGACTGGTATGCCGAGGGCCGTGAACCGGTTCAGCACGGCCGCTCGGATCTGAACCTCGGCTACCTGGCAGTCAAAATTGCGGGCCATGAGGCTCTGACCGAGCCCCTTCACACAGTTCATCTTTGTCTCTGCGCGACTTCGTCGGTGGTATTTGGTCCACAGCCGCCAAAGCGATCGACCGAGATATTTGGACGCCCGGAGCGCTTCATTGCGGGCCCTTGCTCCGGCGGTTGTCGGCTTCCAGGGCACAGCATTACGGCGAGGCGGTATGATGGCGGCTGCGCCGCGATCAGCGATGGCATTGTGGCATTTGCGTGTGTCATAGGCCTCGTCGGCGGTGACGGTGGCAATTTCTTGGTGCGGGTCGATCTGGCCCAGAAGATCGGGCAGCATGGGTGCATCGCCGACATTGCTCGTGGTCACTTCGACAGCTCGGATTTCCAGTGTTTCTTCATCGATCCCGAGATGGACTTTACGCCAAACCCGTCGTTTCGAGCCACCGTGCTTGCGTCTATGCCATTCGCCTTCACCTTCGACCTTGATCCCGGTGGCATCAATCAAAAGATGCAGAGATCCCTTCGACCCGCGATAGGGGATCGCAACGTCCAGGGTCTTTTGCCGGCGGCTCAGCGTGCTGAAATCGGGCACAGACCAGTCGAGCCCGGCGAGGTTCAGCAGGCTAGCGACAAACCCGGTCGTCTGTCGAAGCGCCATGCCAAAGAGGACTTTTAGTGTGAGGCAGGCTTGTATCGCACCATCGCTATAGGTCTGTTGACGTCCACGTTTCCCGGAGGGTGCCGCCTCCCACACCATATCCGGATCGAACCAGACGGTCAGCGATCCACGCTGTTTCAGCGCGAGGTTGTAGTCATGCCAGTTCGTCGTCTTGTAGGTCGTCTTTGCGGGTATGCTCATGCGCATCAGCTACCATATTGGATTCACGTGGTGAATCCCAAGCAGGATTTGCGCAACAGAGCCTTTGTCACCGAAAAGCCCTTCTTGCGGAATTTCAAATAGACCTATTGCATAGGTGCCCTACAGCCGAGCGGACCCGATGCAGCTATTGCCCTTGGAAGGAAAAATTATCTGTTCATGGGGTCAATCGGCGGCGGAAAGGCAGCCGCCATCGCCTACACGCTTATCGAGACCGCCAAGATGAACGACGTCGACCCCGAAGCGTGGCTCACATGGGTCCTCCAGCGCCTGCCTGATCACAAGATCAATCGCATCGACGAACTCATGCCGTGGAACTGGCAGCCCGAAAGGGCCTGAAACCGCGGCTCAACCGGACACTTACCGAATGTCCGCACTCCGGACGTCTGGTCATGAAGTTCGCTGCGCCCCGCACGAACGGCCGGTCTGGCGAAGCTGCAATGCGGCATGGACAAACTTGGCCAACGGCGGCTCCGGTGAAGGTTTTCCAACGCGGGTCGTAGTCGCGACAAACTGCTCCGTCACGCCGCGACCCGCATCAGAAAACCTTCACCAAAGGAGACATCCAGCGTCCATCTTTCATGCTGCAGCGCGGCCCGAAGTAGGAGACATTCGCTGCACGCGAAAAACTCACTGATCTGCGAATTCACTCAACGCGAGACAAGCTGCCTTTCATGCAACCTCCAACAGGCTTCCCTGAAGCAGACATTGATTGAATTTACAGCGTACAAACTCCCTCGGCGCTGCCGGTAGCTAGCTGATGCTACCACAAGGCGTACAGTTCTTCCTTCAAGCGCTCGCTTCTTGTCATCTCCTGCAATGTGCGTTTCGGCAGACCTAACCCTTTCCAAAGTGCGACAATCGCTATCTGAAGTCTTAAGCATTTGTCCCAGTTACTGTACCAGCCGATACTCGGCAGATAATCGGTCAGGTAGTTCTCGGTGCGCCACGCCAAATTTCGATTTGAAAGCGCCTCGTAAACTGCATCGAAAGAGTCGCGTACTAGAACTTGAGAGCCATCGGAAGGTTCGTGAAAGGCCTGAACGAGCAAGAAAACTTGAAATTCCAATGCGGTAGAGCTCGAGAGGTCGTCTTTGGTTTCCTCTAAGCGCTCAGCCCAAACAGCGGTCGGCACGTGGCGCTTGTCAGCATTGAGAAGGTAGCGGCAGGCGAGTAGTTGCGACCGTCTCTTTGCTGCATTTTTTGCATAATGGATGATCCACTCTGGTCGGTTCTTAACGTACTCGGTCCAAATTTCCCCGATGTCCGGTAACGCTTTCGATCGTGAGGCCGAAACGCCATCAATCACGGATGCAGTAACTGCCTCTGGAGCACAATCAGCTACCAATTCGACAAGACCGGAGTGATTTCGGCCGATAATGAATTGAACAAGCTTCGCAATCGACGGCTTTTTCGCCCGACTCTCTTGAAGCAATGACAGCAGAGCCTCATCGCTGAGGGTGTCTACGCGACTATCCGCAAGATGCTCTATTGAACGACCGGATGCTCGCAAGAACGCAGTTTCTGAATTTTCAAGAAGATCCCAAAGAAAGTCGGCGTTCTTTTTGGGTGTAATTCCATCAAACAGGCTCTCCGCAAAGGGTCCTTTGCGACTTGCTTCCTTCGACAGCAAAGCGGCCAACTCGGTAGGATGATCCGTGATCCAGGTCTGCACCGTCGACTGTTCCACTGGCTCTGGATCAGGAAGCGCGTTCGAATTTGGCATACTGGCTATAGCTTGTAGTACTTCAAACTGATCGAGGTCGGGCAATACGGAAAACTCAGCAGCAGCAGGTTGCATGATTTCTCGCTTGAGAAGTCCAGCCGCCTCTTGCGACGGATACCAGTGCACAATTCTTGACAGAGTTTGATCAGTGTCCAAGGCGCTGCTCTCATTTGAGAAAAGGAGTTCGTACAGCTGCGCAAGCTTGACTAAATCTTCTTTTTTGCTGCCGGCATCAGCGCCATAGCGCCACAGAAATCGCCGAAAATGAGTGGGAAACATTTCGGCTACGTCATTGGTAATTTTGGAAATGATCGCATTATCTACTGGTTCGAAGTCTTTTGCTTCCTTAGATTTCGGAGGCGCAAACTCGATATCGAAGTTAGATTTCGAACGCAGTTTTTGCCCAGTAAGCGGAGCGAGCCGAAATGAAAACTGGCGTCGCAATGCAGGCCACTGTTGGGACCACAAAGCAAGCATGGCTGCTTCCATGTCTTTCGAAGGTCGCAGCACCAATCGTTTATCTGCCTCAGAATACGTGCGTACAACCAAATCAAAAATAGTTTCTGGGTTGATTGATTGCATATCGTGCGAACCCGCCGAAAGGCTCAGTTCTATATGCTTTGAAAACTCGCGATATTCTCCAACCTCCTTTGGCTTCTGGAACATTGCAAGGATACTATTTAGCTGGGTAATACGAGATAGGTCGGCGTCGTCCAAAAGAAGAACGTGGGTCCATACGCAACCAGGACGCGGCATCTCTGGTGCACGCCATGTTTTCATTAGGGCATAGCGTTTTTCACCCGCAACAGGGCGGCCGGACAAATAGCACTCCGTACCGGTTTCAATACGCGGGTCCCAGTCTGTGTCTGTTAAGAGGGATGCCGCGAGTTTCTTCGACGAAGTCTCGCTGCTTGCCAACAACGTGTGGCCGCGGTCGTATCCAAAAAGCAACTGTTCGATCCGCAGAGATTGCTGGTTAGATGATGCACTACGCGTCATCGTCGTTCAGCCAAGTCAATGGAAGTGTAATGTCATTCGTAGTTTTTTCGTCCCAGCGACACTGCACCCGGTTAGCGGGATCGACAGCGAGGAGCTGATTTCGTGCCTCTCCTTCGAATGACCCTCCTTGCGCAGATATCCCGCAGTGGCAAACATCGTATAATTCTGAATTGGTTGCGAGATATTGCGCCAACATAGGCATCTCACGCGCAAGCCACTCTGACGGTTCAACTTCGTCAGCTGCGACCACGTCCCATGCCGAGATCGCAATAACGAGCCTACGGCGTCCTTTCTGGAGAACCGGTGCCTGTAAGATCTGTAAGATATCAATGATCCGGGTCTGCTCGGGCATTCTGCGCGGATCAAAATCTACCACTCTATCAGCTTCGGCAGTCTCGTCTCGTTCGGCGGCTATGTATTGCTCCGGTTCAGAACCTTCATCTGGGAAGTCGAAGTCAGTCACAAATAACGCATCGTTAGCGCGATCCGCGTTGACGAAGAACAGAATGCCGTCCGAGTCCTGGAGGATCGACACAAAATCCTCTTCACACTCGCGATCGGCAATCAGTGACAGGAACGTCTCACCTGAGAAATCGGGCAGCCGAAGTACGGACCTGTTGCTGGTCGTTGCATCGCGAACATGCATTTCAACCAGTTCCTCACTTGAGGTGAGCGTTCGCGGAACTTGCTCGCACTTCAACCAGATTCGCTTGATTTCATTTAAGTATCGTACGTCACCGGAAATCTTATCGAGAACGATCGATGAAGCACTGCCAGCATCTAGGATGTGCCAAAGGGCAGCCAAAAAGGTTGTTTTTCCAGAGTCCGGGTATCCAAGGATAACGTGCTGTTTTTGGCTCATGAGAGCGCTCCGAATTTCCGATTCTCTGCGAGAAGATCGAACCTTGTATAGATTGCTTCGATCGGCGGGACGCGAACTGGGTCCGGCTCTTTCGCGCTGAGCCAAGACTGAAGTAGAACGTCACAACCATGTGCTTGTTCAAACTGGCTTTGCGGATCGCGCGCTGCGATCTCGAAAAGTGTCACAGACGCCAGACGGTTACCAAAATCCTGAGCAATCCGCTCGACTGTTGCTTGAACACGCGCGACGGTCTGTTCTACGTCACCTGCTCTTTCGATGTCGTCCCGTTTGGTCAGGATGAATTGGAGGTGCTGTGCTGTCGAAAGCGTCCCTGAATCCACCATGGCACGCACCAACTGGCGGGCAGTGTCGAGGACCTCATGCTGTTCTTCCGGTCGTATAAGGCGGGCACCATCAATCAACACTGCGACGGTTCTTGCGAGTCTAAGCTCTTGTAGGTCATACAAATGTGCGGGCGTGTCGAGGCCTTCCCTGTAGCTTTCTCCGGCACGATCGGACAGAAAGAGGTCGGCCGTCTGTGTCGGCTCATTTGCAGGCGATGTCGCAAGGTGAAAAAACTGAAGACCCTGGGAAAGTGACGTGCGAGGTGTATCTGGACGATCCATCCCTGAACTTGCTTTCGCGTAGTGACCAACTTCCTCAAACGCTGTCAATGTACCACTACCCGCAAAGACACGGTCAGCAAATGGACCTCGGTGAAATCGATCATAAATTGAACAGATGAGAGTTGATTTTCCACTGGAGGTGTCACCTACGATCGCAACCATTTGAGCCGGTCGTTTGAGCAAATGCACATTCACGTCTTCTTGCGTGAAAGTTTCTCCGCTCGGCAGACGTACCTTGGCATACTTAGTCTCCTCCGAAATAGGGACCTCATCCATTTCAGTGCTATCGGCCGGACGAGCTTCCACAGCCGGTTTCCCGAAGTTCGGACACGACTCCACTGGGTTATGACCCTGCAAACAGGAGCCATTCTCACCAATTTGGCAGTCAGGATTGCTGCAAATTTGATCTTCCAATACGTCTTTCCCCCCGCTCAGCTTGAAAGCGCGTTCAGGAGAAGGAATTCGCGGAAACTCTGATTGGCGAGCTCACACGGCGAAAAGGCAGCTGTTTCTGACAGGCTTCCATCATCGCCATACATTTTTTTCCACGCGGTTTGGGAGCCAACTTCGCTTGCCCGGGAAATCGCGTTGCCTACGCTGCATAAATCTCGAACATCGGTGATCGTGCTGTCGGGAGCGACGTACGATAATTCTTCAAGGGTAAACAGTGTGGGAATAGCTTCGATCTTGATTTTCGACGGCTTGTCAGTTCGACCCTCGCGGAGCGCCTTGTTCATGAGAAACGTCCCTGCTTTTGGACCGAGGTGTGTACGGGACAGCTCGGCAAGCTCTGCTCCGATCAGAAATGCTGCTCGCCCTGGTTTCATGTCAGCGTATGACTCGTCAACAAGGCGACTCTCTCCACCAACCAGCCACCACAACATGTCCGTTTCTTCACGCAGTCTGACGACCTCTGACCCCATCGGGCTAAGCGCCGTGTTCATTTGCTGAGCAAGATGTTTGACCATCTCGTGGCTATCGATATTGACCTTTTTTAAAACGCGGTTGATGGCCGGGAAGTCATTCTGTGGGACCAAGTCTACCTCAGAGCCGCCCAACTCTTTGCTTAACGCCTTTACGCGGATCTGTTTCATATCGAGTTCGCGACGTGTGGATGTTGTCAGATCACTCGCCGCAGCTTTAATGATCTCGACAAACTGAGGATAGACCCCTGCTTTGCGGTGTCCGAAGGCATTTGCGACAAGGAACACCAGTGCTGTAAACTGATCGTGTTCCTCTCGTATCTGGTGAGCAATAAGGGCCATGGCCAAAATGGCTATTTCATTTTTGTTGGTAACCATCGAAAAGGCTTCATCGGCCTCCGAAATAGGGCCTGAGAGCCACCCTGTATCGTGCCGCATTGGCAGACCAAAATACGCGCGCACAGCGTCCATGATCTGTGGCCGCGTTAGATTCGCCGCAATCGTCTTAAATGGTTCGATGCGTAGCGGTATGTTTGCGGCGTCAGGCGAAAGACCCGCATGTCCGTAGCAATCTGCAAGTTTGAGTTGTTGCATGTCTGCCCTCATTGTTCTTGTTCCGGTAGTTTTACAGGAGTGGCTGCATCAATTGCGGCCTTGAGCTCATCGAGTAGATTGCGTTCCCGAGCGCGGAGCAAGACCCGACGGAATCGTTCGTGGTCGGGCAGTTTGGTGTCGGCCTCTTCGAAAAGTTCGAGGCTGCCCGCAATCTCTAGCTTCTTGCTGAAAGTGAGTTTGAAGTATCGGATGCTGAGTGTGCGTAACGAAGTCATGGAGGCGTCCTCCTCAATCACCGTTCCGTCCGGCACCGCCGAAGCCTCAGCCACGTGATCGCTTTTTGGTGGCGCTTGGGGAGCGGTCCAGGCCTCCAAGGCAATCGATTGACTGAAATGATCAGCAGCTCCGTCCATTTTAGCGACAAATTGCGTCGGTCGATTTTGCCAGACTCTGATATGAGCCTTAATGTCGAGGGTACGGCTGTTGCCTTCAGTATCAACTGATAGCTCCAGAAGATTGTAACCCGGCTCCCAGCCATCCTCTCGCCTGTCGGGATGCGCTGCGCTTGCAGCGACTCTAATCCAGTCGCGGCCCAATACTACACGATTGGTATGCTCGTGGCCGAATATCTGGATTTTTGAAACCACGTTTAAATGGTCTTCAAGTTGTTGGCCATTCGCCAGCCAATTGTACGGGTGGTGGCACATCACTACATGCGTCACCCCATCCTCATGGGTTATCCTCTGCGCGGATGGGTCAACATAGAGCGATCTTTCCTTATCGTTCTGACTTGAGACGAACGCGGAGTTCAGACCGGTGATGCAAAGGGTCGATCCGTCGTTCAGCTCAAAGCGCCGTTCGACTGTTGTTCTGTCGGGAGGCAGTAGATCGCAAAAATACTGTGTTGCAAAATCATTGTAGTTCTCAATTGACCGATACAACCAATCACGACTGTCTTCTTCGTGGAGAAGCTGGGCGAGCTTCCCTGGCAGAAGCTTCGAATCTGCGGTCGCTTTAATGTCATTGTGAATAGCTTGAACCAAGTGTTTTTTCGTTATGGTTTGCTGAACGTCATGGTTGCCGGGAATGACCATGATAGTGCTTGTATCGCACCCAGCCGTCTTGCAGACTTCTTCAAGCCATTTTTGGGCGAAATCGTATTCGTCAGCATCACCTGCATAGGCGATGTCACCGGAGACAAGAACTACGTCTGGTGTCGCACCTATTGTTTCGCATTGTTGGCGAAGATCACGCAGCAGAACGGTGCGTACATGGTGGTCCTGATCCATGGGCGAACCCGCCTCGCCGTTCTTGAAGTGAATATCTGAAAGATGCAGGATCAGCATACCAAGACCGTTGATTGCTGTGTCATGCTAAAGCATCGACGTGAGGCCAACTGTGCAGGAATTGAATCCAACGCTGCGTATGCTGTGTTCTGTTCGCGCATTTTTACCGCTAAGTCCCCTGAATTGGTTTGCAGTGTTTTGATTATTTGCCGATCACGCTGGAATATCCCCACCAGGTGGTCCAGTCTGAACAATAGTTCATGGTAAGTCTTTGGTCTATTGAAACAATGCTACTAGCGTTGGCGGGCAACAACACAAAGCGCTATGCGATCTGACCGTATCATAATGGCGACGCCATCGTTCGATTAAAGCGTCCCGCCAAAAACCTGAATCGCGAGGATTCCCACGCAGCTGATTTTGTGATTCATCCTGTTTGGGAGGATGGATCATGTCAGCACCTTTGCCAGACGCGCTTCGGGCGCGGTTTCAGCGA
>NZ_MTBG01000055.1 GCF_002119405.1 Pseudoruegeria sp. SK021 | reverse complement strand
GGGTCATAAAGGGTGCCATGGATGGCCCTGCCTTCGCCGCCTATGTACGCGAAGTTCTGGTGCCAGAAATTGAGCCCGGAACAGTCGTCATACTGGACAACTTGGCGACCCACAAAAACAAGGAGGCCGCAGATGCACTGCGGGCGCATGGATGCTGGTTCCTTTTCCTGCCGCCATACTCGCCTGACCTTAATCCCATCGAACAGGCATTCTCCAAGCTGAAAGCCCATCTTCGCCGGATCGGGGCTAGGACATTCACCGACGTGTTCGATGCCATCGGAAAAATCTGCGATCTATACGACCCTCAAGAATGCTGGAACTACTTCAAGGCCGCCGGATATGTTTCAGGTTAAAACAGAAACGCTTTAATCGGTGCTTAAGGGCGCAGGGCCTACACCGAAGGCTGGCGCAACAACGCGGCGGAGAGACGGTGGAATGACGCGACGCGAATGGCTGGCCTTAGCCTTGTCGGGGGCAGTGGTGTCGCAGCCATTGCGATGGGCGCCGGGTCCGGTCCATGCCAGCGCGCTGGGCGGGGCGGCGCAGGCGGGCGCGGCGGCCTCGCAAGCTTGCTTTCGCTTGGACGGGGTGGTCCATTGCAGCGCCGGGTTTCCCGTAACCCCCGTCATGCCGCCCGCGCCGTGCTCAGGCATGGCTTGGGCCAGTTGCCTAGCCTATCTGTTGCGCGGCTATGGCGCTGATCTGGATCATCGGTCGGTGGTGGCGCGCTATGGGCAGGGCGATGGCTGCGGGGGCGGACAGGCCCCGGCCTTGGCCGCGGCGGCAGGCCAGTGGCACGACGACCAAGGGCGCGGCTTCTTGGTGCAGATCACCGAGTTGCCGGCACTAGACGCCGCCGGTTCCGATCCCGCGGCAATCCCGGCAGTGCTGGCGCGGCTCAAACGTCAACCGCTGATCTGTGGCGCCGCCGCTCATCCCACCGTGTTGACCGAAGTGCGCACCGCGACCAGTCGCGGCGGTGCGGTGCGGATGGTCAGGGCCGATGTGCGCGATCCGCTGGCCGAAGGGCGCACCCGCCCCCTAAGCGCGGCCGAATTGCAGGTGCCGTTCTATGTTTTGGCCGTGTCGGTGCGGGTGCTGTGACGGCGCCGGTGCTTTAAATCAGGACTGCGCCGGCCGTTGATCAGCCATTAATAATGCGGTGGCCGTTGATCGGCCATCAGTAATGCGGTGGCCGTTGATCGGCCATCAGTAATGCGGTGGCCGTTGATCGGCCATCAGTAATGCGGTGGCCGTTGATCGGCCATCAGTAATGCGGTGGCCGTTGATCGGCCAACGGCACGGTGCCGCCTTCGGACAGTTCCTGCTCGGCGCCGCGTTGAAGCAGCATCTGGACCCGCCGGGTCAGGACGGTGATTTCGCCATCCTGCCGCGCCACCACATCCGACAGATCGCTGACCACGCGGTCGAGATAGGCCAGTTTTTCTTCCAGCCGGGTGACGGCCTCTTCAGTGCTGCTCATGTCGGGTCCTTGAAATAGCGGTCCATCAGCGCGGCCAGTTCCGGGTCGGGCACCAGCCCACCGGGAAATTCAAAGCGTTTGTTCTTCCAACCGGTGGAACAGCCCCGGCAATGGATGTGAGTGAACCGGGTCTGTTCGGTAAACACATTTTGCAAGATGCCGCCCACCTGATGCACATCCCACGGAAACAGCCGTCCGATCAGGCCGCCGGGGGCAATGCACCACTTGCGGTTGCATTTCGGGCTCGGTTCGCTGCGGAACCGGTGCGCACCATGGCCGATCGGCACCAGATCGGCGCTTTCGGGATAGCCCCAGAAGCCCTTGAAGGTGATCATGCCCATCGGGTTGCGCACCGCCGCGTCGAAAATGGTTTCGGGTTCTGGTCCGGTGACGATTTCGTCGATGTCGACGCTCAGCACCGCGCGGGCTTGGGCCAACGCATCGGACCGCGCCATATTCAGCACCGCCGATTGCAGGAACTTGGCGCCCTTTTCGCCGCGCCGCCGCCGCCCTCCCATAGAGCCATAGGGCAGGGGCACCGAATAGATCACCGCCTGTTTCAGCCCCTCGACCCCGGCCAAGGTCGCGGCAAGGTCCTCCAGCGGGTAGGCGGTGCTGCCATTGTCGATCAGCACAACGCCTTCTGCCCCGTGCCGCTGCACGTAATAGCGGGCCCAATCGCGGACCCACTCCAGATGGTTGTCCTTGTTCAGGGCGACAAGGCAGTTCAAGCCCTTAAAGCGGTCGGTTTGCGACGCCCGCGCAATCAGCGGATAGGTCTCCTCGCCGATGCGCACCTGCATTGCGCCGGGGGGGCCGGGAATGGTGATCTGCTCGGACCGCTTCCAGACCTTGCGCTTGATCCCCGGCACCGGGGCCCCATCGCGGCGCAAGCTGTCCTTGAACGGCGCCCACAGGTTCAGCAGCAACGGCGCGTTGATGACATGGCGGTTCAGCGCCGGTTGCCAGACGCAGTCATAGATCAGCGTGTTGCGGTCATATTGGTCCAGATAGACCGGATTCAGATGTTCCGGGCTGCGGGTGTAATCCCGCAGGACCCCGGCCTCGTCTTTCAGCCAGATATAAGGGACGGGAACGATGGCGCAGTCTGCCATGGCGGCACTCTCTCAACTAGGTTCATCCGTGATAGAGGAAGCCAACGACCGGGTAAACCATCCGGGCAGGGTCTGGCACCGGGTTGCCCCGCGCGGTGCCATCCGATAGAGCAACCGCGACTGCAACCGGTGGAACTGATATGGCCAAGAAACAAAAGACTCCAGGTCGTCCCAAGGCGGTGACCCCAAAGGGCTTCCGGGACTATTTTGGCGTCGAAGTGACGGCTCGCAAGGCCATGCTGGATCGCATTGCCGAGGTCTATCGCCTCTATGGCTTTGACCCGCTTGAAACCTCAGCGGTGGAAACTGTCGAGGCGCTGGGCAAGTTTCTGCCCGATGTCGACCGCCCGAATGAGGGGGTCTTTGCGTGGCAAGAGGAAGATCAGGATTGGCTTGCGCTGCGCTATGATCTGACCGCACCGCTGGCCCGGGTCTATGCCCAGTTCCGCAATGATCTGCCGACGCCCTACCGGCGCTATTCCATGGGGCCGGTCTGGCGCAATGAAAAGCCGGGTCCGGGGCGGTTCCGCCAATTCTATCAATGCGATGCCGATACCGTTGGTACCCCGACCGTCGCCGCCGATGCCGAGATTTGCGCCATGCTGTCGGACACGCTGGAAGCGGTGGGCATCGCCCGCGGCGACTATGTGGTCAAGGTGAACAACCGCAAGGTGCTGAACGGGGTGATGGAGGTCGCGGGCATCCTCGATCCCGCCGATCCCGACAAATTCGCAGCAGAGCGCGGCATCGTGCTGCGGGCCATCGACAAGCTGGACCGGCTGGGTCTGGACGGCGTCCGCGCCCTTCTGGGCGAAGGCCGTACCGATGCCAGTGGCGATGTGACCAAGGGCGCCGGGCTGTCCGGCGATCAGGCCGAGGTGGTGATGGGCTTCATGCAGGCCCGGCGCGACAGCGGCGCGGCCACCGTGGCCCGCCTGCGCGAACTGGTCTCGGCGTCCGAAACCGGCCGCACCGGCGTGGACGAATTGGAAACCATTGCCGATCTCGCCCTCGCGCAGGGTTATGGCCCCGACCGGATTGAGATTGACCCGGCAGTGGTTCGTGGCCTTGGCTATTACACCGGCCCGGTCTTCGAGTCCGAACTCACCTTCGAAATTCTCGACGACAAGGGGCGTCCGCGTCAGTTCGGCTCGGTCGCGGGCGGCGGGCGCTATGATGATCTGGTCAAGCGGTTCACCGGCCAAGAGGTCCCGGCCACCGGGGTGTCGATCGGTGTAGACCGTTTGCTGGCCGCGCTTCAAGCCAAGGGCCGGATCGAGGCCGAGGCCGCCGGTCCCGTGGTGGTCACGGTCATGGATCGCGCCCGGATGAGCGCGTATCAGGCCATGGCGGGCGAACTGCGTGCCGCAGGCATCCGCGCCGAGGTCTATCTGGGCAATCCGAAGAATTTCGGCAATCAGATGAAATATGCCGACCGGCGCGGCGCACCCGTGGCGGTGATCCAAGGCAGTGACGAGGCCGAGCGCGGCGTTGTCCAGCTCAAGGACCTGAAATTGGGGGCCGAGCTGGCGCAAGAGGCCACCCTAGAGGAATGGAAGGCGCAACCGGCGCAGCGCGAAGTGCCGCGCGCCGATCTGGTGGCCGAACTGCGCCGGATGCTGGATCGGACCTGACCTATGCCCAATTTGACTGACATCACCGCCGAAGCCGCGCGCCTGCGCAACGCATTTGAGGCAACTGGCGCCGCCGTGATCGAAGCGGCGATCCTGCAACCGGCTGACACGCTGCTGGACCTGTACGGCGAAGACATCCGGGCCCGGGCCTATGTCACCTCCGATCCGCTGCGCGGCGAGCAAATGTTGCGCCCGGATTTCACCGTTCCCGTGGTGCAGTTGCACATGGCAGGGCAGGTGGACCCGGCCCGCTATACTTATTCCGGCAAAGTCTTCCGCAAGCAGGAACATGACCCGCACCGGCCGAGCGAATATGTGCAGGTCGGCCTCGAGATTTTCGATGGCAGCGATCCCGAAGCCGCCGATGCCGATGTCTTCGCAACCTTCGCGCAATTGCTGCGCCCTTATGACGTCAAGCCGGTCACCGGCGATATCGGCATTTTGACGGCCGCGATCAATGGTCTGTCGACCTCGCCCGAACGGCGTGCCGCGCTGATGCGCCATGTGTGGCGTCCCCGCAGGTTCCGCGCATTGCTGGACCGCTTTGCCGGGACCGCACCGCAACCGACAGCTCGGACTGCGCTGCTCAAACGTCTGGCGGCGGGAAAGGATCCTCTGCGCGGCGTCGGCCCGCAAATCGGATTGCGCAGCGCCGCCGAAGTGCAAACCCGGCTTGATCTGTTGCAGGCCGATGCGGCGCTGCCGCCGCTGCCGTCCTCCGAGGTGGATCTGCTGGGGCAACTTATGACGCTGAAGGAACGGGCCCCCGCCGCACTGGAACATCTGCGCGACATCGCGGTCGATCTGCCCGCGATCCTTGGGGCGGTGCAGCGGCTTGACCGGCGGCTCGCGGCCTTGCGCGCACGGGATATTGATGTGGACAGCTTGGATTTCGAAGCCGCCTATGGCCGCACCACCATGGAATATTATGACGGGTTCGTGTTTGGCTTCTCGGCCCCCGGGCGCCGTGACTTGCCGCCAGTGGCCACAGGGGGCCGCTATGATGCCCTGACCCGTGTTTTGGGCAAAGGCCGCACCATTCCAGCGGTGGGCGGCGTGATTCGCCCCGAAGTGCTTCTGGCCGTGGCGCAAAACGCAGACCTGAACGAGGTCGGATCATGACGCTGAAACTGGGTGTGCCGTCCAAGGGGCGGTTGATGGACAAGACCTTTGACTGGTTTGGTCGGCGCGGAATCGGGCTGGAACGGACCGGGTCCGAACGGGAATATGCCGGGGCCGTCAGCGGCATTGACGGGGTTGAACTGGTGCTGCTGTCCGCGGGCGAGATTCCGCGCGAACTGGCGGCAGGGCGGATCCACCTTGGGGTGACCGGGTCTGATCTGGTCCGCGATAAGCTGGCGGTCTGGGATGATCAGGTGATCGAGGTCGATCCGATGGGCTTTGGCTTTGCCGATCTGGTGCTGGCCGTGCCATCCTGCTGGGTCGATGTGGATTGCGTGTCCGATCTGGATGCTGCCGCGGCTGCGTTTCGGAAGGTGCATGGCTTCCGCCTGCGGATTGCCACCAAATATCACCGCCTCGTGCGCGAATTCCTGCGCCGGGAAGGGGTGGCCGACTATCAGCTCGTCGACAGTCAGGGTGCCACCGAAGGCACGGTCAAGAACCTGACCGCCGAAGCCATCGCCGACATCACCTCGACTGGCGAGACGTTGCGCGCCAATCACCTGCGGGTGCTCTCCGACGGGCTGATCCACAAAAGTCAGGCGACGCTGTTCAAATCGCGCGCGGCGTGCTGGACGCCGGAAACCCGCGCCACCCTGAACACGCTCACCCACATCATTGACGCCGGGCGCGACTAAGGCCGCCCCGGCCCCACCTCGGGGCGCCCCGAGGCCGCGTCGGACAAACGGTCCGACGAAAGTCCGATAAAAGTCCGACGATTGTCCGACACCGGAATTTGGCCCTAAAGCACGCCGATATCGGCCAGCGCCGATTGCAGTTCTGGGGGCAGGGCGTCGTCGCTGTCGCGGCCCTCGCGCAGGTCCGGCGGGCTGTCCTCTGGTTTCAAATAGCGCCAGCCCTGAAACGGACGGCGCGGGCTGGCGGCGGTGCGGACCAGGTCCGAATCCAGCCGAATCCCGCAGCGCCGAATGCCGTCCTCGCGCACCACCTCGTCCAGTCCGATGATCCGCTGCCGGACCAGAATCGCGCCCTTGATCACCCAGTAAAGCGACCCGCCGGCCAACAGCTCATCTGATCGCTTCGGCCACATCCGCGTGACGTGGCGCGGGGCCGCGCCCGGGTCCAGCGCAGCCCTCTGATTTTGCCAGATAATCAGGTCTTCAACCTGATCTGCGCCGACACAGAGCTTTACCAGATTTATGTGCTTTTTCATTTTTACCCTCTCAGACCCTCTATATCTAGTTGAACTGAGGCGCATGGCAAGCTAGTTTGAACCTCTTGATTTTTGTTCCGAGGACCGAACCATGAGCCGCTTTACCACCCCGATCGCCGAAGCCATCTGGGACATGAAATACCGGTTCAAGGATGCCGATGGTGCCCCCATCGACGCCACTGTCGAAGACAGCTGGCGCCGCATCGCCACATCGTTGGCGTCGGTCGAGAAAAAGCCCTCGGACTGGGAAGAGACGTTCTATCAGGCGCTTGAGGATTTCAAATTCTTGCCCGCTGGACGCATCACCGCCGGGGCCGGGACGGAACGCTCGGTCACGCTGTTCAACTGCTTCGTTATGGGCACGGTCCCCGACAGCATGGGCGGTATCTTCGAGATGCTGAAAGAAGCCGCCCTCACCATGCAGCAAGGCGGCGGAATCGGCTATGATTTCTCCACCATCCGCCCCCGTGGCGCCCCCGTCCGCGGCGTGGCCGCCGACGCGTCCGGCCCGCTGTCCTTCATGGATGTCTGGGATGCCATGTGCCGCACCATCATGTCCGCTGGATCGCGCCGCGGCGCGATGATGGCGACCATGCGCTGTGATCATCCAGATGTAGAAGCCTTCATCACCGCAAAGTCGGACAGCGCCCGACTGCGCATGTTCAATCTCAGTGTTTTGGTGACGGACCCGTTCATGGCGGCGGTCAAGGCCGACAAGCCGTGGGATCTGGTGTTTAACGGCACGGTCTATCGCACGGTTCAGGCCCGGGATCTTTGGGACCGGATCATGCAGTCCACCTATGATTATGCCGAGCCCGGCGTGATCTTTATCGACCGGATCAATGACGCCAATAATCTGAATTACTGTGAGACGATCGCAGCAACGAACCCTTGCGGCGAGCAGCCTCTGCCGCCCTATGGTGCCTGCCTGCTGGGATCGATCAATTTGGCCAAACTGGTCTCGGATCCGTTCGAGGCGACGGCTGGGCTGAATGAAGACTCGCTTGACAAGTTGGTGCGCACCGCGGTGCGGATGATGGACAATGTCGTGGATGCCAGCCGGTTTCCTCTGGACGCGCAGGCCGCCGAGGCCCGGGCGAAGCGCCGGATCGGGCTTGGCGTGACTGGGCTGGCCGATGCGTTGTTGATGGTCGGGCAGCGCTATGGATCGGAAGAAGCGGCGCGTCAGACTGATCGCTGGTTGCATGCCATCGCGCGCGCCGCGTATCTGGCGTCGGTCGATCTGGCAGTCGAAAAGGGCGCTTTCCCACTGTTTGACGCCGAGGGCTATCTGGCCAGCGGCACCATGCAGGCGATGGATGACGACGTTCGGGCGGCAATTAAGACCCACGGTATTCGCAACGCGCTGCTGACCTCTATCGCGCCAACCGGCACGATCAGTCTTTACGCGGGCAACGTCTCGTCCGGGATCGAGCCGGTTTTTGCTTATAGCTATACGCGAAAAGTGCTGCAGAAAGACGGCTCGCGCACCGAGGAAGAGGTGGTCGATTACGCGGTGCAGATGTGGCGCGAAAAGTTCGGCGACGCGGTCCTTCCCGATTATTTCGTGAACGCCCAAACCCTTGCGCCGCTGGACCATGTTCGTATGCAGGCAGCCGCCCAGAAATGGGTGGACAGTTCGATCTCGAAAACCATCAACTGCCCGGAAGATATCAGCTTTAGTGATTTCAAAGAAGTCTACATGGCCGCTTGGGATCAGGGATGTAAGGGCTGTACAACCTATCGCCCGAACGATGTGACGGGATCGGTGTTGAGCGTTTCGGAACCGGCAGCACCTGCGAAATCTGAAGCGGACGCTGGGCCGACTGCGGCGCAGGTGCCGGATGCGGACATTGTCTACATGACCGAACCGCTTGATCGTCCGCAAGCGCTGGAAGGCGCGACGTATAAGTTGAAATGGCCCGACAGCGAACATGCGATTTATATCACCTTAAACGACATCGTCGTCAGTGGTCACCGGCGGCCATTTGAAATCTTTATCAATTCCAAGAACATGGAGCATTTCAGCTGGACCGTGGCGCTGACTCGTATGATCAGTGCCGTCTTCCGGCGCGGTGGCGACGTGTCCTTTGTGGTTGAAGAATTGAAAGCGGTCTTCGATCCCCGTGGTGGGGCATGGATGCAAGGCAAGTACGTTCCGTCGATCCTTGCGGCGATTGGTGGGGTCATCGAGCGCCACTTTGTCGAAATTGGCTTCATCGAAGGTGAGGGGCAGGGCCTGAAAAGTGATCCACATGCTGAGGTCAGCGTAATTCCTCAGAAGCGCGGCAAATCCTGTTCCAGTTGCGGCAGTTTTGAAATGCGCATGGTCGAAGGGTGTATGACGTGTGCGAACTGCGGGTTCTCAAAGTGCGGGTAGGGAGAAGCCTTGTTGAAGTCAGATTGTCAGTCACACCATGACTTTTCTGAACTTCACAGCATCTCTTTTCCTTAAGGATGTGAGTGGGGCAGGCATAACAGGGCGGGTTAATCCCAAAGGCCGTTGTCCCTCTGAGAACTGTTGTTTTGCGCGCAGAAGTGAACGTTTGGATGTCTGAGCGGTCAAAATGAGCTGAAGTTTTGACGATACCACGTGAGAGAAGTTAATTTTTTATATGGCAAGAGTGGGTTGTGCACCCGCTCTTGCTGTGACGTTGAATCGCTATTGAAATTGCCATGCTTATAAATTTCGATACCGGCCGATCCTAGCTTTAACGTGGTGAATAAGCTCCAGGACTATCCTAAGCGGGATAGTTGGCTCCTGTTTCCGTATTTGGGGGCGTTAAATTGCGACGAAGGGTTTGATTGAACAAGTCAGCAGGCGAACCTGAATTTATCCGCGCAATAGGCATTGCGAGCGCTCTCACGCAGATCAGTCGGCATTCGAAGCTGGGGGCCAGCGGCAAAACAGCTTTTTTTCAACTTCCGTCCACTCAAAGATGACATCGGTGCCTGGGCGAGCTGGAATTTGCGGTGCGCCTTCTAAACCGAAGGTTCTTACGAGCTTAGTTATGGCATAGTGGTTCAGACCAAGCCAATGTCGCAATGCAGATTTTGCGACAAACTTGGCATTGAACTCGTCTATGCTTGCCTGTGTCACAAAGATCTGGGGTAGACGCGTAAGTTTCTGAGGTGCCTCGAAGGATGATATTATTCCTGCACGCGCAAGACGCGCCCCCAGAGGAAGAGAAACGTGCGTCGCCTGTTTGAAATCCGTTAACGTGAGGCCTGGGGACGCCGAATATTCCAGAAGCGGTTTCACATCGGCAATCCTTACACGCAGGTCTGAATACATCATCCCGTTGGTCACTCGGCCGAGCTGGTTAAAACGACCGTTGCGCACCAAGTTAAGAATTTTTCCGGGCCGTATCTTCAGGCGTTGCGCCGCTTGGGCCAGTCCAACCCAATCATTGTCGTTAGTTGCGACCGGAATAGCGTTCTTAAGAAAGCTGTTGAGTAGAGCGCGCCCGGCACTTAGATCCCAGACCGGTTTCGCGCCAGTGCCATCCAGTTGGGGTTCAAAATAGCCGTCCTTGCGCAGAAGAGCGAACTGAGACCGGGATATACCAAGGGCAGTTTGAACGCTCTGCGCCCCAACGCTGTTGGCTAGGCCATCAATTAGTCCACGGCTTGCTGCAGCGTCAAAAAGTGTCTCATTGTCATCCGGGCGGTTGCCTGCCGGAGGCACCAACCCAGCCTGCGCTAGCAAGTTTCCAAGACGTCGCTGGTCAATTCCAGTTTCACGCGCGGCAGTTCTAATCGAATGCAGTTTGCGTGTCGTGACCGGCTCGCCGAACAAGTTATCGCCTGGTCCGAGCGGCCAATGGTTTATGATATGAGAGCGGATGAACTCGCGCAAAGTGGGCCGGGTGTTCTTGCTGCCTGGGGTACCTAAAATCGTGTAAAAGCTGTCCAGAACCTGCTTCGGTCCTGCCCGAGCAGACCCGAATTCTGCCTGTAAGCGCTCAAGTACTCGGGTGACCGGTGCGCCGCCTTTTGAGGCCGTCGCATAGCCTAGCTGAGTAATTCTCCAGAGGTTGTCCGGATCAGACGGGTCGAAATCTTGCGGTTCAACCTTCGTGACTGCTTCTCCCAACCAGGTGCAAAGGTCCGCAGCCTCTCCTGTTGCAAATCGGTGCAGCCAAGTCTGATCGGTGCGTCCGGATAAGCGGTTCTCCAGCCATATATCAAAGTCTGTCGCGGTCCTTTCCTGGCGATCAAACGTGCCGGTCAGGATATCGTCGGCCAATTCCGCAAGATGCAGACCAATGTCGAGGCGACGATGCTGGACCTTGTCTGACCAAAGGGTCACCAACGGAAGATTGTGTGTCAGGCAGAGCGAAACATGGCGCAACTGCCAGTGACCGTAGAACGACATTTGACCATGTGCCGAACCTTCCCCGGTCACAGCATGAGTGCGGAGGCAGGCAGGGCAGGCCCGCATCTGCCCGACCGAAAACGAAAGGCGAGAGAAGGTTTGTCCATTCATGTGAGCATTTTGCGCTGCGGGGCGTACCGGCGTCCAGCGCAGTAACGCGGCACAGGGTACGTTGCCAAAGGCCGCCAAACGCTCAATGGCGTCTTGCTTATTGTAGCAGACCCCGAAGAAATCAATGCCTAGGTCGCGGGCGAAATCGCGTGTTGTCACGCCGTTTCTATTTGCCAGTCGCGCCATAAAGGATGCCGGAATCTCACGGGCTCGCAGATCAACGTACAACGGAAGGGGGGATGGCTTACAGTTTTTCAATACGAATCCGGCCAAAATGATACTTGCCGAGATCGTTCCCCAGAAAATGGAGCCAGACAAGCGCAATGTGTTGTGGCGACTCGAACGGACCCTGCGGGCAGAGGTCATGACTTCGCTACGCGACACCTGGAAAGGGGGGCGGGATCCGGTCATTCGCTGCGGCGGGCATATCGAGCAAGTTTCGATGCGTTAGCAGTCATTCGACTGAGAATTCAGCTATACAAAAAGACGCTGCTGTGGCTGGTGATATCCTGCAACGTGTGCAACTTTGGATTGAGAGTGATTACCCCGTTTAATTTTGAGAAGTACAGATTTGAGTATTGAAGAATTCGTCCCAAAGACGGGAACAAGCATCGACAATCTTGGTTTTCTGTTTGGCGCTGGTACGTCATTTGAGTCAGGGTATCCGCTTGTCGCTGGGTGAACCGCGCCAGGTTTGCCGGAGGCTCCAACTCATGAGTAGGATGGAGCATCATGAACAAAACAACGAACAAATATTCACCTGAAGTGCGCGAACGTGCCGTGCGGATGGTTTTGGATGGCGCAGG
>NZ_MTBG01000054.1 GCF_002119405.1 Pseudoruegeria sp. SK021 | reverse complement strand
AAATCCCCATAGCAACAAACGCCCCACCAAGCCCCACCCCGCGATTTCCCGCTTGAGCGCTTCTCCGACGCCAAGCAACGATCCGCGTCACTCAAACGACGCGCAAGGCGTCCGAGAAACCTGCATCAAAGCTGACACGCGGAGACGCGGAAGGCTTATTGCTCGCATAGGATGCGGTTTCGACACGGACGGCCCTCTCCGGTCCTTCGGCATTGACTGGCATGCTGCAGTGCAGTTCGCCGAGCCTTCGATGAAACAGCACAGGCGCTCCAAATCTACCGGCAGTGCCTAACAATCTGCCCGTCAAGCGTTGATCGTGGCGAAAGCTGCGGCGAAGCGGCCATCGGCCTCGGCCCGACGCTGAAAGTTGACCCGATCCACGAGCACTTCATCAGGGATCACGGTTTGAGACAGGATGGTCACCACCTCTTGTGTGAACGCGTCCAGCGGCATGGCGGCGGCCACCTGCGACTGGCCCGGCGTCAGTTCGGTGGCGACCAGCGGCGGCACGATCTCATGGACTCGCACCGAGGTGTCGCGCAACTGATGGCGCAGCGATTGCGTCCAGGAATGGATCGCGGCCTTGCTGGCGGAATAGACCGGATTGCCCGCCTTGGGCACGAAAGCCAGTCCAGAGGAAACCGTGAACAGCGCCGCCTGCGGTCGGGTCTGCAGGTGCGGCAGCAACGCGGCGGCCAGTTCGATGGGCGCCGTAACGTTCGTGGCGATCGTTCTGTGCGCCACATCAAGCGCAACCGGTGCGGCGGTATAATCCTCGGTCTCCATGATCCCGGCGTTCAGGATGATCGTATCCAGATCCGGGTGGTCCGCGATGACGCGTGCGGGAAAATCGGTCAGGACGGCGGGATCCATGACGTCCAGCCTGTAGCCGACCATGCCTGGGTTTGCCGCGAGCACCGCGTTCAGACTGTCGGTCTTGCGCCCGGTCACGATGATGCGGTTGCCTTGCGCTTGCAGGGCCTCAGCCAGTGCGCGGCCGATGCCGGAATTGCCGCCTGTGATAAGGATGGTACGATTGATAAGCGCCATGATCTGTCCTTTCCTGTGTCTGGTCCGGATATGTCCCACGTGCTAACTTTGGGAAAGAAGGCACCCAAAAGATTTATACTTACCCAAAAGAGAGTATGCCGGTTGACTGATGACACGTTAAGGCAGGAATTGCGGGATCTATCGGATACCGATCCGAAAGTGGATCGGCTGGTCGAAGAGCTTATCGGCCGGGTAGCCGACAAATGGACCATGCTGCTGGTCGAAATTCTGACCGAGCGTGAATGTTGCCGTTTCGGAGAACTGGGCCGCGCCTGCGGTGGCATCAGTCAGAAGATGTTGACGCAAACCCTGCGCGCGATGGAGCGCGACGGGCTGGTGACGCGCACAGTCTATGCGGTGGTTCCGCCCAAGGTGGAATATCGGCTTACGGACCTTGGCCTCGGGCTTAGCAAGGCCTTCTGCGGCGTATGGCTGTGGGCCGAGGAAAACTACGAACGGATCGAACTTGCGCGCAGCGATTATACGGAACGACGCGAGGCCAAAACCAAGTACTGATGAGAAAGGAGCCTGCTGCTGACACTGACACATCGGCGCGCTCAAAAACGCTATCGGGACCCGCCCTGAGCGGCCGTTCGCATGGCACCGCACCGCTGCAGTGTAGCTTCCAGGAAGCGGACATCATATAACACTGTTGGAAAGAATTTTTTTGCGGTCACGCTTTGCTCGGAATCGTCATGCATGCTGAAAGCGCGCTCGCATAACTCAGCCTCCACTAATGCTCTCCACCCAATCAAGAAAGACCCCCAGTCGCCGAAGGCCCGAGACGCGGGTCAGGTAGAGCGCTGAGATATTCAAAGGCGCGACGTCGAGCTGGTCCGGAAACAGCTCAATCAAACGCCCGGCTTGGATGTCGTCTGCGATCATGAAATCGGAAAACCGCGCGATGCCCAGGCCGCCCAATACCAACTGGCGCACGGCCTCTCCATTGCCCGCGGTCAGGGCGGGAGGCACCGACACGGGGGTGGACAGACCGGCAAAGCGCAGGGTGTTGATATGATCCGGTGCCGCGAACCGAACTTGCTCCAGCTGCGCAAGGTCGGCGGGTGTTTCAGGCCAGCCGTTGCGATCGAGGTATTCCGGGGTCGCCACCAATTTCCAATCCGTTCGCCCCAAGGGGCGGTGCAGCATGTCGCTATCAGGCAGCTGGCCCAGCCGAATGGCTACATCCGCGTGACTGCCGATCAGATCCACCAGCGTGTCTGTCATGTCGATCGACAGCTGGATGTCCGGATACTTCGCGTGAAACTCAGCCAGGCGCGGGGCGAGAACATGCAGGACGTAAGGCACAGGTGCGTTCACACGCAGTGGTCCGGCGGGGGCCTGTCCGCTTGTTGCGATCTCTTGCAGGGCTTCGCTGCGGTCCAGAATTTCGCGTGCTTCTGCCACAACGGCGGCGCCTTCGGGAGTGATCTCGATGGATCGCGTGGTGCGGCGCAGCAATGTGACCTTCAACTGCTCTTCCAACCGCGTGACCGAACGACTGAGCGTGGAGGCAGACACCCCCCTGCGCCGCGCGGATTCAGCAAAGCCGCCATCATCGACGATCCCGACAAAGGCAGCCAAATCCCCCATGCGCAGCAATTCGTGCAGTTTCTGCAATGATCCATTCCAAACTTGTCTGTTCTCGCAATAGATAGCGGCTGGCATATACGGCGTCGACATCAAATTTACTGGAGAAACCCGATGCCACTTGCCCTTTGGGCGCTAACCATCAGCGCTTTCGCCGTCGGAACGACCGAGTTCGTTATCGTCGGCTTGCTTCCCACCATTGCCGCCGATCTTGGCGTTTCTATCCCCTCCGCTGGCCTGCTGGTCAGCCTCTATGCGCTTGGCGTGACCATTGGCGCGCCGGTACTGACCGCCATGGCCGACCGCGTGCCGCGCAAAACGCTGTTGTTGCTCTTGCTGGCGCTGTTCACGCTCGGCAACGCTTATGCCGCCTTTGCGCCGGATTATGGCAGCCTTGTCGCTGCGCGCTTTATTACGGGTCTGGCCCACGGCGTGTTCTTTGCCATCGCTTCGACCATCGCGACCGATCTTGTGGAACCTGAAAAGGAAAGCTCAGCCATTGCGCTGGTGTTCCTTGGTTTGACTGTCGCGCTTGTGACGGGTGTGCCCTTGGGGACGTTCATCGGCCAAAACTTCGGCTGGCAGTCGACCTTCCTTGGCGTTGTCGCGCTTGGCGTGATCGGTTTCATCGCGTCTGCCATCTTGGTGCCCGCCAATCTGACCAAGACCGCGTCAGCCGGGATCAAGGCCCAGTTGCAGGTGCTGACTTCGCCGCGCCTTCTGCTGGTCTATCTGATCACGGCTGTGGGTTATGGCGGCAACTTCATCGCCTTCACCTTCCTTGCGCCGATGCTGAACGAAGTCACGGGCCTGTCTGCGGGTGCGGTTAGCCTTGTGCTTTTGCTCTACGGTGCCTCTGTTGCCGTGGGGAATATCGCCGGCGGCAAACTGGCTGACCGTATCGGTGCTCTGCCGTCCCTGACGGTGATCTTTGCTGGCCTTGCGATATCATTGGTCGCCCTCGGCGCGTTCCTCACCAGCCCAGTTGCGGCCATCGCGGTTGCGGCCTTCTGGGGCGGCTTTGCCTTCGCCAACGTGCCGCCGCTGCAGTCTTACGTCGTGCAAATCGCACGCGAAGTCTCGCCCGGCGCGGTTGATGTGGCGTCTGGTCTGAACATCGGTGCGTTCAACCTCGGCATTGCCGGCGGCGCATGGACTGGTGGACTTGTGGTAGAAGGCATCGGCCTTGCCGCTGCGCCTTACATCGCCGCTGGTGTGGTGGTTGTCGGGATCGTTCTGGTGCGCCTGTCTGGTCGCTTGAACGCAACAACACCCCAAGCTGTTGCTGCCGAATAACCTCACCTGCCCCGCCGTATCTTTAATGCGCGGGGCAAATCATGAAACTGGAGGTTCGTATCATGTCTGCCCTCAATCTGATTTACAAAGACCGCCTGAGCTTCGGCATTGAATTGCCGCTGGACCGCGACTGGTCTGAAGCTGGGCAACGCCGCGCCCGGATCGAGTTGTCAAGGTCACCTCCAACCGCGACGGCGACAGCCCCGTTCTGCCTGGTCTTCTGCAACAGATCGCCGAGGAAGAAGTTATCGGCACCGTGACCGCCGATCGGGCCTATGACACGCGCTGTTGCGACGCCGCGATCCTCGCGCGCGACGCGGTCCCGATCATCCCGATCCGCAAGACCGGGCGGATGTGGAAGGAAGACGGCCCAGCCGCAATCGCCAGAAACGAAACTCTGCGGGCCACCCGGCACCATGGCCGAGACTTCTGGAAGCGCTGGACGGGATACCGCACCCGAAGCCGGATCGAGGCGAAGATACACTGCCCCAAAGCCTTCGGAGAGCGCATCGCCGCCAGAGCCCCCGAACGCCAGGCCACCGAGACCGAGGTGAGCTCCGCACCGCCCTCCTGAACCGTTTCAAAGCGCTCGGCACCGCCGAGATCGTCCCCCGTGGACTGAAATCGAGGGGAAAAGGGGCAATCTCGCCTCACGCGTGAGTTCTGCAACAATGCCGTGGCGCGATGCAATTGATCGTCGCATTGTGGGAATTCCATACAAGATGGTGCAATATGGATTGGGCTTAGATGGAGCGGCGTTGAGCGCCCCGGCACTGCGAACCGTTTCAAATTTGTGCATCAGCGCCACGTGAGTGAAGAAAATCTATGTGATTGATGAAAAGGTGAAGGTTTTCTAGGCGAGGTGATGAATTTCTACGGACGTAACCCGGATGCATCTCCTTAGCTGAGCCACAAACCTTTCCGAAAATTCAGGACCACTTCACCCGGCTCGTTCAATACACCCCGACACCGACGGATGTGACCACTGCGCGCCTGCATATCGGCGTGCCAAATGCCGTTTAGTTTAAATGTTCGACCTTATGGGAAAGTTTGAAAGGCCAGCTTTATGCGCGCCGCTGATACCGGCGCGTGACGCACAAGCCCCCCGCTTCAGCGAAGAAAAATCGCATAAAACCGCTCATTTTTGCGTCTTGCATGGTGGATAGCCTGCGACGAATTGGCTGCCCTGCTCTCCCCCTTGTTCGCATTACGTTGCGAAAAATCGAAACTTTTGCACCCGAAATGCCCGCAAACCACTGGCCACACAGCGATGTAGTCGCTTCGATCAAAATGCGAATAACTGCTTTATATCATAGCATTGCGTAATAACCGTTCCTGGAACAGGGCATTGAGATTCTCTCGTGAAACCTGATAAGCCCTAACAAAACGAACCCAAACAGCCTGAACATAGGCCTCACGTCGAGGCCCATGTTCCAAGGGAAAACCTCGTGACGCAACCTGACATTCTAGATATCCCAGACCGCAGCGGTTCGGTCGTGACCCTGAAATGACTCGGATGACATCGGGAGAAGCTCTACTCGTGCTAAGCGCTGTGGCAGTGGGTCTCGGCGCGACCGTCGTTAGCATCAGAGAATACCGCCGGAGCATCAAATCCACAGAGATTGATTTCGAGAGCGTACGCAAATTTGTTGAATCTGCGCCGCCCATTCCCCAACATCTGCTGAAACCCATCGCTAACGAGCGGCCAGGTGATCGGGAAAACGATGAAGAAGACGACCCATACAAGTCGATTACGTGATCAATCAACTTTCGCTCACGCCCACACTCATCGCCCGCGAACCGGCATTTTCCTTCGCCTCGCGCGTTGCGGCTCTCAACGGAGTCACAGCTGCCGGCTTCGCCACCGATATGGGCCTGTCGTTCGCGAGGATTACGGACGGTGACACTGACGATGTGGCGAAACTCGCGGCGCTTTGCGGCGTGGATGTTCTGGAACTGCAAGGCTGGACACCGGTCCACATTGGCGGCCGACAGCATTCGTTCCGCGGCCACAGCCTGCATGCCAGGGCCGTCAAGCAAACGTCTTTGCGAGGCTGTCCTGTCTGCCTGTGCGAAGATGCCCGGACGAGTCCCGACGCCCCCGAACTTTCCATGGCAATCCGCGGTCACTGGCTGTTCCGCCCGGTCACGATTTGCTTGGAGCACAATCATTCCCTAGTCCAGCTGTGGAAAGAGACCTCGAAGACCGGCCGCTACGATGTGACCGCCAAAATGGCCGAAATCGCTCCTGAAATTCTTGCCAGAGATTACGACCAAGGCCGACGCGTTCCGAGCGGCTTTGACCGCTGGATAGAGGCACGCCTCCTAAATGCCCGTTCGGACACATGGCTCGACCAGTTCGCGCTCTATCCCGCGGCGCATTTTTGCGAGCTATTGGGCCGCGCTGCCTGGGCGGCTAAGATTCCCAAATGGATGAAGTTCAAACCCGAGGATGCGTGGATGAGCTTCGACGTGGGCTTTCAATATGCCAGTCAGGGCGAAGAAAGCATCCGCACTGTGCTTGGAGAACTGCAGGCCATTATCGGTGAGCCGACCGACGGTCCGAAGAAGAAGTTCGGTGATCTTTACGAGCGCTTGGCTTTTGATCTGCCGAGCGACGAGTATGCACCATTCCGGGCGTTGCTGCGGGACCATATCGCGACCACATGGCCGCTGGGACCAGGTGATGATCTTATGGGAGAGCCAGTGCTCGAGCGAAAGGTCCATTCGGTCCGTACGGCAGCGCGCGAGCTGGGCATGGACTCCCGCCGCCTACGCAAGCTCTTGGTGGATGCCAAACTCGTTCGACCGCGGGAGACAGGACGGGACGATCAGTGGGAACTGTTCGACATGGCCAGCGCCCAGCCCTATCTCGACAAAATCGATACACTCGTCTCAGCTAAGGATTTTCAGGAAGCCCTGAGCATATCCCGGTCACAATTCGGCCTTCTGCGGAACGACAACTATTTTCCGCCTTCCGTGGACGGAGGCGACCACAAGCCTCTCTGGGACGTCCGTGCATCACGGAAGTATCTGGAAGGTCTGCTGACGGGTGCCGAACCCATCTATGTCCCGATGCATAAATGGGGAGACATCGCCAAGACGGCACAGCGGCTCAAAATTCCGCCCGGACGCATCCTTGCACTGCTAGAGGCGCGCAAGATCCAAAGGGTCGGCAAGCACATGACCCGGGATGGCTATGCTTCAATCCTCGTCACTCATGACGAGATAGAGCGCCTGATTGATCGACCAGAGGCCCCCGGCATCAGCATCGAGATTTTTGCAAGGCAATGTGGCCTCAAGGCATCCCCGGCGATGCGCCTCGTGCGGAACGGGCATACGCCCTCAACGCAAGCACGGCACCCGAAAACCGGAGCGCTCCAGCGGTTTCTGGCTCCCGCTGACATCGCCGCCTTCCACGCGCGCTTCGTGACGCTGCGGGCGCTGGCCGTCGAGCTTGCTATGCCATGGCAGACTCTCAGGGTGCGTCTGGCGGATAAAAGCGTGCTGCCGTTTTCACCGGACGGATCAGACTATGGCGCGCTCTATGAGCGCGACACGATCAACGCTGCCTTTGGACGCAGATGAAACGTCAGTCGTCCTCCATCGTCATATGAAGGCACGGTGCGGTTCGCTCACGTG
Organism: Pseudoruegeria sp. SK021; assembly: GCF_002119405.1. GTDB lineage: Bacteria > Pseudomonadota > Alphaproteobacteria > Rhodobacterales > Rhodobacteraceae > Meridianimarinicoccus. Next base: position 5,474 of record NZ_MTBG01000054.1, on the reverse strand, counting down.
TTCGATCCAGAAGGAAACGTTTTAAGTGGTGGAATGGAAACGAAATTGTTGCAAAGCCCATGCTGGAAACGTGAATTCCCTCACGTAAGGAACTAACTGGTTCGAGCGATCCGCATGATTGACCGACTCAATAGGACGGCGCATGCTTTTCTGATTGTATTCATGAACTATCGGAAAGGTTGGCCACATGGCACTTTCACGCGCGTTCTTTGTACTGTCTCTAGCGTTGCCGGTACTGCCCGCATCCGCAGATGTGTGGGAGTATGGAGAACAGGAATGCAATGAACTCTGGTTTTCGCGCAACCTGATTATGGACCGGGCTGGCTATTGTTTCGGTTCACCTCTTGGCCAAGCGCTGTTCGACAACGCGAATTGCCACGGCTCGAATGTGGCGTTGGGCGCAGAGAACACCCGCCAAGTAGAGAGGATCCGCGCACTGGAGGCACAAATCGGCTGTAAGGTGAACACCGGCCAAACTTGGCTGGACGTGCCGAACATGGATGGCCTGCGCAGGCTCCGTGACATGGCGCTACCAGATAATGGCGCTTCAGCCTGCACATGGGCGGGAGCACCGCTGCCGTATTACGATGGCTACAGCGCGGGAGCTCAGGTGATTGGACAGATAAATGTCGGCGATCGGATCGGGTTCGGATGGATCGGCGAAGGAGACTGGACGGTCATCGCCGTTGGGGGACAAAGCGTGATCGGCTGGGTTAACTTCAGCAACTCAAACTTTGAGCAATCTTGCGCCGACTGGGCAGGTTGAGAGGAAATTCATCCAAAGCGAGCGAACAAAAAGGTTGCGGTATTCACCGGCTTCACGGTTGCGGGCGATCGATCCGGCTCCAAAAGCTGGTCTTTCGGGCATGGTCTCGCTCCAAGGCTCGAACGAATGTACTATGGTCGGGATGCCCGCAGTAATCGCCGATCTCGGCGTCCGCGGCTGCACATGCGGCCAGATGCTTGGCGGCGTGGCCATAGCGACTGGACCGGGCAGCTTCCAACGCGAAGAGGATCATCGATCTGCGCAGCAGGGTTGCCGCCAGTGAATGCTTGCCGTCCAACGCCGCGGCGGCCGGGGTGAGTAACTCATAAGCGTTGCCGTCGAACGCGTCCGCGTGCGTCTCGACCAGTCTCCCGGCCTCAGCCATGTCCGGCCATTGCAAAAAGAATGCGAGCGCCAATTCTCGGTTCGCATGATCCCGTACAATTGCCTTCGCCCGGTCCTCCGCATCGATGTCTTCAAAATCTGGTAGGTGTTTGAGGTGGCGGCGCAGCGCGTCCGGGCAAAGGCGTTGCTCAAACCGATCCCAGAGCGCCCGGCGCAGGTCCTCCTCGCGTCCTAGCGCTTCGAGACATGCAAAATGCGCCTCATCCAAGTCAGAAGAGTCGAACCAGTCGTTCTTTCTGTCGTCGCGCGCGCGCGCGTTTGCAACGATGCTCAGGGCCTCATCTGCTCGACCTGCGGCGAGCAGTCGGTGCGCAGCGTCTGGCGCGATGGTGTGGAACGTCAGTTGTTCCGAAGAATAGCGTGCGAGCCACGCATCAACATCGCCTTGCAGATCGGCGACATCCTGCAAGATCATCCCGGCAGAGCGATTTCGGCTCTCCCGCGCCATATCAGCCTGCCGTTTTGGATCACGGACGAAATCGTACTGGGCCAATTCGCCGTCTGTAAGCGGCATCGCCGACACCGCTTCTGCTAGGTCCTTCAATCGATCAAGCCCTTGCTGACCAAGCGCCTCGGCCAACGCTGGGATGACCTGATCAAACGCGCCATAACCGTTATCCGCCAATGCCTCGAAGACGCGATCCGCAAGCTCGACCGGCGCACGGGACAGGCGAGGCGCGATCCGTTCGATGGCTTGCATGGCGCAATCCATGACCTCGCCAATGGCGCCATTGCTGTCGTCGGTCCGCGCATGGATGTCCGGGGCCAGCAGCAACAATGACCACAACAAATCGAAGGCTGTATCCGGGGCCTCTGGTGCGATCGTCTTTTCGATCAACGTGATGAGACCGGTCAGTTCTTTGCAAAACGCCCTCTGCCCTTTCCAAGAGATAAAACTGCCTGCGCGCCGGATCGAAGCAAACCGTTTACGGACATCGACGGCGGCTTCCTCCGGACCCTGATCCCCTGCCAATGCCAAGCGAACCTGTCGCTGTCGCGCCGCATCACCTTTCACGGCTTCCAAAAGCAAATCGGCCAAGGCAGCAGCGCCAAGCTCCATCAGATTTTTCTTGTTCAAGCTTTTCCGCGCCACAGGTCGCTCCAATTGTTTGCTTTTGGCGCATTACCGTTTTTTTACCCATCGGTGAACTCATAACGACCGACGGGTCGCATTCATCGAGAAAATAGAAGAAGTCGCAGGGATCGCGCTGAGGTAATCTTTAGCAGGCAGCCGGCATGCTGTGCGCCGACTGTCAAACCGGCAGTCCGCTGCACGCCAATAATTCGCCAACCGGCAAATTCAATGCGCGCGGTCATTCTGGAACTGCCGCGCGGTCTGTGGCAGCATCCTGACATGATCGAATTTAACTCCCTCGCCGATGACCATCCCGACCTCGCGCATTCGCCACTGCTTCGGGGCGCTCTTCTAACTCTGCAATACGCGCATGAGCACGGATCAATCGGCCTGACCAAAACCAAGGCCTTCAAGCGTGTCTTTGTCCATTGGGCGGTCGAGCATTTCGCCTGGCCAGGCAAAAGCGCAGAAGAAATGTTCCGCTACAACAAGGTGATCAACGAATATGAGTTTCCCCCGCTCGAAGTTTTGCATTTCCTGCTGATTTCGCTGCGGCTGGGACGTCACTTCAAGGGTGAGTTTCGGCTAACCAAGCGTGGCACAGAGCTGGCACAAGCCCCTGGCCGCCTGTTTGCCGAGCTGATCCCATACTTTGTCTTCCGGATCGATCACGCGTCCTATGCGCGTTTCGACGACCACCCCCTCGGGAACTGGGACGTTTGGCTGAACGTGATTAACGTAGAGGCCAATCATGGGACGACCGAGGCTGCTTTGTTCGAAACCTTCTACGATGAGCCGCAAGATTGGCACACCGCGGGGTGGCGTGACATGGCGACCTTCTCATCTTGCGTGCTGCGGCCGCTCGAATGGGCGGGATTTCTAGTTGAAACCCGTGAAGACGGCGTCGGAAAGCAGGTGTGCCACCTGTTCAAGACCCCGCTCTGGCGCAGCGCACTCAGCCTTGACACCGATGACCGGCTGCGACCGATATCAATTCAATGAGATTGGTTTTTGCTGTACCCAAGACGTACCGCTGATTGTGAATCACGGCTCTCAACGGACCTTCACCAAGTCGCCCATCGCTGAGGCGCAACTTCCCTGAACTTGCCGTTCGTGTTGTCGCGCAGCATTTTTGGGCAGGCAAAGATCAAGCAGTGCGCAGGATGTTTTCGGTGGCGGACAGGCGACTGCCCCGTAAGGAAGGAACCCTTCCCTTTCGCAGGCGTTTCGCCGGCAAAGGAGATTGACTATGGCCGATAAAACTACCGACAGCACGCAGCCTGAATCCACAGCCGAAACAGAGGACTTGACGGTTGTATCTCCGGGTGAAGAGCGTGACCTTCGCATGGAACCCGTTGATCGCGACGACCCACCTGTCGCAGACCTCGCCCGCGAACTACCCCCCGAAATAAAAGACGCCGTGCGCAGCGAAGGCACATGGGAAGGTGACGCAGGCCGTCACGACGATGATGCAGCGCAGGAAACATCCGGCGAACTCAGCGGCATCGAGAATGGCCGCGACGCAGGTAGTTAGAGCTTATAGAACCCAATATATTTTTGATTTGGGGATAGCCGACATTCACCACCAACCATGTTGCTGCGGTCACGGCCCGCACTCCGGCCATTCGATGCGGGCGCAACATCAAGTCGTTGCGAGCTGGTGGTGTGCGGACGAAGCTGCCGTTCGCGACGTTGCACCTCGAGGTCCGCTTTCGTTTGCGCTGTGGGTACGCTGTAGCTAAGTTGTTTCCGGCCGCTTTTTCGAACCTATGTTGAAAGTGTTTCTGGCCCAGTCGACGAACAGTCCGAACGGCCTCGCAAGAATGATCATGAATATGACTGCCGACCCGATCGCAGCAGTGATTTCCCCCAGATCTGCGCCAGCGATCAACAGCGTTGCCGCGTAGACTGGGGCCTGAAATGATAGGAAAGCGGCGATATCGACCAAAGCAGCGCTCCAGCGATTTCGCGGTTTAAGCTGCTTTACAAGCCAATCGCGCCACCCGGTATAGGGCCGTCCAGTCATGATCATGATCGGCACCATGAGTAGCCGTGTTGCCAAGACTTTAGATGGCTCCATTCCGGCAATAATCAATTCAGAGAACGTAGCCACGATGGTGAAAAAAATGATCGTTGCCAGAGTGTCGATGATCAGTAAGCGCATGAGTCGCCACTTAGCAGCTCGAACTCCTTAACACACCTGCTCTTCGAACCAGCTTGCCTTGAATAACGGTAGAAGTCGGCCAAGCTGACTTTCCCGCATCGCGCAGCATCAGGTAATATGGGCTCGAGCACTAAATCGCTCCGCGATAGGGGCGCTTGTGGCGGGTGTTGCGCTGAGCCGGGATTTGTTGCGCGGTTTTGGGTGTCGGGTGTGTGCTGTTGATCGAGGTGATTTTGCCTCGATTGACAGAGGACATTCCGATGAACATTCAGCAATCAACCCCAATGACGCCCCTTCGTGCCCGTATGATCGCGGATATGTCAGGGCGCAATCTCGGCCCAGCATCGCAGACCAGCCACCTGCGCGCATGCAAGCGGTTTGCGGCTTGGCTTGGGCGCTCGCCGGAGACTGCGACGCCGGATGATGTGAAGTATTTCCAGCAGCATCTGGTCGAGAGCGGGACAAGTATCTGCACGCGCAACCAAACGATGACCGGGGTGAAGTTCCTCTTCCGTGTGACGCTTCGACGGCACGATCTGGTGGCCGAGATTTTCAGCCTTAGAGAGCCGGTGAAGGTGCCGCTCGTGCTGAGCAAAAAGGAGATCAAACGCATTCTGGCTATGGCTCCCAGCCTGAAGGCCCGCGTGATGTTATCGCTGGCCTATGGGTGCGGGATGCGTGCTGGCGAAGTCGTGCGGCTGAAGGTGGGCGATATCGACAGCGCCCAGCAGATTATTCGGATCGTTCAAGCAAAGGGCCGCAAAGATCGTAACGTCATGCTGCCTACGGATATTCTGGGCCTTCTGCGCGACTGGTGGAAAGAGCGGCCGACCGGTCAGGACAAGGATGTGCCCGGGCCTGATCGGATCCTCTTTCCTGGCTATTGTGGCAAGCACCTTTCGGCGCGACAGATATCGCGACTGTTCAAAGAGACCGCGCGGGAAGCTGGGATCACAAAACCGGTCACGCTGCACACGTTAAGGCATAGTTTTGCCACCCACCTGCTGGAACGCGGCGTCGATATCAGGGTGATCCAGGCTCTGTTGGGCCATACAAAACTGACG
>NZ_MTBG01000053.1 GCF_002119405.1 Pseudoruegeria sp. SK021 | reverse complement strand
TGTTCGGCGGCTTCGGTGCCAACCTGCGCCGGTTCTGTCTTGCGCTGCACGCTCAGGGACAGGTGACGACGGAACGGCTGACATCTATCCTGAACGGGATCGGGCTGGAGATATCGAAGCGTCAGGTCGTGCGCATCCTGACCAGCGATCTTGATGGGTTCATTGCTGAGGATCAGGCGATCTTGCAAGCGGGCCTGACCACCGCGCCCTATGTCAGCGTTGACGATACCGGTGCCCGTCATGCCCACCGTAACGGCATCACAACCCAGATTGGCGGGGCACGCTTTTGCGTGTTCAGGACCGGCCGCTCAAAATCGCGGCTGAACTTCCTGTCGCTGCTGAGAGCCGGTCGAGAGGATTACGTGATCAACGACGACGCCCTCACCTACATGCGTCAACGAAAAGTGGCGCCAAGGGTCATCGACCGGCTCGCGGCACAGCCCGATAGATCATTTGCGTCGCAGATGGCGTGGTATGCCCATCTCGTGGCGCTGCGCATTGACGTGTTCGACAGGAGCTTATTGCGCGAGATCAGCGAGGCTGCGGTATGGGGCGCAGTGCGCCACAACGGGTTGATGGAAAACACAGTGGTCGTTTCCGATGATGCCGGGCAATTCCGCATCCCCAATCATGCGCTGTGCTGGGTTCATGGCGAGCGTTTGCTGCAAAAGTTGATGCCCAAGACCAAGCCACAAGCCCGTAAACTGGACGGGTTACGCGATCAGGTCTGGGCCCTGTACCGGGATCTGAAGTTCTGGAAGCAGACGCCCTGCGCGAAGGACACCCCCATCCTAGCCAACCGCTTCGACGACATCTTTCTACAGAGGACAGGTTACAAGGAACTGGATCAGCAGCTCGTCCGCTTGCACCGGCGCAAAGCCGAATTGCTCAAGGTGCTGGAGCGACCCGAGATCCCACTGCACACCAACGCGTCGGAAAACGACCTGCGCACCTGTGTCACCAAGCGCAAGGTCTCCGGCGGCACCATGAGCAAAAACGGCCGCACTGCGCGTGACGTCATGCTCGGTCTGATGAAAACCTGTCGCAAGCTGGGTATCTCTTTCTTCGCTTATCTCGGCGACCGGCTGGGTCTCAACCCGGCTGCGGATCGCATCCCCGCTCTGCCAGAAATGGTCGCCCGGTAAGTAAAGCAAATCGAGCCGCCTGGAAATCTGCCCCGCTTACAGGGGGCGGAGCCGTGGTCTGCGCGGCCGGAGGGATTTTGCGCGGTTTTCTTGCAGGGTGGCTGCCAGCGCCGCAGGCCCGATTTCTACCGGACAAAAAAATGGCGGCATCCCGGGAGGAGGGGAATGCCGCCAAATCACTAAAAACAGCAATTGGGTCAGGGAGGAGGAGACCCAATCGAATGACTTGAAGTTAGCGCTAATGCTGCAGGTGCACAATAGCGCAGCCATGCAATTTTTGCAGGGCCGGGTTGCTTGAGGGGCGCTATCCGTGCTGCGAGTCAAGCCGGCGAACCAGCGGACGTCGCCCCAGCTTTGCAGGCATGATGCTTGCTTGATCTGCTCGGGGCGGTCTTGATAGTTCTCCGCCATGCGCATTCTGGAAAACATCATCTCTGATCGTGGGTCGAAATACGCGGTGTCCGGTGGTCCCTGCACAACTCCGCAAGAGGCAAAGGACTTCCTTAAGCAACTTAAGACCCGTAAGAAATTCGCAAAGGCGAGCCACAACAGTTGGGGTCTTCTCACTGCTGATGGTCCTATCAAAAACGATGACGGAGAAAGCGGCGCTGGCATGGTCATTCTGCGCATGCTGGAGCGGGAGAATCTTCAGGATCACATCGTCGTCGTCACCCGCTGGTTTGGCGGAAAACACCTAGGAGGCGATCGCTTCCGGCATATCCAAGACGCTGTGCGGCGTTATCTGACCGAGATATAGGCCGTGCTGCGCCGCTAGGCTTCGGCAATAAAGTCCTTCAGACCGGCGTGGTTGGTTCCGCGCCGGTCCAAGAGGGGGCCTCGCATTATTTCAGGTAGGCGCGCACCAGCGAGGTGTCGTTGTCGCGCACAGCGTTGTCGAGGACGATCAGTTCAGCAAGCGTGTAGTCAGCAGCATCAATGTTCAATGTCGCTTCGAGCTTCTGGTAGGCCGCGTTGGAGGCCGAGATCGTACCGGTGCTGCGGGCGAGACCGCCGTCGGTGTAATAGCGGGCTTCTGCCTCATTGTCGTCGCGTTCAGCGGCACTGATCGCAACCAGTTCAGTCGTGGTGTAGGTGTTGGAGGCCACGCCAAGAGCGTTCGAAAGCTGTAGGCTGGCGGCAGTTGCGCCACGGGTCACCCCACCATTTGCGCCACTTTCCAGAATATAAGACATGGCTTTGCGCGATTGCGTATCCGTATCAGCCCCCTTCAAAGCAACCAGATCGGCCAACGAGTACACGCCCGGCTGAACGCCAAGGTTCCGGGCCAGTTGATCAGCGCCATCGGAGGCGAAGGCAGCCCCGGCGGAAACAGCAAGAGCAACAGCGGCGAATGTGGATTTCTTAAACATTTTATCGTCCTTTGAATGGCCTGCCGGTGGTGGCTGGCTGAATTGTTTGAAGCGTCCGGCCTCATTTTCGGCGTCGCTGGTTGGGGGCCGTCTGTGGCCGTTCCCTGCGTCGTTGAGTGGTAATTGGGGGAGCTTGGACGACTTGAAAATCGCAGGTTCTGACCCCTAGGCTGTGCATTCACGCACATCACATCCGCAAGATGTGGACGCCTTACTGTCAGGGTAGGTCAAATTTGAAAGAACTCGCGGGTGAAACGAAAATATATAGCGAATACCGTTGTTTACAGTAGAATTTTGAGTATTTGGACCTCTGTTTTTAGACAGGGTTCACCACGCCGATTCCACGACTTGTCACAATCCGAGCGGAAATTGGCGAAATACTCACGAAACCTGTGATCTAGAAAACTTCAAAACGATAGAACGATAGAAAGTCGGGTCTGGCGCAGATTTGGCGTGGTTCGTGAGAACTCAGCGCGCAACACGGCCCCAACATCGTCGCGGCGTCCCAGCTCAACATCGCGTTTTTGGGTGGTGGAATTGCAATTTCAATTCCTTTGCCAAAGCGCTCGAGCAGAAGATCATACGTTGGATCGCCGTCGTAGGCGCCATCCGCTAGAAACAGGTCGGCGGTGCCATCAATTTGACTACGTCCGGATCCAGCCCAAAAACTCCTGCCAACTCACCTTATAGGATTGCGCAACATCCGAGGGTGCCCCGAAGGGCAATTCATTTCGCTTGAAGGTCGCGCGATACCCGGACTTCGAGACTATCCCGTGGTTTCGGCAGAACGCGACAAGCAAACTGATCTCGAGAAGATCAGCCTTCCTGATTGCGCTTCGGCGGCCATGCGCTTTATCCAGCGCCTTGCGCAAATCATCCCGAAGCTCGCGAACAGTGACAATGTTGTAGATCGCACGATGCGGGTGGCGCTGGAAATCGGACAATTGGGTAAGCCCGTGCAAGGCCGCATAGACCAGTAATTCGTCGATTGACCAAACCAACGCTGGTGCGGAACTCGAGATACGCAGTTCCTGCGGGTCCTGCCATGTCACTGCACACACCGGATTCAGCAGCGAAACGACATGCTCGAGAAATGCCTTGGTGTCCTGCAGGCGGGCAATTTCGGCGTCGAGGGAAACAACGGCTAGGTTTGCGGCGGCGTATTTCGCCAGTTTGGTCTGTCGTTTTCGGACATAGCTGGGAAACCAAGTCGGCAGGCTATCCGTGCGTCCGATCAGGCTGCGTTCCGAACACATCCAGATTTCGATGTAGGAATTCTGTTCTGGTAAGTAGGCATCGGCACGGGCCGCTCGGCTTTTGTGCGGGAAAGGTAGTGAGGGATGCCGCTCGAACCGGACGTCTGCTTTGATCAACAAATTGAAAACCAAAAGTTCGGCTACACTTTCGCAACGATACCCGTCCTGATCATAGAGCCCGTTGGTCCACTGTCCCTCCGAATGCATTCTCTCTATCAAGAACCGGCGCTTGTCGAATTCCCCGGCGCGCGTCCAGGCCGCCTGATAGGCATGCTTGAAATGAGCAGCGCTGTCGAACTCCCGCGCGAGGTTCAACCAATCATCATCGGTCATTTCCGACCAGTTCCGCGGTGCCCTGCGTAAACCGAGCGCCTCGCGAAACGCGGGCAGCGCAGTTGGATCCTTGCGAAGTGCGTGGAAAAGAACGCTGTCCTCACGCTGCAAATCGGAAAGACTTTGCGGCTCAAGCTTCAACGCCCGTGCCACGAGTTGTGTGCCGCTCAACACTCTGGGATCGTCGACGATCGCCGCCGCGCCGGTCCGGCGTCTGGTCTTCCATCCGTACTGCTGGCCAAGGTGGCTTGTCAGGTTGCGTTTCTGAAGCAATTCCACCAGTCTCCAGTCCCGAACTTTCAGCTCTCGCATAGAGGCAATTCCGTTAAGCTCGATCATGCGCCTCGCTTCGGCGAGCAGTTCGTTGTCAGGCAATTTATTCAAAATGGACGAGCGTCCGGAGCCGGAGTTGCGGCGCGGTGCAAAGCGGTTCATCAAACCGCGCCTGCGTAGCTCCCGCGCCAGTGGCTGATCAAGCTTCCACAATTGAACCCAGGTCAAAGCGCCAGAGGCCAGCGCAAGGGCGAGCAGATCATCGTCTGATTTATGTGCGAGCCGCTCCGGTGGAGGTCGTCGGTTTTTCGTCATCTGTACTCGCCTTCGATCTATCGGCGGGCAGATACATCACCCCTGTTTTGGGGGCAACCCTGATTCAGGGGTAGCAGCGAGGCTCCAGGCACCGGGGAGCGCGATGGCAGGAACGGTTCACACGAAAGCACATCGCGAGATTCTTTCAGCTCTTGTAGAGTTGCGGGACAAAGCCGGACTGTCTCAGGCTGCACTCGCGAAGCTTCTTCACAAGCCCGCATCTTTTGTAGGCAAATACGAATTGGGTGAACGTCGTCTCGATCTTGTCGAAATCATAGTGATTTGCGGCGCCCTGAAGCATGATCCGGTCCAGTTCATGCGGCACGCTATTGAGATATGCGAGCGCGAAACCGGATAGCTTGTTTTAGATGGCCTCGTTCTCGCAGGTAGCCTGCGTTACTCTACAAAACATCCTGCTCGAACGCGGGGTAGACGATTGAAAGGGGTTATAGAGATACTGGCATTTTTATCCGTATACTGACTTTGGTCGTTCCTTAAGTTTTATTGGGGGAATGTTTGATTTTTATCTGACAGAGTTACGGCACCCCGCCTCCTGTCGGATTTAAGTTATTATTGTTTTTGTTTGATTTTTATGTCTTTGTTTATCATTATACGCGGCATGACAGTCACTCTCTATACCCCCGTCAGGAAATCGGCCCAGCGTGTATCGCTACATCCGGCTGCGCGGCAGGCGTTCGAGGTCTGGTCGGGCCTGCGAGGTGGGTGGCAAGCGCCCGGTGATGCTGTCGGTCAAGCCGTAATGGACGGCGCAACATGTCTCGTCTTCACGGGCTTTGAAACCTTGGAGGCGACAGATGCCAATATCCTGATCCGTGATCTGGAGCAGAGTGATGTTGAGAGGTTGGCCTGGCAAGAGGTTGTTCACCTGGTCAGGTCCCTGGCTTCGACGGATCCCGCGCGTCGCACGGGCCTGTCGCAGCTCTGCATGCAGGCGCCGCCCTGGGTGTTCGCGGAGTTGGGGGTCGCGCATGCTGATGCCGAGCGATACTTGCGACGGCAACTCAAGTTGCGCAAGACGGTAGCCGAGCCAACCACCGTTCTGAATGCTCTATTGGCGCGGAAAGACAAATACAGGTGAGCGGGGCAAGCTTTATCTTTGGCACGGCCCCGGTTGCGACCCACGCAGTTTTGCTGGGGCGGGCGCAGACACTGCTGGCGAGCGCGCCTTCGCTGACGTCAGTCGAGCGCGCGCAAGCTCTGGTCGACCTCGAAGCCCTGGCCGGGAACAGCGAGCCGGATCTCGAATTGACTGCGCAGAAGGTTGATGCTGCGAGAAAACGGTTGAATGGTTGTCTCTGGTCAGTGCCGGAGTTTGCAATGGTCACGCAGCGGGTGCCGAAGCGCGACGAGACCGCCTCCACAATCCGGATCTCGAATCTCGCGACGGCCCGCGTTCTTGCAGCAGCTTTGCGCCGCCGGCTCACTTATCCGGCGGATGCGGCGATCTCATCGGCGCTCGACGCGCTAAGGTTGATGAAGACAAAAGAAGCGTTCCTCTTCGACCGCATCGGCGACATAGCACTAGCGGATGGAGCGCTGAGCGATCCGTCGCCATTGCGTCAACGGTTGCGTCAGATCGAAGCGGAGGCCGACCTCGATATCATACCACTGCGTCGGGTAGGTCAGATCGCGCATCTGCTGGAACTTTGGGAGGACAGCAGAACTCCCATCTATCGCAACCGGTACGGCACGGGCGACACCGGCCTGCCGACCGGGGCGTCCCTGGCACCCAGTTTCCTGGCCGGCTCGGTGGAATTGCAGGAAGCAGACGCGTCGCTGACAGAAAACCTGTTTGAAGATCCAACGCCCTCGCATGAGATCCTGGACTTTCCGGCACGTCAAAAGCAATCCAAACGCGTAGTCCGGGCACTTTCGACGCGTGATCTTGCACTTCCTGCAGAATCAGATCCGATGACGGAATATGAAGTAAAAACTCTGGTGCGGATCACAAGTGACAACCCTGACCACGACGGGTTGCGGTATCTTCTGGGCCTGTTGGTTTTCGGGATCTCCGACGCTGTGGTGCGTGATCTGGCGTTGCGCGAAGCCCTGGATGCGAAACGCGAGTTCACTTTCGAGTGCGGAGATTTCGGACTCTCGCTTCGGATGCAGCTGCCTGTTTTCGAAAGTTTCGCTGTCATTGAGGAGGCTATCGGCCTGTGCGCGCCGAGCGATGCCGGGTTGTTTCTGCCGGCACCACTTCAGCCGGATTTGCAAATTCTGCGGTGCCCACCGGACAAGACCTTGATTGATGACGCCCGCGCAAGTGTTCAGCGCCTCCTCGCCCGACCGCTGTCTCTGGGCCGGTTGGCGCGCCACAAGTCGGATTGGCTGTTGCGGGCCGGTGCCGATCACGCAGTCATCGGCCATCTGGTGGGCACGGACCCGCGGGTCCGTGCCCAACTGCACTATACCCAACTTGACGTCGAAACATGCCTCGATTGGCACAACCGCTATATCGAGCAAGGTCTCGGCCTTGAGGCGACCGCTCTGCCACCTCATGGCGGCAAGACAGGATCACGGGCCAGGCTTCCGTCCCCGCTTATCGAAGACCTATTTTCAGAGCAGCGCTTACGGTTGACCAACACTCCAATCGGCCCGGGTTCCATGACATCAGCCCTGCTTACCTATCACAACGAGTTTGCCTGCTACACGTTGATGCTCCTCTTTTTGTCTACTGCGCATCGGCCCGTATCGTCGCCCTTCGAGCGCAGAGGGGATGTCGACCTGGACCGCGCCGTGCTTTGGCTTGCCGACAAAGAAACGCGCGGCGGCCGCGGCAGCCGGCTGCTATGCCTGCCGCCGGTGGCTGTGGCGCAGTATCGCGCCTGGCTGCAGCATGTCGAACGCTTGGCGGACATTCTCGCGCCGCGTTCGCCGGAGCTGCCCGGTGAGCAGATGAAACAGGCGCTGGATGTGAACTCCGAGCTCCCATTGTTTTTCCTCCTGAAGGACGACAAACGGGTTGAACTCGATATGGCGACCTATGCGACTCAACTCGAAGAAGTTTTTCCGGTTCAATTGAATTGGGCCCGGCATATCTTGCGCAGCGAGCTTGTTGCGGCGGGAGCGCGCGCGCAGGCAATTGACGTGTTTATGGGTCATGCCCATCTTGCCGAAGATCCCGGTGCCGCAACTTCGGGTGTCGCCATTGAGGATCTGCGTGATCTGGCGGAGCAAATCCAGAAATACCTTGAGCGGATTCATGTCACCGCAGTGAGGTCCCGCTTGTGAGCACGACCGGTCGGGAGGCCCGCAAGGCGCAAAAACTTCGCAGCTCAACGGTTTTACTGATGGAGTTCCGTCGGGTGGTCGACGTGCGGGCACCCTGGTTGGACGGCCTCAGTCGTTGTGACGGCGATCCGGATGAGGCTCTCGGACAAATCCGTGCTGATCTTGCGCAAGTCGCGCGTTACAAGGAAGAGGCCGCCTGGCTCACCAAGGAATTGTACCGGAGAATCGATCACTGGAACATGGTCTGGACCGGCGATGAAATCGCCGCGCCGCCGCCGATCGTTTCGATTTCATCCCGCCCTCCGGCCTGGAGCGCCGCCCGCCTCCGTGCTCTCGAGTTTGCTGATGCTGTGGCTGACAAACTTGAAGAGACAACAGCCTCCGTCCAGCCCGTCGATGCTGATCTGCCGCGGCTGATCAGGCGGGCCCTCCTGTCTGCCGCTCTCAACGGAGGGCTGTGCGCGCATGGTGAACTCGACGCATTTGCAAGATGGCTTGGATCTGAGGATCCGCGGCTGACACGAGCTCCGGGTCAGCCGGTTTCGATGGATCTGAAGCTTCGGGGCGATGTCCGAAAAAAGCTCTCTTATGTCAGTGGCGAAGACGATGCCGGGCCCTTTGCCTTGCGCCGCTGGCTCGTGGATGGAAAAACTCTCGCAGAGATTGCCGATATTCTGAATTCCGAAGGCGACCGGCGATCGGGGGTCCGGGCCTTTCTTGGTCGACCCGAGAAACTTTACCGCAGTCTGCTTGATACGCTGGAGCTTAAGGCACCACGCAACGTCGGATCGCTGCGGGCCTTTCTGGACGGAGCCATCGCCCGTGCCGAACTCGCGGAGCGGCGCCTCGACCGGGCCCACGCGCAACTTGCTGCGAGTCGGGTGCTGACCTTTGGTGCCGATCCGTCGTCTTGGCAGGCAGCGCTTTCGGATCAGCCATCCTCGATCACCGCGACAGATCTGGAAGCAGGTACCGCCTCGCTGCTCGACGAAGAACACGTGCAGGCGGCGTCTTCGCAGCGGGTCGCAGGTGTCCGGCAGGACCCGACGTATATCCGTTTCCTGGCGGTGATCGGAGAAACGAGAACTCAAACCGGCAGCGACATGACCAGCGCTGATGAAAAGGACACGCCGTTGTTGCTGGCACGTCGCATCCGCGACGCAATGCAGACACGTGACTGGCCGGACGCAATGCACCTGCTTGCCGACTGGTACCTGCATATGCTCGAGGTCGACGGCTATAAGGTCGGGAGTATTCGCAGGTATCACTCGACCCTGGCCGGGATATTCTTTGAACAGGCGGGACAGGTGCCGCTAGGGCATCTTCCGCCCGAGGATGTTGAAGAGCTGTATTCAATGATCCTTGAGGCGGACGAGCGCAGCGCGATGGAATACGCGAATTTGCGCGGCGCGTTGCGGCGAATGCACCAGTTTGCCCGCGGCCATCCGCGCTGGCAGTTCCCCGATCTTGACGAAGGAATGTTTGCGGGCGCGTCTTCTACCGTTCATGTGCGGGCGATGTATATCTCCCATACGCAATTCACGTGCGCGAGAAACCTTGTGCGCCGCGATTTTTTTGACACCCCCGAGCTGGCCGCGACGCTCGATTCCCTTCTCGTGTTTCTTTACCGGACAGGGGCCCGCATCGGCGAGGCCACGAAAGCGATGCTGCAGCATCTGGAATTAGACGAAACGAATCCTACACTGTTCATTCGCCCGTCAAAATTCGGGAACAACAAGACCCCATCGGCGCACCGTCAGGTGCGCCCTCTCGCTCTGATGTCGGCTCAAGAAGCCGAGACCTTCGGGGCCTATCTCGGGCGCCGGCGTCTCATGGGAGGGGAGGGGCCCCTCTTCGGGATGACCCATAAGGGTCGTGTTCTGCCGTTTTCGCGTAAGAGTGTCGGGGAGTACCTGTCCCGTATCCTCAGGCAGGCGACGGGCGTGGAGGGTGTGAGTTGCCATAGTCTCCGGCATTCGGCTGCAAGCAATCTCTATCTTGCCATCGCTGAAGGACGGGATCCGTACCGGCATCCTCAGCTCGACCATCACGCGCTGGGAAACCAGTTGACAGGCTGGTCCATGGCAGAGCGGAACAAGATCGCGACCGCAGTCGCGCCAAGCCATATGTTCCGGGATTGCTGGCAAGCACTTGCGCGCCACATGGGACACGGATCTCCGGTGACAAGTTTCGAGACCTATATTCACCTGACTCAATTCGAGATATTCCGGCAAGTGGCGCCAGAAATCCCTGAGGCGATTTATGCGGGTCTGTGCAACCGTCTGGTTGCGTTTATGGATGTCTTGCGGGGCTCTGCTCCGACGGTGCCCGAAGAAATCGACGATCACGAGAGCCGGGCACTTACCGTCGAGGGTCTCTACCATGCCCTCGATCTGATTGATGACGGATTACCCCCGTCCCGCGCGGCGGGCGCGGTATTCGCGCCAACCGGGGATCTGACGTCCCGATTGAACACCGCCCGACACCTGTCGCGTCTTGCAACCTCAGCGAAAACGAAGGCCCTGAGACTGCAACCGCCGGAGCGTGCAGGGCGGCTGGCACCGGACCCGCTTGATCACCCGCGCCGTGAGACGGGCCTGGCAATGGCGCAGGCGCTGGCAGATTTGCATGAAGCCTCGCCGCGAGAGGTCAATTACTGGCTGAGAGCCACACTTGGTGGCGCGACGCAAAGCAACCCCGGCACGCGGCTCTCGACGCCGCGCGATCTCGGGCGCTGGCTTGCTGTCGCGCTCCAGATGACCGAAAATCTGACAGGGCGCTGGTGGATTCAGTTGATCACCCCTGACCGGAACGATCCGGCATTGGACTATCCGGACTGGCGAGGCGTCTGCCCGGCGAAGACGATTTTTTCGAAGAGGCCGCAAAGCAGGATTGCCAATCCGGTGGCGCGGGTCCGGTACCTGATGGTGCCAGAGGATCAGACGGAGCCGTCACATGATCCGCGCGCGTCCTATGCCGGCTCCCCTGTCTTTGCGGCTCACCTTGCCGCGATTTTGATCAAACTCAGGATCGAACCCGAGAGCTGACTATCAAGCGGTTCGCCGCCCACTTCTTCCCTGTCTCTCGGGTCCGCCAAAGGCCAGCGCCGAAATCGTCGAACAATTGATCGATTTCGTTTCTGAGCGAAAGCATCGATGGCCACCCTTCCAGGTAGTGTCGCAAACTTTCATGCTGTCAGCCCGACTTCAGATGAAGCATGATTTGGGAAGGCTTTACACGATTGGGACGGAACGATGATTGACTTCAAGGGCGCACAGTACCCGAAATCCGTCGTCCTGTACGCGGTCTTCTTTTACGTCCGCTACGGTGTGTCATACCGTGACCTGGAAGAAATCATGGCCGACCGGGGCGTCACCTTGGATCACTCGACTTTGAACCGATGGGTCGTCAGATACGCGCCGCAGATCGCGGCAAATGCCCAGACCATGAAGCGACCAACTGCCATTTCCTGGCGCATGGATGAGACGTACATCAAGGTTAAAGGCAAGTGGACATATCTTTACCGGGCTGTCGATCGTAACGGCTAAACCCTTGATTTCATGCTGTCTGAGCGCCGGAATATGGCTGCGGCCCGGCGGTTTTTCAAGCGGGCTATCGGCACGAATGGCGTACCAGACCGGGTCGTCATCGATAAAAGCGGTGCCAATTTCGCTGGGTTGGAGCGCGTCAATGTGATCCTCAAGTTCACCGGTGCCGGAAAGATCATCACGGTTCTGCAGGTCAAATACCTCAACAACATCATCGAACAAGATCATCGTTTCATCAAGCGGATCACCGGCCTCATGCAGGGGTTCAAGGCGTTCCATTCTGCGGCCGCCACAATCGCTGGAATCGAGACGGCTCACATGATCCGGAAAGGGCAGTTCGGCTCCAACGGCCTCACCGCAGTTTGCGGCGCTCGCAGCATAAGTGTGTCCGGGGTGTGGCCGCCATCGGGCTTGCTAAAAGTTTGCGACACTACCCCCGTAAATTAGTCCGGTCATGTCGGCCGAACAAGTTGGCAATGCCGTATTAAGGCATCCTTGGATATTTTGGATCGTTTCAAGAGACTCTGTAAAGAGGATCGTCGGACTTACGCTGATATGCTTGGTATTCTCATGGATCGTTACGAAGGAAAGTAGGTTGGTGGGTTTGGGTGGTTGTGAACGTTTTGAACGCTGTAGTGTTTATATGTGTTTAATTTAGTGTTACGTCCTAAAAAATATGGGCTAACTCATTTAATTTATTAAAAAGTTTTTACGAGACAGTTCCTAATACCCCGAATCTCGGTTCCTGATACCCCGAACAATCGTTCCTGATGTCCGCGTTTCTGTGGGCAAAAAATGAGGATTCGTAGGCAGAAACTTGCGTTGGGTTCCTGATACCCCGAATTCAACGCTTGACGCGGGTTCCTAATACCCCGATCGTCCGGCTATGTCAGTTCCTGATACCCCGAATTTGCTTGATCAATTGCTTCCTGATCGTCATCCGCAAGCGGACTTCTTTATCTGTGATGTCGCGGATGCTGTTCTTAAAGACTTGATGCCATCGATGGAGCATCCATTCTATGCGCTGAGCAAGAAGCCTGACACCTCGATCCGTCGTTATGAACACGAAGGAAAATGGCTTGAAGTTGTTCCTAGCGTGAAGGGTCAAGCGACGATCTACGACAAGGACATCCTCATCTACGTTGTGTCGCAGATTATGCATAGGCTTAACCGTGGGGAACAGGTTGAGCGTCGCTTGCGGTTCAACCCGCGGGATCTTTTGATTTTTGTCAATCGGGGCACCGGCGGCAAGGATTACGGTGCGTTTTGCGAGGCGCTTGATCGTCTCATGGGAACGGTCATCAAGACGAACATCACCACTGTTGGTTCAGATGACACTTTGCCGCTTGGCGATGAAGAGCAGCTAGGATGGTTCCATCTTATTGAAAAAGCGCATATTCAGCGGAAAAATAACGATGATAGCGGTCGCATTATGTGGGCCGAGATTGAAATCAGTGAGTGGATCTTTAACAGTATCCGCCGGAAGTCGGTTCTAACTCTTCACCGTGACTACTTTCGGCTGCGGAAGCCCATCGAACGTCGGGTATATGAGATTGCGCGCAAGATGTGTGGAGCTCAGCCGGTTTTTGAGATCGGCCTCGGGAAACTTCTTAAGCGAACGGGCGCGCGGACGGAGCTGAAGCGCTTCCGACACACACTCAAGGAAATAGCGACCCACAATCATCTTCCCGACTATTTCGTAATGTTTGACGAGGAGCGGGATGTGGTTGTTTTTCAAAGCCGGGGCACGGTGGTGTCCATCAGCGGGAAGGATCGTCCCGAGATTGGGCACTTGCAGCCAGATACCTACGAGCGCGCCAGAGCGGCGGCGCCTGGCTGGGATATACGGGTTCTTGAGCAAGAGTGGCGTGCGTGGGTTGTCGAGGTTCCCAAAAGCGCCGACGCAGCTTTCGTCGGGTTCTGCAAAAAGCGGTTTGCGGAGAAGGGGTGTCCGTAGATTCGGGGTATCAGGAACTTGATATGAGTTTTTCAAAAACCGTTTTCTGCCGCAATATTGTAACCGCTCCATTGTGCTTGCAGTTACCCATAAGTGTGTGGAGGCGACGTTGCGACGCGGGCTCCTTCGACGAGGTCGGCTAGGCGGGAGAAACCCCGCCATATGACGGTCGTCCCCGGTGGCGCGTCGGAAGCGCGGTCGAGATAACCTCCGAGCCGCGCGAGCGCCCTAACATAGAAGGCAAGATCGCGCGGTGCCTGGCGCATTCTTTCCGGCGTCGTCTGTTCGAGCATGTGGCGCTCGACTTCGGTGAAGACAGCAGCCGGCGCGGCTTCCGTTGCCTCGCGGCTCAGCATGGTCAGCCATGACACCCGCCAGGCAACGACACAGCACAATGCGATGCAGTTGGCTAGGCGTTCAGCCGTGGCCAGGCGCAGCTCTTCGATCCGACATCCCGTTTTCAGGGTATCCGTCCGGTGTCCCCGCTCTGACGGCGTGATGGAGTGCCTGCTAGATGTCCACCATGGATAGTGGACATCTTGAGGTAAGCGATGGCGGGCAAGAAGGGGCAGAAGAAGCGGGTTTGGTCAGACGAAGAGAAGCGGTCAATCGTAACCGCTCCATTGTGGCCGCCTGCCTGATTTCCGGATGATTTGCTAAGATACGTGCTTAACGACGTCCTTTGCGACGTGTCTTAGGTGGGGTCAGTGATGCGTGGTGAGATACTTGGGTTTGAACGTCGACGCCGTTGGAGCGACGAGGAGA
>NZ_MTBG01000052.1 GCF_002119405.1 Pseudoruegeria sp. SK021 | reverse complement strand
TAACTCTGAAACCGCGCCCGAAGCGCAGATGGCAAAGGTGCTGACATGATCCATCCTCCAAAATAGGATGAATCACAAACACGACCCTATAGGAACCACCGATTCAAGTTTTCACAGAAACGCTTTAATTCAGGTCGGGCCGCTGCATGAAGGCGTTAGGGCTTACCAATGTAAAGCATCCCACTTGCCAGTTGATTTCCGATCGGGTGCGACTGAGATGCGAAGAAATTGGTTCTGTTGCAAACTTTTGAGATCGTGTGCCTGTCACGCTGCCTGTGATAGTCTGAGCCTGTGACATTTCAGATAGGGACCCGGACGTGGCGATTGATTTCTAGGGCGTATATTATCCAAAAGACGTGATCCTTTTCGCCGTGTTCTACTACGCCCGCTACGGCGTGTCATACCGCCATTTGCGGCGCGTATCTGACGCGCCATCGGTTCAACGTAGAGTGATCCAAGGCAACGCCCCGGTCGGCCATGATTCCTTCCAAGTCACGGTATGGAACGCCGTAGCGGATATAAAAGAAGATCGCGTATAAGACGACGGTTTTCGGGCATTGTACGCCCTTGAAATCTATCATCGTGCCGTCCCGATCGGGCGTGGCCTGACTCGCACATCCGGTGCTGCATACGCCGCCGGGGCGACAGTGCAAAAAGTTTGCGAGACTACCGCACCATCATACCGTCACGCCCGGGCCCTTCGACCGAATTTGGGTTGATATAGACAAGGCGCAGTTTACATGCGGGCGCGGGCTAGTTTGGCCCACTGTGACAGGATTTCTGCGGCTTCGCTTGACAGATGTTGTTCTGACGGCATCTTGCGTGCACCGACAACGTGGCCGCACTCGTGGGTCAACAGTGTTACGTCCACCGGAAAGCGGGCGGATTCAGGCAAGTCGCCGATGGCTTTGCCCGCCTGTCCCATATCCGCAGCATAATACATCGCGGCAATCCCGGCGATGTTCATCGCGGCAACGCATAGCGCGCAGGGTTCGCAACTGGAGTACAATTCGCAACCGCGCAAATCGACAGTTTCAAGGTTGCGGCACGCATCGCGGATCGCCTCTGTTTCCCCGTGGGACGTCGGATCGTGGTTGATCAATGAGCGGTTGATCCCTTCGCCAACTATTGCACCGTCTTTGACGATGACTGCCCCAAATGGTTCAGTGCCGGGGGTATCAATCGCTTGCGCCGAAATATCGATAGCGCGGCGCATAAAGGCTTCGTTATACATGGGGAATCCTTTCAAGAGTTGTTTCGGCGGCAAAGCAGGCGACCCGACGGTTGTGGACCTCTGGTCGGCGTTGCGGGCGTTCTTGTTTGCAGCGATCAAAGGCCCGTGGGCAGCGCGGATGAAAGCTGCACCCCGATGGCGGTGAAACCGGGGAAGGAACCTCGCCGGCCATAGGGCTGCGGTCGCGTTTTGGGGCTTCTAGATCGGGGATCGTATCAAGCAATAGCTGCGTGTAGGGATGCAGTGGATTGGCAAAAAGATCGGCGGTGGGCTGAATCTCAACGATGCGGCCCAGATACATCACCGCAATGACATCGGCCATGTGGCGCACGACACTCAGATCATGACTGATAAAGAGATAGGTCAGCCCCATTTCTTTTTGCAATTTTTTCATCAGGTTCAAAACCTGCGCCTGCACAGACACATCCAAAGCCGAGGTGGGCTCGTCACAGACAAGGAACTCTGGCTCGCCCGCCAAGGCACGCGCAATAGAGATCCGCTGACGTTGACCGCCGGAAAATTCATGAGGGAATTTCAAACCGTCCGCCGGGGCCAACCCAACGGTGCGCAGCAGGTCTTCGACCCGCGCCGAAACTTGGTCTAGCGGCGTGTCCGGGCGCAAGGTGCGCAAAGGTTCCGCAATAATCCGCGCAACGCGCCAACGTGGGTTCAGGCTGGCAAAAGGATCTTGGAAGATCATCTGAAGACGGTCGCGATCACCGTGAAAACGGATTTTGCCCCCCGATGGCGGATGTAGGCCCGTCACCAGCTTGGCAATCGTGCTTTTGCCACATCCGGATTCGCCCACCAAGGCAAGGGTCTGGCCCCGTTGGATTGTGAAGTCTACCCCGTCAACCGCCCGCAATGTCTGGCGCGGTTTGCGTTCGATCAACCGGTTGAGCCATGGGGCCGACACATCGAAACGCCGCTCCAGCGCATCGACCTCTAGAATAGCATTGGGACGAATGCTCATGCGACACCTCCTTGGGTGCCCAGCCAGCAGGCCGCACCGGATTGTTCTGTAGCGATCCGAGGCACCTCGCGGTGGCATCGCGGTCCGGCGCGCATACACCGTGGATTAAACGCACAGCCCGGCGGGATTGCGTTCAACCGGGGCATGGAGCCGGGGATCATTTGAAGTTCTTCCACGTCTTTGCGCAGGGATGGGATCGAGCCCATCAAGCCCACCGTATAGGGATGTTTGGGATGGCGCACGACGTCATCGACGGTCCCGACCTCTGCCAGTCGTCCGGCATACATGACGGCCACGCGATCTGCGGTTTCAGCGATCACCCCCATATCATGGGTCACCAGCATCACCGCCGTGCCCCGTTCGCGGCACAGGCGTTTCAACAGGGCGGTAATCTGCGCCTGGATGGACACGTCAAGCGCGGTGGTCGGCTCGTCCGCGACGATCAATTCCGGTTCAGCGCACAGCGCCAAAGCGATGACGATCCGTTGACGCATGCCACCGGAAAACTGGTGCGGGTAATTGTCGATCCGCTCCTCCACCGCAGGAATACCGACCTCGCGCATCAGGTCCTTGGCCCGCTCGCGCGCTTGCGCTTTGTCGAGGCTGGTGTGCAGACGGATCGTTTCGACCAGCTGATCTCCGACGCGAAACAACGGATTGAGCGAGGTCAGCGGATCTTGAAAGATTGCCCCTATGCGGCGCCCTCGAATGGTCTGCATCGCGCGATCATCCAGCGTGTCGATCCGGTCGCCAGAAAGGTGGATTGATCCAGCCGCAATCCGCCCCGGCGGCTCTAGCAAGCCAAGGATCGACATGCCGGTCATGGATTTTCCTGCACCGGATTCCCCCACCATTCCAAGGACTTCGCCCCTCCGAATTTGCAACGAAATACCATCCACGGCGGTCAGGGTGCCCTTTCGCGTGGGAAATTCAACGCGCAGGTTCTGCACGTCGAGAACGACATCACTCATGGCGCGGCCCTCTCAAAGCTGGGTGTGAAAATCTCGGACACCGGCCGATGCCCGGCGGTGCGGTCGGGGTATTTCGCTACCAACCCATCAAACTGATCTTGCGCGCGCGCGGCGTCAGCGGCGGCATCCACACCGGGGATCACGCCATCCGCCATAACCTGACGACCATCGATCCAAACGTCGCGTACATCGCGCCCGGAAGCGGCGGTCATCAGGGTTTGCACTGGATCTGGCGTTTGCAAGGTTTGGTGCAAATCGATCACTGCGATATCGGCCTTGGCCCCTTTGGCAAGACGGCCCAGATCGGGGCGGTTCAGCGCTTGCGCGCCGCCAAGGGTCGCTGCGTTGAACATATCTTCGGAACGGATCGCATCCATTCCGCCTGCCAGACGGGCTGTCATCATGCCGATTTGCATGTTCAGGATCATGTCGGCGGGATGGGTGTCGGTGCCAAGGCCAATGTTGATGCCTTTGGCGCGGCATGCTGGAAAAGACTTCAACATCCCGCCATGCCGCGCAGAGACTAGCGGGCAATGCACCAGCGTCGAGCCGGCCCGTGCAATCAGATCAAATTCAGCGTTGGTGGCTTGCGTGCCATGAGGCAAAAGCCAGTTTCTGCGCAGCGCGCCAATCTTGTGCAGCCATTCAATCGGCGCGCAATTGTGCTGTTCTTTGACCAAGCGCAGTTCCACCGGCGACTGGCAACAATGTTGGCGCACGGGTGCATCCATCTCGGCTGCGATATCCGCCGTGCGCAGCAGCAGTGTTTCGGTGCAGGTTTCGATCCGGTCGGGGGCAAACATGGCGCGGATGCGCCCGCCCGCCGTCCCGTCGATCCGGGCCGCGAAATCATGGGCTTCAGCCAACCCAGCCAGCCCGCGCGGTTCATCATAAATGGCGCGGATCGTGCCCTGCCCGTCCGTGACTTGCCCACCGGTGCGATAGGCGGGACCAAGATAGACCCGCAGCCCTAAATCCTCGGCGGCAGCTGCGGCGGCGTCAAACTCGGCCACCGTTTCGCCCCATGCGCGATAGAACAGCGACGCTATGGGTAAGGCCGTGGTGATCCCGTTGCGGATTAGTTGGGCAAACGCATAACGTTTTTGGAACGCCAACTCCTCAGGAGTATACATTTCATAGGGGCCGCGGGCCACATAGCTTTCGGGCCAGACGCGGCCCTTTTTCCAAGCCGGACCATTGTCATAGCCAAGGATTGTGGTGTCGAGATCCGACAACGCGTCAAGGTCGATAAAGCCGGGCGAAATCACCGCCTGCCCGTAGTCGATCCGCTTCCCAACCTCGCCGTCAAAATCCGCTCCGACGTGAAGCACCTGCGTACCCTCGATCACCACCACGCCATTTTCGAACACAACGTGACAACCGTCTCGGTGACCAATGACCCAGCGGGCGGACAAAAGGGTGCGGTCGCCCATTACGGTGCCTCCATCACGCAAACGCCGTCGCGCGCGGTGACCACTCCGCCTTTAAGCACCAATTTTCGCGGCGCATGAATGACAACGCCTTCGGCCAGCGTTTCGCCTTCGATCAACACACAATCGGCGCGGCAACCGTTTTGCAAACCATAGCCTTCAATTTCCAGGATCGCCGCACCGCCATAGGTGCAGATATCCAGTGCCAATTCGACCTCGTCGTCACGGCGCAGATTGTTGCGCATGCCGATCTGCATTGCCTTCTCCAGCATGTCGGAATTGCCATAAGGCCCCCATGTGTCGCGGATGCCATCGCACCCCGCGCCCGTCAGGATACAATGCGCTTTCAACTCTTTGACTGCAGGCACAGGGGCAGACGCGGGAGCGGTTGTCAGAATGTGAATGCGGTTCTCGGCCAACTTTTCCTGTAGCCCGGTGACATAGGCGCGATCCACAGCGCCAAGGCAGAATGCGTGGCTGATCGACACTTTGCCCTGCATGCCCAATGCCACAGTGCGGTCGATGATTTCTTCCATCGAAAACCAGCCAAGCGCATCGCGTTCATGCAGGTGAATGTCGATTGGTTTGCCGTGTTTCTCGGCCAGCGCAAAAATCGTATCAAGGTGACCCTTAGGATCGCGCTCCATCCCGCAGGGGTCAATTCCGCCGACAAGCTCCGCCCCCAACGACAGCGCCTCGTCCATCAGTTCCGCCGTTCCCGGGCGGCTCATCATGCCAGATTGTGGGAACGCGACAATTTCAATGTCAATCATACCGGACAGCTTTTCGCGCGTGGCCATCACGCCTTCGATACCCGCTAATCCGTGGTGCGTATCGACATCAACATGGCTCCGGATATGGGTGCAACCGTGCGACATCGCCAAGATCGCATGACGTTCGCTCTGCACCCGCGGGTCCAGCCCAAGCGAGACTTTCACCTCGCGTTCATTGTTGATCTTATCGATCAACCGAGGGCCGACTTCATTGCGATACCACGGCAAACCCAACAGCGATTTATCCAAATGAGTATGCGCTTCGATCAAGCCGGGGATCAGAATACGCCCACCACAGTCAATGATTTCAGCACCTGCCGGGACATCGGCAACGAAATTTCCGTCTGCGATATGAAGGTCCGTCAGGTTACCCGCCATCGGGCGTACATTTTTTAAGGTCTTGGTCGTCATTTGGGTCACCGGAGTTTGGGGTTAAGGGCATCGCGCAGCCAGTCGCCAATCATGTTGACCGAGAGGACGATCAGACACAGTTGGATTGACGGGAAAACTACGATCCACCACAGGCCAGAAAACAGGTATTGGTTTCCAATACGGATGAGCGTTCCGAGGCTCGGTTGATCCGGCGGTATCCCGACACCAAGAAATGACAGGGTCGCTTCCGATAGGATGGCAACCCCGAAGTTCAGTGTCGCCGCCACCATGATCGGTGTCAGGCAATTGGGCAAAATGTGCTGCAGCATAATACGCCAGGATTTCACTCGGATCAGCTTGGCAGCCTGGACATATTCTTTCTTCGCCTCGACCATGGCAGAGGCCCGAACCGTGCGCGCATATTGAACCCAAGACGGCACGGCGATGGCAAAGACCAAGATCGGCGCGGCCAGCACATCTTTTAGGCCGGGGGGCAAGGACGCATTTGCGACCGCTGTGATCAGGATAGCGATCAGAATAAAGGGCATCGACAAAAGTACATCGCCCATGCGCATGATCACATTGTCGATCCAGCCGCCAAAATAGCCTGCCATCAACCCCAATGTGAGGCCGACACTGAGCGCCAGCAGCACCGAGGCAAAGCCAATGATCAACGAAATGCGTGACCCGTAAAGCACCGCAGACAGGATATCGCGCCCTTGGGTGTCCGTACCCAGAATATACGGCCACTGGCCTGCTTCATTCCATATCGGAGGAATTTCGGAATTCCAAAGCTCCAACGCAGCCAAATCATATGGATTCTGCGGCGCGATCATTGGTGCAAACAACGCGGTAAAGGCCACGATCGCCAGCAAAACGGTCGCGAAAATTGCAGACGGGTGTGAGCGGAAGGAATGCCACAGGTCATTCTCGTACAGGGCGCTGATCCGCGCACGCAAAGAAGGGCGAGCGGTTATGGGGACGGTGTTTTCCATGATAGTCTCCTGCTCAACCATTGGTGCCAGCGGTGTCGTCGCGCAGGCGCGGATCGATCCATGCATACGTGACGTCGACTAGCGTGTTCAAAACGACAAAGATGAGGGAAACGATCATCAAATAAGCCGCCATCACCGGGATATCGACGAACGTAACCGCCTGAATGAACAGCATCCCCATGCCCGGCCATTGAAAGACTGTTTCGGTCACCAGCGCGAAGGCGATCAGATTGCCGATCTGCATGCCCGTCAGGGTGATGACCGGCATCAAACAGTTGCGCAGCGCGTGACGCCACTGAACGCGGGCGGTCGGCACGCCGCGGGCACGGGCGAATTTGATGTAATCGGCGCGCAGGGTTTCCAGCATTTCTGCGCGGACCAATCGCATCACCAAAGTGACTTGAAATGTCGAAAGCGAAACAGCTGGCAGGATCAAGGCCGCGCGGCCCGATGGCGTCAACAGGCCGGTCGACCACCAGCCGATGTCCACGGTTTCGCCCCGCCCAAAAGCCGGCAACCAGCCCAAGGACACCGAAAAAACAAGGATCAGCAAAATGCCCACCACAAAGCTGGGCAAAGAAACCCCGACAATCGAACTTAATTGCAACATATCGGCCAGCCGCGAGTCCCGGTAGACGGCGGTGATCACCCCAGCCGGGATGCCAACCACCAGTGAAATCACTGTCGCCACCAGCACCAATTCGAACGTGGCTGGAAACCGGTCCTTGATCAGCACCATCACGTCCTGCTGGTTGCGATAGGAAATGCCAAAATCCCCTTGCACCGCATTGGTGACAAAGCGGGTGTATTGGGTCACGAAGCCGTCGTTCAGTCCCAGCCTTTCGCGCAATTCAATGCGGTCCGCCTGCGTGGCCTGCTCGTTCACCATCATTTCGACCGGATCGCCAAAAAACCGGAAGATCACGAAGGCCAGAAGCGCCACGGCCAGCATGACAAAGGCCGCGTTGGCGGTGCGTTTTAGAAGAAATGCTATCATAGCGGTCTCCGGTTCTTGTGAAACATCCGGGGGAGGCCGGACCGCATCAGGGCGATCCGGCAAAAGGCTTTAGGAGCCTTCGCCCATACGAGCGAACCAAAGCCGTGGCTTGGCATCTGGGAAGAGCGGCATCTCTGCGACGCCTTCCGTAATCGCCCAAGCCATCGGCTGTTGATGAAGCGGGATCATGATCGTCTCGTCTTTCACCATCTGCAGTGCTTCTGTTTGAAGTGACAAACGGGTCTCCAGATCAAGCTCGCTTCCAGCCGCGTCGATCAATGCGTCCAGTTCAGGGTAAGACCAGCCGCCCCAGTTGAAGACACCGGCGTTGCCATTCTGAGAATGGAAAATTTGCAGAAGCGGTGAATAGCTATCGAGCAACGGCAAGGTCGCCCAACCCAAGGTGTAGACGTCTGTTTTGCCGTTCGTCCGCTTTGGCGACTGCACCGCACGCGGCGCAACGTCCAGTTTCGGGGAGAGACCGATCCGGCTCCACATCGAGGCGATCGCTTGGCAGAATTGCTCTTCGTTAACCAGACCGTCGCTCAGGCAGTTGAATTCGAACTCCAGCCCTTCAGGCACTCCGGCCTCGGCCAATAGCGCCTTTGAGGCTTCGGGGTCATAGCCCGGAAGGTCGTCCAACGCCTCAACATATCCGGGGATCGGCGGGGCAACAGTGGCCCCTGCGATACGGGATTTGCCGCGCATTATCTTTTGATGGATCAGGTCAAGATCAATCGCTTTGTGCAAAGCTTCGCGCACGGATTTGTCGACGAAGGGGTTCGGCTCGCCCATTGTCAACGTCTCGCGGAAGGGAAAGCCAATCAGCACTGTCCGCAGATCGACGCCCTCTAGAACCTCAACGTTCGGGGCTGCTGCAAGTCGCGGCAGATCCTGCACCGGCGCGTCGTTGGTAAAGCTGATTTCGCCCGAGAGCAGCGCAGCAACGCGCGTTGCCGCAGAATTCACCGGGGTCAGTTCGATCCGGTCAAGGTTGTGCTGCGGTTCGTCCCACCAATCGGGATTGACGACGAACACCGTTTTGGCGTCTGGCTGGCGGCTTTCGACGATGAAAGGGCCCGTGCCATTGGCATTATAGGTGGCAAAACCTTCGGTCCCCGCACCAATGTCCGTCGGCAACAGCGCGTCATTCTCAGTCATCCATTCTTCATCAAAGATATGGATGTTCGTTAGATCATTCAGCAGCAGCGGGTACGTACCGTTTAAGGTGATGTCGACGGTTAGATCATCCACAGCTTTCGAACTGACATAGGCCGGAAGATTACCCTTCAGCGGTGATGTCTCATCACTCACCCGTGTCAACGAAGCAACAACATCGGCTGCCGTAAAGGGGTTGCCGTTATGGAACTTCACTCCGTCGCGCAATTTGAAGCGCCAAGTGATTTGATCGTCAAGAATTTGCCAGCTTTCAGCCAACGCAGGTTCGATCTTCAAATCCTTGCTGTAGCGCACCAGTCCTTCGTAAACGTGGTTGAGCACGTTGATGGTGAAGCTGTCGCCGTAAGAATAGGGATCAAGCGAACCGATATCGCGATTGGCACCCCATTTCAGAACGTTCTCCGCCTGCGCGCTGCCTGCGAATGAGGCAACTGCTGCCGTTGCAAGCAAAATGTGTCGTAGTTTCATATTCCGGTCCCTGTTCTGAGTGATTGTATTTCAGAGTCGTCAAAATTGGATACGATATATGAGGGGTGGCATAAGCGCTTCGGTCTGACAAGATAAATGTATCCAATTGACCGCGTTAATTGTATCCGATAACAAAGGTGCAAATTTGATAGGCAGAACAGATCATGAGTGACCAAAAGAGTACGCTAACGGACGCAGTGCATGACCTGTTGCGAAAAGCGATCATCGAACAGGCATTGCAGCCGGGGATTCGCCTGCCCGAGGATACGGTGGGCGAACAATTTGGCGTCTCGCGTACAATTGTACGTCACGCCCTTGTCCGACTGCAGAACGAAGGCCTAGTCATCACGCGCCGCAACCAAGGTGCCTTTGTTGCTGAACCTTCACGCGAAGAAGCGCAGCATGTTTTCGAGGTGCGCCGTTGCTTGGAAAATGAAGTTATCAGGCTTTTATGCCAACGCATTCCCGATAGCGGCTATGACCGGCTTGAAGCACATGTTCGACTGGAAGAAACCGTAAGAGGCAAGGATGGCCCGGTGTCGATCCGCCTGGCAGGCGAATTTCACGTCCTTCTAGCCGAATTGACAGGCAACAAAGTGCTGGTGCGCTATGTCAATGAGGTCGTATTGCGCTGTTCGCTGATCATGTCGCTTTATGCCCGCAATCACTCTTCTGATTGTGCTGTGGACGAACATTCTCAAATTATCGAGGCCATCCGATCCGGTGATGACGCACGCGCCATCGCGATTATGGGACATCACCTTGGTGCCGTCGCTGGCCGCGCCGAGCTTTCGGCCCGTCCAAATAGTATCCAATCCATACTGTCCCGCTACGGCAAGGAGCTTGCTCGATGACCTTAAAAGACGGCTATCACGCTTTTGATTTCGCGGACCTCACGCCGCGCGAGGCTTATAAGGTGATGATCGGCACAATCGTTCCCCGGCCTATCGCATGGGTCACTACGATATCTCCAGATGGCGTGGTCAATGCAGCGCCTTATTCCTTCTTCAACTGCCTTTCAGCCGATCCGCCAATTCTGGCGTTGGGCATCGAGAATAAGCCCGACCGCAGCTTTAAAGACACCGCCTACAACATCCGTATGACCGACTGCTTTACCGTCAATATCGTGGATCGGGTAAATGTCGAAACAATGGCCATCACAGCCGCTGGCTTTGAGCCAAATGTTGATGAACTGGCGATGGCTGGCTTGACCGCAGCGCCGGGCGACAAGGTAAAATGTCCGCGCATTGCAGAAGCTCCTGTTGCTTTTGAATGCGAGCGATACTTGGGAATCGAAGTCAGCTCCGCGCGCGAGATTATCCTTGGGCGAATCGTAAGGGCCCATGTCCGCGAAGATATCATCGACCCAGAGACGTATTATTCCGACCACGAAAAATTGGATGCGCTCGGTCGGATGGGCGGCAATGGCTACGCTGGGACCATGGATTACTTTGACCACCCCACCCCTTCGGCCGAGGATGTTATGACCGGCGTGAAACGACGCGCCCGTCCGCCGCAGAATATTAACGACGCATGAGTTGAGTGGAGCTTGCTGGTGCGGATACCCTTTTCGCTACTTGGAGACGTATCTCCAAGTAGCGAAAAGGGTATCTATGGGCAATGTTACGCTGATTGGGGTCGCTGGTCACTCAGCGCGCTGACGTTGTTAGGCATTGCGAAGTTGTTCCGCTGGCATGTTCAAACTATTTCAGCATCATGAACATCTCACCCAGCTTGCCGCGCGTTTCAAACGAGGCTGCAAAAGTTGGCTGATCATGATTGATCGCTAAGCGTGAGACCAGAAAACGTCAACACCCTGACAAAGCCCTGCGGGTACGAAAGCGCAATTGAAGAAGTCTCAGATCGTTTTCAGATCGATTGTTGCGGTCATTGGTTGGCATCCTCGTTGCGGCCATTCAGCAGGTCATACAGCAGGCCAAGTGCCGCGCTGTCGCGTTTGGCGAACCCGGCATTGCAGGTCGCGACCATCAACTGATGCGCGAGGTCCGTGGCGGGCTGCGTGATATTGAAATGCGCACCCACGGAATTGGCGATGCCAAGGTCCTTGCGCATGAGCTCGGCGCGAAACCCGCCGTCAAGCTTGCCTTCGAGGTAGCGCAGGGCATTGGCTTCTAGAACACGGCTGTTGGCGGTGCCGGTGGACAGCACCTCGCGCATCACCTTGGGGTCGACCCCGGCGGCCCGCGCCATGGAGACGGCTTCGCATACGCCCATCATGTTCACCGCGACCATCAGCTGGTTGCAAGCCTTGACCGCCTGCCCAGCCCCGAGCGGGCCAACGTGGTGAATGTTCTTGCCCATGGCCTGAAACACCGGCTGCGCTTCGGCCACGTCGTCTTCCGATCCGCCGCACATAATTGTCAGGGTGCCGTCTGCCGCCCCCTTCGCGCCGCCGCTGACGGGGGCGTCGATGAACCGACCGCCGATCACAGCAAGCTTCTGTGCCATCTCCTGCGCCTCGAATGGAGCAATCGTCGAGCAATCGATCAGCAAGCCATTGTCCCAGCCGTGGGCGGCCAGCCCGGTTTCGCCCGCGAATACACCACGCAGGGCCGCGGCATCCGGCACGCA
The DNA here is from genome assembly GCF_002119405.1 of Pseudoruegeria sp. SK021. Classification (GTDB taxonomy): domain Bacteria; phylum Pseudomonadota; class Alphaproteobacteria; order Rhodobacterales; family Rhodobacteraceae; genus Meridianimarinicoccus. Next base: position 2,425 of record NZ_MTBG01000052.1, on the reverse strand, counting down.
GGAGACAATTATCTGACAGCGCGCGGCAAGGTCCGCCGGTGTCGCGCAGATCTCTGCGCCCAATGCCCGGAACGTCTCTGCCTTCTCGGGCGAAGAAGTGGTGACTGCCAGATTCAAGCCGGATGCGGCGATGTTGCGTGCCATTCCGGCGCCCATCACGCCCAGTCCAATGAACCCTATCACGATACTCAAACCCCTACTTTTTCCGAGTTATGCTTTCCTGGACGGCAGTTTTCCGCGCCGCCAGATTGTTAGACCGATGAGCCCGATAACGCTCGCCATCAAGAGGAGCGTTATCGGGTTGGTCATGAACAGTCAAACGAACCGCGGCTCCGCGTCAATGCTTGTCGCAACGCCTCCTCAAAAGGGGGCGTGATGACGAAGAGGCATCGTCAAGTTGGTGGGTGCGTGGCGCAGGAGGTCGGATGTGTCTCAGGTTGAAACGGAAACGCTTTAGTATTCAGTCATGGATGAATTTAGCAGCTGCGAGCGCAGCGATTGTTTTGCGCAACGCTTTTTCCCAAAAGCCACGGGCGGCAAAAGCCGCCCGTTCAATACACGCGTATGGGATGCGCGTCAGACGTTTTTGCGGCTGCGGGCCGTCAAGCCTAGACCACCAAGCGCCACAACCAGTAGTGGCAAAGCGGCTGGCAATGGCACGCTGGTAACAGTGAATGCATAGTTGATTGCGTTAGCCCCATTCAGATTGTCATCCACAAAGGCTGAGGCATAGGGCGTGGTGTAGCCCACGGTCGGCCCATAATATTGGCCGAGATACTTGTAATCATAGTTCTGAGCGAAGATGCTCCCACCCACGCCAATCTGATCATACCATGCGCTGAAATTGATGTTGGAAACCAGATTATCAACTGTGGAGATCACATAGTCTGATGCCAATCCGCCGAACACAAGCGCCGCAGCTTCCTGCCCTGTATAGGCCAGCGGGCCATTCGGCGGCGCACCGCTCCACAACGGACCATCGGTCACATTCCAGCTGCCAACATAGGTATAGGTCGCGGCAGACGCAGCTTCTACTGTTGCTGACAATGCCCCTACCGATACCGCAGCGGCGAGCAGCGTTTTCGCCATATTATTCATCAATCTTTTCTCCCTAAGAAAGGCTTCGGAAACATTTCGGCTATTTATGGGAAATTATAACATCATTAACAAACAATTGTTGAATTTAACGCCAAGACCGGAGAATCATCAAGATCTTTCGTGAAATTCATTTGCTTACAAAATAAACACTTTGCGCAATACTAAAACGGGCCGCATTCCCCCTTTCCCCAGACACACTTAACCTGCGGCCTTTGTGACGGGTAGGCCGATGGCGGTGAACCGGTTCAGAACTGCAGCGCGGATCTGAACCTCGGCGACCTGTCGATCAAAGTCGCGCTCCATGAGGCACTGACCGAGGCCCGATCCGCAGTTCATCTTCGTCTCAACCCGGCTTCGTCGGTGGTATTTGGTCCAGAGCCGCCAAAGCGATCAACCGAGATATGTTGAGGCCCGGAGCGCCTCGCCTCGTTCCCGGCACTGGCTCCGGCAATGGCCGGCTTCCGCGGCACGGTGTTACGGCGGGGCGGGAGTTTCGAGGATCAGGAAATGGTCCGGGGGACCATTTGCCCGACGAAACGCGGCCGCGCCGCGATCGGCGATGACATCAATCAAAAGGTGCAGTGGGCCCTGCGCCCCGCGATAAGGGATCGCCACGCATCGGTCTACTGTCGGCGGTTCAGAGTGCTGAAATCGGGCACAGACCAATAGAGCTTGGCGAATTTCGACAGGCTGGCGACGAACCCAGTGGCGTGCCGAAGCGCCGTGCCAAAGAGAACTTTGAGCGTGAAGCAGGCTTGTATAGCACTATCGCTATAGGTTCGTTGGCGGCCACGTTTGCCCGTGGGTGCCGCCTCTCAGGCCATCGCCGGATCGAACCAGACAGCCAAAAAACCACGCTGTTTCAGCGCGAGGTTTTAGTCATGCCAATTCGTTGTCTTGTAGATTGTCTTCGCGGGTATGCGCACGCCCGCCAGATAGCGCATTGGATTCCCCTGGTGAATCCAATATGGTAGCTGATGCGCATGAGCATACCCGCAAAGGCGACCGACAAGACGACGAACTGGCATGACTACAACCTCGCGCTGAAACAGCGTGGATCGCTGACCGTCTGGTTCGATCCGGATATGGTGTGGGAGGCGGCACCCTCCGGGAAACGTGGACGTCAACAGACCTATAGCGATGGTGCGATACAAGCCTGCCTCACACTAAAAGTCCTCTTTGGCATGGCGCTTCGACAGAAGAGGTGGTCGCAAGAATTCGGACCAGTTGCTAAGCTTTAGCGACTGACGAAGGACCGACCTGAGATGACAAAACGAAAGCGCTATTCTGCGGAGTTCAAGGCAAAGGTGGCACTGGAAGCCATCCG
>NZ_MTBG01000051.1 GCF_002119405.1 Pseudoruegeria sp. SK021 | reverse complement strand
TCTCTTCAGATTACAAATTGTCAAACAACGTGGGGCAAAACCCCGAAAACCTCGTCAATGCAAGAGGCAAAAATTCACAGGTGGCGCTCAATAAAAGCGCTGCCCGCTCACACTCGTCTCCAACATCGCACCAGAACCAACTCTCCGCCGGCCCCGATCCCCGCCCCCAGCGCCGCCTTGTCGTTGGCGCCGTGTCCGGTGAGGGGCTGTCTAAGCAAACCCACCAACGCCCGCAACCCCTTTTTTGCAATTCAACACAATCAATCCAAATAAAATGAAAATGTAAACAATATCAATGGTATATGGAAACAGAGCGCAGAGCAGCCAACGCAAATAACCCCCGCAGCACCCCGAAAACACAAGAATCGCCCGCCGCCCAGCCCGCCGCTTCAGACGTTACCCCTACGTCCGACAAACCCAAACCCGCACCGGGGCACCAAACGCAACCCAACCAACCCAACAATCCCAGTCAGAACCACGGAAACGTCTCTGATATGGATCGCGGCGCGCGCGCCTGCCCCATACGACCCGGCCCGACTTGGGGCGCGATAGGTCGTTGGACAACGAAATTGCCTGCCCCTAGTCTGCGCGGCGCGCCACTCTGGGCCCAGTTCCCACAAATCGAGGACAAGACATGACCTTTCTGACCGACACCGACCTTACCGGCCTCTTCCTTGGGCGGATCTGGATGCCCGCCGTGCAAGGCCCCTGCGTTGTCACCCTGCGGGATGGCAACGTCATTGATATCACCAGCCGGGCGGCGCCGACAGTGCGCGACATTTGCGAGATGGACGATCCGGCAGCCTATGTTCGCGTCGCAGAGGGCCGGATCATCGGCCCCCTTGCCGATCTGGCCGCCGTCAGTCCGGATCGCACCGACGCGGCGCATTTTCTGGCCCCCTGCGATTTGCAGGCGATCAAGGCCTGCGGCGTTACCTTTGCCAGCTCCATGGTCGAGCGGGTAATCGAAGAACAGGCGGCGGGCGATCCCAAGCGGGCCGAGGCAATCCGAAGCCGGGTTGGCGCCGTGATCGGGGACAGTCTGCGCAACATCCGCGCCGGATCGCCCGAAGCCGCCGAGGTCAAGGCCGCCCTGATTGCAGAGGGGCTGTGGTCTCAGTATCTGGAAGTGGGCATTGGCCCGGACGCCGAGGTGTTCTCAAAGGCACAGGTGCTTTCCTCCATGGGGCCGAATGCGACCGTGGGGCTGCACCCGATGTCGAAATGGAACAACCCAGAGCCCGAGGTGGTGCTGGCGGTGACATCCAAGGGCCGGATCGTCGGGGCCTGCCTTGGCAATGACGTGAACCTGCGCGATGTCGAAGGGCGCTCGGCGCTGCTGTTGTCCAAGGCGAAGGACAACAATGCCAGCTGTGCCATCGGTCCGATGATCCGCCTGTTCGACGACAGCTTCGGGATCGACGACGTGCGGCAGGCCGAAGTCGATCTGCATGTCACCGGCCCCGACGGGTTCGAGTTAAACGGCCATTCCTCTATGAAAGAGATCAGCCGCGACCCCACCGATCTGGTCAGCCAGACGGTCGGACGCCATCACCAGTATCCCGATGGCTTCATGCTGTTTCTGGGCACCCTGTTTGCCCCGACCAAGGATCGCGATGTGCCCGGCGAAGGCTTCACCCACAAGCTGGGCGACGTCGTCACCATCTCGGCCGCCGGATTCGGACAGCTGACCAATACGGTCGGCCTGTCCACCGAATGCCCGGAATGGACCTATGGTGTGCGCCGTTTCATGGGCAATTTGGCCGAGCGCGACCTGATCTGACAACCCGATCTGTGGTTCTTTGCGGCGGTCACAGTTCAGTGACCGCCATGTGCAGGCCTTGAGTGACTGCTCAATCTGACTATCTGTGCATCATACTCATTTTTGTCTGAAGAGGCCGCCATGACATCTCCCCAATCAGAACAAGACGGCGCGACCGCGCCGCTGCGCATTGACATCGTCTCGGATGTTGTCTGCCCATGGTGTGTGGTCGGCTACCGGCAACTGTCCGAAGCTCTTACCAACACCGGCACCCCGCATGAAGTTTTCTGGCATCCATTTGAGCTGAACCCAGACATGGCCGCCGATGGCCAAAATATGCGCGAACATATCGCCGAGAAATACGGCTCCACCCCAGAGCAGTCGCAAGAGAACCGGGACCGCCTGACCGCAATCGGTGCGGATTTGGGGATCACGTTCCGCTTTTCCGAAGAGATGCGGATGCACAATACCTTCAACACGCATCAGTTGCTGCATTGGGCGGACCAGTTCGGTCGCAAGAATGACCTGAAACAAGCGCTGTTCACCGCCCATTTCACCGATCAGCGGTCGCTGTCGGACATCGCGGTGCTGGCCGAGATCGCGGCCGAGATCGGGCTGGATCGCGACGAAGCTCTGACGGTGCTGAAAGATCAACGGTTCGCGCAAGAGGTGCGCACCGCCGAGACCTTCTGGCTGCAACAGGGCATTCGCGGCGTTCCGGCGATGGTGTTCGACCGCCAGCATCTGGTGACCGGCGCGCAGGGGGTCGACACTTACACCGATATCCTGAAGCAACTTGCACAAGGGACGGCATAACCGCCCCTCCCCTGCCCCAACAGGCCGGGCCTGCTGTCCGGTCTCACCCTAACCGAAGAAAGGCGAACATGTCTGATCTCAGCGCGTACACTCCCCCGAAAATCTGGACATGGGATTCGGAAAATGGCGGCAATTGGTCAAAGACCAACCGCCCCATTGCTGGGCCCACCCACGACGCCACATTGCCCGTCGGCGCACACCCATTGCAGCTTTATTCCCTCGCGACGCCGAACGGCCAGAAGGTCACGATCCTGCTCGAAGAGTTGCTGGCAGCGGGCGAGTCCGGTGCAGAATATGACGCCCACCTGATCCGGATCGGTGAGGGCGATCAGTTTTCCAGCGGCTTTGTCGAGGTCAACCCGAACTCGAAGATCCCTGCCCTTCTCGATACCGAGACCGGCAGCCGCGTCTTTGAATCCGGCGCAATCCTGCTGTATCTGGCCGAAAAATTCGGGCGCTTCTTGCCAAAAGACCTAGCCGCCCGCACCGAGGCCCTGAACTGGCTGTTTTGGCTGCAAGGGTCGGCCCCCTATCTGGGCGGCGGCTTTGGTCATTTCTATGCCTACGCGCCCGAGAAATTCCAGTATCCGATCGACCGCTTCACCATGGAAACCAAACGTCAACTGGACGTGCTGGACCGGGAACTGGCCATCCACCCCTATCTTGGCGGCGATACCTACAGCATCGCTGATATTGCCACTTGGGCATGGTATGGCAATCTGGTGCTGGGCGAATTGTATTCTGCCGCGGAATTCCTTCAGGTGGACAGCTATACCAACCTGCGCCGCTGGGCCGAAGAGATCCGCCAGCGACCGGCGGTGCAGCGTGGCCGGATGGTCAACCGTACCTTTGGCCCGCTGTCCGAGCAACTTCACGAACGGCACAATGCGTCGGATTTCGACCTGAAGACCCAAGACAAGCTGACCGACAGCAGCGCGGCCTAACCGCCGCCTGTCATGCCGGCATCCGACCGTTCGGGTCGGGTGCCGATTCCCCCATTGCCACTAAGGCAATCGTTCCCGGCCAATAGGATTGCAACCGCCGCGCCGCTTGCCATGACCGCAGGCCCGAACGGCACACCATCACGGCGCGTTGTCCCGGTTCGGGCCGTGGCCCCTGCGGCTCGAAGTCTTCGACGGACGACCGCAGCGCCCCCGGCGTCGCCGGAACGGGTGCCTCGTTCAGCCCGCGCAGATCAACCACGAAATCCGTCGGCGCGATCTCGGTCACACCGATGAAGCCCAGCGGGGTCTCGGGCTCGTCCACCCCATCAAAGCGAAAGCCGCCGGTTCGAAACTGGATCATGTCCACGGTCACCAATTGGCCCAATGGCGCAGGCTGGAACCCCAGAAGATGGGACAAAGCCAGTTGCGCTTGCATCGCGCCGATCATGCCCACCACCGGCCCCATCACTCCCGCCGTCGCGCAGGTCGCGGCCCGGCTTGGCAAATCGGGAAACACTGCCCGCAGGGACGGTGCCGTGCCGCAAAATCCGCCGACATAGCCCTGCCGCCCCAAGGCCGACGCCGAGATCATCGGCACGCCCGCCTGCACACAGGCATCCGACAGGGTATAGCTGACGGCGAAACTGTCGGCGCAATCCAGAACCAGTGTCGCCGAGGCCACCAACGCCGCCGCCATCAGTGGCGTCAGAGGCTGCGGCACCGCAATCAACTCACAGTCACTGTTCAGCCGCCGCAAGTGGCGGCAAGCGGCTTCGGCCTTGCTTTGGCCGACCTCATCTTCGCGGTACAGCGTCTGCCGGTGCAGATTGGACAGGGACACCACATCCCCATCCACGACGGTGATGGTGCCGACGCCCGCCCCGGCCAGATACTGCAAGGCCGGACAACCCAGCCCCCCTGCCCCGACCACCAGCACATGGGCCCGGCCAAGCGCCGCCTGCCCGTCTGGCCCGAACTCGGGTAGGCATTCCTGACGGGCGTAGCGGCTCATGCGGCGCCGTCCAGCCATTGCCGTACCCGCGCCTCTGGGTCCGGGTTCAGGGTAATATCCGTCACCGCCGACACCACATCGGCGCCAGCCGCGAATGCGCCGGTTGCCCGCTCTGGCGTCATGCCCCCGATAGCGACCAACGGGATCGCGCCAATCACGGCCTTCCATTCGGTCAGCTTCTCCAGCCCCTGCTTGTGCCACTTCATCTTCTTCAGGATTGTGGGATAAACCGGACCAAGCGCCACGTAATCCGGTGCCAGCGCCAGTGCCCGGTCCAATTCGGCCCGGTCATGCGTGCTAAGACCCAGCCGGATGCCCGCCCGCCGCAGGGCTGGCACATCGGCCACGTCCAGATCTTCCTGCCCCAGATGCACCCAATCGCACCCGGCATCCAGTGCAAGTTGCCAATGGTCATTCACCACCAAGGTACAGCCCGCCGTCCGGCACAGATCCCGGGCCTGATGGATCTCGCGCCGCAAGGCTGCGGTATCGGTGTCCTTGATCCGCAATTGGGCCAGTTTGATGCCCATAGGCAGCATGCGTGCCAGCCACGCGGTACTGTCGAAAATCGGGTAAAATCGCGGCAAAGTCATGACAAGAACGCCTGTCCAATCAGAGGGGTCGACGGGGATGCCATATCGCGCGGCTCCATCGGGTCGGCGTCGGCGGCCAGTTGCCCGGCCCGCAGCGCCAGCGCGAAGGCTTCGGCCATCCCCGCCGGGTCGCCCGCCTTGGCGACGGCCGTGTTCAGCAGCACGGCGTCAAAACCCAGTTCCATGGCGCGCGCCGCATGCGACGGCAAGCCGATCCCAGCATCGATCACCAGCGGCACCTCAGGGAAATGTGCCCGGATCGCCCGCAGACCAAACAGGTTGTTCAGCCCAAGGCCCGACCCGATCGGTGCCCCCCACGGCATCAAGACCTCGCAGCCCACCGTCAGCAGCTTGCCGGCCACCACCAGATCCTCGGTGGTATAGGGAAAGACCTGAAAGCCGTCTTCGGTCAGAATGCGCGCCGCCTCGACCAAGCCGAAGACATCGGGCTGCAAGGTGTCTTCGTCGCCGATCACCTCAAGCTTGATCCACTTGGTGCCAAAGATCTCGCGGGCCATATGGGCGGTCGTCACCGCTTCTTTCACTGTGTGACAGCCAGCAGTGTTGGGCAGGACCCGAACCCCGAGATCGCGGATCAGCCCCCAAAAATCCTGTCCGGCCCGGTCATGGCTGCTTTCGCGCCGCAATGACACAGTAGCGACGGCGGCCTGACTGCGCTTGAACGCCTCGGCAAGGATCGCCGGGGACGGATATTGCGCCGTGCCCAACATCAGGGCATTCGGCAGGGTGGTACCATAGAAACTACGCATCGCTCAGCCCCCCTGCATCGGGGCCAGAACCTCGATCAGGTCACCGGGGTTGAGTTTAAGATCCGCTCGCGCCGGGCCGGGCACGAAACGGCCATTGACGGCGGTCGCAACCACCGCGTCGCCGTAATCCCGCTCTAGCAGCAGCGCCTGCAAGGTGGCCGCTTCAGTGTCCACCGGTTCACCGTTCAGTTGTAACCGCATCCATCACCTCTGGGGTTGTCGCGTCAAAAATCAGCTCGGCCACCATCCGCGCGACGGCAGGCGACAGCAGAAAGCCATGCCGGTACAGGCCATTGACCCGGATCAGATTGCCAGTCCGCCGAATACGCGGCAGGTTGTCGGGAAAGGCCGGGCGGCTGTCGACCCCGATCTCCAGCACCTCAGCTTCGCCAAATGCCGGGTTCAGGGCATAGGCCGCGCTGAGCAATTCCAGCAGAGCGCGGGCCGTTACATGGCGGCGCGCCGCGCTTTCGACCATGGTCGCGCCCAGCATGAACACCCCGTCGCCGCGCGGCACGATATAGAGCGGAATGCGCGGATGCAGCAGCCGAATGGGCCGCGACAGGGCCAAATCCGGGCAAGACAGCACCAGCATCTCGCCCTTGACCGGCCGCAAATCCGGCAGCACATCCCGCGCTGCGTAGCCCCGGCAATCGACCGTCAAACCTTTGGCGGCATGGGCGGCGGGATCGGCCTCGGCCTGCGTGAATTCAACGCCGTCGCGCTGCAACCCTGCCCGCAGATCGGCCAGCGCCGCCCGCGGGGCCAGATGGGCCTCGCCCGCAAAAAACAAGCCGCGGGCAAACCGACCGGCAAGATCCGGTTCCAGCGCGGCGATCGCCGGGCCAGACACTACGGTGAAATCGCTTGTCCGCCGGGCAAAACGGGCCAGGTCGGCCTGATCGCGTGCCGCCGAGACCACAAGCGTTCCCTTGCGATGCACGGCGTGGGTCTTGGCTGCCCACCAATCGGCAGCCTCCTGCCCCAGCCGGATCACCGGCTCTTCGGCACTTTCTCCTTCGCAAAACGGCGCCAGCATGCCGCCCGCCCACCACGAACAGGCATGCGGACCCAGACCGTCGCCGCGGTCAATCACCAAGACCTCAGCGCCGCGATCCGCCAAACAGCGGGCCACCGTCAGGCCCGCCACCCCGGCCCCGATCACCGTAACTGCGGTCATGCTGCGCCCCAAACCTGATGAAAGTGATGCACCGGACCATGCCCGGCGCCGATCTTAAGGCCATCGGCCTGTCGGATCGCGCCCTGTAGATAATCATGAGCGACGCCAATCGCCTCGCTCAGCTCCAGCCCTTTTGCCAGCCCCGCCGCAATGGCAGCAGAATAAGTGCAGCCGGTGCCATGGGTATTCCGGGTTTCGACCCGCGGCGCGCTGAACGCCAAATCGGGCTGGCCCGGGCGAACGAGCAAATCGGTGCAGGTACCCGATTGCGCATGCCCGCCCTTCATCAAGACGGCCCGCGGCCCAAGCGCCAGCAAGGCGCGGCCTTGCGCGGCCGCCTCGTCCGGGGTCTGGGCTTGGGGCGCCCCCAGCAGACGGGCAGCTTCGGGAAGGTTCGGAGTCAAAAGATCAGCCCGGGGCAACAGTTGCGCCGTCATCGCCGCAATCGCCGCGCCTTGGAGCAACGCATCGCCAGACTTTGCGATCATCACTGGGTCCAGCACAACGGGCCCCGCATAATGGGCCATCCGCGCCGCGACCACGTCAATCAACCGGGCTGAGAACAACATCCCGATTTTGATCGCTGCGACGTTCAGATCGTCCAGCACAGCCGCGATCTGGGCGGCGACCACGTCGGCGGGAACTTCGTGAACGGCCGAGACAACCTGCGTGTTCTGAGCGGTGATCGCGGTGATTGCACTGGCACCATAGACCCCAAGGGCCGAAAAGGTTTTGAGATCAGCCTGAATTCCAGCGCCACCGCCACTATCGGAACCGGCGATGGTCAGAGCAATAGGAACACGGTCGGTCATTCATAGCCTCACAGCAGGGGGACTGGATGCGCGGCAAGGAACGACAGCAATGGCCCGCCAAGCGTGCCCGACCCGTTCCCTACGCCGGCATTGTCCGGATCAGGTTCGACGGGTCAGTGCGCGCACCTCTCAGCCCAGATGGGCCCCCCGACGGATAGCCAGAAACTATGTCAGTTTCCGGGCCTGCACAAGCCGGGCCATTAGCCTAGAACCGACCAAAGCATCTTGACGCTGCTCAGGAACAGGAACACCGCAAAGGCAATCCGCAGGCGCGCAGGGTCCAATGACGCCGCGATCCGGGCCCCAATCGGCGCGGTAAATGTGCTGGTCGAAAAGATCAACACGGCCGCCGGGATCGACACATAGCCCAACGAAAATGGTGGCCGTCCCGCAACGCCCCAGCCCGACCAGACGAAGCCGACCACGGCAGGCACGGCAATCAGCAGGCCGAACGCGGCTGCCGTGCCAACCGCCCGGTGGATCGGAAATGACACAGCCGTCAACACCGGCACCGTCAAAGTGCCGCCACCGATGCCCATCAGGGCCGAGAACAAGCCAATCCCCCCGGCAATGACCGGCTGGCCGCTTGGCAGATGATCCGACAGAATGATCTTGCGCGGCAGCGCCATGTTGATCGAGACCGCCAAGGCGATACAGCCAAAGATCAACGTCAACGACGACGAGTCCAAGACCTTGGACAGCAAACCACCCACCGCCGCACCCAAGACGATCCACGGCGCCCAAGACCGCAGCAGCGCCACGTCAATTGTGCCGCGTTTATGATGGGCCCGGGCCGACGCGATCGAGGTTGGGATGATCGTCGCCAAAGAGGTTGCGACGGCCAGATACATCACCAGATGTTCGGGAATATTGATGGCATGGAATAGCAAGAACAACACGGGCACGATGACAATGCCGCCGCCGACGCCCAGCAACCCGGCCAACACACCGGCGATTGCCCCCGTGCACAGCAGCCCAATCGACAAGAGCCCGAGAAGCTGTGGAGAATAGAGAGTATCCATGAAAGATCCCGTTCTGGTTAAGGGTCGCACCGGTTTTGCCGCGCAACATAGACCGCAGGCGGCATTCAGCGCTGTGACCTTCCGACGCTAAGCAAACTTCCCCTGTCACGCGTGCGAGACAAGGGTCACTCGGCTTGATCGGGCAAGCCTTCGGGAATCAGATCAGCCCAGAAATTTCGCACCTTGGGAAAGACCCCCCGGGCGTGCCAGCCAAAGCGTCGGAACTGGTCGCGCTCAAAATCATCGTCAAGCTGGCGCTCGAACCGGTCCTTCATCGCCTTGCGACTGGCCGGGGACCGCTTTTCAAGGTTCAGGTCGATCACCCCGAGGCACTGGCTGCGCCATGCTGCGTCCCGGGCCAGTTGCGCGGCGCGTTCGGCCTCTTCCAGTTCCTGCGGGGTCGGATCCGCCGGGACTGCCGAAGGGGCGACTGAAATCGGAGCCACGGAAGGCGTTTTGAAGTCACCCTTGATGGCCGCACTCAGATATCCGGCGGGGGTTTTGCGCACCCTGCCCTTGCGCCGCTCCCCTTCCACAAAATCCAACTTCTCAGAGACGTAGCTTTCGCCATGTTCCGCAATCCACCGCTGGGCAAGCCGGTTCGACACCCCGTTCTCCAGCAGGCGCTTGTAGACTGCGGATTTGCGAACCGCGTCATCGTCCCCCAGATCGAACAGCGTTGCCTGACCATTCCGGGCAATCAGAAAGCGGATGTATTTCGCCTTACGGCTTTCCCGTTTGACCTCGGCCACCACCGAGATGTCGGACACCGCATTCACTTCGGCCACCGATGGCTTGATGATCTTGGCATTCAGCTTGGAGAAATCCTCGTAATAGGGGCTGTCATGCACCCCCATCAGACGCCGAAACACGTCAATCTCCCACCAACCGGTTGAACCGGTGCGCACGAAGCGGAAACAGTTCTCGTACAAGGCCAAAGCATGACCCGAGGTGAAATTGCGCTGGATGCGCATGTTGATCATCGAAAAAACGCTGGGATCATACAGCTTTGCCGCCAGCGGCGCGGCATAGGCATATTCGCAGACGCCGCCGACCAGCTTGGCATAAGAGATCAGTGACGAGATCCCCCATTCTTCTTCGCCATTGTCACCCAACATATTCCATTCGGCGGTTGTCTCGGCCAAGGCCCGCAACGAACCCTTCAGCGTCTCGCGGTCGCGTGACGCATATCCCGACAGGGCGCATAGGGTTTCGGCGTCGATCCGGTGCGACGGTTTGGTCAGCAAGTCGTCATAGGCATTCAGCAGTAAGCAATTGCTGAGTTTACGCTGCAACAGGGTCAGCTTGCCGCCGACATGAATGGCGGCAACGTGTTTGCGCAGGCTTTCCCGCTCGGTGATGTGTCTAAATTGGGTCACGGATTCGACTCAGTCTGCTTAATTTTCCCGACTCTGGCCTCATAAACGACCCGCGTGTCAACCGACACGGGGATGTTTTCTTGCCAATAATGAAACGCGCCGCCACGCAAACAGGTCGATTTCGTCAGCCGCCCATCACGTAAATGGGTAGGTTTCATGCCGTCGACCCTTCGAATTTGCGTCATTCTCTCCGGTGAAGGCCACGAAAGCCCCGAAAACCCGTCGCTACACAGCAATTTGCCCTCATCCCGCAGATGGGGTCGTTTCCGCACGTAAATGGGTATATTTGGGCCTGTATTCGGGGTGATACCGACCTGTATCCGGGTCGAACTGATCCTGTAAACTGGTGTGCGCACACCAGTAACTCACTGAATTATTATAGGATTACTGAGTCCATAGATTCAAAAGACTCCTAAAGAGATTCATACGTTTAGTAGGTGCATTTTTCCGTTAGATTTTGCGCGGAACCGCTGTTTTTAAGCGTCTCGCGCGCGTGACAATCCCAAACACACGCGCTATGACTCTCTTAAGCAGCCACATTCACGGAAAATATGGATAAGAGCTGAAGGCAGGAACATTCAGGATCTGATGAAATGAGCACGCAACACACCTCTATCAGTCTTCAGCCAATTGACCCAAAGGAAGCTTTGAGCGATTTGCCGTCCCGCGTCACGACCGATCGTTTCACAGTCGCGGCAGAAATCTGTATGCGAGCCCGCGATGACTTGGCCCGACGGGGCTACAAACCCGACGGCGAAAAGCAGCTGCGCAGTTTCGGATTCTGGGAGATCACAACCTACATGTTGCCCGTTACGGCGCAACATCTTCGCCGTGTTCTTAAGGCCCACCCTGACCTGCCTCAAGGCACCCCCGAGAAAACCGGCGGGGCAAAGATGTTCACGTTGGACGAAGTGAACACCATCCGCGATTTTCTGGAAAGCGAAGGCCAGCAAGGCAAAGGCTATCGCCCTTATCGCCCGAAGGATCAGCCCGCGAAAATCGTATCGGTCTGCAACTTTAAAGGCGGCGTTTCTAAGACCACGACAGGCGCGCATCTGGCGATGGCGGCAGCGCTGGACGGGTATAGAGTTCTGGTGGTCGACCTCGACAGTCAGGCGTCGATGAGCACGATGTTTGGCGTCATGGCCGAAGACGAAGGCCAAACCGCCTATTCAATCCTTGCCCGTCATCACGCGGAACATGTTGCCCGCAGCATGGGTATTGATGATCTGACCTCGGATCGTCTGGACGATGAAATTCGTGATGCGGCGCGGGTCACCGCCGACGATCTGATCTTTGGCACTCACTGGCCCACGATTGACATTCTTCCGGCGCAGCTGAACCTTTACTGGGCCGAGTTTCAGGTCCCGGTCTGGATGCAGACCCATCGAAGCTGGCAATTCTGGGATGCGCTGAAATCCTTTTTGCGAGACGAAAACCTGTTGTCGGATTACGACATCATTCTGATCGATACCCCGCCTGCACTCGGATACCTGACCATCAATGCACTATCAGCTGCCGATATTCTGCTGATCCCGGTGGGGGCATCTTTTATTGAATTCGACAGTACGGGTCGGTTCTTTGATATGCTCTACACGACCTTTGTCAGCATTGAGGACAGTATGTCTCGCCTGAACGACGCTGCCCCGAAATTCTCTTGGGATGCTGTGCAGGTGATTTTGACCCGCTACGACGATGCGCAACAATCCGAGTTGGCCAATGTCATTCAAGTCTATCTGGATGATTTTGTGGCAAAGCACCGGCAGGAGTTTACAGCGCTTGTCGGACAAGCGGGCGAACGGGTTTCGGGAATTTACGAGGCAAGCCACACGGATTTCAACCGAGACACTTATCGTCGCGGGCGCGAGACCTTCGATCGGTGCTATCACGAATTCAAAAGGATTTTGATCGGATGTTGGGAACGGGATCAAATTGAGGCCGCAACGCAGGAGGGCGCCGCATGAGCCGGAAACGTCTAGGATCGATTGACCGGGACAGCGTCTCGGAAATGCGCGATGTGGCTGAACGTGCGGCGGCAGAGCGACGGGGGATGGCCGCATCCAAAGCGCCGCCGATTGGCAAAGTGGCCGGATCCGCTGCACGCAGTATAGAGGATGAACTACTGCGTTTACGGCGCGAGAACGAAGACCTGAGCGGGACGCGGGATCTTTATGCCCATGCCAAATCTGCGGGCTTGGTGATCGAACAAGTTCCGCTTGACGATGTTGATGCCCATGCCCTGACGCGGGATCGGCGTATGCTGGATAAATCCTGCGAGGCTTGGGAGGAATTGAAATCCAGTCTTCGCGATCGAGGCCAACAAACGCCGATCGAACTGTCTGGGCGCAGTTCCATGTCTGGCAAATACCAACTGGTCAGCGGATACCGGCGGTTAAGTGCGCTGCGGGACCTGTATGCCGAGACGGGCGACCCGCAATTTTCGGTGGTCAAAGCGCTGATTTCCGGTGGACGCGATCGGGTCGACGTCATGGTCGCGATGATCGAAGAAAACGAAATCCGGCAGGATATTAGCTTTTATGAACGCGGCCGAATTTGCTGTCTCGCGGCAGAGCAGGGGGTTTGTGCCACGATCGACGAGGCGATACAGGCGCTGTTTTCAAGATCTAGCCGCAACCGCCGCTACAAGATCCGCAACTTTACAGTGATTCACAGTGAATTGGGCGCCGTTCTGGATTATCCTGAGCAGATTGGCGAGCGTTTGGGTGCTCGGCTTGCGCAGGCGCTAAAAGACGGTCGCGGGCCTGCCTTGGTGGCGGAACTGTCGGATCGCGACACCAAATTCGCCACCGCTGAAGAGGAACTTGCCATTTTAACTGAATTTGTTGCGCAGCAAGGACGTTTCGCAGTTGCGCAAGCAGAAGCGGTTCCGGTGCTTACCGCAGAGTGGCAGAGTGCGGACGGAGTTAAGGTCCAGGCTCGGTCTAGCGGTGGACGAATTGCGCTTAAGCTGGACGGGCTTTCCGTGTCTTCGGCGGAAGAACTTGAGGCGTTCGTGGCGCAACTTGCAGATCTTTTGGACGGGCAGGGCCGCTAGACCGTCTCGCGTGCGAGACGGTCTAGCGGATGCTTTCATATAGGGGGCGCCTTAACGTCCCGATCCTTGGCGAGACGTTAAGGCGCCTATTCGGCGAACCTCACCGGTGTTTCCATCGCAACGATAGACGCGTTTGATGCTGCGGGACGATCAGACTTGCGTAACCTCGGCTGGTTAAGAGGGCAGGGATAACGCAAAGCAGCGCTTCGCGAGAAACGGAGCTGCCGCGTCGTTCTTGCACCTAGTCGACACGACTGCTGGCTGTTTACGGCAGCAACATTGCAACTCTTGTCGGACCAATGATCACGATCAGACGTGACCTCACATTCGGCTGCAACGTGGATGCGCGGTTCGTCCGCCACGTTCCATTGAGCCTCGACCACCAGACGCATTTTCAGCCGCCCCTCCGGGAATCTTTCAGGACGATTTCGATTTGGTGCAAATGATTATTGATATGGGCTGGAGGATGGCGAAGCGCACTGGACGGTCTTAGCCCGAAGGCATTCGATTGGCGTGGGATGCTGTAGTCGGGAGTGTTTATTCTGAACTCCGGCATTAACCTAAGTCCATGTGCAGGATCATGTTGAAACGGACAGGCAGCCAAGCCGAAGTTTGAATGATCCGGGGCGAAACCGGGGATATTGGGCGTCGATTGTCGGCGGCTGCTTCGTCGACAAGACGAAGCCATAGTAATGCTCATACATTGATAATAATGCGTTTAAATCTTTCTATGACTTTGACAGATAGCATTAATATTTTTAATGGCCGATTCCGGGCTGTCTGCCAGAGTTTCTTACCTGAGGGGGTTATGAGTGGCGCCTTCGCGTCGAGCCCAGTGGTCCGATGCGCGTCGGGCAAAAAAAAATGGCGGCATCCGGGAGGAGGGGATGCCGCCAAATTACTGAGATTGGCTCGGGAGGAGGAAAAGCCAATCTATAGGGAATAGATAGGGCTAATGCTGCGATTGCACAATGCTTTGAGTTCTGCAAATTTTGCATTGCTGTGTTGCGCTGGGGCGCAATCCGTGCTGCGGCCCAAATCGGCGAGCCATCCAAGCAGCCAACTGGTCCGATCAAAACGCGTCGCTCAGATTGCGTGGTTCGCATTGGGTCTGGTTGGCTCCGGACTTGTAAAGTGGTCTGGCAAAACTGGCCAGCCTGCTAGGAAGTATCCAATGCAGATGATGGGATACACGACGAAGCAGGAGACGCAGCTTCTCGGACAAGTTCAAAGGTGAGGGGATCAGGAATTGATCCTATGGAACACTTTCCCGACGATACGTAGCGCTTGAGGCGCTGCGTGGAGGAGAAACGCGCGAAAGTTGGTGATGCCCTGAGGGGCGGCATATCATGGCGGAGTTCAGACGCCGTCAATTCTCAGCCGAGAAAAGGATATGCCACATGTCAGAGTCTACCATCACCCAACTGCCCGA
>NZ_MTBG01000050.1 GCF_002119405.1 Pseudoruegeria sp. SK021 | reverse complement strand
ACGATAAACGGCCTATTCAAAGCTGAGGTCATTCATCGCCGTGGCCCCTGGCGCAGCTTTGAAGCCGTCGAATATGCCACCCTCGAATGGGTCGACTGGTTCAACAATCGCCGCCTGCTGGAACCTATCGGGAATATCCCGCCCGCTGAGGCAGAAGCAAACTTCTATGCTGCTATGGAAAGATCAGATATGGCCGCGTAACTAAGACAATTCAGCCTCCGGCAAACCCGGCGCGGTTCAAAATCAATTAATGGCCTTGATGCTTTAACCGCCCCCCCGACGGCATCTGCTGTGCCAAGGTGGGATCGCAACAACCCAACTTTGGAGGCGGTCATGTCAGAAGTTACTACAGTTGGACTCGATCTGGCGAAGAGTGTTTTTCAGGTTCACGGTGCGGACGGCACGGACCATGCGGTTGTTCGCAAGAAGTTGCGACGAGCGCAGGTTCTGGATTTTTTCAATCGGTTGCCTGGACTTGCACCGGTTCCGTTCCGGTGTGTTGCTCATGTTAGGCGGCGATCTTTTCGAAAGCCAAGGGCGATTTTCCGTCCAGCGCTGAATGTCGCCTGCGTGGGTTGTAGAAACCGTTGATGTATTCGAACATTGCGACCTCGACGTCCCGGCGTGTTTGCCAGGTATTTCGCCAGATCAATTCGGCGTTGAGCGACTTGAAGAAACTCTCGACAGCCGAATTATCATAACAATTTCCCTTGCCGCTCATCGAAGGAAGCAGTTTGTGACGACGTAGGCGCTTCTGGTACTCGTGAGCACAGTATTGGGCTCCGCGATCGGTGTGGTGAATGCAGCCAGGTGGCGGTCTGCGTAGAGCGATCGCCATGTCCAAGGCCCGCAAGGCCAGGTCCTGCTTCATACGATTGCTGATCGCCCAGCCGATCACACGGCGTGAGTATAGATCAATGATGACAGAGAGATAGGCCCAACCCTCGCGGGTCCAGATGTAGGTAATGTCTCCCGCCCATTTCTGGTTCGGGGCGGGTGCCGAGAAATCTTGGGACAGCAGATTGTGGGCGATGTTGAAGCTGTGGTTGCTGTCGGTGGTGCGCTTGAATTTACGGCTGCGCAGAGCCTGGATGCCATTGTCACGCATGATCCGGGCGACGCGGCGCTGACCGACCTAGAGACCCAGCTCCTTTAATTCCTGCGTCATGCGCGGACGGCCGTAGCTGCCCAAGCTGAGCCGATGCTGTTCGCGGATATGTGCCAGAAGGATCATGTCGCGACGCTGTCAATGTGATGGTGGCCTGCGACGCCACGCCCGTAGCCCACGGTCTGAAACCTGCATCAGGCGGCACAAATGTGCACGTGAAAGACCTCCGCGATACTCCGCAATGAATTGAAATCTCATTGCTTTTGGCTCGCGAAGAAGATCGCGGCCTTTTTTAACACTTCCCTCTCCTCCCGCAGAACGCGGTTCTCTTTGCGCAAGCGCTCGTTCTCCCGGCGCAGCTCCGCGTCCTCGGCGGCAGCCGGATCGGTCGAGTAATCCCGCATCCACTTGCCCAAGGTCGAAAACCCTACGCCAAGGTCTGAGGCCACTTGTCGGCGTGTCAGGCCGCTGTGCGTCGCGATCCGAACCGCTTCACGTTTGAAGTCGTCACTATGTTTGGCTGCCATATCCGGTCTCCTCTATGGCGAGCCTTGCTCGCGGAAAACCGGAACGGAAGTGAAGCAAGTCCAACTGCCGCAGACTGCGCGCCAAGTTCTGGAGGACCTCATCGGCACACTATCCGATCTTGAAGCCCGGATCGGCAAGCTTGACGCTGAGATCAGAACCCGCGAACAGAACAACGAAATGGCGCGACGGTTGATGACTATTCCTGGCATCGGTCCGCTGATTGCGACGGCACTCGTGACCCTCGCGCCGCCGGCTGAGACCTTCCGCCGTGGCCGCGATTTTGCGGCGTCGTGCGGGCTGCACGCCTCTGGCGTGACGTTGGGCTTGGTACCGCGACAACATTCTACGGGCGGCAAACAACGTTTGGGTGCAACGACGAAGATGGGCGAGCGATCTTTGCGACGATTGATGGTCATCGGGGCCAATAGCGTGGTCATCAAACGACATGTTCATAAGGCGGCACAGCCCGGTACCTGGCTCGCGGGATTGCTGTCGCGCAAACCAACAATGCTGGTGCGGGTGGCGCTGGCGTACAAAATGGCGCGGATCGTCTGGGCCTTGATGGCCAAGGGCGGCGTCTATCAGTCTCCGGTCGCGGCGGCGTAAGCCGACCGTCGGTCGCGAGGACGTCGGAGCGAAAGAGGGCAAGGAGCAGTTTGGCGCAATAGTCGTGAGACGGGATCGGGAAAACCAGTGCGCAACAGAGTGCCTTTGAGCACGCGGCTTTGATCTGGACCTGATTTTCGAACACCATCGGAGCCCGCGACATCTGTAAGGTCGCATCATGAGGCCGGACATATGTCAGCACCCGACGACGTGTCAGAAAAAGCTTCAAAATCCCTCTTGCATTTGGGGCGGTTACATATGTTGCACAAATCCTGCGCGGGATTCACCACGTCAATCCAATGTGGTAGCCGAGCGGGATGAGCACACCCGGAAAGACAGTCTTCAAGACAACGAACTGGCATGACTACAACCTCGCGCTGAGGCGGCGTGGGTCGCTGACCGTCTGGTTCGATCCGGATATGGTGTGGGAGGAGGCCCCCTCCGAGAAGCGTGGCCGCCAACAGACTTATAGTGCTGCAGCCATCCAAGCCAGCCTCACGCTCAAGGTCCTCTTCGGCATGGCGCTTCGGCAGACGACCAGGTTCGTTGCGAGCCTGCTTAAGCTGGCCGGTCTTGGCTGGTCCGTGTCCGACTTCAGCACTCTGAGCCGCCGGCAAAAGACCGATGCGTGGCGATCCCATATCGCGGATCAAAGGGGCCACTGCACCTGCTGATCGACAGCACCGGCATCAAGGTTGAGGGTGAAGGGGAGTGGATTGCACGCAAGCATGGCGGTGCAAAACGGCGAGTTTGGCGCAAAATTCACCTCGGGGTCGATGAGGAAACACTGGAAATCCGGGCAGTCGAGGTCACCACCAGCAATGTCGGCGACGCACCGATGCTGCCCGACTTACTGGGCCAGATCGACCCGCATCAGGAGATCGCCACCGTCACCGCCGACGGTGCCTTCGACACGCGTAAATGTCACGATGCCATTGCCAACCGCGGCGCGGCCGCAATCATTCCGCCACGCAAGAACGCCGTGCCGTGGAAGCCGACCACCGCCGGAGCCAGGGCCCGTAACGAGGCGCTCCGGGCCTCGACATATCGCGGCCGTTCTCTGTAGCGGCGCTGGACCGAGGATCACCGACGAAGCCGAGTTGAGACTAAGATGAACTGCGGATCGGGCCTCGGTCAGCGCCTTATGGCGGGCGACTTTGATCGCCAACTCGCCGAGGTTCAGATCCGCGCTGCAGTGCTGAACCGGTTAACGGCCCTCGGCATACCCGTCACAATCGCCGCGGGATAAGTGTGTCTGGGGAAAGGGGACCTGCGGCCAGTTTCAGATTTATGCAACAGCGTCCCTGAAAGGCCTCGGCCTGCAGTGCCGCTAGGTAAGCAGGCCGTCAACCAGATCGAGTCTACAAAGCCTATGGTGCTACTATTCTTCACACGATAGCTTACGCCTATGGAATTTCGACACCTTCACACATTTGTCGCCATCGCCGAAACAGGAAGTTTTTCGGCGGCAGCTGAACAACTTAGTATGTCGCAGTCAGCGGTAAGCCAAACCATTCGGCGGCTTGAAGAGGAGATGAAGGAACCGCTGTTTATTCGCAATGCGCGCCATTGCGAAATCACAGAGGCTGGAAAAAATCTGCTTCCGCAGGCACAAAGCCTGCTCCGTCAGCGCCAGACACTGATGCCAGCCAGCAACCTGTCGCCCGAGGAGTATCATGGCCGAATTCGTGTTGGGACCAGTACGTCTGGGACGTCTTTCATCTGGGCAAGGCTTTATCAGGCGTTCGGGCGCATCTATCCCAACATTAGGCTGGATATTCGGACAACGACCCACACCGAGCGCACGGCAGAGGACATTCTGAATGGCGCGCTCGATATTGGCTTCTTGCCGATCCCCTACCCGTACCGGAACCCCAGAATTGAACAGGCGGTGCTTGGAAGTCACCGCACTTTGATCGTGGCCAGCCCAAACCACTCGTTGGCAGGGGTGAAGGGCGTAACCCCGCAGGACATCGCGCATGAGAGGTTCATCCTGTATGAGCGCGGGATCAACTTCCGTTCGTTAAGCGATCACTTCTTTGCGCTTCACGGGATTATCCCAGATATCGTGGGCCAGAGTAATGACACGTACTTAATCCGCACCCTATGCGAGATTGAAAGCGGTATTGCCTTTCTCGGTGATTGGGCTGTCGTTGATCTTTTAGAGCAAGGCAGGCTTGTCGCGCTGGATATCGATACAAGCAATCTGTCCGAACAATTGGGCGCTGCATTTGTTTCGGAGCGGATGACACGCGTTGCCCGCCTGCTTCTAAGCTTTGCCCGTAAGCGCACAGACCTTCTCCCTGAGGTGATATTAAAACCTCTGCCCGACGGTTGGGTGCATTATTCGGAAATCGACGGACCTTCGAGGATCAAGCGCCCATCCGCGCTTCGCGATCTATGAAAGCGGCCCACCGCTGATAGCGCGCGAACATTCCAGAATACAGCTCGGCCTTCTCCGGATCAGGCCGGATCGTCGAGTGCGTCGCCACATTTGGGATTCCAATTGGCCCGTTCATGGCCTGCATTGCGATAAATGCCGCGCCAAGCGCCGATTCTGCATGGTCGACAGTCTCCAATTGCAGTTCAAGGATATCCGCAAGGATCTGTGGCCAGATTTGCCCACGTATAACACCTCCGGCCAATCTCGCCGGAACGTCATGCGAGATATTGAGATCCAGACGCTGGATGCAATCGCGAAGGGAAAATGCAACGCCTTCCATGACGGCTCTTACAAAATGTCCAATCTCATGGCGCGAATGGATACCCGAGAAGCTGCCGCGCATGTCCGGGTTCCAATACGGTGCCCGCTCCCCTTGAAGGTAAGGGTGAAACAGCAATCCGTCGGCACCTGCCGGTATTGCCTTGACCATTTCATCGACCTCGTCGTGCTCCAAACCACCGGCGAGATGGCGCACCCATTGAAGAGCGACTGCCCCGGCATTGGTCCCAGCCTGATAATAGTGTCCCGGCAGCAAGGCGTGCGGATAATTTAACACCCCTTGTTTGAAGACCGGTTCTCCGGGGGCAAGGATCGCCGCCGATGATCCGACGCGAATGACCGCTGGCGGATCAATTGCTGGACCGCCGCAGACGACAATTTCCGCGGCACTATCAAGCGCACCGCTGATCACCGCGATACCGTCAGGCAAACCAAAGTTATCGGAACCGCTGCCTGACCTCCCGACGAGGGCAGTGGACTCTACGACTTCAGGCAAAGCGTCAGGTGACAGCCCTGCAAGGGCCGTCAGGTCGAAATCCCAAGTCCGCGCCTCGACATCGTACATCAAGGTCGCCACAGCTGAAGTCAGATCCATCTGACGTCGCCCTGTGAGCAAATAGATTAAATAGTCCTTGGAGGATAACAGCGATGCGGTTCGGGCGATGGCGTCGGGCTCGTTCCCCGCCACCCACACAAGCTGAGGAAGTGTCCATGTGCAGGACGGCTCATTCAGGGTGGCATCCCGTATTCTCGCGCCGTGATCGGCGATCAGCCATTTCACCTCGGCACTGCTGCGCTGATCGCTCCACAAAATCGCCGGACGCACGACCTTGCCATCCGCATCGAGGAGGACCGGCAAATGCGCCGCAGAACAAAAGCCGATCGCAACCAATCGATCCATTGCCTCTGGCGCCGAGGCATAGAGTGAGGCGACCGTCTCAGTCATCGCTCTATGCCACTCGACAGGGTCTTGCTCGGACCAGCCGATGTGAGGGCGCAAAGTAGGATAATGCGCGGACGCCTCTGCAAGCACGACACCTCGTTTGTCGGTCAGGACAGCCTTCAGGCTGCTAGTCCCCAGATCGAGGCCGAGGAAACAGTCGCTATTTGTCATGACTCAGTCCGCTCGTGGCGCGGTTTCAAGGGCGGTCAATGCAGCCGTCATGCCGTACTGAAGCGCTGCAAGGTCAGTGGTCGCAGAAATCAGGTTCAATCCTTTCGGCACCAGTGACAAGGCCGTTTCCCAATCTGTCGTCTGAAGCGCGCCAATCTTTCCATGACGTTTGCAGGCCGCCAAAATTGCATCGACATGTGCCGCCATTTCCGGCGATGTCAACTTAGGGGAAATCCCGCACGACACGCTTAGATCAGATGGGCCGATGAATGCCATATCGATCCCATCTACCGATAGAATGTCATCCAGCGCGTCCAAAGCCGCGGCCGTCTCGATCTGGACGCCGATCAGGATTTCAGCATTGGCCTGAGGCAAATATTCAGTGGCGGTCACTCGTGAAAAGCGGGTATGTGCCCGCGACATGCTGACCCCCCGCGACCCCGATGGCGGGTAATGGCAAAAATCGACGATCGCCCGTGCCTGAACAGCAGTTTCGACACGCGGAACAAGGACGCCTGATGCGCCAAGCTCCAATGGAGTCAGAAACGCATCGCGACGAATTTCCGGCACGCGCACGATGGGCTGGCAACGCCCGTTCCTGAAGCCCGCCATGAGTGACGCCAGCATATCTGGGCCATAGCTGCCATGCTCTTGATCTAGGATTGCGAAGTCCATTCCGATCGAGTCCAAGAGAGCACCCAAAAAGGGCGTTTTCATTTCCGAGACCATAAGTCCGCGCAAAACAGCGCCGGATTTGAGAGCCGGTTTCATCCAAGCATTAGAGATTGTCATGAGTTCTACTTTCGATCAGTCAAAAAGGACGCTGGGCAACCACAGTGAAAGGGCTGGGACTGCGGACACCAAGACGAGGACTCCGAGGAGCAAGCCCAAGAAGGGCCACATGGCTTGAAACACATCTTCAATCCTGATCTTTTCCATTCCACATATGGCGAAGAGCAATCCGCCCACAGGAGGCGTTGCCAGCCCAATCATACAGTTGAGGACGACGATCATGCCGAATTGGATCGGGTCGATCCCGATCATGTTGGCCAATGGCATGACGATGGGCACGAACAGCATAATGTTGACGTTTGGATCCGAAATGCAGCCCAGCACGAGGAACAGCACATTGATCGCCACCAGAATGAAGATCGGGTTTTCGGAAATTGACGTAACCCAGAGGGCGAAATGTTGCGATACACCTTCAGCGGTCAGTGCAAAGCCAAAGACTTTGGCTGCGGGCAACAATATTAGGATCGCGCCGCAAGTAATAAAGACTGAACGCATGCAGTCTACGAAATCTCTCAACCCAAGAGTCCGGTAGACAAAAATGCCAAGTGCCATCGCGTAGAGAACGGCCACGGCCGCGGCTTCTGTGATCGTGACAATACCCAGATAGATGCTCGCCAAAAGGATCACCGGCGTCATTAGCGGTAAGAAGCCCGCAATCAGGGCTGCCACCAACTGAGCGAAATTTGCCCGGTGCCCCATGGGATACCCCCGGCGGCGCGATGTAACGTACACATATCCAAAGATCGCAAAAGCGATCATCAGCCCGGGGATCGCCCCTGCAAAGAATAACTTGGCGATAGAGGCACCAGAGACCATAGAAAACACGATCATCGGGATGGATGGCGGAATGAT
Source organism: Pseudoruegeria sp. SK021 (assembly GCF_002119405.1). Lineage (GTDB taxonomy): Bacteria > Pseudomonadota > Alphaproteobacteria > Rhodobacterales > Rhodobacteraceae > Meridianimarinicoccus. The sequence continues at coordinate 7,475 of NZ_MTBG01000050.1, read as the reverse complement.
CGGCCCGATCACCGCACTGGCCACGGTCACAGCGGCACTATAGGGCGCTGGATAGCCTTGATTGACCATAGCGCGATAGCTGAGGCGGCCAATCCCACCGACATCAGCAACAGCAGATCCCGACATGCCGGAAAAGACCACGGATGTGACCGTATTCACATGCCCCAACCCCCCGTGAATGCCGCCCACCATCGCCTCTGCAAAGTCAAAGATGCGTTGCGCTACTGACGTGCGTGCCATCACTTCCGACGCCAAAATGAACAAAGGGATCGCCAGAAGAACGAAGAAGTCCAGGCCGGCGAACAGCTGTAGCGACAGGAAGGACAGATCGAACCCCGTGTACAGAACATATGCCCAAGCCGCGACAATCATCGCAAACGCGACAGGCATGCCAAGCAGAAACAGGCCTATGAACCCCCCAAGCAAGATTGCAATACTCATGCGGAAGTCTCCCGGAAGGCCGTATAGTGACGACGAATAAGCGAAATGAGATGAACGAGGCAGATCACCATCGTGATTGGCAAAATCGAATAGGGGATTGCCTCTGGCATTCTCAAAGAAGGCGTTGTCCGTAGTTTGCCCAACAGCCGGATGCTTGGGATCACCATTGAGACGAAGAAGACTAAGAGCACCATATCATTGAACAGCTTAACGCCGAGCTGCGCCTTCAATGGCAGCCACTTGACGCCAAAGTCGACACGTAAATGTTGCTCTTCCCCCAACAAGTAGGCGCAGGACAAAAAGCCCGCCCAAACAAAGAGGTAGTTGGACACTTCCTCCGCCCAAGGGATGGCTGCGTTGAATGCGTAGCGCATGATTATATTGAGGCACAGAAGTGCAAACATAGCGAACAGGCAAAAGCTGCCGATCCCCACTTCAAGAGACTTGAGTAGGCGGTTCATTGCGACATCTCCATCTACCTATTCCGCAGTTGCGGAATAGGTTAATTAGTTTGGATTGCTTACTCGACTGCTTGGATCTGATTGTAGAGTTCTTGGAACTCAGGGTACTTTTTCATCACCATCGGAACGCGATCCACGAAGGGTTGCTTGTCGACCTCAATCAGTTCCATGCCATACTCGTCAACGAGTGTGGCCAACAGCTCTGCTTCGCCATCAATTACGATGCTGTCCACATAGGCCGCTGCTTCCGTAAAGACTTCCCGGAACATTACCTGATCTTCATCCGACAAACCGGTCCATGCGCGCTGCGACATGGTCATGCCCGAACTGGCCAACATATGCCCAGTCAGGATGAGATAATCCTGCACCTCGAAAAGCTTCATAGCGACGATCTGTGTAAACGGGTTTTCCTGACCATCCGCCACGCCGTTTGACAGCGCGAGATAGACGTCTGCGACCGGCAGCGGCGTTCCGGTTGCCCCAAGCACCGTGGCTGCTTCTGGATAGGGCGCAAAGTTGACGACACGTAACTTGAGCTTGTTGAAATCTTCGAGGGTCGTTGCAGGTGTGTCGCCGGTCGTAACATGACGGAAGCCAAAGGTATAAAGGCTCAACTGCTCTACATCGCAGGCGTCACTGATATCATCCAGCAATGTCGTATAAACATCGCTTTCCTTGAAAGCACGCCAGTGATCGTAATCTCGGAACGTATAAGGCGAAAGCATCACGCCCGAGGCGGGTAGACAATCGATCGCAGTATCCAGCGGGGCCATGTCGAGTGTTCCCAACTGGACCGCTGTAATGGCATCGCGATAGCTCGCGAAGGTGCCTGAAGGAAAAATCTGCAACGCAAAGCGACCATCAGACTTTTCTTGCAAAAGCTCATCTGCTTTCAGAACGCCCAGATGCACCGGGTGATCCGTGCTGAACACATGTGCAAGCTTGAACGTTTTCTCTTGAGCCACGGCGCTTCCGGCCGCGAATATGCCAGCGACAGTCAATACAACTGCTAACTTATCGATCTTCAAGAACATTCCTCCCAGATTGTGTGACCTTCGCTTCTCGTAGTCTTCGTCGAAGAAAGGTGAGGCCTTCTAGGCTGATCCTATTAGATCAGGCAAAGCGCATTATGGTATATTAAGAATTCGTATAGCTTATACATGTGTGGCAAAACGCAGCCTTAGATTGTAACCGCGCCATTGGGCATGAAGTTACCTGTCACAAGTCGTGTGGCGAATTGATTCACCCGGCAGACTTGGCCTTGCCCGAGAAGTAACGGACATGATTCGTCATGTGGCACCGAAATGATGGAGGTGCGGGTATGGGGCAGAGTTGGGAGGAAACAGAAACCGCTGGATGTGACCTTGGAGATGTCCGGCTGAACCGACGGCTCGGAACGATACTCGAGGCGCTCGGGGAACGACCGGGGAAATCGCTGCCCACGGCGTTCCAGGACTGGTCTAACCGACCTTGTTGCACGAAGTTCATCCGAAGCGTAGCTGATCCTTGATCCTGACTTCGGGATGCTGGGATGCCTTTCAAATTCAACGGATCGCGACGGGATAAGTTTGCGAAGGCAAAGTACCGTGTGACGAACTGTGCCGAATACAACGAGGCGCTGCGCCAGCGCGGGGATGTGACAGTCTGGTTCAGCGAGGATGCGGTGCGTGGTTGGTGGGCGGCACGTTCGGGCGAGCGAGGTGCTCAGCAGCGCTATTCCGATCTGGCGATCGAGACCTGCCTGACCCTACGTGCCGTATTTGGCCTGCCGCTTCGGCAAACGCAGGGCTTTGTGCGCAGTCTGCTGCGGCTCATGGAACTGGAGCTTGCCGTGCCGGATTACTCGACGCTTTGCCGACGTGCGCGATTACGCGAGATCGCGCCTGACACCCGGACAGCCAGTGGCCCGATCACGCTGATTGTGGACAGCACAGGGTTGCGTGTCCACGGTGGCCGCGACTGGATGCGGGAGAAACACGGGGTGCCAAAGGCCCGCAGAACATGGCGTAAACTGCATATCGGCGTCGACCCGGAAAGCGGGGAACTTGTCACATCATGCCTGACTGCAGAACATGTCGGAGACCCCAGCGCGTTGACTGATCTGCTGGCTGGGGTGGCCGGTCCCGTTCGCCGTTTCATCGCAGACGGCGCCTATGACGGTGCGCCGACCGCCGCAACGATCCGGCGAGCGCTTGGTCCGGATGTCGAGCGGATCATTCCACCGCCGAAGAATACTGGTCCGGGTGCTTGCGCCGCACGCAAAGCCCATCTCGAGAGGATCGCGGAGGGCGGCAGAATGGCCTGGCAGAAGGCCACCGGCTATGGTCAGAGATCACGCGGCGAGGCCCAGATCGGGCGCTACAAACAGGTCATCGGACCGGACCTGCGCAGCCGCAAAATGGAGACCCAGACAACCGAAACCGAGATCGCTGTCAAAGCCCTCAACCGCATGACCCGTCTCGATCGTGCGACCTATGAGCGTGTTGCATAACGAAACGGGGAAAGGGGCAGATGCAGCCCGAACCGTCTTCATGCAACATCGTCCTTCGAGTGGAATTTCTATCGCTCTCGACCTCATCGGGCCGTCCCTGATGGAGCAGGCTGCTGTTGAGTACTTCGATCCAGCGCTGCTGCACCGAGTTGTGGCCCTTGCGACCGGGGGTCTCGATACGCTGCGCCATAACGGCACGGTCATCACCCTGCTGGGGATTTCCGGCATATCACACAGGCAGGCCTATGGAGATATCTTCGTCGTGGCCGTTTTGGTGCCTAAAATCGCCTGCGTGTTGGTTATCGCACTGGGGAAGGCGTTGGGCAGTTTTCGAACTACCTCGCATGCCCAGTTGAGTTAGTCGCCCGGCTGATCTATCGTCAAGACATGAAGTTCCTCATCTTTCTGGGTTCAGCCCGTGACAGCGCGCCGCCCCGACCGGCAAGATTGGGGCAGCGCGTCAGCATGATGTGTCACCGTCTTATCACCGACAGCGCTCATGATGCGCAGATCATCGATCCGCTAGATTACGACATAGGCGGCATCTTCAAACCGCATTTCGCCTATGCCGAGGGGCGCGCGCCCCAGGCGTTGAACGATCTGGCTGAGGCGATCCAGGCAGCGGACGGCTATGTGATGGTCACCCCGGAATACAACCATTCCATGTCACCCGCGCTGGCGCATGTTCTGAACCACTTCGCGGCATCGCGCTTTGCATGGAAGCCAAGCGCAATTGTCACCTATTCAGCCGGTCAATGGGGCGGTGCGCGCGCCGCTATGGGTATGCGCGGATTTCTGTCAGAGCTGGGGTGCCTGCCGGTGTCGGCCATGACCCACCTTCCCAAGGCACAAGAGGCCCTAGACGACGAAGGGGCCTGGGTCTCGGACTCTGCGAAATGGGACGGCTATGTCGGGCGCACGCTCGGTCAGCTAGAATGGTGGGCAGAGGCCGCGCAGCGTCAGCGCCTAGAGGGTGATACCGCGGCGACGGGCGCATTCGACCGCGACCCGTCACAACGCAACGCGCCGTAACAGGCCTGAAGGTCTTGGCGATTGTCACCGATGCGAGCGGCAATATTATTCCGCGAATCTATTGAACATGGAAAATTGATCAGGCCTGACGTCGAAGTAGCAGCGTCTTTGTTATAGCCTCCACCAACGCAAGATTGGTCAATGGCCCGTTCGAGTTCAAACTCAGTGAAGGGTGTCTGAAGTTTGGCGTTCTGAGAGGTTAAAATGTCCGCGTTCTACCAAACTGACTTGTTTTTGCGTTCGCAGAGAACATCAGTAATCTAACCTATTATCCGCCGTGTCTCTCGGCCCAGAGTCGCCATCCCCCACCACGCCGATGCTGCACCTCAGCTTCCCCGGACCGGCAATTCGTCCATGGCGCAGCATTTTCGGACGGTGAAGGTCGGCAGAGCAGACGAAGCACCCTTTCGCTGCATCGCCACTAATATCCTAGAAGCATCTAGCTAGAGCTGGCCAGACACACCCGGAATATCGACAGTTCCGAATACGCGCCCGGAGGGCAAGCCAGTTGAGGACCCTCCAGGGGGTTCTTCGCTGACACCGATTGTCAAAATACCTCCGACAGCAGCAATCGTTTCGGGCAAGGGCAGCCGGATCGACTCGCCGTCCGGCCATAAACCTACAGAAACTGTCGGTCCGCTTTCGCCGTGCGCCCAGACTTGAAGAATTCGACCTTCCGGGGCAGCGCCTTGGGTACGGGTGAGGAAAATCTCGTCAGTGGATTTATCGACCACAGCGACAACCCTGAAATCTCCGGCGTCAGCTGCAATCTCAGCGATATAGAGCGGACCGGTGGTTTGATCCGGTGTGCCAAAGTCCAATGCAAGCACAGCAACCAACACCGATAGACTAAGAGCAGCACCTGCCTGCCATACCCAAAGCCGCTGGAAAAATGGTTGGCGCGCTGTCTTCGGGAAAACTTCAGCCTGCAGCGCCTTTTTGACAGCGGGGCTGGGTGTTTCGTCTGTCAGATCGTCAGTCAGCGCCGCAAATCTGATTTCCCAATCCGTCACCGATTGCGCAAACTCGGGATCGCTCGCCGCCCTCTGCCGTGCGTAAGCCAGATGATCCCCTGTGAGGAGCCCCAAGGCGTACTCGGCAGCCAATGCGCCGCGCTCGTCTGATGATAGAACTGAGGTCATCGGGTCATACACTCCCGCAGGGCTGCAAGGTCTCGACGCAGCCACGTTCGCATGGTGTTGAGCGGAACAGCAAATTGCTCGGACAGGTCCTTGTAGCTTTTTCCATCAAGGTATGCGCCCGAAATTGCTGCGCGTCGGTCTGGCTTTAGTTCGTCCATGCAACCCATTATCCGCTTGGACTCTGAAGCAGCGATGGCAGATTGTTCGGGCGATAATTCAGGTGACGCGATGCGTTCGCTATGGTCTGCAATATCGTCGTCGGATCTTCTGGAGCGCAGGCGATCAATCGAAGTGTTGCGCGCAATCGTGATAAGCCACGTCATCGGCGAATGGCCCGTGACCTGATACCGGCCGGCATTCTTCCAGACTTTGACGTAAACCTCTTGCACTGCATCCTCTGCCGCTGCGCGTTCAGACAAGACACGCATGCAAACAGCCAAAAGTTTCCCGCTGGTTGCATCATAAAGTTTCGAAAACGCGTTTTGATTGCCCAAAGCTGTCTGGGCGATCAGCGTTTCTATTTCATGTCTTTGGTTCTGGGTCATGACGATCCAATAAGTGCGCAGCTTGTGCACATGCATGCGTTGCTGACGTTGTAGCTGGAAAACATGAGCTTGAGCAATGTGTTCGCGGTTATTGAGTTTTTTTCTGCACCTGTGAAACTTCCTCCTGATCCTCTTCGTGCCTCCTACGAATTGGCAGACACAATGTCTGTCAGCGCAATGTGAGGAGATACCTATGAATACTCAGATTTCTGCTTTCGCCCTGACCGCCGCCGTGACAGGGGCACTTGCCGCACCTGCATTTGCGCATGGCCACGCAGGAACGAAAGGGTACGCGCTTGCGAAAGACGGAACCACACTCGTCACCATGGCGAGTATTGCTGCGCCCGGTGAGGTGCAGACCTTTGTGCTTGATACGCCTTTGCGCGCAATCGCATATCGTCCTGTGACAGGCCAGCTGATCGGTTTTGTTGACGGCATGGTCTACGAGGTGAACGCTACGACAGGTGCTCTGACCGATTTAGACGCAACATTCATGGACGACGCTATGATCAGTGAAGGTGCTGTAGCGTTCGATTTCAACAACCAGATCGATGCCGTACGAGCAGTGGGCGCTGATGGGGCGAACCTTGTTTATTTTCCCGACGGGTTCGGCGACAACGATGAGCGGGCCAATTCCGTGCGTCGCTTTACCGATGCGTTTTATGTGGACGGAGACAATTCCGCCGGTGCGGATCCGTTGATCTTTGCGAACGCCTACACAAATGCAATCGCGGGCGCGACTGCTGACTCTACGGCGCAGTATGCGCTCGACGCCCGCGCGAATGCACTTGTCACGTTGGCCAACAATGCGGGTGAGCTGGCAACAGTTGGTCTGTTGACTATCGATGGTAAAGCCGTCGATGTCATCGACGCCGGAGGTTTTGACATCGTGTCGCCCGCTGAAGGGACCAACATGGCATACGCGGTCCTTCAAATCGATGGTGAAGCGAGTGCCGGATTGTACGCGGTAGATTTGGCTTCTGGTGCGCTGACCAATCTTGCGGACCTCGGTATGGGCGGCTTTACAGGTTTCGCGGCTTCACAGGGTATGTAAGTATGAGTGTGTAAGGTCAGTTTTAGGCCTTTGCTGTGACTGCGAATACAGCACCCCCGGCCTTTCAGCCGGGGGTGTTTTCGTTTTGCTGCAGTGAATACTGTGGTTTTTGTCACTGACCGTGCAAGTCCTTAGCGTAACTAAGAAAAATCATCCTCCAGTGTAACCGGGGCGGTTTAAAGGAGATATGGGCAAAAGTTGGTGACGCTTGATCAGGCGGCGGTTTGAAGTTGGCGGATCCCATCCCGGAACTCAACCCCTTGGATGATCTCGGGGAGGCGGTTTTGACCGTCGAGTTTGCGCCATTTC
>NZ_MTBG01000049.1 GCF_002119405.1 Pseudoruegeria sp. SK021 | reverse complement strand
ATGGGCTGCTGACGCCCGGTGAGGCTTATGATACCCACAATCAACACCTGAAAGTCGCCGCCTGACATGAACCCAATGCTATAGCTTGGATCGGCGGAAAACTGGTCTAAAATCTAGGACCACCTCTCCACGGCATGAAGTTCGGCATCTCTTTGGCTCTAATCTTGGCCGCGACACCCTGCCTCGCAGAAAAAGCGGCAGGATTTTCCCATCTGCGAGATACCTTGGTGGCCGAGCGGCCCCTATTGCTGTCGATATGGTATCCTTCGGAAGAACAAGCATCGGGCACTATCGGAGGTAATGCTGTCTTTGAGGGGGCACCAGCTGCCTCGGATGCTCCAGTTCCGGAAGGCACATTTCCTGTGGTGGTGGTTTCACACGGCGGTTTGCGATCCGCTACAGACTCGGGTGCTTGGCTCAGTTCCTCCATAGCCCGAGAAGGCTATGTGGTCGTCGAGGTCAATGCGCCCCGGCCGGACAATGCGGCTGTTGCCACAAACGAGATATGGCAGAAGCCACAGGATATCCGTCGCGCTATCGACCTGGTGCTGGCTGACGAAGCGTGGGGGCCGAGGATCGATGAAAGCAAGGTCTCCGTTGTCGGCTTTGCGCTCGGCGCGACCGCTGCCCTTTCCATTGCCGGGGCAAAGATGGATACAGCGCGCTATCTGCGTTCCTGCAACGCAGCCAGCACAGCGGCTGGACCAGACTGCAGATGGTATGCCGCACAGGGCATAGACCTGTCGGAAACCAGTGCAGAAGGTTTGGCAGGGTTGGCCCAAGATCTTCGTGTTTCGTCAGTAATCGCCGTGAACCCTGAGTATCCGGTCGCTCTGAGCGCTGTCCCTGCCGGTATAAGCGCCCTGCAGATTTCTCTCGGAGATCCTGGTCAGACATCAGGCGGCGGCGAGACTGCTCAAGCCGTTGTCATGCCCGAAGCATCCGCCTTCGACGCTTTCGCCGTTTGCACAGACGCTGGACCGGAGATACTGATGGAGGAAGAGGGCGATCCGTCGCTGTGTGGCGTGTCAACAGAAGCACGCCAAGCCGCCCATCAGGCAGTCTCCGATGTGATAATCTCCTTCCTCAAAACTGATCGGGAATAGGCGGGCGCTGACCGTCCAGGAAGGGCTCACAACTGCCTTGCGGCGGTGCAGCACTCGGTTTTGCATCATCAGGGCCTCCCTGGAGTTGCCCCGATGACCGCTGTCAGCCCAGTCTCGACATTCGAGCGGCCCTGGCATCAACTGACATCACCCGCGGGTCGGGGCGGGAAGTTGCCGTTCGCTGCACCTGCACAGGCATCAAGTCCCTCACAAGAAAGCGGCCATTAACGGACCGAAATGCTTAGAATTGCATGCCTCCTCCAGTCCACGATAACGTTTCTGAAACGCGGATGATTTCTGTATTTTCCAGCTTATCGCACAGGGAGCTGTGTCGTTAATTCGAGATGAAGTGGTCGCATGTGCCAGCTGTGCCGGGTTTGAGTATGGTCGAACACCGACACCCAGAGATACACGCCATCTGTGATCGGGACATCATAGGGCGACCCTGTGTCGAGGGCACGGCGCACCTCCAGGGTCCAGATACCATCCTTCCAGACGCCGACGGCGGCAACGTCGATGCGATCTCCGTCTTCGGTTTCACGCAGAACAATGCTGGGCAAGATTGTTCCCTCTGGAATGCTCGCGTCCATCTCCGGCGTGAACGGGACCGCTTCGTTTATCGCAAGCCACCAGACGCCGCTATCGCTTGCCGTGGGGTCGAGATCCGCGTTGCCAAGGCGGGTCAGGGCGTCAGGAGAATTCGGGAGAAAGCGCGGAAACACGCCACCATCCAGATGCCGTGCTGCCGGCCCCTCGATCAAGGGCCGCCAGTTCGAGATGGCCGCGTCGCGCATCGCGGGGTCCGCGCCGATGCCCGCATAGTATCGATCCATCGGGTTGTCGGACTCTTGCTTTGGCATCCCGAAATAGCCGTCTTCCAACTGCCCCATCGGGTTGGTACGCACCGCCATCCAATGCCAGACGTCCAGAACCGATCCATCTGTGGTGTAATGCAGACCGCGCCCGCCCGATGCGCCGGGTCGCTCGTCGCGCGGCTTTGGCCCGAGATGGATGGCGCGCAGGGCAGCGAAGCTGGAGGTATCCGTCAGCATGACGCCGAACTTGTCCTCGTAGAATACGTTTTCGTCGTTGCGGTAGAACCCGTCCTGCAACAACTGCCAGCCTGCCGAGGTCTTTTGAAGCGGGACATGTTTCAGGCTACGCGTGCTATCGGGCCATCGAAATAGAAAATAGGCGTCGTCTCCGTTCTGCACCGCTCGCACGGTCACCGGTGCCTCACCATCCGGCAGGTTTGCGCCGCCTTTCGTCTGGATGGTTACGGGCGTGGCCCTGTTCCAGACCGGGTCGGTCGGATCGCCATCAAGGATCGGCGCAGTGGCGACCTGTGGCATCTCCAATGTGCGCACTGTCAGAGTATCTGCAAGGAACAACAGGCCGGCGGCAGTCCCCACGGCCAATAGCGCAATTGCACCGGAACGCCCGCGGATAAAACGCGGTAAGACAATTGGCATCAAGGCCCGCCATCCGCCGCCCATCAGATGCCCGGCGACGTGGAGCAGGACGAACCCACCCAGACTGATCGCGATGCCGCGATGCAGCCACGCGAGGGTCGACGCCGGAACCGATGGTACTTCCGAAAACATCAATGTGCCGGTGGCGGCAGCGGCACCGATCAGGCCGAAGGCCAGCCAGTAGATCAGCACATTGATCGCGCGCCATCGCACCTGCCGGGTGTGTGACCGGAGCGCTTTGACCCGGGGTGCATTGAGGGAAACACGGCGTGATACCCGCGCTTGAAACAGAAACACCACATAGCCGGTGACGGCAGAGACCAGACACCATGCCGAGACGACATGCCAGAACAGGACATCGCCCTGCGGCGCGAATTTCGCAATCACGCTGGCCCAGCCGACCTGCGGGGCATCGCCGGCGATGCGAAACCCCGTGGCGAAACTGACCAGCGCCAGCAACGACACCAACCAGTGCAAGAGGACCGTCGGCGCATCAACGCGCCCGAACCGGCGCGGACGAGGTGTCAGCGGCACGACCGATGACGGCGCAACCTCTTGCGCCGTCTCCATGCCTTCAATCGTTGGCATAACGCTTACTTGCTGTCTGTGAACAGTTCGACTTCCTCGAAGGGTGTCGCCGAGGTTGGTCGAAACCGCTTCACGGTGAACTTGGACTCTTCCCCGGGCGTCACGTCGACAACGATGTAATTGTAGTCTTCTTCCAAAGTCGCGCCATTCCAATAGAGATCTTTGGGGTAATCCGCAGGGACGCTGGACAGGTTCTGCCGACCCGGCAGGATCGAGTCTTGCTCGGACCCGCCACTGCCCAAAACGAAATATTTCACCCCATCCACGTCGTACATCTCGGTGGTGTGGACATGGCCGTTGAAGACCACGAGTTCCTCGAAATCATCGGCATAAGAAGCGAAGGTTGCGTGGGGGTTATGCTTGGGCGGGATTGGCTTGAAGCTTGAGCGGTTGAACACCGGGTTGTGGAAAGTGACGAAGACATTCTTGATGTCCTTGGCCTTCGCGTCGTCCAGCCAGACTTTCAACTGCTCCAGCTGTTTTTCATAAACCGGTGCCGTGGCGTCCCATGCCGAGGCAGCGTGGCGGTCGGCCTTGCCGGTCCAGAGCGTGATGAACCGTACCCAGTTGAAGTCATAAGTGTAGATCATGTTGTCGGCCGACACGCCCATGTCTTTGAGATACGGTGTCGCGCTGAGCACCCCTTCGATGCTCGGGTCATCCCAGACCTCGTGATTGCCGATGGCCGGGAAATAACGGCCGTTCAGGCCGGCCTCGGTCAATTCGCTGTCCGGTGCTGGCAAGCGCGACAGCAGCATGTCGTTCATGCGCTGCCAGTAGGGGCTGTCCTCAAGGGTTTTGCCCTGATAGCCCCACCACACCACATCGCCCGCGTTGATGACAAATTTCGCGTCGCCATCGGTCACTTCGCGAACCACTCCATTCGAGACCCAATCAGCCCCGAAATTACGATATATGGTGAAGTGTTTGCCGGGGGCCAGCTTGGTGTCCTCGACCGAGGCCTCAATCGGCCAGCCGTCGCGGAAGCTCAGCCGGGCAACCTCGGACTTGGTGTAAAGCGGCATCTCAATGTCGGTCAGCATCTCGGTCTCGGGATCGAAGGTCAGTTTTACGTCCTTCTTGACCACGTCCAGCGCGATTTTTTCACCCAGGATCAGCGCGAAAAGCTGCGCAACCAGCGATTGGATCTTGGCGGTGTCGGCCTTTTTGTACGGCAGGTACATCATCGACCGGGAATCTCCGTAGGCAACGAACGAGAAGCTGTCGTCGCTTTGCGCGTATGCCTGAGTGCCAAAGATCGGCACCGCTGTGGCAGAAAGCGCGAGGAAAGTCGTACCTACGAAGTTCCGCAGCCGCGAGGCCGCATTGGCGCGGTTTTCGGTCAGGGCCTGACGATTTCCGCCCAGTTCCGCAGATGCCCATCGGTTCTCACTCTTACGTTTGCTGATCATTTTTACAGTCTCTCTTTCTGTTTGCACTTCACTGGACAAGTTCGAATTCTCCTGGCTTCCAGGACTTGTCGAACCACGGCTCGAGCGGTCCATAGAGACGAATAAGAACGTTCCACCCCTTGCCGGGAACTGTCTGGACCCAGTTGGCTTCATGGCCTTCCGGCGCGGTCGGGCCAAACCAGACATCCACCGAGGAGTCGGGATTGATCACGATGTCTTTCTTGTCGCTACCGATGCTGGGGAATTGCTGGTCGGTCTGCAGCATCGAACGCGTCTGATTGTCGTAAACAACAAACGACCAGAAGTCCTTTGCCGGAATGTTTGGCGGCAGATGCACCTTATAGGTCTTGCTGCCGTCGAGAGGCTGCTTGTCGGCGTCTACGGTCGCCGCCGCGTAGGCCGATCCGACACCGACGTGCTTGAACGCCATCGCTGGCGTAATGCCGGTAGCGTAGTAGTGAAACATCACCCTCGTATCGAGGTTGCGGACGCCGGGCTGCGAGAGAAACTCGTAGCTGCCACCGATAAACGGGGTGAACCAGGCCCCGTCCGGATAGAAGTAGGCGTCCTTGATGCGCGACTTGAATGTGATGGTGCGCGCCGTCGCGTTGCCGACCGCAGCGGCCTCGGTGAGGATCTTCTTCATCCGCTCGTCAGGCGCAAAGGTTTTGCCTTTTTCGATGCCAATGGAGGCGAGTTGCCCCATCACCTCAGGGTGATAGGACTCACTCGGCTCGTACTGAACGATGTCGTTCACCTCCTCGTAGTAACGATAGTCGTTGGCATGGATTGTGTTGAATTCCTTTCCAGATACGTTGATGAATTCCATCGGTGGCGGATTGGAGGCGTCCGAAAGACTGTAGACCTTGAGGAACTTGTTTATGTTTTCAACTGCGGTTGCAGTGCTTCCATTCTCGAGGAAGCCCCTGATGAACAGCAAGTTGCCATAGGTCCCCGACCGAAGCACGAAATAGCCGTCTGGCACGTCGCCATCATACCCCGGAGGCAACAGCAGGTATTTTCCGCCTTGGCCCTTGTCCGGGCCAGCATTGCCAACATCCCCGACATATAGGAACCAGTGACTGTCCACGAAGCCAAGGATATTCGGCGGCGTCTCAATCACGAGAGGACCGGACTTGGTATCGAGCCACATCAGGCTGTATATGCTCTCGGTATTGGCGGTGAGAAACAGCGAATGCGAGTCCATCAAATCTTCGAAGACGACCATGGACTGGTTGTTGTCGGCACCCTGGGTGGCAAGCCCAATCCGGAAGGCTTCCATGGATGCACCGGGCATGGCGTTGAGGAAGGATTCCACGCCGCGCATGAAGTCGAGATTGTCATAGATTTTCTCCGAAGTGGCGTCATCGGGAAATCCATCGAAAAAGTTCAGCGTGCCAAGCCGTGTGTCCACGCTTTCCGGGGTCATGATCGACTCCGGTGTCGGCGTCGTCATTTTCATCGTCGGTGAGTCATCGGCGGCAGCCGCGCCCAGACCCGTCATGACCACCATAGCGGAGACGCAGAACAAACTTGTCAGGCGACTGGTGGTTGCCATGTAATCGTTGAACTTCCGTCGTTTCATAGCCTTGACCTCTTCAAATTCTTCGTTGGTCCGCGCTGGACCCCTGCGTGCTTTCAGCCCGGCTGAGCACCTGCGGCAGGCCCCCCGAACTGCCGGGGGGCCTGCCAACTCGACCGAGTTTCTCAGACGCGGCGAAGACCGCGCCTCTGATTTCACTCGACGGGCTCAATCTCGCCGATGCGCCAGCTCTTGTCGAAGAACGGCTCCAACGGGCTGTACATCCGCAGGGCGGTGAACCAGCCCTTGTCGGGGTCGGTCTGGATCCAGTTGCCCCGACCAACGCCGTCCGGCTGGGTCGGCGAGAACCAGACCGTGGTCGACCCGTCGGCATTGGCTTCTGCAGCAGGGGTCGGATAGCTCTGGCTCCCCGCCCGCGGGTAGTTCTGGGGCGTATCAAGCATCGATCGGGTCTGGTTGTCATAGACTGTCAGCGACCAGAAGTTGGCCTGCGGGATGTCTTTCGGCAGCGTCACCTTGTAGGTCTTCGATCCGTCGAAGTAGTTCTTGTCGCCGTCCTTTGCTGCGATAAGGTACTGTGACCCAACGCCCGTCAGCCGCATCGCCATCGCCGGTGTGATCCCGGTAATCCCGTAGAAGAAGGCCGTGCGGGCATCCATTTGCCGGTAGCCGGTCGCCGGGAACGGCTTGGCCCCTTCTGGTGTGATCTCGGGGATCGGGGTTTCGAACTGGTAGCCGCTCTCGAACAGCATGTTGTACCAGGACGAGTCCGGATAGTAGAACCAGTCGGGATCGCGTGGGTTCAACAAAAGGTTGCGCGAGGCGGCATTGGCCACGGCCACCGCGTCCGTCATGATCCCCTTCATGCGCACGTCGGGCTCGAACGGCTGTCCCTTCTTGATGCCAAGCGACGCGAGCGGCCCCATCAACTCGATGTCGAGAGAGGTTGCGGGCTCGTCCTGCACTATCTGGTTCAGCACCTCGAAATAGCTGTAATCGCTTGGCGGGAGTGTGTTCATCACCTTGCCGGTTCCTTCATGGAAGACGGTCGCCGGTGGCTCAGTGACCTGCCTCAGATCCGCGTCACCCGTGAGGTATTCCGCGATCGACGTGCCGTAACCGCCCGTCTCGTAAGGATAGATCTTCGTGTGCGACTTGATCACATCAACCACAGGTTTCGGATCGTTGTGGTTCTCGAGAAACTTACGGCCAAACCAGACGATGCCAGTCGTTTTTGCATGGACGATAAAGTAACCGCCTTCGGGCAATTCGCCGTCATAGCCGGGCGGGACGATAAGAAACTTGCCGCCAAGACCACGGTCGGGTCCCGGGATTCCCATATCAGTCACCCAGCGGAACCAAGCGTCTTGCACGATGCCAAGAAGCTTCGGCGGAGATTCCAGCACAACCGGACCGTCGCTGAGGTCGATCCACCCCATCATGTATACTGTGTCGGCATTCGGCGTCAGGAACAGGGATTTCGCGTCCATCAACTCCGAGAAGACCAACACCTCATTCTGCTTGACGCCCATATCTTCCATGCCACGGCGCAACGAGCGGATGCTGACGCCCCGCATCGTATCGAGATAGGCCCGGTAGGCGAAGGTGAAATCGTGCTGGTCATAGAGCGCCTGCGACGTCGCGTCGGTCGGTATTCCGTCGTTGAACTCGAACGTCCCGCGCGAGGTTTCGACCACATCGGGGGTGACGACCGAGGCCGGGACATCGGCCCAGACCGAACTGGCGACTGCGGCGACGACAAAGCCGCTAAAAAGAGGTAGACGCATCATCGTTTGACTCCGAAGTAAGTTCCATGGCGTTTCGCCAAGCCTGAAGTGCGGCAATCCTATGGGCCAGTGGATCGTCCGTCCGCCCATTTCACGCCACCTATGACCTTTTTTCGGCCAGTCGCTTGCGGTCCTGCCGAAACTTGCGCGGCGCACTTCCCGCCCAGCGTGAAAAGGCACGCGCAAAACCGCTGGGCGTGCTATAGCCGGTGCGCATGGCGATGTCCTGAACGTCGAAGTTGGTCTGGCACAGCAGTACCCGTGCGATCTCCATTCGGCTTTCATCAATAATTGCGCGCAGGCTGACTCCTTGGCTGGACAGATTCCGCTGGAGCGTTCGGGAACTGATCCCCAGTTGGGCAGCAATATCAGCGACGGTCGGCGGGCCGCTGAGCGCGAGCGCGGCGGCCACGGCCCTAACCTGCACTGGATCAACGGAAGGATATTTTTCATGGCTGGACATGCGTGCTAATCTCATGGGAACAGCCGCAGCATGGCGGAAACCGACGGTTCGGTCCGCCCATTCTACGCCAGCCCGAAGGACAGATGATGGAAATATCAATCTTCAGGGCTGCCCATCTGCATATATACTTCGATGAACTCAGGGAAATTGGTGTGCCGGTCGAAAGCGCGCTTGCCCGTTCCCGCATCCCACTATGGGTCATGGACGACCCGGATGCCTATGTGAGCGTTGAGCTTAGCCTCGACTGGCTAGCCAGGAGCAGCCGCGATGTCGAGTTGATGGAATTTGGGTTCCGGGCCGCTCGGCGCAGCTCGCTGGCATCGATGGGCAAGCCACTTCAGCATGCCATCCTACAGGCTCCAACCGGGTATTCCCGTCTTCAGTCGTTTATTCGCTGCGCGTCTCTTGAAGACAACGTGCTGTCGATCCGGATGCAGGCCGAGGGTGATCAGTTTCGGGTGGTCAGCACCATCGGCGGATTTGATCGCAATCCACGCATCAGTCTGGCCGAATGGGTAGACCTTCAAGCCATGATTTCGATTGTCCGAAGCGTGGCCGGTCCCAACTGGTGCCCGCAAGAGATTACCTTCGTATCTGATCAGCGGCCGACTGCCAAGGTTCAGGAGGCTTTTCCAAACACCCGCATCCTTGTGGGTCAACCTTGCACATCTATTCTCGTCGGCAAACGGTTGCTTGCTGAACCATGCCCGCGGAATGGTGGCATTGGGTTGGATCAGCCAATCCTTCAGATCGAAGGCCGTCCGGACGAGGACACGACCGACTGGAGCTTTGCTGCCGCCCTCAGGGCCGCACTCCGGCCTTATCTGGCTGATGGATACCCCGCCCTTTCACAGATGGCTGAGACCTTCCATATGAGCGAACGCACGCTCCAGCGGCGGCTGCAGAAATGTGGCCGCTCTTATTCCGACGTCGTCCAGGAAGCACGGTTTGATGTTGCACAACAACTCCTCCTCGATCCGTCGAACAGGATCACCGATATCGCGCTGGCCACGGGCTATGAGAACCAACAGCATTTCGCCCGAGCCTTCCGCAGGTTCGCGGGCGTTTCTCCAACGAGCTTCCGAAGGCCTGGTGCCGAGACGAGCTAAGGTTGGATTTCCCCGCGTAGAGGGCAGGCAGTTGTGGTCGGTTTTTGATAGGTTGCTGACGCAAGTTCGTGCATTTTGGCCCCGATACAACCATCCCAGATGTTCACAGAAAGGTTCCGGTAAGACTTGCGCGCTCAATGGTATGAGGTACTGCTCAACCATTCTTGAGCACCCGCACCGGACGATAGGATCGATCAAGTGGAATATTCGATGAAACGTACAGTGACCGGTGCCGCTTTCGCCATTTCGTTTTCGCTCATATCCCTACCGGCACTGGCGGCAGATCGTATCTCAGGACGGGTGGAGTCCGGAGGCGGTCCGATTTCCGGAGCCGACGTGACCCTGTGGCTGGCGGGGCCAGACGCCCCCCGGAAGCTTGCCGAAGCGACGACGAAGGACGATGGCAGCTACGACATGGTGCGTGCTGATGGGACGACCGACACCGGCGTGCTTTACCTCACCGCCGCGGGTGGCCAGGTGAAGACGGCAGATGGCGGTGGACCCAATCCCGCAACCCTGTTGATGGCGACGTTGGGGGCGGCTCCCCCGGCCCGCGTGACGATCAACGAACTTACCACCGTGGCCTCTGCATGGACCGGGGCGCAGTTTCTGGACGGTAGCGATTTGCGTGGTGATGCTCTGGGGTTGCGGATCGCCGCCGGGAACGTGCCGAACCTGGTCGACCTCGAAACAGGCGGCCTCGGGCCGGTTATCGTGGACCCGTTGAACGGCCCGCAGACCACCAGCTTGGCCAAGCTGAACACGCTGGGCAGTCTGCTGTCTGCTTGCGTCATGGCGATCGAGGATGCCTGCGACAAGCTGTTTGACCTGTCCACACCGCCGGGCGGCACCGCACCGACCGACACGCTGTCTGCAGCGGAGAACATTGCCCGAAATCCGTCGCATAATGCGGATAAGATTTTTGGATTGCTAAACGACTTCTATCCCATCCCGGAGGGCAAGCGATACCGCGATGTGGCGTATATCCCGTACCTCACCTTTGCCCCCAGCGCGTGGACGCTGTCGTTGGTCTATTCCGGGGGCGGCTATTCCGGCGTCGGCGGCATCGCCATCGACGGCGAGGGCAACATGTGGTCCAACAACAACTTTATGGTCGGGTCGCAAACCACGATCTTTGACCAGTTTGGCGGCGGCATCTCGAAATTCGCGCCGAACGGTCGCCCGCTGTCGCCACCGGTCACCGGCTATCTCGGCGGCGGCGTCGACAGTGCCGGATGGGGCATCGCCATTTCCGCAGATGACAAGGTCTGGGTCACCAGCCTGATCGGCAGCACCATATCCGTGTTCGACCGCAAGACCGGCCAACCGCTCTCCCCCGACACCGGCTACAACTTCGACGGCAAGCTGGGCCAGATGCAGGGCATCATCGTCACGCCGAAGGGCGATATATGGGCGCTCGACCATGGGCACGATCAGATCGTACACTTGCCTCAGGGCGACGCCACGAAAGGCCGCATTCTCGGGCAAACCGTGGACGGTAAACCCGAAGACGGCACCCTTTCGGTCAAGGAACCTTTTGGCCTCGCCATCGACCAGCAAGACCGGATCTGGGTGGCCAACAGCGGTGGGGACACCGTGACCCGCTTTCCCGCCAACGATCCGGGCGATGCCGTCGAGTTCAAGGTTGGATATGGCCCGCACGGCATCGCGATCGACAGCCAAGGCAACGCCTGGGTCGCCAATTCCATCGGCCATCCCGGCGTGATGGAGAAACTGGCCTTCATCCGGGAAAAGCTCGATGCGAAACTCGAAAGCTTTGAGGGGTCGATGTCGGATGATGACCGCGCGGCCAAGGGATGGGTCGATCTGTGGGACATCGCCACTGAATACCCCGGGGGCGACGTGTCGATGATCCGCCCAGACGGTACGGTGCTCGGACCCTTTGACGCCGGCAAGACCATGAATGGGGCCTGGGGCGTTGCGATCGACGGCAATGACAATGTCTGGGTGTCCAATTCCATCAGCCAATCGCTCACCCAACTGTGCGGCGTGCGCGTTCAGACCTGCCCGCCGGGACTTGCAACCGGTGATCCGATTTCTCCCTCGGGCGGCTACATCGGCGGCCTTCAGACCATAACCGGCGTCGCCCTCGATCCGGCCGGCAACGCTTGGGTCGCCAATAGCTGGAACGAGACGGATGTGGGCTTCAGTGAAAGGCCAAACGAGGCGCTCTCAACCCGCTTTGCGGCCAATACCACGGTGGTCTTCTTCGGGCTGGCGAAACCGGTGCGCACACCTTTGATCGGACCGGTCGACGCGGAATAAGCCATAGCGATGGTCCGCGCCGACATCAATTTATGGACCTGCCAAACGCCACTTCTAGGAGAAACCTCAATGGGACATATTCTGGCTCTTGCACTGTGGGCCTTTGGGCTGGGGAACCTTGTTGCAGGCTACCCCGGCATATTCGGCACACTCGCGGCTTGGGCCTTGGGTCTCTTGATCGCCGCGCATATTGCCGAAACTCTGTTTGTCTTGAAACGGATCAGGCAATCGTCAGAGCCATTCTGGCCCAACGTGTTCAAAAGCCTTGTCTTTGGCTACTTCCATATCCGTCGTTTTCTTTAGTGGACACTCCAGAATAGTTTTCCAGCGTCCGCAGAGACCCAGACGCGAAGATCAGAGCGCGCGCGCCAAGCCGTATACTCGCCCGCTATGCCGTCACCCAACTGCGTAAAATGCTGCGCGATACACGAACGACCGGCCTTAAGAAGCCGCACTGCAGCGCTAGGCAGTCTGGCCACCGTCCGGTTGGGCCGAGCACGCTTCACTCGCCGGCGAACACCGAGATCATCCTGGCAGGGTAACGACAATCGCCCCACGATCCGTCGCGACAACCGTATGCTCAAACTGGACGACAGGCGCAGTCGGCTCACTGTACAGCGTCCACCCATCCTCTCCATCAGTTGCCCAGAGGCCGCCTTTGGACAGGAATGGCTCGACGGTCAGCACCAGCCCTTTGTTGATCCGCCGCTTGTCCCCACGCGTGGGCCAGGTTGCGATTTCATCAGGATATTCGTGGAGCGATCGACCCACACCGTGACTTGCCAGGTTCTGGATCAAAGTATAGCCGCGATCCGACGCGAACTTGCCGACGGCTTCGCCAATGCCGGAGATTGGCCTGTTGCTGCCGACCTGTTTGATGCCAATTTCCATGGCACGTTTGCCATCTTTGCATAGGCGTACCAGCGACGGTTTCACCGCTCCAATCCGAAATGTCGCGCCGTTGTCAGCGAAGAAGCCATTCTTCGACGCCGATACGTCGATATTGACCAGATCTCCGGCAATGATGACCCGCTCGCCGGGAATGCCATGGGCGATTTCCTCGTTTACACTGATGCAAGTCGCGCCGGGAAAGTCGTACACCGACTGAGGAGCCGACACGGCCCCCTCAAGATCCAACAACGCACGGCCAATCTCGTCGAGCTCGCGCGTGGTGATACCAGGCTCGATCGACTTGGCCATCGTGTGCATCGTGTTTGCGACGATGCGACCGATTTCCTTCAGGCCATCCAGTTCATCTTCGCGCGTGATCGTCATGGGGCGTCCTTGGAGTGATTGACATGCCCAGCATCATAAATGCGAGCGTCCAGAATGTCCCGCACTGCTGACCTTCACCCTCCAAAAATGCTGCGCGATGCACCAATGGCTGGTTTGGTGAAGCTGCACTGCGGCGAAGTCGTAACTGATGAACGGCAGCAGTGGGCCGGTCTTTCTCGCGCGATTTCGCTGCAGGAGCGAAATTCTGCACCTGCCCAATCAGTCAAAGTGGGCTCACTGCCGACCTCGGATGCACCGCAGCATCAGCCAGATCAGCATCGGCTTGCCGGACATGGACGGCCCAAACCGGCCTTCCTTTTGCTTGCTTGATGCCGCACCGCAGCGTCCACAGAACTGCCATTCGTGTATCGTGCAGAATTTTGTGGATGATACGTCGGTCAGCGGGACTTTCTGACCGTTCGCTGCATGTGTGAGGTTGGCCCTCGAAGGTGTAGCAGGGGCGGTACAAAGGGCGGAAGGGCGCATTGGCTAGGGGACCTGCTTCTGCCGTGGATCAACCAGACGTGGTGGACCGTCGAAATCGGAACGTGTGTGGTGCATCTGCCTCACGCGCTTTATTACCCCTCTCTGACGACAAGCAACGGAGGTCTGACTATGATCCTGAAACATTTAGCATCAAAGCTGATGGTGGCCGCTGCCGCCCTCTGCATTGCGCTGCCCGCGCAAGCACAGGAGACGCCAAAGCCGGAGCAGGTTGCCGAACAAGCCTATCTCTATGGGCTGCAACAGGCAATTTATTACGGCCAACGCTGGGCCTACACCCAGAACGATTCCAAGGACAATATTGTCTATACAGGCGTGAATCGGTTTTCCTGGGTGCGCAAGCAGATCACCCCTGATTACCCGGTGGTGACGCCAAACGCGACCACCCTCTATGGTGCCGGTATGCTTGACCTGCGCGACGGTCCAGTCGTTATCGAAGTGCCCGAGATCACGGACCGCTATTTCAGCGTTCAGGTTATGGATCAATACGGCATTTTCCGAATGATCGTCGGCTCGCCCTTCAATGGCACAGCCGCGCATAAATACATTTTGGTGCCGCCAAACTTCACCGGTGATGTTCCGGCCGATTTCCCGACCACAGAAATCGTTCAATGGCCATCTCTGACTGCCTATGCTGTTGCGCGGATGGCGGTCGTGACCGGGACGGATGCTGACATCAAGACCATCAACGGTTACCAGGACGAAACCACCATCACCCCACTGGCCGATTGGCTGAAAAATGACAACAAGGGCATCGCCCAGGCCGACAGGCAGATTGTTAAGGGGGATTTCCTCATCCCAGACGGGTTGCCAGAATATCAGTTCGGTCAAGTCGACAAACAGACAGCCGAGCAATATTTCACCTTGCTTAGTGTCATCCTGAACGATCCGACCATGCCGACGCTCACGGACTCGATTATGGAAGCCGAAATACTGAAGCAGCTTGAGGTGTTCAATATTGGCAAGGGTCTGTCCTTCGATTGGGCAAAGCTGACCGCGGAGCAGCAAACAGCGCTGGAAACCGGGTTCAAGGCCGGGTTCGACAGTGTTCGCAAGACGCTGGAGACCAGCCTGATTAACATGAACGGCTGGGGAGTTGTGCGCAATGATGGTGGGTTTGAAACCCACTGGATGGACCGCGCAATCATTGCCGATGCAGCTTGGGCCGCGCCAGACAAAAATATCTCGCATGGTGGTGCTTTCTTGTTCCTCGATTCCGATGGCAAGCCATTCAACGGCAAGAACAAGTATACGATGACCTTTGATGTGAATGATTTACCCCCGGTCACTCAGTTCTGGTCGATCCCGATCTATGACGCCAATGGATATTTCGTCGCCAATGAGATTAACCGCTATACCGTCAATAGCTTCATGCTGGCTGCGGGCGACTTCGTAGTCAAAGACGGCAAATTGGTGATTTACATCCAGAACGAAAAACCCACTGATCCGGAGCAAGCCAAAAACTGGCTTCCAGCGCCGGCTGACGGATTTCGCTTCACTGCGCGTTATTACGGACCGTACGCACCCCTCGTGAACGGCACTTACAACATGCCAAAGGTGGTGTTGACTAAGTAATTAAACTCTTGAACGGGGCTTTTGAGCCCCGTTCATCGTCCGGAAGACAATGTGTTTCGAGCCAAGATCACCACTAGGATCGCCGAGCTCTTTACCTCCGGCACCGGCGCGTAGTCGTGACCGACGAATATTGGGGTTTTCTTTGGCAGGAAAGGGGCATCGCCTACGCGGCCTACCCGGGGCGTCTGCTTGCGGCCGAAGACAGTTTTGCCGCTACCAGTCTGGCGACGCCGATTGCCATGGTCTCTGAGAGCTTGGGATCACGCTGCTGCCTGACCTTGCCGTCCGAGACTGTTGGGTGACGTCCCGCTGATGCTCAGAGGTGGTCCTAGATTTTAGACCAGTTTTCCGCCGATCCAAGCTATAGCATTGGGTTCATGTCAGGCGGCGACTTTCAGGTGTTGATTGTGGGTATCATAAGCCTCACCGGGCGTCAGCAGCCCA
>NZ_MTBG01000048.1 GCF_002119405.1 Pseudoruegeria sp. SK021 | reverse complement strand
CGCCCGGGCTCAGCTTGTTGGCGGGGCCCGGGCGTTGCACGAGGGGGCGCTGATCCGGCTGCACCTGGCCGCCGTTTGTCCAGCGCCGCAGGGTGCGATCGCTGATCTCCAACTCGGCACAGGCTTTGGGGCGTCGCGCGCCAGCACAGACAGCCTCATCGATCAGGGCGATGGCGGTTTGGCGATGTGGGGTGCTGATCATGCGTCCTCGTCGCCCCCCCGGATCGCCACGGCCTTTTTTCTGAGAACCAGAAGCGCTGCGGTCTCGGCCAAGGCGCGGTCCTTTCGGGCAAGGTCGCGTTCCAACTCTTTGATCCGTTTCTTCTCTTCCTTTGTGGCTAGACCAAGGCGCGCTGTGCTGGCGCGATCCCAATCGTTCGCCTGTTCACACGCTGACCGCCATGCTGTGATCTGTGCCGGATAGAGCCCGCGTTTGCGGCAATATTCGGCCAGATCAGCCTCGTTCAGCGCTGCCGTTTCCAGCACCGCCGCGAACTTGTCCCGCGAAGACCAGCCCTCAGGTCCAGCCTCTGCATCCGGCAGAAGCTGCCCCTTGCCACGCGCCGCTGTGCGCCATTTATGCAGCGTCGCCTCCGATATCCCTTCCTCTTGCGACAGCTGCCGCACGGAGAGGTTGTTTGGAGGCAGCATCCGCTTCAGCACGGCCGCCTTTCGTTCGGGTGAATATCCCACGTCATCGTCCTATCTGGCCCGCCGAAAATGTAGAGGAAAAATAGAGCGGCGGACAACTTCCCTGACAGGGCGGGCGATCGGCCAGCCAGTCCTCGGGATCGAAGGGTACGGCGAGCCGTGCATTCGCCTCTGTGGCCTGCGCGGGCACCAGCACCTGTTTCAGATCGCCGTAACGCCGGGAGCGTTCCAGCCAGATATCGCCCGAGCGGAACGCGTCGCGCAGATGGAACATGACCGCGACCTCCCACAGGCGGCCGTCCCCGACGATCTGGGACTTCAGGTGGCGGTGCCACTTCGACGTGCGCCGCAGAAAATCCGTCGGCCGGTTGTGAGCCCGATCGGACCGGATCAGCTCGGCCGCGTCCAGAAGGGGTTTGGCCACGTCCGCCCCGTCGATTTCAAGAAGCCGCAGCATCCGGGGGGCGTATCGACGAAACCGCTTATGCCCCTGCACGACATGGGCAATCGGGTCCGACGACAACGTATCCGTCAATCGGGCCGCGACGGCGACGAGAGCCTGCAAATCCGTCCATCCCGGACTGGACGAGATGGCATCCTCAAGGGATGCGTCGTCGTTCTTCGCTTCGAGAAGGGCCGTTCCCATATCCCGGAACGACCGCAAGGTCTGTCGGACCGCCGGTTGCGCCCCGACCATGCGGTCATCGCACAGCCGGGCGGCCTCCCGCCAGGTCCTGCCGACGATCCGGTCATGTGTCTCGACCACGGCATCGGCGATCGCGCGTCGCCATTCCGACACGCAGACAGCAAGGATTGCATGGCGGCGGTCGTCTGGCAAATCGCGTAATCCGTCCGCAAAGTAACGTTCGCCCTGCCGACGCAGGCGGGTGATGCGATGATCCGGAACGCCATGGAACACATCCGGAGAAACGTCGATTTGACGGAGATTATCGAGCCGATCGAGCAGCCGACGTGCGGCGGCCGAATTGTTCCCGATCTCGAACTTGCGCAGCCAGACAAACCGGGTCAGCCGGTCCTCGATCATCTCCGACAGCAAATCATCCAGGACCGCGCATTCGTCATCGCTCAAGCGATCCGCAATCCTCGTCTCGATCCGTTTCTCAGCGGCGACGAGCGCGTCGGCGCAGAGACGCTCGATGGTGGATATGGCGGGGAGGATGGTCAGGGTTCTCCGGCATTCCTCGACGAAGCGGCGGGCGATGTCCTCGTTGGAAACGGCGTGCTCGGCCTGGCCGTCGAGCCAGAGCTTCAGGTCGCGGGCACCGCGGCCGGAGAAGGTCCTGTAGCCGTAGAGCTGACGCAGACTGGCCATGTGCTCGTGCCGCGTTTCTTCGCGGGAGGCATAGGCGTCGAGGTCGGCGTCCTTGAGGCCAAGTTGTGCGGCAAGAAAGTCAGTGATCTCGACTTGGATGACCTCACCCGGCAGCAGAGCGCGTCCGGGATAGCGCAGCGCGCAAAGCTGTAAGGCGAAGCCGAGGCGGTTTCTCGGACGCCTGCGCTGGCCGATATGATCGAGATCTTTATCCGATAGCGTATAGTGCTTGAGCAGCCGCGTTTCGTCCGCGGGAAGGCCGAACAGGACCTCCCGCTGCTTCGGCGTGAGGATGGTCCGGTGGGCCATGTTTCTTTTGCTTTCGATTACTCCATTGCGTATCTTTGATTTCGATATGAGTTAAGGAAAAGTATCAATGGCCAGAAGCGCTGATCTTCGCCTACTGTCTCAAACGATCGTTTGCGACATATGCTGATCGGCTATGCCCGGGTCTCGAAGGCCGACGGTAGCCAGTCGCTCGACCTTCAGCAGGACGCCCTGATCGCCGCGGGCGTTGGTGAGAACCAGATCTACTTGGACCGGGCTTCCGGCAAGAAGGACGAGCGACCGGGGCTGGATGCGTGTCTGAAGGCTCTGCGCGACAGCGACGTGTTGGTTATCTGGAAACTCGATCGCTTGGGGCGCAGCCTGCACCATCTGGTGAAGACGGTCGCCGGCCTCTCCGAGCGCAGCGTCGGCCTGAAGGTGCTGACCGGTCAGGGTGCCCAGATCGACACGACCACAGCCCACGGACGGCTGTCCTTCGGCATTTTCGCCTCCCTCGCGGAGTTCGAGAGCGAGCTCATCCGGGAACGGACCATGGCTGGGCTTACCGCCGCGCGCGCGGGGTCGGAAAGGCGGTCGCAAGTTCGCCCTGACCAAGGCTCAGCTGCGCATGGCGCAGGCCGCGATGGCCAACCGGGACACCTCCGTCTCCGAACTCTGCAAGGAGCTGAGGATCAGGCCTGTGACGCTCTACCGATATGTCGATCCGAAGGGAAACCTGCGCGAGAACGGGAAACGGTTGCTCGGCGCATGACGCCCGAAGGTCTTGAGGGAGAAACGAACGCCATGGATCTCGACGAAGACAAGATCGACGCGGCCGTGTTGGCGCTCCTGCGCCTGACCCTTCACGACGGCCGGCGCGCCTGGAAGGGGTTCGACTGGGACAGCATGGACCGGTTGCACCGGAAAGGATGGATCACTGACCCGGTGGGAAAAGCAAAATCGGTCGCTTTCACAGACGAGGGGCTGGAGCGATCCGAGCAGCTTCTGCATCGGTTGTTCGGCAAGGAGGGCGAACCCAAGGCGTGAACGAACCCAAGGCGAGCCGTATCTGCCTTAGTGTAGGATTCCACACTCTCCCGCAAACGGCCCCGCCATTGTGAGAGTACCCCAAAGCGTGGGGCAATCACGCTGCCATTTTCTGTTCTCCCTCGGGTTTCATGCCTGGATACCATTGCTGGAACTTCGTGCGCAGAGTGCCGTCGAGCGTGCGCGTGCGGGTCTGGAGCATGAGGTGTGCCCCGGTCTTTGACCAGCGCATCTGCTGGCATTTGCAGAAGCGCTTGCCCACGACCGTGTTGACAGTGCTTTCGACAAAGCCGGTGGAAACACGTTCGCCATAGCGCCGCCGTTCTGCGTAGTTCGGGATCATCCAAGCGTTGTTGGCGATGTAGGTCTGGAATTCAGCGGCCGTTTTTCGCAGGGCCTTGATGCTGGCGTAGTCCGTTTCAATGTCGTCAAGGTCCATGATCAGATCATTGATGGCCACCAGTCCGTCAGTGAGATTGCCGTTCCACAGATATCCTTTGATTTGGCGAAGCGCTCTGGACATGTCCTCGGCCTCGTCCGGGCTTAGATGGGCGAGACCTTTGACATACTGCTGCATCACGGTGAGGCGCATCGTGACATGGAACCAATCCAGAAGATGCTCAGACGCCGGAGCCATATCCAGAGCGATCTTGATGACGGTGTCGCCGCCACCAGTCATGAAAGTAACTTGCTGATTTTCCTGCCAGCCCTGATCTTTCAGAATGTCATGCAACCGCCGTTTAGGTTTTTCATCATGGCTTTGCACAAGGCCAAGGTAGCGGTCCTGTCGATCTGTGGGGATGGACTTTCCAACGGTGACCTCAAAGTGGGATTGGCCTTTTTCACGTGACCGGACATATCCGCCGTCGAGGCCAACCGTGATCGGACCTTCCGGGGCGGGAAGGTGTTCCCGATCATAGGCGTTGGTTTCAATAAAACTGTACCGCTCATCGGCCAATTCATCCTCCATGCGCATTGCAACACGCGCCAGATGCCTGCGCAGGGTTTCCGCATTCAGGCGCGCGCCGATTGGCAACACGTCTTTGAGCAAGCCCACGGTCACGCCGAAGGACACCAGAGACGCCCATTTCGTTTCCAGCCAGAGCATTTCTGGCGCGACATGATCGGGCAGCAGCTCTGTCAGCGGGCTGAACGTTTTGGCAGACCCGGCATGGCATTTGCAATGATAGAAGCGCGGGCTGTCTACCGTGATGTCGCCGAAAACGGTTCGATACTGAACGTGCTTGCTGCCCTTGCGCCGAAGCCTGCCTGCACAGCATGGACAAGTGGACCTCACGACGCAGAATGCCTTGGTTTGGGCCGCAACAATCTCGTGCTGCAGTTTTAGCAAAAGCCCCTTGCTTTCTTCAATGGACAGCCCGATCTCGGCGACACGCTCATACCCCTTATTGAGGACGGCGATGTCATGTTCATGCACCACCCCGTTTGGGGCGGTGATCGCTATCTTGACCGATATGTCCATCTCTGGTGATCCTTCTCACTTGGCGGCGTCGCGTGCTCTCATGACTGTTTGTCTGCTGGTTTTGATGTCCCGCGCGATGGCCGAGACGCTTTCACCATTGGCCAGCCTTTGCCGTATGCGCTCTTGTTGTTCACCAGAGAGTGCGGGCGGGCGGCCTAGGACTTTCCCTTCCGATTTTGCGCGGGCCAGACCAGCCTGTGTGCGCTCAATCAGAAGATCGCGCTCAAACTGGGCGACCGCATTGATCACACCCATGGTGAGCTTTCCGGCGGAACTGGTCAGGTCCACCCCGCCCAGGGCAAGACAGTGAATGCGGATGCCAAGCGCCTCAAGCCGCGCGACAGTGCTGGACACATCAATGGCATCGCGTCCCAGCCGGTCGAGCTTGGTGACGATCAGCACATCCCCCTGTTCCATCTTCTCGAGCAAACGGGCAAAGCCCTTGCGCCGCGCAATGGCAACGGACCCCGAGATGGTTTCAGTGACAATGCGGTGCGGCTCAACTTTGAACCCGGCCGTTTCGATCTCAGCGACTTGGTTCTGTGTCGTCTGATCAAAGGTCGACACCCGGGCGTAGGCGAAGGTTCTGGACATATCAGCTTTCTGTAAAGAAATGGATGTCCATAATCCTGCCTATGTCCTATAGTCCGTCAAGCTAACCTTTGAACAGCACCCCACGCCCTGTTCAAAACCGGTCCTTAACGGACAGCTCAGATCAGCTGCTGGTGCATCAGTTTTCGGTGACGGCCCTCGCGAAGCTGAGCATTTACGTTGCGCCGAGTGAAGGACGCTTCAAGGTACGGCTCTCGGGCCTTCATCCGATCCAGAACATATTCCAGATCATCCAACGGCAGATCCTCCAACGTCTGGCCCGTGTTATGATGGTCCAGCAGCTCTTGGCCAAAGGACGCTAAAGCCTCCAGGTCCTGCCAGGCGTCATAGCCATTGGCCTCATCCCGCCGCGCCAAGTAGTCTTGGGGCCCGCCGCAATCTTCGGGCGGACACACGCCCGCGCCGCCGGCGCAAACTAGATAGGATTTCTTGGGGTCCGCATCCAGGATGGCTTCCACACGGACCTCGTGTTTCCAATAAGCTCCCATATCGTAGATGTACGAAATCCGGTCGTTCCGGCGAAACCGGAAGTCGTTCAGCGGAATATCCGGGTCCGCGGCACGCAATTCCCAAGATCCATATTCGACGGCACGAATGTCGAACTGAAACAGGTGAATACCCTCCCAGCCCATCGCAACCTGAAGGATCCCATGCAACTCACGCAAGGTGGTGAACGAGGAAACCAACACGCGGCGCCAGATCATCGGGCTGATCCCCAGAAGGCGGATCTTGAGCTGGAAGATTTTCGCGTCGTCGGGCATCCAATATCACTGCCAGACGCCCCTCAAATCCACAACTGCCCCACGCTTTGGGGTACTCTCCGCCATTGTCGCTCGAACCGTGTATGGATAGCACCCGCGGGGCAAGGGCGGATCGGTCAAGTCTGGCTTTCGGTCAGTTGCGGCCATGTATACGGCGTCTGAATTGCAGTTCACGTACTGCGCGCCCCGATGAATTCCGCGGTCGCGTAGGTCCCAATCGTTGCGCCGAAGGCGCACTTGAAAAGATCAGTCAGCGACCCACGCTGACTCAGCGCGAGGTTGTAGTCATGCCAGTCGTTGTCTTGTAGACTGTCTTTGCGGGTATGCTCATCTCGCTCAGTTACCACATCGGAATCGCGTGGTGAATCCCACGCAGGATTTGTGCAGCAAGGCCATCTGGGGGAGCGAGTTTCCACACAGTCTGGGTGGTTTTTGGCAGATTTTGAAGTTTGCTGTTTGGAAGGCAACGGGATGCACACCCATCACACAGCTTGTAGACTAGAGACATCCGGAGTAAGGTGAAAAACGTCTTCCACCTAAAAAGCCGTATTTAACGATTAACCTATTTTGAAACACGAGTATATGGTAAACTCTAATCAAACTACCCGTATTTTTTACCTAGATAATATGCGTGTTTTTTGCATGATATTCGGCGTGTATTACCATGCTGTCGCCTTTGGAGAATACGGGCTGTTCGAAGATATCATTCGCCTGTCGACTGTCTTCAGAATGGAAGCGTTCTTTCTGGTATCAGGTTTTTTCGCCGCATTAGTTGCAAAAAAACGCACGACATCGGTTTTTCTGAAGCACCGGGCACGGTCCTTATTGATCCCATTCTGTGCGACACTGGTACTGATAAATCCGATCACGATCTACCTCACGCTAGGCTTTTATAATAATCTGGCGTTTTCAAGTTATTCTCTAGGAGATGCCTACACCAATTTGATGTCTAACAGACACGGCGGGCCGGAACTCCATCTTTGGTTTTTGCTGGTCTTGATGGTCTATATTATTTTGTTTATTGTCTTCAGGCCATCGGTCAAATCGCTTGCAGCGTGGTGTGATGACAATACGAATTCGCCGTTCATCGCGCCGGTGGCGTTTGCGTTTCTTTATGCGAGCTACATGGCTTTGTTCAATTTTTCAACGCGCGCTATTTCCTATCCTCGATTGGTTTTCCCGTTCGTTGAGGACCTTCCGTATTTTATCGTCGGCGCCCTCGCCGCATACAGCGGAACCGTACTTGCAAGAACCGGTAAAATCAGCTTGCCACTTTTGGCCATCGGTGGATTTGGCTTTGCGCTTAGCCTATTTTATCGCGGCCCAGGATGGGGCACGGCCTGGGTCTTCGGTCGCGGCCTATTATCGGTCTGCCTCGTAGTGATACTAATTTGGCTGTTTAGAACCTTTTTCGATCGCCAGACATCGCTGTCTAGGTTGATGACTAATTCGATTTACACGGTGTACTTGTTTCACCCAGTCTTTCTAATTTCAATCGTATCCGTATTTGGAATTCGCGCAAACGACCTTGGCCTTGTAGCTCTGTTGATTTTAGCAACGGTAGTGGTTGCGCTGAGTGTGGTGTTCCACATCCGCGTTATTCAACGAATTCCTGCGCTGTCATTCCTATTCGCGGGGAATTTTGCCCGCCTGCCCGTCCCAACAGGCGATCAGTAAAGATTCGATGCCCGCGACTTTGTGACGTGAGTAAACGCTATCACGTATAGTGCACAAACCGCCCTCTGCACCTATAGCGATCCCTTATACGTAGCTGGCGCTGTGGCGAAAATCTGAAACGGGCCGCAGTGCCCCTTTCTCCAGACACACTTATCCCACGGTTTTCGTGACTGGTATGCCGAGGGCCGTGAACCGGTTCAGCACGGCCGCTCGGATCTGAACCTCCGAAGTTCGACACCTTCGAGGGTAATTGGGGATTTTCCGATTGGCCCGGTGAAATTAAATCAATGGCTTAGGCGTGTGCGGCGATGCGTGTTTGCGAAGTTTTGTTGTGGCACGTCATGGAGATTATTATCATTGATAGCTGATCTTAGAGCATGATATCGTTGGGGCATGTACACCAAGATCACTCAGTCTGGCGGACGCCGCTACCTGCAACTTGTTGAGGGCTTCCGTGATGACAACGGGAAGGTCCGGCATCGGGTGGTCGCCAATCTCGGCCGGATCGATGATCTCACCCCACAAAAGCTGGATCCTCTTATCAACGGACTCAACAGGGTTCTCGGGCGTTCCGAAAACACAGCCTTCGATGTCGTTCCCGAAAGCGCCAGATCCTATGGTGATGTGTTCGCGCTTCACGAGCTTTGGAAAGACCTAGGTTTTGATCGCGCCCTTCAGCGTGCCCTGCGATCCGGACGTCGCGAGTTCGACGCTGAGGCCTTGATCCGTGCCATGGTATTCAATCGTCTCTGCGCTCCGGACAGCAAGCTTGGATGCCTGCGCTAGCTGGACACGGTGGCGATGCCCGCCATGCCCACAAAGGTGACCCATCAGCACCTGCTACGCGCCATGGACACGCTCATGGAGCATGCCGAGGGCGTGGAAATGGCGCTCGCACGTCAGATCCGGCCGCTAGTGGATCAGGATCTGGCCATCGTCTTCTATGATCTGACCACCGTGCGCATCCACGGTGAAGCGGCCGTGTACGAGGATCTGCGCGCCTTCGGGATGAACAAGGAAACCGGCGGCATTGCCCGCCAATTCGTTCTCGGCGTTGTGCAAACGGCCGAAGGCCTTCCGCTGATGCATACGGTTCATCCCGGCAATATGGCTGAGACGAAAACCCTTCAGTCAATGCTACAGACTGTGTTGCAGAGATTTCCCATCCAACGGATCGTTCTGGTCGCGGATCGCGGGCTACTGAGCCTCGACAATGTCGCTGAGCTTACGGCCCTCGCGGAACGCGGCGGCCGCACTCTCGAATTCATTCTGGCGGTACCGGCGCGGCGATACACAGAGTTGATCGAGACCTTCTCACATCTGTCTTTCGATGGAGACGGCTTGGCCGAGGCGCGCTTCGCCGGCCATCGCCTGATCGTCACGCATGACCGTGAGCGGGCCATGGCGCAGTCGCAGAAACGACTTGCGCGCATCGCCGAGTTGGAAGCCATGGCCGAAAAGATGGTCGTACGGCTCGATAACCAGGATGCCGGAGAGGTCGCGCGTGGACGCCGCGCGTCCGATCGTGGAGCCTATAGCCGTTTTGCCCGCGCCGTGGCCGAGGCTGAACTGACCCGCTTCATCAAAGCTGACCTGAACGCAGACCGGTTCAGTTGGACCCTCAACGCCGAGGCGATCGCGCAAGCCGAATTGTTCGACGGCAAGCTGGCCCTGCTGACCAATGTGCCGGACATCTCACCCGCGGAGGCCGTCCGGCGCTACAAAAGCCTTGCAGATATCGAGCGTGGTTTCCGCGTGCTCAAATCCGACATCGAGATCGCACCCGTGCATCATCGGTTGCCTGACCGGATCAGGGCACATGCCCTTATCTGCTTCCTCGCCTTGGTCCTCTACCGCGTCATGCGTATGCGGCTGCGTGCCATGGGTCATGGCGCGAGCCCCAGGACTGCTCTCGATCTGCTGGCGCGCATCCAGAAACATACTACGCACATCGGCCCCAGAACCTTCACCGGAATATCCAAAACACAGCCAGAACAACTCGAATTATTCGACGCCCTGAGCCTCGCAAAACCTACTTGAGCCCCGTGTTGTGGCAAATGTCGTAACTCAGCGTAAATAGTATCAATTACTTATCGGTTTAACTGTCGAAGTTGGGGAACCTCGGCTAGCTGCATGAGCAGAAGATCGGCAAAGAGGGCTCTGAACTGCCGTAAGCTGCGTCAAGCACGAAGGTCCGCTCCATTGTCTTGGCCAGACCGTACGCGTCACCTAACGCTGCTAGAAGGGGGCGGGCCGCCCATTTCCCCGGTCTCAGTCTGCGTAGGCGGACAGGGCGTCGATGCGGGCGTCGATGGCGTCGATCTGGGCGGCATATGCGGGGCTGTCGACGCTACGGTAGCGTGCCGCAAATTCGGCGTCGGTTAGGCCCGAGGGCAGGCCGACGATCGCAGGCATAAACGCGCCTTCTTCTTGGCCAGCGGCCAAGGCCGCAAGCTGCTGCGGCGAGGCCACGGCCAGTACCTCGGCAAAGCGGATGCCGGCCCGGTCGGCCGCAACGTCGTCAAAGGAAAACCCAGATCCGCCACTACCAGAGTCGACCAGTTCTTTGATCTCCCCAAGCCCGAAGGAGGCAACGCTGCCCCCGGTCGCCTGCAACGCAGCGGACAGGATGAAATGTTTGCGCAGGTCGGTGCGCTCGGCCAGTCGTGTGCCCTCGCAGGCCGAGGCTTCGGTCCCGCCGCCGGTGATGTCGCCGGCGATGGTGACCACCACCCGTCGGTCGCCACAATGGGCCGCCAGAGCCAGCAGCGCAGCACGCCGGGCGGCGTTGCGGTCCGCACCGTCGGCTTCGGCTGCAGCGACCCGGTTGGCAGTAAAGGCGAGCCAGGGCGCGACGCTGCCCGCGCCGGGCAATGCGCCGTCGTGCGCCGCTCGTGCCATCGCCGCGTAATCGGCCGCGGCCCGGCTGACATCGCCGAGCCCGACCGCCTCGCGCAGACCGTCCATGGTTTGCGAAAACAGCGAGTCGTCACCCAGCCCTCCTGTGTCGAAAGTCAGGGTGAGCAGACCCGGTGCGGTCTGGACAGTCTCTACAGCCCCAATCAGTCGGCTGCCGATATCTTCGCTGGTGATCGCATCAAGTGCCAGCCGCAGCGCCGCCAGCGTCGGGCCAGGCGGAAGGTCGAGCCGTCCTAGCCGCACCGCATGCAGTTCAATTCCCGCGGATGACGGCGCGACCGCGATTGAGAGGTTGACCCAGCCCAACCGAGCCAATCGCGGCAGTTGGGCGGAGACCACGACCCACAGGCCGGCCGCGTCGATTTCGGTACGCCCACGCAGCGGTTGCAGAACCCGTCCGCCAGTGGCCAGCAGGGCTTCTATCTCGGCGGAACTGGCGCTGAGGCTGGCACTGCCATCCTGGCCTCTAGTGGTGTTGCGAATTCGGCGCGCCACGTTGCGGGCTTCTGCCGCCTGCTGAGGCGACAGTTGCGCGGCCTCGGTCAACAGCGGTTCGGATTGGAAAGCCGCCACCGCCAGACCAATAGGGGCCGCAAAAAGCACCAGAATAAGAAAGACTACGATGGCTCTCAACATCCGCGCGCCTCGTTTGTGGGGCTGCCATCTGCATCAAAAGACCTCGGTCCACGCTGCTCGATTGCTACCTGATCACCGGTACAATCTGTCGAAACAATCTCAACCGACGGGCTGGGGCTGACGTCGGACATTGTTGCGCCATTCTTGATATCTTCGAGTTTTGTCAAACGCCCCCACAAAAGCGCAAAAATGTTTCTTAAAACCGGACTTTCGGCTTTGATATTTGTACGAAAATCATCAACTAAGGAGAGTACCCCAAAGCGTGGGGCACTACACACAGACCCTGCCAAAAATGCAAATGTATGCAGCTAAATCTTGTCATCTCATTGAAAATCCGCTGCCAGAATCGGACCGCTGCCCCACGCTTTGGGGTACTCTCCTAATACGCGGGTTTGGTTGGCGGCGGGCGTGACGGATTGTCCGTCGTCATATAAAATGGGACATCAGAGCTGCTTGAACGTGGGAGGCTCTGGTTCGGTTGCGTGATTGATTATGCGGCTTGTTTTTGATGTTGCAAGCGGCGGCATTGGATTGTCTGTTTCTTGATTTTCTCCCTTTCTCTTAGAATGGCTTTGTCCCGATCAAAGTAGACGTCGGCTGGTGTGACATTGTTCAGGCTCTCGTGGTATCGCTGATTGTTGTAGTGGTCGACGAAGGCGCCGATCTGACGTTCGAGATGGCCGGGAAGATAGTAGTTCTCCAGCAGGACCCGGTTTTCATCGTTTGATGCCAGCGTTTGATCTTGCCCTGGGTTTGCGGGTGGAATGGCGCTCCGCGGACATGGTCCATCTTCTGATCCTCCACACATTTGGCCAGATCGCCAGAGATGTAACAGGATCCGTTGTCGCTGAGCAGACGGGGTTTGTGTCGGACCATGGCCTGGTCGCAGCCTGATGCCGTCAGGGCCAACTCGATCGTGTTGGTGACATCTCAGCCCGCATGTTTGGGCAGAGTTTCCAGGCAATGATGGAGTTCATAATGGAACACGCTTCGTCAGGGGCCTGATTGACCGTTCACAGATGTTGTTGTCCAGTTCCAGAAGCCCGGTGTCGAGGTATGGACGCGCCTTTGGCAGGCGGCCGAGTGCGTGGCGGATCGCTTCGGCCATGGTTCATGTGCGCCGCAAGTTTGTCGATATCTATGAAAGCGAAGGCTCCGCCATCGCTGAAGAGGCAATCAAGCGCATAGCCGCTCTGTATGCTGTGGAAAAAGAGGCCCGTTACACACCGGCTGAAGACCGCGCGGCCCTGCGGCAAGAAAAGGCAAAGCTGATCTTCGACGATCTCGAGGCCTGGCTCGCGCTGCAACTCCCCAAAATCTCCGGCAAATCGAGCCTCGCAGCGGCCATCCGATACGCGCTCGGCCGCATGCCCAAAGCCCGCGCATATCTCGAAGACGGGCAACTTGAGCTGGACAACAATATCTGCGAGCGATCAATCAGGCTGGTGACTCTGGGCCGCAAAAATTACCTGTTCATGGGGTCAAAGGGCGGTGGGGACGCCGCTGCCATCGCCTACACCCTCATTGAAACCTGTCGCATGAACAAGATCGACCCCAAAGCATGGCTGCGCTGGGTCCTCGCCCGCGTCGCAGACCACAAAATGACCCAGCTCGAAGACCTCATGCCCTGGAACTGAACGCAGGAATAAGTCAACACCAGTCAGACCAGACGGATACTTTTGGTCGGCAAATTTGCACCGTTTTTTCTGTGCGCCGCGATTATCAGCTTGGAGGGTCGGCGCGCCTGTTTTAAGGGCTGTGGTTTCTTGATGCGGAGCCCGGCAGTGGCGAATGTGTCTCCGCGCGCTGCTTCTAGGAATATGTTATCGTGTAGGGAACGGTTCAGGTTTCCGATGTCAGCTTGCCCATCTGAAAGAAGCTGGCGGACCGAGTAAGTGGTAGAGGTATCGGTTATGTTAGCAGTTCACGCACAAGATAGCGCCGTTATTAGGGTGGCTAGGGTGCTTTGCATTTTTTTTATGATGTCGGTTCATGTCTTTCCTGGTCCATCTCGTGACTCCTTCCTCACAGAAGGTCATGGCGCAATCATAGGGGTTGTCTGGCTCGACTTTTTGGGACGCGCCAGCGTAGCCGCTCTGAGCTTGGTCAGCGGGTTCCTTTTAGTCGGGGCGCTCTGCAAGTATTCTCCAGCACAAATCTTGAAAGACCGGGCTCGTGTCTTGCTCGCTCCGATGGTGACGTGGAATTTGATCATGCTGATTGCGCTTCTGGGGGCTGCGGCTATCGGTGCCTCCTTCAGCCGAGAACTTCCGCCTTTGACGCCGTCTGCACTTGTCAATGCGCTCACTGGCTTATTTGGACCAAGTATTAATCTGTCCTTGTTTTTTCTGCGCGATCTCTTCGTCTCGACAGCGATTATTGTTCTGA
Source organism: Pseudoruegeria sp. SK021 (assembly GCF_002119405.1). Classification (GTDB taxonomy): domain Bacteria; phylum Pseudomonadota; class Alphaproteobacteria; order Rhodobacterales; family Rhodobacteraceae; genus Meridianimarinicoccus. The sequence goes on along the minus strand of NZ_MTBG01000048.1, from coordinate 1,906 downwards.
CTTGGCGATATATTCGTGACTACCTCTGGGTCGCTTTAGGTGTGGTTTTCGTCGTGACGATCTTCAAGTTGACCGATCCGATCATCTTTCGGCCGACAATTCTTCTGTTCATGTTGGCAGGATGCACCTTGCGCGCCCAACACATTCCGTTGAGTTCTCTCGCGAAGCCGCCCGTCTTCTTCTTCGGCATCTTGGGCAGCGGCACGGTCCTGCTGGCCTGTCACTATCTTCTTGAAACGCATGGCGGGCCCGTGAGCGACATTCAGAATATTGCCAGACGAGGGATGCTGGTGTTTGCTGTGATTGCCGTTGCCGTCCTGATTGGCCATAGTAAGAGGCTACAGGCCTTCTTTGATCACCTTGAGCCAGTCGCCTTCCTTGCCTACCTCAGCCATGCGCTCCTTGCCAAGCTGATCTGGATCGCAATGGCTCCGCTCGGACTGTCGTTAATGGGGCCGTCCTATTTGTTCTATTTCTTCATGGCTCCGATGCTGATGTTTGCTCTCGTGTTTCCGTTGCATGCGCTGATCAATGCTCTGCGCATGCCTCTGCCGATATTTCTCCAAGGAAAGTCGGCGAAGAAGCCAAAAAAAAATCGCTCCGAACCTATGCTCGGCTTCAGACTTCGATAACGGGATCATGTCCGCCAAGCCGTTGAGGGACTTCTGAAATAAGCTTCATCTGTGGGCCGCGTTTGGGCGGCATCTGCTAGAAATCGTAGCGGATATGCTGGCCTGACAACTGGCCCAACGGGGAGCGCTCCGTAAGTGTCCGGTTGAGCCGCGGTTTCAGGCCCTTTCGGGCTGCCAGTTCCACGGCATGAGATCGTCGATGCGATTGATCTTGTGATCAGGCAGGCGCTGGAGGACCCATGTGAGCCACGCTTCGGGGTCGACGTCGTTCATCTTGGCGGTCTCGATAAGCGTGTAGGCGATGGCGGCGGCTTTTCCGCCGCCGATTGACCCCATGAACAGGTAATTCTTGCGGCCGAGGGCAATGGGGCGGATCGACCGCTCGCAGATGTTGTTGTCGAGTTCGAGGCGGCCGTCGTCGAGATAACCGCGGGCTTTGGGCATACGGTTCAGGGCATAGCAGATGGCTTCGGTCAATTTGGTCTTGCCGGAGATCTTGCGCAGTTGTGCCTGCAGCCAAAGTTCCAGATCGTCGAAGGCAGGCTTGGCCTTGGCCAGCCGCAGGGCCGCACGCTCCTCTGGGGATTTCCCTCGCGCCTCCTTCTCGACAGCGTAAAGCTGCGCAATCTGTTTAATCGCCTGTTGGGCAATGGGAGAGCCGGCGCGCTCGACCTCATCGACAAATTTGCGGCGCACATGGACCATGCAGGCCTGTTCGTCAGCCTTGCCCACGCCAAACAGGCCATTGAACCCGGCGAAGCCGTCGGCATGGACCGTGCCGGTATAGCCCGCGAGATGGTTGGCGGGGTGTTCGCCCTTACGATCGACGCTGAACTGATACCAGGCGCAGGGTGGTGCCACCCCGAACCACGGGCGTTCGTCCCGGACATAACTCCAGAGCCGGGCAGTTTTGGTCTTCGTTGTGTTGGCGCGCACCTGCAGTTTGACAGGGGTGTCGTCCGCAAACAGGGCTGGCCCCGCCCGGACCAGTTTGCCGATGTGTTCGGCCATGGGTTCCAGCAGGGCCGTCGTGCGCCCGACCCAGTCGCTCAGCGTGGAGCGGTGCAAATCGACCCCTTCGCGGGCGTAGATCTTGGACTGCCGCTCGAGCGGCAGGTGATCGCAATACTTACCGACCAGCATGTGCGACACGAGGCCGGGACCGGGCCGTCCGCGTTCGATCAGGCGGGACGGCAGCGGGGCCTGGGCGAATGCTTCACAGCAGGTGCAGGCCATGCGGGGGCGGATGAACCGCCGCACGACGAAGTGACCGG
>NZ_MTBG01000047.1 GCF_002119405.1 Pseudoruegeria sp. SK021 | reverse complement strand
CGGATGGCTTCCAGTGCCACCTTTGCCTTGAACTCCGCAGAATAGCGCTTTCGTTTTGTCATCTCAGGTCGGTCCTTCGTCAGTCGCTAAAGCTTAGCAACTGGTCCGAATTCTTGCGACCACCTCTATGCTGCCCGTTGGATAAACATGTATCGACAAGGGTTGAGGACGGTGTACCCGGCAAAACAACTGTCGCATCTGCGCGGTAGTTCGGGCTTTGCTTCAACGCCTGTGCGGCGCTTTCGTCTTCACCGTTGGTGTTGATCTCCAGCGCCACCCGGTTTTGTAGCTGTAGAGCCCGCGTAATGGCATCCAAAAGGCGCGCCTAAAACGGGCTCGCGACTTCGGACCCACTAAGGGAGACGATATTGCTGCGATCCCGGATCAAGCCACGCGCCAGAAGGTTGACATGATAGCCCAACGCTTCAGCAGCCTTAAGCACTTGGAGCCGTGCCTCTTCCGAAACACTCGCCCCGTCCGTGAACGTCTGCGGCCCCGCAGACCGTGACCCGCCCGCGCCCTCGGAAACCCTTTGTGCGCTCACAAAACCATTGCCACGCTAAGAGGAAGAATTCGTCACATTAGGCCCCACGAATGATCGTGCTGCTTCAACCAGCATCCAAGGTAAACTCTCAGGGCCATACGATCCGATTGAGAAAAACATCGTGCGATGCAAGCCACTTACAGCAGCCGCGACGCCCGTGGATGTCGCGAAGCTTGAACCATTAGTTAAGTTCTATACTATTGTTGCACACCATTGCAAAACGTTCTGATAAAGGTCGCATGACACGATGGAGTCCACAATTCGTCTGATCGATTTGCTCGGTGCCGGGGCTCTGCTGATCTGGGGCCTTCGGCTGATCAAAGGCGGTGTGCTCTCTGGATTTGGCGCGGCCCTGCGCCGATGGATTTCCACCGGAACCGCAACCCGACTTCGGGCAACGCTTTCAGGTTTTCTGGTCACACTCAGCTTGCAATCCAGCACAGCGACGGCGGTGATCACCGCCTCTTTCGCCGGGCGCGGTCTGATTGGCGGCGGGCAGGCGCAAGCGGTCATGCTTGGGGCGAATGTTGGAACAGCATTGGCGGCTGTGATCCTTTCGCTTGATCTTCATTGGCTTGCTTCGGCGTTTGTCCTGCTTGGGGTAGTGTTTTCGATCCGTGCGCGGACGGCACAGTTGAAAGGCTTGGGAAAGGCCTTTTTAGGCCTCGGGCTGATGCTGCTCGCCTTGCAACTGATGGGTGAAATCACCGCGCCGCTTCGCAATTCACAAGTGATGATTGATATCCTCACCGGGCTTGCCAGCGCACCCATTTTTGCCCTGCTGTTTGCCATCGGCCTTGCCGTTGCCGGCACCTCCAGCCTCGCGGTTGTGCTATTCGTGTCGTTTCTGTCGCAATCGGGAGTAGTGCCGCCCTTCCTCGTGCTGATTTTCATCGCCGGGGCAAATATCGGCGGTGCCATTCCTCCATGGCTTGGGACGCTGAAGGACGGTGTCGCGGCCACACGATTGACCGTGGCCAACCTGATTGTCCGCGCAATCGGCGGGGTGACCTTAATGATCCTCGCCGGGCCATTGGCCGCGCCGTTGCAGGCCATCGCGCCCAACTATTCGCTCGCGCTGATCACACATCTTACCTTCAACCTTGCCCTTTTGGTCATCTTCCTTCCACTCACCGAGCCGCTGGCGCGGCTGATGGTGCGACTGTTGCCCGAATCCGCCGATCCCGAGGCTGAGCCCTCATATTTGGATGAATCCAGCCTCACGACACCCTCGCTTGCCCTTGCCGGGGCGGCGCGCGAAGTCCTGCGGATGGGGGACCTGGTTGGTGAGATGCTGGATTGCAGCCTTGACGCGATGCGCCGCAACCTTCCCGAAGGCAAAAGCACGATTGCCCGACTGGACGACTCGGTCGATGCGAAACTCAAAGCGGTAAAGCTGTATCTTGCGCGTTTGCGGGGACTGCCATTGGATGATGAAGAGGCAAAGCGCTGCAACGAAGTGATGTCCTACGCCCTGAATATCGAACATGTCGGGGATATCATCGATCACTACCTGTCAGAGATCGCTGAAAAACGCATGGCACGACAATTGCGCTTCTCGGACGAGGGCATCGCCGAGCTTGAACAGTTCTACGAAACCACGCGCAGCAACCTTCAGCTCGCGCAATCCGTGTTTTTAAGCCGAGACGTTGATCTCGCCCGCAAACTGGTGACCGCCAAAGTCACAGCACGCGATATCGAAGAAACATCTAACGCCCTCCATATGGCGCGGATCGAAGAGGGTCTTCCAGAAACGATCGACACCTCAAGTTTGCATCTTGATATCTTGCGCGACCTGCGGCGGATCAACTCGCATCTTGCGACGGCGGCATATCCTGTGTTGGAGGAGATCGGGGCGTTGCGCAAATCGCGCCTACGATCCACACCTAAGAAAGCAGGATCAAAGGACCCCCCTCACAAGTCGTCCCGTGCGCAAACGCCCATCGATCTGCGTCCCTAAAAATTCGGTCCCAACAAGGAACCGTCGGACAAACCAGGGTGCACCTGAAAATGTGGTAAGATGTGATCTAACCATTTGGGGTGACAAAGCGGGGTTGCGCGCCGGACCTAACGCCCTATCTTGACGGCCCGGCATCGATGAAATGCGCGGGCGGGGTTGATGGATCGGCGATTTGCTTCAGCAGGAAGTGGCCCATTCGTTCCCCTGCCGCGATGATATCTTCAAAGATGATATCGACGCCGGGATCGATCTGATCAAGAAGATCAGAGCTGGCCTTGACGATAACATGGTAATCGCGCCCCCGTTCAGCACCGGCCGCGCGCATGGCGTTGGTCAGCCCGATATGGGACGCCTCGCCGGGGCAAATGAAGCCATCTGGCGCGTTTGGCCTGCGAACGGCGGCGGCGACCCATGCGCTGATATCGGCGACCGAGCTATCCAGCGTAATGCCTTTCGCCACAACGTGATCGACCCCGTGTCGGGCGGCAGCCCTGATCAGGCCGGTCCGCAAATGCTGGCAGAAGGTGAAGCTTTCAGGCGGAAGGATAATGCAGATCCGTTTTGCGCCCTTTGCGACCAGCCGGTCGGTGGCAATCTCGGCAAAGGCCTGATTGTCGAAATCGACAAAGGGATGCGCCGCGGCAAATTCCGTCCGGCCATGGGTCACAAAGGGAAACCGGTGCTCCATCAAATAGCGCACCCGGTCGTCAAATGGCGCCGTGCGCGACAAGATCAGCCCGTCGGCAAGAGAGTTGCGCACGATATGTTCAACCGGCGCGTTGGCGTCACGGTCTGCGAAATGCGGCGTCACGTTTAAATGGTAATCGGTGCCGTCCAGCGCCCGCATCAAGCCCGTGATCATGGAATTTCCAAATCCAAGGATTTCGTTGTGCGGCCCAAGGATAAGGCTGACCACGCGGGTCTTGCCCGTCCGCAGCCGCTGTGCGGCCCGGTCCGGAACATAACCGACCTGATCGGCAATCTTCTGCACGCGCTCGCGGGTGGCGCGTGCAATTTTGGGGTCGCCCGCAAGGGCGCGGGACACCGTAGTGACCGCCAGTTCAGCGATCTGGGCAATGGTACGAAGGGTGGGCCGACCGGGGCCGCCAAGCTTCGACAGATCCCCAGTCATCGGCGTGTTTGACGGCAACATCCGCAGAGTGCGGGATCAACAGTTTTGATGGAAACGATATAATTCATGTCGATCCCCATAGGGTGTGTCGCACGCGATGGTACGTTTCGTGCCGCATTTGCATGAAGATACGTGATTATTCTTGACACAGCGCAAATTTGCAACGTTATAAATGCGTCGAACATGACGAGATTTTAGGGAGGTATTCGAATGGCTTTCACGACCGCACTGAAAACGACGGTATCCGCGCTGGCGCTATCTGCATTCGCCACGACCGCTATGGCCGAAGATGTTGAGGTTCTGCACTGGTGGACCTCGGGCAGCGAAGCTGAAGCGCTTGGCGTGCTGAAGGACGATCTGGGTAGCAAGGGCGTTGGCTGGAACGACATGCCGGTTGCCGGCGGCAGCGGTGTTGAGGCGATGACCGTTCTGCGCGCCCGCGTTGTGGGCGGCGATGCCCCGACTGCCGCGCAGATGCTGGGCTTTGACATTAAGGATTGGGCGGAATCCACCGGCCAGTTGGCCAACCTTGATGCGGTCGCAGCCGAAGAAGGCTGGGATGACGTCGTTCCTGCGCCTCTTCAGGATTTTTCAAAGTTCGATGGTCATTGGATCGCGGCACCTGTGAACGTCCATTCGACCAACTGGGTCTGGATCAACAAAAAAGCCCTTGACCAAGCTGGCGGCAAGGTCCCGGAAAGCTGGGACGAGCTGGTGGTTGTCCTCGATAAGATGAAAGAGAACGGCATCACGCCAATCGCCCATGGCGGCCAGCCTTGGCAGGACGGAACCGTGTTCGAAGCCGTCGTTCTGGGCATGGGCACCGATTTCTACAACTCGGCCATTATTGAGCTCGATCCCGAAGCATTGGGCGGCCCGCAAATGGTCGAAGTGTTCGATCGGATGAGCAAGCTGCGGTCCTATGTCGATGACAACTTCTCGGGCCGGGATTGGAACCTTGCCTCGACAATGGTGATCAACGGCGACGCCGGAATGCAGTTCATGGGCGACTGGGCCAAGGGCGAGTTCCTGAAGGCCGAACAAGTGCCGGGCGAAGATTTCGTTTGCGCGCGTTTCCCCGGCACCCAAGGCGAAGTGTTGTTCAACTCGGATCAGTTCGTGATGTTCGACCAAGGCGACGCATCGGACGCTCAGATGTTGATGGCGTCGGCCGTGATGGACCCGAAGTTCCAGTCGGCATTCAATATCGTCAAAGGCTCGGTTCCGGCGCGGACGGATGTGTCGGGTGACGGGTTTGATGCTTGCGGTCAGAAAGGCATCGGGGATTTCGCCGAAGCCAACGAGGCTGGATCTTTGTTCGGCTCCCTTGCCCATGGCCACGCCCAGCCCACCGCCATCAAGAACGCGTTTTTTGACGTGATCACGGCGCAGTTCAATGGCGACTATGACAGCCAAACTGCTGCTGAAGAACTGGTGAACGCTGTCGAAGCGGCGAAGTAAGACAATCAACAGGCGTGCGGGCAGACCCTGCGCGCCTCTCGGCCTCCGGCGCGGACGCAACAGGATGACTTCATGAAAGACACACTTCAGAACTGGCTTCCACGCCTTGTCGTGGCGCCCACGTTCCTTCTGGTCGTGCTTTTTGTGTACGGTTTCATCCTATACACTGGCTATCTGTCGATGACGGATAGCCGGATGCTGCCTTCCTACGGCTTCATCGGGCTGGAGAATTACACCAAGCTGTTCAACCTGCGGCACTGGAATATCGCGCTGGTCAACCTTGCGATCTTTGGGGTGCTGTATATCGGGATTTGCTCGGCTTTGGGTCTGTTCCTTGCCATCCTTCTTGACCAGAAAATCCGGGCGGAGGGCTTTATTCGACCGATCTATCTGTATCCGATGGCGCTGTCGTTCATCGTGACAGGAACGGCATGGAAGTGGTTTCTTGACCCCGGCATCGGCCTTGAACACACGATGCATGTCTGGGGCTGGACCAGCTTTCAATTCAACTGGATCAAGGACCGCGATTACGCAATCTACACGGTTGTCATGGCCGCCGTCTGGCAAAGCTCGGGCTTTGTTATGGCGATGTTTCTGGCCGGACTACGGGGGGTTGATTCCGATATCATCAAGGCGGCCCAGATCGACGGCGCCAGCGGAGTAACAATCTATCGCCGGATCATCATTCCCTTGATGCGCCCGGTGTTTCTGTCGGCGTTTGTCGTGCTCGCCCATCTGGCGATCAAGGTGTATGATTTGGTCATCGCGCTGACCGGTGGAGGGCCCGGTCAGGCCACGGAACTGCCCGCAACCTTCATGTATTCCTATACCTTCGCCCGCAATCAGATGGGGGTCGGCGCATCGTCGGCGATCATCATGCTGGTGATGGTGTTCTCAATTGTCATTCCGTATGTCTATTCAGAGTTGCGTCAGGGGCAGTCGAAATGAGCCATTCTGAGAACGCCGCGCCCAGCAACAAACTTGTCCGCGCGCTAATCTATACCGTGCTGATCTTCTTCGTGATCTATTACCTGCTTCCGCTGTACGTGATGCTGGTTAATTCGGTGAAAACGCTTGAAGATATCCGCACCGGAAACCTGATGGCACTGCCGAAACTCCTGACATTTCAGCCGTGGCGCGATGCATGGAGCAACGCACAAATCGGGGTCGAGGCCACAGGCCTAAAGCCGTATTTTGCCAATTCGCTGATGATTGTCGTTCCGGCGGTGGCCCTGTCGACCATCACCGGTGCCCTCAACGGCTATGTGCTGACCAAATATCGGTTTCCCGGCGCAGATATTGTCTTCGGGATGTTGCTGTTGTCGTGCTTTATTCCGTTCCAGATCGTGTTGATCCCAGCGGCGCGGATCCTCGGTCTGATTGGGTGGTCCGGGACAATTCAAGGATTGATCCTGATCCACTTCGTCTACGGCATCGGGTTTTCGACGTTGTTTTTCCGCAATTACTACGCCGCATTTCCCACTGAACTGATCCGGGCCGCCCAGATCGATGGGGCCAGTTTCTTCCAGATTTTCCGGCGCATCCTGCTGCCCAGTTCCGGCCCGATCATTGTCGTCACGGTGATTTGGCAGTTCACCAACCAATGGAACGACTTCCTGTTTGGCGCATCGTTCTCGGGCTATACCTCGACGCCGATCACGGTCGCGCTGAACAACCTCGTCAATTCGTCGACAGGCGTGAAAGAGTACAACGTCCATTTCGCGGGCGCGGTCCTTGCGGCTCTGCCCACGCTTATCGTTTACATTGTCTCCGGACGTTATTTTGTGCGCGGCCTGATGGCCGGTGCGGTCAAGGGTTAATACTATGGCATCGCTCACCATCGACAATCTTCACAAGTCCTATGGCGCGACCAAAGTGCTGAAAGGGATCAATATTGAGATCGAAGATGGCGGATTTCTTGTTCTCGTCGGCCCATCCGGCTGCGGAAAGTCCACCCTTCTGAACACGATCGCAGGTCTTGAGGAAATCACCGAAGGTGACATCCGCATCGGCGGAACGTCGGTCGCCGGGCTGCACCCTTCGAAACGGGACATCGCGATGGTTTTCCAATCCTACGCCCTCTATCCGAACATGACGGTGGCGCAGAATATCAGCTTCGGTATGGAAATTCGGAAGATCGACAAGCCGACGCGCGAGGCGGCGATCAAACGGGTCGCGGACGTTCTGCAGATCGAAGAATTGCTCAAGCGTAAACCAAGCCAATTGTCGGGCGGCCAACGCCAGCGGGTGGCGATGGGCCGCGCTTTGGTGCGCGATCCGCAAGTATTCCTGTTTGATGAGCCGCTGTCTAACCTCGACGCCAAGCTTCGGGTCGACATGCGCACCGAAATCAAGCGGCTTCATCAACGCATGGGCACCACGATCGTCTATGTGACCCATGACCAGATCGAGGCCCTGACCCTTGCCACCAAGATCGCCGTTCTCAAAGCCGGAGAGCTTCAGCAATTTGGCACCCCGGACGAGATCTATAACGATCCAATCAACATGTTTGTGGCCGAGTTTATGGGCTCGCCGTCAATGAACCTGCTGGATTGTGACGTGACCAATGAGGACGGGCTGATGCTGCGCCTTGCTGGTGGACAGTATCCTGATGTTGTTCTGCCTGCGCCCGATTGCGACGGGTTGGCCCGCTATGTCGGACAGACGGTCAAGTTGGGTGTCCGGCCTGAGGCACTGACCGATCCCGAAGGGGCAAACCGGTCGACAGATCGCATCGTCGAAGCGATGTGTTACATTGATGTGGTTGAACCGGCGGGCTCGGATACCTTCGCGGTCGCGAAAATCGGCGCGTTCGAAGCCATTGCCCGCCTCCGCGCCGATGCGCAGATCACCCCGGGGGAACTGACACCGCTGGCATTCAACATGAGCAAGGCAGTATTTTTCGACCCGGCCACCCAACAGCGTATCCGGTAAGGCCCCATCGCACTGGCCGTAGCCAACCTACGATGGGCGCGCGTCTTCCAAACGACGTGTGCCGATGGGTCGTGAAAACTGCGCCTGTGATCACGGAAAAGGCCTCGCGGCGCAGCCTTTCGCACTGCCCTGTCACTGCAGGATTTCTATCATTTCGGCATAGCCGCGCGCCTTGGCGTGTTGCAGCGGTGTGACCCCATCGCGATCGCCGATGGATTTATCTGCGCCTGCATCGACCAGGATTTGCACGGTCTTGATGTGGTCTGGGCCACCGTCGCCCAAGACGACCGCTTCGATCAATGCGGTCCATGCCAGATTGTTAACATGATTAATCGGTGCGCCACCCGCCACAAGGCGCGCAACGACGTCGGAATGGCCCAGATGGGCCGCAGCGATCAAGGCTGTGCCATCATACACGCTGGTAATCAGGTCTGGTGCGTTCCCAAGTTCCATCGCGAGCGAAACCATTTCAGGATCGTCCGCGACAGCCGCGATGGTCAGAACATCGTAGACCCGGTTATCCAGCGCATTCATATCCGCGCCGCCGGTTGCCAATGCCGTCAGCGCGGCGTCCTGCGAGGCGAAAGCCGCCACATGGGCCGGCGTACGGTCCGCCCGGTCCCGTGCGTTGAGATCGGCATCTGCGGCAATCAAGCGATTGATCGCAGCGACGTCGCCCTGATGGGCGGCAAGATGCAAGCCGGTATAGGACGCGATGTCTGATGCAGACGGCGCAGTTTGCGCATGGGCAGAGCCGCACAAGCCAACGGTTGCAGCGAAAATTATGGACCTAAGCATGGTGTCACCTATTCAGATGGACTGACCCGCCCCAATTCGGGGCGGGCCGTGATTGGGGTTACTCAGCGCCGATCGCGTCAAGTCCAACCCGGGCACAGGTCTCGTCGATGGCCCCCGATGGCGCGCCGCCGACACCGATGCCGCCGACCAATGCGCCACCGATCTTGATCGGCAGACCGCCAGCTTGGATCACCATGCGGCTGTCCATAACACGCATGCCGTCGTTTTCGGGGCTGCCGCCGATGAAGTTGGCCAGACCGGTGGTGTCACGGCCCAGACTTGCCGAGGTGAAGGCTTTGCCGATGCTGGAGCCAACCGTGTGCGGCCCTGCGTTATCGGCGCGCAACAGCACTTTGGTTTCACCACTGCGGGCGACGATGGCGACGCTGACGTTATGGCCTTCAACCGAACACGCATCGACAGCGGCTTGGGCTGCGGTCGTTGCCATGGCAAGTGGCAGGTACGGCGCGGTGGGCAAATCTTGGGCGAAGGCCGCGACGGGTGTCAGAAGGGCGGCGGCGAGAGCAACGGTACGGATCATTGGGTCTTTCCTTTTGTTGACCTGATGTCCCGGTTCTAACCCAGCGTGCGCAGGTGCGATATTCGTAGCATCCGCAAAGGTGTCCGTAGTTCTACTGACCTCCCTGCCCGTCCAACCAATACCGGGTCAGTTCAGCCGCTGACGACGTCCCGGCTTTGGCGGCAATGGCCGCCCGGTGGCTTTCGACGGTGCGCGGGGACAGGGTCAGCGCGTCGGCAATTTGCTTGGTCGTCAGGCCCTTTGCGATCATCTCGAGGACTTGCTGTTCGCGGGCCGAAAGATGCGTGATCAGGGCCACCGCTTCGGCGCGTTCAGCGGACGCTTGCTGTTGGAGTTCCAGCTGCGCATGACCTTTTTGGATCGCATCGATCAAGTCTTGCTCGTCCACCGGCTTGCTGAGGAAATCAATCGCGCCGTTGCGAAAGGCGCGCCGACAGGCCTCGATATCGCCATGCCCGCTGATAATCACGGTGGGCCATGTGACCCCTTGATCGGTCAATTTCTCTTGCAGTTTTAACCCCGAAATCGCCGGCATCCGAATGTCGAGGATCAGACACCCCGGCACCAGATGTGCCGCTTGGGTCAGGAAGGTCTCGGGCGACGCAAAGCTGCGCACTGTCAGCCCGACCGTCTCAAGCAGGAGGCTCAGGGCATTGCGCACGGCCTCATCATCGTCGACCAGATAGACATGGGTCATGGCAATACCGTTTTGGTTGATAGTGGCAGGGACAAGCGGAACACCGTTTGCTCCGTCCCGGTTAACAGGGTGATGTCGCCGCCCATTTCCTCGACCAACCTTTGGCACAGTGCCAGTCCAAGACCGGTTCCGTCCGATTTGCCGGTCACGAACGGCTCGAAGATCCGAGAGCGGATGTTTTCGGGCACACCCGGCCCAGTGTCGCTGACATCCAAAATCGCAAACGGGCCATTTGCGGCGGTGCGAATTGTGACCTGTGCCGCATCCGAGGCATCCAGCGCGTTCCGCACAAGGTTAAAAACCACCTGCTCCAGTTCGACCGGATCGGCGTCAATGAAAAGTGGGGGTTCGGACAATACCAGAGTGATCGTGGCCCCTTTGGTTTTTGCGTCCAAAGCCAGAAGATTTCGAACACTTTTCACCGCATCGTCGACGGCGCAGGTTTCTGAGGGTGCGCGGTTTGGTTTGCTCCAACGTCTCAGGCGATCAAGGATGTCTGCGGCCCTTTGGGCTTGGGCCACGGTGTCGTTCAACACAACGCTTAGACGCTCAATATCGCCGCGCCGGGCCAAATGGCGGCCGGCCTGTGCTTGGCTGAGAATTGCGGTCAGCGGTTGCGCCAGTTCATGAGCCATCCCACTGGCCATCTCGCCCAGTGCGTTCACGCGCGATGCATGGGCCAGCCGCGTCTCTTGCGCACTGAGTGTGGCCCGGCGTTCTGCGTCTTTGGTGCGGGCGCGTTGCGTCAGCCCCAGTGCCGCCAACAAAAACAGGGCTGTGACGATCAACACGGTGAAGATGACTTGCTGTAACGGCAGCAGGTCAGCCGCGCGAATGGCAAGGGCCGTTTCAAGAACCAAAGGCTGTGACGCGCTGCCAAGGGGTTTTGAGAACCGGACCTTATCTGGCGCGGTCTGCCCCACCAAAGCAGATTGACCATCCGGCGTCAGAAGGCGAAGGGACACGGACGGCTGTTGCCAAAAGGGATCCTCCGTCGCGACCAATGCCGCCGCGTCGATTTCCAGTGCCAACGCGTGCCGCGCCGCATCTGAGTTGGGGGTGCGTTTCACCAGCAAGTAGTGATCCGGCTGGTCCGCTATTTGCTGAAGCTGCAAATCCCCCGTCGACCTCTGCGCCATGTCAACGACTTGTTGGCGGAGGTCCTCTGAAAGCGCTGGCTGCGGATCCATCATCGGCTGGGACAGATCGTAGGGCACCACGTCGACCGACGTAATCCGAGGATAAAATCGGGTGATTGTGGCGGCCACGTCCAGCACCAGATCCTGTCGCTCGGTCCCACCGGTCACAAAAATCGCCGATAGCGACGTCAAATGGGCGTCATGCTGATCGGCCCGTTGCGAGGCCAAGCGATGCAGGATCGCGCTTTCTTCGGTCAGTTCCTGAACCACGCGGTGCCGCTCAAACCCCGCCAATCCCCCAAGCACACCTGTGACAGTGAGGGCCCAGAGCCCGACGTATCGCCAAGCGGTGTTGTTTGAGTGTGCGGCAGCCATTTGCACTTTTCGCAGGTGTGACAGGAAACACCAATCCGTTTTCGACGGGGCAGTGTCGGGGTGTTGGTGCGCCTTACGCCGGGGCGGCTTTCAGAATAGCGAAAGCAGCCCTAGCCATTGCCCATTCAAGTCATCTGGGCATCGACGGTCAGTCGTCAAATGGCCCGTCCTGATTGAGGGGCGTGATCTCTGTCTTGCGGACGTCGGCCAAGTCGTCACCGTCTTGGCGCTGTGCAGTGGGCCGGGCGGCAGGTTGCGCGTCCGTATCTGCGGCAGGCCCCTGAACCAAGGGCAACGGCGGCACCAAGCCAGGTTTAGTCTCACCCATATAGAGCTTCATATGTGGGAACGGGATTTCGATGCCGCGCTCGTCGAACACCACTTTGACCAGTTCGCTATAGGCGCGCCCCACCGACCATTGGCTACCCGGAATGGTCCTGATCCGGGCCCGGACCACAACCGCGGACTCTGCCAATTGGGTGACGCCGTGCATTTCCAGATCGTCCAAGATGACCGCAGCATAGTCGTCAACCTGTCTCAGGCGATCAAACGCCTCATGCATTGCCTCCTTTACCTCAGAGATATTCTCGCGGTAGGCCACTCCGATCTCTGCGACGTGGAAGCTGAAATGCTTCATGAAGTTCGACACCGCGTCGACGGACGAGAATGGGACAAAATGCAAAGTGCCGTCCAGTGACCGGATCGACACCGACCGGATGGTCAGCTTTTCCACCACGCCCGTGATCCCCGCCACGGTTACGACGTCGCCGGTGTTCATTGCGTTTTCGAACTGAATGAAAATGCCGGTGATTACATCTTGGACGAACTTCTGGGCGCCAAAGGAAATTGCCAGACCGAACACCCCGGCCCCGGCGATGAGCGGGCCGATATTCACCCCCAACTCGGACAGCACCATCATCAGCAGAACGATGACCAGCAAGATGGTGAAGGCATTGCGCAGCAGCGACAGCAAGGTGATTTCGCGCGGTGACGGAATTGCCCCGACCGCCGGGTTCAGACGAAATTCGACCCAAGAGGCCATGGCGAGGTAGATCAGGCTACCCACCGCCAGAATAACAAAGACCGATGCCGCCGCCGCAAGCAAGCCTTGGCCTTCGCTGCTCACAAACCACTCGGCCACTTCCATCAGGCTCCAGGCGTCGGCGACCGTCAGGGCCACGGCCACCGCCACCACCAGTCGGACCCCTTTTAAGACCGTTGGGACAAAAGCATTGAGCCGGCCTTCAAGCAGCGGCAGTTTTTCCTGAACCTCTTTGGGCAGTCGCAACCCAAGGGTGATGAGGCGCGAAATTCCGACAGTGATGGCAGCGCCGACTAGGACAGCAACGATAGACCGGATGGTCGCGGTGGTCATGAAGGCCACCGCCTGTCCCGGATCGGTCATCCAGATGACAAAGAACACCAGCAAATAGGCGATCATAAGCCGGTGCCATTGGTTGCCGATCAACGCCAGAAACCGGCTCAGCACGTCTGTTTTGCCTTCGTCCAAGGGGCGGTGTAACGCGTGCCTGACCCGGGCTTTGTTTTGCAACACCAACACGACAACCAGCAAAAGGGCGAAGAACACCACAATCTCGTGCACGGCGGTGCCCACACGATAGGACATTTCCGCGTTGATCACCGGGACGGCAAACAGAATGCCATAGCCCAGAAGGCTGATGATCCGGCTGGACCAGAAATACCAGTAGGACGCACCGGTATCCGACAGCGGTGCCAGACGAAGCGGCGCATGTCGCGGCATCAGGCCGACCCGAAAGACCAACTTGGCGGCCTCAATGAACAGGAAGGCGTTCAGAAACAGCGTCTGGTAGATGCTCATCTGACCTGCATTGCCGAAATACAGCGAAAACCCGTATCCCATTGCCCATGCCACGGCGACGGCCAGCGCCTCGACGACAATCGACGGCACCAGAAGCGATGCTTTCACCGTCCAAGTCCCGCGTCGCACCGCCTGTCGGTCAAACACCCGCAAGATCGCTTCAACGCCGATCCGCAACGCGATGAACGTCCCGAACACCACACCGATCGCCAAGCCAAGCTGGGTCAGGGTCAAGGTCAACTGGCCAAGATCAATCCGGCCTGAGTCAGCCAAGGCCAACACGATATCGTCGGTCATCTTATCGAAGGACTGCACCACGATCAGGCCTTTTTCGGCGATGGATCGGGTTTGGTCCGCGATCACGCGTGCCATACTGGTGCCGATTGCGCGACTGGCCTCTGGCGGTTCCGCATCGGCGGACGATGCGTCAGTCTGGCCGTCATCCAAAGACAGTTGCAGGCTTTCAATCAACTGATCGCGCGCCACATCATCCTGTAGAATTTTAATCAGGGCGTCTACCGACAGAGATGGATCGCTGGGGATATCGGTGATGTCGGTGACTTGCGCCTCTGATCCCGTTGACGATGGCGGAACTTGAGCCGAGAGAGACGAGATAAACATCAGGAAGGAAAGCAGAAAAACGGCAATAAATTTCATTGAAATCACACTAACAAGTCTTGATTTGATGACGGTGTTGCAGGCCCGTCTTCGCCAATTTGACCGCATAGATCAAAAACCGGGACACCTGCTTACCAACTGAACTGGCGTTAGGTAGCACGAAACTCAGCCGGATTCCAAGGCAGCACACAGGCGCACCCCGTCCGAAATTAGCCGCGACCATGCCCCGCCGCCGAGGTGGGTGGCGGGTTGGGCTGACCGCGCGCCGGTCGGACGTTCCGATCCTCAGCGGCGCCGACGCGTTGTGGATCCCGGCCCGGCCACACGAACTGGCCTGATCAAATCCCGCAGTTCATGCCCGCTTGCAGTGGGGTGGGCGGACCAACAGGGTCAGTCATGGCGTCAACAAGCCCGGTCCAAGGCGTGCTTGCCGTAATTTGCCGCGCTAGATTGTTTCGCAGGATTTATGCATCATGCGCAGATTGCCCTCGCGAGTTTTCCATCATGTCATTTTTTCGTAGACTACCAAGCATTTCGGTTCTGTCGCTTCTTAGTGGGTTGCTTCTGGCGGCAGCATCCCTGACACCGTCGCTGATCCCCCGCGACATGCTATTTCAAGGCCTTCTGGCCGGGGTAGCGATGGCGATCGGTTATCTGCTGATGCGGTTTGCCCTCGCCCTGTGGTGCGCTTTGGAAATTCCTACGCTAAAAGGCAAGCCGGCATCGGTCGCAACGTTCATCTTGGCGATTCCCGTATTTGGCGTGCTGGTTTTCTGCGTCTTGAACGCGCGCGACTGGCAGAACAGCATTCGTCTGCGCATGGACCTGCCCGCACTTGAAAGCACGAGCACGTTAACGACCCTTACGGTCGCGCTGGTGGTTTTTCTGGTGCTCTTTCTGATCGGTATCCTGATCCAGCAGCTTTTCTTTTTTCTAAGCCGCCGTCTTGCGCGCTATATTCCCAGACGCAAGGCCAACGTGCTGGGGCTGCTTTTGTCGGCGTTGGTGGTGATCGTCGTGACCCGCGATGGCGTGGTCAATAACGCACTGAGAACCATCGACACCTCTTATGCCGCCCTCCAACATCTGGCGCAACCGCAACTGGCAGCACCCACGCAAAGCTGGCAATCAGGGTCTACACAGTCAATGATCAGCTGGGACCTGATGGGGGCACCGGGGCGGGAATTTGTGCTCAATGGCCCGCGGAAGCAGGATATTGAGGCGTTCAACCAGCGTCCGGCCAAGCATCCTCTGCGGATTTATGTCGGCCTTGCCCAAGACAGCGATCCGATGCTGCGCGCCCGTCTTGCCTTGGACGAGATGATCCGGACCGGTGCCTTTCAGCGAAAAATTCTGATCGTGGCGAGCCCGACTGGGACCGGTTGGATGGATCCCGCCAGCTATGATGCGCTGGACTATATGCACGATGGCGATGTTGCGACGGTGGCTGCGCAATACTCCTATCTGCAAAGTCCACTTGCGCTGATCTTTGAAACTCAGTCCGGTCTTGAACAGGCGACGGCCCTGATGCAGGTCGTGTACGACTATTGGGTCGAGCTTCCGCCAGAGCAGCGGCCCCGCCTTTATATGCATGGGCTGTCGCTTGGGGCGTGGTCGTCGATGTATGCCTTCAACGTCTTCCAGATGATTAACGATCCTATCGACGGGGCGCTTTGGGTTGGCCCGCCATTTCCGTCAGCTTTGTGGAATCAGGCAAATGCAGCACGGCGCGCCTCCAGTCCCTATGTCCTCCCCGAAATTGGCGCGGGCCAAGTCATTCGCTATTCCAGCCAATTCGCCACCCCCGATCGTTCGGGCGCGCCATGGGGCCGGATGCGTGTGCTGTTCCTGCAATATGCCAGCGATCCGATCACCTTCTATTCCCCAGCAACGCTGTGGCGTGAACCGATCTGGATGCGTGAGGCACCGGCACCGGATGTCTCACCAGCATTGTTCTTCACCCCGATTGTCACCCAGCTTCAACTTGCGGTCGATATGGCGCTTAGCACGTTGCCGCCTGCTGGTTTCGGCCACACCTATCACACCCGGGATTATATTGACGCTTGGGTCGCGGTGACGGACCCAGAGGGCTGGACTAAAGACATGACCGAAAGATTGAAGCAATATTGCGACCAAGACGGGGGACTGGGATGCGTCGGCGGGCGTTAACCGTCACCCACCGTTTCACTTTTGAGCGATGCAAACCGAGGAACGGTCAGAGGACAATGAAGGACAGGGTCATAACGCCCCCTTACAGAAATTCACTGGCCAGCAGGTAGGCCAGAAGACTATCCTTAAACCAATCGATTTATTTAGGTAATTTATGCTACGAAAATTCGCGACTTCATGTGTATTAACGGCGTTTCCGATCCTTGCCGCCCTTCCAGCCGCCGCGCAGGATGAATGGGTCGGACAGGTCACCCCCTATGTCTGGGCGGTGGGCGTCAGCGGCACCCTGACCCCCTTCACGAACGCGCCGAACCTGTCGTTCAACCGAAGCTTTTCCGAAGGCAGGGATGACCTGGATGCGGCTTTTTTCTTGTCGGGATTTGCCCGCAGGGATCGTTTGGTGGTGCTGGCGGATGTCAGCTATTCTTCCAGTTCGCGCGGGGGGAGCATTCCGCCGGGCATTCCGCTCAAGGGTGAGTTGGAACAGCGATCGATGACCCTCGCCGCCGGTTGGCGCGTTCACCGCCAGAAAACATGGGCGCTGGATGTGCTGGGCGGCGCACGGCTGTGGAACATCAAGGCCAATGTCGATGCAGCGGGTACGCCAATGGTTCGGGCCGAGAAAAACTTTACCGATCCGATTGTGGCCCTGCGCACGAATATTCAGCTGGCACCGCGCTGGTCCGCCATCGCCTATCTTGACGCCGGCGGTTTCGGTGCCGGATCTGATTATACCATGCAGGCGTTGATCACCGCGAATTACCAAGTGAATGACAATATTTTCATGTCCGTGGGCTATCGTCGGCTCGATGTTGATTACACCGATGGCGGCACAAAAATCGACTGGACCATGGCAGGCCCCCTGCTGGGGCTCACATGGCGGTTCTAGGTGGCTGTGCCGGGGTGATCAACGGCTAGGCGGTCAGCGTGCTGCAGCAACACACCACCGGGTCGAGGGCATTGCCGCGGCGCAAAAGATCAATGCCGTTGCCGAAGCCGTCCTGAGCCCGGTGATGGGACTGTTGCATTAATCTGGTTCGCTCAGTTTAGAACCTTTTGGGTGCGCAAGACCAAGGGTTGGGCAAGCCCTGCCTTTGTTCGCGGTTAATCGCGACGAGGTCTGGGAACCCAAGTTCGACAAAATCGGCTCGATTTTGGGCAGGATCTTCGAGCCCCAGCATATAGTTTCAATGGGTTGGAGTCTGTGTAAGACTGATTTCGGTGAAAGTCGTGTAGTTACACGTCCTATAACT
>NZ_MTBG01000046.1 GCF_002119405.1 Pseudoruegeria sp. SK021 | reverse complement strand
ACGATAAACGGCCTATTCAAAGCTGAGGTCATTCATCGCCGTGGCCCCTGGCGCAGCTTTGAAGCCGTCGAATATGCCACCCTCGAATGGGTCGACTGGTTCAACAATCGCCGCCTGCTGGAACCTATCGGGAATATCCCGCCCGCTGAGGCAGAAGCAAACTTCTATGCTGCTATGGAAAGATCAGATATGGCCGCGTAACTAAGACAATTCAGCCTCCGGCAAACCCGGCGCGGTTCAGTGGTGGCCGAACGGATTGCGCGTCTCTGTGTCCAGATCGGCAGGTCATTTCGGACGAACAACTCGGCCAAATCCTTGACAGAGCGGCAATCCGTGAACCCTGTCTTGAACCTTCATAGGTGGAACCAGACCCCGCGAACGACATCAGCTATGGTGTCATCCAATGATCGATTTGAACTGACTAAAGAGACCGGAACACCCGGAAATTCTGCGACCGTCTCGATATCTCGCCGGCGTCGAAGGCTTTGGGGATCCGGACCATCGCGCTTGTTCCGTGATGCATCTCGGGCAAGGGTTGTTTCGATGGGGGCAACCAGCCGGATTACGAGATCAGGTTGCGGCAGGTTTTCGTAGAATCGACGTTCGCGACGCATCAGGACAGATTTCAGTCGCGACCCGGATGCCGCGATCGCCGCATCGCTGAACGGACTGCTGTCAATCGCACCGACCTCTAAGGAAGGATACCTATCTGCCACTACAATTGTTCCCTTCGTCGCGGCGCGGTGACTTCGCAAGAGCTGGACCCTTCGGTCATGGGCCAGCAACAACATCCTTACAATGTAGACGAATGAGTAGCGCATTTTATTTCGGCGATCCAATGTCTGATACTCTCCGGAACGTTCCCCGGGCAGCGCTCGCCGGAGCAGCGGAAGAAACAGACGAAATGGAGCCGAAAGTAGCGTGGCCGGCGGTTTGCCCACATGGATGCGATGCAGATCGAGCTGGGTGCCAAGGTGGGAAGAAAGCGCAGCGCCCAACGTCGATTTTCCGCTGGCTTTTGGTCCCACAAAGGCGATCATCGCACCGCCTGCGACCAAGCGCCGAGGCCGACGACGACGCAAGCGGCAGGAGATCAGAAGAACAAGGCGCCACAGACGCGACGCGACCGCGGCCGTGTGTCCTAGACGTCGCCAGCCCCGAAGCCGCCAGCTTAAACGCAGGCCCAAGCGTACGCGTTGCACCAATGCCGCCGGATCGGCGATGGCGGTGCATAATTCATCAAATTCAGCGCCTGACGCATTGGGGATCAAGTCGAGCCAGAGCGCGCGCGTGGACGTGGCACTGGCGCGTTCGTGCAGCCAAGCAAACTCCTCTGCAACAGAACCGTAGTGTCTGTTCACTAGGAGAGTTTCTAGAAGGCTAGAATGTTTGAGTAGGATGCGAAGACAAAAGACCACCATCTCTGCTTCCGCTGACGGGATGGGCATGCCGCTTTTTTTGGCCGCTCCGTCCAAGAGCAACGACTCTAAGGGTAGGTGGTAGGATTTCACGAGGCTGTCGCCTGACACGATCTGGAAATAGGCGTGAACATGAACGAGCTTTAGGCTGTCAGGATCGACCGCAAAGGCATGCAGAACGCCTGGATGTCCACTGCCGAAGCGGGCCTCGGCAAGCTTAAAGCCCACTTGGGTCAAAGCCGCGAAGAATTGCTCCGCGTGGGGTCGGTACACCAGAAGGTCGAGATCGTCTTCGGCGTTCAGGCCGTCATCGAGGCGAATGTTGCTCTTCCAATGGCAATAACGCACGTGTCGGATTTTTAGCGCTTCAATCAACGCCTGAACAAGAGGGCAGGGAGCTGACAGGTCCTGTTCCATTGGTGCTCCCGGCAGGGCCGCAGTTTGTACGTTAAAAGCTTCCGTCATGTCTGACCTTGCTCCTGCGGCGGGTGAGCCAGATCACCCGCGGCTGTTGATGCCGCACGTCGGGTCAGGAACGGAACGCATGTCAGCCCCGGACGAAGATTGAGGCGGCGCTTGAGAAACCACATAATTCCGACATTCCATGCAATCAGGCTGAAAGAAAAGGCGACAGCCACGCCCATCATTCCGAAAACAAAATAGAGCAAAATCGCCGCGATGACATTGGTTGCGGCAGCCGTAATCATCAACATCGCACCTTCGCGTTCGTGCCCCGTCATGGTGAGCAGGTGCTGTTGAGGTCCCGCAGCTGCGGCAACGATTTGACCGAAAACTAAGACGATAAGAATATGTTTGGCTGCGATGAATTCCTGTCCGAACCAAGCCAGAATTATTGGTGCGCCAAAAATTAACGGGCCCGCCACGGCGATCGTTCCAAGCAAGGATAGGAGCGCGGAGCGACCGATGAGGTCCTGAAGCCCGCCAGTGTCGCCTCGGGCATAAAGGGTCGAGACGGTGGGTGCGAACAGCGCCGAAATCGACATGCGGGGCAGCGCCGCGAGCAACGCCAGGCTACTAGCGACGGCAAATATGGCGATTTCTGTTGGTTCTCCCAGAGTGCCGAGCACGATAATGCCCGTCCGCGACATGAGCGTATCGGCGAGCATAATGACAGTAAGTGGGATCGCAGGTCGCAACCAGTCCATCGGCGCATAGAGGCGTGGTGCCGCAGCAAGCTCCGAGGGCCTTCGCTGCGAAAGAAAGCGATGTAAGACCCAGAGCATGACAAGCGCCCCCGCCAGCGCCGCCAGTATTGCGGTAATGGCATTCGGGCTACCGATACCGCTCACTACCGCGAGGCTAAGAAATGCGAAGGCGAGGGTGTCGCGCAGAATGCGCTCTGGTAGCATGGCTGCGATAACGCCGCCAAAGGCGCGTACCGCCGCCGCGCTTACGAGGCGAAGCGCCAGAAAGGGCACGATTACAGTCCCTATCAGCAAGGCTCGACCAAGCTCGCTGCCCACCCCATAGAACAGAAATGCTAGCCCGGCTGCCGCTGTCGCGACCACCGTTCCTGCGATCGCAGTGCCCACGAAAGTAAAGCGTATGACACCGCCTGCTTTGGGCCAGTCTGCGTCGACTTGATAGGTGGGCAGCAAACGAAGCAGCGATACATGGAATCCCAGAGTGGAAATGTACCCCAGAACAGTGGTCCATGCGATCACGTAGGCGTAGGTACCGAAGCTTTCCGCACCGATCAGCCTCACGGTGCCAAGCTGAACTCCGAGGCCGATGCCTGCTCCGGCTACAAGAACAAGAAATGCGCGCGAGCTGGTTGTGAATAAACGCGTCCCGATAAGGGCTTCATGCCGACGCGGTGCGGGGATCTTGGCGTGAGCGTCTGGCTGGCCCCCATTCACCGACAAGCCGCCTTTTCAGAGGCGGCAATACGGTATGAAAGTACCGCTGCGATGATGGCTGAGACGGCTTCCTCAAGACCGGATTGGTCCTGGCCGGACACGTGGAGCACCGTGCACCTGCGGCGCGCCAGTAGGTTTTCGATTAAGTCGAATACTTTGACTAGAGACGGGTTGTCTTCTGCAGAACGCTCAAAAAATCGACCGCCGGGGGTCTGCTGCAAAAGCCTCTGCCGTAGGCGCGCCTCTGTGATTTCGGGAGCAACGTCGACGCGTACCAAAATCTGCGGCAAGGGCACGAGGTCCAGCGCCTCTGCCAGCGTTCGTTTTTCGATGCTGCCCGAATCCAGCGCAAGGCCGGCAATGGCGCAGACATATCCTTGATCCTGAAGCGATAGCCCATTGCTGGGCTCTGCCGCGAGACTGGAAATATACCGTCGTCGACGCAGACCGGCCAATTTTCCGGGCAGGGGCATCAGTCGTAGCAAGGAATACGAAATCGGCTCCTTCCACCCCGCACCAAGCAGCCCGAGCAATGCGCTGCCGAGCTTTGCGGCGCGTGACCCTCTGGCGGGCCCTCTGGTCAACCGCCGGGGCATTAGACCGGCACTTGCTGAGGATATTTCCCCCGGGCGTGCACTGATCGACAGCCGTGCCGGAAAACCGCGTTGGGCGCATTCTGCAGCTACCGCTAAGGCCAACGTGGTCTTTCCAGAACCCGGGGTGCCAATCAGTTCGACGACACAATTGGGCAAATTTTGATCGGTGCTCACAAGTTGCGCGGTCGCGAAGAAACCGGTGGAACGATTCACCGTGCTCCGGACCCTGTCAGGCTCGGACTGTCGATATGACATCGCCAACCGGGTGGGGGTCTGCATGCGGTCTCCGTTGAACAGATGACCCTCTACCGAACGTTTCGTAACGGAGAGCGTCTTGTGAAGGAACTGCGCCGCCTACGCGGTGATTCCGATACCAGTCAGACTAACGTGACAATCCTCGTCCGTTAATGACGCAAAGGGGACAACGCGCGTGGGGCATATGTCGCCCTTTGACCGAAAAGGGTTAGCCGCCTACCCACAAGTACAATGTCCCGACCGGCATCGATGCGCCATGCTGGCTTTGCGCTTTAGCTGAAGCCCGATCGGAATGGTCGCGCGCTTTGGTGAAGAAGGCGGTTCGGTTGTTTGGGATAAACAGAATGGAAAAAGCAATAAGTCGAGTCATCGCGCAACTTACGGACCAAGCACGGTCTGATCTCCATCAGTGCCGTCATGGAGGTTAGTATGTCCCGGTTTCCGCCGCATATAGACTTGAAGCGAACGTCCATATGGCTTGGCCTTGCCTTGCTTGCAGTTCCACAACTCGTGCCGCCGGATCTTCTTCAAGGCATAGACGAAACCGTGCAGCGCATGACGACGTTCTTTGGCCTTGGTCTTCTAGTTGCGGGGACGTTCCGACCGTCCACGTTGCCAGTGGTCGGTCTTGTCGCGATTGCCGCAGCCAGTGAACTTCTTCTCACTGTCTCGCCGGGCCGGGGTGCGCGCGGGGAAGAATTTGTTTGGAACGTGGCCAGCGCACTCACTGCGTTGACCTTGGTCTGGACATGGTGGGCGTCGGTCCGCCGCGGAGCTGTGGCGTCCGTCTCGATTGTCTTCGGTGCGGCCGCAGTCTGGTTGTTAGATGTGCCGGACGGCCTTGCAACTGGGTGGACCTCTGCGCGGGTCCCACTGCACTACACGGTGAATCATGCCAAGGATTTCCCGGACGCGGCAGCCATCGGCTTTAATTTGGCAGACGTCTCGTCGGTTGGTGCACTTGACCTCCTGCCGGACGGCGCCAAGGGCGTTCTCTGGTTACGCAACGGCTACAACCTCAAATGTGTTTGGCAACGCCCCGACGAGGAGGTGGTGGAAATCGTGCAGAAGGCGCGCGATCACCCGAAGTTCAGCGGAATCTACTTCATCTCGGACACACCGCACCCGTCTATTTGCCCGGACGGCCCGCAACGGATTGCCGAACGAACCGCCCTTATCCACAAACACGATCCCAATGGGCGCTCCTTCATCGCGGTAAGCGGTGGGCACAAGTTCCCGGAAGAATTCGCACAACTTGCTGATGCCGCTGATCTGATCGGAGTGGTCGTTTATCCGTGCAATTCCAGAATAGGCAAGTGCCAGCCGGACAAGATCAACGAGCGTGTCGGCCGCGCCTTCGATGCCGGGATACCCAAGGAGCGACTGGTGCCGGTCTTGCAAGCATTCGGGCAGGCCTGCACAACAAATGAAAATCCATATTATCAATTGCCGACGGTCGAAGATATGCATGAGATTTTGCGTGTCTGGGACGAACTCCTACCCCCTGAATTTCGCCCTTTCGACATGACCTATTCTTGGGGTGGGCAGGAACGGCACGCTTGTCCCAATCTGACGATGGCGGATGGCGTCGACTATCCTGACCTTCAGGCCGTTTATTCTGACTATTTCAAAAATATGAAGCAGTAGCGCCTCGGCCGTCGGCCTGTTCGATGATTTACAGCGGTCCGCCAGCCGCAAACGATAGAGGGCTTAGAATGACAGCGCATATTCTCTTCGTCGCCGGTGCCGATGCCGACCTGCGCCTACCTTTCATCGCCGAGGTCCGTAAAAGCGGTTTTCGGGTCAGTGTGGCCGCCAGTGGCGGGGCGGAGGCGTTTGCACGCGCCGGTATTGATTTTGAACCCTTTCCTTTCGATCGCTTCATCTCGCCGCTCAGCGACTGGCGCGCGATCGGACGTCTCGGCGCGATTCTCGACCGGATTCAGCCCGATCTTGCGCAGGGGTTCGACACAAAGCCTTGCCTGATGCTTCCGGTTGCGGCAGCTCGGCGCGCAACTCTTTCGGTGCGGACAATTTGTGGCCGGGGATGGGTCTATTCATCGCGGTCGCCGCTCGCGATGACTGCTCGCCTAGCCTATCGCTTACTGCACGGTTTTGCCGCCCGAGACACGGATGCCACTGTGTTTCAAAACGACAGCGACCGGGCGTTTTTCCAACACCACGGCATGGCTGGGCGCAACTGGGTCGTGATCCCCGCTGGTGGTGGCGGCATTGATCCGGACGGCTTCGATCATGCGATGGAGCGCGCGCCGACGCCCGAAACGCTGCGCGCAGAATTGGGCCTTGGCACCGCCGAGGTTGTAATTACCGTCTCCCGGATTACCCGGCAAAAGGGGATAGGCACGCTTCTGCAGGCGGCAGAACTGGTGCGACAACACCGCCCCGGCATACGTTTTCTGCTGGTTGGTCCGCGGGACAGCGAAGGCCCGTTGGCAATCACCAAGGCAGAATTGGATGCCCACGCGCCGACTGTCATCGCGACGGGCCCTAGAAGCGACATTCCCGGATTGCTCAGAATGGCCGACCTCTTCGCGTTTCCGACCGAGTATTCTGAAGGCGTGCCGCGGGTACTGCTTGAAGCAGCTCTGGCCAATCTACCCATCGTTTCGACCAGTATGCCGGGATGTCTGGAAGTCGTCGAACACGGTCGAACCGGTCGGCTGGTTCCGCCGGGTGACCCCGAACTGCTGGCCGGCCAGATCCTCAAGGCGCTCGCTGACCGGTCGCAAAGCGCCGTTATGGCTGCCCGCTTGCCGCCGTTCGTCCGCGAAAGGTTCACGGTCGCCGCCGGTGCCGCGCGCCATGCGACCCTCTATCGGGAGCTTATGAAGGGCCGAACAGGTCCTGTTGCGGCGACTCCGCAGCGCGACCCCGATCCGGTCGAAGCCGCATCGGGATGAAAGGCACCGAGCCGGACCAATTGCCTTTGTGGCGGAACAGCACAGGCCTTTCTCCCCGACGCATGGGAGCTGGACGGGAGACTATGGCATGACCGGGATACTTCTGGCGCTCGGCTTGGTAATGACCGCTGCGACGCAGTTTCGTATGGGCGGCCTCCCAATAGGGCCTGGCGAACTGTTGCTGCTCGGGTGGATGGGAATCGCTGCGATGCGATACGTCTTGCTGGCCCAGACCCTGCGACTGAGTTCGGCTTTCAGGCGGGTGTCGATCTTTTGGCTAGCCATGGTTTTTAGCCTGTGCGTCGGCATGATCATGGGGCTCGCCGTGGAACCCTTCCAATTCTACTCAGGCATCCTTCGGGATGCTGCTGCGTATAGCTTGGTGCTGATCTTCAGCCTGCTTGTCACGCTCAGCCTAGAGGACGCGACAGAGCGGCGTCGGGTCATCTGGAACCTGGTTGTCCTAGGTAGCGCGTCGTTGACGCTGCAGATCGCCGATGGCTTCGGCTTGGTCCCGCTGCCCGGTGTGACGGCTTGGTACTGGGACCGCTTGCGGGGCTGGGCAGAGAACCCCAACCAGCTCGGGTTCTTCGCACTTGTTGTAACGCTTCTTGGTATCCATCTTGCGGAAAGCGCTCGGAATGCTTCGGAAACACTGCGGGCGATCGCGTTTGCCGTGCCACCCTTCATTGCAGGGATCATGAGCAAAAGCGACAGTTTCATTATCGGGATAATGCTGTCCGGGGCGCTGTTCGTTACGCTCAAGTCGATCATCTGGATCCGAACCGACGACATGGCGCCGACTTTGAAGGGAACGGCAGTGGTCCTTGCGCTTCTGGCGCTTCCCTTGACGATAGCGGCCTCCGTTCCCTTTGCCTCTGCAGCGTTCGAGAGGTTCGAGGAAATTTCGGAGGGGGTGTACGGCGAAAACGACCAAGGAGAGGTCCGACTCCACCTCTGGGCCGAAGCGGTGGATAAAGGGCTGGAGGCGAAACTACTGGGCTTTGGCCCCGGACCGCACTTGACCAGCAAGTCATTCAAGCGTCCGCCGCCGAACAAGTTTGAGGTCCACAACACGTTTCTCGACCTGTTCACCCAAGGCGGGATTTTCAGCGTCATGGCTTTTTTCTGGATCACGGGCTTAGCGGGTATCGGTGCCGCGCGAGCACAGGCGCCAGCTCTTGCAGGGCTTGTCGTCGGCCTTCTTGTTTTTAGCATGTTCCATTATACGGTGCGCCACCCGATTTTTTGGTTCGGGATCGTGCTTTGCCTGCTCGAGGCCGCGCTACAATCTAAGAGAAAGTCGGCCCGCATCCCCAGCCCGGTTCCGCATCCGACCCGCCAGTCTGCCTCCTGAACAACCGGGAAAAGTGTCTCTGAATACGGCACTTGTGCATTTGCAAAACGCCCGCCTGCGCCTGAGTGCTGCGAAGGCGGGCCTGTGCGGTGGCCTCACGCCAGGGCAAAATCCCCCCGATACCAGCCGTCGCCAGGATCGATCTCGATTAGGCGACCGTCAGCTTCATGGCTCCATCCGTAATCGGCCACGTAAAGATGCGTTTCGCCCGATCCGTCGCTTGCAGGCGCGAGTTCAATATCCTTGACGTTGACGCGACGGTTCAGATCCGAGGATCTGGCCCCTTCGAGTATGGTGATTTCGTCCAGAATTGCCCCGTCGCGATCCAGCTTCCAGATGCTGGCACTAAACCCGCCGCCCACATAAAAGACTTCCTCGTCGGAGTCGTAAGCCAAAGCCTCCGGGTCTAGAATCTCGCTTGACAGCACAAAGGAATCCACAAGATGTGTGCCGCGCTGGTCGACCTCTATGATCGTGCGGTCCAGTCCGTTCACGATAAAAAGATTCCCGGTGTTGGCATCGAACGCGATATCTTCGGGATCATTGCCGCCAAGGGCAAGTGTGTCGAATTCCCACAGAACTTTCCCTGGCTTATTTGGGTTCACGGCGAATACCCGATACTGGTCGTCATCCGTGATGAAGAGGGTGCCGCTCTGGGTGTCCATCGCTAGACCCGTCGCCTCATCGGTATATTTTAGGTTCGAACTTGATTTCAGGGTTCCATTGAGATCGAGCGTGAATAAGGTATTTTTTTGGAGAAACGGCGCTTCGTCGACCTCTGAATCGGCCATAATTAACCGGTTTGAGAACGGATTATAAGCAATGGCAGAGGGGTCAGTCATGCCAAGAGGGGCCGTGGCGATCTCATTGACCACTCTTGCGCCTTCGTCCGCAATCATTCCAATCGCAATTGGCGTGTTGATCGCCAGGGTCGCGCCAGTGGCCGCAATCCGTGCGGAGTCGATCCTGAGAGAGAAGGACTCAGTTCCCTCCAGAGCAAAGTCGTCGATGATATCAATCGGAACATAGGCTGTAGTCGATCCGGCGGTGAGCAGGACATCTACGGACGAAACGGCAACAAAGTCTTCGCCACCGATCGCTGATCCGTCTGCGGTGCTGTAGGTCAAGATCACATCGTCGTTCAGCGGCTGCGAAAGGGTGAGAGCGAAATAGATCGATCCAGTGTCTTCTGCCGCGGCAGTCGAATTCAAGGCGTGCGCGGATGCGCCCACCTCCTCGCCGACGGCGATAATCTGATCCGCCGTGACGACGGCCGCAGCATTCAGTAGCGTAATTCTGAGTGCTTTTCCTGCACCAGCACCATCTGCATCCCAGAGTAGCTCGGACTTGCCGAAATTGAACACGAACTGGCCATGTCCTACAGAGGTTGCTGCGGTGCCAGCGACGAAGTAACTGGCGTCGAGCACACCGTTGGTGAAGCCAGCCCCCTCAGACAGGCCGAAGTCGGCGGCGTAGATCCCGATCTTGTCCTCTGTCTCCAGATCATAGATCTTGTCCCAGGCTCCTACTTCGGGCCGCAGCACGAAGGTGTCTGCCCCCGAACCGCCATAATAGTAGTCCTTACCAAGACCACCGACGAGCATGTCGTCGCCGTCATAGCCGTACATCGTGTCGTTGCCCGCACCCCCGAACAGGATGTTGTCGCCATTATTACCCTTGATATTGTTGCCTAGGTCGTTCCCGGTGCCGTTGATATCCGCGTTGCCGGACAGCACTAACTTCTCGACAAAAGCGCCCAGCGAATAACCGATTTCGCTTGTCACAGTGTCCACGCCGCCATCATCTTGACCCGGTGTGGTCTCTTCGCTGACTATGTCGGCGGGATGATCGACGCGGTAACTGTCATCACCGGAACCACCATACATAGTGTCACGTCCTTCACCCCCATCGAGGAGGTCATTTCCCGCCCCCCCGAAGAGCTGGTCGTCGCCGGCCTTGGCATAGATTCGATCTCTGCCGCCGAGACCATAGAACCTTTCTGGCCGACCTGATCCGATCATATCTTCGTCTGCATCGGTGCCAAAAAAGTCAAAAACATTCTGTTGGCTTGCCATGTCGCGCCCCCTCTTACGGTTGCCCATGCCTCGTCACCTTCTGTCACGCTCCTTGCGCAGATTCTGTCGCAAGAGAATCTCGCTTCGTTGAGCATAGCTCCTCAGCTCCTCCAGTTTCCGACCATTTGGGGTGATCTACCCGATGCATGAGGGGGATCCGCTGGCTTTGCGGGAGGGGACGTCGGTGAGGCTAGGGCCTGTTGCGTGTTGATTGTCATTGAGAACTGACCCAGCTTTGTTCCTGAGATTTGACCCTCCCGAATGTTATGGTTGCTGCTTCATGGCTGGGGCAATGCTGTTTTCTCCTTGCGCTTTTGTTTCGTGTTTTCTGAACTGGCTTTGAAGCGATAGCTGTCATTGCCGGTCTCTAGGATGTGACACCGGTGGGTGAGTCGATCGAGCAAGGCGGTGGTCATTTTGGCGTCTCCGAACACCGCGGCCCATTCGCTGAAGCTCAGATTGGTCGTGATGATGACACCGGTGCGCTCGTAGAGTTTGCTGAGCAGATGGAACAGCAGTGCGCCGCCCGGTGAACTGAACGGCAGGTATCCAAGCTCGTCGAGGATTACCAAATCGGTCTTAACCAGCGCCTCGGCGATCTTTCCGGCCTTGCCCTGTGCCTTTTCCTGTTCAAGCATGTTAACCAACTCGACGGTCGAGAAGACGCGTACCTTCCTTCGGTGATGTTCGATGGCTTGGACCCCAAGTGTCGTGCTGGAGGCGTGCCTCCAGCACGACCGCGACATGGCTTTTCCCGGTGCCCGGTCCGCCGATCAGCACAACATTCTCAGCCCCATCCATAAATTCGCAACGATGGAGTTGTCGGACCAAGGCTTCATTGATCTCGTCGTCCATCGGGCTCAGACCATGTATGGATGGCACCGGCGGGGCAAGGGCGGATCGGTCAAGTCTGGCTTTTGGTCAATTGCGGCCATGTATACGGCGTCTGAATTGCAGTTCACTGACTGCGCGCCCTGATAAGTTCCGCGGTCGCGCAGGTCTCAATCGTTGCGCTGGAAGCGCACCAGAGGAGCGACGGCGCGCGCTGCAAGGCGCTTCGGTTCGAACCGGATGTCCTTTGCGATTTTCCCACCTTTTGCCATCATCTCGTCGCGCCGGGGCGCGCAGTCAAGGTCGGGCACGCCTTTGGCGTGACGCACTTGCCTTTCTGTCGAGGGTCTTGTCCCCCGGTTTCGTTCAGGCGGCCAGGGTCACCTTGAATTCCGTTCCGTTCTTCAAAAGCGCGTAGACCGTCCGGGCCATGCGATTGGCCAGCGCGATGGCCGCCTGCTTGGGTTTGGTGCGCTGGATGATCTTCCACAACCAGTCATCACCCGGTTCGCCGCGGCGGCGGGCGCTGACTTGGGCCGTCATGCTGAAAGCGTGCGAGCCGCACGACGCGCCGAGATACAGCAGCCGTCGCAGGTATCGGTTGCCCATTTTGGAGATGCGCCCCAATCGTTCCTTGCCCCCGCTGGACTGGGGCTTTGGCGTGAGACCCAGCGTCATGCCAGAGGCATGCTTTCAGCATGACGCCGACAGATCCCGTCCTGACTTGAAGTCGGACACCTCAGGCAAGGATGCCACCATAGCGCTGGCCGGGATCGGGCCGATCCCTGGAATGGTCTGCAGGCGGTGCGCGGCTTCATTCGTGTTTGCATCCATATGCACATCTGCTGTCAGGTCCTCGATTTTCCTTTGCGTATCAACCAGTTGCTCCGCCAGCAGGTTCAATGCTTTATGCGCTGCGATGGGAGAATTCGTTTTGTCACAAGCTTCGATCAAACGCCCGATGTTTTGGATGCCCTTGCGTATGACGACACCAAACTCACCGAGATGTGCGCGGATTGCGTCGTGCTGTAAGCACGCCTTTGGCGTGACGATCTGTGTCTGCTGACGCACCAGAAACTCGCGCGCGTTGTGCTTATGGCGCACCTATGGTGCGGCGTGCCTGACCAAATGGCCGGTGGTCGCCTCGGACTTGATCGGCACAAACCGCATCGTGCGGGCAGCGCGCTTAGCAGCGTGACGGTCGTGGGACAGCTTCGCAGATCGCTTCAGCATCGGCCGCATCAGTTTTGCCGCGCTTGACGTAACTCTTCACATAGCTTGGTTGCATCAGTCGAACCTCATGTCCCAGCTTTATCAGCTCACGCGCCCAGTAATGCGCGCTGGAGCAAGCCTCCATACCGACCAGACAGGCGGGCAGTTTCTGGGAGAACGCTAGCATCTGTCTTCGCCGGAGCTGCCGCCGCAAGACCGGTTTTCCAGCCTCATCTACGCCGTGCAGCTGGAGAACAGATTTTGCCAAATCGACCCCGATCGTGGTAATCTCGTTCATGGATGGCTCCCGTCGTTGGTGACTGTTTACAGCACCCAATGTGGCACATTGAGATGCCAGAAGCGGGCGCCTTCCACCCCATCAATGGCGGACAAGATCTCGCTGTCATAGATGCCGCGGTTCGGAATACCCCCGAAGTCACGAAAGGCATGCCAGTGCGCGTCGAACAGCATTTCATGCGTCTGCAGCAGATAAGCCCGCACTAGATAGGCTCGGCTATGCGATAGCTTGGTATGGGCAACCTGAAACTTGGTGCGCTCACCGCCCACGTCGTGCCGAGGGCGCGCAGACCGGGCGCGACCCTAGTCTTCGCTCCAGTCGAACTGGAAGGCCTCGCCGGGTTGAAAGACCAGAGGCACAAATGTACCGCGCCCCGTCGTCTGCTCTGCACGCTGCCGATCCGCACGCCATGCCCGCACAAAGGCTGCGACCCGTTCGTAAGATCCGTCAAACCCAAGGACCACCAGATCAGCATGCATCTGTTTCGCCGTGCGCCGGTCCTTGCGTGATTTCCGCGGGCTATGTTGCACAAACCACGGAGGGATTCATGTCGTGAATACAGTGCGGTAACTGGCCCTCATGAGCAAACCGACATCACCTACCTATAAGACGACGAACTGGGCTGATTATAACGCAGCGCTGAGGCGCCGCGGATCACTGACGATCTGGTTCGATCCCGAGATGAACTGGGATGCCGAACCTTCCGGCAAGAGGGGCAGATCGCGGACGTTCAGTGATGCCGCGATCCAGACTTGCCTGACCATGAAGGTGCTGTTCGGGATGGCGCTGCGTCAGACGACGGGCTTCGTCGAGAGCCTGCTGCGGCTGACGGAGCTGGACTGGGTCGTGCCTGACTTCAGCACCATCTGCCGACGGCAGGGGACGCTTGCGGTCAACATCCTGTATCGCGACTCGAAAGTCCCGCTGCACCTGTTGATCGATAGCACCGGCATCAAGCTCGAGGGCGAAGGCGAATGGAATGCGCACAAGCACGGCGGCCCCAAGCGACGCGTCTGGCGCAAGATCCACATCGGTATAGACGAGCAAACGTTGGAAGTCAGATCGGTTGAGATCACCGGCAGCAACACCGGGGATGCACCGATGTTGCCCTGTCTGCTCAACTAGAAATTCGCGACATGCTCGGAGAGTAGAGCAATGATGGGTTGCATAACCAAGCTTTTCTTCATGAACTGTTGAAAGCCGAAATCGCCATCGTATTTCTCATACGGATCTTTGCGCAGATTAAAGAGTTTGGGCATCGTGTGGCTGACCATATCTTCATAGTACTTGCCACCGGGTTTGCTTGCAAAATGCATCTTCCAAGGGCCGTCCCGCACGGCCGACAACCCAGTCTCATAGTAGTAGAAGAAATGATTCCGCGCGGAGTCGTCGGTATTCCCCTCCCAGTAATCAAGGTTATTGATGCCGTCGATCATGACGTGATGGGACTCGCGCCTAAATACATGAATGGCCGGTTTCGTGAAGCTGCGACGCGGCATCTGACCGGCGGGCGAGTGTCC
This sequence comes from Pseudoruegeria sp. SK021, assembly GCF_002119405.1. Lineage (GTDB taxonomy): Bacteria > Pseudomonadota > Alphaproteobacteria > Rhodobacterales > Rhodobacteraceae > Meridianimarinicoccus. The sequence goes on along the minus strand of NZ_MTBG01000046.1, from coordinate 4,883 downwards.
GTTGAGGGCCGTGATTGCCAAGCGACCATGCTACAGATGTGTGAGGTTCCGTGCTGCCTCCGAGGTCCGCTTGGAGGCCAAAAGACGGATGATGGACACCGAAAGAACATGCTGGCCGTTGCATCATTGGCGGATTTGCCCTGTTCCTAATTTTACTATTTGCCCATGAGGGCCTAAGATCAGCCAACCGACTGGCGAGTGACGTCAACCAAACTTCAAGAAGGCGTCCCCATGGCCACCAAAACGAAGCTGCATCCCCGTAATCAACATGCAGAAGGATACGACTTCGTGCGTTTGGTGGCGCAGACACCTGAACTTGAGGCTTTCACGGTCAGTAATCCAGCCGGTCAGTCGACGATTGATTTTCAAGACGTTAGGGCGGTCCGTATGCTTAATCGGGCGCTGCTAAAAACCCATTACGATATTGATTTTTGGGATATCCCTAGCGGCTATCTTTGCCCGCCAATTCCCGGACGAGTCGACTACATCCACCACCTCGCGGATTTGCTTGCTGACAGCAACAATCAAGACATCCCGCGAGGGCGTCACATCAAAGCGTTAGACATCGGCACCGGTGCGAGCCTGATTTATCCGCTGACGGGCCAGAGCGAATACGGCTGGAACTTCACGGGCGTCGATATCGATCTGACAGCTCTCAAGTCCGCAAAGCAAATCTGTAAGTTCAACGCGTTGAAAATCACCCTTAGGCGACAAACTGACCCTGAGAATATCTTTCGTGGCGTGATCGAACCCAACGATGTTTTCCACGTAAGCATGTGTAACCCGCCATTTCATTCGTCCATGGAGCAAGCGAATAAAGGCACCCAACGTAAGTGGGCGAACCTTGGAAAAGGGCATTCAAAAAAGCTCAACTTTGGTGGACAGAACGCTGAGCTTTGGTGTCCGGGTGGCGAGATAAAGTTCATCGCCCGCATGGTTGAACAAAGCATGGAGTTCGCCGACCAGTGCCTGTGGTTTACCTCGTTGGTGTCGAAAAAAGATAACCTGCAGCCACTCAATCGGATTTTAAGGAAAGCCAAGGTTGCTGATTTTAAAGTCATTGAAATGGCACAGGGGCAAAAAACAAGTCGTTTTATTGCTTGGACTTACATGAATAGAAACCAACGTCCCATGTTTTTTAATTGAGCTGAGAAATTTGGGACCCTTTTCCGAATTCCTGCAATGCGGCTAATGCCTGCGACGAAGAGGCGGCAACGCGGCATCTGATCGGCATGCCTATGTCCGGTGAGGTGAAGGTTTTCTGATGCGGGTCGGGCCGGAACGTTGCGCACTGGCGGGACCACGACCCGCGTTGGAAAACCTCCCAAGGTGGAAGCCGCGGGGGTCTTGTATCCGTCTATGGGGAATGTGTGCAGTCGGTAGGTGCGACCGTCGCATCAGGGGGGCGTCGGAACGTGCGCATGGTGCCCGATACGCTCGCACACTCGGGTGAGGATGCCGCCAAAGCTGTGTGTTTCGGTGTCATTGTCGTCTCGTACGACGCTTGAAATGAACAAGCACACGTTTTTTGGACCAGGTCTGCGGATTGCAACTGGTGGGTTTCTGTGACGACTGACAGGCGATTTGTCATGCGGCCCGCTCCCTCGGTGGAGCGCGAGACATCGGTTTTTGCCCGCGCCGGAAGATCTCGATGATGCGCATGGGGCCGCTGCAGGGGCATGACGCGCGCAGGATGAGCGGGGCGATCTCGGGCTCTGTTTCTGGCGCGGCGGCCTGTTCAGGCTGTTGAACGCAAAGCAAGGCGCGGATCTTGGTGATGTTGGCTTTGCGGGTCGCGTTGGCCAGCAGGCCGTAGTGTCGGATGCGGTGGAAGCCGTCGGGCAGGACGTGGATAAGAAACCGGCGGATGAACTCCGGCGTGGCCAGCCGCATGACCTTTTGGCGGTCACCACGCTTGATGCGGTAATCCTTCCAGCGGAAGGCCACAGTATCGGCATCCGCGCTGACCAGGCGCGCATTCGAGATCGCCACGCGATGAGTGTACCGGCTCAGGTAGGCGAGAACGGCCTCAGGGCCGCCGAAGGGAGGTTTGGCATAGACGACCCAATCAGTTTTTCGGAACGGGGCGAGCCAGGCGGCGAACGCCCTTGTGTCTGCCAAACCGGCCAGTTCCCCGAAGAAGGTCAGTTGACCGGCCCGGTGCAAATTCATCAGCCCTTCCAGAAACAGGCGCCGGAACAGTCGTGACAGAACCCGCACATCCAAGAAGAACCCTGGTTTGCATGCGACCCACCTGGTGCCGTCGGGTGACAGGCCACCGCCGGGCACGATCATATGGATGTGGGGATGATGCGTCAGCGCTGATCCCGTCGTGTCGAAGACGCGCCTCTGGCACGATGTATGCAGCACGCTGGTCATGCCCACCCGCGCGTCCAGAGAAATGCCCGAAAGTTGGTGACGGCGCGGTCAGGCGGCGGTTTGAAGTTGCTTGATGCCGTCTCTGATTTCAATCCCCTGAACGATTTCCGGCAGGCGGTTTGCGCCGTCGAGTTTTCGCCATTTGGCTTGGGCTGACATCATCAGGCGGAATGCCATGGCGAGCCCGGTTTTCCGGCTTAGGCATCCCTTCGTCTTTCCTGTGCGATGGCGGACGGTGGCGAACATGCTCTCGAACGGGGTGAAGGGCGACACAGACTTGATCCTGTGGATCAAGTTAGCCCTGAACGGGCGGAGCCCCGGCTCGAGGTCCGGATGTGCTTCCAGTGTTCCGCCGGGTAGTCGTAGAAGCTGAGCAAGACATCGCGGTTTTTAACCAATTTGGCGACCGCCTTGTCGTTCGCCCACTCTCTCGGACGGGTCGCGTTCGCGGGCTCACTTCACGCGGTAGGTTTCCACAAAGAAATCGAAGGCCGTCTCGGCTTCGGCTTTGGTCTCGGCCTGCCAAATATCATGCAGATGCCCCTTGGCTTTGGCTTGCAGCGACTTTGGCGTCGTCCACTGGTTGCTTGAACCCGTGGCGCAACCAAGACGACCGTTGAGGACATTGCCGGTCTTGGCGAGCCAGCACCCTTGCTCGCGGGTCACGCCAAAGACTTCCCGCAAAGCGGCCCAGAACCCAAGCGCGCCATCACCGATGGCAAGATCAAGGGCCCGGGCAAGGCCGCGGCGCTTCAGGTCGCGCAACAGCTCGCGCCAACTCTGGGTGCTTTCACGGAAACCGTCGGTGACACCTAAAACTTCTTTGCGGCCCCATTCGTCAGCGCCGACCACCTCTGAACACATTGTTGGTCGGGAAATCGATCCCCCGGATCAATTTTTGATCCTCCTCACTTCCTCAGCCATCCTTGGCTGGAAGTAAACGCCATCCGCCCAGATATAGACAAAACGCCGGGCGCTTAGGTCCCGGTGCCGCCAGCGTTCATACTCCTCCCACCAGTCGGCCTTGAGCCGTGAGATTGTCGTCGAAGACAACCCTGCCGCGCTCGGACCAAGCAAGGCGGCTAAGGCCTCTTGGAAATCGCCCATGGAAATGCCTTTGAGCTTGAGGCGGAAAAGCGAGGCATCCAGTGGATGCATCGCGCGCCCGACGCCAGGGAAGCAGCTCCTCGATGGATTTGGCCTTGCGCAGGTAGGGTGGCAGGATCGACGACGTGAACCGGATCTTCTCGGCCTCAGAACCCCGGCCCGGAACGCGGGGCTCCTTCACGGCGACAGGGCCGATCCCGGTCATCACCTCACGTTCCGGCAAATGACCATGCCGCACCAGTCGTGCCCGACCGTCTTCTGTGGTCTCGCCGGCATGGGCGCGGAGTAGCTCAGCCTCCACGGCTTGCCTGATCCATCTGGATTTTCACCCGATCCGCCGACCGAGTTTCTTCGGTCGGGTGCGCGCAACCTGATCCAACAGGCCGTGAGGATGCCCTTCAAATACAGCCACGGCAGCGCGGCTTTGATGGATTTGGACTTGCGGACATAGGGCGGCACAAGTGCCGAGCGGAACGTCACCGGCTTGCTGTCCTTCGCGCGCACCTTCGGCACTTTCACCGTGACCGGCTCGATCCCCGTCTGCACGGTGCGCTCAGGGTGATACCCGCTGCGCACAACCGCCGCGCGGTCGCCAGATGTCCGGCGCTCGAAAAATTCAGCCAGAAAGGCATCCCTCTCAGCTTCAACAGCGGCCTGGAGAAGTTCCCGATCCCCTTTTCGCAGAAGATCAGTCAGAGGGTCCGTGACAGCGTCTCGACCTGAAAATTCGACGATGGTAGTCTCGTCCATGATGGTGGTGCTCATTTGGTTGGTGGCTTGTGTCGCAACCACAAACCAACCAGATGCACAGCCGTCATTCAAACCGCCCGGACACCAGATTCACCCATAGCTCTTTTAACTGCCAGCCTGACACAAACGCTCGTTTTTGACACGTCTAGAGAGGGAATCCTTCTTCGCTGCCATAAACCCCAATCAGTTATTGAAGGGTTCTGCCTCGCTGGCGATAGCAGCCATTCGTAGACATTACAGCATCGGCTTTCCAGACATGGACGGCCTTTACCGGCCTTCAACGGACATTCGAAGCATAGGCCTGCGCCGCAGTGCCGCTACACCAAAGCCGCCACTGGTGCATTGTGCAGCATTATCGTGGTGTAGATGACCGCAGTGCGGGACATTCTGGACGTTCGCATTTATGATGCTGGACATGTCAATCACTCTAAGGACGCCCCATGACGATCACGCGCGAAGATGAACTGGATGGCCTGAAAGAAATCGGCCGCATCGTCGCGAACACGATGCACACGATGGCTAAAGCGTCCCGCCAAAAACCTGAATCGCGAGGATTCCCACGCAGCTGATTTTGTGATTCATCCTGTTTGGGAGGATGGATCATGTCAGCACCTTTGCCAGACGCGCTTCGGGCGCGGTTTCAGCGA
>NZ_MTBG01000045.1 GCF_002119405.1 Pseudoruegeria sp. SK021 | reverse complement strand
CGCCGGGTTTTATGGGGGGGCAGGCTCTGAAATCAGGGTGCGTGTCAGCGCTTGACGCCGCATCTTGACCGCCCCCTCGGACACGGATAGCCAGCCGTCATGGCACAGCCCCCCTTAATGCAACTCAGCGATATTTCACTCACCTTTGGTGGAGCTCCGGTGTTTTCCGAGCTTGGCCTTGTGGTGCAACCGCGCGACCGTGTGGCCCTTGTCGGCCGAAACGGATCGGGCAAGTCAACGCTTTTGAAAGTGATGGCCGGTCTCATTGAACCCGATAGCGGCGCTCGCGTCGTGACTCCGGGGATCTCGGTGGGCTATATGGAACAGGACCCTGACCTGTCCGGTTTCACGACGTTAGGCGATTATGCGGCCAGCGGTCTGGACCCGGCCGAAGCCTATAAGGTCGAATTGGCGTCCGAAGGGCTGAAGCTGCAACCGGATCGGTTGGTCAGTGCGGCCTCGGGCGGGGAACGGCGACGCGCGGCACTTGCAAAGCTGCTGGCGGAAGAGCCCGATCTGATGTTGCTGGACGAGCCGACCAACCACCTCGATATTCATGCGATTGGCTGGCTGGAAGCGCAACTGTCGGTAACTCGGACGGCCTTTGTGTTGATCTCGCACGATCGCGCCTTCCTGACCGCCCTGACCCGAGCCACCATGTGGATTGATCGCGGCGTCGTGCGGCGGCAGGACACCGGCTTTTCCGGGTTTGAGGCGTGGCGCGACAAAGTCTGGGACGACGAAGACGATGCGCGGCACAAATTGGACCGCAAGATCAAGGCCGAAGGGCGTTGGGCGGTCGAGGGGATCTCGGCGCGGCGCAAACGCAACCAAGGACGGGTTCGCGCACTGCAAGATCTGCGGGCCGAGCGGTCTTCGATGATTCGCCGTCAAGGCACGGCAGATATGGCGCTGGCGGCAGGAACGAAGTCCGGCAAGCGCGTGATTGAAGCCACCGATATCGCCAAGGCCTTTGGCGATGTGCGGATTCTGGCGCCGTTTTCCTTGCGGGTTCTGCGTGGCGACCGGATTGCTTTTGTCGGACCGAACGGGGTTGGAAAATCCACGCTGTTGAAGATGCTCACCGGAGAACTGGCTCCCGACCAGGGGACGGTTCAGCTTGGCACCAATGTTGACATGGCGGTGTTCGACCAGAACCGCACGAAGCTCGACCCTGACGCGACCTTGTGGGAATCGCTGACCACAGATCCCGATATCGGGGTGTCGGGCCGGGCGGATCAGGTCATGGTGCGCGGCACGCCCAAGCATGTCGTGGCCTATCTGAAGGATTTCCTGTTCGACGATTCGCAGGCCCGCGCGCCGGTGCGGTCGCTGTCGGGCGGTGAGAAGGCCCGGCTGCTGTTGGCCCGGATCATGGCCCGCAACAGCAACCTGCTGGTGTTGGACGAACCGACCAACGATCTGGATGTCGAAAGCCTCGATCTGCTGCAAGAAGTGCTGGGGGATTATGATGGCACCGTGCTTTTGGTGAGCCACGATCGCGATTTTCTTGATCGGGTCGCAGGCACCACGATTGCGATGGAAGGCGACGGCCAGGCGACCGTCTATGCCGGGGGCTGGACCGACTATCAGACCCAGCGCGCGTTGTCGGAACAAGAGGCCGTCGCGGACGCGCCAACGGCTAGAGGCAAATCGACCGGGCAGGCGCGACCGGCTACAGCCGCGAAAAAGCCGGAAAAAAGCCTGAGCTTCACCGAGCGTCACCGCCTGGAGACCTTGCCATCCGAAATTGCGCGCCTTGAGGCCGAGATCTCGAAACTCGAGAGCTTGTTGGCCGATCCTGATCTGTTCGGGACCTCGCCGGTGAAGTTCTCCAAGGCCACTGACGCGCTGCGCGAGCGGACCGCAGCGTTGGTCGCTGCGGAAGAAGAGTGGCTGACCTTGGAAGACCGCGCGTCGGTGAGTTAATCAACCGGTGCGGATCGCCTTGCTGGGTGATCCGCACCGTGCACCGGTCCAGACGGGCTAATTTTAATGATCCGTCTTATGCGTTGGTGCGGTGGCAGCGTGTGCAAGCATAGGGCCAGGCCCGGGCAGGCCTGTGTCCCGACGTCTGGGGGGGCGGGCTTTAAATGCCAGCGTCCTTCTTAAGAAAACATGGACATTACGGCGGAACAGACGCGCGGTAAGAACAAGTCATGGCCGCGCCAGAACGAATGCCAACGCCATGGATGGCCTTAATCCCGCGCCCTATTGCCCGTGGTTTTGCGCCGTTACCCTCTGGTCCGATATGCGGGAATATCTGCCGGTTCGGGGGCTGCCCGACGGGACTGGTCGCCGCTGCGTAGGCTGTTTTGTGCAAGCCACAGAAGGATCAGGCAGGCCCGATGATAAAGCACTTCGTCGGTCAGTGGCAGGTTGCTGGTGCAATCCTGGCGAAAGTTTTCCACAAGTTGATTCATCTCGGTCTGTTGCTGGATCGTTGATAGCCGCAGATGGAGCATTTCGGACGGGCCCGACAATTCTGTCCGGCCACCAAAGAATAATGCTGTTCCCTGTGTGCGACCCATGGCTTCGCAGGCGTGGCTGGTATTGGCCGGAAGAAAGATCGCGTTATGGGATGTGTAGCCGCGCAGGGTGCCGTTGACGGAGATTCGACCTTGCCCCCCGGTGAACCAGAACAGGACCGGCACCAGATAGCTGCGTGGCGTTGTCAAACTCCAGCGCGCTTCGCGAGACAAGTGACCGATTGATACGGCTTGTAACGGGCGCAGGCCCCGTTCGTGGGAAGTGCTATCAACCATGAGAATCCTCTAACATGCACTACCTTTAAAAGAGCTTAAGCACTTCGGCCAAGGGCCATGCCGCAAACTTTCGCAGGACCATGCCAAATAAGTCATTGCTCCGGCGGCGATCCGCCGATCACAGCCGCGTCAACGATGGACCATTGCCGCATTCTCCGGCGAAACCACGTACGTTGCCGTTTTGCATACTGATGGCTGGCGATTTTCGCCGCCGCAATGGCGTCCGATTCGGTCATGGTTCCGCGAAGGACGGCAATCAACTGGGCGGCCCCAATCGCACGCGACGACAACCGGGTTGGATCCCAGTCTTGCGCCATCGCACGGGCTTCGTCGAGGGCGCCGGCGGCGATCATGCCATCGAACCGACGATTGATCCGGGGGGTGAGCCAATCTTTTTCGGCAGCGAGTTGGAACAGATGCGCAGCCTCGGGCCGCAATAGCGGCGGGGCCGGATCATCTTGCCATGCAGCAAGGCCGCGTCCGGTTTCGGTTAGCACTTCCCACGCGCGCTGAACCCGCACCGGGTTGCACAGATCGATCCGGTTGCGCGTGTCAGGGTCAAGATCGGCACGCATGGCGTCTATACCGGCGTCGTCCATCCGCTGGGTTGCCAGCGTCCGGGTCTCGGGGCTGATGGGTGGAATCGCGGCAAGTCCCTCGGTCAACGCCGAAAAATACAGGCCGGTCCCCCCGACAATGACCGGCGCAGGGCGTTCAGAGAGCAAAGGGGCGACCTCGCGCAGCCAATGTCCGACTGAATATTCCGCATGATAGGGCACATGGCCATAAAGAACATGGGGCACCAATCGTTCATCTGCGGCAGACGGCCGGGCTGTTAAAAGGCGCCATCCGTCAAAGACCTGAAGTGCATCCGCGTTGACGATGCGGCGCCCGGACTGCGCCGCAATCGCCAGCGCGAGCGAGGATTTTCCCGAGGCCGTTGGCCCGGCGATTAGAACGGGTTTGTCCTCAGAGAGCGGGAAGGGCAGGGGCGAGGTCACGAAAATGTCCGATTTGGCAATCTAAAGGCTACCCTGTGGCGGAATCTGGCCGACTTTGCACGGACAAAGTGGCGGAAGCGCACCATGTTTTGCACCGCAGCAATTTGCCAGTTCTTTACAATTGAACATGCCGCCCATTTCCGACAGGTTGTGCGACGTGACCGAAATTCAGACAGGACCAAGTGCATGAGCAGTGATCAAGGAAGCCACCAGGTGACGTTCAAGCGAGTCCTTCTGAAGATTTCAGGTGAAGCGCTGATGGGGGATCAGGGATTCGGACTGCACCCACCAACGGTGGAACGGATCGCGAACGAGATCAAGTCAGTTCACGATCTGGGCGTTGAGATTTGTATGGTGATCGGCGGCGGCAACGTGTTCCGCGGATTGCAGGGATCGGCGCAGGGTATGGAGCGGACAACCGCCGATTACATGGGCATGTTGGCGACAGTAATGAACGCCCTTGCTATGCAGTCGTCGCTGGAGCGTCTGAATGTAAATACCCGCGTGATCAGCGCCATCCGCATGGACGAAGTGTGCGAGCCCTATATTCGGCGGCGTGCGGTGCGCCACCTTGAGAAAAAGCGGGTCTGCATCTTTGCTGCCGGCACCGGAAACCCTTACTTTACCACGGATACAGCCGCGACCCTTCGGGCAAATGAAATGGGCTGCGAAGTGATTTTCAAAGGCACCAAGGTGGACGGCGTTTACGACAAGGATCCGATGAAACATGCGGATGCCAAACGCTATGATACGGTGACGTATGATGAGGTGTTGCAAAAGCACCTTGGGGTTATGGATGCCTCGGCCATTGCCCTAGCGCGCGACAACAATAAGCCGATTATCGTCTTTTCCTTGGATGAAAAGGGCGGGTTTAAGGGAATCCTAAGTGGTCAGGGTACCTATACAAGAGTGCACGGTTGACGCTATAGGCTGTCGGACGTGCTCTGTTTGGTGGCTGATCAGCCCCATCCGGAGCGAATGATGAATTCGGCCCGCGCGCGGGCGACGAAAGACGACACAGGGGCCTAGAATGGCGGACGAGATTGAAATTGACATCGATGATCTGGAACGTCGGATGGACGGGGCGATCACGTCGCTTCGGCAGGAGTTTCTAACTCTGCGGACCGGTCGGGCATCGGCAAGCATGCTGGACCCGGTGATGGTCGAAGCCTATGGATCGATGACTCCGATTAACCAGATGGGCACGGTCAACGTACCTGAGCCTCGGATGCTGACGATCAACATCTGGGACAAAGCGATGGTCGGAAAAGTCGAAAAAGCGTTGCGTCAAAGCGGGTTGGGGATCAACCCGGTTGTCGACGGCACCATCATCCGATTGCCGATTCCGGAGTTGAATGAAGAGCGTCGCCGCGAACTGACCCGCGTGGCAGCCCAGTATGCCGAACATGCGCGGGTCGCGATTCGGAATGTCCGTCGCGACGGGATGGACCAGCTGAAGAAAGCCAAGGCCGCCGGTATGAGTGAAGATGACAACAAGATTTGGGCCGATGAGGTTCAGTCGTTGACGGACCGGATGATCGCGGGGCTGGATGAGGCGCTGGACGCGAAGCAAGCAGAGATCATGCAGGTCTAATTTGCGATTGAAGAGTGGTCAGATGGACAAACGCGTCGCATGAGGGATACGATGGCCGCGAAAGACGCGTCAGAGGACGCTCCGACACACATTGCGATCATTATGGATGGCAATGGGCGGTGGGCGACCGGGCGGGGCAAGCCACGCTTGTTCGGGCACCGCGCCGGGGCGAACCGTGTGCGCGAAATCGTCGAGGCGGCGCCGGATTGCGGCATCCGCTATCTGACCCTGTTTGCTTTCTCGACCGAAAATTGGAAGCGTAGCCGGGCGGAAGTCGCCGGTCTGATGGCGATGTTCCGACTTTATATCAAACGCGAAGCTGCGGAATTGAACGCGTCCGGCGTCCGGGTGCGGTTTGTTGGGGATCGCAGGCCGTTGAACCCCGGTCTTCTAGGTCTGATGGAGCGGTTAGAGCAGGACACGGAACGCAATACCCGCCTGCATCTGACGATTGCGCTGAACTATGGCAGCCGGGATGAACTGACCCAAGCTGCGGTGGCGTTGGCAGTGGATATTGCCCAAGGCCGCGTTCAGGCAAATGATGTGACCCCAGAATCGCTGGCGCGGCATCTCTATACCGACGGGCTGCCAGACCCGGATCTGGTGATCCGCACCTCGGGGGAGACCCGGATTTCGAATTTCCTGCTGTGGCAATCGGCTTATGCAGAATACGAATTTACGGATGTGCTTTGGCCGGATTTCTCGCGCGCGCATCTTCAAGAGATCGTTCTTTCCTTTGCTGGGCGTGAGCGTCGGTTCGGATCTGTTCTGACATGACCAATGACCCAATCAAGGCCAGCGTAGGTCCGGCCAATCGCTGGGCTGATCTTGGCCCGCGATTCATCACCGCTGTTGGCATGGTCGTGGTATCCTTTGCGGCCGTTTGGTTTGGAAATACCACGTTCCTGCTGTTTGTGGTCCTGTGCGTCACCGCGCTCGTCTGGGAATTGTCCCGGATGTGCCAAGTGGCCCGGCCGCTGTTGATTGCCCTGCTCTCGGGGGCCGCGCTGCTGCTGATGGCGCTGCTGCCCTCGGGGTACGGGCTGCCGTTCATGATGTTGCCAGTGGTGGCCAGTGTGGGCCGCATCGGGCGCGAACGCATGGCCTTTGCCATGTTCGCGGTGATGATCCTTCTGTCCGGCTTTGGCTTGATTCAGTTGCGGGTGGAGTTTCAGGCCCTGTGGCTGGTCTGGCTGGTGCTGGTCGTGGTTATGACGGATGTGGCCGGATATTTTGCTGGACGGATGCTGGGCGGGCCTAAATTTTGGCCAAAAGTCAGCCCCAAGAAGACGTGGTCGGGCACGGTGGCTGGCTGGTTTGGCGCGGCTGCGGTTGGTTTGGCCTATGTGCTTTGGGCCGGTGCCCCCTTGCAAGTTATTCCGGTGAGCATCGCCTTGTCGATGGCGGCTCAAATGGGTGACATTGCCGAAAGTGCCCTGAAGCGGCGGGTCGGCGTCAAGGACAGCTCGGCGTTGTTGCCCGGTCATGGGGGCTTCTTCGACCGGCTAGACGGCATTCTGGGCGCGTCAATCTTCTTGTTGATGGTCGAACAGTTCATCGCATTCCCACCGGTCCCCGTGTGAGCAACCCGCTTCGGATCACGGTGTTCGGCTCTACCGGGTCGATCGGGGAAAGCACGCTTGATCTGATTTCCCGAGACCCGGATCGCTTTCAAGTTGTAGCTTTGACCGCAGGCCGGAATACGGCCCGTTTGGCGCAACAGGCTTTGGCGCTGCGACCTGCCATCGCCGTCACGGCGTTTGAAGACTGCTTGCCGGATCTGGCAGAACGTCTGGCTGGCACGGGTATTGCGGTGGCTGCGGGACCAGAGGCTTTGCTGGAAGCTGCGGATCGTCCTGCCGATTGGATCATGTCTGCAATCATCGGCGCGGCCGGGCTGGAGCCGGGCCTGCGTGCGCTGCGCAATGGCGGAACGCTGGCGCTGGCCAACAAGGAAAGCCTTGTTTGTGCCGGGCCGTTGTTGATGGCCGAGGCAAAGCGCTATGGCGCACGAATTCTTCCGGTGGACAGTGAACATTCGGCGGTGTTTCAGGCACTGGTTGGCGAGTCGATCGCTGAAGTTGAGCGCGTCATCCTGACCGCATCCGGGGGTGCATTTCGGGATTGGCCGTTGGACGAACTGGCCGGGGCGACGTTGGCGCAGGCCTCAAGCCACCCGAATTGGGACATGGGCCAACGGATCACCATCGACAGCGCATCCATGTTCAACAAGGCGCTAGAGGTGATCGAGACCCACGAGTATTTCGGCATCGCGCCCGAAAAGATCGAAGTCATTGTTCATCCCGAAAGCCTGATTCACGCGTTGGTCGGCTTTCCGGACGGTGCCTTGATGGCCCATGTGGGTCCCGCAGATATGCGTCATGCCATTGGCTACGCGCTGAACTGGCCGGACCGCCGCGCCCTTCCGGTCGAGCGGCTCGACCTTGCCAAGATCGGGAGCCTGACATTCCGGACGCCGGACGAACGACGCTATCCCGCCCTTCGGTTGGCGCGAGAGGTCATGGCCGCAGGCGGGCTGAGCGGCGCATTGTTCAACGCTGCCAAAGAGCGGGCGTTGGATCATTTCATAGCTGGGACCCTCAAGTTCACCGATATGGCGGTTCTGGTCGAACAAGTCCTGACACAGACTGCGGCGGAGAGCGGGTTTCGTGGCGCGCTGACCCTTGATAAGGTGCGCGTAGCGGATCAAGTGGCGCGGCAGGCCGTCGATCAGATCGTCGGCCGTGGCAAAGTGTTGGCCTGACCTCCGCAGAACGACAATAAGGATAGCGAGCGCGCGTGGAACTTCTTGGTTTGATCCCGTCTTTTGGCGGCTTTATCTACATGATTCTTGCCTTCGTGGTGGCCTTGTCCATCATCGTGGCGGTCCATGAATACGGGCATTATATTGTCGGACGCTGGTGTGGCATCCACGCTGAGGTGTTTTCTCTGGGCTTCGGTCCACGGTTGTTCAGTTGGCGGGACAAGCGCGGTACGCAATGGCAGATCGCGGCATTGCCACTGGGCGGCTATGTCAAATTTCTTGGCGATAGCGACGCCGCTAGCGGGCCCAATACCCAAGCCATGTCCCAGATGGACGCCAGCACGCGGCGTCACACCATGCACGGCGCCCCGCTTTGGGCGCGTTCGGCTACGGTGGCGGCGGGGCCGGTGTTTAATTTCGCGCTGTCCATCGTGGTCTTCGCGGCCATCATGATGGTGCAGGGGCAGACGCGCACGCCGTTGACCGTCAATGAGACCAAGCCCTTTCCGGGCGCGTTTTATGATGTTCGCCCCGGCGATGAGATATTGGCCATAGACGGGCAATCTGTGCCGGCCTTCACCGAGTTCGATACTTTTGTGAGCGGTCTGCCGCACCTGCCGGATCTGGAATATCAGGTGCAGCGCAGCGACGGCGTCCACCAAGTGTCCGGTCCTTTCCCATTCCCGCCGCTGGTTTCGGGTGTATCACCCCAATCTGCGGCGATGGATGCCGGTCTGGAAGAGGGCGACGTGATTCTTGAAATCAACGGTGCGCCTGTGGTGGCCTTTGACGAATTGCGCGTGGCGGTGATGGGCTCGGGCGGCGATCCGCTATCGCTGACCGTCTGGCGCGACGGCGACACCTTCGACGTATCGCTGGCGCCGCGGGTTCTGGATATGCCGTTGCCAGAGGGCGGCTTTGAAAAGCGCTATCTGATCGGTGTGACGGGCGGGTTGTTTTTCGTTCCGGCCACGGACACACTGGGGCCGATTTCTGCCCTAGAGATGGGCGTTTCGCAGACGGTGGCAATCGTGCGCCAAAGTCTTTCCGGGGTCTATCACATGATCACCGGTGCGATCAGCAGTTGTAATCTGAGCGGGCCGATCGGAATCGCGGAAACCTCGGGACAGGCGGCCAGTCAGGGCTTGTTGAGTTTCATCTGGTTCATTGCCGTATTGTCCACCGCGGTCGGGTTGATCAATCTGTTTCCGGTACCGGTTTTAGACGGCGGCCATCTGGTCTTTCACGCCTATGAGGCCATTACGGGCCGTCCTCCAAGTGACGGGGCGCTGCGGGTCTTGATGGCGGGCGGCTTGGTGATGATCCTGTCGCTGATGGTCTTTGCACTGACTAACGACATTTTTTGCCCCTGATCGTGCATTATTTCGGTCTTTTGGCTGGGAAAACCATAGACGGTCATACTGGCTTTTTGACATGATGAGCAGAGCAGACTAGTCGGGAGTAAATCCCGCGCGGACCTCAAGAACGAAGGACAGGCACATGAGCAGGCAAGCGTTATACAAGCGATGGCTTGGTCTCGTGGGGATGGGACTGCTTGCAGTCGTCATGGGGTTCGGATCGCCGTCGCCGTTGATGGCGCAGTCAGCAGTGTCTGCGATTGAGGTCCGTGGCAATCAGCGGATCGAGACCGCGACGATCTTGAATTATGCCGGGATCACATCCGGCGAGCCGCTATCCGCCGGGCAGGTCAATGCCGCTTATCAGCGGATTTTGTCGTCGGGCTTGTTCGAGAGCGTGGAAATCGGCACGTCGGGCTCTCAGTTGATTATCGACGTGGTCGAATTTCCGACGATCAATCGGATCAACATTGAGGGCAACCGCCGTCTCGATGACGACGCGTTGACGGCGCTGCTGTCGTCAAAGCCACGGGGGGTCTATAGCCCGACAGTGGCCGAGGCCGATGCACGGACGATTGCAGATGCGTATCGCCAAGCGGGCCGTCTTGCGGCAAGCGTGAGCCCGATGATCATCCCGCGCAATCAAAACCGGGTCGATCTGGTGTTTGAAATCGAAGAGGGTGGACTGGTCGAGATTGAGCGGATCGGCTTCGTGGGCAACCGGGACTTTTCGGATCGCCGGTTGCGGCAGGTCCTGTCGTCGAAGCAGGCGGGGATCTTCCGCAGTGTGGTCGGCAGTGACACCTTCATCGAAGACCGGGTCCAGTTCGACCGGCAGGTGCTGACCGATTTCTATCGGTCACGTGGCTATGCGGACTTCCAGATTCTGTCGGTGACGCCGGAATTCTCGCGCGAGCGGGATGCATTTTTCCTGACCTTCAATGTTCAGGAAGGCCAAAAATTCAAAATTGCCGAGGTCAGTGTTAGCACAGACATCCCGGGCCTCGACATCACGCCGTTTTACGAAGCGCTGAAGATGAAGCCCGGCCAGACCTATTCCCCGTCCAGGATTGAGGATTCGATCACGCGGATCGAAAACCTGACCGTACAAGAGGGCTTGGATTTTGTGCGGGCCGAACCGGTGATTACCCGCAACGATCGCGATTTGAGCCTGAATGTTGATTTCCGCATGACGCTTGGACCACGCATTTTCGTGGAGCGGATCGATATTGAGGGCAATCAGACCACCTTGGACCAAGTCATTCGGCGTCAGTTTACCATTGTAGAAGGCGATCCGTTCAACCCCGGTGAAATTCGGCAAAGCGCAGAACGCATTCGGGCCTTGGGCTTTTTCGGCACGGCGGATGTGACCGCGCGGGAAGGCACCGCGCCGGACCGGGTGATTATCGACGTGAATGTTGAGGAAAAGCCCACCGGGTCTTTGTCCTTTGGTGCGAATTATTCGATCAGCGACGGCTTCGGCATTGCCGCGGGTCTGCGCGAGAGCAACTTCTTGGGTCGTGGCCAACAGTTGAATTTCTCGGTCGCGCTTGGTGTGGACAACGCCGACTCGATCATCAGCCTGACCGAACCTGCTTTGCTCGGTCGCAATCTGAGTGGAACGGCGTCGGTCTATTACCGATCAACCAATCAGTTCAGTTCAGATTTCGATACCGAGAATTTGGGGATGCGCTTCGCGGTTAATTTCCCGATCAGCGAATATGGCCGGTTGAGCCTAGATTATGAGATCTCGGAAAATGAAATCAGTAATGTCTCGGATGACAGTTCGATTCTGATCCAAAATGATGCCGGAACCGTTCTGACCAGTTCGGTTGGATATCGCTATTCCTTTGACACCCGGCGCCGCGGGCTTGATCCGAACTCAGGTGTTCAGGCGGAATTCGGACAGAACTTCGCCGGTCTGGGCGGCGACAGCCATTATGTCGAAACCACTGCGCTGTTGGGCGCGGAAACAAAGGCCTATAATGAAGAAATCGGTCTGACCGCCGTCCTTCGCGGCGGGGTCATGACGTCGCTCGACGGTCAGGACAGTCTGATCACCGAGCGGTTTCGCGGCGGCAACGTCCGTGGTTTTGACACCAACGGCATTGGTCCACGCGATATGACAGCCGAAAACGAAGACGCATTGGGTGGTAACTATGCGGTGTCGCTGGCTCTGGAGGCAGATTTCCCACTTGGACTGCCGGAAGAATATGGCATCCGAGGCGGCGTATTCTTCGACGCGGGTTCGATCTGGGGTCTGGATGATACTCAAGGCAGCGACGGCCCGGTGGATGACTCGTTCCATTTGCGGACCGTCATCGGC
Source organism: Pseudoruegeria sp. SK021 (assembly GCF_002119405.1). Taxonomy (GTDB): domain Bacteria; phylum Pseudomonadota; class Alphaproteobacteria; order Rhodobacterales; family Rhodobacteraceae; genus Meridianimarinicoccus. The sequence continues at coordinate 7,552 of NZ_MTBG01000045.1, read as the reverse complement.
GCGTCGTTGTTCTGGGATACTCCGATCGGCCCACTGCGCTTTGACTTCACGCGGGCGTTGCAGAAAGAAAGCTATGACGAGACTCAGAATTTCAACTTCACCGTCTCGACCCGGTTCTGAGGGCCTGTGTGCGCCGAAGGTCGGGGCGTGGCTTGCCTGTGGTATGGCCATGACGGCGACTGGCGTGGCGGCGCAGCAGGATCCCTTTCTGCAATCTAATCCGATGCCTTTCTCTGCGGGAACCGCCGAGGGGGCGCCAGTGGCAACGCCGTTCGTGACGCTGGATCAAGAGGCCCTCTTTCTCAACTCGCAATATGGCCAGCGGATTCAGGCTGATTTGGAACGTCAACGAAATGACCTTGCCACTGAGAATCGCGAGATAGGGGCCGAACTGATCGCTGAGGAGCAAGACCTGACAGCCAAGCGCAAGACGCTGACAGCGCAGGAATTCGCGCCATTGGCGGCGGCGTTTGACGACAAGGTTCAGAAAATTCGGACGGACCAAGAACGCAAATCGCAAACCATCCAGCAGATGCTTGAGACCGAGCGGCAGAATTTCCTGCAGCAGCTTGGGCCGGTTCTGGCCGATCTGATGCGGGAACGCGGCGCGATTGCCTTGATTGACCGCAAGGCCGTGCTGTTGGCGATTGAAGATGTGGATATTACGCAGGCCGCAATCGAGGCGATGGACGCGCATCTGCAAGCCGAGTCGCTCCAAGATGATCCCGAGTTGACGCCGATTCCCACCGAGACTGACCCGGCACCGGACTCTGAATAAACGCGGGTTGTCTTGTTTCCAGTGTTGCCAATTGCTAGGCAAAACCAACTGAAACTTTCCGATCTGGATACCAGCATGAGCGATGAGACCCCAACAACCGCAGACATCGATCTGATCCAGCGGTTGATTCCGCACCGCTATCCCTTTCTGTTCGTGGACAAGGTTCGCGATATTGTGCCGTCGAAAAGCGCGATCGGGATCAAGAACGTGTCCATGAATGAGCCGCAATTCGCCGGGCATTTTCCCTCTGCTCCGGTCTTTCCGGGGGTTTTGATTGTCGAAGCCTTGGCGCAGACCTCGGCGGTTTTGGTTTCGGTGTCGCTTGGTTTGGCCGATACCGGCGCGTTGGTCTATTTTATGGGCGTGGATAAATGCCGGTTCCGCCGTAAGGTCGGGCCGGGGGATGTGCTTGAACTTCGGGTTGATGCGTTGCGTGGCGGCGGCAAGGTCTGGAAATTTGCCGGACGTGCCGAAGTGGACGGTGAGGTCGCCGCTGAATGCGAATTCATGGCCATGATCGATTTTCGCAAGGACTGACCCATGAGCATTGATCCCAGCGCCACGATCCATCCGTCCGCCATCATCGAAGACGGGGCAAAGATCGCGTCGGGCGTGACTGTGGGGCCGTTTTGCATCGTCGGGCCGGAAGTGTCGCTTGGCCCCGATGTGCATTTGAAAAGCCACGTGGTTGTCACCGGGCGGACCGAGATTGGCGACGGGACCGTGATCTTTCCCGGCGCGGTCATTGGCGAGATCCCGCAGGATTTGAAATTCGCGGGTGAAAAGACCCGGCTTGTGGTGGGCAAGCGCAACCGCATCCGCGAAGGCGCGACGATGAACACCGGCACCGAAGGGGGCGGGGGGCTGACGTCGGTCGGTGATGATTGTCTGTTTATGACCGGTGCCCATGTGGGGCACGATGTGCATGTGGGGGACCGGGTCATTTTGGCCAATCAGGCGGCGTTGGCCGGGCATTGCCTGATTGCCGATGACGTGATCATCGGCGGTCTGTCTGGGGTGCATCAATTCGTTCGGATTGGCCGCGGTGCCATCATCGGTGCTGTCACAATGGTGACCAATGATGTGATGCCTTATGGTCTGGTGCAGGGGCCACGCGGCGAATTGGACGGGCTGAACCTTGTCGGGTTGAAGCGGCGCGGTGTAACTCGGGGCGACATCACCGCGCTGCGGGCGGCGTTTCAGATGCTGGCGCAGGGCGAGGGGCAGTTTATCGACCGGGCGCGGCGCTTGGGCGAAGAAACTGAAAGCGCCTATGTGCGCGAGATTGTCGACTTCTTGCTTGAAAAATCCGATCGCCACTTCTTGACGCCGAAGTGACGGCCCCGATGCGCCCCACGGTTGGCATCATCGCGGGCAAAGGCGAACTGCCCGCCTATTTGGCCCGTCACTTGTGCCGGACTGGGCGCGACGTGATTTTTGCCGAAATGGATGGCTTTCCGGCGGACAACCCGGATGGCCATGTGTCCATCCCGTACCGGGTTGAGAAACTGGGCAGCCTTTTTAAGTCGCTGAAGAAGGCCGGTGTGGCCGATGTTGTCTTCGCTGGTGCGGTCGGGCGACCCCGGTTGGAACCGGCAAAGTTCGATTTCAAGACCATGACGCTGGCGCCAAAGTTCTTGTCGGCGATCAAGGGCGGCGATGACGGGTTGCTGCGGGTGGTTCTGTCGATTTTCGAGGGCGAAGGGTTTGCTGTGAAAGCCGCGCATGAGATCGCCCCTGACTTGCTGCCGTCACCGGGAGTTCTGGGCAAGGTTCAGCCATCCGAGCGCGACCGAAAGGATGCCGCCCGGGCGGTTGCGATCGTTCGGGCCTTGGCGGTGGCCGATGTTGGGCAAGGGTCCGTGGTCGCGCAAGGCATCGCCTTGGCTGTTGAAGCCGCCCCGGGGACTGACCACATGTTGGACCATGTCGCACATGTGGCCGGGCGCTGGCGTCCTGATCCGAATGGTCCCGGCGGGGTCCTGTTCAAAGGGCCGAAAGCCGGGCAAGATCGGCGTGTTGATTTGCCGGTGATTGGACCGGCGACAATTGATGGTGCGCTGCGCGCAGGTTTGGCCGGCGTCGCGATTGAAGCGGGAGGCGTGATGGTACTGGATCGGCAAACCGTGATTGAGAAAGCCGACGCGGCCGGCATCTTTGTCTGGGCGCGCCCAGAGGAGGGATCACCGTGACGGCGCTGTTTCTGGTGGCGGGCGAAGCCTCTGGTGATGCTTTGGGTGCCGCGTTGATCCGGGGACTGCGACAGTTGGAACCCGGCATCGCGCTGCAAGGCATTGCGGGTCCGATGATGCAAAGCGAAGGCCTGACCAGTCTGTTCCCGATGGAGGAACTGTCGGTCATGGGCATCGCTGAGATTTTGCCGAAGTATTTCCATCTAAAGCGTCGCATTGCCGAAACGGCACGAGCCGTCGTGGCGGCCAAGCCGGATGCGTTGGTGACCATTGATAGCCCGGATTTTTCGCTCAGGGTGGCAAAGCTGGTGCGGGCGGCCGCCCCTGAGATCAAGATTGTCCATTATGTTGCGCCCTCGGTTTGGGCGTGGCGACCGGGCCGGGCGCGAAAGATGGCGCCTATGGTGGATCAGGTTCTGGCGCTTCTGCCGTTTGAGCCGCCCTATATGACCGCCGCAGGCATGCGGTGTGATTTCGTCGGGCACCCGATCGTGGCGCAGCCAAAGATCAGCGATGCAGATGCCCAAGCGTTTCGGGCCAGATTGGATATTCCTGCCGAGGTGCCGCTGGTTGTGGCCCTGCCGGGATCGCGGCGCAGCGAAGTTAGCCGCCTGTCGCCGGTCTTTGGCGCGGCGCTGGGGCAGTTTCTGGCACAACGGCCAGAGGCCCGGATCGTGGTCCCTGCGGCGCGGTCGGTCGCCGGTTTGGTCAAACAGCAGACCGACGCATGGCCCTTTCCGGTGCAAGTACTGGACCCGCGCCCACTGACAGTTGAGGCCGCAGAAATCATGAAGCGCACGGCGTTTCGGGCTGCGGATGTCGCGCTGGCGGCCTCGGGAACCGTGTCGTTGGAACTGGCCGCGGCAGAAGCCCCGATGGTTGTGGGCTATGATATGGCGTGGCTGACCATGAAAATAACGCAGGCAATGGCGTTGATCGATACCGTGACGCTGGTCAATCTGGTGTCCGAAACCCGCTTGGTGCCAGAGTTCTTGGGGCAGGATTTCACCCCAGACGCCCTGTCACGGGCCTTGGTCGACATGCTGGACGCGCCGGAAAGTCAGCTTGAAGCGGCGCGCGTGACCATGTCGCGGCTGGGGGCAGGCGGCGATGCCCCGGGTCTGCGCGCGGCGCGGGCGGTTCTGGATGGTCTGTCTGTACTGCAGGCTTAAGGGGCTCGCCGGACGAACTGGCTTTGACGCGCCGCATTCATCGCCGGATGGGCGGAGGTGCCGTCAACACAACCGCATCAATGTCGTTTTAGCTGCCCCGCGTATTGCGGTCGGGCTGACCTGTCATCAAGTTGCGTAAGTGCTTGGCCTGCCGCTGCCGCGGTCTTGTTCCGGGTCGGCGCGAGGCAAAAATGCCCTTAGGGCACATGGCCGGACCTGCCCTGTATGAGAGGCAAGGTCTTGCGCGTGAACTCCTTACTGCGGGGTCATGTCTGCTTGCGCTTGCTCCTCGACCCTAAGCCAAGGTATTAGACGGACGCTAGCAAAGAACAAGAGTAGGGGCTGAGCATGCGGCGGGTCGTAGTGACAGGATTGGGGATGGTGACGCCACTAGCATGTGGTGTCGAGGAAACCTGGAAGCGGCTACTGGACGGAGAGTCCGGGGCTGGCACCATCACGCGGTTTGACGCAAGTCATCTGGCCACGACTTATGCCTGTGAGATCCCGATGGGTGATGGCACGGATGGCACGTTCAATCCGGATGACTGGATGGAGCCGAAAGAACGGCGCAAGGTCGACGATTTTATCTTGTACGGGATTGCTGCGGCGGATCAGGCCGTGCGGGATTCGGGCTGGATGCCTGAGAGCGAAGCTGACCGTCGGCGTACCGGCGTGACCATTGGGTCGGGAATCGGTGGGCTGAAGAACATCGCCGACACGGCCATCACGCTGAAAGAGCGCGGGCCGCGGCGGGTGTCGCCATTCTTTATTCCCGGCGCGCTGATCAACCTGATCTCGGGTCAGGTGTCGATCCGCTATGGCTTCAAGGGGCCGAACCACGCGGTGGTCACCGCCTGTTCGACTGGTGCCCATGCCATCGGCGATGCGGCGCGGATGATTCAGTGGGGCGATGCCGAGGTCATGTTGGCCGGTGGTGCGGAAAGCCCGATTTGTGAGATCGGCATCGCGGGCTTCAATGCCTGCAAAGCCCTGTCGACCAAACGGGGTGACGATCCCAAGGCGGCAAGCCGCCCTTATGACGCGGACCGGGATGGGTTCGTGATGGGGGAAGGGGCCGGGGTCGTCGTGCTGGAAGAATATGAGCACGCCAAGGCGCGCGGCGCGAAAATCTATGCCGAAATTCTGGGTTATGGCATGTCGGGTGATGCTTATCATATCACGGCTCCAGCCGAGGATGGCGATGGGGCGGAGCGGTCGATGCAGGCTGCGCTTGATCGGGCCGGGATTAAGGCGTCTCAGGTGGATTACATTAACGCGCATGGCACCTCGACCATGGCCGACACCATCGAACTGGGCGCGGTTGAGCGGCTGATGGGCGATGCTGCTGGCAAGGCGACGATGAGTTCGACCAAATCGGCAACCGGCCACCTTCTTGGGGCGGCAGGGGCGATTGAAGCGATCTTCTCAATTTTGGCGATCCGGGACCAAGTTGCGCCGCCAACCATCAATTTGGATACGCCGGCGGTGGAAACCAAACTTGATCTGGCCCCCAACGTCAAACGGGAGCGTAAGATCGACATCGCGTTGTCCAATTCCTTTGGCTTCGGCGGCACCAATGCGTCGCTGGTTATTGGCAAGGTTGAGCGTTGATGTGGCGGTCCATCGCATCCAACGCCCTGACGTTGTTTATTGTTATTGGGATTGGCATCGGGATTGCGATTGCCATGGCGAAAAATCGCTATGAAACGCCCGGGCCGCTGAGCGAAGCTGTGTGTCTGAGCATCCCACGCGGTGCAAATTTGAAGCAGGTAACGGATGACTTGCAGAAGATGGGCGCGGTTGAGTACCCGGTGTTGATGCGCCTCGGCGCTGATTACACCGAAAAAGCGGGCGATCTTAAGGCAGGGAACTTCCTGATCCCACCGCAGTCCTCGATGCAAACCATCGTTGATCTGGTGACACGGGGCGGTCAAAGCACCTGTGGCAGCGATATCAACCTGCGCATTGGTGTCGCGGCGTCTGACGTGCAGGTGCGTGAGCTTGATCCGACGTCCGGAACATTCGAGGTGACGGAATCCTTCGTTGCGGGCGAGCCGGTCCCGGATGCAGTGGCCAATCTGATCGCGCAGGGCTTTGCCCGGACGCGGGTGACGATGGCGGAAGGTGTGACCAGTTGGCAGGTCGCGGATGGCCTGTCCAAGGCTCCGTTTATGTCCGGCGAAATCGACAGTGTGCCTGAAGAGGGATCGCTGGCCCCGGGAAGTTACGAGGTCAGCATCGGCGGTGACCGGGCCGAACTTGTCACGCGCATGTTGCAAGCACAGGAAGAAATTCTGGCAGCCGCCTGGGCGGGTCGGGCGGATGATCTGCCGATTACCAGCGCCCGCGAAGCGCTGATCCTCGCGTCGATCATCGAAAAGGAAACCGGGGTCGCGGACGAGCGTCCTTGGGTGTCGAGCGTCTTTGTGAACCGGCTCAACCAAGGGATGCGATTGCAGACCGACCCTTCCGTGATCTACGGCATCACCAAGGGGCAGGGGCCGCTGGGACGCGGATTGCTGCGCAGCGAGTTGGCAAATCCGACGCCGTTCAACACCTATACGATCCCAGCTTTGCCGCCGACCCCGATTGCCAATCCGGGGCGCGAGGCGATCGAAGCCGCGGTTCGTCCTGCAGAGACTGATTTTCTGTTCTTTGTTGCGGATGGCACCGGCGGTCATGTTTTTGCCAAAACGCTGGCTGAGCATAACGTGAATGTCCAACGCTGGCGGCAGATCGAGCAGCAACGCGCGAACCAATAAGCAGCTTGCCCGGGAAGATATGATTCTTTCCGGGCATTCTTTGCGGCCGTCTGCGGCGTTTTTGCGGCGTTCGGGTCGGTTCAGGCGCGGCGACACTTGGCATTGAGCCGCGGCGAATATCGGACGCTTGTTAAGGTTTCGATATCGAGTGACGGCGTCGGTCTGGGGCTTTGTTGTCTAGGAAATTCTCGAGCACGGTCCGAAAAAACACCTTTAAAACAGCATGAAAGCTTAACGGGGCGCACGGTGGGCGGCGCGCCAAAACCGGCGTTTCGATTGACAAACCGCACGGTCCAAGCTATACATCTAGGCAAGCTGGAAGACATGGGCAAGGCGCTGAGGGGACACCCTCTGGCGCCTTTTTTGTGGCTCTCTCTCGACGGGACCAGAGAGAGGCGGAACTGCACACATGACGCTGATTTACCCGGAGTCTGGGGACGACTCTTCGGACAAGATCCTGTCCGAGGAACAACAGATCTTTCAGCGCACCGTTACGGCGCTGAACGGAATTGTCATTGACCTAAAGCGTTTCTGTGAAAACTTGAATCGGTGGTTCCTATAGGGTCGTGTTTGTGATTCATCCTATTTTGGAGGATGGATCATGTCAGCACCTTTGCCATCTGCGCTTCGGGCGCGGTTTCAGAGTTA
>NZ_MTBG01000044.1 GCF_002119405.1 Pseudoruegeria sp. SK021 | reverse complement strand
AGACATGCTCCACGACGCACGTCGCTCACCCGATGCATGGCGCGGCTTTCTCGAGGACTTCGTAGCCAATCCCGACATCATCGCCCGCGTCAAGGAAAATGGGCCGCGGTAGAAATCGAGCGGTTACTTTGGGTTTCGACGCGTTGGGCCTCCAATGTCCTACTACGAAGTTGCGGGCCGATGACCTGCTTGTATCGACCGATCTGGGCTTCAACATTTGATCTGAGATTGTAACCCGTTGCCGTCTGCCAGGCCATTCGACCCTCAATTCTGATCGTCTCGAGATGACGGTTCCGCAGATCGCAATCACCAGGAATTGCAGTCTTGGGCGGCGGGATTATCACCTCGACGTCGGCCCCGAATGCCATCTGGGTCGTGGTGACTGTCGGTTGGCCATCGTATGCGCCGTCGGCGATGAACTTGTCGACGGGTTGCCTGATCTGTTGAAGCAAGGCCGGCAGAGCGGTCGGATCGCCAACGCGTTCTGTCGTCAGGCTTGAGGCAACAATTTCGCCGCTGTCCGGATCCAGTCCGATGTGCAGCTTGCGCCATGTTTTCCTATGCTTGGGGAGGCCATGCTTTTCTTCCATCCAGTCGCGACCGCCGTGAACCCGCAAGCCGGTGCTGTCCACAATCAAAGTGATTGGACCCGTGGTTGCGCGTGCTGTCGGGCAAATCCGGAGGGTTGCTCCACGCCGGCTTAACGTTGAGAAATCCGGCACCGGCAGCACAATCCCGGCCAGGTTTAAAAGCGAGCGCACAAGGCCCTGCGTTTGCCGCAGCGCCTGACCGAAAACACTCCGCAGCGTCAGGCAAATCTCGATCGCGAGGTCGGAATACACCAACTTTCCGCCGCGTTTTCCAATGCTGGTTGCGCGCCATCGAGACAACAGATCCAGATCAAACCAGAGCGTCACATCACCTCGACGTCGCAGGCTTTCGTTGTACTCGGCCCAGTTGGTGACGCGGTATCTGGCTTTCGAAAACTTGCCCCGGATAGGGTTGTTAAACTTATAAGGCATTCCGGCACTCGCACTCAGAAATCAGCACCTGCCTAGGTCAATGACGTCATCCGTGCAACAAGGTCTGCGAGAATAGGGTACCGGTTTCGTGACCCCACTTTCATGGTTCTGATGGTAACTGAGAAATGCCCGAAAGTTGGTGACGGCGCGGTCAGGCGGCGGTTTGAAGTTGCTTGATGCCGTCTCTGAATTCAATCCTCTGAACGATTTCCGGCAGACGGTTTGCGCCGTCGATTTTTCGCCATTTGGCTTGGACTGACATCATCAGGTGGACGGCCATGGCGAGACCGGTTTTCCGGCTTTGGCATCCCTTCGTCTTTCCTGTGCGATGTCGGACAGTGGGGGGGTATCCACACCATCACGGCCTTCCGGGTGTTGAAGCCCGAAATCGAGATCGCGCCCGTCCATCACCGGTTGCCCGATCACATTCGTGTCCACGCACTGATCTGCGTCCTCGCCCTCGTGCTCTACCAGATCAGGCGCATGCGCTTGAAGCCCACCGGCTATTCTGCGAGGCCCCAAACCGCGCCCGACCTGCTCGCCGGCATTCATCGCCATGACGCCAAGATCGCGAAACGCAAGCTCTAAGGAACACCCCCCAAGCCCTCAACATCTGGAGCTACTCGGTCCCCCTGAATCTGCCAAACCTACCTGATCACGCTCGTGTAGTTACATTTTGGCCCACCAGGCCATAACAGTATCGATTTCTTACTCGCTTTTCTGTCGAACTTGAGCGGATCGCGCTTAGTCATCCGGGTGAATAAGCTTCCCCCAAATGTAGCCTTGCCTGTTGTGGGATAAGTCCACGCGATACCAGTTCATATCCCCCAATTTTCCTGTGACTTCGATCATCTCTCCAGCGGCCAACGTTCTTACGGAGCCAAAATTCGTGCCCGGACCGCTGCGAACGTGTGTGTCGGTGAGGGCGACATACCGAGTGGCTGTGATGGGATCGATCGGAAAACTGCTGGCAACGGGGTCGAAACTTGAAGTGGTTGTCCGGTTCAATTCTGATGGGGTCGGCGCCCATTCAAGACAAGCATTGGTGGGGGCTCTCCCGTGACTTCTCAGACGTGGCGCCAATTCATCAAGCGTAAAAATTGGCGCAAGGGCCAGTTCCTCGACAGCCCGTGCTGCAAGACGTAACCGGCTGTAATCGACATGCGGCGCGCGCCAAGGTCCCTCGACCCGGTAAGGCGTTGAGATCAGCAATCGCGATGTTAGAGAATGCGGTTGCACGAAGATGTCGAGCGTCTCCCTTGCCAGATTGAAGTTCCCCGACGCACGCGAAATCGTTGCCGAGGTTTCCAAAAGTAGCGCTTTTATACGGGCATCTCCAGCATCCACGGCAAATTGGCCGACGAAACAACGTATATCGGGGACTGCCCGCGCTTCTTTTCCAAGCATCAACCAATGGATCAAACTTGCGCCGAGCAAATCAAAGTGCCGGTTGTAGATATGGCCGCGTGAAATTCCGACGTCGGCAGAACCGTCTAAACTGGCAATAATATCTGTAAACGTATCGCCTCGACTTGTCAGGTTCAGCTGCATGTCGAGGTCGCCATCAATCGGAATGTTCTTATGGATCTGCGAGAAAACCTCTTTCAGGACGATGTTTTCGCCAACAGCATCAAGGACTATCGTGGCAGGGGACATACGGGCGTTGACGTTTGCATTGATATTAAACGATCCTCCCACGGTGTCGAAGCGAAGTGGGTTTACCTGAAGCACACCGTCATCAAGAGCGAGGTCAAGGATGCCTCGATCGATTGACATGTCGACGCCCTCTATCTGGTCAACATCCACGAGAAGCGAGAGATCAATTGTCCGCAGGGCATCGAACGGCAAGGATACTGGCGCGCTTTGATCTTTGTCAGATTCCCCGGTTTGCCAGGGCCCATCAGGGCGCAGACCGATGTCTGCGAGATAAAGAACCGGGGTCGAAATCTTTCCAGAAAGACGTGGACGCGCACCCGCGACGGTTAGGACGAGGTCTTCCGTGAAAACAGACTGACCGAGTTGCGCCGATCCAACCAGATGGGGAGCCTCGAGCTTCCCGCTGAGGCGGCCGTGAAAGGACGCGGGGCCGAGTGCTGGAACAGGAAGGTCTAGGAGCGTGCCGAAAACGCCAAGGTCCTTGGCTAAAATGTCTATATCGAGCGCTCCCCAACCAAGGTCTGAATTTTTTGTAGTCGCACTGGTGGCTTTGAGTGAAAGAACGTCTGTATCATCCGCAACAATATTGACCTGACTAAGTTGTAGCTCGCTGACGTTCTTGGTCAGATTTCCCGACACATCTATTGTTCCGAGGTCGGGAACCGTCCTGCCGGTGAGGCCTTCCAGCCAAGGCGTCAACTCGGCTTTCAGGGCAATACTGGCCACAATACCCTCTCGAAATACGACTTTTTTGATTTCGCCGATGACTTGCATAGGATGATCTCCTGTGCCGATCCGCAGGTCAATTTGGTTCAAATCGAGCTGCGAAAGGCCACCGCTCAACTGTGCAGTGAACGCGACCGGTCCAAGTTCACGGGTCGTAAAGCCTATCGGTTTGGTCGCCGCAGTGACGGTCGGAGCATTAGCTTGGATCTTTAGGTCTAAACCCGACATGCTCAGTTTCGGTCTCAGGTGTACAGACGTCACGCCGCCGGTCGCACCGATTTCCAGTCCCGCCCGATCTCCGGCTGTCATCTCCACGTTCGAGATTTTGAGCGTATCTGAATTCCCGGATAGGGCAAAAGAAGCGTCAACCGGCCCAAGGTCCGGCAGCTGTGCATTCAGCAGACCTGAAATGGACGTGGATGGTCCGGCGAACCGCGCTTCCAGATCAACGCCAGTTGCAAGCGCTCCTTCGCGGGTGTTCAGGTTTGCGATGCCGCCGGTGATGGTGATCTCAGTCGCTGCGGCGGCTTGGCTTTTGTTATCCGCAAGCGTGATGTTGATTTTTGTCAAACGAGGTGCAGAGATGTTTCCCGCAACAGCGGCACTGCCATGGAATTCGCCGGCAAACCCAGAATTCACCCCCAACTCCGTCATGAATTTGGAAACGTCTTGGGATACGGCAGTTACACTAAGGTTGAGGCCGTTGCCTTCAGTAGGCTCGACAATCGTGCCATCGACCGTGATGTTCATGTCGGGCAGCGACATAGTCAGTTCCAAGGGGAAGGGTTTGGTTGGCTTTAAAGCTTCGGACAAAATGCCGAATTTTCCAGATACGTCGAATTGGCGATCGCCCCAAGAACCATGAGCTTTGAGATGATTGAGGGTTTCGATCTCATCAACAGACAGCGACGTGACTTGGAAAGATGTCTCCTGCTTTGTACCAGCGTTAATATACTGCGCAGTGACATTCTGCAATTTTACGTTGCCAAGGGCAGGTACCGAAACACCATTGGTCGAATGCGCGTTTTTATGAGTTCCGCTTGTCCAACTGTGGTCCCCGTTTGCGTTGGTTTCAAGGTAGACTTGTGTATCTGATACAACCAACCGTGGAACCGAAAGCGTGCCTGAAAGAAGCGGTCGAAGTGATAGTTGGATCTCGAGATGACCAAACTGGGCAAGGTAAGGGTGGGTAGCCCATGCCGGATTCCCTACACGCAGATCCGATACGGTGAGCGTAGGCTGCATGGAAACGTCTAGCGAAAATGGCCCAGATATTTCAACGGTCCGGCCGGTCAGCCGCTCAACGACGTAAACCGAAATCCTCCGGTAGTCGTCATCATCCAAGATGAGTAAAGCGGCGGAAACCGAAACCACCAAACAACCGACTATTACTCCGACCGATTTCAAAAACCATCGTATCAGCTGTACCGCCAAATCCGTTCCTTCCTCGCCCAAAGCTCTGCTGTATAGGTCGATCGCTCATTGGTGCAGAAGGTAAACCAGAAAAGACGTCAAAATTTAAGACGTAAAGTACCATTATCACCGCGCGGTCTCAGCAAAAGGGATAGTACCCCGGGACGTGGCGTAAATTGGGTGTTGTCATGTGTGGATGGCTCCTTTTCTGCAAGGGCTTTATTGGGTGATTTTTGATCGAAGTGGTTTGCGGTCATGTGTTCGGCCTATTGGCGCGGTACATATGACCGCTGGCCCTGATGAAGTCCGCGTGCCGGGTCCCTATCGCAGAGAACCATGACCCCGGACGGACATTCAAGACCACCCCTTGACAAGGCCGCAATCAGAGAACCACCTCTCACAATGGATATTGCAACAATCGGAATCGATCTCACCAAGTCCGTATTTCAACTTCATGGCGTTGGTCCTGACGGTACAACTGTTTTAAAGAAGAAACTGAGGCGCGGAGCTTTGCTCGATTTTATTGGGTCTCTACCGCCCTGTTTGATTGGCATGGAAGCATGTGCGACTTCGCATTATTGGGCACGCGAGATCGCAACTCTAGGCCACGATGTGCGGCTAATCCCGCCAGCTTATGTCAAACCATATGTCAAACGTTAGAAGAATGATGCAGCGGATGCAGAAGCGATTTGCGAGGCTGTCAGTCGCCCAACATGCGTTTCGTGCCGCTCAAGAGCGCTGAGCGACAGGGTGTATTGGTGCTGTACCGAACCCGGGATTTGTTAATGCGGCAACGCACCATGATGTTGAATGCGATCCGCGGCCATCTGGCGGAATTTGGAATTATCACCGCCCAAGGGCCGCGCAATATCTTGGCGCTAATCGCACAAATTCAATCAGAAGACAGATTCGACCTACCCGACATCGCCCGGTTGGCGCTATTAGGACTGGCGGGACAGCTTGAGGCTTTGACGAACGAAATTCGTGCCCTTGAGCGACGCCTCACGGCCTGGCACCGCGAGGATGCCACAAGCCAGCGGCTTGAGACAATCCCCGGCGTTGGGATCGTTACGGCAACGGCCCTGTCAGCCAGTATTCCTGATCCGTCAATCTTCAAGTCTGGTCGGCAGTTTGCTGCCTTCCTAGGACTGGTGCCGCGACAGAATTCGTCGGGCGGCAAGGACAGGCTGGGACGCATCTCGAAGATGGGCGATGGCTACCTGCGCCGGTTGCTCGTCGTGGGCGCAACTTCGGTCATCCGAAGAAAAGGGGCCAATGAAACGGCTACAGGCGTATGGATACGATCGTTGTTAGAGCGCAAACCTGCACGTGACGTCACCGTGGCTATGGCCAACAAGACTGCGCGCATCGCTTGGGCTATCCTAACCCGTGAGGACGTATATCGCAGCACGCCTACGACGTGAGGAAATAGAAATTGCAGCAACTGACTACTGCTGTTCCGAGCTATGAGGGCAAAAGACAAGTGATGATGATCAATAGGGAGCGCAACCAGGACACCCCGAGGAGTTGTCAGAGCATCAAAGCTCGAAAATGTGATAGGGACCCGGTACGCGGACTTCATCAGGGCCAGCGGCCATATGTACCGCGCCAATAGGCCGAACACACGACCGCAAACCACTTCGATCAAAAATCACCCAATAAATGCCTTGCAGAAAAGGAGCCATCCACACATGACAACTCCGGTCAGGGAGTTGTCGTTCTGACGGCGGCCTAACGGCGCATCCCGTGGTGGATATGGGCCCAAGTCAGGTATCGGGCCTGCCGCTCTGGACCTGAAGGCCCTTGATGCGCAGCAAAGCCTCTTGACTGTGACCTGCCTTAGATGTTTATCCTCAACACATCCGTATAAACGATGTGAGTTCTGTTTCAGTAGACGCTGCAAGCCTATGATTTCATATTTATAATTTGAAAAACCGATTTACAGAAGGGGATTGCCTGCCCGATTGTCGCGGTATAGGTGATTGTAATCATCCCCCTCTCCACAGCGAGGTCGACAATGCATTTCACCCCAAGAGAGATTGACAAACTGATGATCTATACGCTTGCGCAAGTTTCGCAGCGTCGAAAAGATCAAGGCATCAAGCTCAATCACCCGGAAACTGTTTCCCTAATCGCGGTAGCTGCCCTTGACGGCGCGCGCGCAGGCAAAACGGTCGAAGAAGTGATGGAACTGGCGCGGAAGGCGGTTACCGTAGATGACGTTATGGAAGGCGTTGTCGAAATGATCCCTTATGTGCAGGTCGAAGCGGTGTTCACTGATGGCAGCCGTCTGGTCACCGTCCACGATCCGATCAAGTGATTCAATAAAAAGGATTAGATCATGGCTACCACCAAGAAGAAGACGCCTGTGGGAGGGCTTGTTCTAGGCTCGGGTGATATCGAGATTAACGCAGGTTATCCGGTCACGAACCTAAAAGTTCGCAATACCGGCGATCGTCCCATTCAAGTCGGATCGCACTTTCATTTTTTTGAAGTCAATTCCTCACTCGAATTTGATCGCGAAGTCGCATTCGGACAACGCTTGAATATTCCCGCGACGACCGCACTTCGGTTTGAACCCGGTGATGAAAAGGAAGTGTCGCTGGTCCCGTATCAGGGCAAGCAACGTGTTTTGGGCTTCAACGGTCTGGTCGATGGCTGGGTTGGAGACGAAAATTATAAGGACTATCAGCCACGCCTCGCTGATGCGATGGGACGTGTGGCCAAATATGGTTTTAAAAACCAGTCAAACCCGGCGTCCAAATCTAAATAAAATGGAGTACTGAGATGGCGAAGATCTCACGACAGCAGTATTCGGACCTTTACGGACCTACGACCGGGGACAAAATCCGTCTTGCGGACACGGATCTTTTCATCGAAATCGAAAAAGACCTGCGCGTCTACGGCGAAGAGGCTGTCTATGGTGGCGGCAAGACGCTGCGCGATGGCATGGGCTTTGACAACGAACTGACGAGTGTGGCCGGTGCGCCCGATCTTGTGATCACCAACGTGACGATTGTCGACGCGGTTCTGGGCATCATCAAGGCCGATGTCGGAATTAAAAACGGTGAGATTTGCGGCATCGGCAAGGCCGGAAACCCGTCAGTGATGTCGGGCGTCACGCCGGGACTCGCGCTTGGGGCCGGGACCGACGCCATCTCGGGCGAACACCTGATCCTGACCGCCGGGGGCATCGATGCCCACGTTCACTTCGTTTCGCCGCAACAGGCAGAAGCCGCGCTAAGCAACGGGGTCACAACCCTTTTCGGCGGCGGCATCGGCCCCAGTGACGGCACGAACGGCACCACGATCACCCCCGGAACCTGGAACATCGAGATGATGTTGCGGTCATTCGATGGCTGGCCCGTGAATGCGGGTGTGCTTGGCAAGGGCAACTGCTCGGGCATCGCACCGCTGGAAGAACAGCTGCACGCCGGCGCGATGGGACTGAAGATTCACGAAGACTGGGGCAGCACCCCAGGCGCGATCCGTGCGTCTTTGTCGGTCGCAGACCGATATGACGTGCAGGTCTGCATTCATACTGACACCCTGAACGAGGCCGGTTTCGTCGAGAACACCATTGCCGCCTTCGAGGGTCGCACGATCCACACCTATCACACTGAAGGTGCTGGCGGTGGCCATGCGCCGGACATCATCCGCGTGGCCGGTGTCTCGAACGTCATTCCAAGCTCGACCAATCCAACCCTGCCGTTTGGGATCAACTCTCAGGCAGAATTGTTCGACATGACGATGATCTGTCACAACCTGAGCCCGAAGATCCCGACTGACGTCGCTTTTGCGGAAAGTCGTGTGCGGGTCGAGACCATCGCGGCTGAGAACGTACTACACGACCTTGGCGCGATTTCGATCATGTCGAGCGACAGTCAGGCCATGGGCCGGGTTGGCGAAAATTGGATGCGGACCATCCAGACCGCGCATCTGATGAAAGACCGGATGGGCCCCTATAGCGGCGACACCTCGGGCAACGATAACCAGCGCGTGCTGCGGTTCGTCGCCAAGGTCACAATCAATCCAGCGATTGCACAGGGCGTCAGCCATGTGGTTGGATCGATTGAGGTGGGCAAAATGGCCGATCTCGTGCTGTGGGAACCCGCCTTCTTCGGCGCAAAACCGAAGATGGTCATCAAAGGTGGCTTCATCTCTTGGTCGCTGATGGGAGACCCCAACGCGTCGTTGCCAACGCCGCAACCGGTTCTTTATCGTCCGATGTTTGGCATGATGGGCTCGACCCTCGCCAAGACCCGGGTGACATTCACATCGCGTGCCGCCTATGACGACGGGATCGCTGATCGTTATCAGCTGCAATCCAAGGTCATGCCGGTATATGGCACGCGCACAATCAGCAAAGGCTCAATGGTGCGCAACGACGCCTTGCCAGAGATTGAAGTGAACCCAGAGACCTTCGCGGTCACGGTCGATGGCAAAAACGCGACAATCGAGCCTGCAACCACCGTGCCATTGGCACAGCTTCACTTCTTTAGCTAAACCTTTTCGGGGTCAAAATGCATCGGCTCTTTGACCCCGAAACTTATGGATTGGTCTGGCGACAACCCGCCAGCACCCGCCGCGTAGGGCGTGCCATTGGTACGCCAACAGAAAGACTTTCGGAGAAGCCATGATACTGGTCGAGAAGAAGCTAGGGAATGTCAGCGAAGCCGACTGGCATCACCTGTCACATAACATACGGGTGGATCTTCTTGTGCTTGAGCAGTGGGATGCGCCGAAGAGCCGGTTGCGGAAGACAAGCGAAGGCGGGATCGAACTTGCGATCTCATTGCCGCGCAGTGAGCAGTTGCATGACGGTGATGTCCTTTATTATGACGAGGCTGCCAAGCACATGGTGGTTGCGCGGATCGCCTTGAAGGACGTCCTCGTTATTGAGCTTGAGGGATTGGAAACGCTGTCGGCGGCAGAAATTCTGCGCACCTGTTTTGAGCTTGGTCACGGGTTGGGAAACCAGCACTGGCCGGCGGTCATTAAGGACACCACAGTCTATGTGCCGCTGTCGGTTGACCAAAAGGTCATGGCGTCAGTGATGCGGACCCATGCGTTCGACCACGTAAAGACTTATTTCGCCCCCGGCGCCGAAATCGCCGCCAAGCTTGACGCGAAAGAGGCGCGGATTCTGTTTGCGGGCGCCGACGCCACGCCGCACCACCATCACACCATCGCTCAACCCCACGACCACGATCATTGAGCGACGACCTGATGGCACAGGATAACACAAAGATCCCGGTGACGCCCGGACGCATGGTGCGCCTTGCCCGGTTGCTTCAGTTTTCGGATTCGACACTGCCCGTTGGGTCATTTGCCTTTTCAAACGGCCTTGAATCCGCGATCCAGATGGAAGTGGTCACCGACGGGAAAAGCTTGCAGGAATTCGTAGAGATGGCGGTTCGGCAAGCGGCACGGATGGACGGGATCGCGTTCCTTCATGCGCATCGGGCTGCAGCCGCAGGCGACCATGACGGCATACTTGCCGCGGATCACGGATTGTGGTGTCGGCGCGTCGGCGAAGAGCAGCAACAGATGCTTGCTCGGATGGGGCGGAAGTTCGCAGAACTGTCCCTGCGTATCGGCGACTTCCCGCAACTCATAGACTGGCTGGCCCAAATCAAGTCCGGCCAGACACCGGGGTGCTTTCCTGTCGGGCAGGCCGTGGCGCTGGCCCAGTTGGGCGCGGACGAGGCCGAGGCTTTTGTCGTGCACCAGTATGCCATCGCCGCGATGATCCTAAGCGCCGCGCTGAGGCTGATGAGGATCGACCATCTGGAAACGCAGCGTATCCTGTTCACCGTACAAGAGCGCATAGAACAAGATTATGAAGCAGTTCGAGACTTGAGCCTTGATGAAATGTCGGTCTTCGCGCCGGTTTTCGACGTGCTGGTCGCACATCACACAACGGCACATGTCCGACTGTTTATGAACTGACGTAAGGAACACTGATGAAAAAGATTACGCGCATCGGCATCGGCGGCCCTGTGGGCTCAGGCAAGACGGCGGTCATTGAAGTGATCACGCCCCGGTTGATTGAGATGGGCCTCAAGCCGCTGATCATCACCAATGACGTCGTCACCACCGAAGACGCCAAGCAGGTTCGCCGGACGCTGAACGGCATCCTGATCGAGGAAAAGATCGTCGGTGTCGAAACCGGTGCCTGTCCCCATACCGCAGTTCGCGAAGACCCATCGATGAACATCGCCGCGGTGGAAGAACTGGAAGAGAAATATCCCGATAGCGACGTGATCCTGATCGAATCCGGCGGTGACAACCTGACGCTCACCTTCAGTCCTGCGCTGGCCGATTTCTTCATCTACGTCATCGATGTGGCGGCCGGGGACAAGATCCCCCGCAAGAACGGTGCCGGCGTGTGCCAGTCTGACATTCTGGTCATCAACAAGAAAGACCTCGCGCCCTATGTCGGGGCCAGCCTTGAGGTCATGGATCGCGATTCAAAGCTGATGCGCGGCAAGAAGCCCTTCGTCTTCACTAACTGTAAGACCGGTGAAGGGGTTGATGACCTGATTGAGCTGATTATGGACCTAGCGCTGTTTGACGTGGCGCGCGTTCCTTCCGCCTCAAAGGCCAACTGAGCCCATGCCTCTGCACGAGAATCTCGGCCAGATGGACGACGCGCGCGAATTGCGCAGTTATCAAGATCAGCCGGCACAAATGCGTGCGGCCGCACACGGTAAGATCGGGGAACTTCGGCTTGGCTTTGCGATGCGCAATGGCCGAACCGAGTTGTGCGATTTGTACCGGGTCGCACCGCTTCTTGTGCAGCAGGCCCTCTACTGGGATGAGGCGATGCCGGAATTGCCGATCTGCTCGATCATTTCGGTCGGTGGCGGCATCCTGCAGGGCGACCGCTATAAAATTGACATCACGGTGGGCGAAGGGGCCTGCGCGCTTGTGAATTCGCAGAGCGCGAATAGGGTCCACAGAATGGACGCGAATTACGCGTCCCAGCACCAGACCGTGCATGTCGAGGCGGGCGCCTATTTGGAGTATCTGCCGGATTTCACCATCCCCTATCGCGGGTCACGCTTCATCAATCAGACCGAACTGGTTGTCGCCGAGGATGCGACTGTCCTTTACGGCGAGATGATGATGACAGGACGCAAGCACCATCATACCGATGAGCGTTTCGGCCTCGATCTGCTCTCGATGGCGGTCTCGGTTCATCGGCCAGACGGGAAAAAGATTTTTTCCGAAAAGATCCTAATTGAGAATGACGATCCAACGGTCGATTTCGCCTCTGTGATGAAGGGGTTCGACGCGTTTGCAAATATTATGTGCCTCACGCCGCCGGATGTCGCCGCCCGCATCCAAAGCCGGTTCGAAGGCCAGTTCGAAACAGAAGAGGCCCGGGCTTTTGCGGGCGTCAGCCGTCTGCCGAACAGTGCCGGGCTGATGCTAAGGGTGGTCGGCGTCGAAACCTATGACGTACGCAAACAGGTCCGTCGGTTCTGGACGATCGTGCGGGAAGAGGCACGTGGACGCACTTTGCCCAAAGAGTTTCTTTGGAGCTAAAGGAAGAGGCGAGAAATCATGGCTGAGAAGAGCGAAAACTTCGTCGTCACCTGTCTGCGCGGCACCAGTCAGGTGTTTTTCATGGAAAACGCCGTCACAGGTGCGCTGTTTTTTGTCGCGATGGCCGTCGCTTCGTATTTTTCGGGCATCTGGGCGACGACGATCGGTGCCTTGATTGGCATCGTGATCGCCACGTTGACAGCGAAGTTGCTGGAATGCGACGAGACCGCGACCACGTCGGGTCTTTTTGGCTTTAATGGCGTTCTGGTGGGGGCGGCCCTTCCGACGTTTATCGCTGTATCGCCGCAGCTTTGGTTCTACATCGTGTTGGGCGCCGCGCTGAGCACGGTCGTCACCGCAGCATTCAGCGCCACATTGACCAAAGCCTGGGGAATTCCGGGCTCGACCGGACCCTTCGTTCTTGTCGGCTGGTTGATGGTCGCGGGGGCCTATTCCTTTGGAAGCCTGCACGTGACAGGCGAGGCGCCGAAGCTTGCATCGGACTATTTGCAGGGCTTGGTCAGCATCCCCGCCCCCATCGAATTGGTGCAAATATTCTTCCGCAATATCGGACAAGTCTTTCTACTGGGCAATGAATACAGCGGCGCGATCATCCTTGCCGGGATTTTCATCGCCTCGATTCCGGCGGGCATCGCAGTGGTTGCCGGTTCAGTCATCGCGATGGTGGTCTCGATCATCATGGGCGCCGATCCTGCCGTTGTTAGCGCGGGTCTATACGGCTTCAGCCCGGTGCTGACAGCCTTAGCTGTGGGCGTGATCTTTCTGGCCCCGTCGATGCGGGTGGCGATTTATGCAGCTTTAGCGACCGTATCGACAGTCTTTGTGCAAGGCGCGCTGGACGTGATCATGGACCCAGCAGGTCTTCCTTCCTTCACTGGCCCCTATGTCCTGACGATGTACATGTTTGTTGCTCCGAAAAAGTTCATGGCTCCACATCCGCACAAATCTGTCACCGACCACATTACCGCGCCGACGAAAGCTTAAGTCGACACCACTATTGCCGCGGCAATATTAAGGAGAACCAAAGAATGCAGAGTATTAATGCGGGTGACACTGCGTTCGTCATGATTTGCACGGCACTTGTCTGCATGATGACGCCGGCGCTGGCGCTGTTTTACGGCGGGCTTGTCAAGCAGCGCGACGTCGTGTCGATCATGATCCAGAATTTCGTCTGCATCGGCGTGGTCGGATTGATTTGGGTCTTCGGCGGGTTCAGCCTCGCGTTTGGCCCCACCATGTTCGGCGGGCTGATTGGCGATATCCGGCCCTATTTCGGCATGTATCATATTGGCATCGAACCAAATCCGGACCTTGGACCATCGGTTCCCTTCATCTTGGTCTTTGCCTATCAGATGATGTTCGCCATCATCACCCCAGCGTTGATGACGGGTGCGTTCGTCGGGCGGATCAAGTTCGGTGGATATCTGTTCTTTGTTGCGCTTTGGACGATCATTATCTATCTTCCTGCGGCTCACTGGATTTGGGGCGGTGGATTCCTTGCGCAGATGGGGGCCGTCGATTTCGCCGGTGGTATCGTCATTCATACCTCGGCTGGTTTCTCTGCTTTGGCGACCGCACGGTATCTGGGCAAGCGTCGGACCGAACCCGGACAATCAGGCTCGGAACCGTCAAGCCTGCCACTGGTCGCGCTTGGTGCAGGCTTGCTGTGGTTCGGCTGGTTTGGCTTCAACGCCGGCGGCGCCTATGCCGCCGATGCACTGGCCGCGTATGCCTTCACGAACACGATGCTTTCGGGCGCGATTGCAATGCTGGTCTGGATGTTCTGGGAATGGCGGGAAACCGGACGTCCGTCGTTCTCGGGCGTCCTTGTCGGCGCAGTGGCCGGCCTGGCGACGATCACACCCGCTTCGGGATATGTTGAACCGATCGCCGCACTTGGCATCGGGGCTACGGGCGCAACGGTTTGTTACTATGCCAAATATGTCCAGCGTTGGCTCAAAATCGACGACACGCTTGAGGTCTGGCGCGCCCATGGTGTTGGCGGACTGACAGGCGCGCTGCTCATTGGTGTTTTGGCCAGTTCGGCGATCAATGGTGTGTCCGCAAGCACGCATCAACTTGGCGTGCAAGCATTGGCCGTGGTCATCGTTGCCAGTTACTCGTGGGTTATTACCTATGTCATCCTGAAGCTGATCGACTTGACAGGGAGCCTGCGTGTGTCGGAAGAGGTGCAGGAATCTGGGCTGGACCAGTCGCTCTTCGGTGAGCAAGCGTTCAACCTGTGGAACACAAGCGATAAGCCGAAGACCTAAGATACGTCGACCTTTGAGGCACTGCCGCAACCATTGGCGGCAGTGTGCCAACCGGGCCACCTGTTACGCCCGGATGGCTTTGAAATTCCAGTCGGGTACATGGCCGTGGCGATAAAGTTCATGGGCGTGCACTATCTAACCCCTTGAAGGTTCTAACATGGACATGACCGTTCTAATATTCTTGCTGGTGTATGTTGCACTCGCGCTTGGACACGTCCCAGGTTTCAAGGTGGATCGAACCGGGGCAACGTTGGTTGGCGCCATCGCGATGATCGCCGTCGGCAGCATCACCGACAAAGCCGCTTGGTCGGCCATCGACTATCAGACCATCGGCCTCCTGTTCGGACTGATGGTGGTTTCAGGGGCATTCGTCGTCTCTGGGTTCTATGCATGGACGGCGGATAAGGTCGCATCGTTGGATGTCTCGCCACCCGTCCTTCTTGCCCTTCTGATCGTGACCGGAGGCACCCTGTCGGCGCTTTTGACCAATGATGTGGTGATGGTCGCCATGACGCCGCTTCTGGTCGCGATCACCCTGTCGCGCGGGTTAAACCCCACGCCATTTTTGCTTGGCTTTTGCTTCGCCGCCAATACCGGCTCTGCGGCAACTTTAATCGGCAGCCCGCAAAACATGATCGCGGCCCAAGCGCTGGGGGCGTCTTTTTCCGATTTCTTGAAAGTAGCATTGGTGCCTGCCGTGCTGTCACTCCCCATCGTTTGGTCGGTGGTGACATTTCTCTACCGGGGCAAATGGCACATGGCGCAAACCCCGGGAACACCCCTAGTGCAGACGGCGCCCGCGATTGCCGCATTCGACCGGGTTGAAACCCTGAAAGCCGCGATCGTCACGGCGGTCGTAATTGCAGCTTTCGTGTTCTCAACCTGGCCGCGCGAACTCATCGCGTTGTCAGCCGCCGCAGTGATGCTGGTCAATCGGCGCATTTCTTCCAAACAGGTCATGAGCACGGTGGATGGGAACCTGCTGATCCTTCTTGCTGGGTTATTCGTGGTGAATGCAGCCTTGGCTCAAACGGGTTTGCCCGAAAAACTGGTGCACGACTTAAAGTCTGCGGGGTTGGATTTCACCAATCCGTCGATGCTGTTCCTCGCCGTTTCTGCCTTGAGCAATGTGGTCGGGAACAATCCCGCCGTTATGCTGCTTGCATCGTTCTTGCCGCATTCAGGCAATGTCGACGGGCTGATTGCGGCATTGGCATTGGGGACCGGATTTTCCAGCAATATGATCGTGTTCGGAAGCCTTGCCGGTATCATCGTCGTCGAACAAGCTGCGGCCAAGGGCGTCACCATCACCCTCGGTGAATTCTGTCGCGCCGGCATTCCCGTGTCCATCGCCTGCATGGCATTGGCGCTGGCTTGGATCACATTCCTTGGCATCTCAGCATGAAGCGCCCAAGGGCCAGACCTCTCGTTCAGGACAGTCCATTTTGACGTCCCGACCAATCGGCCGCTGATCCTACGCCGATAGACAGGAGTAATTCTTGTGAAGCCGACAGAGTTTTTTAAGACGTTTCAGAATATTTTTCCCTGGGCCAAGGACCTATGGCTTCGCTTGGCAGACTACCTGAACCACACAACATGGGGACTGCCGCTGGATCGCATTGCGATGGCAGCCGGTGTCTTCCTCGTTTTCGTCCTGCTTCGGCGACCGCAACGCTATTTGCTGATGGTGGTGATGGGGCAACTGGCCAGCCGCCCGATCCGAAACGTCGATCCGCAGATCCTTCAGGCGCTGAGGGGGCCGGCGGGCGTGCTTCCCCTCGCCCTCGGTAGCTTTATTGCCTTTGAGATTCTAAGCTTCGACCAAACTGGCGTTTGGGCGCGCTTGGCGAGTCACATCGTGGTGTCCCTCGTACTCTTCGCGCTGTTCTGGACATTTTTCGAATTGATGACACCACTCGTTGCGTCCCTAAAGCTACGGGAAAGAGCGTTGAACCCAACATTGGCCGATGTCGTGCGTCGCACATTAAAAGGCGGCATCGTTCTTATTGGCGGAGCGATCGTTCTTGAGGAATGGGGCATAAAGATCGCGCCCCTTCTGACGGGAATGGGTATTTTTGGTGCGGCACTCGCCTTGGGCGCGCAAAATTTGGTAAAAAACCTGATTGCAGGCTTTCTAATCCTCGCAGAGAGACGGTTCTCTTACGGTCATTGGGTCAAGGTCGATGGTGTGGTTGAGGGAACCGTAGAATTTATTGGATTTCGGTCGACGCGGGTGCGCCAGTTCGACGATGCGTCTGTCGAAGTGCCTAATTCTGAATTTTCCGAGAATGCACTCATCAACTATACGAAGATGCGCCGACGCCGCATATTCTGGAGCATCGGCGTGCCCTATTCCACCAGTATAGAACAACTTCAGGTAATCCGCGGCGGGATAGAGCAGTATATCGTTGAATCCGGCGACTTCGTATCGCCAAGTGCGGCATCGACATTCATTCGCGTGGACAGTTTCGGAAGTTCGTCCATCAACATAATGGTCTATTGCTTTACGATCACAACGGTTTGGGGCGAGTGGCTTATCGTAAAAGAGAAACTCGCCTATGCCATCGTCGACATTGTGTCGAAAGCAGGGTCGAGCTTTGCGTTCCCGTCAACCTCGGTCTATGTGGAAACCCTCCCCGAGGGCATCCCAGATCGATTTGTGCCGCCGTTGGACGATCATCCGCAATGACCGGTGCCGGGGTAATCCTCTTAGCGTCGTATTTGACAGATCGGACCACTGCTCCCCTGTTTCGCAGTGGGCTCCGCTCAGTTAAAAGAGGAGGAGACCTGAACCCACAGTACCTGTAACCCTACGTTCGAACCAATCAGAGCATCATTTCATGAATCAATATTATTCTCTTATATTGCTAACGGCCATCGGCGGCGCGTTCGGATCAGTCGGCCGCTATTTAGTCGGCCTGTATACCAATAAGCTATGGGGCGATGGATTTCCTTGGGGAACGATCGCCGTGAACATTGTCGGATCGTTTTTGATCGGGCTCGCAGTAGAGGCCATCTCCCGCACGTTTTCGAATTCGGCAGAAGTGCGCGTTTTAATCATTACAGGATTTCTGGGCGGCTTCACCACGTTCTCGTCATTTTCTCTAGAAACGATGGAGATGCTAGAACGCGGCGAAGTCGTTCATGCGGGATATTATCTTGGAAGCACGTTGGTTTTTGGCCTGATCGCAGTTTTTTGCGGCATTGCGCTTGGAAAAGCTCTTTTCTAAATTTTCTGGAAGAGGCCTAAATCCGGCAATCTCTATGGTTGTGATGGAATGGACATCCCCTGAGCTCTCCCTGTTAGGGTTTGGGGGTCCGGCATTTGCCGTTAGTTTGAAGTAAAGGGTCATAAATGTTTAGTGTTGTTAAACCTGTCGTCGCCGTGACGCTCCTGATGGCGGTCAGTCAAGCCCAAGCGTCATCTTTCACTTTGGACTTCGGAAATGTCAGTTCGACCGGCTTCAACAGTGCCGCGAACAATGTGATCAATTATGGTGTTGTCGCCAACGATGGCCTCAATGATATCTATGGTCAGCTTACCACCTTCAACGCATTCGACAGCAACCAAGACGCAAACAACGGGTCGGTCAGCGGCGATGTTCGCATCAACGCCAAGCGGGGCGAAGCTGTCCAATTGGGCCTTAGCCTGTTCCTTGATGAGTCCTACACTACGGCCTATACGTCCACGTCCGATTTTTCGTGGTCGCTGACTTTTTATGACATCGACGGTATTGATGACTCCGTCAGTACCTATGGGCCGACCATAAACGAAACCAACTACTACGACGAGATTCTGCTGCGCACGGAGGGCGTCGCAACCTTCACCGACAGCACAGTGCTGACCCACAGCAACACCGAAGACGGGTTGTTGGTCAGCGCAGTCAATCAAGCAGGCGTTGATGGTCAGGGCGGCATTTCGACCTTGTCCGACGAACAACAGGATTACACCGTTGTATACACCGTCGAGAACACAGCGACTGTCCTGTTTGACTACATTGTGCAGGATATCAGCTTTAACAACCGCGCGCGTAACCTGCTGATCGACGGCGGTTCGCTTACGCTGACCGGCGAAACCTTCAACACCTCCATTCCTACTGCAGTCCCACTGCCGGCCGGTGGCGCTTTACTGATCGGAGGATTGGCCGCTCTTGGCACATTCCGCCGCTTCAAAGGCGCGTTTTCCTAAACGCCGCAGCGCAGGGTGTTCGCACGAAAATTGAAACACGCGATCGGATTTCACTGGTCCTGGGCAGAAAATTTCGGGCGTCTTGAAAACCGGCCAGCGGCCGGTTTTTGCTTTGAACGGGCGGAGCCTCGGTGTGATCCCGATCCGTGGCAAGAGGCGTTGGATCTGGTGCGCAATTGACGCGAATGACGATGAGAGATGGTTCGGGAAAACTGAACAGCCGGGATAAGTGGATTTTCCGCGCAATAGCTGCATGATGCTGCAGGCGAGGAGATGACCATGACAAGACGAACGCGCCGGGATCACAGCCCGGCTTTAAAGGCAAAAGTAGCTGTAGCCGCGATCAAAGGTGAACAAACTTTTGTCGAGCTGGCGCATGACTTTGACGTCCATTCAAGCCAGATCATGCAGTGGCGTCATCAGTTGCTGGAAGGCGCGGCGGGCGCTTTAAACCGAGAAACGCGCGAAAGTTGGTGATGCCCTGAGGGGCGGCATATCATGGCGGAGTTCAGACGCCGTCAATTCTCAGCCGAGAAAAGGATATGCCACATGTCAGAGTCTACCATCACCCAACTGCCCG
>NZ_MTBG01000043.1 GCF_002119405.1 Pseudoruegeria sp. SK021 | reverse complement strand
ACGATAAACGGCCTATTCAAAGCTGAGGTCATTCATCGCCGTGGCCCCTGGCGCAGCTTTGAAGCCGTCGAATATGCCACCCTCGAATGGGTCGACTGGTTCAACAATCGCCGCCTGCTGGAACCTATCGGGAATATCCCGCCCGCTGAGGCAGAAGCAAACTTCTATGCTGCTATGGAACGATCAGATATGGCCGCGTAACTAAGACAATTCAGCCTCCGGCAAACCCGGCGCGGTTCACCTATCGGCAACGGCGCGTTTCGGTTTTGGCGTTTGGATCAGGAACGTCATGCCGCGACGTGGAGCACAGGAGAAGGGGCCCACCGTGTTGGGGGAAGATGGAATTCGAAGGGTGTGCGGGCTGTCTACACTTC
Organism: Pseudoruegeria sp. SK021; assembly: GCF_002119405.1. Lineage (GTDB taxonomy): Bacteria > Pseudomonadota > Alphaproteobacteria > Rhodobacterales > Rhodobacteraceae > Meridianimarinicoccus. The sequence goes on along the minus strand of NZ_MTBG01000043.1, from coordinate 19,198 downwards.
GGTCGATCCTGCGACGGCCATTCTGGAAGTCGCCGTCCACAAAGGCTTCAAGGTGCTGGACACGACTGTCCATATTCTCACATCAGCAAGGATTACGGATATGGGGGTGATCCATGTGGTTCAGCCGGATGATGTCCCCAATCCAAACTGGCTCGTTCCGGGCTCTCACGGTCCGGGCCAGCAGGGCTACGGTGACCAGTTATTGCAAAATCACTTGTTTTCTCTTCTGCCATCTACGGTTTCACGCCATAGCTGGAACTTGATTTTCGACGCGGACCGCGCCAAGGGCTATTTCGCGGACGTACAGCAGGAACGTTTTGCGCTTGATCCGAGGCTTCACACGTGAACTGCCGGGCCGACGCCCAATTGCCCTTCGGGAGATAAGGACCGAATGACCGGCGCCTGGTTAAATTACCGTGGCCACGCCGGGGCGAGGACATTGCCGCAAATTGCGCAGGGTTCTTCAAAAGCCTTTTCCGAGGCACAGTTATCCCCAAATCTCCGCAGATTTAAGATGCGGCAACCTGGGATTCAATATCGCGCGCCATGAGGTGCTGACCGGGATGCGTCATGCGGGTCGCCTTCGTTTCCACATGACATCGTCGATGGAAATTGGTCCACCGCCGCCACAGTGATCGGCCGAGAAACTGCCACGAGGAAAGATGTGGGTTTCGAAATCTGAGCTGGGGAATGCCCGGATCAAAGGAGCCACTTCACATCCCCCGCGGCGGACTTTCAGACGTCGCGCCGTTTGTGGCTGCGTGTGGACAAGTAGATTGAGAAGACCAAGAACGCGCCGGTGACGATATATAAGCCAATGGAAATCGGACTTTCGATCAGGATCGACGGATCTCCACCCGATATCGATAACGCCCGCCGCAAATTGTTTTCCATGTCCATACCCAGCAACAGTCCCAGCACCACGGGCACCAAACTGATGTCCAACTTGCGAAAGACAAAGCCCAGCACCCCAAAACCAACCATGACCATTAGGTCAAACGGCGAGTGGCTGATGGCATAGACCCCCAGATAACTGATGGCGACGACAAACGGCATCAAGGCCCAACTTGGCAAACGCAGCAACCGCGTGAAGATACCAATCAGCGGAATGTTCAGAATTAACAGGGCGATATTGGCCAAATACAGGGAAGCGACCAGCCCCCAGACCAGTTCTGGTTGTTTCTCAAACAACAGCGGTCCGGGTTGAACATTCAGCGAAATCAACATCGCAAGCATGACAGCTGTTGTGCCACTGCCCGGCACCCCAAGGGTGAGCATCGGGATCAATGCCCCACCACTTGCCGCGTTGTTCCCGGCTTCGGGGGCTGCGACGCCGCGCGGATCGCCGTTGCCGAATGTGCCGTCTTTGTCGTTGAGTTGCTTTTCAAACGTATACGCCATGACCGCGCCAAGGGACGCGCCAGCCCCTGGAAGAATGCCGGCGATAAATCCGATGCCGGATCCGCGGAAGGACGCGCCTAAGCCCTCTTTGATGGTCGATAGACGCGGCAATGTGCGGCCTAGCGGGATGATGGCTGCCGTCTTGATCTTGAGTTCCATAAACATCAGGATTTCGGAAACGGCGAATAAGCCAACCAAAGCTACGATGGTATCGAAGCCATCATACAGATTGAACGATCCAAACGTATAGCGCGCGACGCCGGTCGCCGGATCCAGTCCAACCGTCCCGATCATCAGCCCAACGAATGCCGCCAAAAGGGTCTTGCGCGGGTCGATACCGGCGATTCCGCCGATGGTCGCAAAGGCCATCACATATAGCGCGAAATAATCCGCAGGCCCGAAATAGATCGCGGCCTTTGCCAGAAGCGGCGCGAACAAGGTCAAACCGATGGTCGCCAGTGTCGCTCCAATGAAGGATGCAACGCCCGAAATCGCCAACGCATCTGCGGCCCGACCCGACTTCGCCATCGGATACCCGTCGAGGGTGGTCATGATCGCCGGTTCGTCGCCTGGAATGTTCAGCATGATCGACGAGATGCGCCCACCATACATGCAGCCATAGTAAACCGCGCTCAGCAGGATCATCGATGAGGTCGCATCGAATCCGAAAGCGAATGTCAGCGGAATTAGAATTGCTACGCCGTTCACAGGGCCAAGCCCCGGCAACGATCCGATCAGGGTGCCGACAAAGCAGCCGACAAGGATCAACGCGAGGTTGATTGGCTGGGCGGCAACCGTGAAACCGTTCGCTAGAAAAGAAAGTGTTTCCATCGATTTTTCTTACGTGATGAGCGGACCAAGTAGCGGAAGCGGTAGCCCCATTACCCGATCAAAAAGGATGTAAAGCGCGGGCGCAATTGTGGCCGCAGTAAGAAGCGCGGGCACAAGCCGGGCGCCCATCAACAGGGCCAAGCCACCAACCGCGAGAAACGTGGATGGAACGAACCCCAAGGGTTCAAGCAGCAAAGCGTAGCCAATCAATGTGGCAAGGGCAGCAATCTGCCTGATAAGGCGTCGGCCGCCCGCCCATTGAGGGTCGCGGCCCGGCCAAATGATCAGCAAAATGCTGATCACCGCGGCTGGAATGCCGATTATGCGTGGAAAGGCGGCGGGTCCAAGCGGGTCGCCAAACCCGGCCTCGTACCCGCCAGCGGCCCACAGGTAGACCAATGAAACGGCCAGTATGGCCATACCTGCAAGCCGGTCGCTCATTTGATCACGCCGATTTCACGCGAAATATTTCCCATCAGCTGTTCTTGATCGATAACGTACTGAGAAAACTCCGGACCGCCGCGCCAGATCGGGGTGAGCCCGCTGGCGATCGCGGCTTGTTGCCATTCTGGCGAGTCGTACAGCGTTTTAAGGTTCGCGACCCAGCCGTCATAGGCTTCGTCCGACACATCGCCGCCGGTGTAAAACCCGCGCCAGTTGTAACCGGTCACGTCATAGCCTTGCGATTTTGCAGTTGGCGCATCCGGAAATGCTTCGATCGGTTCATCCGACAACGCGGCCAGAATTTTGATGTCGCCCGATTCAACAAACCCGGCGATTTCGCCCAGATCGGTCGACACCACGTTGACCTGACCACCCATCATCTGGGTGACAGCGGGGCTGCCGCCGTCAAACTGAACCCAGCGGAGGGTTTTCAGGTCTTCGACACCCCCGGCCTGCGCCAGTTGCAAAAGCCGGATATGATCCCAGCCGCCGACGCCGCTGGACCCTGCGGTGATGACGCTGTCTGGATCGGATTTCATGGCCGCCAGCAAGTCGTCCAGTGTCTCGAATTCGCTGTCCTTGTTGACCGCGATGACGCCAACATCCGCGCCCAGCATCGCGACAAACCGCATTGTGTCGACACCGGCCGGGTACTTGCCCTGCGCGATCTGTGTAATGCCAACGGTTGAGGTTGCGACCAGCAGGTCGGGGTCATCGGCCCGTTTCGACGCCACATTGGCGAATGCCACCGCGCCGACGCCGCCGGGCATGTTCGTCACCTGAACATTTCCGTCTACGATGCCTTCTTCTGTTAGCAGGCGGCCAACGGTGCGACAGGTGAAGTCCCAGCCGCCGCCCGGATCGGCGGGGGCAATACATTCGGCGGCACCTGCGGGCACAGCCATGACAAATGCAAGCAGCGACGCCGCGCTTGCTTTGCGGATAATATTGAAATGCTTGACCATTTATTCCTCCCTATCAAGCAGTGATGTTCAGCGCGATTGTTTGCGCCGATCGTAATTGTCTTATGCGCCCTCTGAATCAATGAAACTGCGACGGCCCAAAATTGGCCGCGAGTTTTCCAGCGCAGATAGAACCTCCAGTCTTACTTTCGCTGCATGTCGCCGTGTTGCGTCCACCGCGTCCTCAGCGCGGCGGTCGCGCAACAGCGCCAAGATTTCAGAATGCTCGTCATAGGTCATCTGCCGATCATCGTCGGATGTGATGGCCAACCAACGAGCCCGAATTGTGCGCAACGTGACATCCCGCATGGCGGCCACGACACAGCGGTTACCCGACAGTTCTGCGACACGCACGTGGAAATCCAACCCCAATTCCAACCACCCAGCCGGTGTAAATGCGGCGTGGCCCGCATCAATTTCCGTTTGTATCCGCGCCAGATCGTCAAGTGTGCCATGGGTTGCAGCCAGTCGAACCGCAGTGGGTTCCACCACGTCCCGGAACGCAAAGGCCTCGTCGATTTCGGCCAGATCAAAAGGGGCAACGGTTTGGGCACGATCCGAACGAACCACCAGTCCTTCGGCCTCTAATTGAAACAACGCCTCGCGAATTGGCGTCCGCGAGGCTTCGTAAATATCCTTCAAGCGGCGCTCGGACAGCACTTCGCCCGGCGCAAGCCGCATTGACAGGATGTCAAACCGCAGCCGTTCAAGAACCTCTCCGGCGCGACGTCCTGATGGGCCTGTAGGGCGCTCTATGATCGGGTTTATCGACATTGATCCTCGTTTACCGGATTGGTATACCAACTATGGATACCAAATCAATCGTCCAGTTTCGGAGACCGTAGATGTCATTCAGATGCCCCGAACATGTGGAAACCACCGAAGTCGGACCGCGTGACGGGTTGCAATCTGAACCGGTCTTCGTGCCGACGGCCAAAAAAATTGAACTGGCTGAAGCGTTGATCGCGTCAGGCTTGCGCCATTTCGAAATGACGTCCTTCGTATCGCCGCGCGCCGTGCCGCAAATGCGCGATGCGGCCGAGGTCATGGCCGCGTTTCGCGACCGGCCGGATCTTTGGCTGACGGCCCTCGTTCCCAATGCAAAGGGTGCCGAACGATCGATAGAAGCCGGCGTTGACGCGATGGTTGTCTTCATGTCGGCCTCGGAAAGCCACAACCTGAAAAACGTCAACCAGACGCGTCAGCACTCGCTGCAAGGCTTCCGCCAGATCGCCGATATCGCCCAAGGCACCGGAGTCGTGGTTCAAGGCTCAATCGCGACCGCATTTGGGTGTCCGTTCGAAGGCGAAGTCCCGGTCGCGGATGTTGTTGAGGTGGCAAAGGCCTATCGCGATCTTGGGATAACACGCATCACATTGGGCGACACGACGGGGGTGGCGACGCCGCCGCTGGTCGCAGAGCGGTGCCGTGCCTTGCGCGAGGCCGTCCCGGATATCGACATCTCCCTGCATTTTCACAACACGCGGGGGGTCGGCTTGGTCTGTGCCTATGCCGGGCTGCTCAACGGGATTTCCAGATTTGAGTCCAGCGTCGGCGGTCTGGGCGGATGCCCATTTGTCCCCCGCGCGACCGGCAATATCAGTACGGAAGACTTTGTTTACATGTTGGACGAATGCGGCATCGGATCTGGGGTCGATCTGCCAAAGCTCTGCGACGCAGCCAAGCTGGCGGAAAGGATCGTGGGGCGCGCGCTGCCGGGGCAGGTCATGAAAGCTGGTCCCAGATTAAGAACCTATCCGATGGACGCCGCGAGGACCGCAAATGGATAAGCCGAAAAAGGGGGCATTGGATGGCCTTCGGGTCATCGACCTGACCCGCGTTTTGTCCGGACCGTTCTGCACTGCGATCCTTGCGGATCTAGGGGCGGATGTCATCAAGATTGAGCCACCAAAAGGCGACCCCGTGCGCGGGCAGGGCACCATCCGCGACGGTCATTCGTGGTACTTTGCTAACTTCAACCGGAACAAGAAATCGGTTGTCATTGATCTGTATTCCACCGACGGCAAAGACATTCTGCGCCAGCTTCTGTCAACGGCCGATGTGGTTGTTGAAAATTTCCGTCCCGGCACAATGGACAAATTAGGCCTTGGAACCAGCGCATTAAAGGCGCTGAACCCCCGCTTGATCACAGCCAGCGTCAATGGCTATGGCACAGACGGGCCGTACGCGGACCGGCCAGCGTTTGATTTCGTTGTGCAGGCTATGAGCGGCTTCATGAGTGTGAACGGCGACGATGGGGCTGCCGCAATGCGCGCCGCTCCGCCGATGACTGACCTTGTCGCCGGCGTCTATGCCGCGACGGGCATCCTTGCGGCGGTCAGATCTCGGGACATCACCGGGCAGGGCCAGCCGGTCGAAGTGTCGATGATGAACGGCATCATCAGTATGATGGCCTATTTGGCGACCGAGTACTTTGCTACCGGACAGTTGCCGCAACGCACTGGCAACGACCATCCGCTGGTCGCACCTTACGGGCTGTACCGTGTCGCTGATGGCGAAGTTGCGATCGCTCCGTCAAACGATGTTATTCTAAAGCGGTTTTTCGACGCGATTGATTTGGGGTGGGTGCTGGATGACCCGCGCTTTGACACCAACGACAAACGGTTTGGCAAGCGCCCAGAGCTTCAGAAATTGATCGAAGCAAGGCTTGGGGCGCAGACCAAAGACCACTGGATAAAGGTTTTGAATGCAGCGGGTGTTCCCTGCGGTCGCGTGCAGGATTTTGATCAAGTGTTCGCCGATCCGCAGGTTCAGGCGCAACAAATGGCCTTGGATGTCGATTATCCGGGCCGAGGACCAGTCAGGATGCTCGGCTTTCCGATAAAACTAGGCGCGACCCCGTGCGTTATGGCGCGGCCTTCGCCAGAATTGGGTGAGCACACAACAGAAGTCCTGCGAGATAACGGCCTGACGGATACTCAAATCGCACGCCTGCGCGATGAGGGTGTGATCGGCGGGAGCTAGGAAGTCCTATCGCTGTTGCCTGAAAACCAACGACGGAACCGTTAGTCCAGCCGAGGGCTGCCTCAATAGATGATCAGCCTCGGCATTCGGTGTTGCGGTTTCTGGGCTGCTCGGTGAACTTTGTTGCCATCTCTTATCTCCTTCATCGCAACGATTGCTCGAAGGCGACCGGAACTAACCCGGGATAAGACCAAATTGCGGGATCAAATGCCCAAGCTGCGCTGCGAACCTGCCCGCATCAGCCGAACCATTTCACATGTTGCGGGGGGGGGCGAGCGGGAACGGGCCAGCTTGATCCCCGGCACGGGTAAGCCCGCGCTCGGTCCAAGGAACAATTTATGTAACTACACAGTTCATTGGCATCTGCCGTTAGGATGTTTAGGTACAGGTCAAATTGAACCACGGGGTCCCATGTCAGTTTCCATGCTTTCCACCTTCGTCAAACCGATGCATCCGGAAGGGCGACGGTTTGTGGCCATCGCCGCCGCAATCACGGCAGTGCTTTTCTTCCTCTGGGCCCCTTTGGGCTGGATTGGTCTCGGGCTGACCATTTGGGTGTACTACTTTTTCCGGGATCCGGTGCGGGTCGTCCCGACGCGTCCCGGTATCATGGTCTCGCCCGCTGACGGCATTGTCTCGTTGCTTGAGCCGGCCATCCCTCCGGCCGAGTTGGGATTGGGCGAGGACCCGTTGCTGCGGATTTCGGTGTTCATGTCGGTCTTCAACTGCCACGTGAATCGTCTGCCCGCAGAAGGCCGGATCGAAAAAGTCGTCTATACGCCGGGGAAGTTTCTCAATGCCTCTCTGGATAAGGCCTCTGCGGATAATGAACGCAACGGACTAGCCGTCGTCTTGCCGGATGGCCGACGCTATGGCGTGGTGCAGATCGCAGGGCTTGTTGCGCGCCGCATCCTGTGCTGGTCTGAAGCGGGACAAGAGCTGGGGCGCGGAGATCGTTTCGGGTTGATCCGGTTCGGATCGCGGCTCGACATTTATCTGCCCGAAGGCGTGACGCCGCTGGTGCGCATTGGCCAGACAATGGTGGCGGGTGAAACGGTGATCGCGGATTTGGCCAGCGCGACGAAAGAGGACTAAGGAATGCTGGATCGTCCCCCTGAACGTGGAGAGCGCGGAGAACAAGGCGCTGTTCCGATCCTGATGTTGGTTCCCAACGTGATCACGCTTATCGGGATGAGCTTTGGCCTGACAGCGATCCGGTTCACGATCGAGGGTCGCTTTGCGATGGCGGTGACACTGATCCTGATGGCGGTGCTGTCCGATTTTTTTGACGGGATGGCGGCGCGGCGGCTGAAAGCCGAGTCCCCCATGGGCGCTCAACTTGACTCGCTGTCAGATTTTCTGTGTTTCGGCGTCGCGCCAGCGATCATCGTCTACCAAGTCCACCTCACCCAAATGGGTGAGTTCGGCTGGATCTTCGCGTTGCTCTTTGCTGCGGCGACCTGCCTACGGCTGGCACGGTTTAATGTAACTGCGGAAAAAGGCGCTGGCAGCATTGGTCAGAAGATGCATTTCATCGGCGTCCCGGCCCCTGCTGGTGCCTGCTTAGGGCTTATGCCGGTCTTTCTGACCCTTTCCGGCGTTCTCACCCTTGGCGATGCAGCCGTGGCGGCTTGGCTCGCTTTTGTTGGCCTGTTGATGATTTCCAAGCTTAAAACGCCCTCGCCACGGACGTTCAAAGTCCCGCGGCGACTGATTCCGGTGATCCTGTGCGCCACGGCGATTGTGATCGGGCTGATATTTACCCGACCTTGGATATTCCTGGTGATGATCAATTCCGTGTACCTTTGCATGGTTCTGTATGCGCTTGTCCGTTCGCGAGGGTCGTTCTTCAGTTAAACCCCTGATCCCACGCCAAGGCCGAGGGGAAATTCCGGTCTTGGCGTGGGGCTAAATCCCGTCGCCAATTGGCAAGTCCGTCTGTCCGCACGGGGGATGCGGGCGGGCTGCTTTTGGCCGTCGGGGGGCTCGACGTCCCAAATTTGATCCGCTGGCAACATGCCCGGCCTCATATGTGTGAGCACGCGGGCCGGTGCCGCGAATTTTCCGACCTCTGTAATGTACCGTCTCCACGCCTCATCCCGGGGCGGGGCTTCCTAACCCGTTTGATGCCCGCCCCGGCCTAAAATCGCGGGCAAAGGGAATTGACGGATTTTTTCGTGCATGCAATAACGAATACGTAAAGGCTGGTTACGTTTTGGGAGGAACAGATGACACAGACGACAAATCGCAGATTCGGACGGCGCGTCTTGATGAGGTCAAGTGCTGCAATCGCGCTTTCACTGACTGTTCTCGGTGTGCCCGCGCCGCAGGCGATGGCTCAGGAAATAGATTTCTGGGCGCAGGACTATGGCGACTTGATCGCTTGGCAGCGCACCATGAAAACCTTTGCCGACGAGTTCAAAGCCGAGTCCGGCATCAAAGTGAACTATGAGCAGATCAGCTGGTCGGTTGCTTTCAATCGCTGGCTCACCGCGGCCCAAGGCGGGGCTGCACCGGACTGCGCTGACATGTTCTGGCTGCACTCCTTCTCTGCCATCGGCGGCGATCAATACGGCCCGATGCCCCTGAACGAATATCGCGACACGTGGCCGACCCTTGAGGCGGATTTCTACGAAGGCTCACTTCAGGACGTGAACTGGTCGGGGGATTTCTATGGTATTCCGTGGCGTGGCGACGTTCGCCCGCTCATCTACCGGAAAGACATTGCCGAAGAGGCTGGTCTTGAAGGTGCGCCGCAGACTTGGGACGATCTGGTGACGTTTGCCAAGGCGATGCAAGGCTACGATGCCAACGGCAATGTCACGCGCTGGGGTATGGCCCTTGGACCGGACACTGTCACACAAGGCTATGTGCCGTTTTTCTGGCAGGCTGGCGGCGACTTCATGACCGAGGATGGCCGCACCGCGACGATCGACACCGAAGCGACGCGCGTGGCGCTCAGCTATATCCGCGATCTGGTCTGGGAGCATGAGGTTCTCAATCCCGATTTCATGGAGCGGTCCTACAGCGCCGAGGGCGATTTCCCGGCCGGTACTGTGGCGATGATCGCCTCGGCCGCTGGTCCTATGGCGCCGTCGCTGAGCGTCGATTACCCCGAGCTTGACGGAAAATGGGCGCTGGCGATTCCAGCCGCAGGACCTGAAGGCCGCGATGCCTATGCTGGCAGCGGCTATCTTGGGGTGTTGCGCGGCTCTGACAACGTCGAAGAATGCGTCCAGTGGATCAGTTTCCTGTCCCGCCCTGAGAACATGCAGCGGCTCAGCGAAGCAAGCGGCAACGTCAGCCCGATGCGCGAAGTGATGGCGTCGGAATTCTGGGGCGACACCGACTGGAAACAGGTGATCCAGGAAACGATGGAATACGCCCACACCTCGCAGCATCCTACGCCGGTATGGAACGGGCTGCTCTCGCCCGAGCCGGGTGCCGTCATCTATGACATGATGTATCGCGCGATCGTCCAGCAGGAAGATATGGACGTCGTCATCGCCGATGCGCAGGCCCGGATGCAGTCCGAAATGGACCGCGCCTTTTCCGAGTAACAAATGAGTCCAAGGCCCGGACCGCGTGTTCGGGCCTTGTGACGTTCTGAACGTGTACAGATTTAAAAGGAGGGCTGAGGATGGAACGGAAGAAGCGGGTATTCTGTCTTTTGATGGTGCTGCCAGCGATCCTGCTGACGTTAATTCTGGGTCTGATCCCGATGTTCACCTCGCTGGGCTGGAGCTTTCTTGAGTATGATCTGCTGCGCATTCAGGAACACGGCACCCCCTTCGTCGGTCTGGAAAACTATCGCACAATCCTGAGCGACGACCGCTTCCTGCGCTCGATCGCCAATACCTTCCTCATGACCGGCCTGGTTGTCGCCATCGCTCTCGTTCTTGGGCTGGTGTTGGCGCATGTCATGCGCGCCGAGTACCGGGGCAGGGTCATCGTGCGTGTCTTGATCTGTACACCGTGGTTCGTTCCGCCCGTTGTTGCCGCCGCTATCTGGGCGTGGCTGCTGAATGCGGACCGTAGCCCAATCAATTCCGCCCTGATGGATGCCGGATTGATCGAGTCAAATATCCGGTTTCTGACTGACAGTTCCACTTGGGGGCCATTCTCTATTCCGCTTCTGTCGGTGACGGCGGTGCGGATTTGGAATGGTCTGCCGTTTGTGGTCATTTTCCTTCTGGCGGGCATGCAGTCCATTCCGCGCGACCTGTATGAAGCGGTCGATGTGGACGGCGGCAACCTGTGGAGCAAATTCCGCCATGTCACCTTGCCGCTGTTGAAGCCCATCCTCGGCGTGCTGGCCATGTTGCTGCTGATTACCGGGATCGGACATTTTGAGATCAACTATATTATGACCGGCGGTGGCCCGAATGGCCTGACGGATGTGATGTCGGTCTATTCTTATCTGCAAGCATTCAGCTTCTTCCGGTTCGATCTCGCGTCTGCCGCGGGGGGGATGGTTCTGCTGATCACTGGCGTGATCTCGGTGATCTATATCCGCAGTCAATTGCGTAACGAGGACAAGTCATGACGATGGACACGCTCGACCATCCGAGCCAGAATTCAGGGTCCCGAGGCGCGCGCAGGGGCGGCTTTGCGCGCAGCAAAAATGCGGACCGGCTGACCCGGGCGCTGGTGATCATCGTGACGGTGGTGGCGCTGATTTATATCCTGTTACCAGTGTACTGGATGATCAAAAGCTCGTTTCAGACGAACATTGATATCCGGGCGCAACCGCCCCACTGGATCCCGCGCCAGCTGACGTTCCAAGCCTATCAGGATATGACCTTGGTCATTCCGATCTGGCGGTACATCCTGAACTCCATCTACGTGGCCGGGGCCGCCGCGGTCCTGTCTACACTGGTCGGGTGCAGTGCGGCCTATGTGCTGGCACGGTTCCGGTTTCCGGGGATGACCATTTGCTTGGTGATGATCCTTGCAACCCAGCTGATCCCGCCGATTACGCGCGCATTTCCGATTTATTCCGCAATCCAGTCCGCTGGCCTGCTGAACAGCTATACCGGCATCATCATCGCCTATGCCAGTTTCTCGCTTCCGTTCTGCGTTATGCTGCTGCGTGGCTATTTCATGAACAACTGCCCGCCCGATCTTGAAGAGGCGGCGCTGGTCGACGGCTGTTCATATTTCAGCGCCTTCTGGAGAATTATCCTGCCGATTTCCCTTCCTGGACTGGCGGCAGTGACGATCTTTACCTTCTTGAATGCTTGGAATGACTTTCTGTGGGCGTCACTGCTGCTGAATCAGGGCGAGATGAAGACGGTACAGGTCGGCATCGGGGACTTCTCCGGCGAAGGCGGAAACGTTCGTTATATCAGTATGTTCATGGCCGCATGCGTCACCGCGACCATTCCTGCACTCATCATGTTCCTCTTCGTCCAGCGTTGGCTTGTTTCAGGTCTGACAGCCGGGTCGGTTAAATAGCAGTCTCATCGAAAGGTACTCTACAATGGCAACGATCAGCATGAGGCAGCTGAAGAAGAAATACGGCGCCGTGGTCGCGATTCCGGACCTGTCGCTTGAGGTGAAGGACGGTGAGTTTCTGATCCTTGTCGGGCCATCCGGTTGCGGCAAGTCCACGCTGCTTCGGATGCTGGCTGGGCTTGAATCCGTCACGGGCGGCGACATTGCTATCGACGACGAGGTGGTCAATGACCAGATGCCCCGCCAGCGTGACATCGCAATGGTGTTCCAGTCTTACGCGCTTTATCCGCATATGACGGTGGGGCAGAATATGGGCTTCTCTCTCAAGCTCGACAAATGCTCGAAGGCTGAGATCAAGGAACGGGTGGCTGCCGCCGCAGATATTCTGGCACTAACACCGCTGCTTGAGCGGAAACCAGCGCAGCTGTCGGGCGGGCAACGTCAGCGGGTCGCGATGGGCCGGGCGATTGTGCGCGATCCCAAGGTCTTTCTGTTCGATGAGCCCTTGTCGAACCTTGACGCCAAGTTGCGTGTCCAAATGAGGGCCGAGATCAAGTCGCTGCACCGCCGATTGAAAACCACCATTGTGTACGTCACCCACGATCAGGTCGAAGCGATGACCATGGCAGACCGGATCGTGGTAATGAGCGCCGGACATATCGAGCAGGTCGGCACCCCGCTGGATCTGTACGACCGCCCGATGAGCCGCTTCGTCGCCGAGTTTCTCGGCTCACCCTCTATGAACATGCTGACGGGTGAGCTGATCGGCACGTCTGGCGCCATGGCGCTCAAGCTTGATGACGGCAGCACCATCGCCCTGCCGCATGCTGCCACTGGGATGACACCGGGCACCAAAGTGACGATGGGGATCCGCCCCGAACACCTGAGCCTTGCAACCGGCGATGGGCCGGGGTTCGAGGTCGAGGTCGATGTGACCGAACCGACCGGGTCCGATACGTTGCTGATCGGCGGGGTGGCCGGATGTGCGATCACCTGCGAAATCAGTGGGCGGCCAAAGGTGGCACCGGGGCAGAAAGTCCGCTTGGCGATTGACGAGGCCCATCTGCATTTCTTCGAGCAAGAAAGCGGCCGCCGGATCGAGGCCGCCGACTTAGCCCTCGCTGGGTAACAGATGACCTACGACTGATAGGATCAAACGCGATGACAAAAACAGCTAGCAAACCCGCCAAACCGCAAGCCGTGAAAGCGACGCAGGCGGAATACGCCCATGCGGAATTGAAACGGATGATGCTTGACGGAAGTTTGCTCGCCGGGTCGCAGATGTTGGAATCCGAGGCCGCTGAACGGTTGAACATCAGTCGCACCCCGGTGCGCGAAGCGATGATCCTGCTGCAACAGGAAGGCATGATCGAACTGCGCCCGCGCCATGGCATGCGGGTTCTGCCGGTTTCGGCTGATGACATGCGCGATATCTACGACGTGCTGACCGCGCTTGAGGGCAAGGCCGCCGAACTGCTGGCCGCGCGGCGGCCCGACAGCGCGACGCTGTCCGGTCTCTGGGATGCCCTTGAGAAAATGGAATCCGCCCTTGAGGACGATGATCTGGCTGAATGGGCTGTGGCAGATGATCTGTTTCACAAGCGGCTGATCGATCTGGCCGACAACAAGCGGTTGGAAAATATGGTCAGTCAGTTGCGCGCGCAAGCGCATCGGGCGCGCATGGCAACGCTTTGGTTGCGGCCACGACCGACGGATTCCAACCGCGAACACAGGGCTCTTGTCCAAGCGATCCTGAATGGCGATCCGATCGAGGCCCGGCGCATGCACGAAGAGCATCGGACCCGTGCTAAGGAACTGCTGGTGAGCATTCTGCGCAACCTCAGCGGCGCCCATATGTAATCTGACAAACGCGCCGGGAACGGGCCTTACCATGGTCCTGCGCAGCGCAAAAACAATGCATCCACTATCGGATGCAAATATGAGAGGAGCGACGACATGGCAACGAAGGTACGCATCGCGGGCGAGGGGTTTTTGATCAATGACGTCCCCACCTATGAAGGCCGCGAATGGAAGGGCAAGAAGATTGAAGGGTTGTTGCTGAACACCCGCATGGTCCAAGGCATGTTCGACGACGTGAACCTTGAAACCGTGCAGCAGTTTGCCTATCCGGACACCGGTGTCTGGGACGCGGACCGCAACACGTCCGAATTTATCGCGATGCTGCCGACCTATAAGGCGCACGGTGTTCTGGCATTCGACATCAACCTTCAGGGTGGCAGCCCGTATGGCTATTCCACCGAACAGCCGTGGATCAATTCGGCGTTCGAGCGGGACGGCTCGCTGCGACCCGCCTTCATGGACCGGTTGGCGCGCGTGCTTGCGGCGGCGGACGAGTTGGGGATGGTCGTGATCGTCGGCCTGTTCTACTTCGGTCAGGAAAAGGTGTTCGAGGGCGACGAGGATGCCATCCGCAAGGCTGTCGACAACGCCACCGAATGGTTGCTTGCCACAGGTCATGAGAACCTGCTGCTCGAGATCAATAACGAGTGCAACATCATCTACGAACTGCCGATCATGCGGCCCGACGGCGTGCATGAGCTGATCGAGCGGGCCAGTGCCATCACCCTCGATGGGCGGCGTTTGCTGGTGGGGACCAGCTATGGCGGCGGCACCATTCCGGGCCCTGCTGTGACCCGCGCCAGTGATTTCATGCTGATCCACGGCAACAGCCAAGAGGATCCGCAGATCATCCGCGACATGGTTAAGAAAACCCGGGGGGTCGAGGGCTATACCCCCAAGCCGATCTTGTTCAACGAGGACGATCACTTCGATTTCGACAAGCCGGACAACAACTTTGTCGCCGCCGTCGGTGAATATGCCTCGTGGGGGTTCTTTGACTATCGGATGAAGGGCGAAGGCCTTGACGAGGGTTATCAGAGCGTTCCGGTCAATTGGGGCATCAGCTCAGAGCGCAAAAAAGGGTTCTTCCGGCTGGCAAAAGAAATCTCCGGCTATTGATCGCTGAAGTCTAGCGCTGCGGTGTTCTCGCTAACGGGGTGCGGGGGGGGCAGCCTCCCGGGCCTGAGGGACACTGAAAGTGACTTCTGACCAAATGTTTCTGGCTTATCGTAACCGCCATGGTGCGGCGACGGGCCAGAAACCCCGATTAAAGGTCTCGCGCCCCGCGAGGGTTTGAAGGCCATCGGCCTGCGGCGTTTACATGTGGCTCGACCCATCACGCTCTGGCTGCGTTTCCAGTCGGGGCGAAGGCGCGGAAAATTGTGCCCTTTTGCTGGCCCATTTGACCCGTAAAGGCCGCATCTGCCGCGTTGGATAACGTTTTCCAGCGACACGCGCCTTGCCTGTGCGGACTCCAAATCTTCGATCAACTTAAGCAATCTGCGGCAAGATACACGCCGAACCAGTTCGCCTCTTGCGAACGACGGGGCCGGGCCTGATATGGGCAGCTATGACAGATCAAAATACACTTTTTCTGCCGTCCTATCGCATGCGTGTGGCGCGGTTCGTCGAACGGCCCGCCGTTCAGCATTTCATTCTGGGCGTGATCCTGTTTAACGCGGTCATTCTGGGCCTTGAGACATCTGAGTCAGCGATGGCCGTTGCCGGGCCGTTGATCCTGTTCTTGGATTGGGCCTGCCTTACCGTGTTTGTGGTCGAAATCGCGCTCAAATTGTTTGGGCGGGGCTTTGATTTCTTCCGACGCGGCTGGAATATTTTCGATTTCGTGATCGTGGGCATCGCCCTTGTCCCTGCAACCCAAAGTCTCAGCGTCCTGCGAGCATTGCGGATCCTCCGGCTCTTGCGGGTCGTGTCAGTGGCACCATCGCTGCGCCGGGTCGTCGAAGGGTTGGTCAACGCATTGCCGGGAATGGGGTCGGTCTTTCTGTTGATGGGGGCGATCTTCTATATCGGCTCGGTCATGGCAACAAAGCTCTTTGGCGCAGCCTTTCCCGAATGGTTCGGATCCCTCGGGCGGTCGGGCTATTCGTTGTTCCAGATTATGACGCTGGAAAGTTGGTCGATGGGCATCGTGCGGCCCGTCATGGAAGTCTATACCTATGCTTGGCTGTTCTTCGTGCCATTCATCATGATCACGACCTTCGCCGTTGTGAACCTGCTGGTCGGGTTGATTGTGAATTCTATGCAGGATGCGCATCACGAAGAAAGCAACGAAAAGACTGACACTTATCGCGACGAGGTATTGCTGCGTCTGGCGCATCTGGAGACCTTGATCAAAGCGCAGAATGGCGGGCCGCGGCCCTAACGGGGCCTTAGCCCTTTAATCCGGGCAGATACCGGCCCGCCACGCGCCTGCCGATCACTTTTGGGCAGTGTCGTAATAGGTCAGGTCAAGCCAGCCGGCGCTGTCGCCGCGCGTGGTAAAGTTCCAGTCATTTAGCCAGTCGTAGAACGGCCAGAATTGCGCCGTGTTGCGAAGGACGGCGTAATCTGCCGTCACGCGGTTCCAGTCATCCTCGTTCCGTGCAGCTGCAAGGTCACTGAGAAAGCCCGGGGCGCTGTCGAGGTCGAGGTCGACAAACAGGTTGGGAAATCCGTTAACCAGAGTGGGATAGACACTAAGCGTATCGCGTCCGGGTGTGGCTGCCGCATCCTGAAACAGTAGATTATATTGCGACGCGTAGGCTCGGTTGACCACGAGGGAATAGACCCGCTCTTTGCCGCCATGGGTCAGCCGCACCACCGTGACGCTTGGCATCAGACCCAGATAGGGGCGCTGATCTAGCACGGTCATGGTCGAGATCGCGCGCTCGAAATCGTCGAAGCCCTGCATCGGTGCGGACAAATCGACCGTCGGTTTGGTGCTGGGATTAAGCCGGTCGGGCAGGCCGGTGACGTGCGGCCCCGCCCGCTCTGCAAGCTGTGAGACGATCTCGTCCAGCGGCGCCGTGCCCTCAACGGTTACACGCGACGGCTGATCGTGGCCGATGAAGGGGATCAGGGCCAAATCCAGCCTGCCGATGCCTTGCGTCCAGTCATAGCGGATGGGCTGGCGGTGCTGGGTGGGCAAGAGCAAAAGAAAATGGTCCTCGAAATCCTGTCGCAGCAGATTGAAGAAGGCCAGAGTCTGTAGTTTGGCGGGATCGCCCCCCCAATAGGCGAACCCGGCCACCGTATCGTAGTACATCCGTTCGAAACCGGCGAAGCTGATCAACCAGAGGGTGCGTGGCATGCCGCCCTGCGCCCCTTTCAGCACCGAGACATTGGTTTCGTGGCGCAGGATGGTCAGCCACGCGTTGGCATCCTCGCCATCCCCATCCCAGACCGCATCCAAGGCCCAGCCATCCGGTGATAGACGGTTCTTAGCTTCGGCAAAGGCCGCCAGATACGCGGCGTTGCCGATCGCGCTACGATCCATCAGCTTTTCGGGATCATCGAAGCCCAGCAGCGGCTCATGCACCGAAGGGTCGTGAGCCGGTTCCAGAAACAAGGCCCAGAACTGATCCTTGATGGCATAGGTGGCGGTTTGCCCGTTGCACACCGGCCCGTAGGTAATGCCGCCCACCAACGTCTCGGCATTCTCCAGAATGAAGCGATAGCGCGATTCTGCCGGAATGGCGGCGAATTGAATGAACGGGTTCTCGATCCCGTAGGGCGGATCGATTTCTGCCGCCGCATCCCAGCCGGTGCCACTGTTGATCGCGAACAGCGTGGTCAGATGCGCAATGTCGTCGGGCGCTAATTCCCAAAGGAAATGGGCCTTCTGCACCGTGGGCTGGGTGACCTTCTGCAAGCGATACCAGAATTGGCCGACATTGGCGTAGGTCAACGGATCATCATAAGGCAGGTCGGTGGCGATTAGCCCGATTGGCGATGGCGTCACCGTGCTGGTGCCGTCCGGTTGCACGGTGATCTGCGCCGGTGGCGTGCTCGACCGCACCAACCGGAACTGGTCGCCGGGGCTGTCGGTCAGCACGATCTTGGCAAGGAACACATGTTGAAAGATGAAACGGCTGACAAGGCGGGTGCGCGGATCATCGGCATTAAAGAACGCCTCCCAGTTGGCCACCGCCTGAGGGTTGGCCGGCTGTTCTGCTGCGGTCACCGCCGCTGCATCGGGACCGGGAGAGCCGCCAGAGATCCAAGCTTTCAGGGTCGTGAAGTCACTGTCTGAAATGGACGGCAGCCCAAACGGCATTCCCAGTTCCGGGTTTGACTGCAGGCTCGCGCTCAGGCTTGCTGGCGTCGCTTCGCATTGCGAGACGTAACTTTGTGTACGCTGCTGCGCTGCTGCCGCGTGGCTGAAACCCGGGCCGTTGTGGTGCATCCCGGCGGCAACCATCTGGTACAGCATCGATCCGGAAAGATTGTCCTCCGGTACCGCGCCCCGCGATAAGATCGGATAAAAGCCGCGGGCCCGCCAAGCAGCTGTGTTGGGCGCCGCATCCATGTCGGTTCGGGGGGCGCTGCTCAGGCGACTGGCATAGGGGTTTTCGGCCAACCCGCCGCGATCAACCCCGGAAAACGAGTCCAGTTTGACGTTGCAGGGGGAGCCAAGACAGCCATGGCAGGCGATGCAGCGACGGTTGAAGATCGGCTGAATATCGGTGCTGTAGGTCGGGGTCTCGGTCCTTGATGCTGATAAGGGCGTGGCGTCGGCAACCGAGATGGTTGAGAGGCCAAGCCCCAAAGCCAGACTGATCAAGGCGCCTCGACCCATCGTGCGGACCAATGCCAACCGTGTCAAAACGTGATGTAAGGGCGCCACCCGATCCTCCTGATTAGTCCATTTCCATGCCGCTTTCGGACACGGTCTCCCGCAGGACACTCTAGGAGGTCAATTTCTCGGGGTCGAGTCTGCTTGGGCCTACCGCACGAACCGCTGGCATGAGAAGGTCGCTCGGGCGGGGGCGGATTTGACGGGCCGTCGTGATGTCGGCTGGTTGCGGACCTTCGTAAAAATGTGCGGCGCTGTTTCGGCGATTCTCGTGTTTGCGGGTTTCCCCAGGGCTTCATTGCCTTGGCTGCTCTGAGACCTATTTCTCTATCACATTGATATTGTTTACATTTTCATTTTATTTGGATTGATTGTGTTGAATTGCAAAAAAGGGGTTGCGGGCGTTGGTGGGTTTGCTTAGACAGCCCCTCACCGGACACGGCGCCAACGACAAGGCGGC
>NZ_MTBG01000042.1 GCF_002119405.1 Pseudoruegeria sp. SK021 | reverse complement strand
GGGTCATAAAGGGTGCCATGGATGGCCCTGCCTTCGCCGCCTATGTACGCGAAGTTCTGGTGCCAGAAATTGAGCCCGGAACAGTCGTCATACTGGACAACTTGGCGACCCACAAAAACAAGGAGGCCGCAGATGCACTGCGGGCGCATGGATGCTGGTTCCTTTTCCTGCCGCCATACTCGCCTGACCTTAATCCCATCGAACAGGCATTCTCCAAGCTGAAAGCCCATCTTCGCCGGATCGGGGCTAGGACATTCACCGACGTGTTCGATGCCATCGGAAAAATCTGCGATCTATACGACCCTCAAGAATGCTGGAACTACTTCAAGGCCGCCGGATATGTTTCAGGTTAAAACAGAAACGCTTTAAATCAAAGGGATCGACCGGATCATAAGCCGCGCTCATCATAAGCCGCGCTCATGGCGCCGCCTATGATCTAGGGCAACAGCCCGTCAGGAAATCACCGTTCAAACGATCGGTTCTGGCGACACAGGCACGTGAAAGCCCCCTATCCTCCCGGGGGTTTCGACCAACGCGGCGACACTCCCTCCTCCCGGGTGTCGCCGCAGCCTCCCTTTAAATGCTCAGAAGATCGCGGCGATGCCGTCAGAACGGCGTGTCGTCCAAGGTGTCAGCAGCGACCACGAATCGCGCCACCACATGTTTGGTGCCCGCCTTGTCAAAGGTGATCTCAAGTTTCTCACCCTCAATGCCAATAATTTCGCCGTAGCCGAATTTTTGATGAAACACCCGATCCCCATGCGAAAAGCTGGAAACAGCAGTCAGATCGATCACGGTATTGCGGCTTTCCTTGGGCTGGGACATGCCGCGCTGGCCGCCCCGGCTTTGCAGCCGCCGCCAGCCCGGTGAATTATAGACATTCGCCGAGGCGACCGATTCTTCAAAGGCCGAGGGCGTCGTCGCAGCCGCCGCGCCATAATTGCCGCCATAAAGCCCGGGCGGGGTCAGGATATCCACATGGTCTTCCGGCAGTTCATCGATAAATCGGGACGGCATGGCCGATTGCCACTGACCATAGACCCGGCGGTTGGCAGCGAAGGAAATCGTGCAGACCTCTTCGGCCCGGGTGATGCCGACATAGGCCAAACGGCGCTCTTCCTCTAATCCGCTGGTGCCGCTTTCATCCATGGACCGCTGCGAGGGAAACAATCCGTCCTCCCAGCCCGGCAAGAATACGGCGGGGAATTCCAATCCCTTGGCCGCGTGCAGCGTCATCACCGACACCTTCGCGTCGTCGTCGTCCTGCGAGTTGTCCATGATCAGGGCCACGTGTTCTAAGAAGCCTTGCAGATTTTCAAACTGCTCCAGCGCCTTGATCAGTTCTTTCAGGTTTTCCAATCGGCCCGGCGCCTCGGGCGTTTTGTCGGCCTGCCACATCGCCGTGTAGCCGCTGTCGTCGAGAATACGTTCTGCCAGATCAATGTGATTGTGGGCCGGGTCCTGAACTTCGGCATGCCAGCGATCCATCAGGGTCACAAAGCGCCCCAGTTCCGTCTTGCCTTTGCCAGTGATGTCCCCCGCGGCCAATAAGGTGCGCGCCCCGGCCAGCAATGGCACCCCGGCACTGCGGGCCGCCATCTGGATTTTCTGTTGGGCTTTATCGCCAAGCCCGCGCTTGGGGGTATTCACGATCCGCTCGAA
This sequence comes from Pseudoruegeria sp. SK021, assembly GCF_002119405.1. Lineage (GTDB taxonomy): Bacteria > Pseudomonadota > Alphaproteobacteria > Rhodobacterales > Rhodobacteraceae > Meridianimarinicoccus. The sequence goes on along the minus strand of NZ_MTBG01000042.1, from coordinate 18,028 downwards.
GGCCAGATCGTCGGTCGGACTGATAACAAGACGGAAATACGCCATCGCATCGCGAATTTCGAGCCGCTCATAGAACCGGGGTCCGCCGATCACCCGGTAAGGCAAACCGATGGTCAGGAAGCGATCCTCGAAGGCGCGCATCTGGTGGCTGGCCCGCACCAGAATCGCACAATCGTTCAGGGAATAGGGGCGCCCGCCACGGGTGCCGCGCTGCATCGATTCCAGTTCTTCCCCAATCCAGCGCGCTTCTTCCTCGCCATCCCAATGACCGATCAGCCGAACTTTGTCGCCTCCGTCTTTGTCAGTCCACAAGGTCTTGCCCAAGCGGCCCGCATTGCCGCGGATTACCCCGGATGCCGCCCCCAAGATATGCGCGGTCGAGCGATAATTCTGTTCCAGCCGGACCACATGGGCCCCGGGAAAATCCTTTTCAAACCGCAGAATGTTGCCAACCTCGGCGCCGCGCCAGCCATAGATCGACTGATCATCGTCGCCAACGCAACAGATGTTACGATGTCCCGCAGCCAGCAGCCGCAACCACATATATTGGGCGACGTTGGTATCTTGATACTCGTCCACCAGAATATAGCGGAACCAGCGCTGATACTGGAGCAGCACGTCTTCGTGGCGCTGAAAGATGGTCACCATATGCATCAGCAGATCGCCAAAATCGACGGCGTTCAGATCGCGCAGACGGCTTTGGTAGTCCGCATAAAGACGTGGTCCAGCGCCATTAAACGCCGAAGCATCGGCGGCAGGCACCTGCTCGGGCGTCAGGGCCCGGTTTTTCCACCCGTCGATCACCCCGGCCAACTGCCGTGCGGGCCAGCGTTTTTCGTCAATGTTGCGGGCGATGATGACCTGCTTCAGCAATCGGATCTGATCGTCCGTGTCCAAAATCGAAAAATTCGACTTCAGCCCGATCAGTTCGGCGTGGCGGCGCAACAGCTTCACATTGATGGCGTGAAAAGTGCCGAGCCACGGCATGCCTTCGACCGTCTGCCCCAGCAAGGCACCAACGCGGGTCTTCATCTCGCGCGCGGCTTTGTTGGTAAAGGTCACGGCCAACACTTCGTTCGGGCGGGCGGTGCCGGTGGTCAGCAGATGCGCGATTCGCGCCGTCAGCGCCCGGGTCTTGCCCGTCCCTGCCCCGGCCAGCATCAGGACCGGACCATCCAATGTCTGGACGGCCTCTTGCTGGGCAGGGTTCAGGCCATCCAAATAGGGGGTGGGACGTGCCGCCATAGCCCGCGCCGACAGCGGGACCGGCTCATCCTGAAAGGCATCGGCTTCATCGAAACGGTTCATCCCCGCAGACTAGCCGGAACCGCGCCCGAAATAAAGAGCGTGTTCGCCCTATGTTCTGCGGTTATTTCATTGCCAGGCCCAGCGCGGCTTTCGATAGTGCCCCGTATGAACATGGACAGCACCCACCCGTCGATCAATGATCTGAAAGCGCGCGCAAAAACCCGGCTTCCCGGCTTCGTCTGGGAATTTCTCGACAGTGCGACCGGATCGGAAGGCACCAAAACCCGCAACCGCGCCGGGCTGGATCAGGTCTGCCTGCGGCAGGCCGCGCTGGTCGGGGAGTTCACGCCGGACTTAGGGGCGACATTGCTTGGGCGCAGCTATGCCTTGCCGGTCGGCATCGCGCCGGTGGGCATGTCCGGGCTGATCTGGCCCGGCGCAGAGCCGATGCTGGCGCAAGTCGCTGCCACGGCGGGCCTGCCTTACACGCTCAGCACAGTCGCCAGCCGCACCCCCGAAGACCTCAGCCCCCATATCGGCGATCAGGGCTGGTTTCAGCTTTATACGCCGCGCGACACCGGCATCCGCCGCGACATGCTGAACCGGGCCAAGGCCGCCGGGTTTCACACGTTGGTGGTCACCTTGGACGTTCCCGCCGCCAGCCGCCGCGAGCGTCAGCGCCGGTCCGGCCTGCAACACCCGCCAAAGTTGACGCCGCGCCTGTTCGCGCAATGCATGATGCGCCCGGACTGGTCGCTGCGCATGCTGCGCAATGGCATGCCACGCCTGAAGTTCATGGAAGAGTATCAGGCTAGCATTGGCAATCACGGCTCGACCGAACATGTCGGATACCAACTCCGCGGCTCGCCGGACATGGCGTATCTGCTGGACACCATGGCCGAATGGGATGGGCCAGTGATCGCCAAGGGGGTGATGCGACCGGACGCCGCCGTCCAACTGCGCGACGCTGGCGTCGATGCGGTCTGGGTATCGAACCACGCTGGCCGGCAATTGGACGGATCCCCAGCCAGCATTGAGGTTCTGCCCGAGATTCGCGCCGCCGTGGGGCCGGATTATCCGCTGCTGTTCGACAGTGGCGTCGAAAGCGGCCTCGACGTGTTGCGGGCCATCGCGCTGGGGGCCGATTTCGTCATGCTGGGCCGGGCGTTTCACTATGGTCTGGCCGCGTTCGGTTCTGCAGGCGCGGCCCATGTCCTGCACATCCTGTCGGAAGACATAACCTCAAGCATGATCCAGATCGGCGCGCGCCGCCTATCAGAGGTATCCGCCGCCCTTTGGCCCGGTCCGCCTGTAGTATCGGGCTAACACCCACCGCCACTGTTGACGGCCTATCCTTGTCGCAGCCACTTGCCAGAGGAGGACATTATGGCCAAGATTTTGATGATTACCGGGGATTTCACCGAAGACTATGAAACCATGGTGCCGTTTCAGACCCTGATGGCCTGCGACCACAGCGTTGATGCGGTCTGCCCCGGCAAAACCGCAGGCGACACGGTCAAGACCGCGATCCACGACTTCGAAGGTGACCAGACCTACACTGAAAAACCCGGCCATAATTTCGCGCTGAACGCCACGTTCGACGACATCGATCCGGCAAACTATGACGCGCTGGTGATCCCGGGCGGCCGGGCACCGGAATATTTGCGCCTGAACTCGAAGGTTCTGGACATGATCCGGCATTTCTTTGAGGCCGGAAAGCCGGTGGCCGCGATCTGCCACGGTGCTCAGCTGTTAAGCGCAGCCGGCGTTCTGAATGGCCGGACCTGCTCGGCCTATCCGGCCTGCGCCCCGGAAGTCACCGCAGCGGGCGGAATTTTTGCCGAGATTGAGGTGACAGATGCGGTCACCGATGGCAATTTGGTGACAGCGCCAGCCTGGCCTGCCCATCCGGCGTGGATGAAGCAGTTCATGGCGCTGCTCTGATCCAGACACCGCGGGGAGGCGGAGCGACCATGTGCCAGCTTTTCATCAATGCCGATGCCGACAACTGGGTCAGTCGGACCAAATCCCTGCGGATCGACGGTGTGGCCACCAGCATTCGCATCGAGAACTTCTTCTGGGATCTGCTGGGCGAGATTGCCCAGCGGGACCGGATGACCGTCAACCAGTTGATCACCAAGCTCTATCATGAATCGATCGATGCAGATCATGATCTGGGGAACTTCACGTCGTTTCTGCGGGTGTGCTGTGCCCGCTATCTGGCCCTGATCTCCGAAGGCGATATCGACCGAAACCCGGCGCAACCCCTGTCCCAGATCGACGCCAAGGCCGTGCTGCACCGCGAGGCCGAGCGGGCCCGGGCCGCCCGCTTGAATTAACCGGGCGAAGCCCTGCCGACATGCCCGCGCATAGAATTTAAGCGTGCTTCATGATCGGGCAAAAAACGGCGCATTGGCAATTGGGCCAGCCTGCCCCGCCCCTGTCACCCTCTAGACAATGAGGCGCGAGTGTCGCTACCAGAACTGGTCTGCGTCATTTCCTCGCCTGTTCTTTCCGCAAAAAATCGGCGGTTATCGCGCAACGCCCTCTTTGTTTGCCAAGGAACAGCTTATGCCCGACTTCAAGAAACTGCTCATCGCCAATCGTGGTGAGATTGCCATTCGCGTGATGCGGGCCGCAAATGAATTGGGCAAGCGCACCGTCGCCGTCTATGCCGAAGAAGATAAGCTGTGCTTGCATCGCTTCAAGGCCGATGAGGCCTATAAAATCGGCGAAGGCATGGGACCGGTCGCCGCATATCTCTGTATTGACGAGATTATCCGCGTCGCCAAGGCCTGCGGCGCCGATGCCATCCACCCCGGTTATGGCCTGCTGTCCGAGAACCCGGACTTCGTAGATGCCTGCCATGCCAACGGCATTGCCTTCATCGGCCCCAAAGCCGAAACCATGCGCCAACTGGGCGACAAAGCCAGCGCCCGCCGCGTCGCGATCGAAGCCGGGGTGCCGGTGATCCCCGCGACCGAGGTGCTTGGCGATGACATGGCCGAGATCAAACGTCAGGCCGCCGAAGTGGGCTATCCGCTGATGCTTAAAGCCAGCTGGGGCGGCGGCGGACGCGGGATGCGGCCGATTCTGGCCGAAAAGGAACTGGAAGACAAAGTTCTTGAAGGTCGCCGTGAAGCCGAAGCCGCGTTCGGCAATGGCGAAGGCTATCTGGAACGGATGATCCAGCGCGCTCGTCACGTCGAGGTGCAGATCCTTGGCGACAGCTTTGGTGAGATCTATCACCTCTATGAACGCGATTGCTCGGTCCAGCGCCGCAACCAAAAGGTCGTCGAACGGGCCCCCGCCCCCTACCTCACCGCCGAACAACGCGCCGAGATCTGCGAACTGGGCCGGAAAATCTGTGCCCATGTGGATTACCAATGCGCCGGCACCGTCGAATTCCTGATGGATATGGATGACGGCAAGTTCTACTTCATCGAGGTCAATCCCCGCGTTCAGGTGGAACACACCGTGACCGAGGAAGTCACCGGCATCGACATCGTCCGCGCCCAGATCCTGATCACCGAAGGCAAAACCTTGGCCGAGGCCACCGGGGCAGACAGCCAAGCTGACGTGACCCTCAGCGGCCATGCCATCCAGTGCCGGATCACCACCGAGGACCCGCAGAACAACTTCATCCCTGACTATGGCCGGATCACCGCCTATCGTGGTGCCACGGGCATGGGCATCCGCCTCGACGGCGGCACCGCGTATTCCGGCGCGGTCATCACCCGTTATTATGACAGTCTGCTGGAAAAGGTCACCGCGTGGGCGCCGACGCCGGAGGCCGCCATCGCCCGCATGGACCGCGCCCTGCGCGAGTTCCGTATCCGCGGCGTCAGCACCAACATCGCCTTTGTTGAAAACTTGCTGAAGCACCCGACCTTCCTGAATTACGAATACACCACCAAATTCATCGACACCACGCCCGAGCTGTTCGACTTCAAGGCGCGGCGTGACCGGGCCACCCGGATCCTGACCTATATCGCCGACATCTCGGTCAACGGGCATCCCGAAACCACAGGTCGACCCAAGCCGATCGATGCCAACGTGCCAAAGCCGCCCAAGGCGACGGTCGCGCCGGTTCCCGGCACCCGCAACCTGCTGGAAGACAAAGGCCCCAAAGCGGTTGCCGAGTGGATGCTGGCGCAAAAGCAACTGCTGATCACCGACACCACCATGCGCGACGGCCACCAGTCCTTGCTGGCCACCCGCATGCGGTCCATCGACATGATCCGGGTCGCGCCGACCTATGCCGCAGAACTGCCGCAACTGTTCAGTGTTGAATGCTGGGGCGGGGCGACCTTCGACGTCGCCTACCGCTTCTTGCAGGAATGCCCGTGGCAGCGCCTGCGCGATCTGCGCGCGGCCATGCCCAACCTGATGACCCAGATGTTGCTGCGCGCCTCTAACGGCGTCGGCTACACCAACTATCCCGACAACGTGGTGCAAAGCTTTGTAGCGCAAGCCGCGAAAAGCGGCGTCGATGTGTTCCGGGTATTCGACAGCCTGAACTGGGTCGAGAACATGCGCGTCGCGATGGATTCGGTCATTGAGGCCAATAAGGTCTGCGAAGGCTCGATCTGCTATACCGGCGATCTGCTGAACCCCGAACGGGCGAAGTACGACCTGAAATACTACGTCTCTATGGCGAAGGAACTGGAAGCCGCTGGCGCCCACGTTCTGGGCCTGAAAGACATGGCTGGTCTTCTGAAGCCTGCCGGTGCACGGGTTCTGATCAAGGCCCTCAAAGAAGAGGTCGGCCTGCCAATTCACTTCCACACCCACGACACCGCAGGCATCGCTGGCGCGACCATTCTGGCGGCGGCAGAGATGGGCGTCGACGCTGTGGATTGCGCCATGGACGCGCTGTCGGGCAACACCAGCCAGCCGACCATGGGGTCGATCGTCGAAGCCCTGCGCCATACCGAGCGTGACACCGGCATCAATGTTGAAACCGTTCGGGCCGTGTCGGATTATTGGGAAGCGGTGCGCGCGCAATATTCAGCCTTTGAATCGGGTCTTCAGGCCCCGGCGTCGGAGGTTTATCTGCACGAAATGCCCGGTGGTCAGTTCACCAACCTCAAGGCGCAGGCCCGCAGCCTTGGTCTGGAAGAGCGCTGGCACGAGGTCGCCAAGATGTATGCCGACGTCAACCAGATGTTCGGGGACATCGTGAAAGTGACCCCGTCTTCGAAAGTGGTCGGTGACATGGCGCTGATGATGGTCAGTCAGGGCCTGAGCCGCGCGCAGGTCGAAGACCCAAGCGTTGAAGTGTCGTTCCCCGACAGCGTGATCGACATGATGCACGGCAATCTGGGACAGCCGACAGGGGGCTGGCCCACCGCGATCCAAAGCAAGATCCTGAAAGGGGAAACGCCGCTGACCACCCGCCCCGGCGCCGAGATGCCCCCCGCGGATCTGGAAGCCCACCGCGCCGAGCTGGTGGCAAAGTTCGACACCGATATCGACGACGAGGATCTGAATGGCTCGTTGATGTATCCCAAGGTGTTTTCGGATTACATGGAGCGCCACCTGACCTATGGCCCGGTGCGCACCCTGCCGACCCGGACGTTCTTTTACGGCATGGAACCGGGCGAGCAGATCTCAGCCGAGATTGACCCCGGCAAGACATTGGAAGTTCGGCTTCAGGCCATCGGCGAAACCCATGACGACGGCGACGTTCGGGTGTTCTTTGAACTGAACGGTCAACCGCGTGTGGTGCGGGTGCCCAACCGCCATGCCAGCGCCACCGCCAAGAAGAATTCCAAGGCCGAACTGGGCAACGCCAACCACATCGGTGCGCCGATGCCCGGGGTGGTCGCCTCGGTCTCGGCTGTGGCGGGTCAATCGGTCAAGGATGGCGATTTGTTGCTGACCATCGAGGCCATGAAGATGGAAACCGCGATCCACGCCGAACGCGACGGGGTCATCAAAGCCGTTCTGGTCACCCCCGGCACTCAGATTGATGCCAAAGACCTGCTGATCGAGTTGGAATGACCCAGCGCCGGTCCTGATCCGACCACGGGCGCGCGGCCACCAAGACCGGCCGCGCGCCCGCCCCTGCGCAATTTTTGCGCCACACGCACTTTTCCCCTTGAACCCCCCCGCCCCTCCGGCTACATCGACGCCACTCAAGGAAGCGGGCGTAGCTCAGGGGTAGAGCATAACCTTGCCAAGGTTAGGGTCGGGCGTTCGAATCGCCTCGCCCGCTCCAAGAGTAAAAATGGTTTCCGGTTGCGGGCGTAGCTCAGGGGTAGAGCATAACCTTGCCAAGGTTAGGGTCGGGCGTTCGAATCGCCTCGCCCGCTCCAGAAACCAAACAGTCCCAACATCGACTTCCCACCATAGGGCCTTGCACCGCGGCCCTTGGAACTGCGCAACCTTGCGTCTATAGCGGTCGGCGCAGACCGCAAGGGGACCCTGAGATGCGCCAAGCCAAGATCACCCGCACGACAGCCGAAACCGACATTACAGTCGAGATCGACCTCGACGGCACCGGCCTTTATGACAATCAGACCGGCATTGGTTTTTTCGACCACATGCTGGACCAGTTGGCGCGGCATGCGCTGATCGACATGACCATCCGCGCCACCGGTGATCTGCATATCGACGATCATCACACCGTCGAGGACACCGGCATTGCCTTGGGACAGGCGCTGACCCAAGCGATGGGCGACAAGCGCGGCATCTGCCGCTATGGCGCGTGCCTGCTGCCGATGGATGACGCATTGGTGCGCGCAGCACTGGATCTGTCGGGCCGGCCTTATCTGGTCTGGAACGCCCCCTTCCCCACCGCGAAGATCGGCACATTTGACACCGAGCTGGTGCGCGAGTTTTTTCAAGGCTTTGCCACCCATGGCGGCATTACCTTGCATGTCGAAGCCTTGCACGGCCTCAACAGCCACCACATCGCCGAAGCCGCCTTTAAGGCGGTGGCCCGCGCCTTGCGCGAGGCATTGGAAACCGATCGGCGCAAGTCTGACGCGATTCCGTCCACCAAGGGGCAACTCTGACCCATGCTGACAGTTCTGGTTGATTACGAATCCGGCAATCTGCATTCGGCCGAAAAGGCGTTTCAGCGGATGGCGCGTGAAGTGGATGCAGGCGAGGTCTTGGTCACCTCCCGCCCCGAAGACGTGGCCCGGGCCGACCGCATCGTGCTGCCCGGGGATGGGGCCTACCCGTCCTGCCTTGCGGGCCTGAAGTCCTATGCGGGGCTGTTCGAGGCCATGTCAGAGGCCGTCACCACCCGCGCGGTGCCCTTTCTGGGCATCTGTGTCGGTATGCAGATGCTGGCCAGCTGGGGGCGGGAATATTCCGACACCCAAGGCTTCGACTGGATCGGCGGCGAGGTGGTGAAAATCACCCCCTCGGACCGGACCCTGAAGGTGCCGCACATGGGCTGGAACGATCTGGTCATCGACCGGCCCCACCCGATCCTGAACGGGGTTGAAAGCGGCGCACATGCCTATTTCGTCCACTCCTACCATTTCCGGGTTGCAGACCCGGCGCATCGCATCGCTCATTGCGATTACGCGGGCGACATCACCGCCATGGTGGCCCGAGACACGGTCGCAGGGGTCCAGTTTCACCCCGAGAAAAGCCAAGCGGCTGGCCTGCGAATGATCGCCAACTTCCTGACATGGGCGCCCTGACGCTGCCCTGACAGCCGGATCGCCCCCTGCGGCCCGGCCGCACTTGGCTTTGCAGCCCGGTCGTGAGAGACAGCCGCCATAATGCACGAAAGGACCCAGCATGATCCTCTATCCCGCAATCGACCTTAAAGACGGCCAATGCGTGCGCCTGTTGCGCGGCGAGATGGATCAGGCCACCGTGTTCGGCGATGACCCCGCGGCCCAAGCCCTGGCGTTTCAGGACGCCGGGTGCCAGTGGTTGCATCTGGTCGATCTGAATGGTGCTTTTGCGGGGAAACCGGTGAATGGTGATGCGGTTGAGGCCATTCTGAAGGCGACCAACATTCCGGCCCAACTTGGCGGCGGTATTCGCGACATGGCCACGATTGAACATTGGCTGTCGCGCGGCATCGAACGGGTCATTCTTGGCACCGCAGCGGTGGAAGACCCCGATCTGGTGCGCGAGGCGGCCACCGCCTTTCCCGGCAAAGTTGCCGTTGGCCTTGATGCCCGCAATGGCAAGGTTGCGACCCGGGGCTGGGCCGAAGACACGCACCATCTGGTGTCGGAATTGGCCAAGCGGTTCGAAGATGCCGGGATCAGCGCGATCATTTATACCGACATCGAACGAGACGGCGCTATGAAGGGCCCCAATGTAGCTGCCACTGCGGCGCTGGCCAATCTGGTATCGATTCCGGTGATCGCATCGGGCGGCGTGTCATCCCTGTCGGATCTGACCACGCTGCGCGATTGCGGCGCGCCGTTGAACGGGGCCATCTCTGGCCGGGCGCTCTATGACGGCGCGCTGGACCTGCGCGAGGCCCTTGCGGCGCTGGCTTAATTGCCAGCCGCCGCGGCGGTGAGTTTCTTCAGCGCGCCGGCCATGGTCTTGACGTAAGGTGCGTCGTCGTCGATGTCGAGATCATCGAACATCTCGTCCACTTCTTCATAAGCCAGATACACTTGGCCATGCGAATCTTCATAAACCAACACCCGCAAAGGCAGGAACACGCCCGCCAACGGATCGTCCTGCATCGCTGGCGTGCCAAGTTTCGGATTCCCAAAGATCAACAGTTGCGACGGGGCCAGCGTCAGATCGACTGACGCCGCACCTGCGGCGTGATCAACAGTGGCGAAGACCGTGGCCCCTGCCCCTTCGACGGCCGCCGTCAGCGCGGCCATCGTGTCCGGCACCGAAGCCGCGCTTTTCACTTTGATCATATCGTCGGCGCCAGCGGCCCCAGTCAGGGCCACAACGGCGGCGGTGGCCAAAGCCCAAATGCGTGTCATGAATAATCCTCCAAGATCGGTTCAGAGGCGAAGCCTAAACCCGTTTGGGCACAGGTTCAATTCACGGCATTGGGCTTAGGTGTTGAACAAGAAGTGAAGAACGTCGCCGTCCTTGACCTCATAGGTCTTGCCCTCAATGCGCATTTTCCCAGCCTCTTTGGCCCCGGCTTCGCCTTTCAGCGCCACGAAATCGTCAAAGCCGATGGTCTCTGCGCGGATGAACCCACGCTCGAAATCACCGTGGATGACACCCGCTGCTTGCGGCGCCTTGGTGCCTTTGCGAATGGTCCAAGCCCGCGCTTCCTTGGGGCCAACGGTGAAATAAGTCTCCAGCGCCAGCAATTCATAGCCAGCGCGGATCAACCGGTCGAGACCGGGTTCTTCCAGCCCCAGATCGCCCAGGAACATCTCGGCTTCTTCACCATCAAGCTGGCTGATTTCTTCTTCGATCGCCGCTGAAATCACCACCGTCGCCGCCCCTTGGGCTGCGGCCATCTCGGCCACCCGGGCAGACTGGCTGTTGCCGGTCGCTGAGGCGCTTTCTTCGACGTTGCACACGTAGAGGATCGGTTTGGTGGTCAGAAGCTGCAACAGCTTCCATGTCCGCAGGTCGTCTTCGTCAACCGGAACCACCCGGGCCGGATTGCCCTGCTCCAACGCTGCCAGCGCCGCCTTCAGCAGCCGCTCTTGTTGCACCGCATCTTTGTCGCCGCCGCGCACCTTGCGCACCAACCCGGCCAGCCGCTTTTCGATGCTTTCGATATCCGCCAGCATCAGTTCGGTTTCGATGGTGTCGGCATCGGCCACAGGATCGACCCGGCCATCAACATGGGTGATGTCATCATCTTCAAAGCAGCGCAGCACATGAGCGATGGCGTCGCATTCGCGGATATTCGCGAGAAACTGGTTGCCCAAGCCCTCGCCCTGACTGGCGCCTTTTACCAGACCGGCGATATCGACAAAGGTCATCCGCGTCGGGATGATCTGCTTCGACCCGGCGATGGCGGCCAACTGATCCAACCGAGAATCGGGCACCGCGACTTCGCCGACATTTGGCTCAATCGTACAAAACGGAAAATTTGCCGCTTGTGCCGCCGCTGTCCGCGTCAGCGCATTGAACAGGGTCGACTTGCCCACGTTCGGCATGCCGACGATACCCATTTTAAAGCCCATGACGATCTCTCCTGAATGACCGGGTGCTTCTAGGACGCGCGCCGCCGCGACGCAAGCCGCGCGATCGTCCGGGACTGGGGCAGTGTTTTACACGGCACAGGGTCCAAGACCCGGCAGGTGATCCGCGCCCCTCTTGCCGAAACGCGCCACATCGGAGCGCCCCGAACGGTCCGAACGCACAATCCGCCATTGATCTTCGCGCCCCAATCGCGCAAACCGCAGACGATCACTGCTCGGGGGATATCATGACACGGATCGACGCCAAATTCGCCGCCCTCAAGGCCGAGGGCAAGAAAGCGTTTGTCGCCTATGTCATGGCTGGCGATCCGAATTACGACACCTCGCTTGAGCTGATCAAAGGATTGCCCGCCGCTGGCGTCGACATCATCGAACTGGGCATGCCCTTTACCGATCCGATGGCGGATGGCGCGACCATCCAACTGGCCGGACAGCGGGCACTGGCCAGCGGGCAGACCCTTGATAAGACGCTGGCCATGGCCGCAGCCTTGCGCGAGACGGACCAGACCACCCCCATCGTGATGATGGGCTATTACAACCCGATCTATTCGCGCGGCGTTGCCAAGTTTCTCGAACAGGCCAAGGCGTCCGGCATCGACGGGTTGATCGTCGTGGACCTGCCCCCGGAAGAAGACAGCGAACTGTGTCTGCCGGCGCAGGCGGCGGGTCTGAACTTTATCCGTCTGGCCACCCCCACCACCGACGACAAACGCCTGCCCAAGGTTCTGACCAACACCTCTGGCTTTGTGTATTACGTCTCCATCACCGGCATCACCGGCGCAGCGGCGGCCGAGGCGACAGATGTCGGCCCCGAAGTCGCCCGGATCAAATCCCAAACTGACCTGCCTGTCATCGTGGGCTTCGGCATTCGCACGCCGGAGACGGCCCAGTCGATCGCATCGGTTGCCGATGGCGCCGTCGTTGGCTCGGCCATCGTCAAGCTGGTAGAAGAGGGCCGCTCTGTTCCCGAAATCTTGGCCTTCGTCAAAGGTCTGGCCGACGGGGCGCACCGGGCCTGAGGCACGGCCTTCGCCGCCCTGCCCCTCTTGACCCGCTGGCCTTGCGGACGGATAGAAGGCGCGTTTGAACCGGTGGAGGGGGCGACTCTGTGCAAATTATCGACGTCCTCATCGACCCCATCCTGCCGGTCTTCGCGATCCTTGCGTTTGGCTTTGGCATGGGACGCACCGGGAAAACCAGTCAGGATGACGCCCGGGTTCTGAACAAATTCTCACTTTCGGTGCTATTGCCGATCTTTTTGTTCGGCCTAATTGCCCACGCGCCGATGCATGATTTCAGCCTGCCGCCGGTGCTGATCTATGGCGCGGCGGAACTGGTGGTGTTCGCGGCCGCGTTCGCCCTTGCGCTAGGGGTGTTCAAATGTCAGCCGGGCGAGGCCGTCTTGCTGGCTTTCGCGGGTATTTTCACAAACACGGCCCTCTATATCCTGCCAATTTCGGTCATCCTGTACGGCAAGGACAACATCCTGCCGATCACCGCGCAGGTCACCTATGATTCCGTCGTGACCATGGCCGCCGCGATGATCGCGGTGCAGGCCATCAGTCAGGGAAAAGTGTCGCTGTCGGCTATCCTGCTGCGCATCGCGGGCACGCCGATGCTTCAGGCGGTTGCGGCAGGAACGGTCGTCGCACTGCTTGGCCTGCGCATCCCTGCGCCTATCGAAACGTTCATCACCTTTGCTGGCACGGCTGCCGCACCGGTGGCGCTGTTCGCCCTTGGCGTGGCAATGTCCGGGACCAAATTCAAACTGGACGCGGCGGTGGCGTCATTCTCGGCGATCAAGCTTGTGATCTTTCCCATCGCAGTCTGGGGCGGATTGCAGCTATTGGTGCCCAGCGATCCCGGGCGCGCCCTGTATCAGCTTGCCGCAGCCGGGCCGTCCGGGGCGATGGCGTTCAGTTTTGCGCTGCTCTATGGCGTCCGCACCGACCGGATCGCACAAGTCATCGTCTGGACCAGCGTTGGCAGTTTGATCACCCTCGCCTTTCTGGCCTGACAACGACCGACAGTGGGGAATAGATCGGCCAATTCCCTTGCATTCTCAGCGCAGTTCGGGCTTTTGTCGTCCCCGCAAGCCTGTCCTGTCGCCACAACCTAGGATCGCCCATGCCCGCAATAACCTGCATCGAAGACCTGCGCCGCATTTACAAGCGCCGCGTCCCGAAGATGTTCTATGACTATGCCGAATCGGGCAGTTGGACCGAACAGACCTTCCGCGAGAACACCACCGATTTTGCCAAGATCCGCCTGCGCCAACGCATCGCCGTCGATATGTCAGACCGCAGCACCGAAAGCACCATGATCGGGCAGCCGGTGACCATGCCGGTGGCGTTGGCCCCGGTCGGCCTAACCGGCATGCAACACGCTGATGGCGAAATTCTGGCGGCCAAAGCGGCCGAGAAGTTCGGCGTGCCCTACACCCTGTCCACAATGTCGATCTGCTCGATCGAGGACGTGGCCGCCAATACCACCAAGCCGTTCTGGTTTCAGGTCTATACCCTGAAAGACGATGATTTCATGCTTCGCCTGATGGACCGGGCCCGTGCGGCCAATTGCTCGGCGTTGGTGATTACCGTGGATCTGCAAGTTTTGGGCCAGCGGCACAAGGACATCAAGAATGGCCTGTCCGCCCCGCCGAAACTGACCCCTGCCTCGATTGCGAATATGATGACCAAGGCCCACTGGGGCATGGGCATGTTGGGCACGAAGCGGCGCTTCTTCGGCAATATCGTGGGCCACGCCAAAGGTGTGTCCGATCCGTCGTCGCTCAGTTCGTGGACTGCCGAGGCCTTTGATCCGGCACTGGACTGGAACCGCATCGCGCAACTGATGAAGATGTGGGACGGCAAGGTCATCCTGAAAGGCATCCTTGATGTCGAAGACGCCCGCCGCGCCGCCGATCTGGGGGCTGATGCCATTATCGTGTCGAACCACGGGGGCCGCCAGCAGGACGGGGCGCTGAGTTCCATCCGCATGCTGGAACAGATCGTGGCAGCCGTCGGCGATCAGGTCGAGGTCCATCTCGACAGCGGTATCCGGTCGGGTCAAGACGTGCTGAAAGCCCTCGCAATGGGGGCCAAGGGATGTTTGATCGGCCGGGCCTATGTTTATGGCTTGGGCGCCATGGGCGAAGCAGGGGTGACCCGCGCACTTGAGGTCATCCACAAAGAGCTGGACACCTCAATGGCCCTGTGTGGACGGCGAGATGTTAAGTCGCTGGACCGCGACATCTTGCTGATTCCAGAGGACTTTTCAGGCAAATGGGCCTGATCTAGACCGACACAACCGGGCGGGCGATGGGCAGGACGATCCTGTTTCCGCCCGCCTGAGCCACCGCGCAGGGCGGTGCCACGCGGCGGGTTTCCGCCCGTTTCGCCCTAAAACAGCCGCTAAACAGCGCCGAGACTTGATCGAAAAACCGCCGCGTGGCTAGCGTCGCGGCGAAACGATCAACAGGCCAACACATGTTCCGACACGTTCTGCTCGTTCTGGTTCTTACGGTGCTGTCCGCTTGCAGTCAGCCCGCCCCCCCTGTCAGCCGTGCCGCGCCCCTGCACCCCAATGAGACGCCGGAATTGCGGGCCCTGATTGCCCAAACAGCCGAGCGCCACGAAGTGCCCGTCAGTTTGGTAGAGCGGGTGGTAATCCGCGAAAGCACCCACCGCCCCGAAGCCCGCAACGGCCCCTATTATGGCCTGATGCAGATTTTGCCGGCGACCGCCCGCGCCATGGGCTATCAGGGTGCGCCCACCGGCCTGCTCGATGCGGAAACCAACTTGGAATATGGGGTAAAATATCTGCGCGGCGCATGGCTGTTATCTGACGGCAATCCGGATGTTGCGGTTAAATGGTACTCCCGCGGCTATTACTATGAAGCCAAGCGTCAGGGCCTTCTGGAAGAAACCGGGCTGCGCTAGCTGCGTATGGCGCTGACGTCAACGCGACGGCGTAAGATCGGATGACGGCTGGTGTCGCGGCCGCATGGCTAGAACCAACACCGGCACGATCCACAGCAACATCGCGACCGAGGCCAAGGCCCATCGCAAGCCGAACGCTTGCGACACCGCCCCCAGAACCGGCGGGCCGATAAAGAACCCCAGAAATCCGATCACCGCCGCGCGCGAAATGGCGGTGCTTCGGGCGTCGGGCGGCACCATTCGTCCGACCAGTGCCAGCGCCATTGGGGCAATCACTGACACCCCCAGCCCGGCGATCGCGAACCCCAGATAGGCGCCGAACGGCACCGCAGCGGTGGCCGCAATCAGCAAACCAACTGCTGCAAGGCCTGAGGCGCAGATGATCACCCGCGCTTCAGACAGACGCTGCGCCACGACTTGCCCGCCCAGACGACCAAAGGCCATGGTCAGCCCCAACATCGCGGGACCAAGCGAGCCTTCAGCAGCCATGCCGCCAAGGGTGCGTTCAATATGCAGCGCCGACCAAACTTCGGTCGCGTTTTCGATCAGGAAGGCCACCAAGACAATCCCGCCGCCCAAGCAGACAATTTCCACCGGGAAGCGTGTAGAGGTGCTGACGCTACTACTCTGGGCCGGCAGAGGTTGCCGCATCCACAGACTGGCGATGCCAGCGAACACAGCGACGCCCACAAAAGACAGCACCGGCGGTGCGCCAGCAGTGCGCAACAGCCCCGTCCCTATGGCGGCAAGGGCATAGGCCACCGAAAACATCGCGTGGTTCAAATTCATCAGTGAGCGTCCGGTAGCCGCCTCGCGCTCAGAGACGCGCACATTCATGATCACGTCGGTCAGGCCCGAAGCGGTGCCCAGCACCACCATCGCCAGCCCGAACATCACCTGATTGCCGCCGACGATCCCCGGCAAGATGAAGGCCAGACCAAGCATCACCACCGCAATGGGCATCGCCCGCTCTTTGAACCGCCGGTCCATGCGCGGGGCCAGCCACATCGCCGTCAGCAGCCCCAGGGCTGATCCCAAAAGCAACCGGCCAAACCCGGCATCGCTGGCCTGCAGCTCGGCCTTCAGGACCGGCACCAAGGCTGCGAAGCTGCCCCAGCCGAAGCCAAGCACCATAAACGACAGGGCGGTGGAACGTGACTGGCAGAATGCGCCAACGATGGACTTGTCCGTCATATTTTAAACCCGCTTGGCCCGGCGACGCCGGACAGCGCGAACGGAACTAAGAAACATTAGCTATCGCTGATCCCCACTGCAGATACCGCTGAGCACCGGCACTGCATCACGGATCTTGTCCATTGATATGAACACCGGTCGGCCGCCGCAATCCTCGATCATCCGTTCTGCGGACAGGTTGGTCCGATCCGCGCCGATGAGGCGCGAGGTCGCCACGCCGTCATAGGCATCGGGCGACGATCAGTCTGTTCAATCCTCTGACGGGCAGGAGACCGTCGCCCTTGACGACGGCGACCGCGACTGGAACGACAGCAAGATCAAGGCCAGCGAGGGCACCAAACTGTCTGTCGGCAACGCCTCGTCTTCGGTCAATGTGGACGTCCTTTTCGATTTCTAGAAGCGTCCAGACACGGAACGCCTCTTTCCTTTCAGCCGCTTTGGCTGTAAAGGCACCCGTTCACGGGCATACACCCTTGGAGGATGCCCATAGCAAGGAGAATCAATATGGCTGGTGAGATCCCTGATCTTCACGCCGAGGTACGGACGGGGACGGGCAAGGGGGCCGCCCGTCAAGCACGCCGCGACGGCATGGTACCTGGCATCATCTACGGTGGCGAGGGCGAACCCCTGGCGATCAACATGCCCTTCAACACGCTGCTCAAGCGCCTGCGTAAGGGTCACTTCCTGTCCACCCTCTTCAATATGAAGGTGGAAGGGCATGACGACGTTCGCGTGATCTGCCGCAATGTGCAGCGCGACGTGGTCAAGGACCTGCCGACGCATGTCGACTTCATGCGCCTGCGCCGGACGTCGAAGATCAACCTTCAGATCAACGTCGAAATCGTTGGTCATGAAGAATGCGTTGGCCTGAAGCGCGGCGGCACACTGATCGTTGTGCGCCCTGTGGTTGAACTGATGGTAACGGCAGGCGACATTCCGGATCACGTGACTTTGGACATTTCCAAAGCGGCGATCGGGGACACGTTGCATATCTCGGACATCACGTTGCCCGAGGGTGCCAAGCCGGTCATCGACCGTGACTTCGTGATTGCCAACATTCAGGCTCCGGGCGGTTTGGCCGCTTCGGACGATGAAGATGGCGACGCAGAAGCCGAAGAGACCACCGAGGCATAAGGCCTTGACGATATGACGGAAAAACGGGGCCTTCGGGTCCCGTTTTTTTTTGGCCTACTGTCTGGGGGTGGCGCTCCCAAGTTCGACAAAATCGGCTCGATTTTGGGCAGGATCTTCGAGCCCCAGCATATAGTTTCAATGGGTTGGAGTCTGTGTAAGACTGATTTCGGTGAAAGTCGTGTAGTTACACGTCGTGTAACTTATACCACTTTGAATACGGCTAAAGATCGAATACTATGTATTCCATGTTTACGCGCATCACTGAGAGCGGCGGTCGCCGCTATCTTCAGATAGTCGAGTCGTTCCGAAACGAAGCCGGCAAGCCCCGGCTGCGGGTTGTCGCCAATCTCGGGCGGGTCGACGGGATGAAAGAGGGACAGCTCGACGCCC
>NZ_MTBG01000041.1 GCF_002119405.1 Pseudoruegeria sp. SK021 | reverse complement strand
TAACTCTGAAACCGCGCCCGAAGCGCAGATGGCAAAGGTGCTGACATGATCCATCCTCCAAAATAGGATGAATCACAAACACGACCCTATAGGAACCACCGATTCAAGTTTTCACAGAAACGCTTTAGCCGCACCCGTCGGGCGACCGACTCGTAAAGGGCCAGCGCATATTTAGAGGTGAAAGACCGCAGAACCTCCAACTCCAAAAGTTTCTGGCCAAGTTCAATGGCACTCTGCAATTGGACGGCTACCAAGGCTACAACCGTCTGACCAAACCTTCCCGAAAAGGCGGCGAGCCGATCCGCGTTGCACACTGCTGGGCGCATGCCCGTCGCAAGCTGAAAGAAATCTTCGACCGGGACGGCTCTGAAATAGCAGCCGAAGGCCTGCGCCAGATCGCGGCGATCTATGCCATTGAGGCTGACATTCGCGGCACATCCGCCGGCCAGCGCCTGTCTGCCCGCCAGGCGAGATCGGCCGCTTTGGTCGAAACTTTTGGCACATGGCTGCAGGCGCAACGCCTACGCGTCTCTGCAAAGTCTCGCCTTGGCGAAAAGCCGGGTTATATCCATCGTCACTGGGACGGCCTGCAAACCTTCCTGTCCGATGGACGCGTCGAGATCGATTCCAATAAAGTCGAAAACCTCATTCGTCCGATTGCTCTTAACAGGAAAAATGCACTGTTCGCCGGCCATGATGAAGGCGGCCGTGCATGGGGACGCATCGCATCCCTAATCGAGACCGCGAAGATCAACGGTGTGGAGCCTTTCGCATATTTAAAAGCTACGCTTGAGGCGATCGCCGCAGGTCATCCTCAAAGCCGCATCGACGAACTGCTTCCTTGGAACTTCCAGCCGTCAAGTTAAACCGCCGTGCCGCCCACACACCGCTTACGATTAAAATTCTCCGCATCGACAATGTTTCGATCCACGCCTCCGCGAGGGAGGCGACGGCTTGGCTGTCCCGTGCCGAGGAAGTCGTCGCGGTTTCGATCCACGCCTCCGCGAGGGAGGCGACGGGTTATCGCGTGGTTCGTTTCTGCATCCACTCGGTTTCGATCCACGCCTCCGCGAGGGAGGCGACGTGTCGGATGCTGTGCCCACCTACTCTAAGATGTGGTTTCGATCCACGCCTCCGCGAGGGAGGCGACCGCCGTTCGGGTTGCGCCTGTATCTATAGGCCATGTTTCGATCCACGCCTCCGCGAGGGAGGCGACCTACGCTGTATGAAGGGTCAGCAAGGTCATTGCTGTTTCGATCCACGCCTCCGCGAGGGAGGCGACGTCAAAACTTCCCCCATTGGGATTTAGGTTTTTTGTTTCGATCCACGCCTCCGCGAGGGAGGCGACATATCCCGGTGATCGGCTGTTGCCGTTCTTGGTGTTTCGATCCACGCCTCCGCGAGGGAGGCGACGATCAGCCCGAAAACGGTTGCTCTCCGCGCTGCTGTTTCGATCCACGCCTCCGCGAGGGAGGCGACCGAGGTTCACAGGCACGAAAATGCCGGTGAGTTTGTTTCGATCCACGCCTCCGCGAGGGAGGCGACCGGATAGACCGGCAATGAATTTCGCCTCCTGCCCGTTTCGATCCACGCCTCCGCGAGGGAGGCGACCCAGTCCCTCGGCTCTTGGCGGAGGGGCTGCGGTGTTTCGATCCACGCCTCCGCGAGGGAGGCG
The DNA here is from genome assembly GCF_002119405.1 of Pseudoruegeria sp. SK021. Lineage (GTDB taxonomy): Bacteria > Pseudomonadota > Alphaproteobacteria > Rhodobacterales > Rhodobacteraceae > Meridianimarinicoccus. The sequence continues at coordinate 18,864 of NZ_MTBG01000041.1, read as the reverse complement.
ACACGTGTGATTTCTAAGATGCCAGCGCCGGAGTTGTTTCGATCCACGCCTCCGCGAGGGAGGCGACCAAGGATTGCGCCGATAGCGAACATCACCGCACCGTTTCGATCCACGCCTCCGCGAGGGAGGCGACGTCGGAATCCCCCACGCGGTTATCGCCAAGACTATGTTTCGATCCACGCCTCCGCGAGGGAGGCGACATGCGCGCGCCCTCCGAATAATCCCCATTGCCATGTTTCGATCCACGCCTCCGCGAGGGAGGCGACCCTATGGCGGCGGCTTTGCTGGCGCTTTTTGATAGTTTCGATCCACGCCTCCGCGAGGGAGGCGACGCGTCCAGCGTGTTCAAAGCGCGCCGCCGATGATGTTTCGATCCACGCCTCCGCGAGGGAGGCGACTGTAGCCGCCGCCGTTCACCGACTTTTCCAGCTTGTTTCGATCCACGCCTCCGCGAGGGAGGCGACGCGCCATTTCGGCTTGCGGTGCGCCCGTGGCGGCGTTTCGATCCACGCCTCCGCGAGGGAGGCGACGATTTCCGTCGGCAAGTCGTCGCCAGACGACAAAGTTTCGATCCACGCCTCCGCGAGGGAGGCGACTGTCCACATCCACGCTTCCGACATAAACCGCACAGTTTCGATCCACGCCTCCGCGAGGGAGGCGACATGTGCGGTCCTCGATGTTGACGCCGCATGTGTTGTTTCGATCCACGCCTCCGCGAGGGAGGCGACGGCCATCCAGTAACAGATTGATACAGGGAAGAAAATTAGCGACATTCCGCGAAGACCGTGCGGGATGACAGAGAAACAACGATTTCAAACAGCAATTAGGTCACAACTCGTTGAAAAGTCTAACCTGCGAACGGTCCGACTTTAAAGCGTCCACTAGAGGTTCGCATCAGATAATTAGAGGCCCATCGAAATCAGTCGCAGGCTTCGCACCGACATGCTCGATCCGGCGACGCCACTCGCGGCCTAGCATGTAGAACCGCAGGGAGTCTGTTGTCGGGTCGATGGCCTCCACAAGTCGCGCACGCAGCACCGTCCAGAGTGCCGGATCCAGATCACACTCAAAGACTGAGAACTGCACGCGTTGGCCATAGTCTTCACAAGCCCGGGCGACACGACGCAACCGCCTGCGCCCCGATGGGGTCTCTGTTGCTACGTCATAGGTGATGAGGACCATCATCAGATTACCCCCAAATCCATGCCGGATAGGCGTCGATGTCCCCGCGCAAATGACGGGCCAGGAGTTGTGCCTGAATTTGGGGCAAAAGGCCCAGAGCGACGCGCTCGCCCAGCCAAGTGTGGGTCAGTTCGCTGCGCTTGCGCTCTTGATAGGCGCGCAAAACCGTATCGCGGCCGTTGTCGGAAAGAAGGACAGCACCGGTTTCTTCATATCGAAAATCCTGTGCCTTGAGCTGGCGACGGTTGATCAGGCTCAGACATACGCGGTCCGCGATCGGCGCACGCAATTCCTCCATCAGATCCAGCGCCAATGACATACGGCCTGGTCTATCGCGATGAAGAAACCCCATCTGTGGATCGAGGCCGTGGGTTTCGCAGGCTGCCCGGGTATCCAAGGACAAAAGCACGTAGAGGAATGACAAGACAGCGTTGACCGCATCCCGCGGCGGTCGACGGTTTCGGCCCGAAAACACAAAAGTAGACTCATCGTTGCGTATCAGGTGGCCGAAGATCTGCCAGTAACCATGACCCGCCTCGCCCTCGCGTCCGCGCAGGGTGTCCAGATCGGGTGCGATAAGGGCATGCCGGGCAGTAAAGTCGAGCGCCCGCTGCGCCCGGTCCACGGCATCAGCCCCTTCCGTGCCGGGGTAATCACGCAAATGACGCCTCAGAAGCGCCCGCGCATTTGCGATCTTGGCCGCAACCATGGCCCGTGCGACGGGAAGGGCAGCATCGGCATCCGTTGCCCGATGCTGCGCGCGGCGCAACAAGACATTTCCGGTCTGCGGCCCCTCGACCCGCGCCAGCAGCTTGCCGGAATATCCCAGGAACGCGACCGAGATCCCCGCTTCGGACGCGAATGCCATGAGCGCGGGGGACATTGCAGTCTGTCGGAAGCAGACGATTTGTCCCAGAAGATGCGCCGGTGCCCTGGCACGGGTGGCTCCATCGATATCAACGGCTATCGTCTCGCCGTCCTTGTGAAGATAGGCACCTTCCGATGTGACATAGAGCGTGTTTAGCAGCTTCTTCATGGTTCGCTGGGGACCCCTGCCTTTGCTATCCGTTCCGCCAGCCAGCTAGTGCCGATGTCGCGCGCGCCTATCGGGCGGCAGAAATTGAAGAGCGAACACGCACCGCAGCGCTTCGCTTCGTAAACCGGGGGCGGAACATGCCCTGCGACGATCGCCGTTCGCGCTTCATCGGCAACCCGCAAGGTCAAGGCACGAAGATCGGGGTCAAATGCAACGACCTTGCGGCGCCTGTTCTTGCCGTAGAACAGAGCCCCCTCTGACACGTCCTGGGCCATCATCTCTTCAAGGCAGAGCCCCTGCGCGCAAAGCTGGACCTCGTCAGCGCGGTGGGCCTTGGGGCGACCGCGCTTGTATTCGACGGGATAGGGCATTGCACCGCGCATCTCCACTACGTCGGCTACGCCGTGCAGCCCGTGTCTATTCGATCCCAGCTGAACCGAACGTAGCGTCCGGATGCCGTCCCGACTTTCGGAGGTTCCACTATCGGCGCGGTCGTGCAGCACGCGGCCTTCGACAGTGAACAGGTTTTCGGCCCAGAGCCTCTCGACATGGATCAGGGCGCATTGCCTGGGGCAGAACAGCCAGTGCTGCAGTGCCGAGAGAGGCAAAGAGACCTCCACCTCAGAACGGTTCGACGACTGTAATCCCCTCAGGCAGGGCCGCATCGTCCAGCAGAACAGCATAATCCGTGAAGGCGCGGGCAACAGGCCAATTGTGGGTGCGATCATCGCCAATCGGTAAGGTCTCGCCCTTGTAGGCGCGCTGTACGGTTACCCGGTCGAACAGCTTGTGGGCCTGGGCGTTGCCAAGCGCGCTATCGTGGCGGAAGGCGATTAGTCGGCGAGCCGCCATCATGCCGCGCGCGGCCGAGCGATCATGCTCGAACATATCCCTAAACCCCGCCCAAAGCAGCGCGAGATCGTCCTCGGAGAAACCGGTGCGACCGGCAAGGTTGGCGTTGATAAAGCCATGCGCGCGGTAAAGCCCATAAGGCACGATGTGCTTGCGGCCCATGGTCCGCTCCTTCTCGACATCTTTCTCGTTCGTGACGGATGATCGGGTGATCGAGACCTCCAATGGCATGATCGGCTCGGCCGAGCGGGCGAAGGTCATCTGGACGGGGCCGCGCACCTGACCAGCGTTCACTTCGGTGGTCATCACCGCGCCGAACGTCCGGATGTCCCAAAAATTGGTGCACATCCACGTGGTAATGCGCTCGGCGTCCTCGACTTTCTTCGGCTTCTTCTTGGATTCCGATTTCAGGCCTTCCGCCTCATAGGCCTTGGCGTGTTGACGGTTCAGGACGGCCCCGTCTTGCATGTAAATGGCATAACCCGCCTCGTCGCCCTTCGCTTCGGCGACATAGTTGCGCAACTTGCGCTTCAGAGAGACGTCAGTGACTAGGCCCTGCGAGGTTTCTGGATCCATGCGAGGCAGGTTGCCCGCATCGGGATCGCCGTTGGGGTTTCCGTTCTCAACGTCGAAGAACAGCACAAAGTCATAGCGGTTGGTTACGGCGGTCATGCGTCGATCTCTCCGTCGGGGGTATCGTCAATGATGGCGTCTTCGGCTTTCTGGTAGAAGGCGGAGAGCTGGTGATAGAAGCCGACGAAGAACCGCCCCTGATCTTCCAGCGGTAGAGACGTCGGCAGGTTGCCGCCACCGGGCAACTTGGCCAGGATGGCGGCCACGGCTTTCTCCGCCTTGATGCCTGCGCCAACTTTTTGCCCGCCGGCCTTGGCCAAGCCAGCGCGGTTGTGTTCGTACCCCTTCATCAGCACCGGGAAGATGCGGGCAGGTGTGGCGGAGGCACCGCCAATATACTTGTCGCGGATCGTAGCACCCCTGTCGGCATAGCTGCGTTCAGCATAGGTGAAAGCGCCGAACAGGCGGCCCAGAACATAGGCAGGGTCTTCGGATGTCTCGTCCAGGGCCATGGGCACCTCCGTGGTGGTGTTGCGCGTCAGGACCGCGCGGATGATCGCGGCGCGGCGGCCGTCAGAAAAGCGGTCTGGCGGCGTGCCCTCGACGCGCAGGCGGCCGATCACGGCCGACAGCAAAATGCGTGGATAATCGGCCCCGGTCAGAACCGAACGCATCAGCGCACCACCCAGCAGGGGCGGGATGTTCTTCGCCTCGCCCAAGGCCGCCACATCGTAAAGCAGCCGCCAGGCGGCGGGCGGGCGTTCGATTCCGTCCTTTCCGATCCAGGGGGAGGGTTCGATGCGCAACTCGTCCCAGAACCGCACGATGCGCCCGGCCAAATCCTGCAGGCGGCCCGGATGCCAGAACCGCACCGACAGGCGCGCGGCATTGGGCGCAAGGCCCAGAATGAAAACACGGGTTTTGGGGTCGTAGCCGGGGGCGTCCTGCCAGAGACCTTTTGCGATGGAGGTCAACTCGCCCGACAGCTTGTTGAGAGCTGTGTTCGCATCCTCAGGATTTGGGGCAAGTACCATCCCGAACAGCACATTGGCCGAGATCGTGGCTTTGGGCGTCGCCGCATCGACCCAGAAGACCACGGTGGCATCACCGACGCGCAGGGTCTGACCCGAGCCACGCGCTAGAAGCGCATTGAGCGCGGTGCCATATGCAAACGCCGCAGCTTCGGAAACCGGGGCATTGTCGCCCTGTTTCTTGCCGTGGGATTCATAGGCCAGTTCATTGAACGACACGAGCGATGCGCCGGAACTCTGCGCGCCCATTACGCCCTTGATGGACGGATGCAGTCGCGCGACCGGCGCAGAGTTGCCGGTCACAAGGCATACCTCGCCTTCCCCAGCGTCGTCGACCAGCAACGCGGCCACTTCGGGCAGGTCGTGCAAAAATCCGGCGTTCCCCTGAAGACGGAAAACTAGGTTCTGGTCGAGCAGGGCCACGGAGTGGCCACTTTCGGAAAAATCAGCCCAGGTCCAGCGGCCGAGAAAGGCACGCAATGCAACCAGTCCTGGAACATTGGAGCCCGCCAGCAGGGCAAGATGAGCGGTGACGAAGGCTTCGTGTTCCTGTGCTGTCCGTTTGCTCTGTCCTGCAAGAGGATTTCCAAGGTCATCGGACAGCGGTTTGCCATCGCTTCCTGTCGCGACCACGACGCCAAGAACATAGGCAGATTTGTCCCAGAAGAGATTGGGATTGATACCAGCCGTCCGTTTGATGGCTGCGGGGACAGACATCGGCCGCGCCCGCAGCTTGCCCTTTTCATCGGGCGCACCCAGCACGTTCATCTCGACCACTGTACCGTCAGGGGCCAGCACGACCTCGCCGCCGATAGCTTCGCGCGAAAAACCGGGGCGGGGCAGGTCTGGCATCCGGGAATAAAGCGCGGCAAGCTCGGCCAGGATCGTCACGCGGTCAGCCCCTCGCGGGCTGCGGCAGCGACATCAATCACGCCGTCCTGCATCTGGGCATGGAAAAACATGGACCGGCGACCGTGCGTATAGTCGATATCGTACAGCATCCAACCAAGGTCGCGGCTTCCGGGCGGCAAGGCTGTCTCGGGGAAAGTTTCGACCGTCTCGAAATCGGCTGCGAACTCGCGCACGCCCAGACACGGGCGGTGAAAGCACTGCCCCTTGGCGGCACGGCGCAGGAACATCTCACGATGTTTGCCGGGATTGTCTTCGGGACCGGCTTTCGGTGTCATCTCGAAATGCGCCTCGATCCCATAGGAGACGTTGCGCAGGGCCAGCATGGCGCGTTGCTGCCTTTCAGCCGTGACATCGATGCCGAGGCTCGACAGGTCGCCGGAACGCTCTGCCGCGCGGGCGTTGCGGTCCGAGACCTTGGCACCGACCTCGTTGCGGCGGATGTTCTCGAAGCGGATCGGCTTCAGAACGTGGATGCGGTCGATCACCCAGCGGACGGCAGGCTTCCAGTGGATCGCCTCAAGAATACCGCGCGCGGCTGAGGGAGGCATCACATCATAAGAGACTCGCTCAACCTTCATTTCTGGGCGTGTGAAGCACGCGTAGTCGCCCCATACGTGAAGTTTAATGCCGTAGGTCATAGAAAGCTACACAATGTCTAAATTGTTGAATTAGATCACTATGCGATGACCTACAGTGTAAATGTCAACGACAATATCCAATTCAATTGGGATATTGTTTCCGTCTATTTGTGTTTCAAGCCATCGCGGTGATGGCGACCGAAAGCCATCTGACGACGATCAGCAACCTCCTAACTGTCTTTATCGGCTCTCGCCCGGGATTTCTGTCAAGCGATCAGGTCAAACTCCTCGAACCGCTCCATCCGCATCCCCGCATGGTCGTCGTAGAGTTGCAGGTGATCGAGCATCAGGAATTCCCGTCCGAACAGGTCCTCGCGCCAGAGGCTTGCTGCGCGGGAGGCCTCCAGTGCGCGGCGGATATGGTGAGGCAGTGTGACGACATAGGGTTGCAGCGCGCGGGCGATGCCACCCGTCCCCGTCCGCCACTTTAGATCGTCCAGAACGTCGTCTGGAATACCCCACCGACCGCCCCGCACGATCACCGGTGCCTGAGTGTCGTCGATCATCCGAAAGGCGTGGGCGATCTGTTCAAACCGGAAGGCCATATTCCCACCCGACGTGGCAATCTCCTTCATGATGCCTGTTTTCTGCGGTCCGCCTTCCTGTCCGACCGTTACCGCGTCCAATGCGTCCACTCCTTGCGACCAGAGCAGGGTCCGGAAATAGTCAGCGACCGCCTCTTCTGAAAGCGGATCAACGTGGGCCTTGATGATCTTCGCGCCGATCTCTGCCATCTGCGCGACCTCGTCAGGAGGCGCAGAGCCTTCAGCCGTGGGGGTAAACACGACCACCTCCCCTGCTTTCATCAAGCCCTCCCGGTTACACCGCCCCGCCGCTTGGGCGATGGAATCGATGCCTGCAGCGGCGCGCATGACCATCGGGAAATCCACGTCCACGCCTGCCTCAACCAAGGAGGTGGAAATAAGCCGCACCGGCAGCCGGTTTGCCAGTCGGTCGCGAACATCGGCCAGCACGTGTCGCCGGTGCTGCGGCGTCATTGTTGTACTCAGATGCCTCGCGCCCGGCAGATCGGCCACCCGGTCGAACAGGCTGCGGGCGTGGTGCCGATTGCCGACAATAGCCAGAACCTGCGGAGCCTGCGATATCCGTTCTGTCAGGGCATCGTCGTCCAGCGAACCGACATTCGTAACACGTGTCCGGCGCAGTTTCCGATAGAGCAGCGGCGGGTCCGGCGCCAGTTCACGCACGCTCTCCAGGGCCTCCGGAACAATCAACCCCTGGTCTCGGCTTAACACGGGTTGCGTCGCCGTCGACAGAACGACCGTGGCCCCATAGTGCCGCGTCAATTCGGTAATGGCCGCAAGGCAAGGACGCAGCAGTTTGCGCGGCATGGTCTGGGCCTCATCGATCACAATGACGGCTCGGGTCAGATTGTGCAGTTTGGCGCAACGCCGCTTGCGTGCCGAAAACAGGCTTTCGAAGAACTGGACAGCGGTCGTGACAACGATCGGCGCATCCCAGTTCCGGGTTACGCGACGCAGGCGACGCAGATCCTCGTCGTCGTCCACTCCGTCCCAATCAAAACTGGCGTGATGCTCAACGACCTGATCCGGTCCGAGCACCGCGCCGAAAACATCCGCTGTCTGTTCGACGATTGACGAATAAGGGATGACGTGGATCACACGCTCCAGACCGTGCCGCAACGCATGGTCCAGTGCGAAGCCGAGCGACGCGAGCGTCTTGCCCCCACCGGTCGGAACGGTCAGCGTGAAAAGGCCAGGGTCTTGCATTGCCCCCGCGCGGACATGGGCAAGGATCTCGGCACGCAAATCGTTCACAACCCCCGTCCTGTCGGAAAATCCGGCCATATGGCGGTCGAATGCATCGCCATGATCGGCGGTGACGACCGCGGCAGCCCGGGTAACCGGTCTGTTGTCCCGCCCATCGTAAAAGGCCGCCGTTTCCAGTTCGTCCGCGTCCACAAGGCAGGAGAACAGCATTCGAACGACAAACTGGATCGAGAAATGCGAGATCCCGTTGCCAGTGATCGGTCCAAAGGGCATCAAACCGGATGGAATCGGCATCCATTCTGGCGGTTCTATATTAGGCACAGACCTTAGACGCTGCGTAAGGTTTTCCATGTCTGGTAACCCTGAGTGATGACCAGACACACAAGCCGCAAGCAACGGCCCTAGGCCTCCATAACGGGATTGTAGCAGTTTAGCACCCTCACCACTGTGAGGTTCTCCATTGATTTCTCCGGACAGCTTGGCTTGAAAGCGCGGTTTTATCTTGCCAAGGTCGTGAACCCACCCCAACAGAGTTGCAGCATCCACCCCATTGAAAGACGCTGCGAACCCGGCAGCTCTCTCGGCCACGGCACGAGCATGATCTTCCAGAGGTTCCCATTCCGTCATTGGACGTGCAATCACGCTGTGGGCGTAAACGGTCATGAATATCCTTTTGTTCTCAGGCATGAAGTATGTTGTTCGGAGAGAATGGAAACAGTAGGCCCAGTTATGCAATGGGGTTATGTTTTCATGTGTAGGCTCTGAAAGGCAATGATCATGTAACCGCTCCCGACGGCATCTGCTGTGCCAAGGTGGGGATGAACATTATAGGTATACTCTCATTGAGACCTGCCGCATGAACAGTGTCGATCTCGAGGCGTGGCTGCGTTCCTTGCGGCTGCGCCCTTCGTCGATTTACGGATAATCGATGCTGCGGCCGTTGCCGGTTTCCTTGATCTTCGATTGCGGAAGATTGACGAATTCTTCCACATGGGCCGCCTGCGCGCCAATATGGATGGGGGGCTCCCGGCCGATCCCCTGAGCCTCCAAAGGCGAGCCCTTCTGTAGTGTTAAATAGGTGTTAAATATAGTGTTACGCTGTGGATAAGTGCCTGCAAGTTGCTGATAAATAAAGCGGAATAGAAACGGCCTGTGTGTAGAGTCACGAAAGAGCGTGTGTAAAAGCACGAAAGAACGTGTGTAGAGTCACGAAAGAAAAGTGTAACGTGGGTGAAATCACGAAACGTCTTGACGGCGTGGGTGAAATCACGAACCATAGGCTATGGCGGGTGAAATCACGAAAGATGCCAAGTCTCCTCTTCTGCCTGATCGTCTGGATCAGGGGGACCTGTTTGTGTGCGATATCTTTGATGCTGCGCCCAAAGGTGACATGGCGTCTATGGCACACCCGATTTTTTCGCTCTCGACCAAACCGGATCATCGGATTCGTAGGTATGAAGATGAATCCGGTAAAAATTTCGTCGAGGTGAAGCCGTCTGCGGAAGGATTGGCGACAATCCACGACCGAGATGTTTTGATCTACTGCATTAGCCAAATGATCGCGGCGATGAATGAAGGAAAAATCCCTTCAAAAACCCTCCGTCTGAAGGCCTACGATTTTCTGAAAGCGACGAACCGCGTCACCGATGGTCGGGGCTATGATGCCTTGCGTAGCGCCCTGGTCCGCCTTCAGGGCACACAGATCGAAACGAACATCGTCACCGGAGAGACTGAACAGCTCGATATTTTTAGCATCATCGATCGTGCCAAGATCGTGCGTCAAACGCGGGATGGCCGGATGCAGGAAATTGAAATCCAACTCTCCGATTGGGTGTTCAACGCTATCCGCGCAAAAGAGGTTCTGACATTTCATCGGGACTATTTTCGCCTGCGCAAACCCATTGAACGACGGCTCTATGAGCTGGCCCGCAAGCATTGTGGACGCAAGAAAGAGTGGCGGGTCAGCCTGCCCGTGCTACAAAGAAAATGTGGGTCAGCATCAACCCTGCGAGAGTTCCGTCGGCTGGTGTCCAACATTGTCCTTCATGACAAAGGACACGCGCACATTCCTGACTACGCCATCGATATGACCGACGACATGATAGTCTTCACCAGTCGCGGCACGGCGGGCGGTGAAGCAGGGCAAGCTGAGAGCCCTGCCCTGCTGTCGGATATCCACCTTTCCTCGGATACCTACGTAGAGGCAAGACAAGCGGCACCAGGATGGGATGTCTATGCCCTTGAGGGTGAATGGCGTCACTGGATGTCAGAAGGTGGCCTCGACGCCCCGAAGAACCCGGACAAAGCCTTCCTAGGCTTTTGCAAGAAATGGTTTGAGCGACGTGGACGGCCATAAAGCACAAATGTGGGTTTGTTCATTTGATCATTACAACAAATGTGATAGGCATGATTCATGATAATATCCTTCCTCAATCAAAAAGGTGGCGTCGGCAAAACCACTTTGGCAGTCAATGTCGCAGCAAGCCTCGCGAATCGGGGTGAGCGCGTCTTGCTTATCGATGCAGACAAGCAAGGATCAGCATCGGCTTGGGCCGCTCTGCGCCAGGACACTCCTTTTCAGGTTGTGAGCCTAGCACGGGCCAACATGGCCAAGGACGCCCTCAAGATGTCCTCTGACTACAGTTACACAGTGATCGATGGTCCGCCCCACGCCGAAGAGATCGCCCGTTCTTGTATCATTGCCTCCGACTTCGTGGCCCTGCCGATCGAGCCCTCTGGGCTTTCGACCTGGGCATCCGATCTGACGGTCAGGCAGGTGCGTGAGGCCCAAGAATATAAAGAAATGTTGAAATGTGGGTTTGTGGTTTCACGCAAAATAGGGAAAACCGTCATAGGCCGTGAAATCCGGGATATGGCCGCAGCGGCGGACATTCCGGTTTTGAGCACGGAGATCGAACAAAGGGTCGGGTTTGCTGAGAGCATGACCATGGGGCAGACCATATTTGAGTGGGCACCCAAGAGCGCCGCAGCCCGTGAAATTGAAAAACTAACGAAAGAGATTGAACGCCATGTCGAAGAAGACATTCGCATCGGCTCCAAAGCCAAAACTGCCAACGGATGACCAGATACTAGCATTTGAACGAGGTGGGGCAGGGCACGACACGAAGGCCGCCGAACCAGCTCCCGTCAAGCAAAGCGTATCCGAACCTACAAAGCGGTTAAGCTTGGACCTACCGGCATCAATGCACACACGTTTTAAGACGTCTTGCAGCGCCACAGGCCGCAAAATGGTCGGCGAGCTTCAAGAGTTCATAGAGCAGCGGACAATAGAGCTAGAAGAAGAGGCGGGAATAACCCGCAAATGAGTAAATGTGGGTTTCAACATTTGATTGAAAGAGGGTATCTCAAGAAAGATCCTGATTGCAAAAAAATGTGGCCGTTTTTGACCCCCTTCGTGCGTACAGGGCCTGTTTGCAAGCGGCTTTCTCGATTGAGCCGAAATATTTGTTCATGTAAAGTTCCTTGTTAGAGTGCGTATTCCGGAACATCGGGTTCATCCCAACAAAGGTACGTAGAGTCCCATAGGTTTTCGTGGACTGCTTTGATCTGTCAGGCTTTATGTTGCCGTCACATCCCCCGTTTTTGCCCTTCGGCTACGCTGCCTTTTTCGGGGGTAGGATCCCGAGGGTATCGCGGAGTTTTTCTTCCGAGAAATCGTATTCCCCAAGCATATTGATGTGGGCCCATGACATGGGCGAATGGGCTGCGATCTGCCGCAGCAGGTTTTCTCTGGCATCAACGTCCGGAGCCTTCTCGACCTGTCTGGCGAGGTAGAGATAGTTCCAACAGATGATGCTGTTCTTGATCAGGCGGTTGCAGGCTTCGGCGATCTCCTGTTCTTCCTTTTCTGTCTGGGTGAATTCACGCGGGTTTCCGACCGCCACGGCGCGGGTGAAACGGTTGGCCAGTTCGACCTTGTTGAGCTGCTTTTCGATGGCCTGTCGCAGCGCCAGATCGTCAATGTAGCGCAGGATGAAGAGGGATTTGATGATCTGCCCGAAAGCCTTCAGGGTCTGGTACAAGGCATGCTGTCGCGAGTATGAGTTCAGCCTCCGGAAGATGTCGGACGCAGTGTTTTCCTTGAGCCTGATGGTGGCCACGAGGCGCAGCAAGTCATCCCAGTATTCGCGAATTACGGCTTCGTTGATAGTCTTATCGGGCCGTATGACCCAACTGGGGTCAGCCTGATGTTTCGGCTTGAAGATGTGCAGGGTCTGTTTGCCGATCCCCTTGATACGTGGGGCGAAGGAGAACCCCAGCAGATGGGTCAGACCAAAGACAGCCTCAGTATAGCCATGGGTGTCCGTGGAATGAATGTCGCTTTTCACCACGTCGTTGTGCATGAGCCCATCGATCACATAGGCGCTTTCCCGGTCAGCGGCGCTGATCATCAGGGAATGCCACAGGAAGTTGCGCTCATCGGCGAAGGTATAGGCGCTGACACCCTGACCTTGGCCGAAGTATTTGAATGATCGGCTGGCATGTAAGCTGTCGCCGCGCACTTCGAATTTCTGGCCGTCGCTGGCGGTGTGGAGTTGATCGCGCGTCTGGCGATAGAGGTTTGGCAGTTCCATTGCGTTCATGGCTTTGACCACGGCGTCATTGGCGGCGCGGATGTTTTCCAAGGAGAAGCGCCAGTTGACGGTGTGATCCAGTTCGCTTTCCGTGACGCTTGAGGAAATCCGCGCCATTTTCCGCACGCCGATCCCGCAGCCCAGTCCCATGATTCCGGCCAGCAGTGCAGGATGGGATGTGGTCTGCCGGACATGGGCTTGCTGCCAGTGCTCGAAAGACAGCAGCATGTTGCAGTGATTGTTGACGGTTTCCAGCACCTGCGCCAGCGCCACGTCGTGGCGTTGAGGAAAAAGATCACCCAGTGGATCAGCCTCACGGGCATCGAGCGCCGGGGTGGAAACGTGGAATGTCCCATCCTTGCGCAGTTTGAGGTGAGGATTGTCGACCGTGCTATCATTGGTTGTTTGGTACTGGGCGGTGAGTGCGGAGTTCAGCCTTGCCAGAACGGGTTCAGGGTCAGCGAATTCCGTCAGACCTGCGCGTTCCAGCAGCCAGTCCCTTTCCCGGTGCCAGCGGTTCCTTTCGATCAGATAGGCGTCCATGGGCCGGTATTTGTAGGATTTCTCGACATTCAGGTCGCCGGACTTGATGGCCGTGGTGACCGCCTGAAACAGGAAAACCTTGTAAAGCGATACCCGAAAAGTGCCATCGGCTCGTACAAGAGCTGCCTTTTGGTCACCATCAAGAAAGTCCACCGGTGCATGGCTGGCGGACACGTCGCGATCTGCCTTGAAGTGGTCAATCGCTTCCAGCAGGGCTACCACCCGTTTGTTCGGCATGAAGGTGAGCACCCGCAATAACGGGCTGAGGCGGTTTTGCAGTTTCAGTGACCGTGTTTCCAGTATGGCATACCAACCGGCTTCACTGGCAGTTGCGGCCAAATTGTCCCTCAACCGGTCGAAGTCTTCCGTCCTGCTCTGATCGAGAAGAGCCTGCGCTGCAGCGACCTTTTCCGCGTCTGACAGGTTGGCAGCCGACATGACGCTCCGGATATCACGTAGGACCCCGAAGACGGAAACCTCCAGGCCATCGACAACAATGCCGCTCTGCCGCTGCTGATCCTTGCGTTCCTGCACCAGTATTTCCTGATAGTCCCGCGCCGCCGCCGACTTGAAGGATGCCATGACGCTGAGCCAGAGATCGATCATGTTGTCCTGACAGCGATAGAACTGATGGGCGACAAAGGCAGCAGCATGGATGTGACGGTCGTTTCGATCCCGGCGCTGCATCTGGAAGATTTCAGACCGCAGGACACTGCCCGCAAAATACCGGATGCCAGCAGTGCCAAGATCAAGTCGTGCAAGAATGTCGTCCAGCTGGCCGTACAGGTCTGACAACACCTCCAGATCAGCAACGGCTTCCCTGATCCTTGAGGGGCTGGTCGATTGGGCCAGTTTCTTGAGAAGGGTCAGGCGATACCGGTTCTGATCACCCTGTGCCGTGAATAATGCATCAAGCAGGTTCCGCGCCTCGACAGACAGCTGACTGTCCATCAGTGCTATCAGCTCCGCCTTGCGATCGTGCAGACCGGCACGGATCAGGTCGTTCAGCCGATAAGCAGACGGAACCTGTATGCGGTGCTGGATCAGGAAATCAACGCAACGGTCAAAGATCAGACGAGGTTTGAGATGCATCCGCGCCATGGTGGCCACTTCGGTGGCCAGGGTATTACTGGCAGTTTCGTCAAATGGAGCAAAACCGTAGAACTTCAGAATGAGCTGATGGTGGCGCGCCCGTGTCTGCTTAGCATAGGCGTCGGGAGTAAAGTCCAAACTCTGCACTCCCATCATCCGTGCGACTGCCTCGATGTCGCGCTCGTGGAAATCCTGCGGTTGGTAAAATCGCTTGGCGGCTTTGAAGTAGCCACACATCAAGAGGAAGGCGATCTGGCTACCGGGTGTTCGGAGTCTCTCTGCGATATCGAGAAGGCCTTTGGGCAGATCGAAGAACTTCTTTCGGTCGCGATGATCAAATGGCGGCGGCTTGTCGAAGGCATCCTGTTCATTGGCCGTGAGAATGCGCATCCGGGGCATGAGTTGATCCTGTCAGAGGTGACCGAAAAGGGACGGTTACGGACGGTGCCGAAAAACCCGTCCGTAAATTATCTTGTAATACTATAGGACAGGCATATAATTCCGTACATCCATTTCGTTACAGATCGCCCGTTATGTCCAGAACCTTCGCCTACGCCCGTGTCTCAACCTTTGATCAGAGCCCCGAAAACCAAATCGGAGAGATCAGGGCGGCGGGCTTTGATATCGAACCACACCGGATCATCACCGAAACTATTTCCGGTTCGATGGCCATCACGCAGCGGACCGGCTTTTCTCGGCTTTTCGAAAAAATGGAAAAGGGTGACATTCTGATTGTCACAAAACTTGACCGACTGGGCCGTGACGCCATTGATGTCAGCACCACCGTAGCGAAGCTCGAAGAGGTGGGCATCCGCGTACACTGCCTTGCCCTCGGCGGCGTTGATCTCACCAGCTCCGCCGGGAAAATGACCATGAATGTCATCAACGCAGTTGCCCAGTTCGAACGGGATCTACTCATTGAACGCACTCAGTCCGGTCTGGCCCGCGCTAAGGCCAACGGCATTCCCTTGGGACGCCCATCAGCCCTGTCCCCGGATCAGCGCACAGAGGTGAAGGACAAACTTCAGAACGGCGAGACAATCTCAGCCATCGCGCGCCACTTCGAAACCAGCAGACAAACGATCATGCGCGTCAGAGATCACGTATAATCCTGTGGGACTTTACGTACCTTTGTTGGGATGAACCCAAGGTTGCGGCCTGCGCTGCGGCAGACAGCAACAGGAGCGGCGGCAGGGCAAGGGTCAGCAAGGGACGCATCAAATATCTCCGTAAAATGAACAGGATTAGAACCGGAACCCCCTAGGGAGAACGCTATCCGGTCGAGCAGTATCTTATTTCGCATCTGGATCAAATTAGCGTTTCCGTCTGATCGTTGTTTCGGGGGAGACGGTCTAATCTGGCCCCGAATACTAGCCCCGCCAAGCGCGTTGTAGCTTTGGAGCAGGCGGCGGGCGACCTCTAAGGTCGTGCAGATCGAAGCTAGCATAATGGCGGTTATTGCATACATTCGATCAGCTTGAGGAAGCCCAGCATCCGCGCGTTACAGTCTCCTGCATCTTTGCCGAAGTGGGCACGGCGATGGCAGTTAGGACAGGTCGCAATGACAAACCGCGGATCATCAGGACCTCCATCAGTTAGGCGCCGCACATGATGGGCTTCTAAGAACGGTTGACCCGAAGGTGTCTCGAATGGCGCAAGATCTCCACAGTCTTCGCAACGGCCGCGAGACCTTGCCAGAACATAGGCGCGAACGGCCGCAGACCGCTCGAACACAGTCGAGGTTTGCTTCTTGTGCCCTGGCGTCGCGGACGCTGCTGCGAGCGCGCGCTCCCGAAGCTCTTCCAGAGAGACGGGTGCAGCGTCAGTCAGCACTTGAGCCGGTTCAACCTCATGCGCATTGATTGCATCAATGTGCCGAAGCTCGAACACAATGGCGTCGCGGATCGCACCTTCACGATCGGGCGACCTTTCGGTGTGGTCTGCTTCGTAAACGTACTGGCCTAGAAAACGTAGGCCCTCTTTGGTCTTCCGAAACAGCAAGAGGTCTTTCCCGTTCTCGGCATGATCCCGGATGTGCTTGTTGCCTCGCAACATCTGCATGTCGCCAACCTGGCCTTCGCCAAAATACTCGAACACACCATCGGACCGCATTCGGTCAGAGTATCCATGTTGTTCGCCTTCGTCTCCGGTAATGCAGACCACCAAGGAATGTCCGATCGGCGTAATGATACCGCCTTGCTGTTGACCACCGTATGGCGCGTGAATGTCCTTGCGCCGGTTGTAGATGCGGCCCTCTTCAAATCCCCAGGGCATAAAAAATCCTCTGTTTGGTCGCTTCTGTCTAGCTGATCGCTATCCATCCAAAGGCCAGCAAGGCCCATTCAGCCCTTTGGATGCGCTACGACGTTGTTGCATATCGGTTTGATGGTGAACGAATAAGCTGTCGCGTTAACCATTCGTTCACCATCAACCTACCAGTGTCGTTAGTGGTGCAGGTCCCGTGAAAGTTCCGTCACCCACTAAACTTATCAAACCACTGGAACCACTGAAAAATGATCCGGCACCCGTTGAGACCTTCTTGGTCAAAAGAGCGGGTGCCGCCATTCAGCGGCAGCACCCTGACATTCGGACCCAATCGTTAACGGGGTCCTAACGATGAGGGTTGTGGTTAAGGATTCTTAAGGATCGGCTAAATTTCGCTCAGATGGCTATCTGGTCCAAAAAAACTTGCTGCCGTAGTTCACCTTGCCAAAGCATAGCCCCAGCGGCTCGGGTTCCGGTATTTGTCTCGACAAGCCTTCCAGGACCCATACACGCCAGGTGGGCCGCTGTGACGGATAGGCTCGCTTCTGACAACGCCTACAACCTGCGTGACCACCCATGCTTTCAGGGGCAAACAGAGAAGATGCTGAGGGAGGGGAAATCGGCATCTGATACGCGCAAAGGCCGTATGCTGGCTCCTCTGCTTTCAGTGAATAAAGATGCTGAGAAACGGGGAATATGCCGTAATGGTAGCGCCACAGATCACGGCGGCGCGCATTGAGGCGTTGATATTGTTCATATTGTTGACTGATTTGAGCTGCCTTATAGACCGAATCTGACATCATCCGGCGTCAGAGGAGAGCTTGTCGACGTACATTCTACGAATGATATCAGGTCGTTGCGCGTTGCTTTGAGATAGGCGCGATTATTCCTGATTTGCGCATGAACCACGCATTAGTACGCGATTTTGTGCATCTGGTGGTAGTTGCGGCATGTGGAAGTCATCTCCTTGAGATGCCAGGTACTGGCTTCTGACGGCTATTCGCGCCACTTTGTGCTATTCGAAGCTGGCGAAATGTAGTCGACCTTGGGGCTTCGAATATGGGCCAATGAAGCCCACGGCCCGCTGTGCCGATCGATGAATTTCCCGCGATATCCCATGGCGCTGGCCTTCGACCCGGCCATTACCACCGATATTTTTGAGGCTAATCTTGTCTGGATTTCTCTTGGTCTTGCCGTACAGTGTAATCCGGTTGGGTTCGGCCTTTCCCAGATAGGCGCTGATGCCTTCAGGACCTCCGCCGCCACGTACGGCCTTCGTGATGTTCCACGCATCGTGGACAGAAAATGCTACTTGGCCTCTACTGAGATCGAGGTGATGGTTTGGAGAAAATTCCTCGTCGGTCCATCGTCCCACCTGGGACGCGAAATCTAGATGGTGCTTTGCCGGCAGGTGGTGCCCGATATGCCAGTGTTCACCGGGGTGATGAGCTCCTGTTTTTGCTACCTCGCGGCACCATACGACCGCCCACGGCACACCGCGCGCCTTGCTCCACTTCCGCATTAACTCCAAGAGGTCTCGGAAACCATCCCAGAGGTGGCCGATCTCGAAAACGCCGCCGCTGCTGACGTGCTGGAGGCGGGCCGCGTTGATTGTGGTCAGAGTGTTGAGGGGAAACCTGATGTGCCTGGAAAAATTAGCGGCGTTCATCATCTCGCGCTGTGTGCCGCGCTTTAGTGATGTTGATGCAGGGTATCTTGGAGAAGTGTGTACTACTAGCGTTTGCGGGTGCGCTATGAGGCCCTGAACTTCTATTCTCTGATTGGTCGTAAGTCTTTCATGGCGCAATAAGAAAATCCTTTGCCATATGGAACCAGTTCGCTTCCGGTGTTCTCCATATGTTCATGTAAAAACGGAAGCGACGCAAGACCCTATAGGCCATTTTATCTTGCATGCCAGATATGCTTTTCGACGGGATTCATCACTCGATGATCGCGCTCGGCAACATCTCTTCCACGGTTCCTGTAATCCGCGCTTTTCGACCCACACGAGGTCGTTGCAGTTCGGCGTAGGCTGCTCTTTTGCCCTCTATGTCCTTCGCCCCCCAGCCGATCACAAAGCCCGTCACGCGCCGCCCTGTCTGCTCAGGGACAATGCTGACTGTGAAGTCGGACAGGGCATTAACTTCAAGAAGTGCTGGCTTGATCGCATACTGGTTGAGGTTGCCATAGGTTGTCAGTCTCCCCTTATCGACACCCAAGAGTTCGCGGAAATCATCCAAGCCGAAACGCTCCATGAACACGTGCTTTAATACTACAGTTGCATTTTGAGCCCGGTTTTCCGATGAGCTCTTGCGGCGTCGAGTTGATGGGCGCGTCGCCATCTTGACCAATCCCAGATGACATTGGTGGAAAGAATAGGGCGCAAGAGAAGGC
>NZ_MTBG01000040.1 GCF_002119405.1 Pseudoruegeria sp. SK021 | reverse complement strand
GAAATGGCGCAAACTCGACGGTCAAAACCGCCTCCCCGAGATCATCCAAGGGGTTGAGTTCCGGGATGGGATCCGCCAACTTCAAACCGCCGCCTGATCAAGCGTCACCAACTTTTGCCCATATCTCCTCGCCTGCGCAATTTGGCTACTGCGTCAGAAGCAAACCGCCCCTCTCGACTCTCATTGATCCGCAGACTTGCAGCCCCCATTGCCTACAGGGGGGGCATCCAAACATGAGAATGCCAATTGGCATCATCAGCGCAACAATCTCTCACGCCTAGGATAAATGGTGAACGAATAATCCATAGAGTTAACTATTCGTTCACCACCTAGCGTCCAGTGTCGTTAGTGGTGCAGGTCCCGTGAAAGTTCCGTCACCCACTAAACTTATCAAACCACTGAAACCACTGAAAAATGATCCGGCACCCGTTGAGACCATAGTGGTCAAAAGAGCGGGTGCCGCCTTTCAGCCGCAGCTCCTGATACTCTAGTATAAAGGTTAACGAGGTCCTAAGAATGAGGACACTTGTTAATGTGTCTTAATACTTCGAACCCTTTAGCCCGCATTCCCCAGGTAGATCGCTGATTTTGCTATCCTGACAGTATATTTATCATATAAATAGTGGCGTTGAAGGGGCACTGCGGCCCGTTTCAGATTTGCGCAACATATGTAACCGCCCCAAACGCAAGAGGGATTTTGAAGCTTTTTCTGACGCGTCGTCGGGTGCTGACATATGTCCGGCCTCAAGATGCGACCTTGCAGATGTCGCGGGCCCCGATGGTGTTCGAAGATCAGGTCCAAATCAACGCCGCGTGCTCAAAGGCACTCTGTTGCGCACTGGTTTTCCCGATCCCGTCTCACGACTATTGCGCCAAACTGCTCCTTGCCCTCTTTCGCTCCGACGTCCTCGCGACCGACGGTCGGCTTACGCCGCCGCGACCGGAGACTGATAGACGCCGCCTTTGACCATTAAGGCCCAGACGATCCGCGCCATTTTGTTGGCCAGTGCCACGCGCACCAGCATAGTTGGTTTGCGCGATAGCATTCCTGCGAGCCAGGTACCGGGCTGTGCTGCTTTGTGAACATGTCGTTTGATGACCACGCTGTTGGCACCGATGACCATCAATCCCCTCAGCGAGCGCTCGCCCATCTTCGTCGTTGCCCCCAGACGTTGTTTGCCACCCGTAGAATGTTGTCGCGGCACCAAGCCCAACGTCACGCCAGAGGCGTGCTACCCGCACGACGCCGCGAAATCACGGCCCCGGCGGAAGGTCTCAGCTGGAGGCGCTAGCGTCACGAGCGCCGTCGCAATCAACGGACCGATACCAGGAATTGTCATCAGCCGTCGTGCCATTTCGTTGTTTTGTGCGCGGGTTCTGATCTCAGCGTCAAGCTTGCCGATCCGGGCTTCAAGATCGGATAGTGTGCCGATGAGGTCCTCCAGAACCTGGCGCGCAGCCTGCGGCAGAACGGAGGCTTCATCTTCTACGGCAGCGATCAACTTCTTTGCATTCATGGCACCATTCGGCGCAATGACTCCGAACTCTGTGCAGTGACCGCGAAGGGCATTGATGAGCTGTGTGCGCTGCCGAATGAGCAGTTCGCGAACACGGAATACCATGGCTGTCGCTTGGACCTCTTCGCTCTTGACCGGCACAAACCGCATCGATGGGCGCACGGTGGCCTCACATATCGCTTCTGCGTCGGCCGCATCGTTCTTTTGGCGCTTCACGAAGGGCTTCACATACGCCGGAGGGATCAGGCGAACATCGTGGCCCAGTTTTCCAATTTCACGCGCCCAGTAGTGAGCGCCACCACACGCTTCCATCGCCACCACGCAAGGGGGCAACTGATTGAAAAACTCCAGAACCTGCGCTCGTCGTAACTTCTTGCGAACAACCGCATGGCCCATGCTGTCCGCACCGTGAACTTGAAAAATATTCTTCGCCAGATCGAGTCCGACTGTAGTAACTTCTGACATGACCGCCTCCCAAATTGGATTGTTGCGATCCCACCTTGGCACAGCAGATGCCGTCGGGGGGCGGTTACAGCATCAGCGCCCCCAGGCAACCGAAGCCGAGATCGCTGTCAAAGCCCTCAACCGCATACCAGTCTCGGTCGTGCGACCTATGAGCGTGTCGCATAACGAAACGAGGAAAGGGGCAGATGCAGCCCGAACCGTCTTCATGCAACATCGTCGGTGTGCGCGGTTCTCGTGCGATGGAGCCGTCAACGCAGCCGGTGCAGATATCCGTCAGACAAAAAAAATGGCGGCATCCGGGAGGAGATGGATGCCGCCAAATCATTAAAAACCGCGATTGGGTCAGGGAGGAGAGACCCAATCGAATGACCTGATGTTAGCGCTAATGCTGCAACTGCACAATGGTCCAGTCTTGCAAGTTTTGCATTGCCGCATTGCGTTCCAGTACCCACTGTCATTCGGGCTGTGTGTCAAACCTGCGGATCAGCCAGGCGGCCAGATCGGGACTAGGCGGAACATCGGTGGCTGGGGCCTCGGTCCGTTGCGTGATCTGTCGCAAGATCGCCTTGTCTGCTGGCCCAAGCGTTTTCGCAGGCCAAGAGGACTTGAAGTTTTGTTTGCCGGCGAGAAATCCGGCGCACCAATCCCCAAGGCTTCCAGGGGACATCGCGGCGAGCGCTGCCTCACAGGTTGCGGGGTCGGCCAGCTGGTCGAGGGCGGCGTCGTAGCGAAACATCATCAAATCGAGGAACCGTTGCAGATGGCGGTCGGTCAGAACGGGCAGGGCAGCGGTCAGCAGGGGCTGTACCCAGCGGTCCGGGGTCACTGGCTTTGGCGCGACGCAAATCGAGACGAGGTAGCCGTCAATCCAACCCGGTGAGAGTGCCGCGCCTTTTAGAAGCTTTGGCAACTCGCCGGATGCCTCTGGGGCAGGCATGGGGGGCAAATCGTCGAGGTCCTCCAGAAGAGAGCCATCAAGATCGGGGCCAACCGCGTCTTCTGCACCGTTATGCAGCCACGATCCGATCGTCAGATCGTGGACCTCAGCCATCACCGGGATCTTGCGCAGCGGACGCCCCTCGATCAGCGACTGGGCGGTGGCGATGAAGCTCTGGGCGTCGGCATGGCCGGTGTCGAGCAGCAGTTGCGCCGACCGGGCGATGATCCGGGCCCACCAGTCCCGGCGGCTATCGAGCCAAGTCCAGAGGGCGGTTTCCATCCGGCGCGGCGCACGCGGGACATCAAGGACCTCACGGCAGGCATCGCCGTCTTCAAACCAGCTGTCGAGCATGTCATGCGCATCGGGCCAGACCTCGCTGGCATTGATCAAGCGGCCGCGGGCTTGTGGCGACAGGGCGGCGATACGGCCCTGCGGATCAAGGGCTCGCAGCAGCTCGGCGGTGGTCTGGTGTTGTGGGCGCAGACCGGTCAAGCCGCAGACATCGACTACTTCGACCAGCCCAGGCGCGGGCGGACGGCCATGTGCCAACCCATCGGCCAGTGCCAGTTCAAGCGCCGCAACCAAGTAGTCTGGTGTGGCCGTCAGGGCGTCCGTGTCTGTCTCTAAGCTGTCCAGAATCCGGCGCTGCTCCGTCGCGGACGGGCAGGCGATCAGATAGGCATCCTTGACGCCGAAATCCTGTTTGAGCAGCAGCATCGCCAAGGCGCGTTGGTTGCCGCGTTCCAGAGATACGGCCACGCTTTGCGATCCAGTGCCATCGGGCAGGGTGGCCAGAATTTTGTGAACCGCCCAGGGCCGTGTTGCCTCACCACCCGAGACCCCGCGGCGCATGGCCCTTTGCAACAGCGTATCAAGGCTGGCCCGTGCCGCATCATCGGGGAGCCAGCTGCGCAGGCTGACCAGATGCGCCGCGACCTCGGCCTCCAGCCGTCCGGCCGAAAACCGTGCCGTCAGTCCTTCCGCCGCCGCCAGCCGGGTGCCCAAGGCCGGGTCAAGCAAGAACGCGCAACCCAAGCGCCCGAAAATAGCGTCCGGCCGGGCCACGGCCACGCGGATCACGGCCTCACGAATGTCTGCAGGCAGGGACGGCAGCATTTCCGACAAAGCCCCATGCACCATCGACACATCGCCCTCAGCCTCTGTGACCAGGTCGCCGAACACCTCGTCGATCATCTGGTCAAGCTGGAAGGGGTCAACAACATCGACCCCGGCCCTCTGATCGTCGGGCACGCCGTCTTGCCAAGCCAAGGCCTCTGGCGGCGTCAGTCCGGCCCGGACCCAGGCCTGCGACAAGACTAGGCGTCCCGGCATCGTCAGATCGCCGTCGGTTGCCATCTGCGCCACGGCCGCGCTCAAGGTCGCGATCAAGACCTCACCCCGCGCCTGATCCTTCTCTTGCGCCATTCGCGCCACATCGAGCGCCGCCGACAGGATTTCCGCCAAAGGATCGTCTTGGCCATCGTCATGATCGGAGGCACCCAGCACTTTGACGATTGCGACTGCATCCTCGGGCGCACGGATCAATGCTGCACTGACGTGATCCAGACAGGCCCGGGCGTGATCGGCATCTGGTGCCGTGGCCAACGTTGCCAACGCCGTCGTTACGCTATGTGCCAGCATGCAGTCGTTCCTTCCCGGACAGTATCGAACCTGCGTGCAAACAGTTGACGAAGGCTCAATTGAGATACACAATAGATCTAACATTAGGAGACACCATGCCCGCTCAAACCTCAATGCTCCACGTCCGCGTGGACGATCATCTCAAAGCACAGGCGGCCGATGCGTTGGCCGGTGTCGGCCTTACCCTGTCCGATGCTGTACGAATTTTATTGACCCGAGTGGCTGCGGAAGGTGGTATGCCTGCCGGATTGACCGCTGACCCTGATGCCTATGACGCTTGGTTTCGCGCCAAGGTGAAGGATGCGTTGATCGATCAGCGCCCGACCATACCGCATGACCAGGTTATGCGTGAAGCCCGCACGTTGATTGACAAAAAGCGCCGTGCCTGACCTCGACTGGAAGGCCGCAGCAATTGCCGACCTGATGGCGATCGTCGATTACATCGCGGACGACAACCCGGATGCGGCGCTTGCCGTGATGGACGAAATTCACACCAAGGTCGCGCGGCTCCCTGCGCATCCCAAAAGTTGCCGCACCGGCAGAGTGCAAGGCACGCGGGAGTTGGTCGTTCGTCCAAACTACATCGTGGTCTATGCCGAAACGCCGGCAGTTGTGACAGTTCTGCGTGTGCTTCACGCCGCCCAAATGTGGCCTTGAGCAGATCACTCATGTTGAACCAAAAAGCCGATGTGCCTTTGGCAGGGTCGAAACTACCACCGTCGGGCAATCATAGCTGATTGACTACGACTGTCTGTTCGGCAGGAGGTTTGGGATCTCGGCATAAGTCCGCCCTGCAAGCAAATCTCGAACTTGAGACAGGGTCGCCCGTCGCCGATCAACGCCATCAAGATTGAGCGCGATCTTCTCCTGCGGCCAACCACACGCATCCCAGATACGGGCAAACGTGATCTGCAATTGCGACAGGCGATCGGATCGGCCGCAGGTGACCCCGATGCGATAGGACAGGTTTTCGGCCCAAAGGCGCGCAATGGCAGAGCCGTCTGGCGCGCAATCGGCCCGGCGGGCGTTCAGCATCTCGGATAGGGCATCGTCGTAGGCTTCTTCGACTCGCCCGGGATCAGGTAAGCTGCCATCAGTTTTGCGCCACTTAGAAATAAAGCGCATTCCAGCCTCGCCGCCGGGGATCATGTTGAGGCCGCGATTGTGGATCGGAAACAGAGATTTTGCCTCGATCTCAATTTCCTCCAATCGCATGGCCTCGGCTCTGGTCAGGCCAACCCGTAGGATCTCGTGCTCGGTTTTTACGATCGGAAAGAAGTGGTCGCGAAGGGCGTGGTGAAAAAGAGTGCCGCTGCCCGACCGGGCGGCGCGCTGATGCTCCTTCAGACGCGTAGCCCAGTCCCGGCTGGTCAGTCCGGTATAGACAAGGCCGGTCCCGGCATAGGTGGACCAAGGAAGGCCCGGATCGGCATCCAAGGAGATTGGGGTAAATGGCATCGGCGCACTGCTCGGGTAGAGATGGTGTTGATAAATCTGGTAGCCATCCTTGCGCAGAACAATATCCCCCAGACCGTGCAGGACATAGCCGAGAGGCACGATGTAGCCTGCCTGCGACGTCTCGCTGGCAGTGACCACAATCAGGTGGCAGCCAGAGTACCGGGAAAACGGCCGGTCATGATGTGGCAGAATCTCGATCTGGTGGTTCAGCACTCTTCGCAAAGGCTGGCTACCATCTGCCGCAATGATCACCCTGAGGTCATAGGCAGGAAGTGTCATGCCTGCCAGACTGGCCGGATCGATGGCATCCTGAGTTCCAAGCGCATTTGTCACCCGGGCGAACTTGGATGCCCCGGCTAGTAGCCCGGGTTGGACAGCCTCCATAAGGCGAAGGTTTTTCTCAATGCCAGCATAGATGGACCTGTGCAGAGGAAACAGAAGGCGTTCGAACGCGGTCAGCGAGAAGCAAGCGGGCATAGCGGCATCCATATAATCTATTTTTTAGATAATCTAAAAAATGGATGAAGGGAAGAGGGCGTGCCGCTCGGAGCCCTATTGATGTCCAAGACCCTGTATTCCGCACCCCAAGACGCACTTGTTGCCGAGCTTATAGAGGCGCGGCGAACTGCAGGGGTCACGCAGGCTGATCTCGCCGCGCGGCTACGCTGCCATCAAAGCCTGATCGCCCGGATCGAAAGCGGTCAGCGTCGGATCGATGTCGTGGAGTTGCTGATCCTATTGCGCGCGATTGGGGTACAGCCCGGACCCATTCTGGCGGCGGTGGCGGCGGCGCTTCCGGAGGGTCTGCAGTTGTAGGCCTGCCAGTATCCGTGAGTTTTGCTTTGCCAACTGTTCGTGGCAAACGAGTTAATCCTGCCTCGCATGGGGGAGGGTTCCTGACGGCTTAGAGGAGGAGGTCTATCACGAAGGGCTTTACGTTAAACTCGCAGGCTGAATGCGCATAGGGGCGGCAAAGAAGATCGGCAGGCACTATCGGCAAAAATTTGCTACTTCAGTCAAAAAGTATATTTAGATACTACACTTTTAGGACATCAAAGATCGGCAAAAAATGTTGGAAACACCCGGCAGGATCGAGCCTTGCTTCTTCGAAGACCAGATACCCGCCACTCTGGCCGACCTCTCTGTTGAAATTCAGCGCGAGGCAACCCGGCTGGGGCAAGGGCTGCACCCTGACAGTGCTGCAGAACTGGCCGATTTTGTCAGGGTGATGAACTGCTATTATTCCAACCTGATTGAGGGCCACAACACCCGGCCCCGTGACATTGAGCGCGCGCTTGCCGGTGCGGAGCTTGAAGAAGAAACCCGCCCTCTCGCCCTGGAGGCGCGCGCCCATGTCATCGTTCAGCGTGCGATCGACGAGAGGCATCGCGCAGGCTCACTGCCCCGGCCGACCTCGGTTGAGTTTCTGACCTGGGTACACAAGGCCTTCTACGACGAAATGCCAGATGAGTTCCGGGTCGTTGAATTCGCCGATGGAACACGCGAGCCGATCATTCCCGGCCACATGCGGCAAGGCGGGGATCGAGAAGTCGCTGTCGGACGTCACTTGCCACCGTCGTCACCTCGTGTCGCGGCGTTCATGGATCACTTTGACAGACGGTTCCAGATCGCGGCGCGATCCGCGAGCGGACGAATTATCGCCATTGCCTCGGCACATCACCGCTTGAACTACATCCACCCCTTCCCCGATGGGAACGGTAGGGTCAGCCGGTTGATGTCGCATGCCATGGCCTTTACCGCCGGGATTGGCGGAGAGGGGCTGTGGTCTGTATCCCGTGGACTTGCGCGCGGACTGACGGATCGCGGGGACTACAAGCGGATGATGGATCTCGCTGACAGCGCCCGGCGCGGGGATCGCGATGGACGGGGCAACCTGTCTGAGGCGGCGCTTAAGACCTATTGTGAATGGTTCCTCACCGTCGCGCTGGACCAGATCACATTTTCTGCCAAGCTGTTTGACCTCGGAGGGTTGGACAAGCGCTATCGTCGCCTCGTCGAGGATACGATTGATGACAAGCGTGCCCCTGATCTGATGTCCGCTGTTTTGCGCCACGGAAAATTGGACCGAGGCGAGGCGCATATCGTGCTCAAGACGTCTGAGCGAACGGCCCGTAATACTCTGAAGCAGCTCACCTCAGCGGGATATCTGATCTCTCCGTCTCCAAAGACCCCGGTTCGTCTGGCGTTCCCATTGGATTATCGAGAACGGCTCTTTCCAAATTTGTTCACGGATGCGGACTTGCCAGCTTGAAGCATTCCGATCGCCCGCTGACCTTCTCGTCGGCGGGCATCTCGCTCGACCATGCTCTCAAAAATTCGTGTGACCGCAAAGACGGCCTCGTGCCCCTCGCTGGGGCATGATATGAAGGCACATGGCGGCGCCATACCGTGCAGCAGGCCGATAACAATTTTAATACGCCCCTCGCAGCAGGTCATAGCTCTGGGCGATGCTGTAGATCCCAAGTGGATACTGGCGTTAGAATGGTCGGGCAGGCGCGGGCCCAAATTCATCAAACCCTACGATAAGCAGTTGCGCGTCAGGCTGCTAAAACGAGTGATGAAAGAGGGCGTTATGAAAGAAGGCAATCAATTCGTTCAGGATCTGTTTGGTGAACCCTATTTGCCGCCCGATCCGTTTGAAAAAAGAAAACCTGCTCCGTCAACGAACGTCACATCGAATTGTCCGCAGACGGGGGATGGAAACCGTTCGTGGGTCGATCCTGCTGATTGCCGGATCTGGGCCCAGCATGATCGTGCTTACAATCTGCTGACTGAAGAAAACTGCTCGGACCTGATCACCGGCATCCGGGCTCAGGGGCGACAGGAGTTTCCCGCGATCGTGCGACGCACAACGGATGGGGACGATACAGCCTACGAAGTGATCTGCGGCGCCCGCCGACATTTTGCGGTTTCTTGGCTGCGAGAAAATGGTCATCCGGAGCTTCCCTACTTAATCGAACTCCGGGATTTGACGGATGAAGAAGCGTTCCGCATTGCCGACGTCGAGAATCGTGACCGCGAGGACATCAGCGATTTTGAGCGCGCCTGCGCCTATGCCCGTGCTTTGGAGACGTATTACGGCGGCAAGCAAGTGAGAATGGCTGAACGGCTTGAGGTCAGTGAAAGTTGGTTGTCCCGGTATCTGACATTGGCGAAGCTGCCTGCCGAGATCGTCGACGCTTATGACTCGATCCGAGACATCACGGAAGTGCACGCTCGAAAGCTGAAGCCCCTTCTGGGCAATGATGACAGCCGCGAAAAAGTCATCGCAGTTGCGCAGAAATTGGCGGGCGAAAAGGCGGCTGGTTGCGGAAAAGATGGTGCAACGGTCCTGAAAGAACTGCTGGCAGCTGTCCTACCGCGAGCGACGGCGGGGCAGGCGGACAAGGTGTATGGCGAAGGATCGGAGAAAAGCATCCGGGTGCGCGCGAGCGGCAAGAATGTGAAGATTGAGTTCGATCAAAACCTGTCTCGTGCCGCATTCGAGGTCGCCATCCGGAAATTTGTCGAGGATCGCTTTGGAAGCACGTGATCTTGCCACGTGGCAAGATCACGTGTCTTCAGCGGCGGGCCGCCGCTTCGAACATGGATGGTTGGGTTGCTGATTGTTTGGAACTACTAGGGTGGATTCTGCGATCTAGTAGTATTGAAGATAATTTTACCACATTTTTAAGTAGATATGGCGCCTTCTAGATTTGCGTAAAGTGCGTTACTCTGGGCAATATTGTCCAATTATATTGATTTTTTAGCTTTACCAGTATTGAGGGCTGGATCCGATGCCTCTCTTCTCGAGTTTGGGGCGTCAGGCTGCCGCGCGCAACGGCGGCTTTGCTTGCTCGTAGGCGCAAGGGGGTCATTTAAGGCTTGGCTTCAGGCCTCTGAAGGGGTGCTGGCGATCACCCGGCTGCCCATCTTTGCGGTGGGCGCGCTGGATGAGACTGACCAGCTTAGGTTCCGCGGCCGGCAGCCGTCTTCTAGGCGAAGGCGGTAGTACATCCAAAATGAAATCGCTGATTATGCGTCTGTCAGGTGGCTCGCTCATATGGTATAGATAGTGATATGCTGTAATGGGAAAGTTGCGTATATTGGAGTAAAAAAATACATTAAAAACAACTACGATAAGTTCTACGTTGAATCATAATTCCATCTGTGTAGATTAATTTTATGCGTATGATTCGAAGTGAAACTATCAAATGACAGTATTAAAGTGACGTCAGGGTGCGAGCCTGTCATCGTCCGCGTTGTTGATTTCGCGGTCGATGGGTCCTTCCCAGTACATGCTGGTGCGCGCGCCGCGTTTGAGGCCTGGCTGGGATTGCCCCTTGCGGCGAGGCCGTTGATGCCAGCTCTGCCCGGTCTGGTGGTGGTCGCGCCGGACGAGCCTGCCGGTGCGCCGGCCTTGGTGTCGGGCTTTGCAGCCTACTTGCATGCGAAGACGACCGGCTCCGTGGTCACCACTATCCTGATGCCGTTAACCGCCGCAGAGGTTGCCCGCGCGGCAGAGGGCGAGGTTGCGCCCATACAGGCGGGAATGACCAAAGCTTCTTGCGAACCGCCAAGCCGCAATGCGTCTCAAAGCTTTTTTGAAGCTGCACTCAGGGCGGAGATACTGAAATGATGGCGCGCTTTTTGTTTGGGGATCACGTGCCTCCCGAGGCTTGCGGGGTTCTGGGACGTGAGATGGGCCGGTTGGCCGAACTGGCTATGGAGCCCGGAAGTTCCGAGCTGGATCATGTAGCGACGCGGCTCGTTAGCCTATGCCCGGCAGACGAAGAGCCGAGCGCGGCGGCATTGTCACGTCCTTCACTGCCCGATATTTTTAGAGATATTCGGGCAGGTCAAAACTTCGGTAGGGCACCGGTGGCCGCGGCGTTCGCTGCACCGCTTAAACAATCGACGCATTTGACGATCGCAGAAACCTTGGGCGGCTGGATTGTGATTGCGATCCTCCATCGACCGCTCGGTGCCGATGTGGAGTCGCTTGTCAAAGATGCCTGTTCTGCCTTCCGGCTGTTGAAACGATCTGACATCTCTTTGCTGCCCGCGTTTGATCTGCGCCATGCGAAATCCCTGAAGGATGCACGTAATCTCTTGGTGGTGCAGGAGGCCGGGGATGCGCCGCATAAGCTCCTCTTGCGGGCCCGACCCATTCGGGCTCTTCTGGATGCAGCTTCGCGTGACCGGGCGACGATCGAACGGAATAGCTCTGATCGTAAAACTGGGGTGCGAATTGCGCAGGCTGAATCGACACCGCATGATTTTGATGGGCTCATTGATTATGCTGACACGGGTCAGCTTGCCGACCCTCTGGATGAGCCAGATTCCACAGCCCGGGCTGACGCACCAGAGCCTGTTCGACATCTAACGCGCAGCGGGCGCAGCTACGATGACCGTGCTCGTGATCAGAAACGGACAAGGGTTGCCGCCATGTCGGCCGCGATGCAGGATCTGGCGTTGCCGGCAAGTGTCGATCTTTTGACAGATTTTGAGGCTAGGACGCTGCTCGCAGAGGCCTGCGCGGCGCCCAGTGATGCGGCCCTCACGGCAGTTGCGTTGTCTCTCATTTATGGGCGGTCGGTTGACCGGCTGCGCGCCGCTTTCGAGGTGGATGCGGTCTCGCTCCAAGAAGGTGATCTGACCACATATCGCGAGGTCTGGCACAAGACCAGAGGCGGGGCAATTGAACTCGAAATCGCCGTGGACCTGCCGGCGTTTGTCGTGGATTTACCAAAGCACCTTGCCACTAAAGTGACCAGCGATGGTCGCGAACGCTTACGGTTGGGGGTGCCAAAGCCCTTTCAAGCGGACCAATTGGTCGGCTTTGATTCCAGCCAATGCGATGCAGCATTGAAGGCATTGCGGGGCAAGGTTTCTCGACCCTATACGCAGAGGCGCATCACGGGATGGCTTGCCGCGTGGCTGCGAAATCGTGGCGCAGACCAAGCGGCGATCGGGGTTTTGACAGGACAAGATCCTGACGGGCGGGCGCAGATGCATTACACGCAGTTAAAGACGACTGATCTCAATGCCCTTTGGGGGACGGCTCTGTCGGAGGGTCTCGGCTTGAAGCCGCCGCTAAGCCCGAGATCCAGTTCTATGGTCGGGTCGCGCCAGCGATTGCCGCGAAAAGCGCTCATTCAGACCTTCAAGGATCTGAGCGCAAAGCTTGATCTAGATCGCGGCCATGGCAGCCCGCTCACCATCAAGGAGCTGGCCGAGGTCCATGAACGATTCACGCTTTACACACTTGAGCTTCTAAAGGCTGCGACCGGACATCGCCCGGTTGACGCACCGTTCGAAAACATAACAGATTTTGATCTGGAGGCCGGACTTCTGGGGATCGCGGATAAGGCGGTTGCCGGTGGTCGCTCTGAACGGATTGTTGCCCTGCCGCCCTCTGCCATCACTCAAGTCCGGCATTGGATCGGACACTTGGAGGCATTGCGTGAGACCTTAGAATGGAGGGTGGAGTCGACGATCACCGATCGGATCGTCGCGGCGCAAGGGCGTGCCAGCTCAACCGCGCCTCTCTTCTTCTTCCTGTCTCCCGAAGGGGCAATCATAGAGCCGCGCCGTCATGAGATCACCCAGCGTCGGCGTAAGGTTCTGCCGGTGCAGACCAACCTGTCCCGTCACATGTTGCGGACCCACCTTGCATCCGCCGGAGTAGCTCCGGACGCAATCGACGCCAGTTTTGGCCATGCCAGACTCGGCGAGGAGCCCTGGGGCGCGTTTGCCACACTGTCCATCAGTGATCTGCGTGCGGTGGCGATGGCCGCAGAAGAGTTTTTGCAGTCGGTTGGACTGACACCTTGTGTAAGTCCGTTGGAGAAAAGGACATGAGCGGCATTCCTGGTCGCCAAGCGCGTGCCGCGGACCGACATGCCCGGGCCGCCGACTTGGCTAAGGCAATGATTGATGATGCGCTTCCATGGCTTCGGCAGGGTGGTCTTGCCCCAAGGAATGCGGAGGCACATATCAAAGGCCTGTTCGGAGAATTCAAGGCAAGCGCCAAAGAGATTGAGGCGGCAAAGCAGATGACCGACGCGCTCCACGACGTGGTGGATGCTTGGAACGCGCGTCATCCTCAGGATCCACTGCCCGCGCCGCCCGCAATCACCAGTATACGTACCCGGAACCCCGGATGGTCGTTGGCGCGGCTTGAACGTCTCCGGCGTTGGCGGCCTTGGGGCAAAGCACTGGCGATGCGCCTTGCCCAGCCACGACAGCCCAGTTCGGCACTTGAAGCGGCCGGGCTAGTCCTTGCCTGCGCCATTCGTCATGGCGGTCTTGGCGATCCGATCTTCCTGTCGGTCCTTGCGCGTTGGCTGGTCACGCCGGAACCTCATATCAGGGCCGCACACAATTTGCCGCTCTGGATTGATCTCAAGGCGCGCCGGCGTGGGCCTGACGAAGCAGAGACCACTCTGAATGCTAGTGGTTCATCTGGCTTGTTGTCCCGCGTCAGAATACAAAGCGGCAAAGATGCCGAAGGCCCCTATGCATTGCGGCGCTGGTATGTCGATCCGGACAGTCTGATCGCGCTGACAGCCTATTTTACTACCCGGGCCAGTGACGTGGATAAAGCGACGATCATCGCTGCCGCTACGAGCCGTAAGGGGCTGACGGACCTTATTCGTGCCGCCCTTGATCCAGATGGGTCTCTTGGCCGACCGCCGGGCCTGAACAGCTTAATCGATGGTGCTTTCGCTGATCTTGAAGCGAGTTCGACCGGTCTGGACGCTGTGACATCGGGTGTTGCGCGCGGCAGAATTCGCTGGGCCTCGCCCACGCCAGAAGTTTGGGAAGCGACGTTCCGGGCCGGACCTGAGGATAGCATGGAAGCATTTCCGGCGCTTGAATTCGACCCTTCACCGCCAGAGTTGGATGTCGAAGAAATTGACGATGACGGGTTCGCTCGGCGCGAAGCGCGGGCCTTCTCTGCCCTTCACGCCTTGATGGCGCAGGCTGCGCCCAACAAAGATCGAGACCTAATCGCCGACCATATCCCTCTGACACAGCAGGCCTTTGCCAGCATCCTAGCGGCCGCGCAGCCGGATACGGCGTGGTGGCCATCGGCGGCTAGGATGGCCTTCGACTGGTATTGTGATCTGGCCCAAACACTCGCACCCTCGTCGGTGCGGCGCTACCATTCGGCCCTGTCTGACCGGTTTCTCGACTGTGCCGGAGACTTGGTGTTAGAGGCATCGGATGCGGATGCGCTCGGGCAAGTTATCGTCGAGGTGCTGGAGGATGACCCTCGCACGGCCCGCGAGCGGGCATTGACGCGAAAATTGCTACGTCGCCTGTATCGCTTCGGAGTTGAGGACCTCCGTTGGACCCTGCCTGAAATAGATCAAACGTTGTTCGAGACCGCGGCTGATGAGTTCGCAGCGCTGTCGTTTGAGATTGCGCCTCGGCTTGTTTCGGCGGCGGCCTTCGACAGGGCCCGGTCCTTGATCCGAGTTCACCCTGAGTTGAATTCGGACGGCCAACTGGCGGTAGAGGCCGGGATGATCTTGCAGCGGCGCGGGGCTTTGCGCGTCAGCGAGGTTTGTAAGGCGGCATTGGTGGATATTGAACCCACCCTCGACAATCCGGTTTTGTTCATCCGTCCTAATCGCTTCGGATCAAATAAGACGCGTGCTTCGAGGCGGTGCATTCGTCCTTTTGCGATGGTGAGTGCCGAAGAATCGGGCGCACTGCGGCGATGGGTGCTGCGCCGCCGTCTGCTTGGTGGGGACGGACCCCTGATCGCCCTTTCGACGCCGGTTGGTCTGGCCCGGATTTCTTCGGCATCCCTTGGTAGATTGATTACTGATGTGCTGCGCCGGGCCACGGGCCATGACGATATCTCGAACCATTCGCTCCGCCATGCTGCACTGACTGATCTGGAACGCGCAATGACCGAGTCCCGGCACCCTGAGCCTCACCCGCTGATGGACCGGGCCGCCTTGGGCCAGCGGCTCTGTGGACTAAGCAATGAAGAAGCAACCCGCGCGGCGGAGACCATTTGCCCTGCAGTTCGCCGGCGTGACGGGATGGCCGCGCTCGCTGCGCATGCTGGGCACCGTTCGGCTGCAACGACCGCGACCACATACATTCATGGCTGGGATCTGCGCGTGTTCGAGGCCGTGGCCCGACGTATCGACCGTGTGGCCTATGATCGTATGGCGGCGGCGATTTCTGACCGGATTGTCTGGATTGAAACCGCCACGCAGACTCTGCCGCGGGGGCCTGACAGTGACGATGCTGCAAGCGATCTTGCGGATCCGGTAGAACTGATTGAGGCTCTTCGATTGATCGAAGGCGGGGTGTCCCGGGCCGATGTATCTGCCGCGGTGCGGATGTCTGAGGCAGATCTTGAGGTGGCGGAAAATGTCGCCCGGTCGCTCGCCGAGCTTAAGACCCGCAAAGGGTCCCCGCGATTTTTTCTCAAGAATGAAGCCGGATGTCTTGCGCCGAAGCCGCCGCGCAGTGCGGCCGAAATTCGCGAAGGAAAGACGTTGCTGCGAGAGTTTTGGAAGCTGCGGCATACGCACAGGCATGACCTCACCTGGTGGTGCGCGGTGAACCTGATGCGCGCCACGCGCACGAACACCGGGCTAAGGCTGACGCAGCTCGATGAAGTCATCCGCTGGCGCGCATTGATCAGCGGTGTCTCTACACGCCGGTGGGCGCTCCATCTGGAGGGCCAGCCAGAAGCAGAAGAACGGGCGGAATGGGACGCCGTGTGCCCCGCCGATACGCCGTGGCGCAAGAAGCCCGGCGCGCACAGCGTCACCTTGATCGTAAGGCTTGCGCGTCCCGATGGCGAGAATCCAGACACCCGGCTCCACGAGGTGTCCGGCAACTATGCGTCGGGTGCACCAATCTTCGCGGCCCACGCTCTGGCCATCGCACTCGGTCTTACTCCGCGCGTGCTCGGTTTGAGTCTAAGCGTGGTCCTAAAGGTGCAGGATCGTATTTTTGATTAATGGTTTGAAACGCGCAGGGGCGGTGCAGATCTGTGAGTGGGGAAGGGTATAAGATGCATGAAGGGGACACCCCACGGGATCAAGACAACTATCTGCGTGTCAACAATTTCAAGAGTAACGAGGATGCGCGAAAGACCTTAAGCCTGCTTGACGAGTCCCGGCAATGTCGGCGCTTTGTTTTCCCTGCGACAGTTCTGAAAAACAAACCTGGATTGGTGGAGAAACTGACTGCCAATCACACATGTGAAATAACTCTTGATACCGAAAGCGCCGAAGCAGCTGCACAGGCTTTTTCTCAGAGCTATCGCGGCAGGTTTGCCTGGATGCCGAAGGGGCCTGTGCCAAGGCCACGCGACATGACGGAAGACATGATTGTTGCCAACGCAATTGCCATTGCGCAGTTCGCGAGAGAGAATCACGTCGATGTTATTCACTCACCGTCACACTTGCTGAGCGGCCCGGGTGATCCGTGGCTGTCGCATGATGTTAAGTCATGCGTGGCCTTGCGTGCAGCGCTCGATGCGGCGGATCTTTCGCGTATCGCCATCGATTATATGCTCCTCGTGCGGATGGCGCAGATCGCCAATCCGAACTGGCGGGCAGAGATCTGCCGCCAACTTCAGCAATTAGAGTTCCGCCAATTGTGGGTTCGCGTATGCTCCTTCGGCATCGGACGTGGACGGTATGTCAAAGTCCTGATTGATGCGCTGACCGATCTGAGGCGGAGACTCAAACAACCCTTTATCCTAGACTATGCGGGCGGGCTCGCGGGCATGGCTCCTGCGATATTTGGTGCTGCGGACGCTGTCAGCCACGGCATGGGTTCGAGGCTCGCAACCAGTTTTCTCAGTTGGAACCTTAAGCCATCAACTAACTCGAAACCGACGGGTGGCTTCTCCGATATCTATCAACCAGATCTCGATTGCATGCTGAGCAAGACCGAGTTCCACACCCTCGATGGCCTGAACGACCGACAGGGCAAGGCATTCAGTTGCGTGCAGAACGGGTGTTGCGCTTCAGATGTGGAGATGCTCGCAGACAAGAGAGGCCATTTTCTGCGTCAAACGGCCAAGCTTCAGAGGGAGTTCCTCACGCCTGTCGCCATGGAGGGTCAAGGGCAGCTGCATAAGCGCCTCTGGGAGAACGAGCGAATGATCAAGACGGCACTTAAGTCGTTGGATACCGCGCATCTTGGTCACCGTCTTTTGTCCGAACGCCTCATGAATTTTAAGCATCTGCGGCACACGATTCCACTCGCGGGATCCGGAAAGGCGGAGCGCCTGCCGCTTCTCTTTAATGGTCAGGCCCCCTCGCAGCGCCAAGTGCTCCTCCGTTCGCAGCACGTGCCGCCTAGGCGTCCTCGTCCGGACGCGGGGCCGGATCTGATCGACGATTATCCGCTGATCGAGTAGAATGGCAGGACGGGTAAATGGGATGGGCGCTCGGCCCCTGTGCCTCTCGCGCCGGGGGCCGAACTAGGCTCCAGACCCGTAGATTGCAGTGAAACGGCGCCGCTTCGGGGCGGCCGTCATCTCGGCTGCAGGCGCGCTCGGGGCAGTTACGACGCGGGTGGGCGGGATCGCAGGCGAAATCTCAGGTCCGGCATCCGGTGAAAGCGGAATCTGTGAAGGCATTACCATGGGTTCGGTCTCCTTCGCCCTCAAGTGTAAACTTCACACAGTCGGATGTCTCAATCTTATTGGCACGGAGGGAGGTGGGTGGGGGCACGACAGTGGATCCGAAGCTGCTGACAGCCGCGGAAACGGGTGCAGACAGGCACCAATTGCGTGCGACATAAGCCTCCGTGCCTTGCTGAACGAGAAGGCCTTCCTCTATCTCCTCCAACAGAATCCCATTTGGAAGTTCAAGCTTCGTCATTCCGTGCGGTCCCCCTTGTGAATTATAAGGGATGCCGTTCGCTGCCTGACGCCGTCTGCTATGGGGTAATCCTCCCGTTTTTAGCGGGACGGCCCATTGCTGCCGTCTGGCGGGGTCACGATTGCCGCAGCGCGGCTGCCGAACACCGGATTTTCGACGCATCGCGCAGCATCGTCTACGAGATCGAGGTCGGGTGCCCGAAGTTAGGCTGGTCGGGGAGCGGTGGTTAATTTCTTTCACCCACGCCTTACATGATGTTACCGATCGGGATCTTTTCGGGGGATGACTGGCCTTCTTCGCATGTATGTTCCTGATCGGTAACATATAGCCATAATATCTCACCACACCCTTATATGTTCCCGACCGGGAACATTTGGCCTTGTATCGATCCGACAGCACCATATGTTACCGAGCAGGAACATCAGTTTCCCTGGCCAATCAGTCGAGGTGCTGCCATGAGCAACAAAGATCAGTCGTCCGCCATATCGCAACCGGATCAGTTTGGTGCCGAAGATGCGCGCCGTTTCGGTCTGATGGTCCGTGCCAGGCGCAAGGCACAGGGGCTGCGCCAGGAGGATGTGGCCAGCGCGACCGGCGTGGGCCGGCGCTACATCGTGGACATGGAAAACGGGAAGCCGACCCTGAGGATCGGCCCGGCCCTGAGGATTGCGCGCTTTCTCGGCATCGTGCCGATGGTTGAGCACGCGCTGAGCGCGCCGCAAGACAGTGATCTTCCCGGCATGATCCCCGAAGATCCGTCCGACAGGATTCCCGAAGATCTGCCCGACGATTTGCCGCCGTTGGAGGACTGAGATGAAGATCTACTACGAAAGCAGGGAAGTGGCGGAAATCGCGCCTGGCAAAGACGGCGCGGCGACGCTGACCTACAACGCCGACTGGCAGGGGACCCGCGGTGCCTTCCCGATATCGACAAGGATGCCTCTGGAGGTTGCGAACCATGGCGCGGGCGAGATCCTGCCGTGGGTGGCAAACCTTCTGCCGGAAAGCCAGCAGCTCGAGATGGTGGCTCGCGCCACCGGCGCCTCGCAGGCCGACCCCCTCGCGCTGCTGGCCAGCATCGGGCGGGATACTTCCGGAGCCATGTCCTTTTCCGAGCGCGGCTTCGCGCGAATGACCACTCGGGAGGTGCCCGACGAGGCGGCGCTTGTGCGGATCATCCAGGAACTGCCGAAGAAGCCATTCCTCGTCGGCGAAGACGGTGTCTCCATGTCCCTGGCCGGCGTCCAGTCCAAGATTGGCGTGCATGTCGGTGCTGATGGGGTGATCTCGATCCCCGTCGAGGGCGCGCCGTCGACCTGGATCCTGAAGCCGGATGCCGCGAACCTGCCTGGCGGGGTCTATAACGAGGCGCTGTGCCTACGCCTGGCGGCTCTCATCGGCCTCGCCGCGCCGGAGGTGCGGGTGGGGCGCGCCGGCGCGCGCCGGTATCTTCTGGTGAAGCGCTACGACCGGCGTCAGCAGGGCGACAGTTGGCGCCGCCTGCACCAAGAGGACATGTGCCAAGCCCTGGGCCGCCTGCCGAGTGCGAAGTATGAGCGCAACGAGACCGGGCAGCGGGGCCCCACGGTCCGCGACATTGTCGGCGTGATGCGCACGCTCGATCCGCTCCGCGGGGTACTGTCGATCTTCGACTACGTGATTTTCAACGCCATCGCCTGCAATACCGACGCCCATGCGAAGAACTATTCGGTCATGGTCACGGCCTCCGGCGCCAGCTTGGCGCCGATCTATGACGTGATGTGCGCCAAGCTCTGGCCGAGCATCACCAGCAAGCAGGCGATGTCGCTCGCGACGAAGTGGGAAGGCGATTACTTCAAGGGTCGCCACTGGCAGCGAGAGGCCGCACTCTGTGGCCTGAACCCCACAGCCGCGCTGCGTCGCGTCGAGATGCTTTGCAAGGCGACCATGAAGCATTTGCCGCAGGCGGTGGAGGAGGTCATTGCGATGGACCCCGACGCCGAACTTTGGGTGCGTGAAGTGGAAAATTACATAGCCGAGCGCGCGACCTTCCTGGTCAACGGCCTTGCCGAGCAGGACCCGGAGGCGACCACCTGGGCGCGGGCGCGCCTCGATGCGGTGGGCTGATGCTCTCCGTAGTGGGGTCTATCCCAACAAAGGTACGTAAAGTCCCACAGGACTATGCGTGATCTCTGACGCGCATGATTGTTTGTCTGCTGGTTTCGAAGTGGCGCGCGATGGCTGAGATTGTCTCGCCGTTCTGGAGTTTTTCCTTCACCTCTGTGCGCTGATCCGGGGACAGGGCTGATGGGCGTCCCAAGGGAATGCCATTGGCCTTAGCGCGGGCCAGACCGGACTGAGTGCGTTCAATGAGAAGATCCCGTTCGAACTGGGCAACTGCGTTGATGACATTCATGGGGCGTTGTTGCAGGGATCGTCCCACTGCTGATATTGAGGCGGTTTTTTTTTCAGGATGCTGTAGATGCCGCACAAGTTCAACGCAGATCGTCGTGACAAGATCCCGAAGTAAAAGTATCGGGTGGCCAACTGGTCGGATTACAACGAAGGCCTGCGACAGCGAGGTGATCTGACGGTTTGGATTTGCGAAGACGCCCTCTCTTTGTGGTCAGCGGAGCGCAGAACAACGCGCGGCGGACAACAGCGTTATTCGGATCTGGCGATTGAGATGTGCCGGACCCTGGGCATGGTCTTCAAGCAACCGCTGCGGCAAACGCAAGGCTTGATGCGTTCCATCGCAAGGCTGCTGGGGATTGCGATCGCAGTGCCGGATTTTTCCACCCTATCTCGCCGGGGCAATGGGCTAACGTTGCGCCCAAGGCCAAAGTCCAAGAGTGGCAAACCAGTGCAACTGGTTGTGGACAGTACCGGGCTGAAAATATTCGGTGAAGGTGACTGGCTTGAGGAAAAGCATAAAACCAAGCGCAAACGACGCTCTTGGCGCAAACTGCACCTTGGTCTTGATCTTTCCAGCGGCGAGATCGTCTGTAAGCGGCGGCTGGAACTCACCTTCTTCTGATTCCAGGTTTCTGCGACTTGGTTCCTGTTGGATAACAGGAAGCGAGTTTCTCCATGGAGACTACATCTGAGTTTCTCAGGTCATTGGGCGTTACG
>NZ_MTBG01000039.1 GCF_002119405.1 Pseudoruegeria sp. SK021 | reverse complement strand
CGCCCCCCCCATCGCAGCACAGGTCGTGGTCCATCCCAACAATCCCGATGGCCGGGTCTGGCGCGCCGACACTTTGCCCGCCGCCTCCGGCACCCTGCCTCTGACCGTGATCGACGAAAGTTTTTGTGACATCTGCCCGGCGGACAGTCTGATCGGCCTCGCCGCGCAGCCCGGCACCGTGATCCTGAAAAGCTTTGGCAAGTTCTGGGGTCTGGCTGGGGTTCGGCTGGGGTTTGCCATCGGCGATCCCGCCCTGATCGCGCGATTGGCCGAACTGCTTGGCCCGTGGCCGGTCTCGGGTCCGGCGCTGGCCATCGGCACACAGGCCCTCGGCGATACCGACTGGGCCACCGCCACCCGCAGCCGCCTGTCCCGGGATGCCGCCCGGCTGGACGCCCTCATGACCGGTGCCAAAACCACCGCGCTTGGCGGCACGCCGCTGTTTCGCCTCTATGACACCGACAGCGCCGCCCAATGGCAAGGCCGCCTCGCCCGTCATCACATCTGGTCGCGTGTCTTTCCCTATTCCGACCGCTGGCTGCGCCTCGGCCTGCCCGGAACCGAGGCCGACTGGCAACGCCTGAGCCACGCCCTGACCGCATGAGCCTCGCCACCCTTCTTGTGCTGGCCCTGCTGCTGGATGCCGCCTTTGGCGAGCCCGAGGCCCTGTGGTCCCGCCTGCCCCACCCCGCCGTGGTCATGGGCCGGATCATTGCCACCGCCGACCGACGCTTCAATACCGGCCCGCGCCGCAAAGCCGCGGGCATCGCCGTGATGACCGGCCTTGGCCTAGCCGCCCTCGCCACTGGCTGGCTGCTGTCCCACCTGCCCGGCGGCCCGCTGATCGAGGCGCTGCTGGCCGCGATCCTGCTGGCCCAACGGAGCTTGACCCAGCATGTCAGCGCCGTGGCCAGCGCCCTGCGCCGCTCGCTGGAGGCAGGCCGCGCCAGCGTCGGCATGATCGTCGGGCGCGACACCGCCGCGTTGACGGAACCCGCCGTCGCCCGGGCCGCCATCGAAAGCGCCGCCGAAAACCTGTCAGACGGGGTCATCGCCCCGGCCCTGTGGTTCCTGATCGGCGGCCTGCCGGGCCTGTTGCTCTATAAAATCACCAATACCGCCGACAGCATGATCGGCCACCGCACCCCGCGCCACGAACAGTTCGGCTGGGCCGCGGCCCGGTTCGACGACCTGCTCAACCTGATCCCAGCCCGCCTGACCGCGCTGCTGATCGCCCTCACCTATGCGCCCCTCCGTGACTGGCCGCGCATCTGGCCCAAGGTCGGCTCGCAACTCTGGCCGCAGATCACCCGCGACGCCGCCCTGCACCGCTCGCCCAATGCCGGCTGGCCCGAAGCTGCCATGGCCATCGCCCTGAACACCGCCCTGTCTGGTCCGCGCAGCTATGATGGCCAGATGCAGGACTTCCCATGGGTGTGGGAACAGGGCAACCGCAGCCCCGGCCCGGACCAGATCGATGCCTGCACCCGCGTCCTCTGGCGGGCATGGGGGCTGGGTCTGGCGCTGGTCACCCTCATCGCGCTGGTTTGACCGCGCGGCACGGACTGGGCTGACCGGGAATTCCGGGTTGCACCGGCCCCGCCACCCAATAGGGTGACCGCACCTGCCCCGACCTGACCGGAGATTCCGATGCGCACCGCCCGCTCTCGCCTTGCCGCCCTGCTGCTTGCCCTTGCCCTGCCCACCACCGCCGCAGCCCAATGCGGCGGCAGTTGGCAAAGCTTCCTGTTCGGCATCAAGGCCGAGGCCCGCGGCATGGGCCTCAGCGCCGCCGCCACCGACCGCTTCTTGCAAGGCGCCCGCCAAGATCCCGCCGTGCTCAAGGCCGACGCGGCCCAAAGCATCTTCCAGAAACCCTTTGTCGACTTCGCCCGGCAACTGATCAGCGCAGGTCGGATCAACAACGGCGCGGCCAATTACAAGAAATACAAATCCACCTTCACCCGGATTCAGCGCGACTACGGCGTCTCCCCCGGCATCCTGCTGGCCTTCTGGGCGTTCGAGACCGATTACGGCGTGGTCCAAGGCAATGTGAACACCCGCAACGCCTTGCTGACACTGGCGCATGACTGCCGCCGCCCCGATCTGTTTCGCCCGCAAGTCTTTGCCGCCATCGAACTGACCCAGCGCGGCGACATCAACCCGGCCACCACCACCGGCGCTTGGGCCGGGGAAATCGGCATGGTCCAGTTCCTGCCGACCGAGATCATCCGCAGCGGCACCGATGGCGACGGCGACGGCCATGTCCGGCTGCAAACCTCGGCCCCCGATGCGCTGACCTCGGCCGGTCGCGCCCTTAGCCGCTTGGGCTGGCAAGCCAACCAACCGTGGATGACCGAAGTCACCGTGCCGTCCAATCTGGATTGGGCGGCGTCGGGCCTGAACCACACGGCATCGGTGTCGGCATGGTCCAAGGCTGGCGTCAAAGCCCGCTCTGGCAAGCTGCCGTCCGGATCGCTGAAAGCCTCGCTGCTGCTGCCGATGGGCCGCAACGGACCGGCCTTTTTGGTCTATCCGAACTTCAACGTTCTGTTTGAGTGGAACAAAAGCTTCGTCTATGTCACCACCGCCGCCTATTTCGCCACTCGGCTTGAGGGCGCGCCGGTGTTCAACGCAGGCAACCCCAGCCCGGCCCTCAGCGGCCAGCAAATGATCGCGCTGCAAAAGAAACTGACCGCACGCGGTCATGATGTTGGTGGCATTGACGGCATCTTAGGCGAAATGACCCGCGAGGCGGTGCAATCCGAACAGGTCCGCCTTGGCTTGCCCGCCGATGCCTGGCCCACCACCGACCTGCTGAACCGGCTCTAAGCCACCCCCCTGCGCGCCGAAAGATCGCCGCGCAGGGGGACGACCGCGCGGGGCATTAACCCCGGCCATTTCCGTCAAACGGTCCGACGAAAGTCCGATAAAAGTCCGACGATAGTCCGACACAGGATTTCCAAGCAAATCCGGTTCGTTAACCCCGATTCGTCACGCCACCAGCGTTTCGGCCTTTTTCAAGTCCACCGACACCAACTGACTGACCCCCTGCTCGGCCATGGTCACCCCATAAAGCCGGTCCATCCGGCTCATGGTCACCGCATGGTGGGTGATGACCAGAAACCGGGTCTGGGTCCGGCGGGACATCTCGTCCAGCAGATCGCAGAACCGGGTCACGTTGGCATCGTCCAATGGCGCATCGACCTCGTCCAGCACACAAATCGGCGCCGGATTGGCCAAAAATACCGCGAAAATCAACGCCATAGCGGTCAGGGTCTGCTCGCCGCCCGACAACAGGCTCAGCGTGCTCAGCTTCTTGCCCGGTGGCTGGCACATGATCTCCAGCCCGGCATCCAGCGGATCGTCGCTTTCCACCAGAACCAGCCGCGCTTCGCCACCGCCAAACAGATGCGAAAACAGGGTCGCGAAATTGGCGTTGACCTGCTCGAACGCGGTCAAAAGCCGCTCGCGGCCCT
This sequence comes from Pseudoruegeria sp. SK021, assembly GCF_002119405.1. Lineage (GTDB taxonomy): Bacteria > Pseudomonadota > Alphaproteobacteria > Rhodobacterales > Rhodobacteraceae > Meridianimarinicoccus. The sequence continues at coordinate 18,968 of NZ_MTBG01000039.1, read as the reverse complement.
CGCGGTTCAAGCCATTGATCCCGGCGCGTAATTTCTCAATCGCACTGGCCAGATCGGTCCGCTCGCGCACCAGCGTGTCATGCTCTTCTTGGATCGCCCGGGCGTCTTCTTCGGCCCGCAGATTGACCGCTCCTAACGCATCCCGGCTGCGGCGCAATTTGGCAATCGTCGTCTCGATCTCATCGGAGGGCGGCATCTGCTCTGGGACCGCCCCCAGCCCAGCCAACAAGCCAGCCGGGGTCAGGCCGGTCTCTTCGTCGATCCGCGCCATCGCCGCATCGCTGATGTCCTGAGCCGCCTCAACCCGCGCCTCGGCCCGGACCCGCGCTTCGCTGGCATCCGCGGCTGCGCTCACCGCGTCCCGCTCGGTCTGGGCCGCCGTTCGCAAACTGGTCTCGGCCGCATCCACCGCTTCGACAGCCGAGATTTTTCGCGCGTCTGCGGTCTCAATCGCCTCAGACAATTCCGCCCGCTTTTCCGCCAAATCGGCGGGGGCCATCCGGGCAAGTCTCAGGTCAGCCTCGGTTTTTTCAGTCCGAACCCGCAAATCTTCGATCCGCGTTTCAGCCGTATCCAGCCGGTTCCGCCAGATGGTCTGTTCCTTCAGGATCTCTTGCGCCCGTTTGGTCCGGGCCTCGCCCTCGCGGTGCAATTCGTCCTGCGCCGAGCGTCGCGCGATCATCGTCAGCCGCGCCGCTTCGACCGTGGTGCGCACATCTTCGACCACGTTGCGGGCGGCATCCAGATCCCCCAAAGCCGCCGCCTGTTGCTCGGCCTCACCAACCTGCAACCGGGCCTGAGCGGCCTCTTCCTCGTGACGCGACACCGCCAAAGACAGGCTTTCGACCCGACCCTGCGCCAAGTTCCGGTCGGCCTCTGCCCGGCTCAGCGCGCGGCTGGCATCGGCCAGGGCCGTATCCGCCGCGCGGCGGGCATCCCGTGCGGCCCGGTCTGCCTGCGTCGCCGCCTGAAGCGCCGACGTCAATTCCGCATGGTGGCCAGCGGCCTCTTCGGCCCGGGCCTCGGCCTCGTCCAGCGTTGCCTGCAAGCCTTCCAGACGGTTCAACTGCTCCAACCGCAGCGCCGCAGCCGAGGGCGCATCCGCCGCCGACGCACAATAGCCATCCCAGCGCCACAGATCCCCTGCCAGCGACACCAATCGCTGACCCGGGGCCAATAACGGCTGCAACGCGGCCGCTTGCTCTGGTGCAATCACCCCGATCTGCGACAGTCGGCGCCGCAGCACATCCGGCCCCGACACGTGATCCGTCAGCGGCGTTGCCCCGTCTGGCAGCGCCGCAATGCGATCATAATCGGGCAGCACGGCCCAGCCCGATCCGACGCCGTCCCGCAACCGTGCAGCCTTTAAATCATCGCCAAGCGCCGCCCCAAGCGCCTTTTCATAGCCCCCGGAAACCCGCGCCTCATCAAGGATTTGCGTGCCATCGCCGGCATCGCGTTCGACCAAACGCCGCAACGCCGCAACTTCGGCGGCCAACGCTTTGGCTTCACCTGTGGCTTCGCTGCTGGCGGCGCGGGCATCCACTTCGGCCCCTTGAACTTCGGCCCGGCGATCCTCGGCTTCGGCAAGCGCATCTTCCGCAGCGGCCAAGCCGTCTTGGGCCGCCTCTTGCGCCTGCTCTGCCGCCGCCTGAACGTCGGCCCCGATGCGGACGGCCTGCTCGGCTTGCGCCACAGCCTCACGCGCTTTTCCCGCCTCGCCCTCGCTTCGGGCAAGGGTCTTGTGACTATCGGCCAATAGCCGGTCAACCGATTGGTGCCGCGCCACCAGACGCGCCACGTCTTCGGTCAGCGAACTCAGCGCAGCTTCGCGGTCGCGCAGCACCTCGGCCGCCTCTTGGGCCGCAGCGGTCGCCGTGTCCAGCCGCGCCTCATGTCCAGCCCCGGCCTTGGCAATCGCGCTGCGCTCGACATCCAGTCGCTCCAACGTCTCACCGGCGTCCGCAGTCAACACGGCCTCGCGCGCACCATCCTTGACCAGTTGCGCCAGACGTTGTTCCAAGGTCGCGATTTCGGCCAAAGCCCGCTTTTCTTGCTCGCTCAGCGTATCGCGTTGCACCAACAACCGCTGCAACACCGCCGCCGCAATCGCCGATTCCTCACGCAGAGGGGGCATCGCGCTTTCGGCCTGTTCCCGCGCCGATATGGCGGCCCGGGTTGCGGCCTCGGCCCGTGTCGCGATCAACAACCGTTCGGACAAAATCTCGCGCGCCTCGCTCAAGGCCAGATCGGCCTCGCGCCAGCGGCGATATAGCAACAACCCCTCGGCGGCACGCAGGTCGGCCCCAATCGTCCGATATCTTGCCGCCTGTCGGGCCTGTTTCGCCAATTGATTCAGTTGCCCGGCCAATTGCTCGACAACATCTTCCACCCGATCCAGATTGGTCTCGGTACCGCGCAGCTTCAACTCGGCTTCGTGGCGACGCTGATACAGACCTGAAATTCCGGCGGCTTCTTCCAAGATCCGCCGCCGCGACTTGGGCTGGGCATTGATCAATTCACTGATCTGGCCCTGCCGGACCAGCGCCGGCGAATGCGACCCCGTCGAGGCATCGGCAAACAGCATCTGCACATCGCGCGCCCGCACGTCGCGGGTATTGCACTTATAGGCCGATCCGGCGTCGCGGGTGATGCGCCGCACCACGTCGATCCCGTCAGCGTCGTTGAACCCCGCCGGGGCCAGACGCGCGCCATTGTCGATGCTGAGGGTGACTTCGGCGAAATTCCGGGCCGGCCGCGTCGAGGCACCGGCAAAGATCACGTCTTCCATGCCGCCGCCGCGCATCGCCGATGGCCGGGTTTCGCCCATGACCCAACGCAATGCTTCCAGCAGGTTTGACTTGCCACAGCCGTTCGGCCCGACCACTCCGGTCAGCCCCCGCGCAATCACAAGGTCCGTCGGATCAACGAAGCTTTTGAAGCCGTTGAGTCGCAGCCGTGTAAATTGCACCTCGCACCTGCCTTTGTTTCGCGCGTTCCGCCGATCCCCCGGATCGCCGCAACGCCTGTCAATCACCCGCCTTTATATCGCAGGTTATAACATTGAAGCTACCACATATTGGAGGCCCCCATAACGCCCGTTTTGGCCCGGCGCAACGCATCACGCGGCGGCAAACTGATTGTCCTTGACCACGCGCCCCCGGACCCGGCACAAGCGTTGCGTACGGTTCGCCCCAGATGCAAAGCATCGGCGATCAAATGGGAATGTGGAACAGGTTACCCAATCGGGGCTTGCCACCACAGCCGCCCCCGCGACTGTCAGCGGTGAGCGCGTGTTCATGACCACTGGGCCAAGTTGACCTGGGAAGGGAACGTCCGCGCTTTGACCCGCCAGCCAGGAGACCAGCCGTGCAGGAAACTGGAACCAGCTGCCGGGGATGGCGGCTTAGGAGAAGACGCAAATGCATATCGAACCAGGCATCGTAGATGGCGCGAAAATTGCGCTCAGCTATGCCACCGCCGCTGCCGCGGCCACCTATTCGGCGAAACTGATCTGGCAAGAGCTGAAGGCGCAGGGCCCAATTTCATTGCTGGTCCGCAGCGCAATCGCCACCGTCGGCGTGTTCGTGTTTTTCGAATTGCTGCCGCATTTCAGTGTTGGCGTTTCGGAAGTTCACATGATTTTGGGCACCACCTTGCTGCTGATCCTTGGGGCCGCCCCCGCTGCGATTGGTCTGGCCGGTGGTTTGCTGGTGCAGGGCCTGTTCTTTGCGCCCACCGATCTGCCGCAATACGCCATGAACCTCACCACGCTGCTGGTGCCGTTGCTGGGCATTCAATACATGGCGCAACGTCTGATCGCGCCGAATACGGCCTATGTCGATCTGACCTACGCACAGGCGCTGAAGCTGTCGACGGCCTATCAAGGCGGGATCGTCGCTTGGGTTGCGTTCTGGGCGATTTACGGCAACGGCTTTGGGGCAGAAAACCTCGCCTCGGTAGGAACGTTCGGACTGGCCTACATGGCTGTGATCCTGATTGAGCCACTGGCCGATCTGGCTGTACTTGCCACAGCCAAGGCGCTGAATCGCGGCCCCGGCAGCCCATGGGTCGCACAGCGCCTCTATCATCCCGCGTCCTAACCCCAATCATTTCGGCGCTTTGGCGCCGCAACCCACCACGCAACACCAGAGGCACCGGGCGCACACCGCTTGGTGCCCGCGTGTTTTCGGACCCCATTTTCTAAGGACAGCCTTATGACCGCCAAAATCCCAGCCACCGTCGTTACAGGTTTTCTCGGCGCCGGGAAGACCACCTTGATCCGGCACATGCTGGATAACGCCCAAGGCAAGCGCATCGCCCTGATCATCAATGAATTCGGCGACTTGGGCGTCGATGGCGACATCCTGCGTGGCTGCGGCATCGAGACCTGCAAGGACGAAGACATCATGGAGCTGTCGAACGGCTGCATCTGCTGTACCGTCGCCGAGGATTTCGTGCCGACTATGCTAAAGCTGCTGGACCGGGACCAGCCGCTGGATCACATTGTCATTGAGACCTCGGGGCTGGCCCTGCCCCAACCGCTGGTCCGGGCCTTTAGCTGGCCGGAAATTCGCACCAAGGTGACGGTGGATGGCGTGGTTACGGTGATTGACGGCAAAGCTGTGTCCGAAGGCCGCTTTGCCCATTCCGTGGCAGCAGTGGATGCGCAACGGGCACAGGACGACACGCTGGATCATGACACGCCGCTGTCCGAACTGTTCGAGGATCAGATTGCCTGTGCCGACCTGATCGTAGTCAACAAATCCGACCTTTTAGGCGCGGAAGAAGCCGACGCTTTGGTGGCGACGCTCAAGGCCGATGCGCGGCCCGGCGTACAGGTGATCCGGTCCACCATGGGGGCCTTGCCCGTGGATGTGCTGCTGGGACAGGGGATCGGCGCCGAAGATGACATGACTGCTCGGCACGAGATTCATCATCATCACCATCATGACGATGATCACGAAGACGACGACCACACCCATGACGCAGCCCATCACCACGGTCATGACGACTTTGAATCCTTCGTGGTCACTCGCCCCGAAGTGACCGATCCAGCGGCCTTTTCTGCGCAAGTGGCCGAGGTGATCCGGGCGCATGACATTTTGCGGCTCAAGGGCTTTGTGGCGGTTGCGGGCAAACCATTGCGCCTGACCATGCAGGCGGTGGGACCGCGCATCGACAGCTATTTCGACCGGCCCTTTGCTGCCGATGAGCCACGGCAAGCACGTTTGGTCGTGATCGGTCAAGCCGGACTGGACCGCGCCGCCATCACCGCTGCATTGCTCGCCTGATCCCGCATCGGACGGGGCCGCCGCCCGGGTTTTCCCGGCCCGGTGGCCCCTCTTTCGTACCCGCCGCAGATCTTTAGAACGGACCCGCCAGATGCACCTGCTTGCCGCCACCCCCGGAAATCTTGATGACGGCTTAGAGCCGGTCGATCTGGGCCAAAGCCCGGCGGATCTTGTGGTTCTGTCCGCTGCGGATACCGACCTCGCGGCACTGAGCGAGGCCCGGAATCTGTGGCCCGACGGCCCCAGCCTGCGTCTGGCCAATCTGACCCACCTTCGGCACCCGATGTCGGTTGACCTGCATCTCGACAACTGCGCAACGCAATCGGGCATGGTGATCGCCCGCGTGCTGGGCGGGACCGGGTACTGGCGCTATGGGCTGGAGCAATACGCCGCCCGCCTGCACGAGGCCGGCATCCCGTTCGTCGCGCTTCCCGGTGATGACAAACCCGATGAGGAATTGTGGCGTCTGTCCACTGTGGATCGGGAGGATTGGGAGGCGCTTTGGGCTTATCTGGTGGAAGGTGGCCCTGAGAACACCGCAAATTTCCTGCGCTATGCCCACATCGTGCGCCGCAATGGCGACCGCGATGACCTGCCCCCCACCGCCAGCCCCTTGCTCCGCGCCGGGGTGTATTGGCCGGGAACGGGAGTGGCAGGCTTACGCGCCGCGCAGGCGGAATGGACCGACGGCGCGCCAGTGGTGCCATTGGTATTTTACCGGGCATTGCTGCAAGGGGCGGGCCTGAACCCGATCAACCGGCTGGTCCGCAGTTTGCTGCGCAAGGGACTGAACCCCTTGCCCGTGTTCGTCGCCTCGCTGAAAGATCCGATCAGCGCCGCGACGCTGGACGCCTTGTTCACGGCTGCCCCGCCGGATGTGATCCTGAACTGCACCGCATTTGCCGTCGGCACGCCCAATCCAGAGGACGCCGAAAACGGGGCATCGAACCCCTTTTCCGGCGCATCCGCGCAAAGCGCGCCTGTGTTCCAGGTGATCTTATCGAGCGCCTCTGAGGACAGTTGGGAAACCGGACTGTCCGGCCTTGGCGCCCGGGACATCGCAATGAACGTGGCCTTGCCCGAGGTCGATGGCCGGATCTTGTCCCGCGCGGTCAGCTTCAAAAGCGAAGCCTATTTCGATGAGACCACCCAGTGCCCGATCGCGACCTATCGCGCCCGCGGCGACCGCATCAGTTTCGTGGCGGATCTGACCGCCAATTGGGCGACCCTGCGTCGAACCCCAGCAGCCGAAAAGCAGATCTCATTGGTGCTGGCCAATTACCCCAACAAGGACGGGCGGCTTGCAAATGGGGTCGGCCTTGATACGCCTGCCGCCGTTGTGCATGTGCTGAACCTGCTCGCCGCGGCAGGGTTTGCCGTGTCGGACGCGCCGCAGGACAGCGATACCCTGATGGCGAAGATTTTGGCGGGACCGACCAATTGGCTGCCCGACCGGGCGGACCGTCGCGGCGGCGAGCGCCTGTCGATGGCCGCCTATCGTGCCGCCTATGGCGCGCTGCCAATGGCGGTCCGCACCCGGATCGAAGACCGCTGGGGCGCGCCTGAGGACGATCCTTTCGCGCGCGAGGACGGCTTCGCCCTGTCGATCCTGCGCTTTGGCGCGGTCACCGTTGGGCTGCAACCGGCCCGCGGGTATAACATCGACCCGCAAGCAACCTATCACGATCCGGATCTGGTGCCGCCGCACAACTATCTGGCGTTCTATTTCTGGCTGCGCACCGAACAAAAGGCCCAAGCCATCATCCATATGGGCAAGCATGGCAATCTGGAATGGTTACCCGGCAAGGCGCTGGCGCTGTCCGATACCTGCCTACCCGAAGCCGTATTGGGGCCGGTGCCCCATATCTATCCCTTCATTGTCAACGATCCCGGCGAAGGCACCCAAGCCAAACGTCGAACGCAAGCTGTGATCATTGACCACTTGACCCCACCACTGACCCGAGCCGAAACCTATGGGCCGCTGCGGGATCTAGAGGCGCTGGTAGATGAGTATTATGAGGCTGCGGGCGTTGATCCCCGCCGGTTGAGCCATCTACGCCGAGAGATCCTGGCTCTGACGGCCGCTACCGGTCTGGGAGAGGATGCAGGTATGACCGGCGCCGATGAGGGCGCGGACCTGATGCGCCTAGATGCGTGGCTGTGTGAATTGAAAGAAGCGCAGATCCGGGACGGGCTGCATGTGTTCGGACAATCCCCAGAAGGGCGGCTGGCGCGCGATCTGGCACTGGCTTTGGTCCGCTTGCCGCGCCGGGATGGCCGGGATGGCGATGCATCTTTGCTGCGGGCATTGGCGCAGGACTTTGGCTGGGCCTTCGATCCGTTGGATTGCGATTTGGCTGGCGCTTGGACGTTGGACCGCCCCGAGATGTTGCAGACCCTTTCCACAGATCCGTGGCGCAGCAATGGCGACAGTGTCGAGCGGCTTGAATTGATGTCACAGGCGTTGGTGGACGGGACGGTCGCCGCCCCTGGCCCGCATAGTGCTGCGGTGCTGCGCAGCCTGTCCGAACACGTGATCCCGACCGTTTCCGCTTGCGGCCCGGCAGAGGGCGCGGGGCTTCTCACCGCCCTTGCAGGACACTTCGTCGCCCCGGGCGCGTCGGGGGCTCCGACCCGCGGACGCTTGGATGTGTTGCCCACCGGCCGCAACTTTTTCTCAGTGGATAGCCGCGCCATCCCAACCCCAACCGCTTGGGCGCTTGGCTGGAAGTCGGCCAATCTGCTGATCGAGCGCCATTTGCAGGACCATGGCGACTGGCCACGCACCATGCTTCTAACCGCTTGGGGGACCGCGAACATGCGCACCGGCGGCGATGACATCGCCCAATGTCTGGCGCTGATGGGAGTCAAGCCGGTGTGGGACAGCGCCAATCGTCGTGTCACCGGCTTCGAAATTCTGCCGCAGGGCGTTCTTGGGCGGCCCCGCGTAGATGTGACCCTGCGCGTTTCGGGCTTTTTCCGTGACGCCTTTCCGCAGCAAATCGATCTGGTCGACAGCGCCGCCCGCGCGATCATGGCCTTGACCGAACCCGAAGACCTAAACCCCGCCGCGGCCCGGGCCCGGCAAGAAGGGCCCGACGGAGCCTTCCGGGTGTTCGGATCGAAACCCGGCGCATATGGGGCTGGCTTGCAAGCGATGATCGACGAGCGGCTTTGGACCGACAAAGCCGACCTTGGCGCCGCCTATCTGGAATGGGGCAGCTACGCCTATGGCAAGGGGGCCGAGGGCCGACGCGCCACCGATGCGCTGACAACCCGGCTAAGTCAGACCGAGGCCATCGTTCAGAACCAAGACAACCGCGAACACGACCTGCTGGACAGCGACGACTACTACCAGTTCGAAGGGGGGGCGGCGGCTGCCGTCGCGACGCTGCAAGGCCAATCCCGGCCCATCTATCACAACGACCACTCCCGCCCCGAACGCCCGGTCATCCGCACACTTGAGGATGAAATCGCCCGGGTAGTGCGGTCCCGCGTCGTCAATCCGAAATGGATCGAGGGCGTCAAGCGCCACGGGTACAAGGGCGCCTTCGAAATCGCCGCGACGGTGGACTATTTGTTCGCCTTCGCCGCCACCACCGGTGCTGTGCGCGGCCATCATTTCGACGCCGTGGAATCCGCCTTTCTGGAAGACGACAACACCCGCAGCTTTATCGAAGAGCACAACCCAAGTGCCTTGCGCGAAATTGCCGAGCGCTTGAACGAAGCCATCACTCGCGGCCTGTGGACCCCCCGATCAAATTCTGCCCGTGTCCGCATCGATCAGTTGCGCGGAACAAGCTAATCGAGACTCGCAAAGCAGCGGCGCGCGGACGATCCATTCACTCATGGTCGCCACGTCGTCCTAGGGCTAAGCGTCACCCCATTCTGACCGAGGCAATCCAGAAATGCCTCGGCCATGACCTGATCGCCGTAAAGGGTCCCCGCCCGAATCTGGCAGGCGCTGGCACGTTCAATGGCTTTGGCGGCAGTGGCGATCATCACTCGCTTGTCTGCGGGCTTGGCCACACTGACGCGCACGGCCTCAGCCCGGGCGTCGGTGTGGCGCACCACATAGCGGTGGCCATCGACCACGATCTCAGTCCGCGTCGTCGACAGCATGGGAAGGCTTGGGCTTTGACAGCCTCCGAGAATCAACAGAATGAGCAGCACATACAAGCGCATACCGCGATTAATGCCAGTGATCGGTTAACCGGCCCTGAACAGGCCCGCATTGGCCGCTGCCGTTGCGCTTGTGCGGTCTCGCGGATAGGATCGCCTTGGCCCAAACGAGCATCCCGATGATCCAGTCCTTCACCCTTTTGCTGGCATGCCAACTGATCGGCGAAATCACCGTCAAAAGCGCAGGCCTACCACTGCCCGGTCCGGTTCTGGGAATGCTGGTGTTGGTGCTGCTGTTGGCCCTGCTTCCCCGTCTGGAACAGGTTGTGCGGCCGACATTGACCGGCTTTCTCGGGCATTTATCGCTTCTCTTTGTCCCTGCCGGTGTCGGCATCATCGGTCATCTGGGGCGATTTGGCAGCGATGGGCCGGCGATGGTGCTGGCGCTTGTGGGCAGCACGGCACTGACCCTTGTGGTGACCGTGTTCACCTTCATCGGCGTATCGCGGCTGGTTCAGGATCGCGGCGAAAGGGCCAGCGAATGACGGGACTTTCCGAGATCTGGGTCTATCTGGCGCAGTCACCGCTGCTTTGGCTGACCGCCACACTGGCGGCTTACAGTGTCGGCGATGCCGCCTTCCGGGCCGCGCGGCGCAATCCGCTGGTCAACCCGGTGCTGATCGCGGTGACCCTGCTGGTGGCCGTCTTATGGCTCACGGACACCCCGTACGAGACCTATTTCGAAGGCGCGCAATTTGTCCATTTCCTGCTGGGGCCGGCCACGGTGGCCCTTGCGCTGCCCCTCTACACCAACCTGTCGCTGATCAAGCGCAGCGCCCTGCCCATGACGGTCGCCCTTATTGCAGGATCAGTGACGGCCATTCTGTCGGCACTTGGCATCGGCTGGGCCCTTGGCCTGAGCGGCGACACCCTGTTGGCCCTTGCGCCCAAATCTGCCACCGCTCCGGTGGCCATTGGCGTCGCCGAGCAAATTGGTGCACCCGCCAATCTGACCGCTGTGTTCGTCATCCTGACCGGCATCCTTGGCGCGGTCATCGTCACCCCGTTGTTCAATGCCTTGGGGATCACCGACTGGCGCGCACGCGGCTTCGCCGTGGGGGTTACCTCGCACGGGATTGGCACCGCTCGGGCGTTTCAGGTCCACCCCACCGCTGGCGCGTTTTCCGGCATCGGCATGGGCCTGAACGCTTTGCTGACCGCCATTCTGGCGCCGCTGATCGTCCGATGGCTATTCTGAATTTCTGCGGCCTATTCTTTTCCTCCCAGCCCCGAAAGGTGCCCCCAATGACCGAGCCCACTTCCGATGATCTCGCCCGCCATAGCCAGAAGATGGCGAAGAAAAAGGCCGCACGTGACAAGATCATGGCAACAAAATCTGACCAGAAGGGGCTGGTGATCGTCCATACCGGCAAGGGAAAGGGCAAAAGCTCGGCCGCGTTCGGAATGATTTTCCGCTGTATCGCCCATGATATGCACTGCGCAGTGGTGCAGTTTATCAAAGGCGGCATGAGCACGGGTGAACGCGATCTGATTCTCAGCCGGTTTGCCGATCTGTGCGATTTTCATACTATGGGCGAAGGGTTTACTTGGGAAACACAAGACAAGGCCCGGGATATCGAAATGGCACAAGCGGCGTGGGAGAAGGCAAAGGACCTGATCCGCGATCCGGCGAACAAGATGGTGCTTCTGGACGAGATCAACATCGCCATGCGGTACGACTACATTGACGTGACCGAGGTGGTGGAATTTCTGGCTACGGAAAAGCCGCCCATGACCCATGTGGTGCTGACCGGCCGCAACGCCAAAGAGCCTTTGATCGACCTCGCCGATTTGGTCACTGAAATGGAACTGATCAAGCACCCGTTCCGCGACGGGATCAAAGCGCAAATCGGCGTCGAATATTGACAGCGCATCTCAGTTCCGGCGCAACCGCAGGCGGGGCTTGGCCCGCCTGCCCGGCCCAACGGTCGGATGGCCCGCAGGGCAGGACGGCGGGCGGGAGCCGTCCCTGAGCGCTTTGATACAGCGTTAGAGGCTGGCCTCCACCCGAAAGGCATCGGGGATGCGGTCCTGACCGTCGAGGACAAGATCGGCCATGATCATGCCCACGGCGGGGGCGATCCCGAACCCGATCTTGAAGCCACCATTGGCAAGGAACGCACCGGGTCGGGTTGGGTGCGACCCCAGCATGGGCGCTCTTGACCGCGCGCGAGGGCGCACCCCGGCCCAGCGGGCCAGAACCGGCGCCGCGCGCAAAGCGGGGCAAATCGCGCGTGCGCGGTCGAGCACCCCATCCAGTTGATCATCTGTGCGGCTTGGATCCGAAAATTCGCGCTCACTGGTCGATCCGACCGCGATGGCGCCGTCATCATGCGGCACCACGTGCAACCCATCTGCGAAGATCTGCGGCACAGGCCCGGCGTCACCGGCCAACAGGATTGCCTGCCCCTTCACCCCATTGCCGACCGATTTTCCCAGATCGGCGCTGATGTCCAAAAGGCCGCGATACCCCGTAGCCCAAATCACGGCGCCCCGATCCGGCCCGGCATCGTCCGACCCGGTGTCAATCGTGCCCCCCAAGGCCAGAACCGCAGTGGCCAACGCCTCGCAAGCCCGTCGCGGGTGCAAGCGCGCACTCAGTGTGTCGTGGATCAAGAAGCCGCTGGGACTAGGCGGGGCCCAGCCAGCGAAGGCGCTGTCCGGCACCACTGTCCACTGGGCGCGGCCCTGCCAAAGCTGTTCTGCGCTGATACTGCGGGCTTCAGCAAGGGCAAGGGCCCGCGCGTCGGCGATCGTCTGCAAGCGGCCAAGGCGCGCATATCCCGGATTAAGCCCCGAGAGGTGAGCCACCTCAGACCAAAAGGGTTCGGCGGCCATCAGGCTGTCGAACTGAAAGGCCTTTTTGTCATTCCATGATTCGGGGGTATGCGGTGCCAACGCCCCGACGATCCCGCCGCTGGACCCGGCCCCGACACCGAATGGATCAATGACCCGGACCCTCGCCCCCTTGCGGGCGCAGCAAAAAGCGATCGACAGGCCAAACACCCCTGCGCCGCGGACCGTAACGTCCTGATAGTGCAAGTGATCCCTCCACCCCGTGATTCAACCGCATTGACAACGACAAGAATGTTGCTTTTGTCGCATCAAGAAGACCGGCTCTTATATGATATGAGACCTATCATCAAACCATGACAAATCATCCTGTCGATCTTGAATGGAAGCCTGACGGCGTTCCCGTATCCCGCCAGTTCGAGGACCCCTATTTCTCGCTCGATGACGGCTTATCCGAAACACGGCACGTGTTTCTGTCCGGCAACAATCTGCCCGACCGTTTTCGGCCCGGTTTCCACATCGCCGAGCTGGGTTTCGGCACCGGCCTCAACTTGATGGCCGCTTTGTTGTCATGGCGACAATCCGGCCAGACCGGTCCCTTGCGCTATACCAGCTTCGAAGCCTATCCCTTGCAGGCTGACGAGATTGACACCGCGCTGTCCATCTTTCCCGAGGTTCACGCCATTGCCCAGCCCTTGCTTGACGCGTGGGGCAAGGGCCTGACCCGGATCGACACCGCCGATCTGCAAGCCGAGGTAATCATCGGAGACGCCCGCGAAACCCTGCCACGGTGGAACGGTGTGGCCGACGCTTGGTTTCTTGATGGGTTTGCCCCGGCCCGCAACCCCGAGCTGTGGGAAATGCCGCTGCTGACCGAAGTGGCCCTGCATACCGCCCGGAACGGAACCTGCGCCACCTACACCGCCGCAGGCGCAGTCCGGCGCGGCCTGGAGCAAGCCGGGTTCAACGTGCGCCGAGTCCCGGGGTTTGGGCGCAAACGCCACATGATCCTCGGTCAAATGCCGTGACATCGACACAGACCGGCGTGCCGTGGCAAGCCACGAGCAACACCCGCCTTGGCATCTGGCTAATGGTCGCCACGACCTTTGTCTTTGGTGTTCAGGATGGGCTGTCGCGGCACCTTGCCGAGGAATACAACGTGTTGATGGTCGTGATGATCCGCTACTGGTTCTTCGCATTTTTTGTGATTGCCGTGGCAAGCCGCTCCAGCGGCGGCATCCGCGCCGCGGCCGCGACCCGGCAACCCGCCCTGCAAATTTTCCGCGGCTTGCTGCTGGCGGCCGAAATCATCGTCATGGTACTGGGATTTGTCGCGCTGGGATTGGTCGAAAGCCACGCGATCTTTGCCTGTTATCCGCTGATCATCGCAGCCCTGTCCGGGCCGGTCTTGGGCGAACATGTCAGTTGGCGGCGCTGGTTGGCCATCGGGGTCGGCTTTTTGGGAATTCTGGTGATCCTCCAACCCGGGATCCACGTATTTCAACCCGCCGCTGCGATCCCGTTTCTGGCTGCGGTCATGTTTGCCCTTTATGGCCTCCTCACCCGGTATGCGGCCCGTAAGGACAGCGCGGCGACCAGCTTTTTCTGGACCGGCACCGCCGGGGCCGTTGCTATGACCGCGGTGGGGCTATGGTCGTGGGAAGCGATGACCGGCCCGGACTGGATTTGGATGGGGTTTCTGTGCGTCGCAGGTGCACTTGGCCATTACATGCTGATCAAATGCTATGAGGTCGCACAGGCAAGTGACGTGCAACCCTTCGCCTATTTGCAACTGGTGTTCGCATCCGCGGTTGGTGTCCTCGTGTTTTCGGAAACCATCCGCTGGAATGTGGCTCTTGGCAGCGCGCTCGTGGTCGGAGCGGGCCTGTTCACCCTTTGGCGCACGCGGGTACGCGGCGCCAAGACGGCCACCTTCTGATCAGCGCGCGGTCAGTCGCTCGGTCAAAGTCAGTGGCACCACCTTGCCGCTTTGCCGGGCACGGTACGGATCAAGGCTTTCACTGACGCGCATGATATAGTTCTGGGTTTCCCGGAATGGGATGGCCTCGATCCAGTCCACCACATCCACCTCGGGTTGACGCGGGTCACCCAATTCGTCGATCCAGCGACGCGAACGCCCCGGCCCGGCATTGTACCCGGCTGAAACCAGCGCGATGGATGGGCCAAATTCGTCCACCAGCTTTTGCAGATAGGCCGTGCCAAGTTGCGCGTTATACGCCGGATCTTCGGTCAACCGATCCCGGGAATAGGGCAGCCCCAGCACCTTTGCGGTGTCGCTTGCTGTGCCCGGCATCACCTGCATCAAGCCGCGTGCGCCAGCAGGTGACACAACGGCAGGATGAAACTCACTCTCGCGTCGGGCGATTGCCAGCGCCAGTTCAGGCGACACAGACGCCCGCCCCTCGGTCGAGACCGTCATCATCGGGAAATACGCCCGGTGCAACATATGGCCCTGTTCCGCGGCCCGCTTGGCGATCTGCAATTGAATATAGGGGGCGTTCAACGGCTCAGTCGCCGCCGCAAGTTGACCAATTTCGGACCGTGACAAGCTTTCCGCCAGATGCGCGAAAAACCGCCCCGACAGCGTCAGATCCCCGGCCTTGTCCAAGGCGACACCTGCCAAATAGACACTGGATTTTGTGAAGGCCGCATTGCGGTAATCGGGAAACACTTCTCCGCCGGTCATAAGGGGGTCCATCGAAACACCGGCGCGTTTGGCGGCAAGTTGACCATAAAAGCTGACCTGAAACTCGGCCCCGAAGCCATAAGCGGCTGCAGCCTCGGCGGGTTGGTCCATCGCCTCATGTGCGCGCCCTTCCCAATATCCCGCGCGACCCAGACTGATCGGGCCTTGCACCCCGGCCCGAAATTGCCGGAAGTGCGACAGGGCCGCCGGGGGATTGTCCAGTTTGCGCAGAGCGATGTAACCCGCCAGCCATTCCAGATCGGCAAAATCATTGCCTTCGGTCAGGTGGTGCTGCGCCGCCAGCAAATAGGCCTCGCCGCCGCGACCGTCGCGCATCAGTGACCGGGCCATCGTACGCCGGCGCGGCGCCCATGCTTCGGGGCGGCCAAGCTGCTCGGCTGTTGCGGAACGCTCCAGATACAGCGCCAATACATCATCTGTTCGCCCTTTGCGCGCCCGCCATTCCGCCCGTTCAAAGGCCAGTCCGGGGTCGCCCGCATAGGTGTCTGGAACGACGGCAATAAATCCATCTACCCCGGCAGCGTCAGTGCGCAATGCGATCCGCGCATCCATCACGGCCCGATAGTCAGGGGGCACCCGGGGGCGCATCCGCTCGGCTTGGGATATCTGTCCCGTCCAGAGCAAATTGTCCGCCCGCACGACGTGATGCGCGGCAAGCACCTCGCCATAGATCGCCAACAGCGTCGTTTCCGACACCGCGTCCAGATCCATGCTCCGCCATGCCCGAATCGCTTCTGTCTGGGCGGCCTGCGGTTGCCCCACGGCTTCCAGCGCGGCGGCGAAACGCAAAATGCCATAGCCTGTCTGCGGAAGTTCCCCGGCAAAATAGGCCAGAACCAAGGCCGGATCGGACGAGGACGGGATCGTGTCTTCACCCCGCATCCGCAACAGGGGCATTCCGGGCCAGTGCGGGAAGGTCTGGATAAAGCTGAGATAGTCGGCGAAATCACCATCACCGGCCCGCAAACGCTGCCATTCGATGATCGCTTGGACGATCTCGTCATCGCGTTGGACCGCAGCAACAGCCGCAGGCCAATCCCGGGCCGCCGCTGCCTTCAGTCCTACCGAAAGATCCGCCGCAGCCCCGGTTGGCACCAGCATGCAGAGCCCGCACAGCACCCCAAGCATCGAAAAGGTGTTTGCCCCGCGCATTCCTGTCTCCTGTCGGTTTCGCCGAAAATATGTGGGTCGGCCCGTACTACCCTGCTGGCGTGCCGTTATCCGCCGCACGTCCGCGGGCACCCTAGTGACCCAATGTCCCTGTGCAACTCAAAATCTTGGCATTTCGTGAAAGCATCGTTAGGGTCCGCGCACTCTGCGCAAAGGCACAGAGCAGCCCAAAGCGGCCTACCACGACAAAGGAGCACGTCATGATCAAAGGGTCCCTTCCAGCCCTGGTAACCCCGTTTAAGGACGGCGCGGTGGATCTTGATGCGCTGAAGGCGCTGGTCGAGTGGCACATCGCCGAAGGATCGCACGGGATCGTGCCCGTCGGCACCACCGGCGAAAGCCCGACCCTCAGCCATGCCGAGCACCGTCAGGTCATTGAAGTCGTGGTCAAATCAGCCGCCGGGCGCATCCCGGTTGTGGCCGGTGCCGGGTCGAACAACACCTCTGAGGGCATCAGCCTGATCCGCCACGCCGAATCCGTCGGCGCCGACGCGGCCCTTGTGGTGACCCCCTATTACAACAAGCCAACGCAGGCCGGACTGATCGCGCATTTCAAAGTGCTGCACGATTGTTGCACCTTGCCGATCGTAATTTACAATATTCCCGGTCGGTCCGTGGTCGATATGATGCCCGACACGATGGGCGAACTGTCAAAACTACCGCGAATCATCGGCGTCAAAGATGCCACCGGCAAGATCGAACGGGTCAGCCAGCAACGGGCAACTTGTGGCACCGATTTCATTCAGGTCTCAGGTGAGGACGCGACTGCGCTTGGCTTTAACGCCCATGGCGGTGTGGGGTGCATCTCGGTCACCGCGAATGTGGCCCCAAAGCTGTGCGCCGAGTTTCAGGAAACCACTCTACGCGGTGATTATGCCGCCGCCCTTGCCCTGCAAGACCGTCTGATGCCCCTGCATGAGGCGATCTTTCTGGAACCCGGTGTGGCCGGGTCAAAATATGCCCTGTCCCGGCTCGGACGGTGCAGCGAAGAGGTTCGCCTGCCGTTGACCCCGCTCAGTGACCCGGTGAAAGCCCGGATCGATGCCGCAATGCGCCACGCTGGCCTGTTGACCTGATCCCGTCGCCGGACTGCTGCTTTTTTGCGGCGGTCCGGTCCTTTTCTTGCGTCGTGACGCTGGATGGTGGCAGATGATGCGCCTCTGGGCTGGCATCCACCGACCTGACACTCTATATCCTCTCCACCATGGCCGCAGAAAAACAAAATCCGAATTACAAGGTCATCGCCGAGAACCGGCGAGCCCGCTATGACTATGCCATCGAGGATGACATAGAATGTGGCATCATGCTGCTTGGCTCAGAAGTGAAATCGCTTCGGGCCGGGGGCTCGAACATTGCCGACAGCTATGCCAGCGTCGATAAGGGCGAATTGTACCTGACCAATGGCTATATCGCGCCCTATCGGCAGGCCAAGACGTGGGGCCACGAGGAACGTCGTCGCCGCAAGCTTCTGGTCAACAAGCGTGAATTGGCGAAGCTGTGGCAAGCGACCCAGCGCGAGGGCATGACCCTTGTGCCGCTTGTGATGTACTTCAATCACAAGGGCCTCGTGAAGATCAAACTGGGAATCGCCAAGGGCAAGAAGACCCAAGACAAGCGTGCCACCGAGGCAAAGCGCGACTGGGATCGCCAAAAAGCCCGACTTTTGCGCCATAACGGCTGAACCTGCCCCGGCTTTCGCACGCACCACTTGCGCGGATCGGAGTGGGAAGTTACCTCTGAAGCAAGACATCCTGGGAGCTGCCAAAATGCCCGACAGTAATCCGAAGACTCTTGTTTCAACGGACTGGCTTGCCCGGCATATGCGTGATCCGGACCTTCGGGTTCTCGACGGGTCGTGCTATCTGGCCGATGCGGGGCGGGATGCGGCGGCTGAGTATGCCGCAGGCCATATCCCAGGCGCCCGGTTTTTCGACATCGACGAAATCAGCGACCATCGTTCGGCGCTGCCGCATATGGCCCCGCCGCCGGAAAAATTCATCTCACGGATGCGAAAGATGGGGGTCGGAGACGGCCATCAGGTGGTCATCTATGACGGAGCTGGCCTGTTTTCAGCCGCCCGGGTCTGGTGGCTGTTTCGCCTGATGGGCAAGACCGATGTGGCCGTCCTCGACGGTGGCTTTCCGAAATGGAAAGCCGAAGGCCGCGAAGTCGAAGACCTGCCTCCGATGATCCGAGACCGGCACATGACCGTTCAGCGTCAAGCGCATCTGGTTCGCGATGTCACCCAAGTGGCTTCGGCGTCCAAACTGGGCGATTACGAGATCGTTGATGCGCGATCCCCTGCGCGGTTCCGCGGTGACGCCGCCGAACCCCGTCCGAGCTTGCGGTCAGGCCATATCCCCGGATCGAAAAACCTGCACTATGCGACCCTCATCGCTGCCGACGGGACCTTGAAACCGGCACCCGCCCTCAGGGCCGCGTTCGAAGCCGCCGGGGTGGATTTGGCCAAGCCGGTAATCACCACCTGCGGATCCGGCCTTACTGCCGCGATCCTTAGCCTTGCGCTAGAGCGTATCGGCAAGACCGATCATGCGCTTTATGACGGGTCTTGGGCCGAGTGGGGCATGTATGACGGGCTGAAGGTGGCGACCAGCTGATTGCCGGTTCGGCCTCAGCTTTTTCCATCGTCCTAATGCGCGCTGCCGTTCCCTACCCCCCTGTGTCAGCGTAGTTGTCCGCCGCTCTATTTTTCCTCTACATTTTCGGCGGGCCAGATAGGACGATGACGTGGGATATTCACCCGAACGAAAGGCGGCCGTTCTGAAGCGGATGCTGCCACC
>NZ_MTBG01000038.1 GCF_002119405.1 Pseudoruegeria sp. SK021 | reverse complement strand
GGTACGGTTCCAGCTTGCCACGCCCCGGCGGACATCCCTGGGGTGCAGGCGAGGCGTGCCCTGTCGTCCTGACCTGCCGCGCCCAACGCGCGCCCGTCGCGGGCGAAAGTTTCAGACGCAAAGCCGCCGCACGTCCGCTTAACCCTTCTTCAATGTAACTCTGAAACCGCGCCCGAAGCGCAGATGGCAAAGGTGCTGACATGATCCATCCTCCAAAATAGGATGAATCACAAACACGACCCTATAGAAACCACCGATTCAGGTTTTCACAGAAACGCTTTAGGCAAGCCATTGATAAGGTTACAGACACGTCCATGACCCTGCCCGGATTCTAAAGAAAGAGGTACATTATGAAACGCGATCGCCCCAGCGGCCGCGGAAGGCGAAGACTGCACCGCCCGTTGGCTTCTGGCGCAGGACATCCTGGGTCAGCGCCGCCAGACCGGCAATGCCCTTGCGCATGTCCGTGACACCGCAAGCCACGTAGACGCGAACGCCAGTGCCCGGACCAATCATGCCGCTTCCACGGCACGGATCAGCTGCGTCAGCGCCACGGCAGCCATGTTGCTGTCGAAGAGCAGGCTGCGGCCGTTGCGCAAGCGCAGTTCGACCGCCATCGGGGCCGCGACGGTGGGCGTGTCCGCGAGGCGGGAACGCCATGTGCGGGAATATCGAAAGGAAGGAAGAGCGCCCCACCATCCGGTGACCAAACCCCCTTCTTCTTCATCTCATGGCGCCAGGAATAGACCTGCTGCCGCGTGATCTCGTGGCGCTGCGCCACCTGCGTGACCGTCGCCTCATCAACGCCCACAGACATCACGATTCCCTGCTTCTCCTCGTCGCTCCAACGGCGTCGACGTTCAAACCCAAGTATCTCACCACGCATCACTGACCCCACCTAAGACACGTCGTTAACGACGTCGTTAAGCACGTCTCTTAGCAAATCATCTGGAAATCTGGCAGGCGGTCACAATGGAGCGGTTAGGTTTGTCTGCAAATCGCACCAAAAACGGCGCGCTATTTTGGCGTTTTCGCCGGAATGGCCGTTTCCCATGTTGGCTCGATCCCGCGTTTAATGGCGCTGTCGTGCACTGCTTCTTGCATTGCGGAACTGCGTTGAAGTAGCCGCAGGAACCGGTCTTCGTCCAGTGCCAACAGGGTGCAGGGGGTGATCGCACGCACTTCGGCGCGGCGGATGCGTTTTGTCAGGATGGCCATCTGGCCGAACATTTCGCCGCGGCCAAGGCGCACTTTTTGGCCCGCAGTTTCAACCTCCAGCGCCCCCGAGGCGATGAAATACACGGTGCGCAATTCGCTGTTTCTGCGGATAATGACCTCGCCAGCCCGGACATAGCGGGTGACCATCGTCTTGCGCAATTGGCCCAGAACCTTGTCATCCAGATCGGAAAACAACGGAAACAGCCGCACCAAATCAGGCTTGCGAACCGCAATATCCAGCTTGGGACGGGTTTCGGCCCGGGCGCGCAGGCCCTTGATATTCTGCGTCAGGGACATGTGCAGTTCGGCCTCAATCAGGCCATCATTGCGCAATGCATCGTATTCACGTTCTTCCAGACGCAGGGCGGTGCGGCGGATAAAGCGGCGCTCCAGCTCTTCGGCATAGCCGGGAAACTGAAGCCTGAGGCCCTCCAGCGCCTGCTCGACCTCTTCGACCCGGCGATCCAGAAGTTCATGCAGCAGGTCGGCCACGCGGCGCCCGTGGATCCGCAAAATGCGAGTATTGATGAAACTGTGCAAGTCGCGCAGGATGACCCGCTGGAACAGCAATATCTCAAACAGATCCGCGGTCTGCTTCGACAATGGTCCCGAAATCCGCAAGCGGCTGTGCAAAAAGACCACGACCCGAAAGCCCCGACCATAGCCGGAACTGCGCCGGGCCGCGCGCCGATAGCCGGTCCGCCCGCCAATCCGGGTGCTTTCAATCAGCCGGTCGCTATCGGACAGGATCCGCTCTGATAGGCGCGCCGACACGGCGCGTTCGCGGAACTTTTCGAGGATCATGTCGCGCTCGGCACCGGCAAGGGCGATCAGTCCCAAGGTGACCCGGTCCCGATCAAGGATTTCGGTGTTGTCTTCGGCAGCCTTCACCGCCCGATCCAGCCGCTGGGCGAAGGTTTTCGCTTCGGACCGCACCGTTTCGCGGGTCAAATCATAGTTCTCGGTGGCCCTGGCGACGTCTTCGCGCACCGATTGCAAGGCGACCGCGATCACCTGTTTGGACAGGGCCAAATCCAGCGGCGACAGCCGATCCAGCCCGAGCCGGCCAATCACCCAGCGCAACGTCGTCCCCTGCACGACCAGCGTGAACAACGTGAAGCCAGTGGCCAGAATACCAACCACGCGTTTAATTTCGGCCGGGATCAGGAAGCTTTCAGTTACTGCCAGCGCCAGCGCCAAGGTGACCGCACCGCGCAGCCCGCCCCACAAGATCGCGATCCGGTAGGGTCGTTCGACCACAGGCGACAGCCGTGCCACAGTCAGCAGCGGCATCAGAATGAACAAAATGATGGCCCGAGCCACGATCGCGGCCAGAACCACGACCAGCACCAGACCGACATCGTTCCACCGGATCCCGTCCAGTAGCCGTGGGATCAGCAGGGCTGCCAACACAAAGATCAACGCCCCGGCCCAATGTGCCAGCAAGTCCCAGACATCGCGCAAATTGGTCCACGCTTCGGGCGCGATCCGCCCCGGCCCGGCCAAGTTCAGCGTCAGACCCGCCGCCACAACTGCGATCACACCCGAGGCCCCCACCGCTTGCTCGGCGACGATATAGGCCAGATACGGCAGCGCGACCGAGATCGAAATTTGGGCCAGTTCATGACGTCCGAACAACGACATCAGCCAGACCGTGGCATGCGCCATGACCCAGCCCACCAACGCGCCGCCAAAGATCAGAACCGGAAACTGCGCCAATGCGGCCCACATATCCGGGTTCGGCATTCCGGCCATCACAAAGCTGATGAACAGACCGAACAGCGCAATGGCCGCGGCATCGTTTAACAGGCTTTCGCCCTCGATGATCCGGCTTAACCGGCTCGGCGCGGTGATCGACCGGAAGATGCTGACCACGGCTGACGGATCGGTGGTCGACACGATGGCACCGATCAGGAAACAGGCGGCAATCGGAAGGCCGCTGACATTGACCAAGGCAAAGCCGATGGTCAGCGTCGCTACCACCACGGCCAGCACAGCCAGCACCAGAATGGGCACCCAGTCGTCCATCATGCGCCGCAGGTTCATGCCCAAGGTGACCTGAAAAATCAGGGTAGGCAGAAAGGCGTAAAGGAACACATTCGACCGGATCGGCAGGCCGAGGATCGTCTCAGATATTGGATTGAGGGCATCGGTCAGATTGGTGCGCAGAAAGAACGATGCGGCGACACCGATCATGATGCCGATCACGGCCAGAATAACGCTATAGGGCAAGCGCAACCGCGCAGCCAACGGCTCGGCCAATCCGATCACCAGAAAGAGCGAGGCAACGATGGCGGTGATTGCGACTATATCCATATACCAGACCTAGCCAAGAATCCGGCGCAAGGAAACGTCAAAGCCCGCTGTAAGTGCGGCTTTTGATGGCTGAAAATGCCGCAGCAGGCGAAATTTCGCCCCAAACTGCGGTCTGCTATCTCTCCGAGGGCGGCTCAGGCCCGACTTCGCCCAATCATCCGCTTGGCCTTGCCGTCCACTCAGTTTAGGGGTGTTGTCGCCGGTGCTGTATTCGGTCAGGTTCACGGACCCATACGGCACCCACGGGAGAGGGATGTGTCAGACCGGCCATGCTTGGTCTGACCGCTTAGGCAAGGGATGAGCACATGACACAAAGACACGGGCGGCTTGCGGGCAAGACCGCGCTAATCACCGCCGGAGGACAGGGGATCGGGCGTGCCTCGGTCGAATTGTTCGCCGCCGAGGGCGCACAGGTCTTCGCCGCTGACATCAATGACGCGTCACTCGCAGAACTGGACCAGATCGACGGTGTGACCGCGATCCGCTTTGACGTGACCGATAGCGCAGCGGTGGCAGACGCCGTCGCCAAGGCGGGACCATTAGACATCCTGTTCAACTGCGCCGGGTTTGTCGATGGCGGCACTATTCTGGACTGCGACGAAGACTCGTGGGACTTTTCGTTCGAGTTGAACGCCAAGGCGATGTATCGCCTGATGCGGGCGGTCCTGCCCGGCATGCTGGAACGCGGCGGCGGCTCGATCATTAACATGTCCTCGGTGGCGTCCTCCATGAAAGGCGTGCCAAACCGGTTCGTTTATTGCGCGTCGAAAGCGGCGGTTCTTGGCATGACCAAGGCAGTTGCGGCGGATTTCGTGACCCAAGGCATTCGCTGCAATGCGATTTGCCCGGGCACCATCGATAGCCCGTCCATGCATGAGCGTCTGCGCGCCACCGGTGATTACGACACCGCGCTCACCAATTTCATCGCCCGCCAGCCCATGGGCCGGATTGGCAGTGCTGTCGAGGTGGCCAATCTGGCCCTCTACCTTGCCAGTGACGAAAGCAATTTTACCACCGGACAGGCCCACGCCATCGATGGCGGCTGGTCTATCTGACTCTTCGAAAGGAAAAGACATGAAACTTTTGCGTTATGGCCCGACGGGCTCTGAAAAGCCGGGGATGCTGGATGCCGATGGCAACATCCGCGATTTGTCCGGGGTGGTGGCCGATATCTCTGGTGAGGTTCTGCTGGACGACAAACTGGCCGAACTGGCCGCGCTCGATCCGTCCAGCTTGCCACTGGTCGAAGGAGAACCCCGGATCGGCGCTTGCGTTGGTCACGTTGGAAAGTTCATCTGCATCGGCCTGAACTATGCCGATCACGCAGCTGAAAGCGGACTGGCCCTGCCAGAAGAGCCGGTGATCTTCGCCAAGGCGACTTCGGCAATCTGTGGCCCGAACGACGATGTTGAAAAGCCGCGCAATTCGGTCAAGATGGACTGGGAAGTCGAGCTGGGTGTGGTCATCGGCAAGACCGCGAAATACGTCACCGAAGACGAAGCCCTCAGCCACGTTGCGGGCTATTGCGTCGTCAACGACCTGTCCGAGCGCGACTTCCAGATCAAGCGGTCCGGGCAGTGGACCAAAGGCAAGTCGGCAGACACGTTCGGCCCCATCGGCCCATGGTTGGTGACCCGGGACGAAATCAGCGATCCTCAGGACCTATCCATGTATCTGGAGGTGAACGGCCACCGCTACCAAGACGGCAGCACCAACACCATGCATTTCAATGTGGCCAAGGTAATCTCGCATCTGTCGCAATTCATGAGCCTGCAACCGGGTGATGTGATCTCGACCGGCACCCCTCCCGGCGTCGGCATGGGCCAAAAGCCCGAGACCTACCTGAACGTGGGTGACACCATGGAACTGGGCATCGAAGGCCTGGGCGTACAGCGCCAGACCGTCATCGCCGGATAATACAGCGGGCGCGGCGACGGTTTTGTCTGTCGCCGCGCCGTCCCTACCCTAAGCTGCGCCTTGTGCCGTCTTGGCCGCATTTTTCATGCGCCAGCCGATTGCACTTGGCCCACCACAGAGTACCCTTCGGCCACCATATACAACGGATAGCATCATCATGACCGACACCGCCTTCGTCCCCCGCCACGGCCTGAGCGTCGCACCAGACTTGGCCACGTTCATCGAGACGCGGGCCCTGCCCGGCACTGGCGTGACCGAAGACGCGTTCTGGTCCGGTCTGACATCCCTTGTCGAGACGTGCGGCCCGGTGAATGCCGCGCTGTTGGCCACCCGGCAAGAGATTCAGGACAAGATCGATGCTTGGCATGTGGCGCATCAAGGCCAGTCACAGGATATGGCCAGCTATCGCAGCTTCCTGACCGAGATCGGCTATATCGTTCCCGAAGGCCCGGACTTCGAAATTGAAACCACCAATGTCGATCCTGAACTGTCGACCATTGCCGGGCCGCAACTCGTGGTTCCCTCGACCAACGCACGCTATGCGCTGAATGCCGCCAACGCGCGGTGGGGATCGCTTTATGACGCCCTGTATGGCACCGATGCCATGGGCGATCTGCCGTCCGGGTCGGGCTTTGACGCGGCGCGCGGCGCCCGGGTGATCGCTTGGGCGAAAGGGTTTCTGGATCAGACCGTTCCATTGGCCGGCGGCTCGCATGCCGATATTTCCGGTTATACGGTCACTGACGGCGCATTAGTCCCTGCCCTGAAAGTTCCATCGCAGTTTGCCGGCTATATCGGCGCGGCGGACCAGCCGACCTCGATCATTCTGCAAAATAACGGCCTGCATATCATCGTCGATATCGACCGGAGCAACCGCATCGGCAAGACCGATCCGGCCGGCATCTCTGACATCCGCCTTGAAGCCGCCGTCTCGACCATCATCGATTGCGAAGATAGCGTCGCCGCCGTGGATGCCGAAGACAAGATTCTGGCCTATTCCAACTGGCTGGGCCTGATGCAAGGCAACCTGACCGCAACCCTGACCAAAGGCGGCAAGGAAATCACCCGCGGTCTGTCGGATGACATCGCCTATACCGCCCCGGATGGCAGCGCGGCGCATCTGAAAGGCCGCTCGGTCATGCTGGTGCGCAATGTTGGCCACCTGATGACCAACCCGGCCATTCGTGACGCTGCGGGCAACGATATTGGCGAAGGCCTGATGGATGCCATGGTCACCACCCTGATCGCCATGCATGATCTCGCCCGCGACGGCGGCAATTCCGACACCGGGTCGGTCTATGTGGTCAAACCCAAGATGCACGGCCCGGCCGAAGTTGCCTTCGCGGACGAGATCTTCACCAAGGTCGAAACCGCGCTTGGCCTGCCCGCCAACACCGTCAAACTGGGCATCATGGATGAAGAACGGCGCACCAGCGTCAATCTGAAGGAATGCATTCGCGCCGCAAAATCGCGCGTGGCCTTCATCAATACCGGCTTTCTGGATCGGACCGGCGACGAGATCCACACCTCGATGGAAGCAGGCCCCTTCTTGATGAAGGGCGAGATGAAGTCCACTCCTTGGTTGGGGTCCTACGAGGCGCGCAACGTCGATATCGGACTGGCTTGCGGTTTGCAGGGCAAGGCGCAGATCGGCAAGGGCATGTGGGCCATGCCTGATCTGATGAACGCCATGCTGGACCAAAAGATCGGCCATCCGCAGGCCGGTGCGACCTGTGCGTGGGTGCCCTCGCCCACGGCGGCGACCCTGCATGCCACCCATTACCACAAGGTCGATGTCTTCGCCCGTCAGAACGACATTCGCGCCAAGGGCAGCCGCGGCACGCTGGACGATCTGCTGACCATCCCGGTGGCCAACGGCCAGAACTGGTCGGACGCGGAAATCACCGCCGAGATCGAAAACAACTGTCAGGGCATCCTTGGCTACGTTGTGCGCTGGATCGATCAGGGCGTTGGATGTTCCAAAGTGCCGGACATCAACGGGGTCGGCCTGATGGAAGACCGCGCGACGTGCCGGATTTCCAGCCAAGCACTGGCCAACTGGTTGCACCATGGCGTTGTCAGCGAAGACGCTGTCATGGCCGCCCTCAAGAAGATGGCCGTGGTGGTCGATGGTCAGAACGCGGGCGATCCGCTGTACCAGCCAATGGCCCCGGACTTTGACGGCATTGCCTTCCAAGCGGCCTGCGATCTGGTCTTCAAGGGTGCCGAGCAACCTTCGGGCTATACCGAGCCGGTTCTGCATGCCCGCCGCCTTGAACTCAAGGCCCGCGCCTAATCCAGACACATCCGACCCCGGCAGCCACAGCGCTGCCGGGGTCGGCAACCGGGCATCCCATGCGCGCGCCCAATATTGGGGCGGGCGCAAATAGCACGCCCAAATTCCAAGCAGCACCGGCCCTGCACCGGCTGTCTTTGCGGCAGCGATCAACCGAGATGCGCACCGAAATGCAAAGACACGGTTGCGCATTCGGGCTGAGGTGACACTATCACCGCAACGCCCGTGCACTTCGATCCCTTGAATGGCACTGGGTTAGCGCTATCCTCCGGGGTTGGACCCGGCCTAAAATGCTTGGAATGTAGAACATGACTGCTGTCGAACTTCGCGATGCGATCCTGCGTCACCTGACCTATTCACTTGGCAAGGATCCGGAGCACGCCACGCTGTACGACTGGCGGCTTGCCCTATCCTACGCCATTCGGGACCAGATGGTTGATCCGTGGTTCGCCTCGACCCGCGCCGCCTATGCGCACCAATCGAAGCGGGTTTATTACCTGTCCATGGAATTCCTGATCGGGCGGCTTTTGGAAGACGGCGTGATCAACCTTGGCCTGATGGATGCGGTGGACGGCGCGCTGACCGATCTGGGGCTGGATGTGGATGCGGTGCTGCATGACGAACCGGACGCGGCGCTTGGTAATGGCGGTTTGGGCCGCCTCGCCGCCTGTTTTCTGGATTCTCTGTCCACCATCGGCTGTCCTGCCATCGGCTATGGCATCCGCTATGAGCACGGGCTGTTCCGCCAAAGCTTTGACCATGGCCGACAGATCGAAGCCCCCGAGCAGTGGTTGCAGCAAGAACACACGTGGGAATTCGAACGCCCCGAGGCCGCCTTTACCATCGGCTTTGGCGGCGCGGTTGCCAGCCACGGCAAACACGCGGTCTGGACCCCGGCGGAAACCGTCAGCGCGCAGGCGCATGACACCCCCGTCATTGGTTGGAAAGGCCGCTGGGCCAATACCCTGCGCCTCTGGGGGGCGTTCCCAACCGCCGGGTTCGACCTCGACAGTTTTAATCGCGGCGATTATGTCGCCGCCGCCGAACCCGAGGCACTGGCCCGAACCATCAGCCGGGTGCTCTATCCCGATGACACCACCGAAGACGGCAAGCGCCTGCGCCTGAAGCAGGAGTTTTTCTTCACCGCCGCATCCTTGCGCGACATTCTGCGCCGCTTTGAAAGCGAGTATGATGATCTGGGCAAGTTGCCGTCCAAGGTCGCGATCCAGCTGAACGACACCCACCCCGCCATCGCTGGGCCGGAACTGGTCCGCCTGCTGCATGATGAACGCGCGGTGCCACTGGACGAGGCGATCCCGCTGGCCCGGGCCTGCCTCAGCTACACCAACCACACACTGCTGCCCGAAGCGCTGGAGAAGTGGTCAGAAGCTTTGATGACCGACCTGTTGCCGCGTCACATGCAATTGATCGAAGCCATTGATTCCGATCACGCCGCCAAGCATCCGACGCGCAAAGCCTCAATGGTTGACGGCGGCGAAGTGCATATGGGCGAGGTGGCCTTTGGCATGGCCCATAAGGTCAATGGGGTGTCGGCCCTGCATACCGACCTGATGAAGAAAACCGTGTTCGCAGACCTGCACCGGCTGCACCCGGACCGGATCGTCAACCAGACCAACGGCGTCACCCCGCGTCGCTGGCTGCTATCGGCCAATCACAAGCTGTCGGCGTTGATTACCGACTGCATCGGTGAGGGCTGGGTCGATGACCTTGAACAGCTTGCCGGGCTGGAACCGCATATTTCCGACGCTGGCTTTCTTGACCGCTATGCCGCCGCCAAACGCGACAACAAGGTCGCCTTGGCGAACTGGCTGGCCGGTGCGCATGATATGACGCTGGACCCCGATGCCATGTTCGATGTGCAGATCAAGCGCATCCACGAATACAAGCGCCAGCATCTGAACATTCTTGAGACCATCGCCCTGTGGCAAGAAATCCGGGACAATCCCAATGGCGACTGGACGCCTCGGGTCAAAGTCTTCGGCGGCAAGGCCGCGCCGGGCTATGTCTTCGCCAAGCAGATTATCCATCTGATCAATGCGGTAGGCAAAGTTCTGAATGCGGATCCGGTGACATCGAAGTTCCTAACGGTGGCCTATCCGCCGAATTATAACGTCACCCTAGCTGAACGCCTGATCCCGGCGGCAGACCTGAGCGAGCAGATCTCGACCGCAGGCAAAGAAGCCTCGGGCACCGGCAACATGAAGTTCGCCCTGAACGGCGCCTTAACGGTCGGCACGCTGGACGGGGCCAATGTGGAGATCCGCGAACATGTGGGTCCTGAGAACTTTTTCCTCTTTGGCATGACTGCCGACGAGGTCGACGCCGAACGCGCCAATCCCGCCCACGCCACCGACGCCATAGGGGCCGATCCGCGGTTGAAACGGGCGCTGGACGCGATCAATGCCGGGACGTTCTCGCCCGAGGCCAAGGACCAGTTCAAGGCCATTACCGACAATGTCTCGGGGCATGACTATTTCCTCGTGGCGTCCGATTTCACCGATTACTGGCGCGCTCAGCGCGAGATCGACGCAGCCTTCCGTGACCCGAAGGCTTGGATGCGAATGGCGGCGCTGAACACGGCCCGATCCGGGTGGTTCTCGTCGGATCGGACCATTCGCGGCTACATGGATGAGGTGTGGGGGGCACAGGCTGTCCAAGCGTAAATAGGAACTTTTCAGGGGTGCCCCCTGTTTGCATCGGGTGAAATGGCTTAGCGTGAGTGATATGACCAACGAAGCAAAGACTGATGTCCCCGCCTCGATCCTAACGCAAGACAGCGCCAAACGTCTTGCCAACGGAACCCATGACGATCCCTTTGGCGTGCTTGGCCCCCATAAGGCCGGGCGCGCGACCTGGGTAACCGCGCTGGATCCCGGTGCCGTTACCATGGCGGCGGTCATCGGGGCGAAGTCATTTCCGCTGACCCGGTTCTCACCCGACCTGCCGGTGTTTTGCGGCAAGGTCACCGGCGGCAAGCCCTATCGTCTGCGTGGCACCGGCCCGGATGGCACCAGTTGGGACTATGACGACGCCTATCGCTTTGGCCCGGTAATGGGGGAGATGGACGAGTATCTGCTGGGCGAAGGCACCCACCAGCGGATCTGGACCGTCCTTGGCGCGCATGTGACCGAACGGGACGGCACCAACGGCACCCATTTCGCGGTTTGGGCCCCTAACGCCCAACGGGTGTCGGTCGTGGGCGGCTTCAATCACTGGGATGGACGCCGTCACCCCATGCGCCGTCGCGGCAAAACCGGGGTCTGGGAAATTTTCGTCCCCGACGTCGGGGAAACTGCCGCTTATAAATATGAGATCCTTGGTGCGGACGGCACCCTGCAACCGCTCAAGGCCGATCCCGTCGGCTTCGGCAGTCAGCACCCGCCCGAGAATGCCAGCGTGGTGCGTGATATCCGGGGCTATGGCTGGGATGATGCCCAATGGATGACCGACCGTCCTGCCCATAATGCCCGCACCGCACCGATCTCGGTCTATGAGGCGCATCTGGGCAGTTGGCGACGCCGGATGGACGAGGGCGGACGACCCCTGTCCTATAAGGAAGCCGCCATCGACTTGGTGGAATATGCCCATGACATGGGCTTCACCCATATTGAGTTGATGCCGGTCTCGGAATATCCGTTCGATGGCTCTTGGGGCTATCAGCCAGTGGGCCTGTTCGCCCCCACCGTGCGGCACGGTCCCCCGCATGAGTTCCGCGATTTGGTTGAGGCTGCGCACCAGAAAGGCCTTGGCATCATCCTTGACTGGGTGCCCGGTCACTTCCCGACCGACGCGCATGGCTTGGGCAAGTTCGACGGCACCTCGGTCTATGAACATGCCGACCCGCGCGAAGGCTTTCATCAGGACTGGAACACCCTGATCTACAATTATGGCCGGGTCGAAGTTGCCAATTTTCTGATTTCCAACGCCCTCTATTGGCTTGAGGAATACCATGTCGATGGCTTGCGCGTCGATGCCGTGGCCTCAATGCTGTATCGCGATTACTCGCGTGCCGAAGGCCAATGGGTTCCGAACAAGGATGGCGGCCGCGAGAATTACGAAGCCATCGCCATGCTGCAAAAGGTCAACACCATCACCTATGGCGAAGCCCCCGGCATCATGACCGTGGC
Organism: Pseudoruegeria sp. SK021; assembly: GCF_002119405.1. Lineage (GTDB taxonomy): Bacteria > Pseudomonadota > Alphaproteobacteria > Rhodobacterales > Rhodobacteraceae > Meridianimarinicoccus. The sequence goes on along the minus strand of NZ_MTBG01000038.1, from coordinate 12,557 downwards.
CGAGGAATCGACCAGCTATCCCGGTGTGTCGCAACCGGTCAGTGCCGGCGGCCTTGGCTTTGGTTACAAGTGGAACATGGGCTGGATGAACGACACGCTGGATTACATCAAGCGCGATCCGATTCACCGCCAGCACCACCACCATCAGATGACCTTCGGGCTGCACTATGCCTTCTCGGAAAATTTCATTTTGCCGATCAGCCATGACGAAGTGGTGCATGGCAAAGGCTCCATGCTGGAAAAAATGCCCGGCATTGATTGGGAAAAATTCGCCAACCTGCGCGCCTATTATGGCTTCATGTGGGGCCATCCCGGCAAGAAGCTGATCTTTATGGGCTGCGAATTTGCCCAGCCCGCCGAATGGAACCACGATGCCCAAATCGATTGGGACGCCGCCGCCCGCCCACCCCATGCCGGGGTGCAAAATCTGGTCCGCGATCTGAACGCCGTCTATCGCGCCGAACCCGCGCTGCACGTCAAGGATTGCACCAGCGATGGGTTCCAATGGATCGAAGCCAATGACGCCGAAGCCTCGGTCTTTGCGTGGATCCGGCGCGGCAATGCAGACGATCCCGAGGTGGTGGTGGTCTGTAATTTCACCCCGATGGAACGGTCCTATCGTTTGGGAATGCCGAAATCTGGTCGCTGGCGCGAGATCCTGAATTCCGATGCCGAGGTCTATGGCGGCGGCGGACGCGGCAATATGGGCGCGGTCACCGCCTCGGGCAGCGATCACAACGGCCAGCCCGCCTCTGCCACCGTCAATCTGCCGCCGTTGTCGGTCATCTATCTGGTTCACGACGACGCGTGACCGCCTATTTCAGCACGGGGGCACCGCCGCCGTGTTTCATCGCTCTGGGAGGACGCCATGGAAATGCCGCATAAAAGATTATCCAGTAGAACAGTTGCATTCGTCTTGGCGGGAGGGCGCGGCAGCCGCCTGAAGGAATTGACCGACAGCCGGGTGAAACCGGCGGTCTATTTCGGCGGCAAGGCCCGGATTATCGATTTCGCCCTGTCCAACGCGCTGAATTCCGGCATCCGCAAGATGGCGATTGCCACCCAGTACAAGGCGCATTCACTGATCCGCCATTGCCAGCGCGGCTGGAACTTCTTCCGGACCGAGCGCAATGAATTTCTCGATATTCTGCCAGCCAGTCAGCGGGTGTCGGAAAACCAGTGGTATCTGGGCACCGCCGACGCGGTCACCCAGAATATCGACATCATCGACAGTTACGACATTGAATATGTGCTGATTTTGGCGGGCGATCACATCTATAAGATGGATTACGAGATGATGCTGCAACAGCATGTTGACAGCAAAGCCGATGTCACCGTCGGCTGCCTGACAGTGCCTCGGGACGAGGCCAGCGCCTTTGGCGTCATGGCTGTCGACAGCGATAGCGTGATTACCGAATTTCTGGAAAAGCCCGCCAATCCCCCGGCGACCCCCGATGACCCCAGCAAATCCTTGGCGTCGATGGGGATTTACGTGTTCTCATGGAAATTCCTGCGCGAGTTGCTGTCCGCGGATGCGGGCGATCCGAATTCCAGCCATGATTTCGGCTCGGACCTGATCCCCGGAATCGTCAAGAACGGCAAGGCGGTGGCGCACCGTTTTGATGAAAGCTGCGTGCGTCATTCCGCCGATGCGCCGGTCTACTGGCGCGATGTCGGCACCATTGATGCGTTCTGGAAAGCCAATCTCGACCTAACCGATTTTACCCCAGATCTGGATCTTTGGGACACCAATTGGCCGATCTGGACCTATTCTGAATCGGTGCCACCGGCCAAATTCATTCACAATGAACAAAACCGGCGCGGCATGGCGGTCAGTTCGATGATCTCGGGCGGCAGCATCATTTCCGGCACCGAGGTGCGCAATTCCTTGCTGTTCACGCAGGTGCACACAAATTCCTATTCGACCCTCGATCATGCAGTGGTGCTGCCCTATGTCACCGTCAATCGCCATGCCCGCCTGACAAACGTGGTCATCGATCGCGGCGTGGTGATCCCGGAAGGATTGGTCGTGGGCGAAGACACCGCCGAAGACGCCAAGCATTTCCGCGTCTCGCCGGGTGGCATCACCCTGATCACCCAAGCGATGCTCGACAAGAAAGCCGCCGGATGACGACCGTTCTGTCCGTTGCCTCGGAATGTGCGCCGCTGGTGAAAACCGGTGGGCTGGCGGATGTGGTGGGGGCGCTTCCATCTGCAGTGGCGGCGCAAGGGGTGACCATGAAGACCTTGCTGCCGGGCTATCCAGCGGTGATGGACACGGTCACATTGGGCGAGGTGGTCCTGTCCGAAAGCGATCTGTTCGGCGGTTATGCCCGGGTTCTCGAAGCCACGGGTGCGGGCCTGTCCTTGTACATACTGGACGCGCCGCATCTGTTTGCCCGGTCCGGGTCGATCTATCTGGGGGACGACGGTCAGGACTGGCCCGACAACCCAGCCCGCTTTGCCGCTCTGTGCTGGATGGCCGCGCGGATCGGAGCCGAAGGCGCGGCGGGCTGGGTTCCCGACGTCCTGCATTGCCATGATTGGCAGGCCGGTTTGACCCCGGTGTACCTGCGTGAGATGGGGGCGGCAGACCGGGTCGGCACCTTGCTGACCGTCCACAACATCGCCTTTCACGGCATGGCCCCGGCCTTGATGCTGCCGCGCCTGCGCTTGCCCGACTGGTCGTTCCATCCCGGCGGCTTGGAATTTTACGGACGCATCTCGGCGCTGAAAGCCGGCCTGGTCTATTGCGACAAGCTCAGCACAGTCAGCCCGACATATGCCCGGGAATTGCTGACACCCGAGTTCGGCATGGGCATGGACGGCGTGCTGCGCAGCCGCCGCGCTGATCTGTCTGGGATTCTGAATGGCATCGACGAAACGGCATGGGATCCGGCCACAGACCCCGAGATCACGCCCTATGCCTCTGCCGGCGAGAAAACCGTCAACACCGATCGTTTGGCCCGGGAATTTGGCCTGCCCGATGGCCCCGGTCCCTTGGCAGTGGTGATCTCTCGCATGACGGCGCAAAAGGGTCTGGACCTGTTGCTTGACGCCCTGCCCGGCTTTCTGGCCCGGGGCGGCAGGCTGGCAGTGCTCGGTTCGGGCGATCCTGAGCTGGAGCGCGCCTATCACGCCGCCGCCGCCCATCCTCAGGTCGCGGTGCGGATCGGCTATGACGAGGCCCTGTCGCACCGGATGATCGCGGGCGGCGACGCCATTCTGGTGCCGTCGCGGTTTGAACCTTGCGGGCTGACCCAGCTTTACGGACTGCGCTATGGCACGATCCCGGTGGTTGCGTTTACCGGCGGGTTGGCCGACAGCATCGTTCCGGCCAGCGATGCCGGGTTGAAAGCTGGGGTCGCCACCGGCCTTCAAGTTCACCCGATCACCGCCGACACCTTATCCGATGTGCTGATCCAACTCTGTGACCTCTATGCCGACCCGCCGCTCTGGGCGACCCTACAGCGCAATGCCATGCGCCATCCGGTGGGGTGGTCGGCCTCGGCCGCGGGATATGCTGACCTTTACCGTGCCCTTACCCATCAGGAATGAGTATGTCGTTTTCTATCTGTGCCGGACGCGCCGCCCCGCTTGGGGCCACCTTTGACGGGGACGGCGTCAACTTTGCCGTGTTCTCCGAAAATGCCACCCGGATGTCACTGTGCCTGTACAGCCGCGACGGCAAGACCGAGATCGCCCGCCACGATCTGCCCGAACGCAATGGCGATGTCTGGCACGGCTATATCTCGGGCCTGCGCCCCGGTCAGCAATACGGCTATCGGGCGCATGGGCCTTACCGCCCAGATCAGGGCCACCGGTTCAACGCCAACAAGCTGCTGATGGATCCCTATGCCAAGCGGCTGACCGGCCATCCGCAATGGCACGATGCGCTGATGGGCTACAAAGTCGGCGCGACGCAGGCCGATCTCAGCTTTGACCCCCGCGACAGCGCCCCTTGGATGCCGCGCAGCGTGGTCGAAGACCCGGCCTTTTCATGGGGCAAGGATGTGCGGCCCGACACGCCCATCGCAGACTCGATCATCTACGAGGCCCATACCAAGGGCCTAACCGCCAAATTCCCGGGGCTGGAATCGCCCGGGACCTTCCTTGGCCTCAGCTCGGACCCGATGCTGGAGCATCTGACCAAGCTTGGCATCACCGCCATTGAGCTTCTGCCGGTGCAGGCCTTTCTGAATGACCGGTTTCTGGTCGAAAAGAACCTGACCAATTACTGGGGCTATCAAACCCTGGGCTTTTTTGCGCCCGAACCGCGCTTCATGGACCGGGGCGAGATTTCCGAATTTCAGCAGATGGTGGCCCGCTTTCACAGCGCCGGGATCGAGGTGTTCCTCGATGTGGTCTACAACCACACCTGCGAAGGCAGCGAGTTGGGGCCGACCCTGTCGTTTCGCGGTCTCGACAACCTCAGCTACTACCGGCTGGCCGAGGATAAGCGGTTCTATCACAACGACACCGGTACCGGGAACACCGTCAACGTCGATCACCCCATGGTATTGCGCATGGTGATGGACAGTCTGCGGTATTGGGTCGAGGTCATGCATGTGGATGGATTCCGGTTCGATCTTTGCTCGACGCTGGGGCGCACCGATGCCGGGTTCGACCGTGGTGCCGCGTTCTTTGACGCAATCCGTCAGGATCCGGTGCTGACCGGCGTGAAGCTGATTGCCGAGCCATGGGATATCGGCCCCGGCGGCTATCAGTTGGGGGCGTTCCCGCCGCCCTTCATGGAATGGAACGACAAATTCCGCGACGGGGTGCGTCAATTCTGGCGTTGCGATCCGGGCCGCGCCCCCGATCTGGCCGACCGCCTGACCGGCTCTGCCCTGCAATTCGATCACTCTGGCAGGCCCGCCACGGCCTCGGTCAACCTGCTGACGGCGCATGACGGGTTCACTCTCGAAGACGTGGTGTCCTATAACCAAAAGCACAATGACGCGAATGGCGAAGACGGCCAAGACGGCCACGGCGAAAATTATTCCGACAATATGGGGGCCGAGGGGCCGACCGACGACCCCGCCATCCTGAATGCCCGCGCCCAACGCAAGCGGAACATGATGGCGACGTTGCTGCTGAGCCAAGGAACCCCGATGATCTTGGCGGGGGACGAGTTCGGCAACACCCAGAATGGCAACAACAACGCCTATTGTCAGGACAGTCCGATCAGCTGGCTGGACTGGTCCGCGCGCGACCCCGGCTTTCTTGCCTTCACGCAAAAGATGATCGCCTTTCGCAAGGCCCATCCGATCTTGCGCCAAAAACTGTTCCTTCACGCCCGCGAACGCCGGATCGACGGGGTCGAGGACCTGTTCTGGTCGCGCCCAGACGGCACCCCAATGACCAGCGCCGATTGGGAAGATCCCAATCTGTCCCTGATCTGTGTGGAAATGCGCACTGCCTCGGGCACCCCGGCCTATGCCGCGCTTGAGACCGCGATTTTTGCGGTGTTCAATGCCGGCGGTCCGATTGAGATCACCTTACCGGTTGCGCCAGAGGATCAGATCTGGTCCCTGCAAATTGACACCGCCGACCCGGACCGTGACGTGGCCCCGGTGACGGCAAAGACCCTGAACGTCGCCGAGAACGCGGTGGTCGTGCTGGTGCTGACGGATGCCGCCCTATGACCAACACCCTCACCGATCTGGCCCACCGCGCTGGCATCGTCGCGCGCTATACCGACGCGACCGGCAAAGTCCACGACACCAACCCTGACACCCAACTGGCCCTGCTGACCGCCATGGGGGTGCTGCCGTCCGGCACAGCGGACGCCGACAGCGCCCTGACCCGGCTTGAGGCCGCCGCCGCGGCCCGCCCCTTGCCCGAATGGATCGTGACCGAAGCAGGCGCGCCCCTGACCCTGCATCCGGCGCGGCCCGGCGGGGACTGGTCGCTGACCTTAGAGGATGGTCAAGTGCTGACCGGACAGGCCGGGTCTGACCTCAGCCTGCCGCCCTTGCCGCTGGGCATCCACGACCTCTGGCTAGAGGGCGCCTGCACCACCGTGCTGTCGGCCCCCGCCTCCCTGCCCGAGCCGCCGATGGGCTGGGGCGTCACCCTGCCGCTTTATGGTCTACGCCCTCAAGACCAAGGCGGGCTGGGCAGCTATGCAGATCTGGCGCAAGCGGTGCGGGGCTTGGGCGCTCATGGCGCGGATTTTGTCGGCATCAATCCGGTGCATGCCGGGTTTCCGGACGATGTTCTGGCCTTCAGCCCCTATGCGCCGTCCAGCCGCCGCCGGTTCTCGACCGCCCATATCGCGACCGATGAGGCCCGGGTGCCTGATGCGGCGTTGATCGATTATGCGGCGGTCCTGCCTCGCCATACCGACGCATTGCGCCGCAGCTTTGCCGCCCGTGCCGCCGACCCCGCATTTTCCGCCTATCGCGCGGCCGAAGGCGATGACCTGACCCGCTTTGCCCTGCATCAGGCCTTGTCCGACCGGTTTGGCCCCTACTGGCCGAACTGGCCCGAGGCCTATCAACACCCAGACAGCCCCGAGGTCGCCGCCTTTGCCGCCGAACACGCCGATGCCGTCACCTTCCACGCTTGGCTGCAATTTCAGGCCGAAACCCAACTGACCGGGGTCCGTGATGCGGCCCGGGACGCCGGAATGCACTATGGCCTCTATCTTGATCTGGCGGTGGGCACCCATCCGTTCGGGGCCGAGACATGGGCCGCGCCCGATCTCTTTGCCCGCGGCGTATCGCTTGGGGCGCCGCCCGATGCCTTTGCCGCCGATGGCCAGATGTGGAACTTGGCGCCATTAAACCCGGTGGCACTGGCCAAAGCCGGATTTCGGCCCTTGGCGCGCATCTTGCGGGCGCAACTGCGGTTTTCGTCGCTGCTGCGGATCGACCATATCCTTGGCTTTGATCGCGCCTTCTGGGTGCCCGAGGCTGCGGGCGTTCCCGGCGCTTATGTGACCATGCCGAAAGCCGCGCTGCTGGCCGTTGTCCGCATCGAGGCCGCCCGGGCCGGGGCCACCATCATCGGCGAGGATCTGGGCAACATCCCCGATGGCCTGCAAGCCGATCTGGCCGCATCGGGCATTCTGGGCTGCCGGGTCATCATGTTCGAGCAAACCCATGATCCGCAGACGCCCGCGTTCCACCCGGCCGCCGCCTATGCCCGCCGCGCCCTGACCTCGTTCGCCACCCATGACCTGCCGACATGGCAGGGCTGGCGCAGCGGCTTGGACATCGACTGGCGGCGCGATCTGGGCAGCATCACTCCCGAGCACGCCGCGCAGGCCCTGCAGGATCGCGCCCGGCAGGTCAGCGCGCTTGATCAACGGCTGGCGGCGGGCACCGCCGATGTCTCCGCTTTGCATCAGTTTCTGGCCAGCACCGCATCGCGGCTGGTGGCGGTTCAGATCGAGGATATTCTGGGGCTGGAACAGCAGCCAAACCTGCCCGGCACCGTCTTCGATCACCCGAATTGGCGTCGCCGCCTGCCCGTCGGCCCGGCGGACTTCGCCACCGATGCCCGCATCCGCGAAACCGCCGCGATCATGGCTGCAGCCGGGCGCGGAGGGACCGCCGATTGATCAGCGGCCCTTGAACAGGCTGCCCAACACCCCGCGTACAAAGCGTTGCCCCTGCCGGCTGCTCAGCTGTTTGATCATGGTCTTGGCCAGCACTTCGCCCAAGCCCGGCTCGGCGGCTTTCGCCGGGCGGGACCGCGTCGCCGTCTCCGGCGTATAGCGCCGTGAACTGCCGGGCACCCGTCCAGCCGGGGCCGCACCCCCAGCGCCAAACAAGTCGTCCGCCCGCGCCGCTTGCGCATCAACCTCTGCGGCTGCCGAGGCCGCCCGCGCCGCCAAAATCTCTGACGCCGACTCCCGGTCCACCGCCGTCTCATACTTCCCAGCAAGCGGCGAGGCGGTCAGGCTCTCGGCCCGCTCTGCATCCGTGATCGGCCCCATCCGGGACTGCGGCGGCCGGATCAAGGTCCGTTGCACCATGGCGGGCACGGCTTTGTCCTCAAGCAGCGACACCACCGCCTCGCCGGTCCCGACCTCGCGGATCGCGGTTTCGGTGTCAAAAGCGGGGTTCGGGCGGAAGGTGGTCGCCGCCGCCTTCAGGGCCTTGGCATCGCGCGGCGTGAACGCCCGCAGCGCGTGTTGAATGCGGTTGCCAAGCTGGGCCAGCACATCCTCGGGCACGTCATCGGGGGCTTGGGTGACGAAATAGATCCCCACGCCCTTGGACCGGATCAGCCGCACCACCTGCTCGATCCGGTCGATCAACGCCTTCGGGGCTTCGTCGAACAACAGATGCGCCTCATCAAAGAAGAACACCATCACCGGCTTGTCCGGGTTGCCGATCTCAGGCAGATCCTCGAACAGTTCCGACAGCATCCACAGCAGGAACATCGCGTAAAGCCGGGGCGATTGCATCAACTTGTCGGCCATCAGCACATTGACCTGACCCACCCCATCCGTGACGGTGATCATGTCGGACAGCGCCAGCGCCGGTTCGCCAAACAACGCTGTGCCGCCCTGATTTTCCAAAATCAGTAGCTGGCGCTGGATCGCCCCGATCGAGGCCGTGGCCACATTGCCATAGCGCCGCCCAACCTCGTCCGAATTGTCCCCGAGCCAGACCAGCATTGCCCGCAGATCTGCCAGATCCAGCAGGGCCAGCCCGTCGTCATCGGCCACCCGGAAGGCAATGTTCAGCACCCCTTCCTGCACCTCGGTCAGGTCGAACATTCGGGCCAGCAACAGCGGCCCCATTTCGCTGATCGTGGTGCGCACCGGATGGCCCGCCACCCCGAACAGATCCCAAAACACCGTCGGGCAGGCACGGTAGTCAAAGCCTGTCAGCCCGATTTTTGCGGCGCGCGCGGTCAGCGCGTCATGGGCCTTGCCCGCTGGATCGCCGGGCCGCGAGACGCCGGACACGTCCCCCTTCACATCGGCGACAAACACCGGCACCCCCGCCGCCGAGAACCCCTCGACGAGGATCTGCATGGTCACGGTCTTGCCGGTGCCGGTCGCGCCGGTGATCAGCCCGTGCCGGTTGCCATAGCGTAATAGCAACTCTTGCGCTGCGGTCTGGTCCGCGCCGCCGCCGCCCACGAAAATCCGGTCTTGGGTCTCAGTCATCCGTGCCGCTCCCTTGGCCCTGCAATGCAAGTATCATCCCCTGCCACTGCCGGACGCGCAAGAGCCCGCGCTTTAGTCAAGCGCCGCCAGCACCGCCTCCACGCGGGTCACCGTCGCCACATTCTGCATCGCATAGCCGATCGAGGCCTGATGCCAGTCGGCATTCATCGTCGAACAGGCGTCCTCGGGCACGATCATGTGGAACCCCTTGTCCGCGCCGGTGCGGGCGGTGTGTTCCACGCTCATGTTGGTCCACGCGCCGCAGTTCAGGATCGTGTCGCGGCCGCCATGGCGCAGATAACTCTCCAACCTCGAGGTTTCCCACGCGCTCATCGACATCTTCTCGACCACCAGATCCCCGGCCTGCGGTTCCAGCCCCGGCGCCGGGGCGCCGCCCCAACTGCCACGCACCAACGCGTTCTCGCCCTTCAGCCCCTGAAACAGCGCGGCATGCTGGGCCAGATAAGGGTGGCCCGGCTCGCAGACCATCCAGACATGCAGCACCATCACCCCCTTGGCCCGGGCCGCATCGGCCAGACGGCGGGCGTTCTCGATCACGCCCTGCTGGCGGGCATGATCCGGCGCACCGGTGCCGGCAAAGGCGCCGCCATCCATGATCACGTCGTTCTGCAAATCCTGCAAGATCAGCGCCGTGCGTGCGGCCTGAATGCGGAACGGCAGGGTGCGCAACACTGGCGGTGCCGCCCCCGTCGCCGCCCCCGTCGCCGCTGCCGTGCTTTGCCGCACCGTCGGTGCGGTTGCCCCCTGCCGCCCCATGAACGGCTCAATCCGGCCTTGAGTCTTGGTGTCGACCGCATAGAGCCCGGTGCAGGCGCACAGGTACAGCGTCGACCAGTCCGGCCCGCCCCAATGCAGATTGGCCACCATTTCCGGCGCGTCGATCTTGCCGATCAAGCTGCCATCGAACCCATAGACCCAGACCCCGCCCGGCGCGGTCACAAACAGATTGCCGTCCCGATCCGCCTTCATTCCGTCCGGCAGGCCCGCCTTGGCGCTGTCGCGGATGCCGCTGGCGAAAATCCGGCCATGGGTCAGACGGCCATCGGCGGCGACATCGAACATCCGGATATTGGCCTGCTCGGTGTCATTGACCCACATCCAGCGCTCGCAGGGGCTGAAACACAGCCCGTTCGGCTGGCCAAACATATAGCGGTCCACCACCAACTGCGGCTCATCCCCCGGACGGTGATCCGGGGCCAGACGGTAGACGCCACGAAAGCGCTGCTCTAACGGCCGCTTAATCCCGAAATGGTCCTTTCGGCCATAGGTCGGGTCGGTGAAATAAATCGCGCCGTTTTTGGCCACCACGATGTCATTGGGCGAATTCAGCTCGCGCCCCTCAAAATGCGAACACAGCACCTCGCGGCTGCCATTGGGCCGGATCCGCACCACCGAACTGGTGGAATGCTCACAGACCAACAGGTTCAGGTCGGCATCAAAGGTCATGCCGTTGCCCTTGTTGCTGGGCCGCGCTTCTTCGGTGATGCCCGCGCCGGGGGTCCAGCGCCGCCGCACATCGCCCGGCATGTCGGAAAACAGCAGATACCCCTCCGTCGGATGCCATAGCGGCCCTTCAGTGAAGATAAAGCCGCTGCCCAGCTGCCGCACCTCGGCGTCCGTCTCCATAAGGCTGTGAAAGCGCGGGTCGATGGCAAGATGCGGCATGGCGAACTCCTTGTGCTCAGATCAAACGGCGAACCAGTTGCGGGTTGGCAGGCTTTCCGTCATCGGCCCCGGCACCACCATGCCCAAGCGCCCAACCACCTGTTGCCGCTCGATCTTGGCCGGCTTGTCATGGATCGGCAGCAGGAAGGTGTAATTGTTCAGCAGCTTCTTGATCGCGCCTTTTTCTTCGCGCTTCGACTGGCTGTGATTGCCGGTGACGCGCGGCTCCATCCAGTTGTTGGTATTGACGTGGTTGACGATCTGATCGTTGAAATCATAGATCACGTCGCCGCAGATACAGGCCAGCCCTTCGGCGGTCTCAACCACCACGTTCATGCTGCCTTCGGTATGAGCACCGGCGTGTTCGCACCAAACGCCGGGAATGATTTCCTCGGCCCCAGTGATTTCCAGATCGAGAAAACGGATCGCCTCGGGCTCGTAGATCCGGTCGACCAGATGCTTGATGTCGGGCTTGGGATATTGCGGATACATGATCCCCGACACGCTGAATTCCATCTCGCGCCGGTTCAGGCAGACGGTGGTGTTCATCGGGAACAGATCATCTTTGCCCGCGTGGTCAATATGCAGATGGGTGTGCAGGATATAGCGGATGTCGCCCAGCTTCAGCCCGTGCCGCGCCAGCTGGTTCTCAATCATATTGTCGTGGAATTGCAGCCCCCGCATGCCCAGACTTTCCATGATCGCATTGTCGCGATAGCCGGTATCCACCAGCACCGGATAGGTGCCGCCGGTGATCAGAAAGCCATAGACCGGCACCCGCCGAACCCGGCCACATTCATGGCCCAACACCAAAAAGCTGGTCTCTAGTTCGATATCGCCATAGTCCAGAACGTGAATTTGCAGGGCCATTTCGGGTCTCCCCCTTTCTCGATTACAGTTTGTAGACGCGCGCGGCGGTGTCGGTGAACACGGCCCGGTGCTGCGCGGCGGGCAGATCGGCGGTGGCCGCGCTAAAGGCGTTGAACAGCGCGGTGTAGCTGGTCCAGATTTTCTCAATCGGGAAATTTGAGCCAAACATGCAGCGATTGGCCCCAAACAGCGCCATGGTTTCCTGCACCATCTGCGCAATGAATGCCGGGTCATTGCGGTGGATGAACGTGCCAAAAGCGCTGAGTTTCGTCATCACATTCGGGCAGTCCGCCAGCGCGGTCATGCCGGTGTACCACTCCGACCAGCCCGCGTCGGATGTGTCGGTCAGCATCCCGGCATGTTGCAAGATGAACGTCACCTCCGGGCAGGCCCGCGCCAGTTCAGCTGCCCCGGCCATCTGCGGCGCGAAGACCTGCAAGTCAAAGCTCCAGCCATACGCGGCCAGCCGGGCGACATTGGCCTGCACCACCGGATCGCGCGCCAGATCGGGTGTCTTGGCAAAGCGAAACGACGGCTCTTCGTGCCAATGCAGTTGCTGCCGGATGCCGCGCATCAGCGGATAGGCGGTCAGCCGGTCCAGTTGCGGGCGCACATCCTCGACGGTGAAATCGGCATAGCCGACAATGCCATGCGGCCAGCCATGCGCATCCGCCACCCCCTGTACCCAAGCCACTTCACCCTCGGCCTGACTTGGGTCCCAGTTCGCCTGCACATAGACCGACTTGGTGATGCCGGTCCCGGCCAGATCGGCCAGATATTCCTCGATCGGATAGTCGCGCATGATGCTGCGGTAGCTGCCAAAAATCCGGGGCTGCTCGGGCCCCTGCAACCACGGCAGATCCGCTTG
>NZ_MTBG01000037.1 GCF_002119405.1 Pseudoruegeria sp. SK021 | reverse complement strand
GGCTGCGTCGCCACCAAGATGCGCACCCGATGCGATGGAAAGATCATTCGCCCTCTCCAAGAGCCCGCACGATTTCGGCGATCCGGCCTGCAGGGGTCAACGTGTCCAATTTGATCGTTACCGACCCGGTGACAACCTCAATTGGAGCCGGCTGTCGTTCCGCCCTGTCAAACGGCGGCGTAATCTCGGCATCACATAGCACCAACGCGGCAAACTCGGTGTCTATCGACGGCGCGGGCAAAACAAGACGGCCATCCCGGGCCAGCCGCCGCCATTCCGATACGTGGTTCGCACGCACGCCATACTTCGCCGCAACATCATTCACCGACGCTCCCGGCAGCAACGTCTCCGCCACCGCCCGCGCCTTCACCGCATCCGGCCAGGTCCGGCGGCCAGTTTGGGAGATCGTAACGCCCAATGACCTGAGAAACTCAGATGTAGTCTCCATGGAGAAACTCGCTTCCTGTTATCCAACAGGAACCAAGTCGCAGAAACCTGGAATCAGAAGAAGGTGAGTTCCAGCCGCCGCTTACTTTTGTGGCGGGGCGCGATCTTGTTCATCAGGGCCAATTGGACCAAGCCGCCTATATCCTCGCCTCTGGCTGGGCCTGTTCGTACAAGCTGGTTGAGGACGGGCAGCGGCAAATTGTGGATTTTCAGATCCCCGGCGATTTCCTAGGGTTGCGTAGCGTCCTTTTGAACGTGTCGGATCACAGCATAGAGCCCGTGACGGACATCGAAGTGACGGAAATCCATGTCGCTGACCTTCTGGCCGCGTTTGCGCAGACGCCTCGACTGGCCACGGCAATGCTTTGGGCCGCGTCCCGCGATGAAGCGATGGTGGTCGAGCATCTTGTGAACATTGGTCGCCGCGATGCGGCCGCGCGTCTGGCGCATTTCCTGCTGGAACTCGGCGCGCGGCTTGCCTTGGTCGGACTGGGAAGCAAAGAAGGCTATGCCTGCCCGCTGACGCAGTATCTTCTGGCCGACGCGCTTGGCCTCAGCGCCGTCCATGTCAACCGTGTCTTGCGGCAGTTGCGCGAACGTGGACTGGTCACGTTTCGCGATGGGTTCGTCGCGTTCGGCGACTATGATCAACTTGCCAATTTCGCCCAGTTCGAACCGTCTTACATGGATCAGACGGGACCACTTCTTTCTTGAAGTCGTGCAGCTTTGGCTTGCGGTTAGACGCGGCCAATCAGGATCAGGACAAACAGCGCCATTTCGTCGGCATTGGCGGTGTCGCTGCCCGGCTCGCAGAATCCGGCGATGTGGGCCAAGATGACGTCAAAATGCCTCGCGGATTGGCACCGGTGGGGCGTGGGTTCCCGCAACAGGTACGTCTTTGCCACGCGCCTCGGACGCCACAAATTCGTATCGGCTCGCCGGGGTCGCCCAAGGCAACCCTTGCGATTAACTCAGCGGGGTCTGCTGGTGCGCAAGACGCAGCCATTTGTCATCGTCCTTCAGGTAGGTCGAAGTACAGAGTGCCTCATAGATCAATTCGCCGCGCCGCTCGGCGGAGACGCGATAGGCCAACACGGCGATGTTGTCTTTGGACGAGAGGTAACGCTCGCTCATCACGACAGAACGCCACCGCTGAGCGACGTCCTTTTCTTTCCAAAGTGCATCTCCCTGAAGAATTCCCGCTGGAAAGGGCACGACGAAAACGGCACCATTTGCCGTCGCCTGACGGGCGCTGTCGGCACCTTGTGTCCAAAAGCTTCTTCCAGATCCCATAGGATGTCATCTGCAGTCATTCAGAGCCCCTTTGCAGTTTGGCGTTTGTGCGCGCAGTGGTGCATCTCACTAACCCTGCGCCAGCATGGCGACCAAGCCAAGAACCAATGCCGCTGCGACGATCCAGTAGAGCCGGGAACCCTGCGATGGCCTCGCAAGCTTGGCCGATGTGCCGTCCGAAGACCATCTCGACGATGTCTCCGGTCTTGGTAAAAAAGTAAGGATCTTCTCAACAATCCTGTCCCGATCTGAAACAGGGATAGAAACGTCGGTGAACCGTGCCATTAACGCCTTCAGCCTTTGTGTTGCCGCCCCTCTGGGCAACCTGGAAAGCGCGGATGCTTCGTTCCATGGGTCGACGCCGAGCCGGGAGAGCATCGATAGAACGGTGACGCTGCTGCCGCGGTGATCCTCGCCGATGGGCGCGCACAGAAACGGATCGTATTGCGGGTCTTGTCCAAGTTGTGTCGTGGTTTGTGCCATGACGGGTTCCTTGATGGCGCAGGTTGAATGGCCGAATTGGCCGACGTTAAGGTTCCGACCCAACCGAAGCTGGCAGCGCCTCGTCAAAGCCCGGGAAGGTGAAGTGTCGGGCGAAAACGGCAACCGTCTTATCGGTCTGGTCTTACATCGACGTGGCCTTTTCCGGTGTAGCTGAGCGAAGCCTGTAAAGGTTTCAGGGTGGCGCTGAATTTGGCGTCACTTCGCGTTTCTCGGCTCTGGGTTCGCTATTTTCGATAGAAATTTTTGTCGTTATTATCTTCCAAGGATGCACGCTCCGTCGGAAAGCTGGAAGCCGCGGTTGCAACGCCACCGATTACCGGATTGGTCAAGATGAGCGTTTTCGGCGAGGTCGATGACGACACATGCGTCGGCCAAAAGTTCATAGCCGCGGTCACAGCGCCATCCTAGCCCATCAGAGTCCTGAACAAGAAAAGCATTTGCGGGTACAACAATGGCGTCGCAACGCCCTCTTGTCTCAACGAACCCTCTCTCGCACGCCCAGGCAGCCCCATAGCTGGCATTGGTGAGGTAGCCGTTCTTTGGAACCGCAATCGGCAGGCACCTCCCCGCTTCGGCTGTGAAGCCGCGAATGCAGGTCCAACCCGTCGCCGAAGTGCCCTCCGTCAGATAGGCATCCGCAGGCAGAACGATGAGCTCGCATGCGTCCCGCTTCTGCAGATATCCTCGAACGCATTCCCAATCATAGCCGAAGGACCGAAGGAAGGCGTTGGCTGGCACCGGGATCGGATTGCAAGATGTCCCGCTCACCTCTTCATACCCACGGCCGCACGCCCAGCCGCTCCCGAAGGGGCGTCCGGTGGCATAGGCATTCTCCGGGATGGCGATTGCAAGGCATCCGGCACCCTCCACCCGGTAGCCACGGTCACAGACCCAGCCGCCACCATAGTTACGCGCCTGAGCGTTCTCGGGTGGCGCACCAGTGCCATCCTGCGCCAAAACGGGCGAGGCGAGACATGCAATCACACCGGCGACGACTGCGAATTTCGCAATCAGCCGGGCCAGCGGACCTCTTGTCGACGACCGACCGCGTCCCTGCCTTTCACGGCCGGTTTTTTCCAAATGTGGCACCGGAAAATAATCTGCATGTGCCATGAACTTGCCTGCTCAGAGCTCTAGTACGGTAAGACAGGCTTGCGCGATATCCCGGCTCGGAGCATCGGAACCCGGTACCGTCGCCCAGCCTGCTGCCATAAGGGCATCGCGCCGCTTATAGGTCGAAGCGGCTTGGATCGTTTCCAGTTTGTTCGCTCGCGCCGGATCGGACTGCGCCATATCAAGGCAGACCGGCACCATGGATGCAACGACACCGTCATGGGACATCGCCATTGCCTGGTCATGCGCGGTTCCGCCTGTCACCCAGCCGCCCCAAGAAAATCCGACGACGCCGACGAACACTGCGCCGATCGCGGCACCGTAGATACCGGGTTTAAGCCATTCGGGGAAATTCATTTAATGTCCTCCTGCGGAGAAAGCGCCGCGTCGCTGTGATTGCGTTTTTCGGTCATGGCCTGATCCCGCCTCAGCGCCCCATTCAGGTCGCTTTCGGTAATCATGCGCATCTCTGTTCGACCCCCACGACCGCCCTTGCCGTGCACCATCAGGTAGGTTGCCGTCCGTCGATAAGCCTCGAAGCTCAGCCCATGGAGGATTTCTTCTTCGACAAGTATTTCGTAGTCGCCTGCCGGCAATTCGTCCGGGTAACCTGACAGGTCAAACGCGTTGACAAACGTCACCGTCGATCTGGATGAGCGAATGTTCATTTCAGGTCCCCGCAATGTTGGCAGATGCCTCGCTCACCATTGCCTGCGCCCGCTGCGATCCAGGGCCAGAGCAGTCGAACGAATTATCCTTTTCTACATCAGAAGCAGTGGACGAGAACTGACGCATGTTAGTCCCGACCACTGGATAGGGGGTTTGCAAAGACTGTTCCCTGCGCAATCCGGTATCGACCCAGCGCAATCCGTTCAGGTTAAGCCGCTAATGTGAATGCCTCGACAGGCATGCGCATAACCAGCGCCTCTACCTGTGGGGTGACGGACGGTATGGCCAAGCGATGAGCGCAAGACCCAGACGGCAAGCGATCAAACCGAAGCCCATTTCGGCCCCCATCCCCTAGCCCCTTTCGTTTCCGTTCCTCATGGCGTTTTCCGCATTAGATCTTGTTGCAGGGGGCGCCTGTTGCCCGATCCCTGCGATTTAGAAGGGACAAAACCGAAGGGTTGAGCGAGGGTGCATTGTAATGGGCGCTTGGTTCGTGCGCCCATTCTCAGGTCAGACCGAAGCCGTAACCGCGAACTCTGTCATCATTCCCGAAGCGAGGTGGGGCATGTGATGGCAATGCAGCATCCAGCGCGCGGCCTCGCCCGCATCGAGTGCAACATCGACCATCGCCATCGGCGGCACGTGAACCGTGTCCCGCAGCGCGCCAGATACCGCACGGCCATTCAATCCGACGACCTGAAATACATGACCGTGCAGATGCATGGGATGGGCCATCATTGACATGTTGTGGAACGACAGCACGACACGTTCGCCACTGCGCGCGACAACCGGACGATGCTGGCCCCAGACGTCTCCGTTGATCGTCCAGCCATAGGGCTGCATCGAGCCGCCCAGCATAAGCATCTGGCTGCGGTCCACCGGTCGATCCGGCAGGGCATCCCGTGCGACCAATTGCGATTCTTGCGCAAGATCAATGTCGAAGGCAGGCGCGTCTACCTCTGCCAGCGCCGGAATGCGGCGGACTTCGGCGCCTTGCGTGGCAAGGATCAGGCCGGTGCGCTCACGTGCGCCTTCGCGCAATGCAAGGATGGGCCAAGCCCCACCTTCGTTCGGCAGGTCGATCTCGAGATCAAGGCGTTGTCCCATTGCCAGACCGAACCGACTGCCAGAAAGAGGGTGAATGGCATGTCCGTCCACCGCAACGAGGCGTGCCTGCGCTTGCCCGGTCTCAATCCAGAACACCGTGGCCGCAGCGGCGTTGATGACCCGCAGCCGGATACGACCGCCGCGCTCGACCTGTACCACCTCGGGGTCCGAGAGGGTCCGGTCATTCGCGAGGTAGGCGTCCCAGTCATAGTCGTTCAGATCCATGGCCATGCCGTCCATGCCCATCATGCCGTCCATCGGCATGTTCCCCATTGCGCCGTGATCCATCCCCGGCATCGTCATCCCATGTTTGGGCGGCACGTCAGAACTGGAACCTTGTCCGACATCATGCCCGTCGTTGATTTCGGCCAAAACCTCCTCGGGGGACTTGAACGAGAAGTCGTGCAGGAACAGCGTGACCTCCTGCCGGTCGGCGCTCAGATCTTCTGGCGAACGAACGATCAAAGGTGCCGCAAGTAATTGCATCTCTTGAGTGGGCACATGGCTGTGCATCCAATGGGTGCCCGGCCGGGTCTCGAAATCATAGGAACGGGTTTCACCAGGTGCGAGAAGGGGCATCGGCATGTTGGGTACGCCATCCTGCGCGTTGGGCGGGATCTGTCCATGCCAGTGAATGATGGTCTCGATGTCGAGATCGTTGGACAGATCAACCCGGAACCGTTGTCCGGGATCAAGAACCAGACCTTGCCCATTGGGGCCGGACAGACCAAAGACAGTGGCTGCGCGACCGCCAATATCGAGGGTGCGGGTTGTGGCGGACAGAGCGAGGGGCGCTCTGGACTGCGCCATGGCGGCGCGTGGAAGGTGAGCGGAAGCAAGTGCCGCGGCACTTGCGGCAAGAAAGCCGCGTCGGGAAAAGGTGTTCATGTCGTCTCCTCGGGACAGTGCGTCCCGTTAAAAATACCGATGGAGCAGCGCGAGCCTTAGCTCGGGCGCGATCAGAGAAGACTGAGTTTGGGAGGACGTTCGTCCAATCCGGGTGCCCAACCGGCATGGATCACCCCCGCAGGGATATCATGGCTGACAGGCCCGAAGTCCTGCGCAGCTTGCTGGCCTGACGACGTCAGAAAAACCGAAAAGCCCGTGCAAACAAAGTCACATATACCGGCATCAGTAGATCCACAGTGCTGTTCACCGACACAAGAAAATTCGTTATTGTCGGATGCGGATGTCATTGCGCTGACGTGCATTGCTTGATCAGGCATGACGCCCATGCGTGCAGCATGCGCGGAAGCGACCGTTGTAATCACGGTTAGCGCAAAAATGGCAAACATGGTGGTGACGCGTGCGAACATTTCTCACAAGTAGTCATTGCTCACAAAAATGTCCATTGTCGCGAAGGAAGGTAAGGCTGCCATCGTCGACGGGTACGAAAGCGCCGTACCTGGCTTCACAGCCGAGCGACGTGACGCGGAAATCCCGGCCATTCTTGTCTATGTTTCGAGCATTTGGTCTGTCTGCAAGCGAAGCACAAAGGCGTGTCGCAGATAAGCCCGGGTATTTCGAATGAGCTTGGGGCATACCCCATCTGTTTATAACTTTCGTCAGGAACCGCTTTGCGGGAAGTTTGATAAGTGAGTAAGCGCACGCTGGCCGTTAGGGAACCGCCTGTGATGGTGTCCGGGCTGTGGCATGAGGCATATCCGAAGGCGCTGATGGTTTGTTCAACACCGATGGCGGTATCCATACCCCGACGCGAGCAACCCAACGCCGGTTAACGCAACAACCTCACCCATGCGATAGCTTAGCCCGGCGGCAAACTGGTCGAAGATCCAAGCCACCTCTGGTCTAAGCAATCGCACCAAACCGGGGGTCCTGCGCAGCGCCTCTCGCGGCATCGGTCATCGCCTCGCATGTCCGCGCATTGTGGCTTTCGAGCCGTGCGGCCAGATCAAGCGGCGTCCGGGCCCGTAGGGCAATCATGATCTGCTCGTGTTCGGCAAAGGAGTCTGCGACGCGTGAAAAGCTCTCGTTGACGAGAAAACGATAGCGCCAAATTCTTTGTTGCAAGTCATCGTAGGACTGGCGCAGGTGCGCATTTCGGGGAATTTGAGACAACCTTTTGTGGAATGCGTAGTTCAACTCTGTGTATTGGCGAATGTCGCCTTTTTGAAGCGCCGCACCCAGTTCAAGATGCAGCGCGGACATAGCGTCGATGTCCATATCGTTGGCGCGCTCGGCAGCCGACAGCCCGATCAACCGTTCCAGTGCGCCCTTCACCTCAAAAATCGGCAGGATATCGCCCGGGTCGAGTGGCGTGACAATCGCCCCCCGGTTGGGGCGAAGCTGCATCAGACCTTGCGCACCAAGAACCTTTAATGCCTCGCGCAACGGTGTCCGGGAAACGCCGAAGCGTTGGCAAAGCTCCGCTTCGGGGATGCGTTGGCCGCTGGCCAATACACCATCGATCACCAGTTGCCGCAGGCCCGCGACGAGGTTTTCATGAAGGGTAAATTCGCTGTTGGCGATCACCTTCTCCACGGCGCCATCCAGATTGTGGTTCACCATTTTTCCTTCCGGCTTTCTCGCTTCGGTATCACCGCGGTTCACTGCGAGAACATCATGCCAAAGTCCGAAAGTGGCAGGGTGTCGATCCCGGATTCTTTCAGGCAACCCCATAGGGTAAACGCGACGGAGTCGAGAACAGGAATTCCCAGTTCCCTCTCCAACTTGGCCGCGACGAAGGGGCCGCGCATGTTTGTGCAAACAATCGCGATTGCGTCGGGTTTGTCCCGGGCGACTTCCCGGCACATCCTTTCAACGTCGGCCTCGCTGACTTCGGCAAAGGAAAAATTGTCTGCAAGATCGGCATGCCGCTCGGACGTGATCTCTATCCCTACGCTGGCGTAGTTTGCGATGATGCGTTTCTGGACATCAGCCGTGTAAGGCGTGACAAGTCCCAGTTTCCTGACATTGAACTTTTCCAAGAGCCGGTTCAGGCTGAGGATGGCGCTTGTCGATTTCGCGCCCGTGCGCTCGCGCAACGCCGTGCAAAGCCGCTCGTCGGTGTCAAAGCCCAGCCAACTGGCAGAAGTGCCATTCCAAGCAATGGTGGTGACATTGGCGTCGGCTAGCAGATCTGCGGCAGCAAGGATCGGATCCAGCGCGAACTGCTGGTTCGAGCCTTCATCCAAGGCAATCCGTGTGACACGAAAACGGCCGAAATGTACCGAAACCTCGGGGAACAGAGGCCAGGCCATAGCGGCGGTGTAAGGCTCTACTACCGTGTTTGAGGACGGCGTCAGCATGCCGATAAGGGTAGGGTGTGAGGAGGTACGATCAGTGTGCATGCGAAAACCCATATGAGACGCGACAAGGCAAGATTGTATTCATTTTTCGACGCCGCTTAGAAGCACCATCTGCCTCCCGTCGTAACGCTGCTGCAACTACATCTGTTAGATTTGGGAAAAATTCAACTAATCGCATAGAAAATAGCTTGTGGTGCGCCGTTTATGCGTAAAAAGTGAGCATAGACATATCTTGGACAGAATCCACGGCATCAAACCAAGTTATTGCATGGCCAATCGATACGAGCCTGCAAAGAGTTCAATTCAGGGAAACTGAATTCAAACGGAAGGGTTTTTTCATGCGCCATCACGTCCTCTCTGGCCTCGTCTTGGCCGCGCTCGTCGCGGCACCCGGGTTCGCGGCAGCACAGCAATCACTGCGTGTCGCGGGTAACTTTTCACAAAACACCAAACAGGTATCGATCGAGGAGGCATTCTTTGACAGCCTTGGCGATGAGGCGGGTGTCGAGATGGAGGTGAACTACAATCCAATGGATGTGGTTGGCGTCAAAGCGCCGGATGCTCTGCGCCTGCTGCGCAGCGGCGCCTTTGATGTGATGTCGGTACAGATCGGTATGGCGTCGCGGGATGACCCGTTCTTCGAAGGCGTTGATCTGATCGGTGTGGCAACGGATATGTCGTCGCTGCGGACTGTTGTCGACGCCTACCGCGAAGTGTTTGACCAGCGCCTGCAGGAGAAGTTCAACGCCAAGGTGGTGACATTGTGGCCGTTTGGCCCGCAGGTGTTTTACTGCAACGAACCGATCGAAACGCTTGACGATCTCGCCGGGTTGAAGGTGCGCAGCTTCACCCCATCCATGTCCGCCATGTTGGAATCTCTGGGCGCAACGCCGGTAACTCTGCAGTTTTCCGAGGTTTACCCATCGCTCCAGCGCGGTGTCGTCTCTTGTGGTGTGACGTCTCCGACGTCCGGAAACACCGGAAACTGGCCAGAAGTCACCACCCATCAATTGCCCCTGTCTGTGTCAGGTTCAGTGCAGGGTCACTTCATCAACCTCGATACTTGGATGGCATTCTCTGAAGAAGAGCGCGCGGCACTGGAAGTTCAGTTCAAGGAACTCGAAAATCAGTTGTGGGATCTTGCGACCTCGGCAAACGACGATGCCGTTGCCTGTAATACCGGGGCTGACAGTTGTTCGAACCACACGAAATTTTCGATGACGCTTGTCGAGATCACCGATGAGGACAAGGCGAAGATCAAGGAAATTGCGGAAACAGTGGTCCTGCCGATCTGGAAAGAGACATGTAACAATGTTGACCCGGCCTGTTCTGCGACTTGGAACGAAACTGCCGGCGCTGCCGCTGGTCTGACCATTCAGTAACCCCGCACGATAAATGCGAAACCGGGGCGGCATCGGACCGATGCCGCCCTTTCAGACAAAGCCATTGCCGGAGCTTATCAGTGTCTCAAGATAGCAGGGTCGCGAAAACCCTCATGCCCGTGGCTCGCTTCCTGGCACTGCTAGGCGGGTACATGCTTCTTTTCCTCAGCCTGACGATCACCGCAGAAATATTGTTGCGACGGTTCGCCAATTTTTCGTTGCAAGGCAGTGACGAGTTGGGCGGTTACACACTGGCCATTGTCGGCGCTTTCGGGTTTTCGCTTGCGGCGCTGGAGCGGGCCCATACTCGTGTGGAAATCCTGGTCGAGCGCGTCGCATCTGGTCCTCGCGCGATACTGAACTTGCTCGCCATGTTTGGCACCATGCTTATGGCATTGTTCATGGCGTGGCGTGGATGGGCGGCGCTGATGGAAAGTATCGAGTTCAAGTCGCTATCCGGCACGCCCCTGATGACGCCCCTTTGGCTACCGCAGAGTATTTGGGTGTTTGGACTCATTGTTTTCGCAGTCGTCACGACCGCGCTCTTCGTACACGCCACAATCCTTTTTTATCGCAACCGGGAACAGGTGAACAAATTGTACGGGCTGAAGACGGTGACCGAGATACTCGAAGAGGAATGCATTGAGACGTCCGTAAGAGGTGCCAAATGATCGGCGTCGGAGAGGCGGCCCTTGGCTTCATGTTGATGCTGGGGCTCATGTTGGTCGGCCTACCGGTGGCCGTCGCGATGTTCCTGACGGCCTTTGTCGGCGCCATGCTGACCATGGGATGGCCCGTTCTGATGACCTTTGGAAATCAGATATGGAGCGGTCAGAACGATTTCATTCTCACTGCAATCCCGCTGTTTGTTTTTCTCGGCGAAATTCTGGTGCGTTCTGGCGTGGCCGATGGGCTTTATCGCTGTCTTTCAGACTGGTTGCGGCGCTTGCCGGGGGGGCTTTTGCACTCCAATATCGGCGCAAGCGCCGTCTTTGCCGCCGTTTCTGGATCCTCTGTCGCTACCGCCGCCACCATCGGCAACGTTGCCATCCCCATTTTGACAGAGCGCAAATACGATGAACGCCTCACCGCGGGGACCATCGCCGCCGGTGCGACCTTGGGGATTTTGATCCCACCCTCCATCAACATGATCATCTACGGTTCGATGACGAACACGTCGATTGGCCAACTTTTCGCGGCAGGTATCGTCCCCGGCATCGCGCTGACCCTCGCCTTCATGGGGTTAATTGCTGGCATTGCCCTGTTTCGGCCCAGCGTTGCCGGACCGACGTTGCCAGCCCGCCCCATGCAGGAAAAGCTTCGGTCGCTGTTAGAGATTTTGCCACCACTGGCGATCTTCGCTGTGGTCATGGGTGTGATCTATGGCGGCTGGGCAACCCCCACAGAGTCCGCGGCGATCGGTGTCACCTGCGCCCTTGTCGTTGCTCTGGCCAAGCGCCGCCTGAACCTTTCCGTGCTTCACGAGGCAATGATTTCGACAGTGCGGATCTCTGCAATGATCCTCCTGATCTTGGTTGGCGCACAGTTTCTGAACTTCGTCATCGGCATGCTCGGCATCCCGCAAACGCTGACCAGATACGTTGTCGAATTGGGTGCCGGCCCCATTCAGGTTCTGTTTCTTCTGATCCTGTTCTATCTGGTTCTTGGCTGTTTCATGGAGACGCTTTCCATGATGATCGCTACCCTTCCTGTCGTTTTCCCGCTGATTTTGAACCTTGGGATCGACCCGGTGTGGTTCGGAATCTTTCTTGTCTTGATGATGGAAACAGGACTGATCACGCCCCCCATCGGCATGAACCTATACATCGTGCAGGGCGTGCGCATGCGCGGCTCTATCATGGACGTGATTTGGGGATCGCTCCCGTTCGTCATCCTGATGCTGGCCTTTACCGTGATGCTGATATTCGTTCCGGGGCTGGTGCTGTGGCTTCCAGAGTTGCTTTTCTGACCGATGAAACTCGTATTGGCCAAACATGTTGTCCCCGGGGGGACACAGGCGCCCCTGTGTCCCGGTGCGGTGCTGATATCCGAAGGGCGGATTGTCGATCTCGGGCCGCCCCGTGGACTACGGCAGAAATATCCGCAGACAGATGTTATGGATCTGGGCGATGCGATCCTGCTTCCCGGGTTCGTCAACGCCCATCAACACGGGCGCGGGCTCAGCCAGATCCAGCTCGGATATCCTGACGACCAACTTGAGCCTTGGATCGCCCGGCGACGCGGGCGCGGAGTGCCGGATGCGTATCTTTTGACGCGTCTGGCCGCGCAGTCGATGTTGGCCAATGGGGTGACCGCCACACTGCACGCCAACTACAGCTATGGCAGCGGCGACTACGAGGCGGAGTTGCGCGGTGTTCTTCGCGCCTACGATGAAGCAGGTCTGCGCGCCACGGTTTGTGTCGGCTTCGCGGATCGTGGGGGGCTGATCTATCCGCCCGCGGACGAAACGGCCTTCCGCGAAACGCTGTCTTTGGGGGCACAAGCTTTACTCGCCAAAGCCAAGCCAGCCTATCTTCCGTTGGATGCGACCCTGAATTTGATGGACCGATTGTTGGCCGAGTATGCCAACCATCCGACCATCTCGCTGGCCTACGGACCGGCTGGGCCGCAATGGGTCAGCGACAGAGCGTGGCGTGAGATTGCCAGCCATGCCGCGGGCACCGGCGCCGGCATCCATTTTCATTTGCTTGAGTCCCCGGCTCAGCGACAGGCTGCCGATGCGCTTTATCCCGAGGGTGTGCTGACGCGGCTGGAGCACCTCGGTCTGTTTGAAACATCGGTCAGCGCCGCGCATTTTGTGCAGGCGAGACCCGCAGACATTGCCGCAGCCCTCCGGCTCGGCTTGGTCATCGTTGCCAATCCCGGTGCCAACATGCGGCTGCACAACGGTGTTCCGGCTCTGGCAGATTGGCGTGAGGCCGGACTGCCAATTGCCCTTGGGACCGACAACTGCGGGCTGGACGACAACGAAGACTATCTTTCAGAGCTTCGCCTCGGTGGCCTACTGGCTCGCGGGACCGGGGCCTCTACCGCCGGAGCCTCCAGTCGCTTTGCCTTGGCGATGGGAACCCGGAACGGCGCCAAAGCTATTTTTCAACCCGATTGCGGGTTGATAGACCGCGGTTGCCGTGCGGATTTGATTGCGCTCGATCCATCAAAGGCACGCGGGGTCTATCTTGATCCGGATTGCGACCTTCTCGACCTCGTCATCGCGCGTTGCACGGGTGACGACACGCTGATGACCATGGTCGAAGGTGAGGTTCGATATCAACGGGGGGATCCGGCGGGAAAGACATCGGGTGACGCCGCGCGCATGGCGACCGCCGTCCGGCTGGCAGGGCCAGACGCGCCATCAAAGGCATCCGAGATCGCCACGGCACTTCACACCCATATCAACGAGGCGGGGTACTGATGCGGGTTCTTGTCACCGGTGCAGCCGGCTTTGTCGGGGCCGCCATATGCGAAGCCCTCGGGGCACGCGGCGTTTCCGTGCTTGGCCTCGATCAACGCGCGCCTTCTTCCACCGAAACCTTCGGACCGCTGTTCGACCATGTGACGGCCGATCTGCGCGACCGTTCCAGCCTTGATCGCAGCCTCCACGGCAAAGGGCTGACCCATGTGGTCAACGCCGCAGCGATCACACCCGACGCCGCACTGGAAGAAACAGACCCCGAACTCGTGCTTGATGTCAATTTGCTGGGGGCCGTCCGTATATTGCAGGCGGCGTCGGCCAATGGAATCCGGTCGATGATGCAGCTTTCTTCGATCTCCGTCTACGGAACCGCCGAACCTGAACCCGACGGGCGATACCACGAAGACCATACCCGGCCCGCGCCGGTCAGCCTGTACGCCATCGGGAAATTCTCCGCGGAGATGAGCCTCCGGAGATTGGCAGGCCCCGCAGGCGTGAATCTGTGCGTCCTGAGGGTCGGACCGATCTTCGGGCCATTTGAGCACGCGTCGCGCAGCCGCGCCGTAACCAGCCCGCATCATCAGAGTCTGATGGCCGCCCGGGCCGGTGAGAGGGTTGTTCTGCCGCGCCCCATCCCCGCCGACTGGTGTTACTCCCGCGATGCCGCCGCGCACATCGCCGCGCTCGCCACCTATGCCGGGCCACTGCCTGAGATCGTCCATATCGGGGCAGGCACGATCACCACGTTGCCCGACTGGTGCGCGGTTCTGGCTCTGCATTTTCCTGATTTCCAGTGGCGCATAGATGCTGCTGTGCCCAGTGTCCGCTACGGCTATGACTCCGACCGCCCAGCACTGGCGACGGATCGCCTGCGGTCTTTGGTGCCGAACCGTCATACGGATCTTCACGCGGCGGCAGGCGACTGGATCGATTGGCTTAACTGTGATCAACGAACCAAGGAGCTTTCCTCGTGACTCAACGCCTCGCAGGCCGCATTGCCATCGTCACCGGGGGATCGTCCGGGATCGGGCGCGCCATCGTCCGCAAATTCGCCGAGCACGGCGCGCAAGTGATCGTAGCAGATATTACCGAAGATGTGGTTGAAGGCGGCAGGCCCGTCGCAGAGGTTGTCGCCGAAACCGGCGGATCGGCCCTGTTCATTCAGACGGATGTGTCTCAGGCTGCCTCTGTCGATGCCATGATGACACAGGCTGTGGCCCAGTTCGGTCGGGTCGACATTCTTGTCAACAACGCCGTGCTTCGGGCCGGAAAACCACTGGTAGAGACCGAAGAAGCGGACTGGGACCGGGTGATGGATGTCAGCCTGAAAGGCGCCTATCTTTGCGCCCGGGCAGCTGTTCGCCAGATGCTGACACAGGAAATACGGGGTGAAGCCCGTGGACGACTTGTCAATATTTCGTCGCAGCACGGCTATGTCAGTGCCCCAGAGGATTTTGCCTACGGCGTCAGCAAGGCCGGCATCGCCTATATGACCCGCCAGATTGCGGCGGACTATGGTCCGCATTACATCATTTCCAACGCCGTGGCTCCGGGAAAAATTCTGACCGGCAAGAGCGGGCGCGCCGTCGAGCCACGATGGATCGACTACTCAGAGCGCCGCACGCCGTGGCCACGCCTTGGAACCCCCGCCGACGTCGCCAGCGCGGCACTGTTTCTTGCCAGCGACGACGCGAGCTTTCTGACCGGTCACAACCTATTCGTTGACGGAGGCTGGATGGCGTCCTGAGCCGGTCCGGATCAGCGTTGATTTGCATGGTTCCAGTAAGGACAAAAGGTGTAAATTTTGGTCACGCACGACCGCCCAAAGGCAATGGTAATGGTAATGGGAAACTGCGGCACCCAGACGACAGAGAGCCAAAAAAGCTGGATGATGTTGATCGCCTGCTCCGCGGTGGATCCGGGCTCGCAACGGCCGCAAGGGACGCACGGGCCTGCCGCAAAGGTGCGAAAAGTATCTAAGCTGATGGGTTCGCGACGGGAACGCGCTCGGCGGTGGCGGGCGGAAACACCACGGTGTTGCCCTTTGCGCAGCAATCCCGCGGCATATTCCAGCGCGGAACGGTGCCGACGGAATTAAGAACTTTGGGAAGACCTGCACGTAGTACATCTTGGTGGCGACCGACGATCTGAAGGGTCTGAACATGGACCTTTAAAAAAAAACGACGGAATATCCTCAGCGCGGCGTTCTAATGTTACCCAGCGAAATTCCCTGCAAAGGAACACTCAGTGCGGCATCAAATTCTCGGCCCCAGTTTCGTCGTCCTCGCCTGTCTTTCCGCCACCATTGGACAGGCCCATGAGGATTCCTCCCATTGCAATGCGGTGATCGCATCCGTCGCGGATGCGGGTTTTGATGACGTTGTGACAGTCACTTGCAATGACGGTCAGGCGCTTGTGGCGGGCGACACCTATCCCAACCATGAGATGATGACGGGCATCATCGGAACGAACGAACAAGTCCCGGTGCCAGCGGTAGATTACGTGTCTCCGATCACATTGGCTCCGATCACCGGATCCGAGCCTCACACCCGAGATGCCGCCTTGGGTGTCGCGGTGAACGGGGTTCCGATTTATGATTACACCGCCGGTGGGGAGATGTCTCAAGACGATCTTGCGACCTACCAAGCCAATCTGGACACGGTGGCCACCGGACAGCTTGATGTCTGCGGCGGCCATGCCGGGCGCGGCGACGATTACCACTATCACGCGGCCCCGACCTGCATGATCGAGCAGATGGAAAACAAAGGCCCCGATGCGATTATCGGCTGGGCCTTCGACGGGTTCCCGATTTACGCCGACGCCAATCCTGATGGCACTGCGATCGAAGCTGGCGTTCTGGACGTGTGCAATGGGCAATCCGACGACGTCTTTGGCTACCGCTATCACACCTCGGAAGGCGCGCCCTACATCATCCAATGCCTGATGGGGCAAGTGCCCGACATTGACGCTTTGCCGCGTGTTCGTCCCTTGGCAGCCGCAGGCGGGGGGCGCGGACCAGAGGCAGGACGCCCGCCGCAGGGTGGCGTCGAAAACCTTATTTTCGTGCAAAGCGATGGCGGCGAACGCCTCATGACTTACACCTATGAAGGCGCGGATTATTACATCAAATACGCGCCGTCTGAGACCGATAATTGCTATGATTTCGAAACCCGCACGGTGACCAACGGCGGCGAGCTTTTTAAACAAGAACTGTGCCGCGAATGATCCGTCCAGCCTCAACCCTTCGTTCGCTGGTCTGGAATATCCCCTCTTAATGAAAGGTCATAAAATGCGTTTGATCCTCGCAGTCACGGCAGCGCTTGCAGCGTGTGCCGCCCAAGCCGAACCACGCGACATCACCGCGGATGTCTGGGTCGATAACTGGTTTAGCGTCTACGCCAACGGCGAGATGGTGATGGAAGACCCGGTGTCGATCACCACAGAGCGGTCGTTCAACGCTGAAACCGCAACTTTCACGGTCGCGTTGCCAGCGGTGATTGCGATTGAGGCCAAAGACTTCAAGGAAAACGAAAGTGGTCTGGAATATATCGGCACCGGACGCCAGCAGATGGGGGATGGCGGGATGATCGCGCAGTTCAAGGATGCCCTTACCGGCCAGGTTCTTGCGGTGACCGATGCGTCGATGAAATGCCTCGTGGTTCAACATGCGCCGATCTCGCCGTCTTGTGCAAATGAAACCAACCCTGTGGCAGGCGAAGGGGCTTGCGGATTTGTCGTCACCGATATCCCCGTGGATTGGACCTCGCCCGATTTCGATGACAGTGACTGGCCGGCGGCAACCCTTCATTCTGCCGCCGATGTCGGACCCAAGGACGGCTACGACGACATCACATGGGACAGCGCCGCAGAGCTCGTATGGGGCGAAAGTCTGACACAGGACAACACGCTACTGTGTCGCCTCACGGTCAGCGAATAGGTCGAGCAACAAAAAAGGTGTGGCAAATTCCTTGCCACGTCTTCCAAAGCTGACTTTCGCCGCATCACAGACGGTCAGTGTCGACTCGTGCGGGAAACATCCGATGGCGCAAGATGTGTGGGAGGTGTCCTGCCCCCCGCGAAATCCTACCATGTAAATCTGATGGAACCTGCAGACTTAATCAGCCGCTGATCGTCGCGATGCGCGCAGCATCACGGCAAAACTCGTCTGTCGAGGTCCGTGCCATCCGTTGTCTCTTTCATATATTTAGCGAACATGGCTCGAAAGAGGCCGCTACTAACGCGAGGCAAGATCAGGCCACGATAGGCTTTGTATTTTCCTATTCGCTTCGGGGGCGGCACCTACTTTTCCGAACGGCACCAAAGCCCGCACATCGATGATCAAACGGAGTGAATGCTGCGCGATGCTCGAATGTCCGCAATGGCGGGCCGCGCTGCAGCATCCAAAATCGCCTTGGACCGAGGCTTTGGCCCGGCCACATCATCAGAGCCACGCAGCCCAATACCCGGCATGGAAAATTAGGTGGGATTAGGCTTAGGACACATTGAGTTAGAGCCAGAACAAGACAATTGCTGCGAGGGCGATTGCGGCCTGCTGCCACTGAAAAACAACAGCAGCGGCCCGAGATGCGGCGCACTCTCCGCGCGGGCCACGCGCAAGCCGTCTGGCAGCGCGACCTGTCGTTGCAGGGTAATCAGTGTGGGTTTTCATCGTGGCTTCCGCAGCTCGTCTCTTTGCAAGCGGCGCTTGATGGTCCATATGCCTGTCGAGAATATCGCATGGCTTTCCTTTCCGCCAAGCTCGGAAGGCTGTCATCCGGGTCCCCACGGCCCGACCTTCGCGTCACAGGAGCCCAATCGTGTCCCGTTCCGCCTCCCAGCCCGACGCCATCACCGAGAATATGTCCTTCCTTCTGGCCGAACTGGACGGGCAGATCACCCGTCTGATCACCTATTTTGAAGACCCGAAATCCGATGTCGCGATACAGATCATGCAGCGCGCCGGCTACTCAAACAACCTCGCTGGGCGCGTGCGAAAGGCCTGCCTCGCGGCGATGCTGCTCAAGAAAAACAGTGAAGCCCGGCGCTTGCACCTGCAGGGGATCGACACCGTGGCGCGCAATCTCGACTTTATGTCGCGGCTTGGGCGACGCGCGGTGGATCAAGCAGAGCGGGTACAGCGGACCAAGCTGTTGCGCGCCGCGACCTACGTACCGCCGCTGAAACTGGTGCGCAGCACGATGGCGGGCATTCAGGGCGCGTTGGACGCGCGAGACAGCAAGCTTGCGGTGAAAATTGGACAGGTGCGCACCGACATTACCCAGTTCCACGATCAGCTTTTCCGCACTTACACGCGCGACATGGTCGACACCAAACATACTGAGGATCTTGCCTTCGCCCTTATTGCGCTGAACGAAGTTGCGCGCATGGGCGAGGCGCTGCAGGGAATTTCCGAGGCGATCCTGTCGATCAACATTGGCCAGAATGTGCAGTTCGAACGCTACTTCACGCTGCGCAGCGTCCTTGCCGGGCTGGCGAATGATGACGAGATCAACCTGAAACCTCTGGCCGAAACGCGGTCCGGCTCGGTGATTTCTAGTGTCAGCTTGCAAGATGGCAAGGGGCGGTCAGTGGCTGCCGTTTTCAAGGACGGCGATCGGCGCAAGGTCAAGGAAGAGCGCGTCGGCGTCAAAAGCTGGAACTCGGTCTACCCCGGGGTCGCCCCTGAGATCTTGTCCTACGAGAAGAACGGTCGTTCGGCCGCATTGCTGATCGAACACCTCGAAGGGCAGACATTCGAGGACCTTGTGCTGGGAGGTACCGACGCCGCATTAGAGACTGCGCAGAAGGCACTGCACAAAACGGTACGCGACATCTGGCGCACGACACTCACGCAAGAGCCCGCCGAAATGCGCGCGATGGACCAGCTGTCAAAGCGAATGGAAGATGTCGTGCGGCTGCACCCGCAGCTCGCACCCGGGACGAAGTCGATCAACGGCACCGTCCTGCCGGGCATCAACCAATTGATCATGCAGGCACGCGCCCGCGAGGCAGCCTTGCCTGCGCCTTTCTCTGTCTACATCCATGGCGACTTCAACCTCGACAACGTGATTTACGATGCGGTCGCGTGCAACATCCGCTTCATCGATCTGCACCGCTCACGCTATATGGATTACGTGCAGGATGTGTCGGTTTTCATGGTGTCCAACTATCGTTTGCAGGTCCTTGATGCGGGCACGCGCCGCCGGATTGCCCGCGTCGCTACCGATATGCATGCGATGGCCGCGAAGTTTGCCAAACGGCAAAAGGATACAACCTTCGAGTACCGGCTGGCGTTGGGGCTGGCGCGCAGTTTTGCCAGTTCGACGCGATTTGTTGTCGATAAATACCACGCGCGGCGGATGCTGTTACGATCCCGCTTTATCCTAGAATCCGCGCTGGCCGTGCCCGTAGGGCGCGAGGCGCGGTTTAAGTTGCCAATGAAGGACCTATTTAATGACTAAACGCATCGGGGTGATCGGCACGCCCGGAAAGTGGTCAACCGAGACCTTGGCCGATGCCTTTGCCGATCGCACGGGATACCGGCAGGTGATCGACATGGGACGCGCAACGCTTGACCTGTCCGAGGGGCAATTGATCTGCGACGGCGTGGATCTGTGCAAGCTTGACGGACTTGTGCTGAAGAAGGTTGCGGAAACCTACAGCTCGGACGCGCTCGACCGGCTGGAGATGCTGCGCGTGGCGGAAGCTGCGGGGGTGCGCGTGTTCTCGCCGGCAGAAAACGTCATCCGCCTGATGGACAGAATGGCCTGTACAGTGACCCTGCGTAATGCAGGCATCCCCATGCCCCCAACCGTCATCACCGAGGACGTCACCGCTGCGCGTCAGGCGCTGGACCGTTTCGGCTCGGCGGTATTCAAGCCGCTGTTTTCAACCAAGGCGCGCGGCATGGTATTGCTCGACAAGGATGCCCCGAATGCTGAGTCTGAGATCGCGGCCTTCAAGGCAATGAATCCGATGATGTACATCCAGCAAAAGGCAGAACTGTCGGGCGAAGATCTTGGGATGGTGTTCCTGAAGGGCGAATATGTCTGCACCTATGCCCGGATCAGTCAAACCGGCAGTTGGAACACCACCATCCAATCGGGCGGCAAATATGCCCCGTTCACCCCCACGTCGGAGCTGATCGAACTCGGCCGTCGCGCACAAGCCCCCTTTGGCCTGACCTTCACCACCGTTGACGTTGCACTTACTCCGCAAGGCCCCATCGTCTTTGAGGTGTCGGCCTTCGGCGGCTATTCAGGGGCGCAAAAAGGCTGCGGCATTGATGCGGCGGCCTTGGTGGCCAATCACATTCTGGCGGAGGTGTCGTGATGATGCTGGCGGATATCCTCGCACATATCGATCTTGCCGCAGCAGGTGCCGAACCCTTTGGCCTGCGCGTCGGACACGTTTCCCTTGCCGTCTATGCGCCAGACCCTCTGCGCACGCGCCTCACGCGTTACTTTGAAGCTGTGGTCGAAACGGTTGGCGCGGATGCGCAGCCGGTTCACCTGCTGCCCGGTCAATCCCTGCCGAAAGACCCGGAGTGGACCGACTGGCTGCGTGAGGGCGGCAAGATCGGACGCAAGGACGCGGTTTGTGACTTTCAGGGCGGGCGCCTGATCCACAAAGTGCGCAGCGGCGTGATCTTTGTCCAAGCCCCGGGTGTTGCGGTGGCCTTGGGCCCGCTGGACGACAACGAAAGCACAGTCATCAATTTCATCAACACGCAGGTGCTGAACGCCTGCCTGAGGGATGGATGGCAATTGGCCCACGCTGCCGCAGTGACCGATGGTATGCGGACGCTGGCGGTTTCCGGCCTTTCGGGAGGTGGAAAATCCACCTCGATCTTGCGAATGATGGACTTACCTCAGGCGCAGTTTCTGTCAAACGACCGTGTCCTGATCAAAGGCGGCACACCGGCCCAAGCGCTTGGCATCCCCAAGCATCCGCGCATCAATCCCGGCACAATTCTCGGCAACCCGCGCTTGTGGGGCCTGTTGTCCGAAGCCCGCAAGAACGCGCTGCGCGCCATGCCTCCCGCCGACCTTTGGGCGCTCGAGGAAAAACACGACCTTATGATCCCAAGCATCTACGGTTCGGACCGCATGTGCTTTGACGGGCCGCTGACAGATTTTTGGGTGCTAAACTGGTCTCATGACAGCGAACAGGCGACGCAGGTCACACCGGTCGATCTTTCTGCGCGTCCCGATCTTCTGAGCGCCATCATGAAGAGCCCCGGCCCCTTCTACCAGCACAGAACGGGGGGCTTCGAGCCCAATGGAAACAGCCCCGACCCTGCACCCTACCTCGCGGCGTTGGAGGGGGTGAGGGTCTGCGAAGTGTCCGGCAGGATCGATTTTGACGCCATCGCAGAGGCGGGCAGGGCGGTGTTTCATGCCTGAAACGATCCACGCATTTTTCCGTCACGGCGCTTATGACCAGAGGAACGGCGTGCCGTCTGCACACCAACCCTGGGCTCTGACGGAAGAGGGCACCGTACAGGCGCGCACGGGTGCCGAGCTCTTGAACAGAATGCTGCGGGACAAAGGTCTTGCGCTGGCTCCCGTGCTGTACTGCTCTCGTCAGTTGCGCGCTTGGCAGACAGCGGAGCTTGTGGCGGAAAACTTGCGCGACTTGGGCCACGCGGTTGGTGAGCTGCGGCAAACTTCGGACTTGGCAGAACGCGGTCTTGGGTCCGCGGCGAACCTGACGATCGACCAAATCGAGCAGGCCTTGGCCGACGATCCGCGCTATGAAACGCCTCCCGAAGGTTGGAAATCCAACAGCGATTATTGTCTGCCGTTTGACGGGGCCGAGAGCCTGATGATGGCGGGTGAGCGCGTTGCCACGCATCTCGAACTTACTGGCCAGCCGGGCCGCGTGACCGTTCACGTGGGCCACGGCGCCTCATTCCGCCACGCCTGTCACCACCTTGGTCTGCTGAGCCGCGAAGATATCGCCCGGTTTTCCATGTTCCATGTCCAACCGTCACTGATCTGTCATCAAACCGATGGTAGATGGCGGCACTTGGCGGGTGCGTGGAAAATCAGGGAACCGAAGGACAGTCCGAAGGATTGACCCTGTACGTGGCATGGGGGTGGGGCTTGGACAATCCTCAAAGCATTATCAGAACCGAACCTCTTCTGCCGCCGATTTTCGACGGCGATGGTTGCATGGCCGATCTTCCCCGCGCACTCGAACCTTGGAGCGAGACGTTCGATCAACCGGTGGCAGATTGCCTTGCGCGCGCCCGTCGCTACGGCGGATGGCTGTGGCCTAATCGCCCTGTGGTTTTCATCTCTGACCCGCATGCAGATGCGGAAGGTTTCCTGCGCTCGCTCATCGCTGCCGGCGTGATTGGCCGCAACGGGGGGCAGATCACCTTGACACCTTTTGGTCGTGCCGCCCAGATCATTCTGGGGGGCGACACGCTGGACAAGGGGCCAAGCAACCTCGTCCTGCTGGACGCCATTGCCGAAGTGCTGGACTCTGGTGCGGAGGTGACGATCCTCGCAGGCAATCACGATTTACGGATGCTCATGGCGATCGGCTCTGTGCGCGGCGAACGACACTCTTTGAACGAACACCTCTTCGTCCGCATGGGACGCAAGATTTTGCCAGCCCTCCGCGAAGTTCTGGACCGATTTGTCACGCTCGAAGACCTAGCGGCCTTACCGTCCGAAGACGTGTGCAAAACGCGGCTGATGCCCGCGAAAGATTGGGCCGACCGTTTTGCCGTCGCTGCCCGCGCGGAGGTGCGCGCACCAGTCATCACAAAGGAAATCCGCAAGCTTTACGAAAAACTGACCAAGTTCGAGACGGACCGCGCCCGTCACAACATGACCTATCGCGAGCTATTGGCCGCCTTGTTGAAGTGCCATGACATTTTCCTCGCTCCCGGCGGTCACTATGCTTGGTTCTATGACCGGATGCAGGCGGTTGCACGGTCTGGGTCACTGGTCTTCGTGCATGCAGGCCTTTGCGACCATATGGCAACGGCTCTTGCGCGCGACGGCGTCAATGCCGTGAACGCCGCTTATCGCGATGCCGCAAATCGTGCCACGCTTGGCTTCTATTTTGGCCCGCTGGCAAATCTCGTGCGCACCAAGTACCGAAAATCGGACTGCACCTTGACGGAAGAAGGGGTCGACCTGCTGCAGCGTGCGGGCCTGCATATGGTTGTCCAAGGTCACGTAAATAACAACGCAGGTCAGAGGCTGCTGGCCAAACGCGGGCTGCTGCATCTGGAGGGCGATATCACGTTGGACCGCGCGTCCCGTGCACTCGAAGGTTTGGAGGGCGTTGGCGCAGGGGCGACCTTGATTTTTCCCTCTGGAGATGTGATCGGTCTGAGTTGTGATCACCCGCGCGCCAAGCATTTTGCCCCCGAGCGCATGGTTGCCCAGTGATCAAGGCCCATGCGCGCCCGATAGGTGCCTCGGCGAATGTAAGGACGACGGCATGAGTTCCCACGAGCGTTTCTCCCACGAGTCCCTGCAGGACGCCAAAACGATCAAGACCCTACTGGACGCGTTATCTAAGGGGTTTTCCAAGGGCGAGATGACCCTGAGCGATGACGAAGGCGCATTGGTCATGCAGACAGCGGATTTGTTGACGATCCGGATCAAGGGGGAGCGATTGGATGGTCACTGCAGCGTCAGCCTACGCGTGGTGTGGCCAGACCCAGAGGCCGCTCCATCCGGATCCTCTGGAAAACCTCGCATCGACAGCTGACGGGACGGCATTGCCAAATTGTCTGGCTGGCCTAATCGGGCTATGGCGTGTCTATGAAAATACCATCCAGTCTGCCGCGCCTGAAGGGACGAAATCCGGTAGGAGGGCAGGATCGTATCATCTCATGAGCGTTTTTGATTTTCCCGACACGATAAGCCTAGCCCACTGACGCGGGATGGTCAAAATATGTAGCCTGTGCATGGCGCTGGAGACGAGCGTGTCGAACCGATGGTTGTCATGCTCTCATCCGCGGGTTGTGTACCGCCTTACCTTATTCGATGCGGGCTTACCTCTGTCTAAGGCCGGAGATTTATCCGATGGTACGCCGAGGGTCCCCCTATCATTGGCCGCCGTCTCCAGCGTTCTGCACAGGCAGATAATTGGCCAGATCAGGTCGGTAACGGTGTTTTCCGCGCGATGTCCCAGATGAACCCGGCCAGTTCGCGGGCGATTGCCGCCAACACGCGTGGTTGCGGTTTCCCGGCTCGGCTGAGATGGCGGAACCGTTTGCACAAGCGGGTCTGTGCCTTCCAGCCGATGTCCTTGATCTCTTGTGGCAGATGAGCCGAACGTTTCAGATAGGGGTACCCCTCTTTTGGTGGGTGCCGGTAGGACCAACCCGCTTCGACCAGCATCGTTCGGGCTAGGGCGTTACCGGTCTTGGTCAGTCGTCCACGCCGTGTCGTTGAACCGCTGGAATGCTCGCTGGGCACCAGTCCCAGCCAGGCCATGAGCTGACGTGGATTTTCGAACCGTGTAATGTCGCCGATCTCGGCTACTACCGTTGCAGCGATGGTCGTGTTGACCCCACGCAAGGCACGCAAAGCGTCCACTATCGGGGCAAAGTGCCATTGCGGGATTGCCTCTTCAATCGCATGGTCAAGGGTTGCGACACGCGTTTCGCATTGAACAATCGCTCGTTTCAGCTCCTCGAAGGCAAGCTGTTGGTGCGGATACGGGAACCGGCTCATTTCAGCCAGCCAGCGGCGGTGCCGCATGGTCCAGTACTTACCGTTCTGATAGCGCAACCCGTGACGCAATAGAAAGCTGAGCAATTGCTGCTTGGCCACCTTCACGGCATCCTTCGCTTGTTTGCGCGTGCGGATCAGATCTCGCATCGCCTCTTGCTCTTCGTCCGGCGTCCAGATCGGCGTGAGCTCCCCTGCACGCCAGAGCCGTGCCAGCATTTCTGCATCGCGCCGATCGGTCTTGATCCGATCCCCGGTCTTGCGCGGGATCATCGATGGCGCGACAACGGCACATTCAAAGCCGAGTTTCGTCAGATGGCGATAAAGACCATACCCACAGGGCCCAGCCTCGTAGCAGAAAGTAGGGGTTTTGCCGGTCTCAGCCAATCGTTTGGTAAGGCGTGAAACAGAATCGGAAGAATTGGTGATGGTCCCGAAGAAGCGCATCTCGCCCCTCCGCCCTTCATCTGCAATGGCCACTGCAATTGTATCTTTGTGAACATCCAAGCCCACGTAAATCATTTTGTTCATTCGTGTTTCCTCCGCCGAAAAAGTCAGTGTTCGCCGAGAAAACCACGGGACTATCCCCGCCGCAAAACGCTCATATGGTCTAAGGTGGTAACGGGCTGTTTTTTCGAACTCCACTCGCCCCTGAGAAGGATATGCGCCCAAACGGCATTGCCAAGTTGTTGATTGCGTGACGCAGGAAGTCTGCAATTGGGAGATTACGCCACCATCTCGCTGGCGAAATCGGCCCAGAGGCTGAAAGCGTCAGCCTGGCCATGGCGGTATGAAGTTGCGGAGAGTTTAGAGCGGCGGGGACGGAAGATCAGGTTAATCGGTTCGTGTGCGGACAGAAAACTGTGGGCCTGTTGGTGAGACTTGAACCGGCCGAATGTCTTCTCTGGCTTGCGGGTCGGTGTGTGTGATCCTTCGATGGCGTTCTTCATTCCCTTATGGGCGCGGTGATCAGCATCCGGCGCCAGGGTTTCGATTGGCTTGATGTCGCTGCGCAGTTTGGCGGTGATCACAACCCTCGGGTCGCTGAACTGAGTGATCAACCTTTGGAGAAACCGCTTTGCTGCCTTGGCCTTTGGTCGGGTTTGCACGAGAATGTCTAGGACGTCCCCGTCCGCGTCGATGATGCGCCAAAGCCAGTGATTCTTGCCTAGAATTGGGATAACGACTTCGTCAAGATGCCATTTTTCGTTGGGACGAGGGCGAAGAAAAATAGCTAAAAGTTGGTGATGGCCTGAGAGGGCGGCATATCATGGCGGTGTTGAAGACGCCGTCAATTCTCCGCAGAGAAAGGGATTTGCCGTATGACAAAGACTACCATCGCAGCCTTGCCTGATCCATCTGGATTTTCACCTGATCCGCTGACCGAGATTCTTCGCTCTGGCGCGCGCACGCTGATCCAGCAGGCTGTGGAGGCTGAACTGGCTGAGCTACTCCGCGCCCATGCCGGCGAGACCACAGAAGACGGTCGGGCACGACTGGTGCGGCATGGTCATTTGCCGGAACGTGAGGTGATGACCGGGATCGGCCCTGTCGCCGTGAAGGGACCTCGGGTGCGTGACCGGGGTTCTGAGGCCGAGAAGATCCGGTTCACGTCGTCGATCCTGCCGCCCTACCTGCGCAAGGCCAAATCCATCGAGGAGCTGCTTCCCTGGCGTCGGGCGGGCGATGCATCCACTGGATGCCTCGCTTTTCCGCCTCAACCTCAAAGGCATTTCCACGGGCGATCTCCAAGAGGCCTTAGCCGCCTTACTTGGTCCGAGCGCGGCAGGGTGGTCTTCGACGACAATCTCACGGCTCAAGGCCGACTGGTGGGAGGAGTATGAACGCTGGCAGCACCGGACCTAAGCGCCCGGCGTTTTGTCTATATCTGGGCGGATGGCGTTTACTTCCAGCCAAGGATGGCTGAGGAAGTGAGGAGGATCAAAAATTGATCCGGGGGATCGATTTCCCGACCAACAATGTGTTCAGAGGTGGTCGGCGCTGACGAATGGGGCCGCAAAGAGGTTCTCGGCCTCAGCGATGGCTTTCTTGAAAGCACCCAGAGCTGGCGAGAGCTGTTGCTCGATTTGAAGCGCCGCGGCCTTGCCCGGGCCCCTGATCTTGCCGTTGGCGACGGGGCGCTTGGGTTCTGGGCGGCATTGCGGGAGGTCTTTGGTGCGACCCGCGAGCAACGGTGCTGGTTCCACAAGACCGGCAATGTCCTCAACGGTCGTCTTGGTTGCGCCACGGGTTCAAGTGTGAATCCCGGAGGCAAACTGGTCCACAGAAACGGTCGGATTACCTGACCGTCGCGGATTAAAAGTCCGCCATTCTGATGCCCGAGGCGGAAGCTGAGGGCTGGGAGATGTATTCTGTGGAACTTT
>NZ_MTBG01000036.1 GCF_002119405.1 Pseudoruegeria sp. SK021 | reverse complement strand
CGGATGGCTTCCAGTGCCACCTTTGCCTTGAACTCCGCAGAATAGCGCTTTCGTTTTGTCATCTCAGGTCGGTCCTTCGTCAGTCGCTAAAGCTTAGCAACTGGTCCGAATTCTTGCGACCACCTCTCTCCAAAAGCTTGAGCCTTCTGATGGCAGTCTCCGCGATCGCTCTCGCCATGGCATGTCACACAGCTTCCAGGCTCATGGGGTCAAAATATCCCGCGCGGAAAAAGCACGGGTACTGTTCGAAGTCGTGGTTCAGGACTGGTTTCGATGAACTGCGCCGCCGCATTCGCACAAACGAAACGCCCCTGATCACAGGCAAAAAATACGCCATCAGAAAACGCTTCAGACCCAGTGTCGTGTAGTCTGGTCACTTCCGCATGGAAATCTACAGGGTGTTCAATGAAAAGCACTTCCACGGACATTTTCGAACAAAAGGTGGTTATCACTGTAATCGACGTGAACCCCAATGATGACCGGGCCTGCGATCCCAAACGCCTTTTTAAGGACCGGCAAAATATCGTCCGCAGAATTGATCATCAAGCCCGTCGCGCCAAAGGCCTCGGCGTATTTGATATAATCAACCGGACCAAAATCGACCCCAGAGGATCGTCCGTATTTCTCGACCTCTTGCACGCCAACCATGTTGTAGCTGCCATCAATCCAGACCATGTGCACAAGATTGGTGCCAAGACGAACGGCGGTTTCCAGTTCCATTGCAGAGAACAAGAAGCCCCCGTCGCCAGAAATCGACAGGACCTTTTCTGATGGACGAACCAAGGACGCAGCGATGCCCCAAGGCAACGCGACCCCAAGCGTCTGCTGCCCATTGCTGATCAGAACCTGCCTTGGCCGAAAGCTGTGCATGTACCGCGCGATCCACAGATGGAACGACCCCATATCAAGGCAAACAGTTACCTCATCGCTGACAAACTGCTGAAGATCATGAACAAGGCGCAGCGGATGAATTGGGTATCCGCCCCGTCGCGCGCTTTCGTCAAACAGCTGTGTCCGCTCTGCCGCGATCTCAGTCAAAATTGACGATGCTTTGGTAGAAAGGCCACCACGGGTCAGTTGGGGCGTCAGTGCGTCTAGGGTGTCCGAGATACTGCCCGACAGTTCAACCGTAGGTTTGTAATCGGTATCGAGGTCCGTCGTCACGGCATCGATATGAATGATGTTGCGCTGTTTGCCTTCGTTCCATTCTTGTGGCCAATACTCGACCGGATCATACCCAACAGTGATGACCAAATCCGCCGTGTCCAGTAGTCTGTCACCCGGCTGGTTGTTAATTTGCCCAACCCGACCGCCGAAGTTTTGGAACACCGTAGCACCGACCGCGCCGGCCGCTTGGAACGTGCCAACGACCGCCAAATGCCCATGCTGTAAAAACGCCTGAAGTGCGGCCGCATTCTCGGGCCGACTT
Source organism: Pseudoruegeria sp. SK021 (assembly GCF_002119405.1). GTDB lineage: Bacteria > Pseudomonadota > Alphaproteobacteria > Rhodobacterales > Rhodobacteraceae > Meridianimarinicoccus. Next base: position 29,240 of record NZ_MTBG01000036.1, on the reverse strand, counting down.
GCCAACATACCCAAAAGCACGACCGGGTTTTCCGACATGTTGATCAGGCGGGCGGCCTCTTTGATCGAAGTTGGTGCGGCTGGCCCTGCCCCGGAAAACGCAGCGCGCCCGATCGGAGCCTGTGGCGCATCTGCGGCCATCACATCAAGGGGAAGATTGAGGTATGCAGCCCCTGGCCGTCCCTCTTCTGCCGCACGAAACGCATTCGCCATCGCTTCGCTGATCTGATCCGGCGCACCGATGCTGGCCGCAAATTTGGTGACCGGACGCAGGATTGACACCGCATCCATCGACTGATGGATTTTCTTCAACGCCTGATCGGTAGCAACGGCACCGCCCAGTGCGACCACTGGATCGCCTTCTGTATTCGCCGTCGCCAGACCTGTGGTCAGATTGGACACCCCCGGCCCAGAGGTCGCAATCGCAACGCCCGCCTTTCCGGTCATGCGCCCGATCCCGCCAGCGATAAAGGCTGCGTTCTGCTCATGGCGGCATACAACCGTCTCGATTTTCGATGATCCTTTCAGTGCATTGAACACCGCATCGATTTTTGCCCCCGGAATCCCGAAGACATGCGTCACACCGTATTCTTCGAGGGTCCGAACAACCAGTTCAGCACCCGTCTGTTCGGGCTTGGAATCTTTCGACATAGTCAATCCTTGTGAGCTTCTTCAGCATAGGCCAGATCGTCAGCGTTGTTCTGACTCAGATCGGCCTTGAGATACTTTTCCGTTTCCGGAAGAACGAGATGAAAGTCCGTAAGCGCATTCACCTGCACTTTTAGATCACTGGCTGCGATATCCAAAAGATGGCCGCCATGCTGATGATCTTCGGAAATAAAATGGAAATGATAGCCGGGCACGCTGAACGCGCTTGAGAACGCAGGCGACCATATGCCGACCAAGGTGCCCGTGATATCTTCGAACGAAAACAAACCTTCCGATTTCGACGCTTCGGCAAGACCAACGCCCTCAACCGGGGGCTTCACAGCCCGTGTCGAAATCCGATCAAAACAGCCATCTAGGCGGATTGCGTAGAAGATATTTTCAGACTTTCGAAACCGGTCACAGGCCTCTGTCAGCGTCTTCATGTCCATGATGGTACCGCTGCACCCGGTCTCGTCCGCAGAAAACCGCGTTACAGCCGCGAACGGCGCACCGGCATCTTTTGCGGCAACTTTGACGGCCCCTGTCCCATGCACTTGATAGGCAACACCGTCGAGCACAACCATCTCGCCGTCTAACCCGGCAAACGTACCCAGGCCAAAGTCACCATGCTCCAAAAGGGTGCTGACGCTGACTTCACGATCAAAGACCCCGGCGACAAGCGCACCAGAGGTGGAGACCTGAAAAATCGTATGAAGTCGCTCCCCCATATGCTCGGCAAGAATGGATGCAATCATCTGGCTCCTGCCTTGCGCCGATGCTGCAGCCTGGCGGTCGAGTTCAAGCAGCAAAGAATTAGGGAGATCAACTTCAATACGTGTCATCGGGCTTTCTTTCGAATTGATACGAAACCGCTTTGCCCATTGCAGCACAGCGTTTCGGAACGACTTATCCGTCATGCGCGCGCAGTTGCCATGTAATCTGGCTACAGGCAACGCGCACATGATCGGGACAAATCAAGGGGGCTGTGTCGGGCTTGGTCCGTGCTCACTTTTCGCGGCGCAGACCCTCAATCGCGCTACGAACCCATTTCCGGCCAGTATCAACAGCAAGACTGTCGTTCATCATCTTGCGGAATGCGGATAGCTGTCGATCAAACAGACCTGACTTGTGCAGGTCGCCGTTAGTCTCGTCAGGACCCAGTGGCAGGATATGCTCGAAGTAGGTGCCGCCGAGAAGATGCCGTAGGATGCCCTCTCCGACGAAAGGCTCGTCATTGTTGAGCGTCCGGGTTGCCCGCAGCAGTCGGCGCACGTCGTACTGGCCCGGATAGATGTCAGGAACCTGCTTTTTGACCCCCAAAAGTTCATATACCCCGATACGTGCGGTGCGCACTGAGCTTTCCAAAGTGAACACGACATCGTTGTGGGTTTCCACAAACTGCCCCAGACACGCGAGGTTGGTGCAGCCTTGCGGGACAACCCATGGTCGGTCTCCTGCCGCGCGCGGCATGAACTGGGCCGTGATATAGGGCATCAGTGCGGTCCGGACCTTGGTGGCCGCAATCACCTCGTCAAGATCGTCGATCAAACCAAGGTGGAAGCACATTTCAGCCAGAATTTCGTTGCCGGTGCAGTCCGGCATTGGCATCTTGATGTAGTTCCCGGCCTTGTCCATCAGCAGCGCGTAGACCCAGACGACGATCACATCGTCGGGCTGGTTTGTGAAATGTGGCTGGCGGTTGACCGTAAAGCTCATCAGCCAGTTGGAATCGGTGAAGGTGATGATTCCACCGGTCACAGAGTTTCCCGAATAAGGGTCGTTGATCGACAGCTCTTTGATCTTGTCGACCAGCGGAGACGGTTTGCACGTGAGGGTGGCAGATTCCCACGTCGAGGCCGCTGCATTGCCACAAAACTTCTCGGGGTTGCCAAACACTGGGGATTTCTTGGCAAGGTTTTTCCAGAGCTTCCACCCCGGGCCGTTTGCAGGTTCGTCGTCGTTGATCTTGAGTTCTGGGACCGTTTCACCATCGCCATAGGCGGTGTCCTCAACGATCGATCCGGTGGTCACGAAGACCAGATCCCGCGCCCCGATCTCAATCTTGCCTTCTCCGTCACTGCTGAGGAACTTCAGGGCGCGGACGGTCATCGCCTCGCCCTCGGTCTCCATATCCACGTCCAGAATGGTTGTGTCGAGCCGGGTCTTAACGCCCTTTTCCTTCAGCCAGCCACTCAATGGGAGGATGAAGCTTTCGTATTGATTGTACTTCGGAAAGACGAGCGAGGTCATGTCGTTCAGCCCGTCCATCAGGTGAAGGAAACGATGCATGTACAGCTTCATCTCGAGCACCGAATGCCAACTTTCAAAGGCAAACATGGTGCGCCAGAACGTATAGAAATTGCTGGCCAGAAACCCGGGGGTGAACCATTCTTCGACGCTGATATCGTCCAGATCTTCTTTGCGCGCGAGCAAGAGTTTTACGAGTTCGAACTGCTGTGACCGGGACAGATCCATCGTGGAAAAGTCTTTGATCTGACCCTGTTTTTCCAGAAGCCGGGCCTTCGACCAGTTCTTGTCAGTGTCGTTGACGATGCGGTACTCGTCCATAACGGTAAAGGGTTCGGGAAGTTCCAACGCAGGGATTTCCGAAAATACGTCCCAAAAATTTTGATAGGTCAGTTCCATTTCGCGGCCGCCACGCACGATGAAGCCGTCTTCGGCATTCCCGGCACCGTCTAGCGCGCCACCTTCGACCTTCATGCTCTCTATGATGGTGATGTTTTCGGCTGGCATATGGCCGTCGCGGATCAGAAAAAACGCGGCCGACAGACCCGCGATCCCGCTTCCGACGATATAGGCATGTCGTTCTGCGACCCCGTCCGTGGGCAACGGCCGGTGATTGACATAGGTGCCGTGAAGGTCCGCCGGCGGCAGCAGCGTATCGCGTCCGTTGTGAAGCCGCTGGGTCGACGCGTCAGGCGTCACGTTCACGTTTTGCGCCTTCGAGGCTTCGACGTGGGTTCCCAGAGCGGAGAATGTAGAGCTGCGTTTGTCAATCTCGGTCACGTAGACCTCCTTTTTCATTGTCGCCATTTAGGGTGGACAACTAAGAACCCCGGTCAGATAATAACTTTATCGTTCAGAACTATAGTGTTAAGTGACACCATGGCTCCAAACTGTACCGCCAAGTTCCGCGGCCGACATGACCTGAAAATTTTAAAGTTGCGGACATTCGAACCAGCTCACCTCGCCTCAAGGGTTTTCGTTTGCCTCGAGAAATCATCGCCTACGCTGTTTGGGCGGACCGCCGCTTCTGGCTAAGCACGACGTGATCGTCAGCCGGGAAGCCGTCCGGTTGACGGGCGAAGTTGTGGCCTGATTGACCGATCATTGGAACCGTAAAAGCCGAAGGCATCTGCATTGGCAAGCGTCCGAGCATTTGGCAACCCGGCCATGGATGCGAAGAAGGACCCCAATGTGCGGGGCTCCATAAACGGGAAGCGAATTGTTTCGGGATGGGCTTGGATGACATCACTCACTTCGTGCCTCGCAACTTCATAACGGATGCTAAATTTTCAAGAAACCAAACATTTCTTGATTGGCGTGCATAGTCCCAGATCAGCCAGATTCATGCAATTTCCCAAACGGGATACATTTTATGGCAACCGACATAATTTGCAGACCTTTAGTCATGTCATCCGGCGTCGATGATGTAACCACCCCCGGTGACATCTGTATGAGAAGGTGGGTCTTTGAGGAACCACGCAGGGGAGCAGGTACATCATCTAAGCCAGATGACAGCACAAAAAATTTGCGCAACAAAACCGTCTACGACGGCAATGTCTCCCTCTCGGAAACCACGGCACCCAATGAAGAAAGCTGCAATACCAACTCGGCCTGACGTTTAACCCCGACCTTGCCAAATACGCGCTTCAGGACGACACGCGCGGTGCCTTCGGTGACGCCAAGCTGTCCAGCCGCAGCACGCACCGTCATGCCGCCACCAATCAGTGCGGCGAGACGTGCCTCGCCAAGGGTCAGCCCAAAGACATCGCGCACGACCGCAGGGTCGATCTTACTGCCGGGCTTGGTCGGCGCCGCAAAGAGCAGTGTTTTTGCCGCGGTCCGGGTGCCGATCCGCCATTCGTTCATCAACGTGACCGGCATCGCCCAGATTGCCGTTCTTCCGCCGTCCCGTCTCGTTAAAATACACGATTTTGGCCGGACATCGGCACCTGCCATCTCTCCAGCACGGACTGCCGCAATAAGTGCCTCGAAGCGCGCGTCATCCTCTCTGCGGACGGGTACGACACGGCCTTCCTTCGTGGTAAATAATTCGGGAAATACCTCGTCGCCGATCGTATTGCGGTAGATCGACTGCCCCGCGTCGTCGAGGACGAAGACCCCAGAATCCATCCTGTCGAGAGCGGCCCGCAGGACAGTTTCAGCTTCTTCGATATTACTGATACGAAGGGATATTCGCAGCGCTTGTTCAACATGTGGGCCAATAAGGCGAAGGGTTTCCATCTCGGCGGCGGTATAGGGCCCGCGCTCTTTGGCCCGAGGGACTGAAACGGTCACCAGCATGTCGAGGTCAGGAAGGATCACGCAACACATGATCCAGCCAAAGCCGACCCGCGCAAAGAAGTCGGTGTATATCGGTAAAGTTTCGATCTCGTGGTCACTGACCATGAGTTGATCGTTGACCACGTCGCCACTCGTTAGGTGCAGGTCGATCATGCGCTGCGCGTGAATGTCCTGCGCCACCCAATTCCCCTCTTGGTAAGTTCGAACGGCGTCCCTAATGCTTGGGGAAGCAATAAAATCTGTCTGGCCGTCTCTACTGGCGAAAAATATCGCTGCGCCCCGCGCACCGAAGAGGTCTGCAATTTCCGCCAACGCTGTCGGCCAATTTTCCGGAGAAAGTGCGGAATCGTAGATGGCATGGACCGCGTGACTAAAATTCTGCACCAGAAATTCTTACTCCAAATTGACGCCCGATCCACGTTCGGCATGCAAACGGTCTCGAGACCCGAAAAATGTATCCCGTTTGGGAAATTGCATCAAGCGGGTTGATCTGAAACCATTTACGCGAACCAAGGATTCCTTGGGTTTTCTTAAATTTAAGCATCCGTTACTTATTTCCGAGGCACGAAGTGACCCACGTCATCCAAGCACATCCCGAAACAATTCGCTTTCCACTTATGGAACACCGTACCGTCGGGTTCCTCCTCGCTTCCATGGCTGGATTGCTGAATGCTTGGACACTCGCCAATGCAGAGACCTTTGCGACGGTGCAATCTGGCAATGTGGTCCAAAGTGGCTACCGTTTGGCTCAGGGCGATTGGGCGGGCTTTATTTTCGCCTTTGGGTCTGTGATCGCCTTCGGCATGGGCTCTGCGATCTGCGGCGTTCTGATGACGACCATGTTGCGCCGGGGCAAAGTCTTTACGCCGGTGGTGCTGTGGTTTGAGGTGGTCGCGCTGGTCGCGCTCGCTGTCGCGTCGCGGATGGGATTGATCGACCCTCATATCGTCGCCTATGCGGTCAGCTTCATTGCCGGTGCACAGGGCAACGCCTTTCACAAAGACCACGGCATGCTCTACGGCAACGTCGCAGTAACCTTCGTGGTTCAGATGGCGTTTAACTTCGTTGCCCAAGCGATGTTCAAGAAGGACGGGATCAACGGCGAACCCAACATGATGTGGGCTGGGGTCTTCTTTTCAGTGCTGCTGGGCTTTGCCGGGGGCGGTGCGATTGGCTTCATCCTCGATGCACAGGTTTTCAATCATGCCTCGATGTTCCTTGCAGCAGCAATCGCTCTCGTGCTGGCGGTCTTGGCGATGAAACACCCCAAGACCGCCGACCCAAGCTCGGGTGGGCTGATCGGCTGATCTGACCGACGGATCCTGTGCCCGGCAAGACATGCGTGTCTGCCGGGCACATTCTGCTTTGATCTCAGTGATGCAAGGTCACGAAAGAGCCTTCGATGATTTCTGACAGTAAAAAACTTCCAAACCAACATCGCCCCGTACCTTGGCTGCGTGAAATCGCGCGTGTCAAACCGGCACGCTGGCCTTTGGGGGCGTCGTTACGTGCTGCCCTCTGTGTTGCTGGGCCGCTTGCCTATGGTCTAGTGACCGGAACCCTTGCGACATGTCTGATAATTTCGCTTGCGACACTGGTCGTGTCATCGGGGGAAGGCGGTGGCACCTACCGTTCCCGTTTTCGCCAAATCGCAATTGTCGCGCCCATCGCAGCCACGGGGTACTTTGCTGGCTACCTTGGCGACCTCCCCTATCCTGTGGTGATCGCCGCGATGGCAATTCTGGCTTTTGTCGCTGGCATCGTTAGCAGTTATGGGGCCCCTTTTTCGTCGGCCATGTTGCAGTTTCTACTCTTTGCGACACTCGCGCTTGGCCTGACGGAATTCGCGCCATATTGGCGGCCAGCAGCGCTCTATCTTGTGGGTGTTTTCATTTATGCCATCGCGCTGGGATGCGAGGCGCTGATCCTGCGCGATCGACCGGAACGTCGGATGCTTGCAGACCATTTCGAGGCACTGGCGGAACTGGCATCGGTGCGGGCGCAGGATGCCACGACAGAAACTAACGCGGCCGATACCGCAGCCGCACGGCGCAAAGTCATTGATGCCTCGCGGACGCTGTACGGTGTGTTGCTTGAAACCCGGCGCGCGGGACGTACCCATGAAGGTCTGTCACTCGCGGCAACTCTCGATGCCGCCGACCTCGTTTTTTCGGCGCTCCTTGCCGAGACCAATCCCGATGCCCTGCGTCATGCCGAGATCGAGTTGCGCGCCATGGCGGCGGCTTCGCTTCGGACTTCCCGTGTCCCGCTCACGGAACAGGGCACGCAGTCAGATCAACTTTCGGTACGACTTGCTGCGCTCAATATTGCCGTTAGTTCTGAAAATCGGGCCTTCGATATCGCACCTTATCACGCACCTGTATCGTCCCGCAGCGTTGGGTTCACAAAAATCATAGACCGGCTTGCTGTCGGGCGTTCTGTTGTGTCAGGTGCCGCGGCTCTAGCAATATGCATTGGACTGGCCTTTGCGTCGAAATATGTGGTTCAGGCAAATCATTGGTACTGGGTGCCTTTGACCGTCGTGATCGTCATGAAGCCCGACTTTGGGTCGATTTTTGCGCGGGCAGTTTTGCGGATCATGGGTACGAGCATCGGTGTGCTCATTGGTGCAGGACTGCTCGTAGTGCTGCCAAAGGGTATGGTGCTTGTAGGTGCGATTGCGGTTCTGGCTGCGCTGCTGCCGTGGACCAAGCGTCTGTCTTATTGGGTGATGGTTTTGGCGCTGACCCCGCTCGTCCTGATCCTGCTTGATCTGGTGTCTCCGGGTGCTCAGACTGTTGACTTTGGTGCCCTACGGCTGGTGGATACCCTAATCGGCGGCGGAATCGTGTTGATTTTTGGGTATTTTATTTGGCCTCGCCGCCACGGGGACCAGATCACGGCAACCTTTGCTCTCGCGATGTCAAGGATCGCTGACTACCTCGTTTCGGCTTGTGCACCGCTCGGAAAAGAACCGGCGGACCAGGCAAAAGCCCGCCAAAAAGACATCCTAGCCCGGCGGGATGCCTATTGGGCCTTATCCAATTTGCGCACGTCCTTGGCGCGTTCCATGTCCGAACCGCCACCGGCGGGAACCGAAGCGGCGGCATGGTTCCCGATTGTCGCCGGTGCCGAACGGCTGTGCGATCGCATCACGGCCCATGCCGCAAGCCGCCAACCAGACGCCCCGCAACTGCCGCCGAGCCAAGTTGCAGCCGCTGCGCAGCATCTGCGCGACATCGTCGAGGCAGCCCAATCGCCCGTCCCTGCGCAGGAACGGTCCGCGGATGAATTCCTCAGTGCGATTGCCGACGACACCTTGCAGATTTCCCGCAAGCTGGAAGCAAAAGCCCCTCTGTCCGAGGTACGACGACACCAATCGAACATGGCGCTTCGTGCTTGAAAGTGAAGGTCACGGTCGCGCCACAAAAGGTTCCAATAATTACCCCAGAGAACATCACGCCATTGTCTGTTCAATCATGAATTCATGGAAAAATTTTACCTAAGTAACTGTTTAAAAGCATTAATACTAACTCCCACCCAATCCTGACGAATAAAACGCCAGATAACATGAGTAAAGGAATACACATGACTGAACTGCCACAACCGATCGTCGGCCATCTGGGGGCGACCGTTGCAGGACCGCGCAACCCTGAGGTCGAGGCACAGAATCCGGACATCCTAACTCCACCAGTCACGGACAACGGTGGCATTCCCAACCTCAAATTTCCTTTCGCCATGGCGCATAACCGTCTTGAAGACGGCGGCTGGGCGCGGGAAGTTACGCTCCGCGAATGCCCGACGCTTAAGGAACTCGCGATCGTCAATATGCGCCTAGGGCCAGGCGTTGTACGTGAGTTGCATTGGCACAAGGAAGGCGAGTGGGCCTATGTCACGGCTGGCCGCGTTCGTTTTTATCTCGTCGACGAGCATCGCGGGACACTCGTTGAAGATCTCGAAGTTGGCGACCTCTGGTTTGCACCTCCCGGTGTGCCACACGCAATTCAAGGCCTCGAGGAAGGTACGGAATTCGTACTGATATTCAACGACGGCAACTTCTCAGAAAACGAAACACTTCTTGTGACTGAGCTTTTCGCGCACATGCCACGCGAGGTTCTGGCGAAGAACTTCGGCGTAGATGAAAGCGCGTTTGACGGCATTCCGGCCTCTGAAAAGTACATCTTCCGTCTTCCCGTTCCGGGCCCGATTGAAGAGGCCCGTGCGGAACTGGGGGCTGCCTCCATGACCAGCGAATACGTGTTTCGCGGTGCCGATGTAGCCGAGACCAAATGGAACGGCGGCGCGACCAAGATCATCGATTCCAAGACGTTTAAGGCAACCCCAATGGCCTTTTTGATGATCGAGCTTGAACCCGGTGGCATGCGCGAAATCCACTGGCATCCCGATGCCGACGAGATCCAGTATTATCTCAGCGGGTCTGCACGGATGACTGTCTTTAACGCGGTGTCTTCTGCACGGACCTTCGACTATGTCGCTGGCGATGTTGGCTATGTGCCGAAAAACCTTGCACACTATATCGAAAACACGGGCACTGAGACGATGCGGGTGATCAATGTCTTTTCTAAAGGCGATTACCGCGACGTATCGTTGAACAATTGGCTGGCACTCACGCCGTCGGCACTGGTTCAAGGACATCTCGATGTCGGCGACACCCTGATGAAGGCTTTGCGCCAAGGCCCTGGGTCAGTCGTAAAAGGCTAGTACTCAGCGATCGGGCTGGCCACTAAGGTCGCTGGCCCGAACCGTTTGTCGCTCGGGGCGGGATGTCGGGGACCCACCTCGGTAGGGTAGTGTCGCAAACTTTTAGTGAGCCCGATGGCGACCACACCCCGGACACGCTTATGCTGCGAGTGCCGCAAACTGCTGTGCTGCGGTGAGACCGTTTGAGCCGAATTGTCCCTTCCGGATCATGTGAGCCGTCTCGATCCCAGCGATCGTGGCGGCCGCGGAATGGAACGCCTTGAAACCCTGCATGGGGCCGGTGATCCGCTTGATGAAACGATGATCTTGTTGAGGTATTTGACCTGCAGAGCCGTGATGATCTTTCCGGTGCCAGTGAATTTCAGGATCACGTTGATGCGCTGCAGGCCAGCGAGATTGGCGCCGCTTTTATCGATGACGACCCGGTCCGGTACGCCGTTCGTGCCGATAGCCCGCTTAAATAACCGCCGGGCCGCAGCCGTATTCCGGCGCTCAGACAGCATGAAATCAAGGGTATTCCCATCGCGATCGACAGCCCGGTACAGATATGTCCACTTGCCTTTAACCTTGATGTACGTCTCATCCATGCGCCAGGAAATGGCAGTTGGTCGCTTCATCGTCTGGGCATTTGCCGCGATCTGCGGCACGTATCTGACGACCCATCGGTTCAACGTAGAGTGATCCAAGGTGACGCCCCGGTCGGTCATAATCTCTTCCAAGTCACGGTATGACACGCCGTAGCGAACGTAAAAGAAGACCGCGTACAGGATGACCGATTTCGGGTATTGAGCGCCCTTGAAGTTGATCATCTTTCCGTCCCAATCGTGCAAAGCCTCACCAAATCATGCGTTATCCGACGACGGGCTGACAGCGCAAAAAGTTTGCGACACTACCATCAGCGGAACCTTAAAAGCCCCCGTCAACAACTTCGCGATCCCGTTCGACGAAGTTAATCAGGCGTTCACTAGCGGTAATGATATCCTCTTTCAGGCATGCCTCAAACGCGACGGCATCCTTTCGTTCGGCCGCCAAAATAATCTGATGATGATGTTCAAAGCCGAACTCGGTAAAGTTAGGATACAAGACATGGCAGTAGGAGCCCACCAAAAGCCAGCAATTCTCAATCATAGAATTAAGGTATGGTGCTTCGGAGAGTCGATATATCTCAAAGTGAAACTCCCAATTGATCTTCGCTATACTAACCGTATCCCCTTTTTCGTTTGCTTCGAACATTTTTCCGTTCAAACGCTTTAATCGCTTAATCGCGCCCGTCGAGAGGCGCGGGAAGGCTTCTCTTGCGGCCATGCATTCGAGTGCACAGCGAATTTTTCTCACCTCTATGATCCGCTCAATACTTAGATCAGGCACTCGAATTGTGCCGTTCGCCCCCGTCTCAAAAATTCCAGCGCTCACCAGGCTCAGCAATGCTTCCCTAGCCGGCGTTACGCTTACCTTTAGTGCCTGTGCCACATCTCGAATTTTCAGCAACTCGCCAGGCCGGAACAGCCCTGACATTACTGCAGAGCGAAGTTCTCCGGCGACTTGAGTCCCTAAAGTTTCCTTGCGGTAAACCTGACCAATTCCAGAAAGAGGTTTATTTCGCTTTATGTCATCCATAACTTTTATACGTAATAACAAATACTGTCGCTGTCAATTTGCTCTAGGGCGTTCATCATCTCGTTTTGGAGCCATTGGCGGCTCAGTGTAAGCGGGCATTCATCCCTATTGCGAAGGCCCGCCCCTCCGTGCCAATAAGATTGAGACATCCGACTGTGTGAAGTTTACACTTGAGGGCGAAGGAGACCGAACCCATGGTGAATGCCTTCACAGATTCCGCTTTCACCGGATGCCGGATCTGAGATTTCGCCTGCGATCCCGCCCACCCGCGTCGTACCTGCGCCGAGCGCGCCTGCAGCCGAGATGATGGCCACCCCGAAGCGGCGCCGTTTCACTGCAAAATACAAGCTTAGCATTCTGAATGAAACGGACCGTGTCGCGGTCACGGGTGGTGTTTCAGCCATTCTGCGGCGGGAGGGGTTGTATTCCTCGGCGCTGACCGACTGGCGGCGACAGCGCTCTGCAGGCACGTTGGGGGCTTTGCAACCCCGCCAGCGCGGCCCGGAAAAGGCACCCGTCAATCCGTTGCAAGCCGAGTTGGCCAAAGCCAACCGCGAGGTTTCCGCGCTGCGCCGCCGCTTGGATCAGGCAGAGGCGATCATCGTCATCCAAAAAAAAGTGGCGGACCTTCTGGACGAGATGGAGCAGACGCCAGATCGCGGCGGCAAATCATGATGGCCGCAGCAATTGCCTTGCCGGTGGGCAGCGGCCTTACGACGGCCGTTTGTGCCGCGCTGTCGGTATCGCGGGCAAGCGTACTCAGGCATCGCGCGGCGCTCCTCGCCCCGCCTCGCGTGAAGAAACCACGCCAACCATCACCGCGGGCCTTGCCCGAAGTCGAACGCAATCAGGTGCTTGCCCATCTGCGCACACCCCGTTTCGCCGATCAGACGCCCGTGGAGGTCTTTGCCACCTTGCTGGACGAAGGTATCTACCTTTGCTCGATCCGCACGATGTATCGGATCCTTTCTGCGCAAGGTGAGGTTGCTGAGCGCCGCCGTCAGCGCCGCCACCCGGTCTATCAGAAGCCCGAACTGCTGGCCGAAGCCCCTAACCAGGTTTGGTCGTGGGACATCACAAAGCTGATGGGGCCGGTGAAATGGTCCTACTTCTATCTCTATGTCATCCTCGACATATTTAGCCGCCGCGTCGTCGGCTGGCGCGTTGAGCACGCCGAAAGTGCCAGCCAGTTCAAAGCCCTGTTTATCGATGCGATGGGCAAACATGCCGTGCCGCGCGATCAGCTGACGCTGCACGCCGATCGTGGCGGGCCGATGAAGGCAAAGACGACGGCCCTGATGCTGGCCGATCTCGGCGTGGTCAAATCTCACAGCCGACCGCACACCTCGAATGACAACCCGTTCTCGGAAGCCCATTTCAAAACGATGAAATATCGGCCGGAATTCCCGAAGCGGTTTGAAACCATCCTTGAGGCCCGCGCCTTCTGCCGCAGATTCTTCGCATGGTACAACGAAGACCATCATCACGCTGGCATCGGCTTGATGACCCCCGACCAGGTCCACTTCGGGCAGGCCAACAGTATATACGCTGCACGCCAGAAAACCCTGGATGCCGCATTCCTCAGCACGCCCCAGCGCTTCGTCCGTAAGCCGCCAAAACCACCTCAAATCCCGACCGCTGTCTGGATCAATCCACCAAACCAAACGGACGAAGAACAAGCTTAAAGTCCAAATGCCGCTGTCTCAAAGTCGTTGACACGTTCCGCGCCAATTTTCTAGGCGAGCCTTGCGCGAGTTTCTCTAACTTGACACAAGGTCGGCACATGCTGCGGTGAAATTGGCTTGAATTATACTCACGGATAGTCAGCGCATCAGTTGGATTTCCGCCTCTCGCCAGCCTGACCTCGATCTACCGATCAAATGATCTGAGCGCCAAGGCCAAAAATGGCGCGTCCCACAGAACTTATGTGACGCACCTTAATTTTCAGATTTTGAACACACGGGAGTTGATTGCGTTCCTGCGAATCTGGTCCCAATCATAGGTGACACCCAAGCCTGCACCGGTTGGGACAGGTGCACTACCATCCGGATTAAGATCTTCAGGTTGATCGGAATAACTACAGGCATAAGGTGGTGTGATATTCTTCATGCCGGGTCCAACCAGTGCAAGTTCGTAGAAATGCGTGTTACGTATGGCGGATAGGCAGGCACGATGTGCCGGGCCGCACGCGTGAACCTGTACATCCATGCCGAGTGATTCCCCCATGTGCACGATCTTCATCATGCCGGTAATTCCCCCATCATATTCAGGATCTGCATGGATCATATCGCAGCCGCCCGCGAGAGCGAAGGCTGCCTTTTGCTCCGGCCCACGAATATGTTCGGAAACAAGAAGTGGGGTGTCGAGTTTTGCCCTAAGAAGTTTTTGCCCTTCAACAGAGACAGAAGAGTCTCGATAAGGGTCCTCGTACCAGAAGCATTTTGCCTCATCGCAGGCTCGACCAACATAGAGCGCATCAGCCCAAGTCCGGAGTTGACAGCCCGGATCAACCATTATCTCCGTATCGGCACCAATAGCATTACGAACAGCTAGGACAAGGGCAGCCTCACGCCTTTTGTCTCCGTCATGCCAACCGTGAATTTTAATGCCGGAGAAACCGCGCTCCTTACATTCAATAGCGTAGGACGCGAATGCTTCTATTGAATCCAGCCCTCCTGGCGTATCCTGCCCATGATGAGTGGAAACGTAAGTCGGTAACGTTTTGCGGTACCCACCAAGCATGGTAGAAACGCTCATCCCGTATTTTTTTCCGATAAGATCCCAAAGGGCGATATCGAGTGCCCCCTGCCCCATTCCGTCATAAGCGCGAACTTCGCGTTTTAAATCATCATAGATCAGTTCGCGCTGCTCGGGATCACGCCCAAGAAGGATTGGCGCCAACATCGTAGTTTGTCCAAGCGAAGATTCGGTGCCACCCCAATGCATGGCGTATTGGCCTTCAAGGCCGTCATTGGTGGAAATTCGCACAGCATAGCGCATCGCCTTGAGCGTGGAGCCCTGACTATAGCTCATATTGCTGATGCCCATTGAATTGTGACCGCCTAGACCATAATTTGGGACCTCGACAGTAAAAGCGATAATTTCGACTTCGTTTATAATGCTCATTTATCTTTCCTAGTTTTCATTAGTCATGATCCCTTTCAAGCGGCGGCGACGGGGGAGCGTGTGACGCACCTCAAAACCTTCTCTCTTCAGGTCTCCTATAGGTCAGGACCAAACCGATTGGAATGCCTGTTATATCAAAATCTGTTATAACAGATGTCATATAGCAATACGACCTTGTTGCGCGGATACGGTGTCGGCGGTCAGACACGTTCCTTTCCGACTGCTTGGACGCTTCAGATGCCGCACAAGTTCGACACTTCCCGTCTCCATAAATTTGGCCCCATCGGAAGGTTTGTGCGTAGGATTACTCTAAGCGAGAACATTGTGCGAACTTAATCAGGTTCCCCAATCTCTGGCGGGCCTGATGTGCAATGGTCGCGCAATTTTACGCTCAGCGGCACCAGAATGCCAGTCGAAGTCGCCGGAGAGGATGATGTGCTCCCATCCGAGCGGTGATGCATGCTGCAAGAGGGTCGGATCGTATAGCGGGCTGGTCTTGGCAAGATGTCCGGCCGCCTTATCCATGTAAGTCGTGTTCCAGAACGTGATAGCGGTGATGACTAGGTTGAGCGCTATGGCGCGTTTTTGCTGGGTCACGTCGGAGCGATCGTGGACCCTTCCCTGCGCGTGCGCAAATACGGCCCTAGCCAACGAATGGCGCGCTTCGCCTTTGTTGAGCCCTGCCTGGCATTCCATGCGCAGATTGCGCGTTCTCGATCCAATCAAGCATGAAGAGGGTGCGTTCGATCCTGCCGATTTCACCGAGGGCGAGGTAGAGTCGGTTCTGTTGACGGTATGCGCCAAGCTTGCGCAAGATTTCAGACGGTTTCAGAGACTTGTCCCGGACACTGGCTGTGAGCCGCATGATGTCGCCCCAATGCTGCCGGATCACCTCTTCGTTGATCGGCTTGCCGATGATGGGTGACAAGGTCACCCATGCCTTCGCGCTTCCGAAGCAGGCCAACCGCCGATCAGGGAAGTCACGCAATCGCGGCGCAAAGGTCATCCCCAACAGATGGAAGAGGGCAAAAACATGGTCCGAAACGCCGCCGGTATCTGTGTAATGAACGAGGGGGTCGAAGCTGGCCGGGTTGCTCAGGAGGCCATCGAGCACAAACGGCGCTTCGCCTGCAGTTGCCCCGATGACGCTCGAATGGAACGATCCATATTGGCCTGACAGGAAGGAGTAAATCTTCAGTCCGGGGTCTGGTCCATATTTGGCGTAGATCACACCGCTGCCACGATTGGCGGAAAAGAATTGGCCATCTGATGAGCTGTGTTCAGCCGCGCCCCAGTGCTGCGAGAAGGAGAGGCCATGATGGGCATCGACAATGCGGCCCAGCGCATCGGCGAACGTCTCCGGCCGCAAGTA
Source organism: Pseudoruegeria sp. SK021 (assembly GCF_002119405.1). Classification (GTDB taxonomy): domain Bacteria; phylum Pseudomonadota; class Alphaproteobacteria; order Rhodobacterales; family Rhodobacteraceae; genus Meridianimarinicoccus. Next base: position 13,208 of record NZ_MTBG01000036.1, on the reverse strand, counting down.
CCATGTTTGCGCCCAGGTCAGTTGCGCATGGCTGACGCGCGATGAGGCGTAGGCCATCCGCTCAAGCCCGAGATTGGTCGCCCCGGCCAGGATCGTGGCTAACACAGCGGCGGCCTCATCGTGATGTTTACCAGAGCGCAGATCGGTGAAGGCGTCGAGGAACCCCGTCTGAGCGTTCACCTCCCAAAGCAACTCCGTGATGCGGATACGTGGCATCACGGCGTCAATCGCCCGCTCCAGACGCAACGCCGCTGGAGGTGTCACCGCGTCATGTGGCGTGATCTTCAGTCGCCCGCGCTCGATCCTGACGCCGGTGAGAGCATTGCGTTTCAAGGCGCGGTCCACTTGGCCAAGACGTTTTGACAACGTGGCCCGGCGATCAGCCAGCCACGCCTCCGGATCTGTCTCGAAGCCAGCGTCCCGCATGGCAGTTTCAGCTTTGTCTCGCGGCATGAGATAGCTGTCGAACCGGCGATACTCACGGCTACCATCGACCCAGACATCCCCGGCACGCAGTCGATCTCGCAAGGTGGAGATAACGGCGGTTTCGTAAACCCGCCGTTTCGGTTGACCGTCCTGAACGATCAGCGAGCGCCAATGCTTGGCAGCGAAAGGCATAGGCGGATCATCAGGCAACTTGCGCTTTCCCGTCTTGTTCTGGTCGCGCAATAAGGCGATTGCATCCTTGAGCTCATCCCCCGCATCGGAGGCATTGAACTGGAAGGCGTCAAGAAAGGCGGGGGCAAACTTCCGCATATAGGCATAGCGCTCGGACGCCAGAGACAGTGGGTCACTGGTGGCCAGTTCTCCGAAGTCGGCGATTTCGTCACGCTGGCCCAAGAGGGTGTCCCACCCGATTTCCGCATCGAGTGCAGCAAAGGGATCCTGCCCTAGCTCTTGCGCGCGGGCCATCGCATCAATGGATTCGCCGAAGAGCTGCATCAGCTTGCCGACCCTTACCTTACCCATACGCCAAACTTCCTCCTGGCGGTTGCGGGATCTTGAGAACAGCTGTCCGGTCAGACGCTCGAACATGGCAATGGTCGCGTCGGTGATCGTGATGGATAAATCCGCCATCTGCGCCGCGAGCGTTGCGATCCGCCGCCGCTCACCAAAATCGTTTAGCAAGCTCACGGGTGCCACAGCACCTTCGCGCGCGAACTTGATCAGTCGGTCTGGGTGAAGGCCCTGCCCAAGATCGGACGGCAAGCCCAATGACCGCAGATATTTCAGACGATCCAGAAGCCCAGTCATGCTGACCGGACTGGTCGAATGCGGAAAACCACGCAGCCAAGTGAGCCGCGTTTGACCAACGGATGGGTCGTTCACCAGAAGTGCCTGCAACCTACTGCGTTGTTCCGGTGATAGGGCATCGAACAACGCGGCGGCGGCCTCCCGCCGTGCGCGTGCTCGGCCCCTCAGGGCCAAGCGCTCGACTGTGTCAGCGCTCGGCAGCACCAAGCGGTGCTTGCGAAGTTCTGCAACGAGTGCCTCGACAATCTTCACGCCGTGGTCTGTCGCGAAAGCGGCCTTCGTGGCAATATCCTCTGCCGGTGCCATGTGTGTTTTGGTGAACGGGCTCAGAACTAGATGCTGCACCGCGAGGGCTTGGTGCGCGGCCCGAGTAGCCCCACGGCCTGCATAGCCCAAGAGACTGGAAGGGGAGAGATGTAGCTGGTCCCCAAGCCATTCGAGAAAGGCCGCAGGCAGTACCATACCATCGTACCATCCTTGACCAGGGTGCCGGAGCAGCGAGAGATGAACGGCCAGCCCCAACCGGTTTTCATCGCGGCGACGCGTTCGGATCAAATCCAGATCCGTTGGCGACAGCAGATAATGGCGCATCAGATCATCAAAATCTGTCGGGATATCGAAAAGGGCTGCGCGGGTGCTGGCAGAAAGCAACAAGCGAGGGGGCATGCGTGTCCTCAAAACGGTGTTGAAGTTTTCTGGACACCCCTTAATATATGGACTGATAAATAGACAGATGCAGGCGTATAGATTGGGCGGTTCGGCTCCGTTGCGCAGGTGTCTCAAAAACGTTCGTTAAAGGGACGGCCATGGCACGATCTGGCGACATTTTGGGTTACGCGCGGGTATCAACCTCCGATCAGGACCTTTCCGGCCAGATCGAGCGGCTGACAAAAGAAGGGGCCGTGCGAGTGTTCGAAGATGTCATCTCGGGCAAAACGTTCAAACGCCCGGGGCTCACCGCCCTGATCGACTATGCAAGGTCAGGAGATACGCTCGCTGTCATTCGCCTCGATCGGCTGGGCAGGTCACTCAAGGAACTTCTCGAAACCGTAGATACGCTGAAAGCACAAAACATCGGGCTGATCAGCCTTGAAGAACGTATTGATACGACTTCAGCTGCGGGCGAACTCGTGTTTCACGTCTTTGGAGCGATCGCGCATTTCGAGCGCAGGTTGATCTCGGAGCGCACAAAAGATGGGTTGGCTGCGGCCAGAAAACATGGGCGAACCCCTGGACGTCCACCGCTGCAGCCAGAAACAATCTCGGCACTCCAAGACCTCGTGAACGCCGGAACTTCCGTATCCAAAGCCGCAAAACATCTGGGTATTGGCAGATCAACCGCTTACAAGGTGATCAGTGAGGACAGTCAACGATAGCCGTTCCACATTCGTTCTTGCTTAGAGTAATCCTACGCAGGAACCTTCCGATGGGGCCAATTTGCGACGAGGCGGTATCGCGTTACGAACTGGTCAACCTACAATGAGGCCCTTCGGCGGCGTGGCGATATGACGGTTTGGTTAAGCCCTGACGTGAAGGCGGGGTGGCGCGCGGTGGCCAGCCTGCATATTCCGATCTGGCGATCCCGGTGTGCCTCACGTTCGGTATGTTTACAAACAGCCGCTACGCCAGACTGAAGGACTGATGCGCGGCCTTTTAAAGGCGTTGTCACATTACGCTCCGTTTGGTTGCGCGCGTCGTGGTTTGGACATAGCCGACGGCCATGCACACGCCGACCATCAGCTATAAACGCCACCGGCTTCCATCCCAGATCATCGCTCACGCGGTTTGGCTGTACGCCCGCTTCAACCTCAGCTTTCGCGAGGTTGAAGAGCTGTTGTTGGAGCGCGGCATCGACATATCTTACGAAAGTATCCGCCGCTGGACGGTTAAGTTTGGGCCGCAAATCTCCCGGAATCTTCGACGTCGTCAGGCCCGACCGGGTAATGTTTGGCATCTGGACGAAATCGCCCTTGAAAATCTCTGGCAGGACATTTTGGCTCTGGCGGGCTGTCGATCAACACGGTGTCGTTCTGGAAGAAATTCTTCAGTCCAAGCGAGACAAGCAGGCGGCAAAGCGGCTTTTGATCAGCCTGATCAAGCGTCATGGTTTTGTGCCAAAGCGGATCGTTACTGACAAATTGCGTTCTTACGGTGTGGCCAAACGTGAGGTCGCGTCGCACGTCGATCACTGGTCGCACAAAGGTCTCAATAATCGCGCTGAAAACAGCCATCTGCCGTTTCGAAAACGTGAGCAAACGATGCAGGGGTTCCGGTCGCCCGGAGGTCTGCAGCGCTTCGTCTCCATCCACTCAGCCACCCGCAATCGCTTTACCGTCCCATCCCGTCGTCGCGCTGCCCTGACCATCCGGTACCATCGGATGGAAGCATTCGATGCTTGGAAGGCGGCAAGCATCGCTTGAATTGGCCAAAATCGCGCCCCAACTGACTGTGTTCAGTTTACGTGACAACTCCCTCAGAACCTCTGCATCGCCTTTAGCCACCCTAAAGTTTTGCCGGTATCGCCTTGGGGTTTGTATTCGGCGCCTAGGGGAATGTCCCAGCCCATTTGGGCAATGACGTTGAAGACGTGGGTGTAGTTTAGCTCTCCGTGGTCGGGGGGGCCGCGGTCAGGAACGGCAGCGAACTGGATGTGGCCGATAAAAGGGAGCAGGTCGGGCAGGCGGTGGGTCAGATCGCCTTCCATCAGTTGGACGTGATAGCAGTCGAACATCAGCTTCAAATTTGACGCGCCGACCGCCTTAATAATTTCGCAGGCTTGTGTGGTGGTGGTCAGAAAGTAACCGGGCGCGTCGTAGTGATTCAACGGTTCAATCAGAATCTTGATGTCGTGGGAAGTTGCAGCTTTGCAGGCATATGCGAGGTTGGTCTGGTACACCGCTTTGGCCTCCTCGCCAGAAGCGAATCCAGCCATCACGTGGACGCAGGGCGTGCCGATGGCCACAGCATAGGCGATCGCCTGGTCGATGGCTGCGCGGGCCTCTTGCTCGCGGCCCGGCAGTGCCGAAAGGCCATTCTCGCCTGACGCTGTGTTGCCGCGCACGGTGTTCAGGCCAAGCATCGGTAGGCCAGTCTCGCGCAACGCTGCAGTCATCTCGTCCACCAGAACGTCATAGGGCCAATGGCATTCGACGGCGTCGAAGCCAGCAGATTTGGCAGCGCGGATCGCGTCTGGCAAGGGGCGGTCAGTCCAGAGAAAGCCAAGATTTGCTGAGAATTTCATGCGGTCCACTCTACGTCAAATTTGGTTACTAAGGCCTGCACCTGTGCGGCGCTCAGTGCGCGTGGGTGCAGGCCCCAAGTCAAATGCGCAAGGCGCGCGGTGTCTTCCAACTCTTCGATGGCATTGCATGCGGCCTCGATGTCCTTGGCGGCCACAACCGGGCCGTGTTGCGCTAGCATTACCGCCGTGCGTTTTCCTGCAAGGCCGCGTACCGCCTCGCCCATTTTCGGATCACCGGGCAGGAAGAACGGCAGCAATTTGACCTTTCCCAATTTCATGATGCCATAAGGTGTCAGCGGCGGCAGGAAGTTATCCTCGTCCACGCCGGGCAGCATCGACAACGCGACCGAGTGGCAGGAATGCAGATGCACCACCGCACCTGCTGTCGATCGCGTGTCATAGAAGGCCGAATGCAGCGGCATTTCCTTGGTTGGATTGTCGCCGCCAACTTGATTTCCGCTCGCATCGAAGCGGCTGAGCCGGGCAGGTTCGAGCCGCCCGAAACTAGTGCCAGTGGGGCTGACCAGTAGGCCGCCATCCTCGGTCCGAGCCGAGATATTGCCGGTTGAGCCCCCCGTCAAACCGCGGTCGAACATCGATTTCGCCAGCAGACAAATCTGTTCGCGTAGGTGCGTCTCGCTCATGTCGCCTCCAGCCCCGTGAGGATTTTCAGCGCACCGGCGAAGAAATCTATGGCACCGAAGTTTCCGGACTTGAGCGTAATCGCAATCCGCTGACCGGCGCTGCTCGAGAAGCACCACGGCACACCCGGCGCGATCTCTGCTCCAACATCTAACTGTTTGATCGCCAACGCCTGAGTGACTGCGCCTGAGGTCTCGCCCCCCGCGACCACGAAGCGACGGGCCCCCGCGTGCAGTGCGGCGATGGCACAGGCGGCCAGCGCCTGCTCAACAATCTCTCCCGCCCGAGCGGCGCCAAGCTTGTCCTGCGCGGCGCGCACAGATTCCGGCTCGGCAGTGGCGTAGAGCAGCGGAGCTTCGGCAAGGTCCTGCGAGGCCAGCCAGTCCAGCGCTTCCAACGAGCCCTTGGCCTCCAATTCCAGAGGGTCGAGCCGGAAGGTGGGCTTGCCTCGCCCTATGTAATCCGCCACCTGCGCACGCGTCATGGCGGAGCAACTGCCCGCCAGCACTACCGTACCTGGCGCCAGATCAGGCACCACCGTGCCGGTCTCACTCGCTGACAGCGTTCCGTCGGCAAGCCAAAGTGCGGGAAGCGGCGCGGCAACGGCGCTGCCGCCGGTCATCAGGGGCATATCACGGCAGGCCGCGGCAATGATGTTTAGATCTTCATCAGCCACCGCGTCGACGATCACATGCGCCACGCCGGCAGCGGCTAACCGGTCAAGCTCTGCCTTCAATGCCGCGACGCCCCGCGCAACCGTCAGCCGATCGGCAAGGCCCACGGGGCGTGTTACCTGTGGCTCCAGCAGCCGCATCAGGTTTGAATCCCGCATCGGCGTCAGAGGGTGGTCTTTCATTGGACTTTCAGCCAGCGGCTGACAGCCGACGAACAGGTTTCCCATGAAAATAGAGCGGCCATTTTCTGGGAACGCCGGGCAATAGATCGTCTGCTCAGCACCCAGATCCGTCATCAGCGCTTGGGCCACGGGGCCGATATTTCCCTCAGCCGTCGAGTCGAAGGTCGAGCAGTATTTCCAAAAGAAACGCTGCGCGCCCGCCGTTTGCAGCCACTTTAGCGCCGCTCGGGTTTCTGCCACGGCTTGAGCCACAGGTGCCCCCCGACACTTCAGTGCAATCACCTCGACAGCGGCTGTGTTCGAGGGAGCTTCGTCCGGCACCCCCATGCGCAGGCTTACCCGAACGCCCGAGCGCGCCAATAGCCCCGCCAGATCCGTCGCCCCGGTAAAGTCGTCGGCTATGCAGCCCAATAGCGTCGTCATTCCGTTTTCCTTGTTCCAAGTGCCATCGGGACCACAACCGCCGAGGCCCGGTTCATTGCCAGCAGCATGACCTTCGAAGTAGAGACGCCCCATGGCCGAAGATGGTCACAATGCTAGCCGGGATCACACTGTTCGAGCATGATCTGCTCAGCGATCAGGTAAAATACGGGCTCGCCGCGGCAACAGCGCGAGAAAAGAAGCTCGGCCGCCAGTCAGTCCGAAGCCCAAAATCTGACAGACTTGCGCCAAAGATCGTTCAGGCCTTGGCAGACGGTCGATCATACCGATGGATCGCCCGCGATCTCGGGGTAAGAAAAAATACTGTGGTAGGCATCATGAAGCGGCGAAGCTAAGTTCCTTAGGTGTCATCCTTGCCCCCCAACAGGAATCGACCGATTGATGACCACCAGCCTTCCGGAATGCCGGCCGCCACTGCTCGTGGGGCGGCCCAAAAGCCCCATCAAGAGGAAGGCGATGCTGTTACTAAGTGCTCTGCGGTCGCTCCTGTGAACTGTCTGCCCTCGAAGGCCACGACCCGTGCCGGAGCGCCGTCAGCACCCTCCACCTTTATGGGAATAGCACATAAAAAGGTGCGCGGGCCCTCGAGGGCTGCGGTGCCGACCAAGTATTCGATCAGCGTGACGCCCCGGCGCAGCAGCACGTCGTGGGTCACGTGTTCGCCGATCGGCGGCACGATCCCGTCAAGAGACTGGCGGATCGTGTAATCCTGCGGAAAGTCGAAAGCGACGGCGCGGGGAGAATGGCGAGCCAGCGCCTCTGCCCCGTCTCGGGTTATGTAGGGTGAATCGCGCCAGTAGGCCGGGCTTTTCCAACTGCGTTGTGTATCCCAAGCGGTGGACAGCAAGATGATCCCTTCGCTACCGTAGCCTTCCAGCGCAGCATCAATCCGCCGGGCGTCAAGCGCTTCGTTCGGCGTCACATCGCGGAGGTTCGCAACAAAAGCCGTGCCCGCGACATCAGAAAGATCTGTCTGATCAATGGTCCGCCCGTCAGGAAGCATGTGGGCACGGGAATCCACATGGGTGAACGAATGGCACGACAGTGACAGGCGCGTCACCCGGAAAGGTTTGGCGTCGCTATAATCTCCCGACACCTCCCGCGGCGTGGACCAGCGAAAATGGTCGGCAGTGATGGGCATAGAGAGATCAACAAAACGGACAGGCATCATTGCCCCTTTGCGGCATAGAGGTCGGGAAGGAAGGTGGTTAGCAGCGGCACGAAGGTCAGCAAGCCTAGGGCGGCGAAAAGCGCGACGAGGAACGGCAAACTCTCACGCATGACCTTTTCGGGCCGCTCGCCCGCGATGTGCGCTGACAGATAGATCAGATAGCCGACAGGAGGCGTCGTCAGCCCGATCATCAGGTTGAACACCATGACGATGCCGAAGTGGACCGGGCTGATGCCCAGTTCGATGGCATTGGGCAACAGCAGCGGCACGAGGATCACGAGTGCCGCCAGCGGATCTAGGAACAAACCGACCACTAGGGCGAATAGATTGACCAGTAGCAGGAACACTATCGGGTTGTCGCTGACGGCGAAGATCGCCTGCCCGACCGCTTGGCTCAGCCGCAGATCTGCCACGATCCAGGCAAACAGCGTCGAGGCCCCGACGATCACCAAGATCATCGCCGTCCCCTGTGCCGCCTGCACCAAGGCGTCGTAGAAACCGCGCAGATCCAACTCGCGGAAATAGAAGGCTCCGGTGACGAAAGCATATAGACAGGCGACGGCCCCCGCCTCGGTGGCTGTCATCACGCCGCCAAGGATCCCACCAAGAATGATGATCGGGGTCAGCAGGGCGACAATGGCTTGGGAACCGGTGCGCGTAATTTCCCGTACGCCCATACGCGGGCTGCTCTCGAAATCGCGGCGGCGCGCGATGATCGCCACAGCCACCATCAAACAGGATCCGATCAACAGGCCGGGAACGATTCCGGCCAAGAACATCGCGCCCACCGACTGTTCGGACAGCACGGCATAGATGATAATCGGGATGGATGGCGGAATGATCGGTCCGACAACAGAACTGCACTGGGTGATCGCGGCGGCGAAGGCGGCACTGTAACCCTTCCGCTTCATCGACGGGATCATAACAGACCCGATGGCAGCAGTATCCGCTACGGCCGAGCCGGAAATTCCAGAAAAAAACAGAGAAGACAGGACGTTAACTTGCGCCAGCCCGCCCTTGAAATGCCCGACCAATGCCGAGGCAAAATCGACGATACGCCGGGTTATCCCGCCGCGGTTCATCAGTTCGCCGGCCAGAAAGAAAAAGGCAATGGCCAGCAGCAAGAACTGGTCCATTCCGTTCATGAACATCTGTGTCACCAGCACTAGCGGCATTTCGGGGCGCACCATCAGCAGCGTGATGACCGATGCTCCGAGGATCGAGAACACCAGCGGGATCCCCAGCACTGCGAATAGGATCATCGATCCGAATAGAAGTAGCATTTCCATTAGGTGTCCCGCCGCTCCGAAATTGTTACTGCAAGGCCCGAAACGATGGACCCGGCCCATAGCAGACCGCCCACGATGGCCCCGGTCCAATACCAGGATTTTCCAATCCCCAAGGTGACATAACGATCACGCCCAAAGGCGGTGTTCAGCTGCAACGCCCCCCACACCAGCAAGACCAAAAGCGCGAGCATCATCAGCGTCTGCATGAGCTTTAGCGCAACGAGCATGCCGCCCCGAAGGTTGTCCTCGATCATGGTGATCTTCATGTGGTGAGCGGTGGCGGCAGCGATAAGGATTAGCCAGACGTAAAGCAGCCGGATCGCTTCTTCGGACCAGACGAGGGAGGTGTTGAAAAAATAACGGCTGATAACCTGCAAGATCCCGAGGCTGGTGACAATCAGCACCAGTAGGGCCGCGGAGCCGTCGATGGCACGTCTTAGGGCAGTGTCGAACTTGCGAATCATAAATGTCGCCTCTGGATGCAGTGTTAGAATGCGCGGGTCGAACCTGACGACCCGCGCGAGACGTGGTTTACTTGGCTGCCGCGTCGATTTTGTCCAGAAGTTCGGTCCCAAACTGGTTGATATAGACCTCACGGGTGACGTCGGTTACAGCCGCGCGGAATGCCGCGCTGTCAGGGGTCTCGATGACTTCCACGCCATAGTCCTTCATTGCCTGCAGGCTTGTGCGCTCTTCCTCGTCGTTGATCTCGCGCTGATAAGCCGCCGCTTCGATGGCGGCTTCGGAGAGAGCTGCCTGATGATCGGCAGACAGGCGCCCCCATCGGCCAGCGTTCATGACCAGCGGCGAGGTCGTATAAGCGTGGGCAGTCAAACTGAGGTACTGCTGTACCTCGTGCAGCTTGTTGGCATGGATGTGGTTTGTCGGATTTTCCTGCCCGTCGATGGTTCCCGTCTGAAGCGCTGAATAGACCTCAGCGAAAGGCATCGGCGTGGGGTTGGCCCCCATCGTTTCGAAAGCCAGCACATGGGCCGGGTTCGGCGTGGTGCGGATCTTGAGGCCCTTCATATCGTCCGGCCCGTTGATCGGGCGGACGTTGTTGCTGAGGTTGCGGAAGCCCAACTCCCAAAACGCAAGCCCTTGCAGGCCCGCATCGTTCATTGACACCATCAGGGTTTGACCGACCTCGCCATCCAGCACGTCAAAGGCATGGGCGTCGGATTGGAACAGAAACGGCAAATCCAGTAGGTTCAGCTGCGGCATGGCACCGGTAAAATACGGATTTCCGGTGGTGATGATGTCGATCGTGCCAAGTCGTGCACCTTCCAGCATCGACGGGCTGTTGCCCAGCTCGCCGTTGCCGAACACAGTGATCTTTAAGGTTCCATCGGTCTTTTCTTCCACCAGCTCAGCAAAGCGCGTGGCGGCGACAGTCACGGAATCGCTGGCCGATCCGTAGTGAGCCAGCTTCAGGGTCACGTCCTGCGCGAGGGCAGAACCGCCCCAAGTGATGGCACAGGCAATAGCGGCCCCTTTGGTGAATGTGCGGCGGTCGATCATGGTATTCCTCCCTAGTCGTTACTTGATCGGGGCGTCAGCCCCAGGTGGTTTCGCGGTCCATTGCTTTGTTGAACAATGCGCGCAGGTCGACTTCTTTGCCGCTCCCATCCTTGCGCGGTAGCCGTTGGGCGAGGTTGCGTCCCAGTTCCACTGCCTTTTTCGTTGCGCCGGGGTTGGCGATGCCTTGTCCTGCGATGTCGTACGCAGTGCCATGGGCCGGGGTGACGATCGGAAATGGATATCCAGCAATCAGCGTCACGCCTCGATCGAAGCCAAGCAGCTTCATCGCAATCTGACCTTGGTCGTGGTACATGGTCATCACGGCGTCGAATTCGCCTTTGATGGCTCGCACGAATACGGTGTCCGACGGGATCGGGCCCGTCACGGCCATCTGCTCAGCCCGAGCACGTTCCACTGCAGGAGCGATGATATCGTCATCCTCGGTGCCGAAATTACGCCCGTCTCCGGCATGGGGGTTCAGCGCGGCGACACCGATACGCGGTCGATCAAAGCCTGCGCCCTGCATGATCTCGATGGTCAGCTTTATACTCTGAAAGATCTTCTCCTCGCTCAGCGCGTCGGCGACATTGCGCAGCGGAATGTGCGATGTGACGCGCGCATTCCACACTTCGTCCAGAACGTTGAACTCACGGCCCGAGCGCGTGGCGCCAATGGTGGCGTTCACGAACCCGATCTCATCGACGTAATCGGACTGGCCCATGCGCATCGCATGCTTATTGAAAGGCGTGAAGAAGACCAAGTCCGCCACCCCGGCATGGGCCGCCAGCAGCGCACAACGGAAATTCTGGACTGCGGCCCGGCCGCCATCCTCGCTCCACGTCCCTTGGGGCACCGCATCGGGATCGCAATTACCCAGATCAACCATGAATGTGCCGTCCGGCAGCGGACCGGTCATGTCTGCCAGCGCCACCACCGGCAGATCCAGGCTCACGCCCGCATCGGCCTCGCCGCGCGCCAGAAGGCGGCGATCACCAATGACAATCATGTCGTTCTTGTTCGCGTCATCGTCGGCAAGAATCTTTGCGGCGAGTTCGGGGCTGATGCCCCCCGCATCGCCAATGGCGAATGCAACTTTAATCGGGTGATCCATGTATTTCCTCACTTTGTATCCTGTATACAAAATTAAAAGCAGTCGCGTTGCAAGAGGAAACTCTTTACGGTGAGGCAAAGACAGCAACAGGATCAGGAATGAACGACTTCAACGAGCGGCAGATCCGCCTTGCCCCGGTCGAAAAGCAGACGCTGCACGATCAAGTGGCCAACCAAGTGCGCGACCTCATTATCGAAGGGCACTTAGAACCCGGATCCCGGATCGACGAGACGGCGCTCCTAGAGCAACTGGACGTGTCGCGTACGCCATTCCGTGAGGCCCTGCGCACACTCGCGGCCGAGGGCCTTGTCGTCATTCGTCCCTCCCGAGGGAGCACCGTGCGCAAGTTGTCTCGGGAAGACGCCCGTTCTATGCTGGAGATGCTGGCCGAAATCGAACGTTTCGGCGGGCGGCTGGCCTGTGAACGAGCCAGCCCAGACGAGATCTCGGCCCTTCTGGATATCCATGACCGGATGATGGCGCTTTATGCCGCTCGCGACCGGTTACCCTATTACAAGCTTAATCAATTGTTTCACACGCGTGTGGCTGCTGCATCCCAAAATGCAACGCTGATCGAGATTCAGGGAAACATTCAGGCCAAGCTGAAACGCATCCGTTTCGTCGGCAACCAGAAGGTCGGAGACTGGGCCGATGCTGTTGCGGATCACGAGGAGATGGCAGCCGCTTTGCGCACGCGCAACGGCGAAAGGCTGGGCGAAATCCTAGCGCTTCACCTCTTGCGGACTTGGGATCGCGTCAAGGACTCGATCGGATGAAGTGATGCGTAAGCTGCGAACAGGCATTGCCAAGTTGTTGGATGCGTGACGCAGGAAGTCGGCAATTGTTAGATTATGCCACCATCTCGTTGGCGTAATCGGCCCATAGGCTGAACGCGTCAGCCCCGGCATGGCGGTATGAAGTTGCGGTGAGTTTGTAGCGGCCGGGACGGAAGATAAGGTTGATCGGTTCGTGTGCGGAAAGAAATCTGTGGGCCTGTCGGTGAGACTTGAACCGGCCGAATATCTTTTCTCGCTTGCGGGTCGGTCGGTGTGATCCTTCGATGGCGTTATTCAATCCCTTATGGGCCCGGTGATCAGCATCCGGCGCCAGGGTTTTGATCGGCTTGGTGTAGCTGCGCAGTTTGTCGGTGATCACAACCCTCGGCTCGCCGAACTGAGTGATCAACCTTTGGAGAAACCGCTTTGCTGCCTTGGCGTTTCGTCGCGTTTGCACGAGAATGTCTAGGACGTCCCCGTCCGCGTCGATGGCGCGCCAAAGCCAGTGTTTCTTGCCTCGAATTGGGATAACGACTTCGTCAAGATGCCATTTGTCGTTGGGACGAGGGCGGTCGCGCCGGATGCAATTTGCGAAATGCCGACCAAATTGATTGACCCACAACCGGATCGCTTCCCGGCTGACAATCACACCCCGTTCAGCCAACAGGTCTTCGACGTCGGCGGTGCTCATTGCGAAGCGGTGGTAAGCCCAAACAGCGTACGCGATGATTTCGCGAGAGAAACGGAAGCCTTTCAGGCGCGGCATACTGGGTGAGATGGGCCTTGTTGCGCAAATCGTGCTTGGGATTCACCAAGGGAATCCAATGTGCTAGCTGGCGGGCATGAGCATACCCGCGAAGACGATCTACAAGACAACGAATTGGCATGACTATAACCGCGCGCTGA
>NZ_MTBG01000035.1 GCF_002119405.1 Pseudoruegeria sp. SK021 | reverse complement strand
CCCGGCCGTGCCCCCAGCCAGTGCCGCCGCTGGCACCGACGCTCCATGACAGGCACACAACTGCTGCTCGATCTGGAAATGGCCCGCCACATGGGCCGCGCCGACTTTCTTCTGGCCCCGTCCAATGCCGCGGCCCTTGCGGCGCTGGACGACTGGCGGAACTGGCCTTTGAACCGCCAGCTTCTGTGTGGGCCGAAGGGGTCCGGGCGCACCCACCTGCTGCGGATCTGGCAGGCCGAAACCGGTGCGGCGCTGCTGTCAGGCCGTGATCTGTCACCAGACGCGCTGGAACTGGCCGCGACGGCCCCCGGATTGGCGGTGGATGACGCCGACCGGACCGCCGGGGATGCCGGGCGGCAAGAAACCCTGTTTCATCTGTTCAATCTGGTGCAAAGCCGGGGCGTGCCGCTGCTGCTGGCCGCCCCTGACGCCCCCGGCACGTGGGGCCTGACCCTGCCCGATCTGGAAAGCCGGGTTCAAACCTGCCCCATCGCCCGCCTGCAACGCCCGGATGACCATCTGCTGCGCATGGTGCTGTGCAAACTGTGCGACGACCGACAGTTGGCCATCGGTGACGAGACCCTGACCTATCTGGTTACCCGCATGGACCGCGCACTCGATGTGGCATACAGGGTTGTTAATGCCCTTGACCACGAGGCATTGTCTCGGCAAAAGCGCGTGTCCCGCACCATGGCCGCCGAGGTACTGTCCCGTCTTTTTCCCAACGCGGACCAAATGTGATGCTTAGTAACGAACCGACCCGTGCAACCTTTGCCGATTTTCTAAATGGACCAAAGCCAGAGCCGGTCGTGCTGAAGGGCAAGGATTTCACCGGACCGGATCGGTTTTTTAACCGCGAATTGTCGTGGCTGGCCTTCAACTGGCGGGTGTTGGAAGAGGCGGCTGACAAGGCGGTTCCCCTGCTGGAACGCCTGCGCTTTGTCTCAATCTCCGCCACCAATCTTGACGAATTCTACACCGTTCGCGTCGCCGGATTGCGCGAATTGGCCCGGGCTGGCAACGTCACCACGGCCGCCGACGGCCTAAGCCCGGCAGATCAGTTGGTGTTGATCAACCGCGAAGCCCGGGTTCTGATGCAGGCCCAGCAACAGGCGCTGTCCGCTCTGCGGCGCGATCTGGCCAGTGAAGGCATCCGGATCCTGACCCGTTCGCGGCTAAACAAGGCCGATCGCACTTTCCTGACGGACCTCTTTATGTCGCAGGTCTTTCCGGTTCTGACCCCCTTGGCCGTGGACCCGGCGCATCCCTTTCCCTTCATTCCCAACACCGGCTTTGCCCTTGCGTTGATGCTGGAACGGCGCAGTGACGGCAAACCGCTGCGCGCGCTGCTGCCGATCCCGCAACAGATCGCCCGCTTCATCAACCTGCCGTCCAAGCCCGGCGAACACCGGGTGCTGCCGCTGGAAGAATTGCTGCTGCTACATGTCGACAGCCTGTTTCCCGGCCATTGCCTGACTGGCGATTGCCGGTTTCGGGTGCTGCGCGACAGCGATCTAGAGGTCGAGGAAGAGGCCGAAGATCTGGTGCGGGAATTCGAAGTCGCTCTGAAACGGCGGCGGCGCGGTCAGGTGGTCCGGCTGAAAATCTCGGCTGGGGCTCCGGCCGAGCTGCGCAGCATCATTTCGAACCAACTGCACGTCACCGAAGACGAAATCATTGAGATCAAGGGCATGATCGGCTTGGCCGATCTCAAGGAACTGGTGTTCGAAAATCGCCCCGACCTGCTGTGGCCCGCCTATACGCCGCGGGTGCCGGAACGGGTGCAAGATCATGACGGCAACATGTTCGCCGCGATCCGCCAGAAGGACATGCTGCTGCATCACCCGTATGAGACCTTTGATATGGTGGTGCGGTTCCTGCAACAGGCGGCGCAGGATCCCAATGTGCTGGCCATCAAGCAGACGCTCTATCGGACGTCACGGGACAGCCCCATCGTCGCCGCCCTGTGCGAGGCCGCCGAAGACGGCAAATCGGTCACCGCTTTGGTCGAATTGAAGGCCCGCTTTGACGAGGCCGCCAATATTCGCCAATCGCGGATGCTGGAACGGGCCGGCGCGCTGGTGGTCTATGGCTTCACCAATTACAAAACCCACGCCAAGATCAGTTCCGTGGTCCGCCGCGAGGGCGACAAGCTGGTGACCTATTCCCATTACGGCACCGGCAATTACCATCCGATCACCGCGCGCTTTTATACCGACCTGAGTTTCTTCACCTGTGACGAGGCCTTGGGGCGCGATGCCAACAAGGTGTTCAACTATATCTCAGGTTATGCCGAGCCCGCCGCGCTTGAGAACCTGTCGCTGGCGCCAGCAACCCTGAAATCCGATATCCTGACCATGCTGGAACGCGAGGCCAACTTTGCCCGCGCCGGCAAGCCCGCCGATGTCTGGGTCAAGATGAACGCGCTGGTGGAACCGGACGTGATCGACGCGCTATACGCTGCCAGTCAGGCCGGGGTTAAAATCAACTGCGTCATCCGCGGCATCTGCGGCTTGCGACCCGGCATCAAGGGTCTGAGCGAAAACATCCGGGTCAAATCCATCGTGGGCCGCTTTCTGGAACACTCCCGGATCGTCTGTTTCGGCAACGGTCAGGGCCTGCCATCGGCGAAGGCACGGGTGTTCATTTCGTCGGCCGACTGGATGGGGCGCAACCTGAACCGGCGGGTCGAAACGCTGGTCGAATGCAAGAACCCCACCGTCAAGGAACAGATTGTCAGTCAGATCATGGCGGCAAATCTGTGCGACGAAGCGCAAAGCTGGGTGCTGACCCCGAATGGCACCTCGACACGGCCCCGGACCGATACCCCCGAAGGCATGTTCAGCTGTCACCGCTTTTTTCTGGAAAACCCGTCCCTGTCGGGGCGCGGTTCGGCCGGGGTCGGCGATGCCCCGCGATTGGCCCCGCCCACCTCAAGCGCCATAGACGGCGCGATCCTCGACAGTCAGATCGACTAACCGCAACCCCCCCGCAAGGGACGGAGACCCGATGGACATGTTGGCTACAGAGACCACCGACGATTGGGGCCCTTTCGGCCGCCCCTTATTCAACGACGATGACGCCCGCAATCTGTCGCGGGTCGGCGTGGTGGATGTTGGGTCAAACTCGGTCCGTTTGGTGATCTTCGACGGCGCGGCCCGTTCGCCCGCCTATTTCTACAATGAGAAAATCCTTTGCGGCCTCGGCGAAGGATTGGATGAAACTGGCCGGTTGAACCCGCGTGGCCGGCAACGGGCACTTGACGCGATCCGCCGCTTTCAGACCCTTGCCGACGGGTTAAATCTGGCACCTTTGACGGCCGTGGCCACTGCCGCCGTCCGCGAAGCCAGCGATGGGCCAGAGTTCTGCGCCGAGGTTCTTCACAGTACCGGCCTACGCTTGCACGTCATCGACGGCACGGAAGAGGCCCGACTAGCGGCGCAGGGCGTTCTGCTGGGCTGGCCGTGGGCGGACGGTCTGGTCTGTGATATCGGCGGCTCGTCCATGGAACTGGCGGTGCTGACCGATGGCAAGGTCGGCCAGCGCGGCACCGCACCGCTTGGCCCCTTGCGCCTGAACCGGATTTCCGGCGGCAAGAAGGGGCTGCGCGCCCATATCGAAAAAGAGATCACCCTCCTGCGCGACAAGATCGAGGCAAGCCCCCGGCCTCTGTATCTGGTTGGCGGCTCGTGGCGGGCCATCGCCCGGCTGGACATGTATCGACGGAATTACCCGCTGAAGGTCTTGCACGAGTACCACATGACCGCCGCCGAGTTGCGCAAAACGCTGAAATGGATCGAGACCGCCGATCTGGACACCATTCGCCCCGAAACCGGCATCAGTGCGGATCGCCTGGCGCTGGTGCCGATTGCAGCACAGGTTCTGGCCGGGGTGCTGCGGGTTCTGAAACCCCGTGAGATCAACATATCAAGCTTCGGCCTGCGCGAAGGGCTGCTTTATGAGCAGATGCCGCCGCGCCTGCGCAACCGTGACCCTTTGATTGAGGCGTGCCAGTTTGCCGAAGCCAAGGACGCCCGGGTGCCCGGCTTTGGCAAGGAACTGTACCGCTTCATCCGGCCACTTTATTCCCGCGCCCCGGTGGCCCGGCTGCGGCTGATCCGGGCGGCCTGCCTGCTGCATGATGTCAGCTGGCGCACCCATCCCGATTATCGCCCGGATGTCTGCTTTGATTATGCCACCCGCGCCAATCTGGGCGGGCTGAACCATCAGGGCCGGGTGTTTCTGGGGCTGGCCCTGCTGCACCGATACAAGAACTCGCGGTCCAGTGACCGTTTCGACCCGCTACTGTCGCTGATTGCACCCGACGACATCGTTCAGGCCGAAATTCTGGGCAAGGCCATGCGGTTTGGGGCCATGTTCACCGCTCAGAACGGCGACAGTCTGGGCGGCCTGCGTTGGCATTCGCAGCAAAAGAAGCTGGTTCTCAGCATCGGACCAAAGGCAATGGCCCTCTATGGCGAGGTGGCGCAGGCCCGGTTCCTGTCTTTGGCCAAAGCCCTTGGCGCAGAGACCGATGTGGTCGCGCTGCGCCGAAGCCGCCCCTGAACTGGCCCGCCTAAGACGGGGCGGGTCGGGCGTCCCCCGTTGCCAAGGCCGCCGCACCGCGCCACACTGGCACCGAATTCGCAACAGACGGGCACGGCGATGGACCCCAGTTTTTGGCATGACAGATGGGCGAAGGGCCAGATCGCCTTCCACGAAGGGGCACCCAACAGTCTGCTGTGCGCCCATTTATCGGCGCTGGCGCTGAGGCCGGGTGCGCGGATCTTTCTGCCGCTGTGTGGCAAGACCCGCGATATTGCATGGCTGTTGGCGCAGGGCTTTCACGTGACCGGGGCCGAGCTGAGCCAACGGGCGATTGACGCGCTCTTTGCCGGGCTTGGCATCACCCCCACGATCCAAGACCTCGGCCCCCTGCGGCAGTATTCAGCACCCGGCCTTGATCTGTTCGTCGGGGACATCTTCGATCTGCCCGCCGACCGGCTTGGGCCGGTGGATGCAGTCTATGACCGGGCGGCGCTGGTGGCCCTGCCCCGCGATCTGCGCGACCGTTATGCTGCGCATCTGACCGCGATAACGGCCACCGCCCCGCAACTGCTGATCTGTTTTGAATATGACCAAAGCGCGGTAGACGGACCGCCCTTTTCGGTCCCCGCCGCCGAAGTGGACCGCCTTTATGCGGCGACCTTCGCGCTTATCGACCTGCAAACCCGCGCAATCGAGGGCGGCCTGAAAGGCATCATCCCGGCGCAAGAAACCATCTGGCACCTGCGCCCTAAGATCGGTTCGCTCTAAGCCGGATCAGTCCAGTTCGGTCCAAGGCCACGGCTTCACTTCGCTGCCGCCGGTCTGATAGCGGGCGGCTTTGGCGACCCAGATCCCCAGATCGGTCCCGAAATCGGCCAAACGCGGATTCGGCACCCGCGAATTGACCACCATGATGACAAATTGCACCACAGTCACCACGCCCAAAATCGTTTGGGCCAAGGAAATCATCACCGCGATCAGGATCATATGGATCAGGCGCAGCAGCATGTTTTCCTTGATCGCCGGTTCGTCTTGTTCGCCGTACAAGCGCCCTGCTAATTTCTCGTCGTGATCTGGCATTGCGTTCCCCTGTCCTCACCGACCCCGTGGTCGCGGCCAGCCTAGCACAGACCGCAGCATGCCAGCAATTTCCCCGATCCCGCCGCGCGCCTCAGGCACCCGCTTGGATTTGCTCCCACGCGCGATTGATTGCCACCATGCGTTTCTCGGCCAATTTCAGGGCTTCGGGCGGCACGCCCCGGGCAATCATCTGGTCGGGATGGGTCTGGCGCACCAGCTCGCGCCACGCCGTGCGGATCTCGGCCGGATCATCCTCAGGGCTGACCCCCAGCACATCGTAAGGGTCGGGCTCACTGTCGCATACCAGACGGGCGCGGATACGGTTAAACTCGCGCGGCGTCAGGCCAAAGATTTCCGCTACCCGGGTCAGAAATATCTCTTCGTTCGGATGAAAGCCGCCATCGGCCATGGCAATATGGAACAGCCCTTCCACCAGATCGGCCAGAATCTCTGGTCGCCCATGCAGCATGCGGGCGATCTGCTCGGCATAGGCTTCAAAACCGGCCACATCCTGACGCGCCAGATTGAACACCCGCGCCGCGTTGGCCTCTTCGGCGGGGGGAATGTGAAACACCTCGCGGAAGGCCGTCACTTCTGATCGGGTCACGTGACCGTCGGCCTTGGCCATCTTGGCGCCGAGGGCGATCACCGCGATGGCAAAGCCGACCGAGCGTTCCGGGTCAGTGCGCAGGCGGGAAAACACCTGCGACAGGGGTTCGCCCTTGGCAAGAGCAGCGAGCGCGTCAGCTATGCGGGTCCAGATCGACATGGGCGGCACCCTAGCGGCCCGACGCGGCGCGTGCATCTGCATTTTCACCCCTGCGGCAAGCCGTCCGCCCGCGCGGCATTTGCGCCAACGTCATAGGCGTTTTTGCATCAACACGAGGTCCAGCCAGACCCCGTTTTTCCAGCCGGTTCCGGGCATCCGCCCGGTTTCGACATAACCCAGCCGCGCGTGAAAGGCTTGGGCGGCCGCATTGCTGCCGCTGATCGCCGCCACCATGGTTTCCACACGTTGGGCGCGGGCGTGATCTTCTAATGCCTGCATCAACTGCCGTCCGACGCCGCGCCCTTGCGCCGCCTCTGGCAAAAGAATGGTGTGTTCCATCGTGTAACGATAGCCATCGTTGTCGCGAAACAGCCCATAGGTCGCAAATCCCAAAAAGCCGTCCGCCGCCTCGGCCACCAGATGCGGGTGCCCGGTGGCTGCCTTGCGGATCAACTCTTGTTCAAATTCCGCGACCGGCTTCTCAGTGCTGCGGAAAATCCGGTCATGCGCCCGCAGTTCTTGATTATAAAGCGCAGCAATCGCCGGTAAATCCGCGGCAGTGGTGGGCCGGATCCAAAGCGCGGTGAGGGGCCGCAAGGGAACAAACTCGGTCATCAGCAGGTACCTTTCAAAACAAATCCCGGCGCCACCGTCCTGCACCCGGCACGCCAAGCCAAGCCGTCGCAGAGGTCGGCAACCGGGCCAACGCGTCACCTGCGCAAATTACACACGCCCAAGACGGGGAAAATGCACAATTTTGGCAATGCCGTCCCCCAAAGGCACCCGCACCAACCTAAGGTGGCGCGGAGACCGGTGGCTCAGGCGGCATGCGCCCTTCGGATCAGATCGAGGATCTCGCGGGCGGCCTGCGGAATATTGGTGCCCGGCCCAAAGATCGCCTTGACCCCTGCATCCTTCAGGAAGGCATAATCCTGCTGCGGAATGACACCGCCGCAGATCACCAGAATCTCGCCCGCGCCCTGCCGCTGCAATTCCGCGATCAGTTGCGGCGCGAGCGTCTTGTGCCCCGCAGCCTGCGAGGAGATTCCGATCACATGCACGTCATTGTCGATGGCATCCTGCGCCGCCTCAGCCGGGGTCTGAAACAGCGGCCCGACATCGACGTCAAAACCGATATCGGCAAAGGCGGTGGCGATGACCTTGGCCCCCCGGTCATGACCGTCCTGCCCCATCTTGACCACCAGCATCCGCGGACGGCGGCCCTGTTCTTCGGCAAACGCCTCGATGTCCTTCTGGATCGCAGCAAAGCCATCGTCGCCCGCATAGGCCGCGCCGTAAACCCCGGCGAGGGTGCGGACCTCGGCCCGGTGACGCCCGAATACTTTTTCCATCGCCATGCTGATCTCTCCCACGCTGGCCCGCGCCCGGGCGGCCTGCACCGCTGCGGCGAGCAGATTGCCCTTGCCCGTGCGGGCGACGTCCTCAAGCGCCGCAAGGGCGCCCTCGACCGCCGCCGCATCGCGGCTTTGCCGGATGCGGTCCAGGCGCGCGATCTGGCTGTCCCTGACAGCAGCGTTGTCGATATCCAGAATGTCGATCGGGTCCTGCTTGGTCAGCTTGTACTTGTTGACGCCAACGATCACATCCGTGCCCCGGTCAATCAGGGCCTGCCTTGTGGCGGCGCTTTCCTCAATCCGCAGCTTGGGCATGCCGGAGGCCACCGCCTTGGTCATGCCGCCCAGCGCCTCGACCTCTTCGATCAGCGCCCAGGCCTGTTCGGCCATCTCGGCGGTCAGGCTTTCGACGTAATACGACCCCGCCAGCGGATCGACCACATTCGTCACCCCGGTTTCTTCCTGCAGGATCAACTGGGTGTTGCGCGCAATCCGGGCCGAAAACTCGGTCGGCAGGGCGATGGCCTCGTCCAGTGCATTGGTATGCAGGCTTTGCGTCCCGCCCAGCACCGCAGACATCGCCTCATAAGCCGTCCGCACCACGTTGTTATACGGGTCCTGCTCGGCCAGGCTGACGCCGCTGGTCTGGCAATGGGTCCGCAGCATCGACGATTTCGGATCCTTCGGCTCAAACTCGGCCATGATCCGGCTCCAGAGCAGGCGCGCCGCCCGCAGCTTCGCCGCCTCCATGAAGAAATTCATCCCGATGGCGAAGAAAAAGCTCAAGCGCCCGGCAAACCGATCCACATCCATGCCGGCGGCAATCGCGGTGCGCACATATTCGCGGCCATCGGCCAGCGTGAAGGCCAGCTCCTGCACCAGATTGGCCCCGGCCTCTTGCATGTGATAGCCCGAGATGCTGATCGAATTGAACTTCGGCATATGGTCCGCAGTGTATTCAATAACGTCGGCCACGATCTTCATGCTGGGCTCGGGCGGGTAAATATAGGTGTTGCGCACCATGAACTCTTTCAGAATATCGTTCTGAATGGTCCCCGACAGCAGCGACTGATCATGGCCCTGCTCTTCGCCCGCGACAATGAAGCTGGCCAGCACCGGAATCACCGCCCCATTCATGGTCATGGACACCGACACCTTTTCCAGCGGGATGCCGTCAAACAGGATCTTCATGTCCTCAACGCTGTCAATCGCGACCCCGGCCTTGCCCACATCGCCCTCAACCCGCGCATGATCGCTGTCATAGCCCCTGTGCGTCGCCAGATCGAAGGCTACCGACACCCCCTGCTGCCCCGCATCCAGCGCCTTTCGGTAGAAGGCGTTGCTCTCTTCGGCAGTGGAAAAGCCCGCATATTGCCGGATGGTCCAAGGCCGCCCGGCATACATCGTCGCCTTGACCCCACGGGTGAAAGGCGCGGCCCCGGGGACCGACCCAAGATGACTTAAGCCCTGCAAATCAGCCTCTGTATACAAGGGCTTGACCTTGATCCCCTCTAACATTGTCCACGTGAGATCGTCCAAAGGCCGACCGCGCAATTCTTTCATAGCGATGGTTTTCCAGGTCTCTACATCATCGGTCATTGGCACGCTTACCTTCTGATTGGCGCAGGCCCGGCGGTGCCGCTGCTCTGACAAATTGCGGTTTCGACATCTAAGCCCCAGTTCGGACTTCGATTTATCGCCCGGAAAGACTATATGTGGGACTATAAGGAGGCCCTATGTTCCAATCCATCGTTGCCCTCGTCATTCTGACTGCCACGATCACCAGTGCCGCCGCCCAGCCGGTCGAGATCCCCAGCGCCGGGGATGCCATGCCGGAGGCCCAATCACTGATCACGCCGTCTGACGATCTGGCCACA
This sequence comes from Pseudoruegeria sp. SK021, assembly GCF_002119405.1. Classification (GTDB taxonomy): domain Bacteria; phylum Pseudomonadota; class Alphaproteobacteria; order Rhodobacterales; family Rhodobacteraceae; genus Meridianimarinicoccus. Next base: position 21,519 of record NZ_MTBG01000035.1, on the reverse strand, counting down.
TTCCTCTGGACGGCGCGCCCGGTCGTGGTCTTTGCCGACACCCCGAACGATCCGCGTTTTATCCAGCAGATGGAGTTGCTGGAGGCCCGCAAACAAGAGCTGTTCGACCGCGATGTCGTGGTTCTGGTCGACACCGACCCGGACGCCATGTCACCCCTGCGCACCAAATTGCGCCCGCGCGGCTTTTCGCTGGTGCTGCTTGGCAAGGATGGGCAAGTGGTCATCCGCAAGCCCGCCCCATGGAACGTCCGCGAACTGACCCGGCAGATCGACAAAATGCCCCTGCGCAAGCAAGAGGTGCGGGACCGCGCGCTTTTAAATTCGGGCGGCTGATCGGCCCGCCGCAAATGCCGCCTGATTGCCCCGGCCCCCAAGCGCCGGGGCCCCGGGCAGACCGTGTACAAAAGGGCCACGCTGCCTTGGTCATCCCTGCTATTCAAACTCCATGATCACGTCATCCACCGCCAGATTATCCCCGGCGGCGACGTTGATCTTGGTGATGGTGGTGGTCTTCTCGGCCCGCAGGATGTTTTCCATCTTCATCGCTTCGACCGTGCACAGGGCTTGACCCTCTTGCACCGTATCGCCGACCGCGACGTTTACGTTCACAATTAATCCCGGCATCGGGCAAAGCAGCAGCTTCGACGTGTCCGCCGCGACCTTTTCCAGCATGTGGGCGCTCAGTTCCGCCGCACGAGGCGTTCGGATCAGCGCTGTCAACTCGGCACCGCGGGTGCGCAGACGGAAGCCGCCAGCGATCTTGTCCACCTTCAGCACCAAGGGCGCGCCATCCACATCGATCACTGCCAAGCGGGTGCCCGGGGTCCAGTCCGAGCGCACCGAGACAACGCGCCCATCGGCAAACCGCACCTCAGCCCCATCGCCCTGCCCGGCCACGGTCACGGCATAGCTCTCGCCTTGCAGGCTGACGACCCAGTCATCCCCGACCTTGCGTTCATGGTTGTCCATCCGGCCCGACACCCGGGTACGGCGAATTTCGGCCAGCCGGTACATCGCCGCCGCCGAAGCCGCAACCCGCACCATCTCAGCCTCCGGCAGGGACACACCCTTGAAGCCATCGGGATACTCTTCGGCGATAAACGCTGTGGTGATGTCGCCGCTGATGAATTTCGGATGATCATAGACCGCCGACAGAAATGGCAGGTTGTGTCCGATGCCCTCCACCTCGAAACTGTCCAGCGCCACCCGCATGCCCTCAATCGCCTCGGCGCGGGTCGGGGCCCAAGTGCACAGCTTGGCGATCATCGGGTCATAGAACATGCTGATCTCGCCGCCCTCAAAGACGCCGGTATCATTGCGCACCACCGCCGTTTCCGTGGCGATCTCGGCGGGCGGGCGATAGCGGGTCAGCCGCCCGATCGACGGCAGGAAGCCGCGATACGGATCCTCGGCATAGAGCCGGCTTTCCATCGCCCAGCCCTTCAACTGGATGTCATCTTGGGTGAAACTCAACGCCTCACCATTGGCGATCCTGATCATCTGCTCGACCAGATCGATGCCGGTGATCAATTCAGTCACCGGATGCTCAACCTGCAAGCGGGTGTTCATCTCAAGAAAATAGAAATTCCGGTCACCATCGACGATAAATTCGACCGTCCCGGCGCTGGCATAGCCCACCGCTTTGGCCAAAGCGCAGGCCTGCTCACCCATCGCCTTGCGGGTCTCGGGGTCCAGAAACGGGCTCGGCGCCTCTTCGATGACCTTCTGATTGCGGCGCTGGATCGAGCATTCCCGCTCGTGCAGGTACACTGCATTGCCGTGACTATCGGCCAGAACCTGAATTTCAATATGGCGCGGCTGGGTAATGAATTTCTCAATGAAAATCCGGTCATCGCCAAAGCTGCTGGCGGCCTCATTCTTCGATGACTGAAACCCCTCGCGGACCTCGTCTTCCTTCCAGGCAATCCGCATGCCCTTGCCACCGCCACCCGCGCTGGCCTTGATCATCACCGGATAGCCGATCTCGCCGGAAATCCGCACCGCATCGTCGCCATCGGCGATCACCCCCATATAGCCGGGCACCGTGTTGACCCCTGCCGCTTGGGCAATCTTCTTACTGGTGATCTTGTCACCCATCTTCTCAATCGCGCCCACCGGCGGCCCGATAAAGGCCACCCCTGCGGCCTGCAACGCTTCGGCAAATTTGCTGTTCTCGCTCAAGAAGCCATAGCCCGGGTGCACCGCCTCGGCGCCACTGGCCCGAACTGCCGCCATCACCTTGTCGATCACGATATAGGACCGGTTGGCTGGCGACGGCCCGATATGGATCGCCTCATCCGCCATCTGCACATGCAGCGCCCGGCGATCCGCATCGGAATAGATCGCGACCGTCGATAGGCCCATGGTCCGGGCCGTCTTAATCACCCGGCAAGCGATCTCACCGCGATTGGCAATCAGGATCTTCTTGAACATCGTCCGGTCCCTTTCAAACGAAAAACCCCGCCCCGGCACATGGCCGGAACGGGGCAATAAGGTCAGCGGCCTGAGGGCCACCAACGGACGCGGCAAACGCGGCGTCAGATCTGCGATCAGTTGTTCGGGCAGGTGCCCAAAGAGCGACAGGTCGCGCCAGCAGCGCCGCCCAGCAATGCGCCCGTGACCGGATCTCCGGCCACGACCTGCCCCGCAGCACCGCCGATGACCGCACCGGTCGCGGTGCGCTCAAGGTCGGTGTTGCCGCAAGCCGACAGTGCCAAAATTCCGATAATCCCCGATATTTTTCCCAGCCAAGCCATTTCTTGTCTCCTCGTTGGTCGTTGCCTCCGCGCAAGGTGCGCGAACTGACTCTTACAACGCCTGTTGGTGCAGAACAGTTGCCTTCTTCCTTCGATTTCTTAAAATCGGCGGAACTTTGCCCCAAACCCGGCTGAAACCCGCTCATTCCCAATCGTCCTCGGGCGGTTCATCATCCTCATCATAATTGTCCTCGGCGGGCGCGGCGAACACCCCGGGAAAGGTCATCTCTGCCAGTTTCACGTCGATCCGCAGCAAGGCTTCATAGCTGGCCGGATCAAACGGGTCTTCGGCGGGAATCACTTCGCGCCCGAACACCCACGACAACCGGCCTGCATCCAGATTTCCGCGCTCAAATGGTTCTTCGCCGAAATGTTCCCACAGGGCCGCCATGAACCCCTCATCCGCACGCTTGTCCGGCGGACGGCGATCCTTGAACCGCTCGCGCCGGGTCAGCGGCGTCACGCCACGCGGATTGCCGCGCCGGACGACGAATTGGTAATCCGATCCCGGAAGCCGCCCGGGAAAACCGCGATGTTTTAACATGATTTGGGTCCTTTCTGAATTCGCGCATGACGAATCCAACGAATTCTGTGCTCTGGGCTGGCTAGCAGAGAGGCGATCTGCGCCTCAACCTGCACTTTTGGCGGCATCCTCCCAAACACCGCCCCTCCAGCCCAGAGCGTCATGCCCGCATCGTCCTCCACGACACGGACAACTGGTGAAAACCCCCGGATCTGCCGCAGCAGCCGCCAGAGGTCCTTTCGTACTTCATGGGCAAGTGCCCCTTTGCGCAACGCAGGAAACCGGGTCTCGGCCGACAGGTCGAACCGCGCTGGCAGGTGCCGCGCCAAGGTCAGGCCGTCCCCGTCCCGAACCATATGCCACCGGTCACTCACGGGCGCTTTGCCACCATGTCGATCTCAACCAAGGCCCCGACGGCCAGCGCGGTGACGCCGATCGTGGTGCGCGCCGGCAGGTGTTCCGCGTCGAAATAGGACCGATAGACCCAGTTGAACGCCGCAAAATCGCGCTCGAACTCGGCCAGATAGCACCGGCATTGCACCACATTTTCCAAGTCCAGCCCCAACCCGGTCAGAACCCGGCGCAGGTTGTCAAAAACCTGCCGGGTCTGGGCATCGATGCCCTGTGGGATCGGCTTGTTGGGATCGTCTGGAAAGGTGGGCATTTGTCCGGTCAGAAAAATCCAGCCATCAATTTCGGTGGCGTGACAGAACGGTCCGACCGGCTTGGGCGCATCTTTCACAAAATGGAAGTCAGGCAACGGCATTTACGTCTCACTCATAAATCAGGTTAATTTCGCCTTACCGGCTGCAAAGTTTTGGGCCACGCCGTAGAAAGTTTGCAGCGGTGCATACCGGGCCTTTGTAGCAGAGCAGGCCCACAAACCCGCTCTAGTCTGATAAACGCCCCGATGAAAGTCCGACGAAAGTCCGATAAAAGTCCGATCCAATAAATCGCGTTCAAAGTGGGATGTTGTCGTGCTTCTTCCACGGGTTTGTCAGGCTCTTGTTGCGCAGGCTGGCAAAGGCCCGGGCCACCCGCCGCCGGGTCGAATGCGGCATGATCACCTCGTCGATGAAGCCCTTTTCGGCGGCCACAAACGGATTGGCGAACCGGTCTTCATAATCCTTCGCCCGGGCCGCAATCTTATCCTTATCGCCCATTTCTGACCGGTACAGAATCTCGGTTGCCCCCTTGGCCCCCATCACCGCGATCTCGGCCGTGGGCCACGCATAGTTGAAATCGCCGCGCAGGTGTTTCGAGGACATCACGTCATAGGCCCCGCCATAGGCCTTGCGGGTGATCACGGTCACTTTCGGCACCGTCGCCTCGCCATAGGCGAACAACAGCTTCGCGCCGTGCTTGATGACGCCGCCATATTCCTGACTGGTCCCCGGCAAGAATCCCGGCACATCAACCAGCGTCAAAATCGGAATTTCAAAGGCATCGCAGAACCGGACAAACCGCGCCGCCTTGCGGCTGCTGTCAATGTCCAGACACCCGGCCAAGATCATCGGCTGGTTGGCGACGACGCCAACCGTTCGGCCTTCCATGCGGATGAAACCGGTGATCATGTTCTTAGCGAACTCTTCCTGAATCTCATAAAAATCGCCCTCATCCGCGACCTTCAGGATCAGTTCTTTCATATCATATGGCTGGTTCGGGTTCTCTGGAATCAACGTATCGAGGCTTGGCTCAACCCGTTGTGGATCATCATAAAATGGTCGAACCGGCGGTTTCTGGCGATTGTTCAGCGGCAGAAAATCGACCAAGCGGCGCACTTCGGTCAGGGCCACCACATCGTTCTCAAACGCGCCATCGGCAACGCTGGATTTTCGGGTGTGGGTCGACGCGCCGCCCAGTTCTTCGGCGGTGACGACCTCGTTGGTGACGGTCTTCACCACGTCCGGCCCGGTCACGAACATATAGGACGTGTCTTTCACCATGAAGATGAAGTCGGTCATGGCCGGGCTATACACCGCGCCGCCCGCACAGGGGCCCATGATGACGCTGATCTGAGGCACGACCCCGCTGGCCAGCACGTTGCGCTGGAACACCTCAGCATAGCCGGCAAGGCTGGCCACCCCTTCTTGGATGCGGGCGCCGCCACTGTCGTTCAGCCCGATCACCGGCGCACCGTTCTGCATCGCCATATCCATCATCTTGCAGATCTTCAGCGCGTGGGTTTCGGACAAAGAGCCACCAAAGACCGTGAAATCCTGACTGAAGACATAGACCATCCGGCCATTGATTGTGCCCCAACCGGTGACCACACCATCGCCTGCCGGGCGGTCGCCCTCCATGCCGAATTCGGTACAGCGGTGGCGGACGAACATGTCAAACTCTTCGAACGATCCATCGTCCAACAGCAATTCGATCCGCTCGCGCGCCGTCAGCTTGCCCTTGGCGTGCTGCGCCGCGATCCGCCGCGCCCCGCCGCCCAGCCGCGCATCGTCCCGCCGATCTTCAAGTAGCTGCAAGATGTCTTTCATGTGACGCGTTTCCTTCTCTTGTCGCGAAGACTATATAGTCCTGCCATCTGGTCAAAGCTCTTTTCAGAAAATTTGCAAAGTCCTTTGAGAAGCGTGGATGCAAATTGAATAAATGCAAAGTTATTTGCGCGGCCGTCGGCACGGCAGGTCGCGCCAGTGGGAAAGGCACATTGATGAGTCCTCGACCAAAGGTCCGCTTTCTGGATCGACGCACGCCGCCGCATATTATGACCCTCGTCATCCTGACTGGGCTGAACGCGGCGACGATGAATATCTATCTGCCCTCGCTGCCCCATATGGCCGCGCATTTCCAAACCGACTACGGCGTCATGCAACTGTCGGTCTCTTTGTTTCTGGCGGTCACGGCGGTCCTGCAACTGTTTCTCGGGCCACTGTCTGACCGCATCGGTCGCCGCCCGGTCATACTCGGCGCGCTCTGTATCTATGTTTTGGCCACCTTGGGCACGCTGTATGCCCCGACCATCGAACTTTTTTTGATGTTCCGTATGGCGCAAGGCGTTGTGGTTGCCGGAATGGTTCTGGGACGCGCCGTGGTGCGCGACATGTACCCTCAAGATCAATCCGCATCGATGATCGGCTATGTCACCATGGGGATGGCCATCGTGCCGATGATGGCGCCGCTGCTTGGCGGCACCTTGGATCAGCTGTTTGGTTGGAAAGCCAATTTCTGGGTACTGCTAAGCCTCGGCGTGACCGTTCTGGCGCTGGCATGGTGGGACATGGGCGAGACCGCCACCCGTCAATCCAAGACCCTGTCCGAGCAGATGCGCGAAGCGCCCGAACTGCTGACCTCGCCGCGCTTCTGGGGCTATAGTCTGGCCGCGATGTTTTCATCCGGTGCGTTTTTCTCATACTTGGGCGGGGCGCCCTTTGTCGGCACGCAGGTCTTTGGCCTCAACCCGGCCGAGCTGGGCTTTTTCTTTGGCGCGCCCGCTGTCGGCTATGTGGTCGGCAATGCGATTTCGGGCGCCTACTCGGTCCGGCTTGGCATCAATGCGCTGGCCATGGCCGGGGCGCTCTGCGTCGCGCTTGGCACCCTTGCGTCATTGCTTGTGGTCTATGCCGGTTTCGGCACCGTCTGGACCTTTTTCGGCTTCACTATTTTCGTCGGGCTTGGCAATGGCATGGTGTTGCCCAACGCCACCGCCGGAATGCTATCAGTGCGCCCCAAGCTGGCCGGGACGGCCTCGGGCTTGGGCGGGGCGATGATGATCGGCGGCGGCGCGGCCCTGTCCAGCCTATCCGGTGCCGTCCTGACCCCAGAGTCCGGGGTCAGCCCGCTGCTGTGGGTGATGCTGGGCTCATCGCTCTTGTCCTTCGCAGCCATGGCCATGGTTTTGCGCCGCGCCCGCATCTTGGCCCGCACCGAGCAGCGATAAAAAAGGCGGGGGCGCCCGGCGCTATGTCGCGCCACGCCCCCCTTCAACGGGCCAGCAAGATATCGGCCCGAAGCCCGCCCAACCGCTCGCTCTGACCCAGCTGCAGACTGCCGCCGTGTTTTCGGGCGATGTCTGACGCAATGGCCAACCCAAGCCCGACGCCGCTTCCGCTATTTTGGTTGCGGGACGGATCAAGCCGGGCAAACGGTTTGATGGCGTTTGTCCGCTGCTCTGCCGGGATACCGGGGCCGTCATCCTCAACCCGGATGCGCACGAAACCGGACAGCAGCTCCACCCGAACGTCAGCCCGGTGACCATACCGCACCGCGTTGCCAATGAGGTTTTCCAAAGCGCGGGTTACCGCCAACGGTCGCGCCAGCACCAAGCCGGTTTGATCCATATGGGCAATCTGCACCGCCTGACCGCCGCGTACCGCATTCGCGACCACTTCGGCGGTCAAGGCCGCCACGTCCACCTCGACCGCATCGTCCAGCGCATCACCGCGGGCGAAGGCCAGAAATTCGTCGATCAGCCGTTCCATGTCGCGGACATCGCGCTGCATGTCTTCGGTATCGTCCGTTTCCTCCTGCATGGAAATCGCCAGTTTCAGCCGGGTCAGAGGCGTGCGCAGGTCGTGACTGATCCCAGATAACATCAGCGTGCGCTGCTCGATCTGGCGTTCAATCCGGTCGCGCATGTCCAAAAAAGCCGCGCCCGCTGCCCGGACCTCCAGCGCGCCGCTGGGCCGATAGGCGGTGTGCCGCCCCATGCCAAACGCCTCGGCCGCCCGCGCCAACCGCCGGATCGGCCGGATCTGGTTGCGCAAGAACAGGATCGAGATCAGCGTCATCAAGACACCGGTCGCAACCATCAGAACCAACAGCTGATGCGGATTGGTCGCCGAGACCTGATCGCGCGGCACACGCAGCTCTACCCCGCCATTGAGCGTACTAAGGGATACCCGCACTTGCCGCGTGTCCGACACAAGATCGACCCCCGTAACCGTCGGAAGCCGCGCGCGCAGCGTCTCAATCACGACCCGCCCCGACAGATCAAAGAAGCCGCGCTTGTCACTGGTATTCAGATCTGCGGGCATGCTCACGGTCAAGGACAGCGCCTTGCCCAGATCGACCGCCACCGCCTGCGCCGTCGGCAAATCGGGCTGAACATCCAACTCGCGGATCAGATACCGAATTTCAGGCACAATGTTGCGCGTCATCTGACTGGTCACGCCTTCGAAATGACGTTGGATGAACATGATAGAGACCACCAGTTGCATACTCACAACCGGCAGAATCAGAATAAGGGCCGCACGCCCGTAAAGGCTGTCCGGTAAGTAGCGCTTGATCCATTGAAATAGCATAGACATATCTGATCATGACCCGAACAGAACGGAAAGCGCGAAATGGATCCGGCCAGCTTCGACCCCGCCCCCGGCGTGCCAGTGCCCCTCGCCCCCGGGTTGCAGCGCATTCTGGCCCCGAACCCATCGCAGATGACCTTTCGCGGCACCAACACCTATCTGGTGGGGCGCACCGACGTGGCGGTGATCGATCCCGGCCCAAATCTGGCGCAGCACTGCAACGCCATTCTGTCAGCCATCGGACCGGGCCAGCGGATCAGCCATATTCTGGTGACCCATCCGCATCTGGACCACAGCGCCTTGGCCCCGGCCCTGTCCCGCCTGACCGGCGCGCCGGTTCTGGCCTTCGGTCCCCCATCGGCCGGACGAAGCGCACGGATGCACCGGCTGGTGGCCGAAGGATTGTCCAGCGGCGGCGAAGGCGTCGATACTGATTTTGCACCCGACATTTGCCTGCCCGATGGCGCCGTGGTGACCGGGAGCGACTGGCAGATTACCGCGCTCTGGACCCCAGGCCATATGAGCAGCCATATGGCCTTCGTCTGGCAGGATGCCTTGTTGTCCGGGGATCTGGTCATGGGCTGGTCCAGCTCCATCGTCTCGCCCCCCGACGGCGACTTGGGGGATTCTCTGGCATCGTGCCGACGCCTTGCCCGCCACCCGGCCAAGATCCATTATCCCGGGCACGGCGCGCCGATCACCGACCCAAAGGGGCGCATCGACTGGCTGCTGTCGCACCGCGCCCACCGCGAGGCACAGATCCTGACGGCACTTGCCCAATCCCCCGCAAGCATCCCTGAACTTGTCGATCGAATCTACGCCGACCTCGCCCCCGGCCTACGTACCGCCGCCAGCCGCAACGTCCTGGCCCATCTGGTCGACCTCTGTGACCGGAGCCGCGTTACGGCCCGGCCACGGCTGTCAGAAACGGCCGATTTCCAGCGAATCTGACAGCATGAAAAAAAACTGAAAATGCCTATGGACGCCCCCGATAGGCATTGTTATACGGCCTCAGGTTTTCCGGCGTAGCTCAGCGGTAGAGCAGTTGACTGTTAATCAATTGGTCGTAGGTTCGATCCCTACCGCCGGAGCCAATTTACTAAAAGTACCAGCTAGTTACGCAGCGGTACAATGCTACCACAGCAATTTCCGAAGATCGGGGGAACGCTGGGGGAACAATGGCCACCCTATTATTTAGGTCTGTTCCGAGCCACAAAGCATCAGTTCAAAACCTCGGATTTCATTGCAGCAGTCATCCAGCGCCCTCCTTCGATACCGTCGAACGATTCGCCAGCCATCACAGCATCCGATTCTGTTCAAAGCCGCGTCCTGCTATGTCGCTGGCCAGCTTTACGCCCCGTTCAATCTCGCGCACGACTTCAAGGCCAGATTCCGCCAATAGCGCCAGCGCCTCTTGCAGGTCGGGGTGATCGTCAACCTCACAGTGCCGCATCACTTCCTTGATGATTAGGAAATTACCCTTGGCCACACTGGTTGGAACTTGCCCTTCGTCCCATCCTACAAACACATCACACACAGCGCCGCAGGCATCCTTGGCGTTGTCAGGCAAGCTGTCGAGGTAATCCGCCTGTTGCTTCCTTACCGCGCTGATCTTCTCAAGGTCGGATTCATGCACAGCATCACATGTTAGGGCCATCCGGTTTGCCTTGCTGTTTTCCAGATCGGAAACAGGGCGCAAATGTTCGTTCGCGCTGGCGCGTTGTTCATTGGACATTGTGTTGATCTCTGATTGAATTATTGGTAACATGGTTACTAGAATGACGCGGTGCCGCCAGTCAATACAAAAAGTAACAGGGTTACTATATGAACGCAATTCAGTGCAAAATGGCTCGGACGGCGACAGGTCTCGGCGTAAGGGACTTGGCCGCTAGGGCAAAGGTTTCACCGAACACGATTGCAAGACTTGAGCGCGGCGAAGATTTGAAGCCCGCAACGGTTGAAACGATTCGTGAGGCCCTAGAAGCCGCTGGCGTCGAGTTCATCGCGGAAAACGGTGGCGGTGCAGGGGTGAGGCTGCGCAAGTAGCCTTTGAAAGCCAAGCCCAGCTCTACGGAACATTTCAAGACGTCGATCATTCGCGGACCTGATTATCCGATACCATGAAATCGCGGGCACGCCGTTACTCCTAGGAAATTTCGGCTTAGTCCATTATGGCCTTTTTCAAGCGGCTTTCCCGACTTAAGCTATGTTTATTGGCACCTGAATTATTAAACTACATGTCTGCTGCTCTAAAGATGCCTGCGGATGGGACCGCCTTGAAATTGAGTAGGCTGGCCGTGTACATATTTTATCGCGAAAAACAATGAGGTGCGCTGTTGATTAGATTTTTTGTCTCCGCGCTCATGCTCCTAGTAGGACTTGCACTAGCGGCCTGTGCGCCCATCTCGAGCGATAGAACCTCTCAAGGTATTTCAAGTTCAGAAATTGCAGTTCCAGCAGCACTCCCGGGCTTTTCTGAAGTCCAGCAGGTAGCTGCGGCAAGCCATCAGCGAAACTTGCAGGACTGCAAGTACGGACTGTCATCCTGCAATCGTAGCGCGTTGAGTTCATCTGAAGTCCAGCAGGTAGCTGCGGCAGACCATCAGCGAAACTTGCAGGACTGCAAATACGGACTGTCATCCTGCAATCGTAGCGCGTTGAGTTCATCAGAGATTCAACAAGGCGCGAATACAAGCGCCGCTACATACCCATCCCCGCCAGTCGCGCCAAAAACTTATGGAGGCGGCTGTGCTGAGAATGGATCCTGCTATGGCGACATCAGCACCGGAACAGGCAGGCCTAAGACCGTTGGCGTCGGTGGCTACCATCGAAGCGATGGAACCTATGTTCGAGGTCACTATCGAAGCGCGCCACGTTGATAGGCCCTTAAATCACTGCAACCGACCGCTGGGCCTTAAGCGGGACGACAGAAAGGCCAGCGACTGGATCACACAGCGCCGGTCAACTGGCCTCCAAATCGCGGGGTCCGATTAATTAGCCCCCGCCGTCCAGAGCGTGGCCGATCTGCGCCGCGTCCATTATTTGACAAATATAGACCGCGCCTTGACGGGGTTTGTGCACTCACCGCCTAACCGCGATGCTTTGGGCTGACTGAACCGCAAGTACATCCGACCGGTTCACCGCCTTTGAATTCCGCCGAAAATCAAACACGAAAATCAAACGACGGGGTTAAAATCTCTGAATGTGTATCACGCGGGTTTCCAGTCGAAGCCGATAGCCAAAAAATGACTACCCCCCCCCTATGCCTGTCGTCGCGCCGCCATCTTGGCCGCGCGTATCGCCTCGGGGTATCCTTCGTGCGCCGCCTCTATCCGTTGGCACTCGCCGTCATGGCACGATGCGCACACGGTCCATAAGTTCGACGTTTCCCAGAACAGGCAGGCATCGCCATCGTGCGGCGCGATGTGATCAACGTGTAATCGTGACGTGTCGGTGTGCATTGCCCCGCACATACCGCAGGTGAACATATCCCGCGTCAGGATGCGCCACCGCAACCCGCCTTCGCCTTTGTCGTCACCACGCCATGCCCGGCTAGCGTAGAGCGCGCGGCCCGGTGTGTTCTGTTTGCGGAATGCAGATCGCCCTGCCGCGTCCGTGGGTGCCTGTGATCTGGTCTGCAACCGGGTATGCACCTTGGCCAGCCGTGGCGCGGGTGATGACAGCCTCGCCATTTACGCCAGCCGCCAAGCCAGATCGGCGGGGATGTCGACGACGGCCACGTATGTTTCTTCCGGGGTGTCAGTATGCCCGTACAACATGATCGTCGCGCCGACCTCGGTCAGTTCAACGTCGATCTGTGTTATGCCACGCAAGTCCGCCGCCATCGCCAGTTTGACCGCCCGGAATTCTGATTCCGTCATGGCCGCCCCTCCAATTCCCGGATGCGTTGTTCCTGCCAGATCATGCGCACGGTGAGTTCAGCCAGCATCTCGGTTACGCCGCCCGCGTGTTTTGCTCGGACCTCGGCTTCCGGCTGGCCCGTCGCTTGCGCGGTGTTCTTTACGATGCCGTCGAGGTGGTCGGCAACGGCCATGCGCAGTACCGCCGACCGCTCGCCTACCGCTAGGTGCCGAGGGTACGCCGGGACGCCTGCCGCCGCTCGTGGGGCTTCCGGTGCGTTGAGGCTCACCCGCTTTACTTCGGTGATGGTGGCCTCGGCATTTGCAGGGACCGCGACCGCCGAAACCTCGATGACCTCCCACTTCCGGAAACGCAGCCCGCCGCCCGGCAACGGCACCGCGTCCCGACCGATGAAGCCGACGCTTAAACCCTTAATCAGCCCAGCGCGAATCATGCCCCACGCTTCGTCTATCCGCGCCGATGTTCCTTCCGGCGCGACCTGTGCCTTAATCCGGATGCCCGTCGATGTCGCCCGCGCCTCGATGACCTCGCCAATGGGCTGCATGTGATCGTGACCCAACAGCAGCGGAAACGGCAGGGAAAACTCAGCGCCTAACGGGTCGAGGATGTCGCCCTGGCGATCGGTCGCCGGGGTCGATGCTGTGCCTACGATGGTGCGATCCTGCCCGCTGGCCTTCCGGAGCTTGACCACGGCATGGGCGCGGCGTGTTTGCGTCTCCACCATTACTCAGGCTCCCGTAAGTTCGAGGAATGCGACGGCATCGTCACGGATCGGCTCAGCGGCTAGAGTGAAGGTCGCCTTGACTGCGGTTGCGTTGGCTTGAAACAGCGACAGCAATCCCGTGGCCGTTGGTGTCGTCGAGTCGGCGGTTGGTGCGTCGTCCATTTGAATCGAACCGGTGTTGGATGCCGAAATATCGACGCCGGTAATCTGACCGCCCACGGCCCGCCCGTTGATAAGCGCCACACGACGCCCTGAAAGCCCGCCTGTGATCGTGGTGGGTAGCCCTAGCATTTCACCGGCAAAGGGACTCAAGCGCCCGCCCGTGTCCGCTACGGCCAGTGTATTAGCTGCCGATGGACTAACCGCCCAATACAGCCGCGAACCGCCCCGGACGTGAACCGCGTTGAGCAAGCCCATCAGCCCGGACAGATCGCCGCCAAGCAGGCTAGCCGTGGTCTGCGTTGCCGACGTTGTGCCAGAGACAGTCAACCGGGTGAACAGAGCCGCATCGGCTGCCAGTGATACGGCTTCGCGCAATTTGTTGATGACGTAGGCTTGGCCCTCGGCGGTAACGTCCTGCCAGAGTTCGTCAGACAGAACGGCCATCGACGCGACTTTGAACGCGCTCAAGACTTTCCCTTCGAGGTCCAGCGCAGATACCGGGATTGCCTTGCCTTCCGAGACGACGCTTGCCGACAAATCCGAATTCAACCCGACCAGCCGGGTGCGCAACGGGACTTTTTGCACCGCGTTGTCCGCAAACATTCGGGCAAGAATTGATTGCTCGGCCAACCCGGCAATGAACGCTCCGACGATTGGCGAACTGCCGGAAAGGTCAGACGACGTCGTCGCCCCGCCAACCGCTGTTTTGATGCGGCTAACGACTTCGTCCGGTGCGCCCAGCGATGCGAGCGAGCGTTCCAGTCCGAAGCCTTGGCTTGCGCCGTGGGCCTTTGCTCGGATGATCCAAGGCAAGCACGCGCCCGCTGTGACGGTCTCGGCTGTGATAGTTCTTTGCTGAATAGTCATGTGTTCTTCCAATGTTTTGATGATTCATCATGGCAGGACAGCGCCCGCTTTTGAATCGGGTCGGCGGTTTGGCTATCTGAAACCGCAAGCCAGCGTGTCCCGCCGCGTTCAGTCCCGCCGCGCTGAAAAGTTTCGCCCTCCCGTGCCGCAAGAAACCGGCCTAAACCGTGCGCAGACGTGACGCCCTCAGCCCGAAGTGCCGCCGCAAGTTCCGGTTCAGTGCCGCCCGTTGCCGCCGCCGCCGTGGCCTCAGCTTTTGCCATCCGCCAGACTTCGCCAGCGAGGAACCATTGGCCATCGGTTGCGTCGGCAATCGCCGTCACCAGATGCCGGGGCGACGGTTGTGCCGCGCCGATCAGATGCAGGATTAACGCCTCGATCCGATCCAGCCGCGCCGCGCAGGTGCAATTATTACGGCCAGCCTGATTTTTTTCGTGACCGCTCATTGGGCCATGTCCCCCGGATTTTTTGGGAGCGCGAAAGGAAAAGTCCAATCAACGGTGCGGCCCCCATTTAAATCGTCGGTGAAGGCTCCAGTTGCCAGCCACTTGGCCGGGGCACTTTTCGTCTGCCCCGTGCCTTTCAGATTTTCAGCCGACTGGTGGCTTTGGAAGAAAAATCCCATGGGCTGGGTCACCGTTCCCTTCGTTCCCCCCCATAGGGGGAGGGAACGGAAGGAACGCTGTATTGACCGTGTTGCCAATCGTTGCATGGAACGGGAGGGAACGGAGGGAACGCTCATTCCTCGCACCTCCAAGCAAAGTCATCAACGACGCGGACGATCCCCTTCTCTTGAAGCGCATTCTTTGCTTTGTGAAAGGCAGTGCGCCGGGTACTTTCTCCCTCGCCACCGGAAAGGCTGTGACGGTCGCAATAGTCACGCCAGACAACGAGAGGGACGCATTGCCGGGTTTGCGGGAACATGTCGCCGTGCTTTTTCTCGCCGTGATGAGCCATCGCATCAGCTAAGGCTTGCAGGGCGATCTTCTGCTGACCACTCACCCTGATCTTCTTACTCACAGCTTCAGCTTGCTCGACAACGGCAGACGTTACGGCATCGCCGTCCACATCGTTTCCGAGGAACACACTGCGCAGAGTGTAGGCAAACACCTTGTCGCACGGCATGTCGCGTTGCTTGCGTGTCTCAGCCATCACAACGTTGTCCGTGCGCGTCAGTTCGATTTCGGTATCAACTGCCCCACGCAGGGCGCTACTGCCCCGCGCGCCCTTGCTAGCATCCTTGCCACTGTGATGGATGACCATGACATGCGCCCCGGTTGCTTCTCGGATTGCGTCAATGTTCCGAACGAATGCCCCCATGTCGGTTGCCGTGTTTTCATCTCCGGCCCCCATTGCGCGAGCCAGTGTATCGACAACGATCAGAACAGGAACAGCGCCTCTCAGAGCCTCGATTAACGCCCCCGCATCCCCAATTCCGCAAAGGTCCAGCACGGTTGGGAGAAGCGAGAAGCCGTTTTCCGATGCCGCCGCGATCAGGTCTGGGTGTTCACGCTTTACCGCTTCGATCCGATTTAGAACGCCCGATCCGCCCTCACCGGCCACATAAACAACGCTCCCGCCATCGACTTTGCATCCGTGCCAGTCATGGCTCGCCGCGATATGAAGCGACAGGTCCAGAGCGAAGAACGTTTTGCCGACGTTGCTTTCGCCGTATGTGACAGAGAACGCCCCGCGATCCAGCCAGCCCTTGATAAGGTACTTGTTGTTGAGAACCGGACGAACTGAACTGAGCGGCCGCAGCTTTGTCGCCAGATCGCCCGCACGTGCTGACAGCGAGGGGAGGATGTAGCCGGGCGCTGGACGCTCCGCGCGAGCGCGCTGCATTTCCCGTTCCAAATCTGAGAAGTCACGCATCAAACCACGCCCCCCAACACATGGGCGCGAAATGCCGCCTGCCGGTTCTTCTGCATCGCGTTAAAGGTTGCGAGGCAGTAAGCGTCCTTTTCGTTCGGGCTGGCGCGATCCGCCCAGAACGCGGCCTGCTCCATCGTTGTACCCAATATCGTAATCGGCATACCTGCGCCCCCCAAGACTGCATCCGCGACCTTTTCTGCATCGTCCGTAGGCAAGGTCCGCAATATGGAAAGAGCCATGCAGGCTCGTTCCTCGTCGCTCAGATGCCGCGCTGCCGCTATTGAGAAAGCGTTCCAGCCGTCCGCATCGGCCAGCGTTAAGGCGTAGCTTAGAACCCGCAAGACGCGCCGATGCCCCTCTTTGGCAAAGCTGGCCACGATTGATGCAAAGGTGTCGCCGCGCTGGGTTTTGACACATGGCTGGGATTGAAAGGTGACTGCATCACGCACCGGAGCATTCATAACTCCACCCCCTGATTGCTGGGGGCTGGCAACAGGCCGCTAATCATCATGCGGTCGCGCTTCTCTGCTTCGAGGTCATCGACAAACTGAGTCCATTCGATGCGCCGCTCGATTGCCTTATTCAGAATGCCAGCAATCACATCGGGGGGAAGCGCCTCAAGCTGGCACGTTCCGCCAGTCCATGTCTTTGATCGGGTGTCGCTGGTCTTGGCCGGAGATGTCGGAAGGTTGTGGTGTTGCACCTGCTCACGTGTCAAAGCCACGCGCTCAAACTCGACGCTCACCAACCCGTGGGGCCTATCAGCTTCAACGAAGGCGCTCACGTCAGCCGCCACACTGTCGAAGATGGAAACCCCGCTCGGGTCATAGTCCCCGAGGTGCAGGATCACCGCCTCTTTCTCCATTCGGCAGATACGATCCGCCAACCGCTTCTTAGCCGTGAGACTGTCAAAGCCTCCCGAAGAATAGACCGGCACTGAGAACCACTCGGCCACTTTGTAAAGTTGGGGCAACATCCCCGCAGCCTCGCACCAAACCTCCATATGAACGCCCTGCGCCGTCAGCCGGTTGCGCGTGTATCCCTCTCCCAACTCCCGAACGTGACGCAGGAAGTCGTCGCGGTCGTCAAAGTGATCCATCGTCCATGTCGTCACACCATCGTCACGGATCGCATCGAACTGGATCAGCCCGCCCCGGCGAGCATTCGCTAGGTGGTGACATAGCCGCCCATATGCGGATTCGGTCTTGTCGTATCCGTGCGCACCAACCATCCGATAGAAAATTTGACGGCATGTCAGCGGCCAATATTCCTTGTATTCGATTAGGACGGCTTGAGCCTGATCCAGCAACTCGCGGGTTTTGCTGTTCGGCTTGTAGTTGCAGATATAGCCCCGGTTGCGTTTTTTACGGCTGGCCTGAATTTTTTCCTGAATCATGACATCGCCCCCCAACGCGCCATCGCTGGCTTGCGAAAAGGCACAATGCAGTTGGCGTGGCTGTCCCAGAAATGAGTTGCCCGATTAGCCGCTGTGCTATACGTCTTCGTCATGTGATTTCTACAATCTTTGGCCCCGGATGCAGTTGCCGCTGCGCCGGGGTCTTCTTCTGAAATAGTGTTCAAGCTGCCACCTCCGCTTGAGCTTCCAGCCATGCCGATAGACTGGCCTCGCGCCAGTAACGTCGTTTTGAAATGTAAATGGGCTTGGGGAAGTTGAGCGCCGGATCGTTCAGCCAGCGCCATAGGGTCATATCGGAAACGCCGCCAAGTGCGTCACGTACCGCCGATGCAGCTATAAGTTTGTGGTCCATTGTAAGCCTTGCGTTTTACTGCGTTAGGCTTCCCAAGTATCCATATCGGTTTGTGACAGATCAGGGGTGTGTCACAACTTTCTTCTTGCGTTGATACCAGATCGCACGATTTGCTTGACCATTCCTTCCAATTCCATTGCTAGCGGCAATGCGAGCAGCGTTTGAAATTGTATGCCCTGAATCAATGAGCCTTTGCATTTCCGCCGGTACATCTACCGTATGGATCGCCATTTCACCTCGGCGCAATGCCGCCCCTTCGTCAGATTTCTTCCTGTATTCGCGACCACTTATTGCCAGTTCCTCACGCGGCCTTCCGGTGGATAAATCCACTTCACAACGCCACCACATACGCTCTTGAACAGTTCCTAAATGCTCGGCCTCGCCAACCAAAATCGGGATTTCAGAAAACTGCCCGTTTGCGACTTTGGCCTCAAGACTGACGACATGCGCAAACGTCACCAGCCATTCATGGGCCAACCTTACGGCGCTATCTTCGCTGTATTCCATAATGCGTCGGGTGGATTCTTTATCCCCCAGATAAAGGCCATTCTGCTCAAGAATTTGTTGGCACCGTTTTTTGTTGGTGGCCCGCACGTTCACCGGAATACAGTTGGCTTCTAGCGCTTCAAAGAATGCATTCGCAAATTCTTCGGCGCTGGCAAAGTCTGAACTGTCCCGTTGAATAAACGTTCGCTCCTTCATTCCGACGCCTTTTGTAACTCGTTTTGCCATTATCGCGCTTCCCCAATTCGAACCACGTTATCCGCCGCGCCTTCCGTCAACCCAATGACGAACCGTGACCACGCTTCCAGCGCATTCCGCTTTTCATCGGCATAATCGTGCCGCTGATAGACACCAACGATCCCGCCGCCCGTGCCGCTTACATGGTTAAGAACGGCTTCTGTGACGCGCACAGGGATGCCCAGACGGGCCATGCCGGTTGCCGCCGTCCTGCGCAGATCGTGAAAGGTCCAGCGCGGTATCTCTACCGCCTCACCCCGTTCCTGCTCTGCAATCCGCTCCATTGCTTCGGCCAGATGCGCTCGCGCCTTGAAGAACCCGCTCACCGGGGTTTTGCCGGTCGTCGTGAAGATAAAACCCGGTCGCCCTTCGATCCGCTCCACCGCGTCCAGCACGCCGCGCACAGCCTCAGACAACGGCACATCATGCGCCCGACCGTTCTTTGTCCTGTCTGCCGACAAGTGCCACAAATCGCCCCGGAGTTCGCCCTCTGTGATTTGCGCCGCCTCGTTCAATCGTTGCCCGGTCAGCAGTAGTAGCTTGCCAAGCGGCCCCCATGCGTAGCCCTCCGCATCACACGCTTTCCAAAACCAGCGGATTTCATCGTCAGTCAACACCCGGTCGCGACTAACTTCCTTAGCCGCTGGCTTGACGCCGGTTGCCGGTGACATGGGTAGAATATCCCGTTCAACCGCCCAATTCAGAAATTTTGACAAGTAGGCTCGCACTCTATTTGCCGTCACCACGCGCCCGCTATCCGCGATGCCGTCCAAGAGGTCTAGCACGTCGCGCTTTGTGATCGACTGAATGTCCCGGTCGCCCCATTCCGCCACCACAAAGCGATCTAGTTCGCGCCGCATCACGTGGCCGCTCTTTAGTCCTTTGAGGTGCCGTTTGTCATACTGGCCGATCAAGGTCTTGATCTTGTCGCGGTGGTCCTCAGCCTTCGGTGCCTTTGCCGCCCGCACTTCTTCGGCAGGATCGCGGCCCTCGGTCGCCGACGCCAACGCGCCCCGTGCCCGTGCCCGTGCCTCTGCTAACGACAAGACGGGATAAGCACCCAAGGTCATGCGCCGATGCACCCCGCCATGCCGGTAACGCACTTGCCAGCCCTTCTTCCCGCTCGGCTGCACTGTCAGATAAAGCCCAGTACAAAGGCTATCTGGTATCTCTTGCCGCTTGTCGGATGGTTGCACCCTTTCCACGGTCGCAGCGGTCAGTTTCATGTCAATTTGCCCTTCGGGGGAACACTCTGGGGAACAGAGTAGCGGATACCTACTGTTCCCCAACGTTAGACGATGAAAGCCTTAAACGTCAATATTCATTGAATTTCAGCCTGTTATTCACGATGATAGTTTTACATCGTTTGGCGCTGATAGCCCGTAGAAAATGACTGTTAATCAATTGGTCGTAGGTTCGATCCCTACCGCCGGAGCCAAATCTCTCTTAGAGATCAAATAGCTACCCAGAACCCGCTTCGGCGGGTTTTCTGGTTTTTCCGGCTTGTCACTGAATTTGTCACCACCTGCGCCACATGCATGTAAGCGAAGGGCAGCGCCAGAATTTTGCCGGGAGTGAGAAGGAATCAGGCGGCAACGGTACCTAGTGATTCCCCGTAGCTCAGCGGCGACCTCCTATGTTTAATTTGCGGATGCGTGCGAACGACGGGGGCGCATTGGTGGGAAAGGCAAACTTCCAAGAATATGAACCACCACCCCCACGGTCCAGTCGATCACCCGGGGCCTACCCCATCCAGACCGCCGCGCAGGGCGGCCTGCATCCGCACGTATTGAACATTAAACAAGGTGGTTGGAAAGTTTCGCGTGATACTCCCACCTAGTCAGGGACCTCCTCCAGCAGGGGACCTTAGCTGCGCAGCAAGTGAACTTACACAGAGCGGACTCTGCCGCCGTTCGCCCATTGCTCCCCAATGGCTGCTGTCAGCCCAATTAAGAAACACTTGAAAACCACTCAGCAGACGTAGAACCTGCGTGCATGAGCTTTCTGCGAAAAAAGGTTTAGTAGTGCCCAAGAAAAGCAATTTCGAAATGGTTTCTACAGACGGCTGGACTGAAGAAGATCATAAAGCATACTTGGCCGAATCGACCCAACGGCACCTCGACCGAACCTTCTTTTTGCGGGCTTTAGCCCCCTCACCCTTCCATTGGCACTTCCAGCAAGCCAGTAATGCCTTGGCAGATGGTCTGTTTCTGCCGGGGATGTCCGGCCTATTGAACGGTATAGAAGCAAGCCTTCGAACCGTTTGCTGTCGCGTCAAGGATCATTCCTTGGCCGGTGACTTGGGTCGCGTGATGAGCAACCCGCTTCTGAAGGAAGCCCAAGAAGTTGGTTTGAAAATTGAAAACTTAGCGTTTCCCGGTGAGGGCGGATTTCTAGAAAAAATTAACCGACCGAAAGACCCGGTCCGTCTCGTGGCTCTCAGAAACGACGTTTGCCATGGAAATTTCCAAGCATATGTCCGCAACCTTCCAGAGATTGGTGAGTTCTTTACTCCTGAATGTTTGGGGCCGGTCTCGGCGGAACTTCTTGGTGTGAGCTATAAATGGGCTTTAGAAGTTTCAAGATTTATGGAGCAGCAAGGCTGGGGAGTTGCCAAGGCCGGATTGCAAACGCCAAAGAACCCTTTGAGCCAATGGTTAAGCTGAAGTAAGAAGCACATCTTGCGAACTTTTGCTTCGGCCCGCGGAAAAGGCCGATCCGGGCCCTGCCCGCCTAGTCTCAATGCGTCAGGAGTGATTTTGAAAACTCAGCTTCCTGCGCATAGCCGCCATCGGAGAAGAGAGGTGGTCCTAGATTTTAGACCAGTTTTCCGCCGAGCCAAGCTATAGCATTGGGTTCATGTCAGGCGGCGACTTTCAGGTGTTGATTGTGGGTATCATAAGCCTCACCGGGCGTCAGCAGCCCATGCGATGAGTGTGGGCGTTTTTCGTTGTAGTATGTGATC
>NZ_MTBG01000034.1 GCF_002119405.1 Pseudoruegeria sp. SK021 | reverse complement strand
CCTGCGCCATCCAAAACCATCCGCACGGCACGTTCGCGCACTTCAGGTGAATATTTGTTCGTTGTTTTGTTCATGATGCTCCATCCTACTCATGAGTTGGAGCCTCCGGCAAACCTGGCGCGGTTCACCACTGCCTACTGGATCAGGTTGTGCGCCCCCGTTCGAAGAACGTTCGGCCAGCGGATCTGGTGAAAATCAACGTGGATCGGACGAGGTTGCGATGGACGGCATAAATGCGCAACTTGCGAGTAGCCTAAATGACGGATCCAGACGGACAATATCGTCAAGTGACGCGATATCATGCGATCCGGAAATGTCGGCCACACCATACAAGCATCCGTCATCGATACTTAAATTTACCGCATCGGGTGCCTCAAGCTCTCCTCGGCCACTCAAAGGAACTCGTTCAAGATAGTTCATTATCGAAGGTGGGAAACGATAGCCCCCAAGAACAACAAGCTTCGATTTCGCAACATCTGGCTTTTCAGTTATTCGTGAAACAAAACCGTTAGACTGAAGTTCGACACAACCGTATCGTTCCGGCTCGTGAGATTGGACTACGCCGACAACGCCGTGCCCCGCTCCATTACGGATATCGCGAACGGCGGTGCTTGTGAAAACGCTGTCCCCGAATAGCATAATGAACTCACGGGTAACGTTATGCTTTGCTGCCAGAATAGCCGCGCCAGTTCCGCCAGTTTCACCTTGTTCGACAAAGGTAAAGTTGCCGCTGTAGTTGGCGATTACATAGTCCTGTATCTGGTTGGCACGATACTTCACGACAAAAGTAATATCACGGACACCTTCCGATAACAGGCCATCTAAAGCAGAAGATAGGATCGTGCGGCCGTTGATCTTTACCAAAGGCTTTGGCGTGGCGTCGGTCAGGGGGCGAAGCCGACTCCCTTTTCCGGCACATAGAACTACTGCTTGCATACTATCTTGTGTCCCGCATGATGTAATTTATTGTGGCACGAAGAACCTGCGGACTCCGAAGTTCCAGCCAAGAGCCATACCCAAAGTGGGTATAAACAAGCTGTTGCTCGACCAAGAGAGCGATTTCACCTCCGCGGTAGGCTTCAGCTGATATTTCATGCCGCGGCGTGTAACCAAGTTCGGCTATCTCACACTCTGAGCGCAACTTGAGAACATAGACTTCTATTTGCTTGAGGTCGGTCATGGTGCGGACTTCTGCTTGCAGCTTCTTGAAGCTGCATCGCGTCGCTTTTGTAAGAGTAAATTGAGCGCGGGGCGAAGCGGGCCTTCTATGAGAGTGTGAGACGCCATCATTCTAAACTTCCTCTCCATGTATTTACCTTGCCGCCGAAAGTAGGGCAGATTGTGAACGAGTTATTCTACAGACCTCAACGAACAACAGTGGATGAATGCGTGGCAATGAGTGCCGGACCAACCAAGGGCCGTTTGGATCACGATACGAAGGTCCCCGAGATGCCAATCTCTCGGCACGAACACTCGCCACCAGATCGTCTGGTGTAACCCCCTCGATTGTCAGCTGCAAAATTGCGCATTTCGGATCGCACAGATTCATGAGTTTCCTCCAGCTCGCTCTCGGAACCGTTCGGCCCGCCCCAAAAACTTGGCTTCAAGCCTCGAAGCGTTACCGTAAATTCGTCACGAACGCCCGCGCACCGCGAAGGGACTCTGTGTTAGAGGCGGCGACCCCACCAACTCGTGAATACGATCACATACTCAAATTGGCCCTGATCGGAACTCGGCCATCAATGGCCGAACCTTCAGTGTCTTGAAAGACGCCCAGATCAACAATTTTAGTTACCGCGGTGCCTCAGCCGTCCGAAGCGGTGGGTCGTCAGACGAAACCTCGCTGAGATTTAAGGGAAGCAATTCGAAACCTTGCGTCACTTCGATGACGTCGCCAGGCTGAATTATTGTATCGTAACTCGCGGCGTTCGGGCCCCTTGTCCCGCCGCGGATGATCCACATCGCGGTGGCGTCGGTGCCTCCGCTGGGTTGTCTCAGGGGCGCAAGCCCAGCGGACCGCAATTTTTCCTCGGCTCCAGAGAGCCGTGCCAGTTCTCGGCCCTCAATGACCTGCGCCTCCTGAAGCTCGGCCAACTGATCCGACCGCATTTTGTCATCCAGCCGCTCCTGATCTCGGGCGATCTCTGTTCGGCGTCGTTCAAGCTCCATCAGGCGCGCTTCGGTCTGCAGACGTCGGGTAGACGAAATCAGAGCAGCGGCACGCATATCGGCAAGGCGCGCCTGCGTGTAAATCCCCTTCATGCTTGCGGCGGTGGCGGCGGCATAGGCGTCAGCATCGATCAACTCGCTCGCTTCTTCGACCTCAAGCAAATTGCGCAGAACAGCGCTTTGATCGTCGATCTGGTTGAGCGCCCGCTCGAAGAATGCGCGTTCCCGTACGAGGCTTTGCGTCAGCATATCCTGCAGGCGCGTCTCGGCACGTAGGATTTCGTCGAGGGAAACCTCCTGCCTCGGTGCCGGGGGCCATGTCCGACTGTTGAAATCAGTGTCCTCCCCGAGGGCGCGCCGCAATCTCCAGACCTTAGCGCTCGCCGCCGTAGCAGCATACCATGCGCCGGCATAATCGGTACGAAGGTCAATTGGATTCTCGCCCGGAGCAAGTATCGCGACCGGAGCCAAGCCCCCGGCACCCGCGATCGCTTGGCGGGCCGTCATGCCCGGGCGAAACCGCAGTTCACCCGGCTGAGCGACATCGCCGCTGACGAAAATCGGACGGTATTCCATCACCG
Organism: Pseudoruegeria sp. SK021; assembly: GCF_002119405.1. Classification (GTDB taxonomy): domain Bacteria; phylum Pseudomonadota; class Alphaproteobacteria; order Rhodobacterales; family Rhodobacteraceae; genus Meridianimarinicoccus. The sequence continues at coordinate 29,282 of NZ_MTBG01000034.1, read as the reverse complement.
AGGCCGAAATTTGGTCACGCTCGACCATACGCATGACTTCGCGCCCGTCAGGAAGATAGGCTGGCAATAGTCGGGTCGCCAAGGCCATCTGAATCTGGCTGCGTGTCTCGGCCACGGTCAAGCCTGCGGCGGCGAGCACCCCAACCAACGGAAAGCTCAGGCTTCCGTCAATCTGTATTTCGGATCGCAGGTTCATATCGGGAAGACCCGCGACGGACATCCCGACCACGTCCCCGGCTTGCAGGCGATATTCGTCAGCCGATACGCTGTTCGCAGCCATGGCTGCCGACAGCGCCGCGGCGGCAATACAAAGCGTCATTTGGTGTCGGGACCGTCGGCGTGAGGCTATGGGCTGCTTCCTTTCAAGTCGCATAGCTTATCTCCTGCCGGACGCGCCCCTCGTGGATCTGTTTACGCCACCAACTGACGGTGCGTTCCATTCCCTCATGGAAATCGACAGCCGGCCGCCACCCAGTCACTTCGTGGAAGCGACGACTGTCGGCAAGCAACTCTCCCACCTCGGATTTTGGAGGGCGCATCCGCCCTTCTTCCTGCAAGATAGGCTTATCGCACCCCGTCAGCCTCCGCGCCAATTCGACCACTTCGCCGACGGTGACAGCCCGGCCTGATCCAGCGTTGTAGGGAATACCGAACTCGATCGAATTGGTCGTCCCGGCCAGTACGAAAGCTGCGGCGGTATCCTCGACAAAGGTGAAATCGCGTATCGGCGTCAGATCTCCGACGCGGATAGCATGAACTTTCGGGTCCAGCGCCTGCCGTATGATGGTCGGAATAACGGCGCGTTCACTTTGGCGCGGCCCGAAGGTGTTGAACGGCCGTAATGTAACGACCGGAAGGTCGTGTGAACGCGCAAACGATTCCGCAAGCATGTCGGCCCCGACCTTGGAGGCTGAATAAGGCGATTGGCCTTGCAGCGGATGCGTCTCCGCGATCGGAACAGTGATTGCAGTGCCGTAGACTTCGCTTGTGGATGTGACCACCACGCGCCGCACGCCATTCTCACGCGCCGCCTCGAGGACGTTCAACGTTCCGATAACATTCGTGTCCACATAGGATTGAGCAGCGACGTAAGAATGTGGAATCGCGATTAGGGCTGCCAAGTGAAATACGGTGTCCTGCCGGATGGTAAGAGAGCGGATGAACGCAGCGTCGCGGATGTCGCCGCGCACGACATTAAGTTTCGCACGAATGCATTCCGGCAACGCGTCGATCCAGCCAAGAGAGTCAAAGGAGTTGTAAAGACACAGCGCCGTCACGTTCGCGTCCGTCGCGACCAACGCTTCGACCAGATGCGATCCGATGAAGCCGTCTGCGCCTGTCACAAGGACGTTGCGGCCCGCAAGGGGTGTAATGATTTGATCGACGGCAATATTCATTTCCGAATTCCGCTTAATTCTGTCGCGATGGCGCCCTCTGACGGATGGGGATCGGTCCGACTCGACGCTTTTGCTGAACCCGATACGGGCATCCCACCGACAACGGCTATCATTCCAATGACGGCGAGCACCCCACGGCCAATCCAAGCGATATCCGACCAAACGGTCCGGTTAGGATAATAGGCCAGATCAAGTGCCATTTTTGCCGGAAAAAGCGTCTCACGGTAGAACTGGATCAGGTCGCCCCCGACAGGATAGAGGCTGCATTCATTCCTGAAAGCCACTTGGCTTGGGCCGAAAAGGCCCGGCCGCTCGTGAAGAACCGGCCCGGCCCCCTCCGTGAAGCAATCCGCGAAAGCCAGGCTTTCGGGCCTTGGCCCTACGAATGCCATGTCTCCCCGCAGGATGTTGAAAAGTTGCGGCAGTTCGTCAAGCTTCGTCTCAGCGAGGTGCCGCCCGATCCAGGTCATGCGGAAATCGTTCTTTAGGGTTAGCGGGCAACCGTTGTCTCGCGCATCATCCAGCTTGCGGAATTTGTACATCCGGAAGAGCCGCCCGTTTCGCCCAATCCGGGTCTGGGTAAAGAAGACCGGGGCGCCCGACTCTATAACTATCGCGATTGCAATAATCAGCATTACCGGGCTCAACAGGATCAGCCCAATGCTTGCAAGACCTATGTCGAGCGCCCGACCAACATACGTGTGAAAGGACGAAGAGATGGGATGGGCCATCATACGGTCTCCTCAGCGCGTGTGAGCGTCTTGTCGAGAACTGAGACCACGCGCCGGACATCGGCATCCTCCATTTTTGGATGGAGCGGGAGTGTCAGTTCTCGGCGGTGAAATTCTTCAGTTAATGGAAGGCGGATAAGGGGGGCGCGGGCCCGGTAATAAGATAGCGTGTGGACCGGTGGATAATGGATCGTCGTCTGGATGCCGGCATCGTGCATTGTTGCGGTGACGGCATCACGATCAGCAGTCTCAGGAAGGACCACAGGCATGATGTGATGGGCTGACAGCCCGCTGCGCGACGTGGGAACCTGCAGCCCCTTATGACGCCGCATCACTGGACCAAGCCACTCCTGATACCGCGCGAAAAGTGCCGCCCGTCGCGCATTCATGTCGTCAAGCTTGGAAAGCTGCACAAGTCCGATCGCTGCCCGGATCTCATCCATTCGGTAGTTGAATCCGAGCATGTCCACATCGTAATGGGGCGACCGGGCGACAAGGCGTTGTAGAACGGTGCGCGTCATGCCGTGGCCGCGCATCTGGCGGGCCTGCTCAAGCAACTCTGGGTCCCGCATCAAAATCATGCCGCCCTCGGCTGTTGTCATGTTTTTGTTGCCGTAGAAACTGAACGCGGCGCCGTCACCATAAGAGCCGACGCCGGGAACGCCTATGGCGTGCGCTGCGTCCTCAATCAGAAGCAGGCCATGATGTTCAGCGAAAGCGCGCCAGGGTCCGGGATCTGCCATGTGTCCGGCGAAATGCATCAGCATTACAGCGCGCGTACGGGGCGTGATTTTGTGGGCCGCATCCTCGATCGACATCAACGGCGAGTCGAGCCCCTCGATATCGACTAGAACCGGATCCGCCCCAGCGTAGAGGATGGCATTGATTGTCGCCACAAAGGTAAGCGACGGAGCCAGAACTTCGTCGCCAGCGCCGATTCCGAGGGCCTTAAGAGTCAGGTGTAGAGCTGCTGTGCAGGAATCCACCGCCACAGCATCCTCTACTCCGTGTCGGTTGGCGAAGGCCCGCTCAAATTCCCGAACGCGTGCGCCAAGGGTTATCCAGCCACTTTCAAGCACTGCCACGGCTGCAGCACGCTCTTCAGCGCCAAGTAATGGCTCTGCAACAAGCAACATTTAACATCCTTTCAAAGAGAGGGAATGCGTGGGTGATAGCGGGAAATGTCGGTCAGGCCACGGAGGTCAAACGCTCATGCGGCGGCGCCTGTTCGTCCCATGTCAGCGTCTGCGCCGCCTCGAAATCTTCAATCCGACCGATATCGAGCCACAGGCCATCATGCTGATAAATATGCAGATGCTCGTCTCTAGACAGCAAACAATGCGCGAGATCATCGAATCCAAAAGGAACGCCCTTGGGTATGTATTGGAAGATTTCGGGCTCCATGCAATACACGCCCATACTCATGATATTTTGAAAACGGGGCTTCTCTTGGAAGCTTGTGACCCGCCCATCAGCCGCTTCGATCACACCGAAATCCATCAGCGTCTCCCGCGTCGCCGTCGCCACGGTTGCAATGGCGCCGCTTTTGCGATGGCACGCCACGAAGGCACCGATACTCAGGTCCGTCAGGACGTCCCCATTGATTACCATGAAGGTGGAGTCGATTTCTTCACGCAACAAGCTTAGCGCCCCGATCGTACCGAGAGGTTCGGGTTCATCGGTATAAGTGATCCGCATGTCCCACTGCCGGCCATCGCCACAGAAACTCTTGATGATGTGCCGCAGATATCCAGTCGTGATATAGACGTCTTGGACATCGTTGCGACGGAGCCATTTCACAAGGTGCTCGAGCACAGGTTGGGAGTGAACAGGCATCAAAGGCTTTGGCAGCACCATAGTATACGGTCGCAGCCGCGTTCCTTTTCCTCCACATTGGATTACAACTTTCATGGACTCCCCCCCGCCAAAGATAAACATTCGAATCGTTTAGGTTGAAGACTTTCAACCATTCAGGCTAATGTCATTGGGCCATAGCTACATCACAACGTTATCCTGAATATTTCCAATTCAGAGAAAAAATAATGGGTAGGCCGTGCCCTAAAAGGGTTAACGGAATTTGAACTTCTCCTATTTTGGTTAGAATGACCCCTAAAAATCAGTGGGTTTTCGTATTGAGAACAGTCAAATGATTTATCGCCATACTGTAATTAAATTGAGAACACCAATCGATTCGCAAAACTTGATTGCGGCTAATGCATTTACTCATAAGATCTGCGATTTCCACCTTCATGCATCGAGGCTCCTTATATAAGACGACGTGAAAATTTAGCGTAAATCTATGATTTTATGTGTTTATCTAAATAATAGGTACTCACAATAAATTAGAAAGGAAGCTTGCCGACCTTCAAAAAAGTGTTACAAAAGGGTTGATAGGCTGGGAACTTTCACGCAGTATGGATTTGAACTTTGGCTGAGACTATGTTTCCAAAATTCGCCCATTTGCCTCCCTGAATTTAATATTTTGAGCAGCCAGACCACATAAAGCCTGAAACTAATTTTCAGATATTTACTATGCTCGTGGACTCGGAGGGAGAAAAAATGAAGAAGATAGATTTCATAGCCATAATAGATTCCAGCTCTATTTCCTGCGAGGGCCTTAAATCCATTCTGGATCGACGCCGCTTCCAAATTAAAGATGTCTGGAACCGCATTGATGAAGCCATAAAAGCGGGACCTGCGGGCTATATCCCTGCCGCGATCTTGATCAACTCGGCCATAGGTGACTTGCCCTCTGATCGAAGCCTAGCCCAGCTGCGCGAGACCTACCCCGGTACACGCGTGATTTTAATCTCAGAAAAATGCGATCTGGTGCGTATTCAGAAGTCTCTAAAAGCAGGAATCGACGGTTTCCTTCTCGAGACGATTCAACCCGAGGCCGTATCCAAGGCAATCGAAATGATCTTGATGGGAGAGCGGGTATTTCCCGCGACGCACTTGGCGCACCTAGTGCAGGCGGAAGATCTGGAAGGCGAGATCGCCGAGTCGATCCAGACCGATATGCCAGTCTTGGACGAACTCTCCGCAGGCCAGAAGCGGGTTCTCGCGCTCATCGCGAAGGCATACCCAAACAAAATCATTGCCCGGGAACTGAACATATCCGAGTCCACGGTGAAGGTTCACGTAAAGGCAATTCTGCGCAAGACCGGAGCGCGCAATCGCACTGACGTCGCGCTGCTGGCACGAGGCCTGCGGGTTGAAGACCCTCAAGAGCACAATGCATTCGAAGCCGCGTCGGCATGCCCTAGAAAGACAAAGCTTCCGACTGAAACGGTTAATCCCATTGGCAGTCCCGCCAAAATTCCCGTTGTAGTTGAACTTACTCGCCGAGCGTCGATTCGCTGAGGCTTGGTGCGTCCGATAAAGGGCCTTCCTCACGGGGTCCCGCAGCCTTCACCGGGCGGATAATATACCCGAGCCCGGCGCGATGCGGTCCCCGCAAAGAAAGAGTGTTTTCAGAGCATGAAATCAGTCTCTGACACCGCCACATTGCCCGCGAGCATGAAGGTAAATTCAGCCTCAGGGTCTCTGTCTACATTGCCCGAGACCACGGTGAAGCCAGAGGCCGCGTCATACGCGATCGTCAACTCCCCAGGGGCGCCGGTGAACCCACCGTCAACAAGATCAAAGGCTTGATCGGAACTCATACTGCGGTTGGCATCGATCATCGAAAGATTGATCCTGTCGCCTGCCGTAAAATCCATGATCGTGTCTACGCCGTAACTATCCCGCGAGTCGCTGAGACGCGTAAATATGAAGATGTCCGCGCCAGCATCGCCCCAAATGACGTCGGCCCCATCGTTCCCACGGATTATATCGTCACCATCGCCGCCGCGGATGGTGTCATCGCCATTCTTTCCGTCAATCGTGTTGTTCTGAGCGTTTCCAACAATGATTTCATCAGCGCCATCGCCCTTAAATTTCGTACCACTGAAGGTTGCAATACTCGCTCTCGGCACGTCGGGTGTGTCAGGTGTCACCGGCGTGATTGTGTCAACGTCGGGCTTGCTTGTGTCGATGACGGGCGCGCTTGTGTCAACGTCGGGCTTGTTTGTGTCGATGGCGGGCGCGCTTGTGTCAACGTCGGGCTTGTTTGTGTCGATGGCGGGCGCGCTTGTGTCAACGTCGGGCTTGCTTGTGTCGATGACGGGTGCGCTTGTGTCAACGTCGGGCACACTTGGGTCCACGACCTCACTATCAGGGACATAGGATCCAGCGTCGTCCGGATGGGCGTTAATCCACTCCGTGCGCGCATTCTGCCAGTAGTCGCGCGCTTCCTGTCCCTGCAGTATCGTCCAGCCTGCCGGTGGCATGGGATAGTCACTCGGAAGAGGCGTGTCAGACAAGTTCAGAAAGAAGTTGCCCGAGGACTCAATGGTGTTATCCCACGCGTCAAACATACTGCGATAGCTACGGTGGTTCACATCCTCTAAAGCAAATACGTTGTCTATGAAGCGTAGATTCGGCGTGACTTCACCGTCAGTGGCCGAATCTGTCTTGATGAAAGACCCATGCGTGATCTCACCATTATAACTGGAAAGCTGAAGCCGCAGGAGAACACCTTCAAGTGTCACGGTCTCATTGTGGCCGTCGACCGGGCTTGACGACGATGGGTCAATGCTCAGTCCAGCAAACACACCGTCGAACAGACTGTCGCGGATGGTGCCACTTTGAAGGCGGTCGTTTTCAACGGCATCGTCCCGAGCATCCGACACCCAAACGTCCTCAATGAGAAAATCGGGGCTGTTCCACGAGACGCGAATGGCATCCCAAGTGTCCGTTATGCGCCAGTCCCGGATCACGACGCCGGGGCTATCCTCTGCCCTGATACCTGCCGAATTTCCCAGGTCGTACACGCTGCGCCATGCGCTTGTCTGGTCGATGTTCCCAATAATTCTGCCGCCGTCCAAAATGGCGCCGGGCGAATCATAGACCATAAAGGGATAGGGGCTGCTTTTCCCGTCCGTATCGTCATTGTCATGAATCCAAGATGCGGTTTCCGCGTCGATGAGCGTCCCGGCCTCGAGGCCGGATATCTTATATGGTGAGTAGCCGTAGTCCCCGGTCAGAGTAACAACGTTCATTGATTAACTCCCGCTGTGGAAGTTGATTGAACACAGAGATTAGGGACACGCCCGCAAGATGATCTTTTTCGTGTGAGGTTATTGATTTCTGGATCGATATCATGTATGTAGCGCATATAGTTGGACATCCTTTTTTGCACCGAATTCAATTCTAAACAGGTGTCGAAAGCAGTTAGACGCTGCGCGACGCGGATCGTACTCCGCTGGTACCTGTGTTGGCGACGCTAAGGTGCCCTTGAAAGACTGGAGATGCAAACCGCCGAGGTTCCTTCGGCGGCATCTTGCCTGATTGGTCGAAATGGACCGCCCAAAAGGCGCCGGGACCTTCGAGATCGCAGAGCCCGTTCGGACGGAAATGAGTCCCCCGGCACGTAGACCGCCATTCTTGCGATGACTGCGCCAATGAGCGAACTGTTCTCCCGGATCCGGGTTGCATCCATTCGCCGCACAATGGGCGGTCGTGACGGAACACAGCCATTGCTCTGCCTCAAGGACAATGATGGTCTTCGGCACCCTGCGCTGCTCCGGCGTGTCTAGGCCATGGGGAAATCCTAGCCTCACCATTTAGAGGTAGAGACGATACTCCCAGATAGAACTTCGTCCGCATCAGTTGTTATGTGATTGTCGGGTCAAAGGCTCGGACCGATGCGTCAAACTTGCGGGCGGTCTATCGCATGAGCCGCAAGCGCACGCTGGCCCACGGGCAACGCCTCAAGAGAACGGTGGTGGTGCGCTTAAAAACCGACTTGTGAATATCGAAAGCAGATTGTGGCCGAGCTCAACGTCTTTTCACTGCACCCTAATCGGAACCCATTTTTTGATCGCATTCCTACGCGGCGGAATTTGGGCAAGGTCCTGATGTGGTGGGGGAACTACGTCCTTCGGTGCATCCTTCCCTCCCTCCCCTACCAACACAATCATTTTACGTCAGAGGCCGGGCGCCTTGGATTCCCGCTATGATTCATCGGAACTCAGACGAACTACACTTCCGACAGATAGCGACGCTTGTCCGGCGTCGGTGGCTTCTGATTGGGACGATGGTTCTGCTGGGCGGCGGTCTTGCGGCCGCCGCGGGGATCCTGCTGCAGCCCCGTTATACGGCCAAAGCGCAGATCCTCTATGAGACCGAAGTGCAGGACGGCGTCACGGTGATCGACGAAACGGCCGTTGAAACTTTGGTCGAGATGCTGATCTCGCCAAATCATGTGCACCGCCTTTCCCTAAGTCTAAAGGAAGGCCCCGGGCCAACCCCCATCCCAACCGACGCAAGGGGCGGCACCGATGTGAATTCGGCACAAGCCACAGCCGACGGTGCATCCCTCCCGCCGCCCGATCTCGGATACGAAGCCCTCAACCGTGGACTGAATGCCTATAAAGAGCGCCAGTCGCGCTTGATTGCCGTAACCTTTACCATGACGAATCCGGAAACCGCCGCGTTTATCGCCAATCGCGCGGTCGAACTCTTTCTCGAGCTCGAGGAAAAGTACCAGCGCGAACGGAGAGCTTACGCCCTCAGGCTAATCGAAGATCGCATCCCCAAGGCCCAAGCCGAATTTGATCAGTCAGAACGTGCGTTGAGGGCACACAAAATCGAATTTGGGCAAAGCGATACGACCGGATTAGACATGACAGACCGGCAGATTGCTGATCTGAACCGACAGCTAATGATCGCGCGTTCCGATCTCGAACTCCGTGAAGCTCGGGTCGAGCAGCGCCGCATGGACGTCCATTTAGCCAGCGGGTCAACAGATGTCGATGACACAGTGGCCACTGATCGGGCAGAGCTTGAGGGGTTGATCCTAGACCGCGACTTAGTCGAAGCGCGCCTGCGCGACATTGAGCGACGACTTGAAATATTTCGACGCGGCAGCTTCGAGGCGACCGAATCTTGGACGCGTCTGAGGGAGCTTGAACGGGAGGCAGCAGCGGCCGGGCAAAATTACGAAAGCTTGCTGCGGCGTAGCGCCGATTTGTCGGGCAATAGCGGCCTCCGCCCTTCGGCGCGCCTCATTACTACGGCCTCGATACCGAACGAACCCAGCTCACCAAACCCGATGCTGTTTGTGGTGCCGGCAATGGTCGCATCCCTGATTGTCGGCGGTATGATGGCGGCCTTGGTCGAGCGTCTCGACCAGCGTCTTCGCGGCGAAAGAGACATTGAAGTGGCGCTCGGCGTTCCCTGCATTGGCCTGGTTCCGAAGGTAACACGCATTCGGCGCGCGCCGGCGTTGCGGCGCCTTCTGCACGATCATCCTTTCGATGCCTACACTGAGGCGATCCGCGGGCTCTTCGTGACAACAACATGGCGTTCGACGCAAGGGATCCAGCCGACGACGCTTTTGGTTACCTCCTGCGCCAATGGTGAAGGCAAGACCACACTGGTTGTTAGTCTCGCGATCTATGCCGCACGATTAAAACGGCGCGTCCTTGTGATCGATCTAGATTTCCGCAGCCCCGGGTTGCGGCGCGTACTCGGCGAAGTCGAGGACCATGACATCCCAGCGGATGGTTCCCTCCCTTGGGATGCATCGCAGGAAGCCGGAATTTTTACAGTAAAAGGGACCGGCATTGATTATTTTTCGGTTACGCACACCGGAAATGATCCGCTTTCGGTGCTCACCAGCGACGGGTTTCCCAAACTCTTGTCCCGGCTACGGGAAACCTATGACTACATCCTGATCGACAGTGGCCCTGTGGTTAGTGCCACTGAGACGCGGCTTCTCGCGTCAATGGTGGATCGCGTAATCCTGACGGTAAAGTGGGGGGTGACCAACGCGCGGGCGGGGATTACGGCAATGCAACATATTCGAGCAACTGGCACGGACCAGCCCATTCCCGTCGCCGTGGTCATCAACCAGGTCAAACCAGGTGTCCAAAGGCGTCGTCGCTACAGCGAGCCTGGCCAAACAACTGTCCTGCCGCAAACCAATGGCATCTGACGGCGAAGGGCGCTTCTGATCAGTCTTGATGGACGTCTAATCGCGATCGGTTTTGTAAACCTTTTCTGCAAAGTTTCACTGTCCGGAACGTTGGCGGTTCCGGGGTCGCTACACTGATCTGAACTGTAAAGTCCACGAAATCATCGCTACTTACAAATGTCCACTTTGGCGCTCGTCGCGATGCAGAGAACGCCTGATCGCCGCCCCGACTTCCGGGCCAACTCGAACGGCCCAGAGCCGCCTTCCACCCACCACGCCGATGCCGCGCCGAGCCACTGTCAAGTCTGGCGTCCAAGCGATCATCATGCGGCAGCTTGATCTTGGGTTGATGACTTGATGCCGCTGAGGAAAACGACGCATTCAATGACGTTCGCGGGAGTTGTCACGTAAACTGAACACATTCAGTTGGGACGCGAATTTGGCCAATTCAAGCGATTCCTGCCGCCTTCCAAGCATCGAATGCTTCCATCCGATGGTACCGGATGGTCAGGGCAGCGCGACGACGGGATGGCGCGGTAAAGCGATTGCGGGTGGATGAGTGGATGGAGACGAAGCGCTGCAGACCTCCGGGCGACCGGAACCCCTGCATCGTTTGCTCACGTTTTCGAAACGGCAGATGGCTGTTTTCAGCGCGATTATTGAGACCTTTGTGCGACCAGTGATCGACGTGCGACGCGACCTCACGTTTGCCGCACCGTAAGAACGCAATTTGTCAGTGACGATCCACTTTGGCACAAAACCATGACGCTTGATCAGGCTGATCAAAAGCCGCGTTGCCGCCTGCTTGTCTCGCTTGGATTGAAGAATTTCTTCCAGAACGACACCGTGCTGATCGACAGCCCGCCGGAGCCAAAATGACCTGCCAGAGATTTTCAAGGGCGACTTCGTCCAGATGCCAAACATCACCCGGTCGGGCCTGGCGACGTCGAAGATTCCCTGCGATTTGCGGCCCAAACTTAACCATCCAGCGGCGGATATTTTCGTAAGATATGTCGATGCCGCGCTCCAACAACAGCTCTTCAACCTTGCGAAGGCTCAGGTTGAAGCGGGCGTACAGCCAAACCGCGTGAGCGATGATCTGGGATGGAAACCGGTGGCGTTTATAGCTGATGGTCGGCGTGTGCATGGCCGTCAGCTATGTCCAAACCACGACGCGTGCAACCAAACGAAGCTTAATGTGACAACACCCCCCTATGACTCTCCTATGTTTGTCAAGGCGCGCATTTTGCGTCGTTTGGCGCACAGAGCTCGCGGTAGATTTCGCGGATGATATAGCGCTTCAGGCACCGCGTGATCTCGCGCTTGCTTTTGCCTTGAGCGGTACGTTTGAGCACATAGTTTTGTGTGACTTCATGATCCCGCATTCGGGTGATGGCGACGATGTAGAGGGCGGCATTGGCTTGCCGGTTCCCACCGCGGTTCAGACGCATTCGGTTGGTTTTGCCGCTTGAAGCCGGGATCGGGCAAACCCCGCAGAGTTTGGCCAGAGCTGCTTCGGATTTGATCCGCTCGGGGTTATCGCCAACGACGATCAGCATTTCGGCCGCTGTCATGACGCCAACGCCATACGTGTTCATCAGACCGGGTGCCTTCTCTCTGACCATTGGTTCGAGTTCTTGATCGTGTGCGTGGATTTCTTCGTGCAAGAGCAGCCAGCGCCGGGCAATTGCGCGCATCGCTGCCTTAGCGGAAGCGGTTGGCGATACGATTTTTCCTGGTCTGAGTGCTGCGATGTGACGGATCAGTTTGATCGGGCCCTTGATCAGCTCCAGCATCTCGCGCAGCTCGGCAGGAGCATTAATGATCAGTGTTTTCAAGGTGATAATCGCTTGCGACCTGGCCTTCACCGCACTGTCGCGCGCAATCTTGAGATGCCGGATCATTTCTGACGCTCCAGCTTGCGTTTTGGCAAGGGCGGTGGCTTGCCCGTTCAACACTGACCGGGCCGCGCTTTCCGCGTCAAGGCTGTCTGACTTACCGTGAAGATAGCGCAGCTGGCGATTTGGGCGCATGACGTCCAGAACCGTATACCCCTTGGCGAGCAGGTCGCGAGACAAGCCTGCGCCGTAGGCCCCAGTGCCCTCGATACCAAATGCTTTGGAGGTGCCGAGCTCTGATGCCCATACTTCCAGATCGCGATATCCTTGGCGGGTCGTGGGGAGTGTCATGGTACCCAGACGAGCGCCCTGACGACTGATCGCAACAGCAATGTGTTTGGATTTGTGGGTGTCAACGCCGATGATAATCTGGTCCATGGAGGCTCCCTCACTGAAATGGCCCGGGCACCGTTCGAAGAGGACAGGACTGTGAAGGTACGTACCGTCAGGCTCCTATTAGGTCACATCTCGCCCGCCGCCGGGGCAGCGTGATGGTCGACAGGTCACAGGGAAGACACGAAGTCATTCAGGGAATGGGTCAGACCATCACGCCGCAGTACCACACTCACAGTCAGGGAAGTTGTCTGCTGCTCGATTTTTCTCTATTTTTCAGGTGGGCGGGATAGGACGATGATTTGGGATACTCACCGGAACGTAAGGCGGCCGTCCTGAAGCGGATGCTGCCGCCGAATAACCTCCCTGTGCGACAGTTGTCGCAAGAAGAAGGGGTCTCGGATGCGACGCCGCGCGAACGCCGCGAACTGGACCCCGGTGCCTGCTGCCCGGACTGCGGTGGTGATCTGCGCGTAGTGGGTGAGGATGTCAGCGAACTGCTCGACATGATCGCCGCGCAGATGAAGGTGATCCAGATCGCCCGGATTAAGAAGTCCTGCCGCCGCTGCGAGCGGATCGTGCAGGAGCCGGCTCCCAGCCGTCCCATCCCGGGCAGCATGGCCGGGCCGAACCTGCTGGCCCATGTTCTGGTCTCGAAGTTCGACGATCATCTTCCCTTGTATCGCCAGCACGAGATCTTTGCCCGCATGGGCGCGGACATTCCCGAGACCACGCTTGTCGGTTGGTGCGGACGGGCCATGAAGACCCTGTCGCCGCTAATCGAACGGATCGAATCTGACATCATGGGCAGCGATCTGCTGCACGCAGACGGTGAGCCATCGCGTCGCCATGCGTTCGAGACCGATGGCGAACCCGATCCGTGTGCTGGACCGGTCATTGCGCGACAAGGGGCTTGGCAAAGGCGTCAGACAAGGCCGGATCTGGGCCTATGTGCGCGAGTGAGCCGTTGTGTCGCCATATGTTCGAGACCAATGGCGAACGCCCCTGGGCTGGATCATCCCCGCCCGGGGCCGTCTATCGGTTCGCACCGGACTGGAAGGAGGAGCATGTCTTGACCCATCTGGCCGACGCCCGCGGCATCCTTCAGGCCGACGGTTACAAAGGCTATGCCAAGCTCTATGAGCCAGAGCCGGACGGCACCCCCCGTTTACGCGAGGCGGCGTGCTGGGCGCACCTGCGCCGTGACTTCCACGATGTCTGGACATCCACCAAGTCCGAGATCGCCCGCGAGACGCTCGACCGGATCGGCAAACTCTATGACATCGAGCGCGACAGCGAGCCAATGTGCGCCATTGGTTTAAGCACAATGGCGAGCGGCCAGCCTGCTGACGTCCGTCACGCGGCACGTCAAAAATTCAGCCAGCCAAAAGTTGAGGCCTTCTTTGCGTGGTCCGAGCAGCAACTCCTGCGCATTCCGGGCAAGAGCAATTTGGCCAAGGCCTTCCGCTATGGCCTCAATCGCGCGGAGGCCTTCAGCTTGTTCCTGACAGACGGTCGTGTGGCCATCGACAATAATCCGGCTGAACGCGCTCTGCGCCCCATCGGCATTGGAAGAAAGAACTGGCTGTTTGCCGGGGCTGACACCGGTGCGGAAACACTCGCACGCGCCATGACTATCATTGAAACAGCCAAGCTGAATGGCCTTGATCCGCAAGCCTATCTCGCTGACATCCTCGATCACAAAATTAACCGGCTGGATGAATTACTCCCATGGAATTGGACGCCGATGGCCATGCAGAACAGCCAAGCTGCATAACCGCGGCCTCAATGGAGCGGTTACCCCCAAGCGACGCGTCTGGCGCAAGATCCACATCGCTATAGACGCGCAAACGTTGGAAGTCAGAGCGGTTGAGATCACCGGCAGCAACACAGGGGATGCACCGATGTTGCCCTGTCTGCTCAACCAGATCCCGCGCAATCAGGAGATCGGCAGCGTGACTGCCGATGGTGCCGACGACACGCGCCGATGCCACAACGCCATTGCAGACCGCGGTGCGGACGCGGTCATCCCGCCACGCCGAAATGCCCAGCCATGCAAACCAACCACCGCCGGAGCCATCGCCAGGAACGATGCATTGCGCGCATTAAGACAACTGGGTCGGGCGCTCTGGCGAAACTGGAGCGGATACCACCGCCGGAGCCGCGTCGAGACAAAGATGCATTGCATGAAACTGCTCGGTTAGCGGCTGATGGCGCGCGACTTTGACCGCCAAGTCGCTGAGGTTCAGGTGCGCATTGCGATCCTGAACGGCTACACCGCCCTTGGCATCCCTGTCACGACAGCCGTGGGACAAATCCGTCTCGGGAAAGGGGAGAACCGTTCGTCAGCTAATTTGCGCAACAGAGTCCTCAGCCAGTAAAGATTGCTCATATAACTCCCCCAAGATTTGAGGGGGATGAATCACACAGCCATACCAGCATCAACCAGATTAATGGGTCCTGAGCCTAGGTAAAAATCGTAGTTGCTAAGAAAACTCTTGCAAAATAGGGGCTGTCCACAAATGGCAATACCGCTTTTAGCTGGAACGGCTTCGGGCAATAGCATCGAGGGTTTTGCGGACCAATCGATCAAAAGACAGGGTTTGTGGCCGACGCATATAGGTGACGATATCGCCAGCCAGCAACGGGTCGCTCCAGCGTGCATCAATCACGCCGCTGCCATAACGCAGACCCAATACGCAAAGCATCTGCGCCGCGTTGCAGTCCACATCATGGCCAAGGCCACAGAGGATTTCCAATGTCCGGTCGAAATCATCGTCCCCGAACCACAGCGCAATCACCTGAGCTGCAGCGTTAGGATATGCATGTATCCAGTTATAATCCAGATATAAGCTATCGCAAGCGGCCCAAGCCGTTTGCCAATCTGGCCCAGCCCGGCAGGACAGCAGGGCATGGCGGATCACCTGCCCGTATTCCGTTGTTTCAGGAATCATGGTGACCGTGCGCGCCAGAAGGTCGCGCAAATCTCCGGGGGCGAAGGCCAAGGCGCAGAGCACCGCATTGAACACTTCGCCCAATATTCCGTTGCCCGCATGGCTGATCTCGGCATCCAACCACGCAAGGCGCGCGGCCTCTTTCGCACGTCCGGGAACCACCATTCCGCAAATCGCGCCGCGCATCTGGGCGCCAATCCACTCATCGAAGGGGTTGTTGAGACTGCCCGACAGCGGCGGCATCACCCCCCGACGCAGGTGGTCCAATGCCACGCCTTCGGCGGACCAGCCCAGCGGGATCATCCCGACCCAATTGGCCGCGATATCGCGAGACGTCACAGCTGGCCCGTGATCCAGATAGGCCTCAAGAAAGGCCAACTCAAAAGTAATGTCGTCATTATAGGTGTTGGGGGTCCGCAAATATGTGGTGACGGGTCCAAAGGCTTTGGCAATTTGCTCGGCGGTGTAGCCTTCAAGCGCGGTGCCCGCAGCCGCCCCGACCAATTGCCCCAGCCATCCAGCCCGGATCCGGTCCGGCAGAATGACCGCGTCAATCACCAGATCGTCGGGCCAAATGACTTCTGCGGCAAAGCTGTCCCAGTCCGAAAACCGGGAGGTCAGTTGCGACGGGTGGTCTGGATCTGGATGGGCTTCGCGCATCAGCACCCGCAGCTGCATATCAATACGCAGCAGTGCCTCGATGTCACCGTCCGTTGCAGCGGCAAGTCCCTGCCGAAGCAACTGCCCATAGTCCCCTAGGATAAACCCTTTGTTTTCTAATGATTGCAACGCACCCGCCATCAGGCATTCTGGTGCGCCAGAGCCGGGCGCATTCGACGCCCAGAACTGCATCAGCTCGGCGCCTTGATGCCGCATCAGTTGCGACGCATCCCATGTCTGATCTTCCTCCGCGCGTAATTTCGGGGCGGTCTCGCGCAACAAATGTGCGGTATGCTGGGCCGCTCTCATACCGCACCTCGCATCGGTGCAAAGGCTAGCATTCTCATAACAAGCGGGCCTAAGATCGGACTGCGCAACAAGTGGTAGGTGGCATGAAGAAACGCGTCACGATCCGGGATGTGGCAAAGGCGGCGGGGGTTTCTTCGGCCACCGTATCTTACGTGATGAACGATCTTGGCAAAGTCACGCCCGAGGTTGATCGTCTGGTACGAAGCGCCGCACAGGATTTGGGCTATGCCCGCAACCGCGCCGCCGTGTCGCTGAAGACCGGGCGCCACAACGTGATTGGCTGCATCCTGCCCACGCTGGTCAGCCCGATCTTCCCCGAGATCGCTGAAGCGGTTCAAAGCCATGCCGAAAGCCGTGGTCTGGCAACGCTGCTGATCAATTCGGGCGACACCCCGCGCCGCGAGGCCGAAGCATTGCGCATGCTGGCTGATCACGGGGTTGATGGCGCAGTCGCGGTGCTGCATCCGGAATTTGAAACCATCGGCGGTCAACCGCGTTTCCCGGTGGTCACGATCGACGGCCCCCTGCCCGGTCACGACTGCATTCAGGCCGCTCATGCTGACGGTGGTCGGCTGATCGCGGAGTATATCCGCACGCTCGGGCACCGCCGCATCGGCCTGTTGTCGGGCGGAGACGACATCGCCTCCAGCCGCGAACGACGGCGGGGTTTCCTTAAGGCGGCAGCTGGTTTCTGCGATGTGGTCTGGGAAGAAACTGTTCCCCTGACGGCGACCCTTGGTCCGGACGCAAAGCGGCGCATGGCGCAGCGCGACGTGTCGCTGGTGGTTTGCGTCAACGATCTGGTGGCAATCGGTGCGCTGTCTGCCCTGCGCGACCTTGGCATTGACGTCCCCGGCGAAGTCTCGGTGATCGGATTTGATGACATCGGAATGAGCGCTTGGCCTCTCATCGGGCTGACCACCGTCCGTCAATCTCTGATCGACCTCGGGCGAAGCGCGGTTGATTTGTTGATCCAGCGCATCGGCGGCGACACGTCCCCGCCCCACACCATTGTTTTGCCAGTCAGCCTTGTGGAGCGGGCGACAACCGCGCCTCATGCTGCACCCCCGGTATCCTTGGCCAGCAATCGGTCGCGCAGCTTGGCCAAGAAGGGGATGTCGCGGAACTGATCGGGCTGCACCATCTCCCAATCGACCCCACCAGGGATCGTAGTAGCGGGCGGGGTCCGGATCAGTTCGGCCTCGGTCGCGATCATGGATAGCGGGCTGTCATGGGCCATCATCGGCACTCGATCAGACTCGACCAGTTGCGAGGAATGTACCAACGTCACGACCGGCGTGTCAGGTTGGACAGTGCCAAGGTCGCGAAAGATACCGGCCTCCAGATCCGCGAAGCCCGCGCCTTTGCCAGTGCGTCCCCCTTCGCGCGATACAGCGACAGACCCAAGAATGCAGAAGTCCAGAGCGGGAACGTCTTCGAACTCGATCCGTTCGCCATGCATCATATAGCCTTCAGCGGTCGCCGCCAATTCAAAGCTGACGCCTGTTTCAACGAGCTTAACGGGGTCAAGCCGCAGATAGGGGAAATCCCGTGTGAGGGCTGGCACCGGAACATACAGCACTTTGCCCGCATAAAGGGCCCTTAAGCGAATGGGGATTTGGGGCGCATCAGGGTTGCACTTCACGGTCTGCGCCGCCTGCCATTCCGGCGTTAACGAGATATGGAATGCCGCCATATCGGCCCCCGAAAAGTTGGGAATATTTCCAAATGCCGGGCCGATCGCGACACCGGTTCGTTCCAGCAAGCCCCAGATTTCTTCGCGTAATTCCTGTTTCGCCGGGCTGCGTTTCGCCCAGGTTTCAGCATTGCTCCACATCAGTATTCTCCTGCAGTCGCGGGCGCGATATTGGCGCCGCTTTCGTTGTCGTAAAGGCCAGTCACCGCCCCGGGCAGGACAAAGACCACCTGCCCCGTCTCGGGCAGCGCATCGGCGCTTCGCACCAGCACAACCGGGGCCGGAGCATCGGCGCCAGTAAGTTCCACATGAGCAAGCCGTTCGCCACCCATGTATTCTACCGCTTTCAAGCGCCCGGAAATGGCGCCCGGCACCTCTTGGGCCACTAGGCGAAGGGTTTCGGGGCGCAGGGCCAAACGGGCGGGACCACGAAGTGCCGCCACCGCTTGTGCCACCTGCCCCACCGGGGTCCAGACCACTCCAGAGATGCTGACCGTCCCGGGCGCATTTCCCGGCGCAACCGGCAAGAGATTGGCCGGGGGGCTGCCGAGAAACGCCGCCGCAAACGCGGATGCCGGACGGTTGTACAAGTCTTCTGGGCGGTCGACCTGAATCACCTCGCCCCGCTCCATCAGTGCCACGCGGTCCGCGAGGGTCAGTGCCTCGACCTGATCATGCGTGACCATGATCGTGGTCAGCCCGGTGCGTTCGTGCAACTCGCGCAACTCGATCCGAACAGACTGGCGCAACACGGCGTCAAGGTTCGACAACGGCTCGTCCAGCAACAGCAAACGCGGCTTAATGGCAATAGCACGGGCAATGGCAATGCGTTGCTGTTGACCACCCGAGAGTTCGCCCGGACGGCGGGTCCCATACTCGCGCATGGACACGGTCTCCAATGCCTCATCAATCCGCCGTTCGGCCTCTGCGCCCCGAATGCCGCGCATATCCAGACCGAAACCGACGTTCTGGCGCACATCCATATGGGGAAATAACGCATAATTCTGGAAGACAAGACCGATGTCACGCTCCCAAGCTGGCGTTTTGGTCATGTCGACTCCATCCAGAATCAGAGTGCCACGACCGGGATCAAGCAGCCCTGCAAGGATGCGCAGCAGCGTCGTCTTGCCCGACCCAGACGGGCCCAGAAGCGCCAAGAATTCGCCTCGGGCGATGTCCATGTCGATGCAGTGCAAAGCGGTCGAGCGGCCATAGCTTTTGGCTACATCCCTGATCGTCAGATAGGCGGTCATGTCCGCAAGGCCTTTCTGCTGAAAATTTCGGTCAGGATGACGACGCTCAGGATTGAGCAGATCACCATGGTTCCGATGGCAAGAGTGGTCGGGTCGATCCCTTGGCCGCGCAGTTGCGAATACAACCGCACAGGGAAGGTCATCCAACTGGACCCGGCGATAAAGGTGGACACGATCACATCGTTGAACGAGATGAAGAATGACAAGGCAACTGAGGTCGCCAGACCGGGCAAAGCCAACGGCAAGGTAACACGGGCGAACGCCCTCCAAGGCCGGGCGCCAAGGGACCGTGCGGCCAGTTCAAGCCCCGGATCAATGGACGATAACGTCGCCAACATCACCCGCACCGAAAACGGCAGAGTAAAGGTGGCGTGGGCCAAAACCAGCCCCGACAGCGTGCCGCCAATTCCAAGCCACGCATAGATCTGCAATAGCGCAATCGCCCAGATCACCAGAGGAAGGGTCAACGGGGCCAGCAGCACCATCTCAAGCGACGCGCGCGTTTTTAGAACCCCACGCTGCAGTCCCAGTGCCGCGGCTGTCCCAAGCGTGACCGAAATCACCGTAGCCAACAGTCCCACCACGGTACTGTTGAACAGGGAACTGCGATACTCGGCGCTGGCAAAGGCCGCACGAAACCACCGCAACGACAACTCGCGTGGCGGGAAGCGGAAAAACTTGCCGTCATCAAAGCTTGAAAACACCAGCACCAGCAGAGGCGCGACCGTGAACAGAACGACAAATGCTGTGAAACCCGACAAAATAATGCGTCTCATGTTTGTGCCCAATTCGCCCGGCGCAACACGGCCAAAAGTCCGCCCAGACCCGCCATCAAGCCTAGCATGACCATCGCAAGGGCCGAGGCGAACGGCCAGTCCAGCACCAAGCTGGCCTGTTGCCAAGTCATCGTGGCGAAGGTGGCGATCTTTCCTTGTCCCAGAATTTGGGGGGTCACAAACGATGTCAGCGCAGCGCAGAACACCAGCACTGCCCCTGCCAATACCCCTGGAGCGGCCAACGGAAGGACAACCCGCTGCCAGACCTGAGCCGGACGCGCGCCTAAAGACATGGCCGCCTCCTCAAAGCTTGGTGGTAGGCGGTCTAGCACGGCAACCAATGGCAAAACCATCAACGGGAGAAAGGCTTGCACCAGCCCAATCAAGATGCCGATCTGAGTCCCCAAAAGCGGAATGGCCCGGTCGATCAGCCCCATAGTCTTCAGCGTGCCGTTGATGATCCCAAGCGGCGATAGAAGGTTCACCAGCCCCAGCGTTGGCAAGAGCGCGCCGCACACCATCGGCAAGAGCATCAGTGCCGTCACAAAGCGCCGCAAGCGCCCGGCGCGGCGCACGATCCAAAAGGCCACCGGGAACCCCAAAACCAATGCCAACGCCACAGTCGCCACACTTAACCATAGCGTCCGACCGAGGCCGCGAAGGTAATAAGCATCCGAAAAGATCCGAATGTAGTTTTTGAAGGTCAGGGTTGTGTCCACCAAAAGCGAGCCCTCGGGTTGCGACCAAAAACTCATAGCAACCAGCAGCAGAAACGGTGCCAGAAACACGAACGCCACCAGCGCCAGCCCCGGTGCCACCAGCAAATGGGCAGGGCCGCGCCCGATCATGCCACGACCCCGCCTGTTGACACGAATTCGTCGATCACTGGCCTAGAACATCCTTGTTCCAGCGCTCAGTCCAATCGGCACGCTGCGAGATGACATAGGGCCAATCCAGCTGCAAAAGCGATGCCACCTCCTCGGGGGTATTGATGGTGTCGGCGGCGGCGTCATGGCTAAGTTCAGCTTTGGAATTGGTCGGGCCGAATAGCAATTCCTCAGCATAGGCTTGCTGCGTCGCCGGGCTGAGCGCCAGTTCAATAAACATCTGCGCCAATTCCGGGTTCGGAGAATTGGCGACCTGACAAACCATATCTCGCACAAGTACCGGACCGGGATCGGTCGGGAACGCGAACCCGATATTGTCCCATTCCTTCAAAGCGGCCAGCACATAGCCCGAGATCATCGGAGCCATCGCCACCTCGCCCGCATCCATTAGGGCGAAAACTTCATCCAATGAGGTATAGTTCAAAGCCGGTGCACCCAGTTCGCTGACCTTGGCGAAGGCGGCGTCAGGATCGTGCTCGTCACTGCCCACCAGCCGCGCGGCAACCCCCAGCAGCCCATCGCCTTCGGAGCTTGGGTAGGGGGCCATTGCGATCATGCCCCTGTATTCGGGCTTCCACATATCCGCCCATTCCACGGGTTCCGTTACCATGCCCTTGTTGTAGGCAATTCCAAGGCCGACCAGTGACATGGCATAGCAACCATCGTTCATACCCGGCCACAAATCCCCATAGATCGCCGAGGATTCGTCCGGGGCCACGACCAACCCATCCGACAGGGCCTGTGGCGCCTCATAGACATTCTGAAAGGTCACATCCATGGTCGGGTTCGACTTTTCGGCATACATCTTTGCCATCCGGTCCCCCGAACCGCCCAAAAGAAACTCAACCTTTGCACCGGTTAGTTCTTCCAAGGGTCCTGCAGCGTGTTCGCGCAGAAGCCGTTCAATGTCTCCGCCCCAAGTCCCAACAACCAATGTCTTGCCTGAGTAGTCTTGCGCCAAGGCACCACTGCCAAGCGCCAATCCCAGCGCCGCAACGCTCCATCCGGTTTTCCAGTTCATTCCAATGTCAGCCTCTGTTTTCGTTGCAGCCGAGCCCGCTTCGACCCTTGCCATAACGACAATGCTGTCTCGTAGGCCCTGCAACCACAATCTCATACCAGCCCGCACATGGCTTGAACGGCCACTTGGCCCGATTCTGGTTCATTCAAATCGGGATACGCACATCATTCAGGCGCAGTTTAAACGATTACACAAACGTGAAACTAAAATTTTGAAGCTCGCGGCCCCAGCCGCAGGCTTTGTCACACCCGCTGAAACGTCATGTGTCCAAGTTTCAAACCCCGGCGTGCACAGACCGCAATATACGCTGCGATCTGGCAGTTCCTCACTCCACCGCCGGGCTTAATTAAAGACGAACCAGATCCGAGACCTGAACCGGCAGGCCGGTCTGGAACGAGCGGTTTGCCGCAATCCCGGTCAGAATCGACATTGCTCCGTCACGATAGCCGGCGGCATAGGCTCCGCCGGGATTGGATTTGCCGAAGATATCGTCCAGCATCCGGTTGTCCCCGCCACCATGCCCGCCCTCGGCCATATCCACGGGCATTACTTGCGCGGCGGCATCAAGCGGGAAATAGTACAGCTGGATGCCTTCTGCCGCGCCCTCTTGATCCAAGGCGCCACCGCCGTTAATGTACGAGGTCTCGCGCACCATCAACTCGATCCGGCCTCCCGATCCGTTGAAGCTAACGTTGAAGCCTTCCCACGGCGCATACGCGTTCAGCGAATAGGTCATGACGGCGCGGTTGCAATAGCGCACCATGACCTGCATCGTATCCTCGATGCTGACGCCGTCGCCAAAGACGTTCTGATCGCGCTGATAGCCGTCTTCATGCTCTGCATCTAAATACAAGGCTTTCTGCACGGGGCTTTTGGTCATGTCGATCGCGAACGGATCATCCTTGGCCGCGGTAACGCCGGTCGTGCGGGTATAGGGAGTGAACAGGCCCCGCTCTTCGGCGTTGGCACGGCCATAAAAGCGCAGATCTCCCATGCCAAAGACGGTCTCGGGCTGGCTTTGCAGCCAGAAGTTCACCAGATCAAAATGGTGTGTCGATTTATGCACCATCAGCCCGCCACTATTCCGCTTGTCGCGGTGCCAGCGGCGGAAATAGTCGGCACCGTGCTTGGTATCCAGAAGCCATTCGAAGTGTACCGAGTAGACATCCCCGATCGCCCCGGACAAAATCAGCTCGTGGACGGCCGCATTATGTGGGGCGTAGCGGTAGTTGAAGGTGACTCGCACCGAACGCCCTGTGCGTTCGACCGCATCAATGATCTGCTGGCACTTGGTGGCATCGGTCGTCATTGGCTTTTCGGTGATGACATCGCGACCGGCCTCAAGGGCGGCAATTATATAGATATGATGGGTTCGGTCGATCGATGTGACGATCACCACATCCGCGCCGGTATCGTCGAGCATCTTGCCGAAATCTCCGGCCTTATAGGTGGGCAAAGGCCCGATCTGGAAGTCATCCCCGAGCAGTTTGTTGGTATAATCCATCCGGGTCTGATTGGTGTCGCACAGCGCCACTAGCTCAGCGTTATCGCGATAGTTTTTGGCGATCGCCTCATAGAACATGCGGGCGCGGGAACCGGTTCCCACAAGTGCGTATTTCTTGCGCATCTCATTCTCCTGTTGTCGTGTCTGGCCGGGGTGAGTTGTCGGCTGGACATACTGCTCTGGCCGACCCATGAGGGGGTCGATGTCTAGAATTTGGTAGATGATCGGGATGTGTGGGATCAGTTGCGCAGCGCCCGACCGTCAGCAGCAAATAAATGACACAAGCCCGGATCGGTTCTAAGTGAAACGACATCGCCACTGCGGCAGGGTTGTTGGCCGGGAAGCACGACGATCAGTGTCTCAGCGCCGACGGCTAGGCGGGCATGTAAGACGGTGCTAACGCCCAGATGTTCCACCAGTTCGACACGGGCCTCGCCGATGGCCTGGCCCGTCCCGTCGGAGACCGAAATATGCTCGGGACGGATACCCATTGTCAGTGGCGTACCCACCGGGCCTTCGAGTACTTGCCCGGTTTCGATCCGTTGCCCGTCAAGCAAAACCCCTGTCGCATCGGCAATTTGCACGGGCACGAAGTTCATTTTGGGCGATCCGATGAACCCCGCGACAAACTGATCGACGGGCGCATTGTACAGTTCCAGCGGAGAGCCGGCCTGCATCACTTGGCCGGCACGAAGAACGACGATCTGATCGGCCATCGTCATCGCCTCGACCTGATCGTGGGTCACATAAATCATTGTGTTGCCCAACCGCTCGTGCAGCTTGGTAATTTCGACCCGCATTTGCACCCGTAGCTCGGCATCAAGGTTTGAAAGTGGCTCATCGAACAGGAAAATCTTGGGATCACGGACGATTGAGCGCCCGATGGCCACGCGCTGACGCTGGCCGCCGGACAACGCCTTGGGCTTTCGCGGGAGGTAATCTTTGATTTGCAGCGTCTCTGCCGCAGCGCGGACGCGGCGGTCGATCTCGTCGCGCTTATAGCCCGCCGTCTCCAACCCAAAGGCGAGGTTTTTGTAAACACTCATGTGCGGGTAAAGCGCATATGACTGAAAGACCATGGCGATGCCCCGCTTCGCGGCAGCGACATCATTCACCCGGACGCCATCGATCATCAGTTCTCCGCCCGAAATCGACTCAAGTCCCGCGATCATCCTCAAAAGTGTTGATTTTCCGCAGCCCGAAGGGCCAACGAAAACCGTGAATGCCCCCGGTTTGATTTCCAGATCGATCCCAGGAATCACAATATGCGCCTCATAGCGCTTTTCAATTTTGTTAAGTTGTATAGTGGTTGCCATTCGCATTTCCGGATTTCAGGGCCGTCCGATCCCTTGCCACTATGATCAGGGCAAAGCATCAGGCTGGCCAAATGAGTCAGCGTTTCATGCCGGTGGTGGCGATGCCCTCAATGAGCAGCCGTTGGAAGAATAGGAAGATCAGGAAGATCGGAACCAAAGACAGCAGCGACATCGCGAAAAGCTCGTTCCAACTTGACGTGCCGCTTGAGTCGATGAACGAGCGTAGGCCCAATTGGACTGTGTACTGGCTCATTTCGCTTATATAAATCAGCGGTCCGAAAAAGTCCTCCCACGTCCAGATGAAGGAAAAGATCGCGGCAGTCGCCAGCACCGGCATCGACAGTGGCAAGATGATCTTGCGATAGATCCGCCACGGACTGCAGCCGTCCATCCGGGCCGCGTCGTCCAGTTCGCGCGGGATGCCCCGGAAGAACTGGACCATCAGGAATATAAAGAACGCATCCACAGCAAAGTACTTGGGCAGGATCAATGGCCACCATGTGTTCACCCAGCCGAGGCTGCGAAACATCACGTATTGCGGGATCAGCGTTACATGATAGGGCAACATCAAGGTTCCCAGCATCAGCGCGAACCAAAATTTCTGGCCAGAGAACTTCAACCTAGCGAAGGCGAAGGCCACCAGAGAAGCCGCCAGCACATTGCCCACCGTCGCCAGTACCGCGATAATTAGCGAATTGGCAAAAAACCGTCCGAACGTGACCTGTAGTCCGAACCAGCCGTCGCTATAGGCTTGGAGCGTGACCTGTGACGGCATCAGCCCCGCATCGCCTCCGAACAATTCGTCGGCGGGGCGCAGCGACCCCGACAGCATCCACAGGATCGGATAGATCATCACAAACGAGATCGCGATCAGCAGCACATGGCGCACTGTGCCCGTCAGGCGGGGATGGGTTGAGGCGCGACCCGGTACTTCGTGCACAGCGTCAGTCATCGTAATGCACCCAATATTTTGTGGTCAGGAAGGAGAAAGCGGTAAAGACCGCGATAAGGACCACCAACACCCAGGCAAGCGCCGAGGCATAGCCCATGCGGAAATAGCTGAACGCCTCCTGATACAGGTAGAGCGTGTAAAACAGGGTCGAGTTGATCGGTCCGCCCGAGCCGCCCGAGATAATGAAGGCGGGCGTGAAGGCCTTGAACGCTTCAATAGTTTGGATCACGACGTTGAAGAAAATTACCGGTGACAGAAGCGGCAACGTGATGCGGAAAAACTGCCGTGCGGGCGATGCGCCATCCAGACTTGCCGCCTCGTACATGTCGACCGGGATCTGGCGAAGTCCGGCCAGAAAGATGATCATGGGCGATCCGAACTGCCAGACAGACAACACGACCAGCGTGTAAAGCGAGTAATTGGGGTTGGAGATCCAGCTTGGCCCCTCGACCCCGAACTGTGCCAGCAGGCTGTTGACCATGCCGTCTGCGGCGAAGAGCTGTCGCCACAACACCGCGATGGCGACAGAGGTGCCCAATAGCGACGGCAGGTAAAAGATCGCCCTATAAAACGGCAAACCGCGCATCCCCCGATTAAGCACCATTGCCACCGCCAGCGCAAATGCCAGCTTAAGCGGCACGGACAGCGCTACATAAAGTAGGGTCACCCGAATTGACGCAATGAATTTCGGATCAGCGGTGGCCATGCGGACATAGTTTTGCATGCCAACGAATTCAGGCGTGGTCAGCAGGTCATAATTGGTGAACGAAAGGTAAAGTGAGACCAGCGCCGGACCCAGTGTCAGGCAGAAAAAGCCGATGAGCCAGGGCGCAAGGAACAGGTATCCAGCCCCATTGCGCCTGACCGCACCCCAGAGCCATCCGCCCGCCGCAACCTGCTTGCGGGCGTTGCTCGTCGCGACGGTGTTATGGGCTGCCATGCCTTATGTCCGCCTCAGGATCGCGGCGGCTTCATCCACGAGATTAACGCCCCCTTGTTCCGGCGTGCTGACGTCGAAGCCGACCTCTTGGCTGATGCGGATCAAAAGCGCATTGACCTCACCCGCGCCCTGAGGAGGCGAGGGCGGCAACGGCCCGACCTGGGGCGTCACCTTTGAGATGAAGTCGACCACTTTCCGACCCGCCTCGCTCAGATCGGGCTTGATCGCTTCACGGATTTTAGGCGAGGCCGGAACCCCGCGATCAAGCCCCAGAATTTTAGCACCAGCCGGTTCATTGATCAGGAAGTTGATCAATCTGGCCGTCTGCACAGGGCTTTCCGACGTCTCCGAGATCGAGAACATCTGCGACGGCTTCAGATACTGGCCAGGTTCGCCCCCTTCCAGTACAGGTGCACCCACCAGAGACAGTTCGGCAGCGACGAGTTTCTGATAGGATTCAAACCCATTGGACCAGACAAAATCGGTTGCCGCACGGCCCACAACAAGAGGTGAGGTCTCGGGCGAGTTCTTGTAAAGCGCCTGCACGTCTGCCGCCACGCAGCCCTTGGATTTGCGCAGGTCCGCCCAATAGGCAAACCAGCGTCCTGCATCCGCCGCGTCATATCCTAGGGTCCCATCAGGATGGAACAGCGCCTTACCCTGGGTCCGCAGCCAAACCTCGAACAGGCCTTCTTGGCCGCTGCCGTCCGCCGTAGCGCGCATACGGGTGCGCGTATTGCCAGCCGTAAAGGCGGCGCATTTAGCTGAAAATTCATCCCATGTCGTGTCATAGGACGGTGCCTCAAGCCCGGCTTCTTCCCATGCCGCACTATCACTGAAGACCGCGAAGGCGTTGATACCGACATTCCCGCCATACAGCTTCCCGTCTACCGAGCAGCTATCAAGATTGACCTGCCCGAAATCCGCGATCTGCAGTTCTTTGCCAAGGTACTCGTCCAATGGGCGGATTGCGCCGCGTCGCGCATATTCGACCATATAGCGGTAATCCATCTGAATGAAATCGGGCGCGTTCCCCCCTGCGACCTGCGTCGCTAGTCGCGCCCAGTAATCATCCCAGCCCATCGATTCAGACTCAATCGTCACTTCTGGATTGGCTTCCTTGAAAAGTGCGATCGCTCCATTGGTCCGGCGCGCGCGCTCGTCGCCGCCCCACCACATCATGCGGATACTGTTTGGCTGCTGGGCCATTGCCGGGCCGAAATCAAAAAGTGGCAGACTAGCAGCAGCCAACCCGGCACCGAGCAAACGGCGCCGACCGATCAAGGTCGTATTCATGTTCATCCTCCCCAAAAAGATACGCACGAAGCCACAAGGACTTTGACGGGAACGACGTATCTTAATCCTCTTTTTTTATTGACGCCCTCAACGCCAGCAGCGCGCATCGTCGACCCTTACGGGGCCAGACTGCAATTCACATTTGAAATGCATAGCCAGCCCTCAACCTCTGGACAAATACAAATTTTTGGCCGTTATATAAAATTCATTTATATCGAAGCGATTGACCGCTGCTGGCGGAATACCTTCGGAGGGAGGGACCGCGATGGAGAAGGCGCTTGAACAGTTCATTGCAGTGGCCGAGGCTGGGTCACTGGTGGCCGCGGCCGAAACACTGCACGTCTCGCAGCCGGCTCTCAGCTATAATCTGAAGCGACTTGAACAATCTCTTGGCGTCGAACTGTTCACGCGCTCGTCACGCGGCATGCAACTGACC
This sequence comes from Pseudoruegeria sp. SK021, assembly GCF_002119405.1. Taxonomy (GTDB): domain Bacteria; phylum Pseudomonadota; class Alphaproteobacteria; order Rhodobacterales; family Rhodobacteraceae; genus Meridianimarinicoccus. The sequence goes on along the minus strand of NZ_MTBG01000034.1, from coordinate 903 downwards.
CCTTATGGCGAGACGCTTTACAGTAGCGCCGTTTATATCGAACGGATTCATTCTAACGCCCTTGCCACAATCGCCAGACTGAAGGCAGAACTTGACGAGGGTATCAGCGTTGGGACGGGTTATTCTACGTGGGTTCTTATCCTGAAGGACTATGTCCTCGAACACTTCAAGGCCCACCCAGCCGCACCGATCAATGTCAGCATCGGAGATATGATGCGCTGCATGGATCAACTTATTGCGGGCGACACATCATTGTTCATTGGACACCGGATCGAGAGCCTAAAAGAGGAACTTGAGGTCGACTTCATTCCTATGGGCATTGCCACCGAGGGCTATTTCGTCCGTGAGGGCCACCCGCTTCTTGGGGCCGCGAAGGATTTGAAAACGGTGTACACCTTCCCCAGCGCCGTCGCCGATTCGACCGATGTGCGCCAAAAGCGACTGGTCTCAAGCGGGCGCGACTATGGCGCCAGCCATAGCGGCTATGCATTCACATCTAATTCCCTCGAGGCATGCGTCGAGTTTGTTCGAGCCACCGATGCGGTGTTGTTCCACAGCAACGTCCTGCGCGAACATTTTGCCCAGCAAGGACTTTTTCCGGTGGAAATCCAGCCTCATATGAATGTGCGTAGAGCGGTCATGGGCATTTATGTCCTGCCCGAGCGACGCGCAAATCCCAAGGTACAAGCGTTCATCCGGATCATCATCGAGCGCACCGAGCGCCTGAAACTCTTTCCCCCGATCATGCCAGAGCCAACACAGTAACCAGTTGAAATTGAACCGCGCCAGGTTTGCCGGAGGCTCCAACTCATGAGTAGGATGGAGCATCATGAACAAAACAACGAACAAATATTCACCTGAAGTGCGCGAACGTGCCGTGCGGATGGTTTTGGATGGCGCAGG
>NZ_MTBG01000033.1 GCF_002119405.1 Pseudoruegeria sp. SK021 | reverse complement strand
ACGATAAACGGCCTATTCAAAGCTGAGGTCATTCATCGCCGTGGCCCCTGGCGCAGCTTTGAAGCCGTCGAATATGCCACCCTCGAATGGGTCGACTGGTTCAACAATCGCCGCCTGCTGGAACCTATCGGGAATATCCCGCCCGCTGAGGCAGAAGCAAACTTCTATGCTGCTATGGAAAGATCAGATATGGCCGCGTAACTAAGACAATTCAGCCTCCGGCAAACCCGGCGCGGTTCAAGCATCTTTGACACCGTCTTGCGATCAATCCCGAACTGACGCGCGGCCTCGCGCTCACTCATACCTTCGACATGGCACGCTCTGCGCACCCGGTTATAAAGTTCCACAGAATACATCTCCCAGCCCTCAGCTTCCGCCTCGGGCATCAGAATGGCGGACTTTTAATCCGCGACGGTCAGGTAATCCGACCGTTTCTGTGGACCAGTTTGCCTCCGGGATTCACACATCGGAAACGCCGAGATCGAAAGGTTTAGAGGAGTTCTATCCAAGCAAGACATGAACGAATTGCACAAGGCCATCGGCCTCGGTGCACATGGCGTCGGAGTTGGTTCATTCGCTTACTTCCGGCGTATCTTCGAGCGACTGATTCAGTCGAGGTTCGACGAGTTCTATGAAACAGAGAGCTGGGATCCGGACACGTTTAGGACGGCTCGGATGGACGATAAGGTAGGGATTATCAAGAGCCATATCCCTGATGTACTTTTCGAGAACCGTAAGATTTACGCGGTCCTCAGTAAGGGCATCCATGAGCTTACTGAGGAAGAGTGCCTCGCCGCTTTCCCATGGCTCAAATCGTCGATCATGTTTATTCTCGACGATGACCTACGAAAGAAAGACGAGCTGAAACAACGGGAACAGGTCGCCAACGCGCTAGCAGGCTTTGGATAACTTCCCATGCAAGCAGGTGGCCGTTCCGCGTTGAAGCTGAGCGATGCATTTACAACGAAGCCCCGGACCTCGGGATGATCGGACCAGCGGTGAACGTCTAAGGGGCGGGAGTGCTGAGGGTTTTCAATGGGACACATGGCGGACCTGTTGGCGGGGTTACCTTGGTTACTTTAGGGAAGAGAGGGTCAATAACTAGGGGAACTGTTACCCTGTTTCTCCTTCTCCATTCCCTCTCTTCTTATCCATTACTTATACCTATTAGCTACCCCCGCCCAGTTATCCAGTATCTTCTTTATTCTTCATGGATACGTCCTCCTTCAAGAGGGCCGCTGAGTGAAGCGAGGAGAGGCAGGTAGCAGACCGATAGCCACGCGCTATCAGGGTCGCAGAAGGACCCAGAGGCCAGCCCTCAGCGGCGCTGATGGCGGGGGCATTCGCGGGGGCAGTTCGACCTCTGAGGAAGCCTGCCACGTCTTGCTTACGTGTCGGAAAGTTTACTGGCTGGGGTGGTAGGATTCGAACCTACGATACACGGTACCAAAAACCGATGCCTTACCGCTTGGCTACACCCCAACTGTCCGGGCGGTTTAATTCCAGTGTTCGGGGAGCGCAAGGGGCCGGAACCACTTTTGATGCAAAATCCGCAGTCTTTTATTCAGACCCTAGGAAAATTTTGCTGTCCGGCCACCCCTGCCCTGCGCGCCCCTATTTCAGCGGCTCAAACCCGCAGCGGATTCGCCTTGGCCAACGCATCGAACTGCATCAACGACGTCACCAACCCGCCCATCTGATCCAATGGGATCATGTTCGGGCCGTCCGACGGCGCGTTGTCCGGGTCCTCATGGGTTTCGATGAACACCGCCGCGATGCCAAGGCTGACCGCCGCCCGCGCCATCACCGGCGCGAATTCACGTTGCCCACCCGAGGCGCCGCCCAACCCGCCGGGCTGTTGCACCGAATGGGTCGCATCCATCACCACCGGATAGCCGGTCTTCATCATCGTCGGCAGGCTGCGCATATCCGCCACGAGGGTATTATAGCCAAAGCTGACGCCGCGCTCGGTCAGCATCAAACGGGTATTGCCGGTGGTTTCGACCTTGGCCACGACATTGGCCATATCCCAAGGCGCCAGAAACTGCCCCTTCTTGATGTTGATTACCGCCCCGGTTTCGCCGGCAGCCAATAGCAGATCGGTCTGACGGCACAGAAACGCCGGAATCTGCAACACATCGACCGATTTCGCGGCTTGAACCGCCTGCTCGGCGGTATGAATATCGGTCAGAACCGGCACGCCGAATTCCTCGCGGATGGCGGCGAGAATTTCCAGACCGGCCTCAATCCCCAAGCCACGCTTGCCGCCCAACGAGGTCCGATTGGCCTTGTCATAGGAAGCCTTGAAAATAAAGCTGGCCCCGGCTTCGGCACACACGGCCTGCATGGATTGCGCAATCATCCGCGCGTGGTCATGACTTTCCAACTGGCATGGACCGGCAATCACGGTCAGCGGGCGGTCGTTTCCGACGGTCAACCCGCCGATTTGCACATCTTTCATCACGGCTGATACCTGTATTCATGAACCCCGGCGCCCGGACGGGCACCCGATTAAATGCATACCAGCTCATCGCGCGCTTGCCACCCCCCGCAATCGCGGCGGAGGGGGCATGCCGTTTCAGGCCTCACTCAAGATGCTGTTTTTCGACCTTGGCCAGCTTGCCCGCCACGATCGCCACAACCGCAGCAAAGAAACTGAATAAGGCTCCCATTTTTGCCGCTTCCTGAACGACGCCGCCGTCAAAGGCCACGGTCGCAATAAACAACGACACCGTGAAGCCGATGGCCGCGACGCAGCCGAGGACGAACAGATCGATGATGCGCATCCCTTGCGGCAAGCCTAACTTCATCGGCCCAGCCGCCAGCCAACCGAACAGCAGAATTCCCGCCGGCTTGCCGATCATCAACCCGGCCAGCACCAGCCATGTCGGCGCCCCAATCGACGTGAATTCGACCCCGGCATTCATCAGGCCGAAGAAGAACAACACGATCTCGACCGGTATCTTCATGCCGTGTTCCATGACGTTGAGAAGATCATGCAGATGGGCTTCGGCCGCCGCGAAGATACCGAAGGCGCGGTCGGCATGGGGGATGGTCGGTACAATCGGCAACAGGCCCAGTGCCGGATGCAGCCCCGATTCCTGAAACCCGTACCAGCTGAGGCACCCGGCGATGATATAGGGCCACGCCCCAAAGGTCTTGCGGACCCAGGTGGAGTTGGGCCGCAACTGATTGCCCCGGTCCATTCGGCGCGGCAACCAGTTCGCCAGAAAGAAGACCGCCACGGCAGCCACCACCGACAACAACAGCCACGACGGCGCCAAGGCGGCGCTGGGATAAAAGATCGCCAAAATCAGCAACCCGCCCGCATCATCCGCAATCGCCAGCAGCAACAAGAAGCGCACCGCAGGATGCCCGGCCCCGAACACAATCCGCCCGACCAGATAGGAAAAAGCGATGTCGGTGGCGGTGGGAATCGCCCAGCCTTTGGCGACGGCATCGTACACATCCGACCCCAGCACCGCCGCCACCCCCAGATAAACCACGATTGGGCCGATCATCCCGCCCAGCGTCGCCACCAGCGGCGACGCCGCCTTCTTGCCGCGCAAGGAGCCCTCGTCCAAAATGATCGCTTCCCAGACCTCTTTGGCGGCAATGGCAAAGAACATCGCCATCAACACGTCATTGACCAGATAATGCAGGGTCAGGGTCCGGTGGATGTGACCGTTGGCATCCACATGCGCATGACCGATAAAGAAGTTGTCGATCAGCACCATCTCGGTGAAGTCATGATAGCTGTTCGGGGCCAGATTGACCCAGACAAGTGCCAATATGGCGCCGGAAATCAGCAAAAGCGAATAGTTCGCGATGAAATTCCAAACCCGGTACATGGACCCTCCAAACGATTGTGTGCGCTGCCAAGCCTACCGGAACGGATGGGCGCAACAATAGGCGTCTTGTCCCATTCTGCGGCGCAGCAATGCCCCGGCAATCGATCGCGCCCGGACATCAGCCCAAAACCTCGGCCACGCCTTCATTCTAGCACGATCAGGGGCAAAGCGCCGTCCCTTTGCGCCGCCCTTTGGTCGCGATGCGTGCGGGTCACCCGGCAGACCTCGGGTTCCGATGCCGCGGCCCATTGCACATTTATCTTTTGACGGGACGTCAGCGGACTTGCCGGGACCGCAGCCGCGACTAGATTGCACACATGCCCACCCCGCCGCCTGCCTCCCCCAGCCTCGGCGCAGAAATCGCCGCCTGCCGCCTCTGTGCGGAACGCTTTGCCGCGACCGCAAGCGCGCATCAGCCGCGCCCTGTGGTCTGGTTCCGGCCCACGGCCCGGTTACTGATCGCAGGCCAAGCACCGGGGATGCGGGTGCATGGGGCCGGCATCCCGTTTCACGACCGCTCCGGCGACCGGTTGCGGGACTGGCTCGGCCTGACCGAGGCCGAGTTCTATGACCGCGACCGGGTCGCCATCGTCCCGATGGCGTTCTGTTTCCCCGGCTATGACGCCAAGTCCAGCGATCTGCCGCCGCCGCCGATTTGCGCCCACACTTGGCATGCCCGTGTCATGGCCGAATTGCCCGACCTGCAGCTGATCCTACCAATCGGCGGCCCGGCCCAACGCTGGCATCTTGGACCCGCCGCCCGTGGCGGCGTCACCGCCACCGTCACAGCTTGGCGCAGCTTTCTGCCACGCGCCCTGCCCTTGCCACATCCGTCGTGGCGCAATACCGCTTGGCTGACCCGCAACCCCTGGTTCGCGACCGAGCTGGTGCCGGTCTTGCGCCAGCATGTTCGCCGCAGCCTGGAGACCCGATGACCGATCCGACCCCCCTTGATCTGGCCCACGCCGCCATGACCGATGCCCCTGACGACGATACCGCGCGTCTGGGGTTTTACGAACGTCTGGCCGATGGCGAACTGTTCTTGCTGCTCGACGCCGAACCCGAGGGCGATGCGATCTCTCCGCGCCCCTTCGCCACCGAGGACGGGACATTCGTTCTGGTGTTTGACCGCGAGGAACGTCTGGCGGCCTTTGCCGAAACCACCGCCCCCTATGCCGCCCTCTCGGGCCGCTTAGTGGCCAGCATGTTGGCCGGTCAGGGGTTTGGTTTGGCGGTCAATCCCGGCGTGGCGCCCTCGTCGATCCTGATCCCAGCCCCGGCCGTCGACTGGCTGGCCCAGACCTTGGCGCACGCGCCCGAGGCCACCGAAGCCCGGGCGCAGGAATTCACCAGCCCCGGCGGCTTGCCGGAACGCCTGATCACGGCCCTGGACACCAAGCTGGCCGCAGCAGCCGGACTGGCGCGAATGGCCTATCTTGTCGGGGTCTCTTATGATGGCGGCGGCCGCAGTCACCTGCTGGCGGTGGTCAACCCCGCCCCCGGGGCGGAAGCGGCGCTGGCCCGGGCCGTCGCCGAGGCCTTGACCTTCAGCGGCATCGAAGCTGGTGCCCTTGATGTCGGGTTTTTCAAAGCGTCCGATCCGGTCACGGCGAAACTGGCCCGGGTCGGCCTGCGCTTTGACCTGCCCGAGCCGCCCACCGCCGCCGAACCGCAAACCCCGGGCAGCGATCCGGCACGCCCGCCGATCCTGCGCTAACCACCCGCTGCCGGGTTTTCCCTCAGAACGTCCCACTCTATCGGCGCGCCTCACAGGGGCAGCCCTAGGGCTGTCCACCGCTTTACGTTGGGACACTGTGTAATACTCGTTGACCGAACGGACGGTTCCGCGCTCAATTGACGGGCAAGGCCGCGGCCGCGCCAACAAAATTGACACAGGAGGTCCCGGGACCAATGTCTCATCCCATTCTCAGCACCACGCTGCTTGCCACCACCCTGCTTTGTGCCAGCCTGATCCCGGCCACCGCCGTGACCTATGTGCGCGGCAATGACGGCGATCCCGAAACCCTCGACCAACACAAGACCTCCACCATCGCAGAGTCCAACATCCTGCGCGATCTCTATGAAGGTCTGGTGATCTATAACACCGCCGCCGAGGTGATCCCGGGCGTTGCCACCGCATGGGAAACCAATGCAGACGGCACCGTCTATACCTTCACCCTGCGCGATGACGCGAAATGGTCGAATGGCGATCCGGTGACGGCATCGGATTTTGTCTATTCACTAAACCGGATCATGGATCCCGCTACCGGCGCGAAATACGCCAATATCCTCTATCCGATCAGAGGCGCCGAGGCGCTGAATAAAGGCGAAGGCGGCACATTGGGCGTCACCGCCATTGATGACCACACGCTTGAGATCACGCTGGAACGGCCAACCCCCTATTTCCTAGAGCTATTGACCCACCAGACCGGCCTGCCGATGCATCCCGCGTCGGTGGACGAGTTCGGCACGGATTTCGTCCAGCCCGGCAATATGGTGACCAACGGCGCCTTCACCCTGTCCAGTTTCACCCCGAACGACAAAGTGGTGTTGCAAAAGAACCCGATGTTCCACAGCGCCGACACCGTGGCATTCGACACCGTCGAATATGTGCCGTTCGAAGACCGGGCCAACTGCGCCCGACGGTTTGAGGCCGGCGAGGTTCTGTCCTGCTCTGACATCGCCGCCGAACAGATCAAGGATTTGCGCAACCGTCTGGGCGATCAGGTCCGGGTCGCGCCTTATCTCGGGGTCTATTACTATGGCGTCAACAGCGCCCATGAACCCTTCGATGACCCGCGCATCCGGCAGGCCCTGTCCATGGCCATCGACCGGGAATTCATCGCCGATGAAATCTGGAGCGGCACCATGCTGCCCGCCTATAGCTGGGTTCCCCCCGGCATCGGCAACTATGTCGACGAACGCCCGCAACTGGATTATGCCACCCTGCCCATGCTTGACCGCGAAGATGCGGCCATCGCCTTGCTGGCCGAAGCGGGATATGGCCCAGACGCGCCGCTGCCCGTCGAAATCAGCTATAACAATGGCGAGAACCACAAAAATACCGCCACCGCGATTGCCTCCATGTGGGAACCGCTGGGCGTTGATGTCAGCTTCAACGTGCGTGATGCCTCGGCCCATTACGCCATGTTGCGGGACGAGAAGGCCCATGATGTCGCCCGGGCCGGGTGGATCGGCGACTATTCCGACCCGCAGAACTTCCTGTTCCTGAACCGCGCTGACAATCCCGGCTTCAATTACGGTAATTATAGCAATCCTGACTATGACGCCTTGCTGGACACCGCCGCCGAAACCGTCGATCTGGACGCCCGCGCCGTCATTCTGGCCGAAGCCGAGACGATGTTCCTACGCGACGTGCCGCAGATCCCGATCCTGTTTTATTCGTCGATGTCGCTGGTCTCGCCGCGCCTAACCGGATGGGATGACAACATTCAGAACGTGCATCCGTCACGCTTCCTGTCGATCACCGACTAACCACAACCGGGTGCCGGGCCGGTCAACGTCCGGCCCCCTTCCCGTCTGGACCCGCCATGTTCCGCTATGTGTTGCGCCGCCTTCTGGGGGCGATCCCCACTCTATTCCTGATCGTCACCGGCGCGTTCTTTTTGATACGCGTCGCCCCCGGTGGTCCGTTCGACCGGGAACGAACACTGGAACCCACCGTCATGGCCAATCTCAACCGGGTGTTTCATCTGGACGAGCCGCTCTGGCAGCAATATTTTTATTACCTCGGCAATCTGGCCCGCGGCGATCTGGGGCCGTCCTTTGTCTATCGCGACTTTTCGGTCGGGCAGTTGCTGGCCTCTGGCCTGCCGGTGTCCATGACCCTTGGTGGGCTGGCGCTGCTGTTGGCTTTGGTGGTCGGCGGCATCTTGGGCTGCATCGCGGCGTTGCGTCAGAACACCGGCATCGACTATGCCGTCATCGCCACCGCCACCTTCGGCATTACCGTGCCCAACTTCGTGGTCGCCCCTCTGCTGGCGCTGGTGTTTGGGGTTTGGTTGTCTTGGCTGCCCGCAGGCGGCTGGAACGACGGCAACCCCGCCAATCTGGTCCTGCCGGTGATCGCACTGGCCCTGCCGCAAATCGCCGTGGTCGCCCGCCTGATCCGCGGCTCGATGATCGAGGCCTTGCGCTCTGACCATGTCCGCACCGCCCGCGCCTATGGCTTGCCCACATGGATGATCGTCATCATCCACGCCCTGCGCGCCGCCTGCCTGCCCGCCGTCAGTTATATCGGCCCCGCCGCCGCCGGGCTGCTGACCGGGTCGATCATCATTGAGCAAATCTTCGGCCTGCCCGGGATCGGACGCTATTTCGTCACCGGCGCGTTGAACCGCGACTACACCCTTGTGATGGGCACGGTCATCATCATCGCCATCTTCGTGGTGCTGTTCAATCTGCTGGTCGACGTGCTGTATGCCCTGCTCGATCCGAGGGTCCGCTATGACTGACATGCCCCCCCTATCAGCCGCAGCCCTGCCCGACAGCAGCAGTCGCTCGCTTTGGGCCACCGCCCTGCTGCGGCTGCGGCGCAACCGGGCCGCGATGGGGTCCATCGTTGTGCTGATCCTGCTGTCCCTCGCGGGGATCTTCGGCCCGATGCTTAGCCCGCATGACTATGCCCGGGTCTACCCGGCCTTCGTCAAGGTCCCCGCCAGCGTCGAGGCCTATCCCCGCGCCGCGGACATCCTGCCCGCCGCCGAGCAGGTCCTGACCCGCGCCCGCCTGACCCCCGACACCATCCGCCTCGACGGCACGGTCCTGACCGTCACCGCCAGCGCCAGCCGGCCCATTGACCCCCGCGTTACCCGCTATCTCGACCGGTCCGATCTGTTCTCGAATGCCCGGGTCACCGCTACCGCGCCCGATGACCTGTCGGTGACCATGCAGGCCGATGTGGCGCGCTATTACTTCTTTGCTGGCACCGACGCCAATGGCCGCGACCTGCTGGCCCGCATCCTGATCTCGATCCGCATCTCATTGATGATCGGGGCGTTGGCCACCACCGTCGCGCTGATCGTCGGCGTCGCCTATGGCGCGACGGCGGGCTATCTGGGCGGGCGCATCGACAGCCTGATGATGCGGCTGGTCGACATCCTGTATTCGCTGCCCTTCATCTTCTTCGTGATCCTGTTGGTGGTGTTCTTTGGCCGCAACATCGTGCTGATGTTCATCGCCGTCGGCATGGTCGAATGGCTGGACATGGCCCGGATCGTGCGCGGCCAGACCATCAGCTTGCGCCGCCGTGAATTTGTTCAGGCCGCCGATGCCCTTGGGGTTGGCGCGGGCGGCATTCTGCGGCGTCACATCATCCCAAACACGCTGGGTCCGGTGATCGTCTATATGACCTTGCTGATCCCCAAGGTAATCCTGCTGGAAAGCTTCCTCAGCTTTCTCGGGCTCGGGGTGCAAGAACCGCTCAGTTCCCTCGGCGTGCTGATTTCGGAAGGGGCCAAAGACATGCGCGGCGCACCCTATATGCTGCTGTACCCCTCCATCGCGCTGACCCTACTGCTGTTCGCCCTGAATTTCCTTGGCGACGGGCTGCGCGACGCCCTTGATCCAAAGGACCGGTGAGATGACACAGCCCCGCTCCCCGCTATTTGAACTGGACGACATCCATGTCAGTTTCGCCACCCCCGATGGCCCGGTCGAGGCGGTGCGCGGGGTCTCGATGCAGATCGCACGGGGCGAAACCGTCGCGGTGGTCGGTGAAAGCGGCTCTGGCAAATCGCAGGCCATGATGGCCGCCATGGGCCTTTTGGCGGGCAATGGTCAGGTCACCGGTGCCGCCCGCTTTAACGGCGACAACCTGATCGGCCAATCCAAACGCGCCCTCGACCGCATTCGCGGCGCGAAGATCACGATGATTTTTCAAGAGCCGATGACCTCGCTCGATCCGCTCTACACCATTGAGCGCCAGATCGCCGAGCCGCTGATGGTGCATGGCGGGCTCAGCCGCCGCAAGGCCCGGGCCCGGGCGCTGGACCTGCTAGAACTGGTCCGCATCCCCAACGCCAAGGCCCGCCTCGGTGCCTATCCGCATGAATTGTCCGGCGGTCAGCGCCAGCGCGTCATGATCGCCATGGCCTTGGCCAATGACCCTGATCTGTTGATCGCGGACGAGCCGACCACCGCGCTGGACGTCACCATTCAAGCCGAAATCCTTGGGCTTCTGGCCGATCTTCAAACCCGGCTGGGCATGGCGATCTTGTTCATCACCCATGATCTGGGCATCGTGCAGGCCTTAGCCGACCGGGTCTATGTCATGCGCCACGGCGTGGTGGTCGAACATGGCCCCACCGACCGGATCTTCGCCGCCCCGGAAACCGCCTATACGACAATGCTGCTCGATTCTGAACCCACCGGCCGCAAAGCCCCCGTCGCCCCCGAGGCCGAGACGGTGATGGACGCCCGCGGCGTCACCGTCACCTTCACCACCCCCGCGGGCTTCCTCAGCCGCCCATCCGCGCCGATCCACGCCGTGCGCGCGGTTAATCTAAGCCTGCGGCGCGGCGAAACCTTGGGCGTGGTCGGTGAAAGTGGCTCGGGCAAGTCGACGCTGGGCCGCGCCGTGCTGCAACTTCTGCCCAGCGAGGGCCGGGTCAGCTTTTTGGGCACATCGATCTCGGGGTTGGATCGCAGCGCCATGCGCCCCTACCGGAAATCGCTGCAAATGGTGTTTCAGGACCCCTATGGCTCGCTCAGCCCGCGGATGACCGTGGGCGAGATTATCACCGAAGGCCTACTGGTGCACGCGCCAGAACTGTCCGCAAAAGACCGTGACGCCCGCGCCCGCGCCGCCCTGCAAGAGGTCGATCTCGATCCAGCCGTGCGCAACCGCTTTCCGCATGAATTCTCTGGCGGACAGCGGCAGCGGATCGCCATTGCCCGGGCGTTGGTGCTGCACCCGACCCTGATTGTGCTGGACGAGCCGACCTCGGCCCTCGACCGATCCGTGCAAAAGCAGATCGTGACCTTGCTGCGCGACCTGCAAATTCGCCACGCCATGTCCTATATTTTCATCAGCCACGATCTGGCGGTGGTCCGGGCACTGGCCGATCACGTCATGGTCATGCGGGACGGCACCGTGGTCGAAGCCGGGTCCACCGCGCAAATCTTTGACGACCCCACCAGCAACTATACCCGACGCCTGATGCGCGCCGCCTTTGATCTGTCGACCGTGCTCAGCGAACAATCCGTCGCCCGGACATGACAAAGCCCCGGCGGGTTGGCCGGGGCTTTGACGGTCCGATAAAAGTCCGACGATTGTCCGAAAGAAATCCGAAACCGGATTTCCATGGATTTGTCGCCGCTGCTTAGGCGATCTTCGCCAGCAATGCGTTCAGGCTGTCTTTGGCATCGCCATAGAACATCCGGGTGTTCTCTTTGAAGAACAGCGGATTTTCGATGCCCGAATAGCCCGTTCCCTGCCCGCGCTTGGACACGAAGACCTGCTTGGCTTTCCAAACTTCCAGAACCGGCATCCCGGCGATGGGGCTGTTCGGATCGTCCTGCGCCGCAGGGTTCACGATGTCGTTCGACCCAATCACGATCGCCACGTCGGTTTCGGGGAAATCATCATTGATTTCATCCATTTCCAACACGATATCGTACGGCACGCGGGCTTCTGCCAACAGCACATTCATGTGCCCCGGAAGGCGACCAGCCACCGGATGGATCGCAAAGCGCACCGTTTTGCCTTGGTCACGCAACCGCTTGGTCAACTCGCTGACCGCCTGCTGCGCCTGCGCCACGGCCATGCCATAGCCCGGGATGATCACGATGCTGTCCGCGTCGTCCAGCGCCGCAGCAACCCCATCGGCATCGATGGCAATCTGTTCGCCCTCGACCGCCATCTGTGGCCCCGAGGTGCCGCCGAATCCGCCAAGGATCACCGACACGAACGCCCGGTTCATCGCCTTGCACATGATGTAGCTCAGGATCGCACCCGACGAGCCGACCAAGGCTCCGACAACAATCAACAAATCATTGCCAAGCGTGAAGCCGATCGCCGCCGCAGCCCAGCCAGAATAGCTGTTCAGCATCGACACAACCACCGGCATATCGGCGCCGCCGATGCCCATGATCAGATGATAGCCGATGAACCCGGCAATCAGCGTCACCAGAAGCATGGTCCACAGACCCGCGCCCGAGACATACATGATGCCAAGGCCCACGCACAGCGCCAGCGCGCCCGCGTTCAGCATATGGCCACCCGGCAGTTGCTTAGGCTTGCCGTCTACTTTTCCGGCCAGTTTTCCAAAGGCCACCACCGAGCCGGTGAAGGTCACCGCGCCGATGAAGATACCAAGGGCCACTTCAACCTTCAGGATGCCAATCTCGACCGCTGTCTTCTTGGCCAAGGTTGCGGCAAAGCCCGCCAGATGGAGCAGATCACCGCCCGAAGCTTTCAGCGCCATGACGCTGCCCAACTCCAGATCGGCATTCAGCCCGATGAACACCGCAGCAAGGCCGACGAAGCTGTGCAACGCCGCCACCAGTTGCGGCATTTCGGTCATTTCGACCCGCTTGGCCACGATCGTGCCGATAATCGCGCCAAGCGCCACCATCAGAATCACGACCACATAGTTGCTCATGCCCGGCCCGAAGATGGTCGCGGCCACGGCCAAGGCCATCCCCGCAATCCCATACCAAACGGCGCGCTTGGCGCTTTCTTGTCCTGACAACCCACCAAGAGATAGGATAAACAGAACGGCTGCGGCAATATATGCCGCGGAAACAAGACCTTCCATGATCCCTCTCCCTTAAGATTTCTGGAACATGGCAAGCATCCGGCGTGTCACCAGGAAGCCACCCACGATATTAATCGAGGCAATCAGGATCGACACAGCGGCAAGGAACACCACCAGCCAGTTGTCCGAACCCACTTGCAACAAAGCACCCAAAACCACGATGCCCGAGATTGCATTGGTCACGGCCATTAGCGGCGTGTGCAGCGAATGAGACACGTTCCAGATCACCGAGAAGCCAACAAAGCAGGCCAGCACGAACACGATGAAGTGGCTCATGAAGCTGGCCGGAGCCGCCAACCCAACAAGACCGATCAGGGCCGCACCAGCGATCAGAAGCGTCACTTGGCTTTTCGTCGCGGCCTTGAACGCAGCCAATTCGGCGGCCTTCTTTTCCTCGACGGTCAGTGCCTTCGGCTTTTCCTTGGGCTTCTGAGCCGCAATCGCCGCAACTTTTGGTGGCGGCGGTGGCCAAGTGATGTCGCGCCCATGCACCACAGTGGCACCGCGGATCACGTCATCTTCCATGTTCTGAACCAGAACGCCGTCTTTGGCCGGCGTCAGGTCAGTCATCATGTGACGAATGTTGGTGGCATACAGCGTCGAAGCCTGCGTCGCCATCCGGCTGGGGAAATCGGTGTAGCCAACGATGGTCACGCCATTGTCGGTCACGATCTTTTCGTCCGGCACGGTCAGCTTACAGTTGCCGCCCCGCTCTGCTGCCAGATCGATGATTACCGAACCCGGTTTCATCATCGCCACCATGTCCGGCGTCCACAATTCGGGCGCTTCGCGGTTCGGGATCAGCGCCGTCGTGATGACGATGTCCATCTCTGGGGCCAGTTCGCGAAACTTCGCCAACTGGGCCTCACGGAATTCAGGGCTGGACGGTGCTGCATAGCCCCCGGTGGCCGCGCCGTCGGCGGCGGCCTCGTCAAATTCCAGATAGATGAACTCTGCGCCCATGGATTCGATCTGCTCGGCCACTTCGGGCCGCACATCGAACGCATAGGTGATCGCCCCAAGGCTGGTCGAGGTGCCAATGGCGGCCAGTCCGGCCACACCGGCACCCACCACCAGAACCTTGGCGGGGGGAACTTTCCCCGCTGCCGTCACCTGACCGGTGAAGAACCGACCGAAATTCGCCCCGGCCTCAATCACCGCGCGGTAGCCCGCGATATTGGCCATGGAGGACAGCGCGTCCATTTTCTGCGCCCGGGAAATCCGCGGCACCATATCCATGGCGATCACGGTGGCGCCGCTATCCTTGGCTTGCTCCATCAAGTCGCCATTGGCGGCCGGATAGATGAACGAAATCAACGTCTGTCCATCCCGCAGCAATCCGACTTCGGTTTCGGAAGGCGGACGCACCTTGGCAATCACGTCAGCCGCAGCATAGACCGCAGCCGCATCCTCCAGAACCGTCACTCCGGCTTCGGCATATGCGGCATCCGGGAACCCGGCTGCCAGCCCTGCGCCGGCCTCGACCACGCAGGAATATCCGATCTTAGCCAGTGCAACCGCAGAGGCAGGCGTCATCGCAACGCGATTCTCACCCGGAAAAACCTCGGTGGGTGATCCAATCACAAGCGTCATAATCAATGGCTCCTTTTCTTCGGGGGCATCAAATCGGTGATCGTACCCTCGAACATTTCAGCCGCAAAATTCAGCGTTTCCGACAGGGTGGGATGCGGATGGATGGTGTGACCCAGATCCACGGCATCCGCGCCCATCTCAATGGCCAGCGCAGCTTCAGCAATCAACTCGCCCGCGTTGGTGCCGACGATAGCCGCCCCAATAACACGGTCGTTGGTGGGGTCAAATAGCAGCTTGGTCATGCCTTCCGAGCGACCGTTGGTCAGAGCGCGACCAGAGGCTGCCCAAGGGAACACGCCCTTCTCATATTTGATGCCCTTGGCCTTGGCTTCGGTTTCCGTCAAGCCAGCCCATGCCACCTCAGGATCGGTGTAGGCCACAGACGGGATCAGGCGCGCATCGAAGAACCGCTTTTTGCCTGCACAGACCTCGGCCGCAACCTTGCCTTCGTGAACCGCTTTATGCGCCAACATCGGTTGGCCAACGACATCCCCGATTGCGAAGATGTGGCTGACGCCGGTGCGCTGCTGACCGTCCACGGCAATAAAGCCACGGTCATCCACTGCCACGCCGGCGGCGTCAGCATTGATCAGCTTGCCATTGGGACGACGGCCAACCGACACCAGAACCTTGTCGAACGTGTCAGTTGTGACCTCGCCCTTGGCATCCTCGAACGTGACCTTCAGGCCGTCCTCTTGCGCCTCCATCCCGGTGACTTTGGTTTTCAGCAGGATGTTTTCATAGCGCTTGGCAACCCGCGTGTGCAGCGGCTTGACCATGTCTTTGTCGGCACCAGGCATCAACTGATCCATGAACTCGACCACGGTGATCTTCGAGCCGAGCGCGTCATAGACACACGCCATTTCCAGACCAATAATGCCGCCGCCCAAGATCAGCATCCGCTTGGGAACATCTGCCAGTTCCAGCGCACCGGTGCTGTCGACCACCCGAGGATCATCATGCGGAATGAACGGCAAGGTCACCGGCTCAGAGCCCGCGGCGATGATGCACTGATCAAAGCTGACCGAGGTCTTGCCATCGGCACCCTCGACTTCGATCATGTGGCTGCCGGTGAATTTGCCGGTACCAGTCACGACTGTGACCTTGCGCGCTTTGGCCAGCCCGGTCAGGCCGCCGGTCAGCTTGCCGACCGTGTCGTCCTTGAAGGCGCGGATTTCGTCGAGATTGATCTCGGGCTTGGCGAATTTCACACCATGGCTGCCCATCTCTTCGGCCTCGGTGATGACCTTGGCCACGTGCAGCAACGCCTTTGACGGGATACAGCCGACATTCAGGCAGACGCCGCCGAGGGTCGGGTTGCGTTCGATCAGGATTACCGACAGGCCAAGATCTGCGGCACGGAATGCCGCAGTATAGCCGCCCGGACCAGAGCCCAGAACCACCACATCCGCATGTTGGTCGCCTTTCTTAGGCGCACCGGCCACAGCGGGCATCGGGGCATCGGACGCTGTGGCGGGTGCGGATGACGCAGGCTTTTCAGCCGGTGCGGCAGACGCGTCTTCCTTGGACTTTTCAGGGGCCTTTTCGGGGGCCGCATCGGCCCCCTCCAGCACAAGGATCAGGCTGCCTTCGTTGACTTTATCGCCAGGCTTGACCTTAATCTCTTTGACGACCCCCGCCCCCGGGCTGGGAACCTCGAGCGTCGCCTTGTCGCTTTCCAGCTCAATCAGCGGGTCTTCGGCAGCGACGGTATCGCCCACTTCGACCAGAATGCTGATGACCGGAACATCTTTGAAATCGCCGATGTCGGGGACTTTGACTTCCATTCTCTCGGCCCTCCTTACAGCATCAACCGGCGAACATCGCCGAGCAGGAATTTCAAGGTCGCGCAGAACCGGGCAGCCAAAGCGCCGTCGATGGCACGGTGGTCATAGCTCAGCGACAGCGGCTGCATGTTGCGCGGCACGAAGGTTTCCGAACCCTTGTCCCAGACCGGCGCGATTTTCGACCGGGTCAGGCCAAGAATGGCCACTTCGGGTGCATTGACGATCGGCGTGAAGCTAGTGCCGCCGATGCCGCCCAGCGACGAGATCGTGAAGGTCGCGCCCTGCATATCCGCGCCTTTCAGCTTGCCTTCGCGCGCTTGTGCGCTGAGCTCGCCCAATTCCTTGGAAATCTCGACCAGACCTTTGCGGTCAGCGCCTTTGATCACCGGAACCATCAGTCCGCCGGGCGTATCTGCGGCGAAGCCGATGTTGTAGAAATCCTTCTTGATCAGCTTGTCGCCATCCGGGTGGACCGACGAGTTCACTTCCCAATGGGTTTTCAGGGCCGAAACGCTGGCCTTGATAACGAAGGACAGCAGCGTGACGCGGTAGCCTTCCTTCTTCGCGGCCTCGTCCAACTCGCGCCGGTAGAGGTCCAACTCTGTAATGTCGGCCTCTTCGTTATGGGTGACATGCGGGATGTTCAGCCAAGACCGGTGCAGGGCCGGGCCGGACAGCTTCTTGATGCGGGGCATTTCCACATCTTCGACGGGGCCAAATTTCGAGAAATCCACGACCGGGATCGGCGGAATGCCCATGCCGCCCGATGCGCCAGCCGCTGCCGACGCCGGAGCGGGGGCCGCTTCGGCTTTGAAGACCGCGGTAACATCGTCGCGCACGATGCGGCCCTTGCGACCCGACCCGTTGATCTTGGCCAAATCAACGCCAAGATTGCGCGCAAAAGCCCGCACGGACGGCGAAGCATGCGCCTTGTTGAACCCGGCATCTGTGACCGTTGCGGGTGCAGCGGCCGCAGCGGGTGCGGCGGCGGCAGCGGGGGCCTCTGCGGCTTTTTCAGCCGGCTTCTCTTCGGCCTTGGCCGGCGCGTCGCTTGCGCCGTCACTGGCTTCCAGAACCATGATCAGGCTGCCTTCGCTGACTTTATCGCCTTCTGAGATCTTGATCTCTTTGACGACCCCGGCGGCTGGGCTGGGCACTTCCAGCGTCGCCTTGTCGCTTTCCAGTTCGATCAGGGGATCCTCAGCGGCGACCGTATCGCCAACGCTGACCAGAATACTGATCACCGGGACATCCTTGAAATCGCCGATATCGGGAACATTCACGTCTGTTGTCATCTGTCTGTCTCCTCGTCCCGTACGCTCAAACCAGCCGCGGGTTGGGCTTTGCGCCATCAATGTCGTATTTTTTCAAAGCTTTGGTCAGTTCGGCCTTGGTGACTGTGCCCTGCTTGTACAGGTCCACCATGGCGGCCGCCGCAATGTGATTTGCATCCACCTCGAAGAAGCGGCGCAAATTGACCCGGCTGTCCGAACGTCCGTAGCCGTCTGTTCCCAGAACCGTAAAGCTGGACCCTTCGGGCACATAGGCGCGGATCTGTTCGGCAAAGGTCTTCATATAGTCGGTGGCGACGATGATCGGACCGCTGGCCTTTTGCAGTTGCTCGGTCACGTAGGGGGTGCGTTGCTCTGACAAGGGGTTCAGACGGTTCCAGCGCACCGCGTCCTGACCATCGCGGGCCAGTTCGTTGAACGACGTTGCCGACCAGATTTCCGAGGTGACCCCGAAATCTTCTTTCAGCATCTCTGCCGCCTTGATCGCCTGCACAAGGATCGTGCCCGACCCCATCAGGGTCACATGCTTCTTGGCCGGCTTCGCTTCGGGTTGCAGACAGTACAGCCCCTTGATGATCTGCTCTTCCACGCCCTCGGGCATGTCGGGGTGCTGGTAGTTTTCGTTCATCAGCGTCAGGTAGAAATAAACGTCTTCCTGATCCACAAACATCCGCTGCAAACCGTGCTGCACGATCACCGCGACTTCAAAGCTGAAGGTCGGATCATAGCTGATGCAGTTCGGGATGGTGCTTGCCAAAACGTGGCTGTGGCCGTCTTCGTGCTGCAAGCCTTCGCCGTTCAGCGTGGTCCGCCCGGCGGTCCCGCCCAGCATGAAGCCCCGGCACCGGCTGTCGCCCGCCGCCCAAGCCAGATCGCCGATCCGCTGGAAGCCAAACATCGAGTAGTAGATGAAGAAGGGGATCATCGGCACGCCATGCACCGAGTAACTGGTCGCAGCCGCCATCCAGTCGGCCATCGCGCCGGCCTCGTTGATGCCTTCCTGCAAGACCTGACCGTCCTTGCTTTCCTTGTAGAACATCATCTGATCGGCGTCTTCAGGGGTATAGTTCTGACCCAGCGGGTTGTAGATCCCGACCGACCGGAACAGCCCTTCCATCCCGAAGGTGCGGCTTTCATCCGGCACAATCGGCACCACCTGCTTGCCGATCTTCTTGTCGCGCAGCAGCGTCGTCAGGATGCGGACAAAGGCCATGGTGGTCGAAATCTCGCGATCACCTGTACCCTTGATCTGACCGTCGAACTTGTCGAGCGACGGGATCTCAAGCTTCGGCGCATCGCGCCAATGTCGAACCGGGAAGGCCCCGCCCAACGCTTGGCGACGGTCAGCCAGATAAGCCTTTTGTGCGTTGTTCAACTGTACGAACGGCGCTTTTGCCAGATCTTCGTCGGACACCGGAATTTGGAACCGGTCGCGCATGGCGCGAAGTTGGTCCTCGCCCAGCTTCTTTTGCTGGTGGGTGGTGTTCTGGCCTTCGCCAGCCGTACCCATGCCATAGCCCTTGACGGTCTTGACCAATAGGCAGACCGGCTGCCCTTTGGACTCGGTTGCGCGTTTGAAAGCGGTATAGACCTTTTGGGTATCATGGCCGCCGCGACGCAAATTCCAGATTTGATCGTCGGTCCAGTCGGCCACCAGCGCGGCGGTTTCCGGATACTTTCCGAAGAAATGTTCGCGGATATAGGCACCGTTTTTGGATTTGAACGTCTGGTAATCGCCGTCGACGGTTTCTTCCATCAACTGGCGCAAGCGGCCCGTGGTGTCGGCTTCCAGCAGGTCATCCCAACCGCGTCCCCACAGCAACTTGATCACATCCCAGCCCGAGCCGCGGAAGTTGCCTTCCAGTTCCTGCACGATCTTGGCGTTACCGCGGACCGGCCCGTCCAGACGCTGCAGGTTGCAGTTGATGACGAAAATCAGGTTGTCGAGGCCTTCCCGCGCCGCCAGACTGATCGCACCAAGGCTTTCCGGCTCGTCCATCTCGCCGTCACCGAGGAAGCACCAGACCTTGCGGTCTGCCATGTCGATCAGACCGCGGTTGTGCATGTATTTCATGAAGCGGGCTTGGTAGATCGCACAGAGCGGGCCAAGGCCCATCGACACGGTCGGAAACTGCCAATAATCCGGCATCAGCCACGGATGCGGATACGAGCTGAGCCCCTCGCCGCTGACTTCGGATCGGAAGCTTTCCAGTTGCGCCTCGGTGATGCGGCCTTCCATGAACGAGCGCGCATAGATGCCCGGCACCACGTGCCCCTGAAAGAAGACCAGATCGCCGCCATGGTGTTCTGATCTCGACCTCCAGAAGTGGTTCAGACCAATATCATACATCGATGCCGAGGATGCGAAGGACGCGATATGTCCACCGTATTCGCTGCTGACTTTGTTGCGGCGTACGACCGTCGCCATGGCGTTCCAGCGATTGATCGCCCGAATGCGCCCTTCCATCTCCAGATCGCCGGGGAATTCTGGCTGATCATCGGTGGGAATGGTATTTTGATAGGGCGTGGTCGCCGAAAACGGCAACATGGCCCCTGCTGCGCGCGCTTGTTGGACGGCGCGATCAAGAAGGAAATGCGCGCGGTCAGCACCGTCACGCTCAATCACATCTGAAATCGCCTCCTGCCATTCCTGTGATTCAATCGGATCAATGTCGGGATATTGAGTCATGAAATTCCGTCCTTCCTCTCTCCTCGCGACCGACGCCATTCAGGCATCAGAGCGCACGTTTTGCAGTGAACCCCACGCGGCGACTGCCGGGAATTTCACAATTCTGCTTTTGCGGTGAGGTCAGATTCTTGCGCCCGACAGACCCCTCAGGATCAGATCGTGCGCGCAAGAAAATGTCTCCCCCCTCGGATTTTTCTGCATGTTATCATTGTGATGCAGATTTATCAGTCAGTACGCATTCCCTATCGTAAATCGTAATGATTGGAACCCCCCCAGCCATGCATAACACCATCCCATCTGGATCATAACGAACCAGAATGGACAATTGCCAAAATCGAACGTTGAAGGGTTTGGCACGGAAATGCGCCCCCGCTTCCGTCGCTCAGCCGCCACAGCACGGACCGGCGTGTCGCTGGTGGGAAATCCCCGGTCCGCGCGCGCCCCGTCTGGCCAAGTGGTCTGATCTGGCATGTCTCCTCCCTCGCTCCTGATCTCAGTAAGCAACTGAAGCCGGATGGGTTGCAAGACCCGCAATCACGAAATTCCACAGAACTTCGCCTTGTCGGCGGTTGCGAACCCGGATCGACGGGGCCGCAAAGGCGCAAACCGCGTCATCAACGATGCCGGTACCGGGGCAACTCACTCTTGCGTCCACAAAAACGCATCCCCGAACCCCTGCTGACGGACCAGATCACGCGCGGCATCGGCCGCGGCATCGGTCGAAAACGGCCCGGCGAACAGCACGCGCAATTGACCCGACCCGCGGCGGAAATCTTGGCGCAGCGGCGTCAGCCCCAACGATTGCAGCGTGACGGCCACCGCGTCGGCGGTTGCCGTTCGCCCAAAGGCACCGACCTGCACGTACTGGCCGGACTGGGGAAATTGCGGGGCGGTGCCTTTGCGGTTCGGAGGAATCTCGGGCACCTCGTCCGAGGCAACAAGCCGCGCACGGCTTGGCGTTTGGCCGCAGACTTGCGCCCCGTCCTCTTGCCGGCGCTCGGCCCACAACACCTCTGCCCCCAACGCGACCCGGACATAAGCACAGCCTGCGGCGTCGATATAATCCGTCGCGGCAAACCCCGGCGGCGGCAGATCAACGGGGTCCGCAGCCAACGCGCCAGCCGACAACGCCCCCCCCAAAACGGTGGCGCAAATGGCGGCGCGAAAGTCTGCGGGCCCCTGGCTCATTTGGTGCCGAACATCCGATCACCCGCATCACCGAGACCGGGATAGATATAGCCCTTGTCGGTCAGCCCTTCGTCCAGCGCAGCGGTGACGATCTGAACATCTGGATGCGCCTCTTTCATCCGCGCCACCCCTTCGGGCGACGCCAGAAGGCACAAAAAGCGCAGATTTGTGGCCCCGGCCTTCTTCAGCAGATCAATGGCAGCCACCGATGAGTTGCCAGTCGCCAGCATCGGATCCACGGCAATCACCAAGCGATCCGACAACTCAAGCGGCACCTTGAAGTAATACTGCACCGGTTGCAGCGTCTCTTCATCGCGATACAGCCCGACAAAGCCGACCCGGGCCGACGGAATCAATTCCAACACCCCATCGAGCAATCCGTTTCCGGCCCGCAGAATGGAAATCAGCGCCATCTTTTTGCCGTCCAGCACCGGCGCGTCCATTTCCATCAACGGCGTCTCGATCCGCGTGGTCGTCATCGGCATCGACCGGGTAACCTCATAGGCCAAAAGCTGGCTGATCTCGCGCAGCAATTGCCGAAATCCAGCGGTTGAGGTCGCCTTATCGCGCATCAGCGTCAGCTTGTGCTGCACCAAAGGATGATCGACGATGGTCAGGTGGGCTAGGTCGTCGGTAGTGTTAGTCATCTTGTGGCTCCAGCAGGCTCAGCAATGTTGTCTTTGTGGCGTCGTCGCAAAATGCGGCACGGGCGGCGGTCTGATTGACTGCGCGCACGGTTTCATCCTCCCAGCCGAACGTCTCGGCCAGATGGGCATATTCGGCGGTCAGGGTGGTTTTGAAAAAGGGCGGATCATCGGTGGACACGGTGACGGGAACCCCTGCCGCGCGCAACCGCTCAATCGGATGATCCTTCCACCGGGGATACACGCCAAGGGCGATGTTCGAGCCGGGGCAGACCTCAAGCACCACCCCTTCTCTCACCAGCCGTTCGACCAAAGCAGGATCTTCGATGGCCCGCACACCATGACCGATGCGGCTGACACCCAAATCGTCCAGCGCGTCGCGCACCGAGGCGGCCCCGCCCCATTCTCCGGCATGGGCGGTCAGGCTCAGACCTGCTTCCCGGACCATATCAAACGACCATACATAATCCCGGGGTCGGCCTTTGCGTTCATCCCCGGCCAAGCCGAACCCCACCACCCAATCGCCTGCGGTCTCGGCGGCACAGCGCGCCGTTATCCGGGCCGCATCAGGGCCAAGATGGCGGATTGCGGTGACGATGCCGCGCAAGCGGGTGCCGTCACGGGCAAAGGCAAGCTCGGCAGCTTCCCGGATTGCGGCCACATATTCGCGCCATGCGCCCAGATCACCGCCGCCGCAAAATTCGGGCGACAGGAAAGCTTCGGTATAAATCACTCCCTGCTGCGCCTGTTCTTCCAGCACAGCCAAGGTCAACCGGTGGTAATCCTCAGGGGTTTTCAGCACCGAACAGGCCGCGTCATACACCGTCAGGAAATGCCCGAAATCCCGGAACGCATAGCCGCCATCCCGATCAAACACGCCCGTCAGGTTGACCGACTTTTTCTTGGCCAGATCCCGAATGAAGGTGGGGGGGGCTGCGCCCTCAAGGTGCAGATGCAATTCGACTTTGGGACAGGGACTCACAGAAAACTCCGGCCGGGCCCGGACGCGGATGCGCCAAGGTGTTTTGCGATGCTGGCGGCCACATCGCTGAATTGGCGGACGCCAAGATTGCCCGGCCCCGCTCCGCCCTGCACACAGCCCAGCAGCGGCACCCGTTCGCGGGTATGCTCGGTCCCGTGCCAGGTGGGATCATTGCCGTGATCCGCCGTTATCACCAGCAAGTCACCGGGACGCAAGCCCGCCAGAAGACCTGGCAGCGCAGCATCGAACCGTTCCAACGCGGCGGCATAACCCGGCACGTCGCGGCGATGGCCATAGAGGCTGTCAAACTCGACCAAATTAACAAAGGTCAGACTGCCCGCTTCGGCCTCCGCGATCGCCTGTGCCAAATGGCCGAGCAGATCAGCGTCGCTGCCCTTGAGCACCGTGTCGACCCCCTGCCCCGAGAAGATATCCTTGATCTTGCCAATGGCGTGCACGCGCCCACCCGCCGCCTGCACCCAGTCGCACAACGTGGCCGAGGGCGGCGCCATGGCATAATCGCGGCGATTAGCGGTGCGGGTAAAGCCCGTGGCGGCATCGCCAAGAAAGGGCCGCGCGATCACCCGGCCAACCTGCTGGGCATGCAGGTCGGGGGCCAATGCTGCGCAGAGGTCCATCAGACGGTCCAAGCCAAAGCTCTCTTCATGGGCGGCAATCTGAAAGACGCTGTCCGCAGAGGTGTAGCAGATCGGCCAGCCGCTGCGCAGATGTTCGGCACCAAGGTCCGCCAAAATGGCGGTGCCGGACGCGTGGCAATTGCCAAGGATGCCCTCTGTTCCCGCCAAGTCACAGACCCGCGCCACCAGCGCATCTGGAAAGGCCGGGACGGTCATCGGGAAATAATACCAATCCCACGGCACCGGCACGCCGGCCAATTCCCAATGGCCCGACGGCGTGTCCTTGCCTTGGGACACTTCCTGCGCCACGCCCCAAAAGCCCCCTGCATGTGCGGGTGCAGGCCAATCGGCAACCGCATCCCGGCCAACCCCTGATGCCATCACCCGGCCCAGCCCAAGGCCGGACAGTGCCGGAAGCCGCAATGGGCCTCGGCCCCCAGTGCCATGGGTGCCGCTGGCACAGGCGCTGGCGATATGGCCTAGCGTATCCGCCCCGGCATCCCCGAACTGGGCAGCATCCGGTGCGCCGCCACACCCAACCGAGTCGAGCACCACAAGAAACGCCCGCGCCATCAGCCCACCCGTCCATGAATAAGCGGTGGCGGCTTGGTGGCCGCCCCGATTTGAAACGCCGCTTGAACCACAGGGATCGCCCGTTCCGCTGAGGCCGCGTCGGCCGCATGAAGCCGGGCCAAGGGCTGCGTCGTCACCACCGCATCCCCCAAGGCCAGCACATCGGTCAGGCCAACACGCGGATCCGGCACATCCTCAGGGCGGAGCCTGCCGCCGCCCAATTCCAACACCACCTGCCCCAACGCCTCGCCGTCGATCCCGGAAATATGGCCGGCTGACAGCGCGGGCACATCGCAGATCACCGGTGCGGACGGCAGGTACCGTTCCGGGTCGGACACCACGTCACTCGGCCCACCCAAGGCATGAACCATCGCCGCGAACCGCTCGGCCGCGGCCCCGGACTGAAGCACGTCAAGCGCGGCCCGGCCACCCGCCGCTGCGGTTGGGTATAGGCCCGCCAAGGCCAGCATCTCACCCACCAAAGCCAAGGACAATCGGCACAGGCGGCTTTCGGGCCGGGGATCGCGCAAGACCTGCACCACCGCGGCGATCTCGACCGCATTGCCGATTGACCGGGCCAGCGGCTGGTTCATGTCAGTGATCAACGCACGTGTGGCGCAGCCCGCAGCCTTGGCGGTCGACACAAGGGATTCCGCCAAGGCCGAGGCCTCTGCCCGGGTTTTCATGAACGCGCCACTGCCGCCTTTGACATCCAGCACTAGCGCCTGCGCCCCCGAAGCCAGTTTTTTGGACAGGATCGAGGCGGTGATCAAAGCGCGGCTTTCCACCGTCGAGGTTTGATCCCGCAGGCTGTACAAAATGCGGTCAGCGGGCGCGATTTCGGTGGTTGCTCCGACAATGGCACATCCGACCTGCCCGACAATGGCCCGCAGCCGCGCTTCGTCCACATCAGTGCAGACGCCCGGGATTGCCTCTAACTTGTCCAAGGTGCCGCCGGTGTGGCCAAGACCCCGGCCCGACAACATCGGCACGAATGCCCCTAGCGCAGCCGCGATTGGCGCAACGATCAAGCTGGTCGCATCGCCCAAGCCACCGGTAGAATGCTTGTCCACCACCGGCCCCGGCAAATCCCAATGCAGCACATCTCCGCTGTCGCGCATCGCCCGGGTCAACGCCACAATTTCTGCCGCGCTCATGCCGCCTTTACAGACCCCCATGGCAAAGGCCGCGCCCTGCACATGGCTGACCTCGCCCGTGGCCAGCCCTCGGGCGAACCAATGCAGCTGCGCTTCGGTCAAGGGGATCCCCTCGCGGAGATGGGCCAGAACAGTGCGCGCGTCCAAGGGACTAGTCCTGCGCCGCCACCGCCACCGGCACGGGCACCGCGCCCATGTCGCCGGTCTGAAATGCGCCGGGCAACAAGGCCCCCACCGTTGTCACCTGCGTCTCGCCCGACAGGGTGGCAAGAGTGACGACCACATCCGGCCCGGCAAATTCGGACAGCTTCTGACGGCACCCACCGCAAGGCGGCACCGGACGCGGGCAATCTGCGATAATCAGCATTTCGGCAATTTCGGTCGCCCCGCCCGCAATCATGGCGCCAATCGCTCCAGCTTCAGCGCAAGTGCCTTCTGGATAGGCGGCGTTCTCGACGTTGCAGCCCGCAAAGACCTGCCCATCGCGGCTACGCAATGATGCGCCCACCTTGAACCCGGAATATGGGGCGTAGGCGTGGTCACGAACCTTGCGTGCTGCTGTCATAAGATCCATTTCGGCCCCCTGCGCCCATCAAATTGGTCCCAGAGTGATGCGCCCGACCCCGCTTTGCAAGAGCCGAGCACCGGGTTCGGGAAAAAGCAGCAATCGATGCGAATCCATCATCCCGCATCCCGGGCAACTGGTCTATGGTCATCGCGACCGGCTTTTAATAAGTCCGAACAAAACGTACCGGAGGATCCCCATGTCGGAAGACACCAGCGACAGCCTGCGCCAAGAAGCGCTCTTTTATCATGAATTTCCCAAGCCCGGAAAACTTGAGATCAGAGCGACCAAGCCAATGGCAAATGGACGCGATCTGGCCCGGGCTTATTCGCCCGGCGTGGCTGAAGCCTGTCTTGAGATTAAGGCCGATCCCGAAGCGGCCAGTCGATACACCATTCGCGGCAACCTCGTGGCCGTGGTCAGCAATGGTACGGCGGTGCTGGGATTGGGCAATATTGGCGCGCTGGCGTCAAAGCCGGTGATGGAAGGCAAAGCGGTCCTGTTCAAGAAATTCGCCAATATCGACTGCTTTGATATTGAATTGGACGCCTCTGACCCTGAACGCATGGCCGATATCGTCTGCGCGCTGGAGCCGACCTTTGGCGCAATCAACCTTGAAGACATCAAGGCGCCCGACTGCTTCATCATCGAAGAGATTTGCCGCAAGCGGATGAATATCCCGGTCTTTCACGACGACCAGCACGGCACGGCGATTGTCGTCGGCGCGGCGGCCACCAACGCGCTGCACGTGGCAGGCAAGGCCTTTGAAGACATCAAGGTTGTCTCAACCGGTGGCGGTGCAGCAGGCATTGCCTGTCTGAACATGCTGATCAAACTTGGGGTGAAGCGCGAGAATATCTGGCTCTGTGACATTGCCGGATTGGTCTATGAGGGCCGTACCGAAGAGATGACGCCGCAAAAGGCGGCTTTTGCGCAGAAGTCCGACTTGCGTACGCTGGATCAGGTAATTGAAAACGCCGATCTGTTTCTTGGCCTGTCGGGGCCGCGCGTCCTGACCCAAGCCATGGTCGCGAAAATGGTCGATACGCCGATCATCTTTGCCTTGGCCAACCCAACCCCGGAAATCATGCCCGATCTGGCCCGGGCGGTGAAGCCCAATGCCTTGATCGCAACCGGGCGCTCGGACTTCCCCAATCAGGTCAACAACGTCCTGTGCTTCCCGTTCATTTTCCGTGGCGCGCTGGATGTGGGGGCGACCGAAATCAACGACGAGATGGAGGTGGCCTGCGTTGAAGGCATTGCCGCCCTCGCCCGCGCCACCACCAGCGCCGAGGCCGCGGCCGCCTATCAGGGCGAACGGCTGAGCTTTGGCGCGGATTACCTGATCCCGAAACCCTTCGATCCGCGCCTCATGGGCGTTGTTGCCACCGCGGTTGCGCTTGCCGCGATGAAAAGCGGCGTCGCCAAGAAACCGCTGGAGGACGTCGCCGCCTACAAGGCCAAGCTGGACGGTTCGGTCTTCAAATCCGCGATGATCATGCGCCCGGTCTTTGCCGCAGCGGCCACCGAAGGGCGTCGCATCGTTCTGGCCGAGGGCGAAGATGAGCGGGTGCTGCGCGCCGCCAACGCCATCATCGAAGAAACCACCGAGACTCCGATCCTGATCGGACGGCCCGATGTGATCGCCATGCGCTGCGAAAAAGCCGGCCTCAAGATCAAGCCCGAAATCGATTTCGGCGTGGTCAATCCCGAGAACGACCCCCGCTATCGCGATTACTGGAGCACCTATCTGGAGATCATGGAACGGCGCGGCGTGACCCCTGATCTGGCCCGTGCCGTGATGCGGACCAACACCACCGCTATCGGGGCGGTCATGGTCAAGCGCGGCGAAGCCGACAGCCTGATTTGCGGCACATTCGGGCAATATCTGTGGCACCTGAACTACGTCACCCAAATCCTCGGCACCGAAAAGCTGGCACCGATTGGCGCGCTGTCGTTGATGATTCTCGAGGATGGCCCGCTGTTTGTGGCCGACACCCACATCAACGCCGAACCTACATCTGAGCAAATCGCCCAAACCGTAATTGGCTGCGCCCGGCACATGCGCCGGTTCGGGGTGGTTCCGAAAATCGCTCTGTGCTCAGGCAGTGAGTTCGGCAACCTGACCACCCGTGCCGCCGATGTGATGCGCGGCGCACTGGCGATCCTCGATGGCAAGCCGCGTGATTTTCTCTACGAAGGCGAAATGAACGTCGACACAGCCATGAACAGCGTGTTGCGTGAACGGGTGTTCCAGAATTCCCGGTTCGAGGGTGCGGCGAACGCCTTGGTCTTCGCCACCACCGAAACGGCCTCTGGTGTGCGCAACATCCTGAAAGCCAAAGCCGGTGGACTGGAAGTTGGGCCGATTCTGATGGGCATGGGCAACCAGGCCCATATCGTCACACCGTCGATCACCCCGCGCGGTCTGCTCAACGTGGCGGCCATCGCCGGCACACCGGTGTCGTTCTACGGCTAGACCCGACGCGGTGCTGCGGCCTGCGCCCGATCCGGGGCGCGGGCCGCAATCCTTAAGCGAACTGTTCGTTCAGCAGACGTTCTTCCAGACCGTGGCCCTGATCAAACAGGATCCGGTGCGAGACTTTGGGTTCGCTGACGATTTCGACCCAGAGCACGTTATCGACCGAGCGACTGTCAGCATCGGCCATGACCGGACGGCGGCTTGCTTCCAGAACGTCAAACCGCACCCGCGCCGTCTTGGGCAGCAACGCCCCCTGCCAACGCCGTGGCCGGAACGCGGCCATCGCAGTCAGGGCCAGAACCCCCGACCCAATCGGCAGGATCGGCCCATGCGCCGAATAGTTATAGGCGGTTGACCCGGCCGGCGTGCTGACCAGCGCCCCATCGCAGACCAATTCATTCAACCGCTCACGCCCATCGATGCTGATGCGCAGTTTCGCGGCCTGTGGCCCGGCCCGAAGCAACGAGACCTCGTTGATCGCCAGCGCGCTATGGACACGACCGTCGGCGGTGCCTGCCTGCATCGACAGCGGATTGATGACCTCTTCCTGGGCACGGCCCAACCGCTCGGGCAGATCGGCCACGGAAAAGTCATTCATCAAAAACCCAACGGTCCCGCGATTCATGCCATAGACCGGCGCGGACAAGGATTGCGTCGCATGCAGGGTAGACAACATGAATCCATCGCCCCCCAACGCCACAATCGTATCCGCCGACTCAATGGGAACATTTCCGTACACAGACGCCAATTCCCGCAGGGCACTTTGGGCAATCGGCGCATCGCTGGCCAGAAAGGCTATCTTTGTCCGAACGACCACGATTTTTTCCCTGTTTTTTTGGTACGTTGACCTAGTCATCGCGTGACGCATCCGGAAACTCAACCCTTAGAAACTTCCCCCTGCGATCCTTTTGCCCACCATGCACCCGTTTCAGGGCTTTTTTTGGGCCGCTCGCTGCACTAAAGAGCGTGGCATCGCCAAGCGGGTCCCTCCTGTATCGATGTCCCGTGCGGCTCTGGCCCCGAGAGAGAGGGAAACACAAGATGAACGCACCCCACCGTGACACCGGCTTTTTCACCGAAAGCCTGACCGATCGCGATCCCGCCCTGTTCGGCGCCATCACCCAAGAACTGGGCCGTCAACGCGACGAGATCGAACTGATCGCCAGCGAGAACATTGTCAGCCTTGCCGTGCTGCAGGCGCAAGGCTCGGTCATGACCAACAAATACGCTGAAGGCTATCCCGGACGGCGCTATTACGGTGGCTGCCAATATGTCGATATCGCTGAAAATCTGGCCATTGAACGCGCTTGCGAGCTGTTTGATTGCAGCTTTGCCAACGTACAGCCGAACTCGGGCAGCCAAGCCAACCAAGGTGTGTTTCAGGCCCTCTTGCAACCTGGTGACACCATTCTGGGCATGAGCCTTGATGCTGGCGGGCACCTGACCCACGGCGCGCGTCCGAACCAGTCGGGCAAATGGTTCAACGCCATTCAATACGGTGTGCGCAAGCAGGATCTGGAAATTGACTACGACCAAATCGCAGAGCTGACCGCAGAACATAAGCCCAAAATGATCATCGCCGGTGGCTCGGCCATTCCCCGGATCATCGATTTCGCAAAAATGCGCGAGATTGCCGATACGGTCGGCGCCTATCTGATGGTCGACATGGCGCATTTCGCAGGTCTGGTCGCCACCGGGGCCTACCCCTCGCCGTTCCCGCACGCACATGTCGCCACCACCACGACGCACAAGACCCTGCGCGGTCCGCGCGGCGGCATGATCTTGACCAATGACGAAGCCTTGGCCAAGAAGTTCAACTCTGCGATCTTCCCCGGCATTCAAGGCGGTCCGCTGATGCATGTCATCGCCGGCAAAGCCGTCGCCTTTGGCGAGGCCCTTCGCCCAGAATTCACCGACTACATCGCGCAGGTGATCAAGAACGCACAGGCCTTGTCGGATCAGCTGATCA
The DNA here is from genome assembly GCF_002119405.1 of Pseudoruegeria sp. SK021. GTDB lineage: Bacteria > Pseudomonadota > Alphaproteobacteria > Rhodobacterales > Rhodobacteraceae > Meridianimarinicoccus. The sequence goes on along the minus strand of NZ_MTBG01000033.1, from coordinate 2,181 downwards.
AAGGCGGCCTTGGCACCGTCACCAGTGGTACGGACACGCATTTGCTGCTGGTTGATCTGCGACCCAAAGGCGTTAAAGGCAATGCCACGGAAGCCGCGCTTGGCCGGGCGCACATCACTTGCAACAAGAACGGCATTCCGTTCGACACCGAAAAACCCACTGTGACCTCGGGTATCCGGCTCGGTTCGCCGGCGGGAACGACCCGTGGCTTTGGCGAAGCGGAATTCCGTCAAATCGCCGATTGGATTGTCGAAGTGGTTGACGGACTGGCAGCCAACGGTGAGGCGGGCAATGCCGAGGTCGAGCAGCGGGTCAAGGCCGGCGTTCTGGACCTCTGCGCAAAGTTCCCGATCTACCCCGGCCTGTAAGGCGACCGATGCGAAAGACGGCCCCCTTCCGAGGGGGCCCTCACCCCGGGCCGATCAGCCCACGCCACGCTAGAAACCCGATCACCAGCGCGGCCAGAATCAACAGATTGAACGCGATCCCTCCCAGAAGCTGAAGCAAGCGGCCTTTGCGCGCTTCGGCCGGATCCAGCGTGCGGGCATGGGCCCGCAACCGCCGATCCGCCTGCCGCAGCCGTCTGGGATCCACCTGCACGCGCAGCTTTGGATGCGCCGCAAGCTGTTCTGCCTCAATCAGGTCCTGCGCATCACGGCGCAGCCCGCGCGGCAGTGAACGGCCCGCATTGGAAGTGACGCGGGACAATGTCTGTCCCGGTACATCCAATTGTCGCCCTAGCAGTTTTGACAAGGCGCTGTTGCGCTTTGCGACCTCATCGGCGTGTGCATCCTGTACCATTCCAGCCTCCTCGTTCCACAAGGATCGTGCCATAGCGCCCGGCCCGAGGCCAGCCGTAGCCGTCATCGCACCCGTGCCTTGACATCGCGACAAGACCGCCCCGATAAGGTCGCGAGACCCCGAACGGAGACAGCACGTGCTTGCAACAACCCTTCATGGCGATCCGGTGCCGCAAACTGATCCGCTGCTGATCGTCCACGGCCTGTTTGGCTCGGCCCGAAATTGGGGCGTGATCGCCAAAAACCTTTCCGCACAGCGTCAGATCATCACCGTAGACCTGCGCAATCATGGCGCAAGTTTCTGGGCCGACAGCAACAGCTACCCCGACCTCGCCGATGATCTGGCACAGGTGATCGACGCCCATGGCGGCCGCGCCGATGTTTTGGGCCATTCCATGGGTGGCAAGGCGGCGATGGTTTTGGCGCTGACCCGGCCTGACCTTGTGCCGCGCCTGATCGTTGCCGACATCGCGCCCGTCCAATATGCTCACACGCAAATGCGCTATATCGAGGCGATGCAGAGCCTTGATCTGTCGACAGTATCCACCCGCATGGATGCCGACCGTCAATTGCGTGCCGAAGTCCCAGAATTGGCCATCCGGGCGTTCCTGTTACAATCTCTGGATCTGACCGACAAGCGCTGGCGGCTGAACCTAGAGGTGCTGGCCGCAGAGATGCCAGAGATCATGGGCTTCCCCAACATCAGTGCCCAATTCGATCACCCCACCATGTTCCTGTCTGGCGGCAAATCAGACTATGTTTTGCCCGACCATCGCGCGACCATCACGGCGCTATTCCCGCACGCGCGTTTTGTGAAAATCCCCGGCGCGAACCATTGGTTGCATGCTGAGAAGCCACGAGAATTCGAAGCGGCGGTCGAGACGTTCCTGCGCTGATCCGATCACACTGAAAACACGCCATTGCCCCGCGTCAGACCGTTGCGAACCGGCGTCAGACCCGTTACGGTTTTGGCGTGGTCCCGTAGCTCAACTGGATAGAGCACCTGACTTCTAATCAGGATGTTGGGCGTTCGAGTCGTCCCGGGATCACCACATGCACTTGTTTGTGCCAATGCCAATGAGGCATAAGCTTGCACGTTTTGGCGGTTTTCATGCACACCCCCTGTCAAGAGGAATGTGCAGTTGATAGTTTGGAAATTGGGCAACACTCTGATACGAAGTGATTTTACCCCTCTGCGTCCTTTCTTGGATGTCAGTCTGGCTTAGATCGGCCTTGTAGCGCGGCGAGGACAGGAGAGGTGGTCCTAGATTTTAGACCAGTTTTCCGCCGATCCAAGCTATAGCATTGGGTTCATGTCAGGCGGCGACTTTCAGGTGTTGATTGTGGGTATCATAAGCCTCACCGGGCGTCAGCAGCCCAT
>NZ_MTBG01000032.1 GCF_002119405.1 Pseudoruegeria sp. SK021 | reverse complement strand
GGGTCATAAAGGGTGCCATGGATGGCCCTGCCTTCGCCGCCTATGTACGCGAAGTTCTGGTGCCAGAAATTGAGCCCGGAACAGTCGTCATACTGGACAACTTGGCGACCCACAAAAACAAGGAGGCCGCAGATGCACTGCGGGCGCATGGATGCTGGTTCCTTTTCCTGCCGCCATACTCGCCTGACCTTAATCCCATCGAACAGGCATTCTCCAAGCTGAAAGCCCATCTTCGCCGGATCGGGGCTAGGACATTCACCGACGTGTTCGATGCCATCGGAAAAATCTGCGATCTATACGACCCTCAAGAATGCTGGAACTACTTCAAGGCCGCCGGATATGTTTCAGGTTAAAACAGAAACGCTTTAGGGTCAGCGTCAAGGCGCCGAGGGTCCGGGCAGGAACCGGACGCCCGCCTAGACCCGGCGGGCGTCCGTAAGACGGGAAGGGGGGCCTTAGGCGGTCAGGCCGTCGGGTTCCGGCAAGCCGTTCACCCGGCAACACGCGGTCAGGGTATTGGCCAGCAGGCAGGCGATGGTCATCGGGCCAACGCCGCCGGGCACCGGTGTGATCGCCCCGGCGACGGCGCTGCAGCCTGCGAAATCCACATCGCCGACCAGACGGGTTCCGCCCTCTGGCGTCGCAATCCGGTTCACGCCAACGTCGATCACGGTCGCGCCCGGTTTGATCCAGTCGGCCTGCACCATCTCGGGTCGCCCGACAGCGGCGACGACAATATCGGCGCGGCGGACAACGTCGGGCAGGTTGCGGGTCCGGGAATGGGCCGTGGTCACGGTGCAGCTTTCACCCAGCAACAACGATGCCATCGGCTTGCCAACAATATTCGACCGCCCGATGACCACAGCCTCAAGGCCCGAGAGATCTCCTAACCGGTCGCGCAGCAGCATCAGGCATCCGAGCGGTGTGCAGGGCACCATTGACCGCTGGCCGGTGCCGCGCAGGCCGACATTTGAGATATGAAAGCCGTCTACATCCTTGTCCGGGGCGATGGCGTTGATCACCAGCGCTTCGTCCAAATGGGCGGGCAGGGGGAGTTGCACCAGAATGCCGTGGATCGCCGGGTCCGCGTTCAGCGTGGCGATCAGTTCCAGCAGTTCGTCTTGGCCGGTGGTCGCAGGCAGAAGGTGCTGCACCGAGGTCATTCCCGCTTCGGTGGTCATCTTGCCCTTGGAGCGGACGTAGACCTGACTGGCAGGGTCGTCGCCGAGCAGAACAACCGCCAACCCGGGGGTCAGATCGTGTTCTTCCTTCAGGCGCGCCACATGGGTCGCCACCTGCGCACGGATTGTTGCTGCAAAGGCTTTTCCGTCGATGAGATCGGCCGTCATTGGCACCTCCTGATCATGTCGGTTCGGGCCGTTGTTGTGCGATGGGCGCGAAGGCGCAAGACCCCAAAGCACCAGCGATGCACTAAGCCGCAACCTGCTTGCGGCGCTTGCGCCCTGTCGGGGCTGAGGGGGCGCGCACCTTTCCGACATCAGAAATTTCGGACAGACCCCGTTGTCGATCTGCCGAGGCTGGTCTAACCGAGAGTCAGAGGGATCGAGGGGAGCTGTCATATGTCGCGACCGACCGTGAATGATGTGGCGCGCGTGGCCAATGTTAGCCTTTCCACCGTCGACCGGGTGTTGAACGGGCGCGACGGCGTGCGCAAGGTCACTCAAGAGCGGGTGCGCGCGGCGATGGCGCAACTGGGCTTTGAGCGGGACATCATGGCCGCCAACCTGTCCCGCCAGCGGATCTATAATATTCATTTCGTGATCCCCGACGGCCCGAACAGCTTTATGCGCAATCTGGCGGCCGAGCTTGAGACCCATGCGCGGATCGCCCGGCGCGACCGAACCGAAATCACTGTCACCCTTGTGCCGCCCTTTGATGGGCGTGGCCTCGCGGCTGCACTGCGCCAAGCCCGCGCGGCTGGGGCCGACGGGGTTGTGATGGTTGCCACGGAATCAGCCGAGGTTCGGCAGGCGGTGTCAGAGTTGCGCGCCGCCGAGATACAGGTCGTCACGCTGGTGTCGGACCTCTCGGCTTCGGCGCGCGGATATTTCGTGGGCATTGATAATGTCTCGGCCGGGCGCACCGCCGCCGGACTTCTGGGTCGGTTTTGCCAAGGCCGGGCGGGCCGCATCGCGATTGTCGCAGGCTCGATGCTGGTGCGCGATCATGTCGAGCGCAGGCTCGGTTTCGAACAGGTCATGCATGCAGAGTTTTCGGAACTGGGGTTGCTGCCCCCGGTGGAGGGCGGCGATGAGGCTGCACGTGTTGATGCGCTTTTGACTAACGTACTTCGGGAAAATTCAGATATCGTCGGCGTCTACAATCTTGGCGGCGGCAATCATGGCCTGCGTGCGGCATTGGATCGGATCGATGTCGCCGCGCGGCCGCGGGTGGTCGTTCATGAATTGACCGCGCAGACCCGCGCGGCGCTGCAGGATGGGGTGTTTGACGCAGTTTTGCAGCAGGATATCCATAAAGAAGTGGCGAGTGCGCTGGTCATTATGCGCAATCTGATCGAGGCAGTGCCGATCGATGCGCGGACCGGGCTTATCCATACGGAGATCTTTCTGCGCGACAATCTTCCCTAATATGCGCTTTATGACGATTTACTTGCACACGGCAATTTTTGATGTACGTTGCTCAAATACGGCAGAATCGGGATCGACGTGGATCCGTGATCGGCATTATTCTGGGAGGAATACCGATGAAAATTGTGATGGCGACGGCTTTGATGGCGGGCGCAGCCTGGAGTGGCGCCGCTCTGGCGCAGGAAGAGATCCGCGTGCTGCGGGTACAACCGGGCGCTGCCGAGCAAGCCTTCTATGGCCGGGTCGAGGCGGCCTATGAGGCGCAGAACCCCGATGTCGATGTGGTGTTCGAATACATTGCCAACGAGGCCTACAAGTCCAAACTGCCGACCTTGCTGCAATCCGATGCCCGGCCGGACATCTTCTACAGCTGGGGCGGCCAGACCATCGTCGAGCAAGCCGAGGCAGGCTTTCTGAAAGACATCTCGGGCGATCTTACCGAGGACGTGCGGGCCACTTTCCCCGATGCCGCGCTCACGGCCTATACCGTGGATGGAGCGCTGCACGGGCTGCCGCTTTATGCGACCGAAGTTGTCTTCTGGGTCAACACTGCTTTGACCGAGCAGGCGGGTGTCGATTACACCGCGATCAAGACGTGGGATGATCTTCTGGTGGCGGTGCAGACCATGAAGGACGCCGGGGTCACCCCGATCGTTGTCGGTGGTCAGGACAAGTGGCCGCTGCACTTTTACTGGAGCTACTTGGCATTGCGCGAAGGTGGTCCAGATGTCGTGATTGCGGCGATGGCGGGCGCGGATGGCGGCTTTGAGGCCGCGCCATTCGTGGCGGCCGGTGCCGATTTCCAAATGCTGACCGATCTCGAGCCGTTCCAGCCGGGGTTCATGGGCACGACTTATGAAACCGCCAGCGGCATGTTCGCCGACGGGGCGGGAGCGTTGCACCTGATGGGCGAGTGGGACTATCTGCCGATGCGGGGGCGGTCGCAAAGCGGCGAGGGCCTGCCGGACGACCAACTGGCCATCATCGCTTTTCCTGCGATCGTTGACCCCGTCTCTGCGGGCGGTGACAGCGTCACCTTGGGCGGCATGAATGGCTGGGCCGTGACGTCGGACGCAGCGCCCGGGACGGTCGATTTCCTGACCTTCATGCTCAATCGCGATCACCAAGAAGAAGTCGCGCGTGAGGGCATCTTTATCCCAATCGTGAAGGGGGCCGGTGAGGCGCTGGAAAATCCGTTCTTCCAGCAGGTCGCGCAGGACATCGCCGCGTCGAGCTATCACCAGATTTTCCTCGACCAGTTCCTCGGGGCTTCGGTGGGCGCCACGGTGAACGACATTTCGGCCGATCTGGCACAGGGCGTCATTACGCCCGAGGAAGCGGCAGCGCAGGTCCAAGAGGCTTGGGATTTCCGCTGAGAGGTTCCTCCCCGACGCGCGTCCTCACGGGCGCGCGTCTCTTTCTCTCCGATACGTAGGCGCAGTCCATGCAAATGCTCAATACCCGCACGCCGCGTCCCGCGCGCCGCTTCTGGCACGGTGCCCGATCCAGTCGGCTTACCGCCATCGCGATCCTTCTGCCGCCGGGACTGATCCTGTTCAGCCTGTTCGTGATCCTGCCGCTGACGGAATCGGGCTATTATGCCTTTTTCGATTGGAACGGCTACGGCACGCCCGAGGACTACGTGGGCCTCCGCAATTTCGAACGGATCGCAGATCACAGCGTGTTTCACACCGCGGTCGGCAATACGGCGAAAATCATTGCCGTATCGCTTTTTATTCAAATGCCGCTGGCGCTGTTTCTCGCCTTGCTGATCTACCGCAAGACGCCGACCAACGCGCTGTTCCGGCTGATTTTCTTCGTGCCCTACATCCTTGCCGAGGTGGCCGCTGGCCTGATCTGGAGCTTTGTCTTCGACGGCAATTACGGCGTCACCGCTTCAATTGCGCGATCCATGGGGCAGGAAAGCTTTTTCATCTTGGCCGACCGCGACTGGGCCTTTGTCGCGGTGATGACGGTGATCGTTTGGAAGTATTTCGGGTTTCACATGATGATCTACATCGCCGCTCTGCAAGGGGTGCCTGAGGACCTGATCGAGGCGGCCAAGATCGAGGGTGCCAAGCGACCGCAGATCGTGCGCTACGTTCAGATCCCGCAAATTCGCCCGGCCATAATCGTCAGCGCATTTTTCGCGATCATCGGTGCGCTGCAGGTTTTTGACGTGATCATTCCGCTGACCAATGGCGGCCCGTCGAACCAGACCCAAACCATTGTCACCTACCTGTACAGCTTTGGCCTGACCCGGCTGAAAATCGGTTTCGGCAGTGCCGTGGGCGTGCTGCTGTTCCTCGCCGCTATCCTTGTGGCCGTGTTCTATCAGCGCCTCTTCATGAAGGGATCACGACCATGAGCCGGGCAGCTTTCTGGCGCAATCTTGCGCGTGTGACGATCCTGTGCGTGGTGGCCAGCTTTGTGCTGGCACCGATGCTGGCCACTGTGCTTGGCGGTTTTAAAACCAACGCCGAACTGCGCATGAATGCCTTCGCCTTGCCGCAAGACTGGAATGTCAGCTTCTATGGCTCGATCCTCGTTGATCCGGCCTTCTGGCGCTACTTGGGCAATTCGCTGCTGATTTCGACCGGCACGGTTGTGTTGACGCTGCTGGTCGGGGCAGCGGCGGCTTATGTCTTTGCGCAGATCCGCTTCTTTGGCTCGCGCATGCTGTTTTCCTACATGCTTTTGGGGCTGATGTTCCCCTTTGCCACCGCGATCCTGCCGCTGTTCATCAAGGTGCGCGACATTGGCCTGCTGGATACCTACTGGGCGGTGATCCTGCCCCAAACGGCCTTTGGCCTCTCGCTTGCGATCTTGCTGTTTCGCACCTTCTTTGATCAACTACCGAAAGAGCTGTTCGAGGCGGCGCGCATTGACGGTTGCGGTTACGTGCGCTTCTTTTGGCAAATCACCTTGCCGCTTTCGACGCCGATCCTTGCCACCGTGGGTGTCTTTGTCTTTGTCCAAAGCTGGAACAACTTCTTGCTGCCGCTTGTGGTGCTAAACTCGCGCGAGGCCTTCACTTGGCCCTTGGGCATGATGCAGTTCCGGGGAGAGTACGTCACCGAGTGGAACCGCACGCTGGCCTTCGTGACACTGACGATCCTGCCTGCGATCGTCTTTTTCCTCGCAGCTCAGAAATACATTGTCGCCGGCCTGACCGGCGGTGCCGTCAAGGGATGATCCAATGACCGATATTCACAACCCAATCCTGCCCGGTTTCAATCCGGATCCGTCGATCCTTCGGGTGGGCGAGGACTATTACATCGCCACTTCGACCTTCGAGTGGTTCCCCGGCATGCAGATCCATCATTCGCGTGATCTTGCCAACTGGCAACTTGTCACCCGGCCACTGACCCGCGCGGCACAACTGGACATGCGCGGCGATCCGGATTCAGGCGGCGTCTGGGCGCCATGCCTGAGCTATGCCGACGGGCTGTTCTGGCTGATCTATTCCGACGTAAAGCGCCGCGACGGGGCGTGGAAGGACAGCCATAACTACCTCGTCACCGCGCCCGCGATCGAGGGGCCTTGGTCTGATCCGGTGCATCTGAACTCATCGGGTTTCGATCCGTCGCTGTTTCATGACGAGGATGGGCGCAAGTGGCTGGTCAACATGATCTGGGACCATCGCCAGCAGGGCGGCGACAAGTTCGGCGGCATCGTCTGTCAGGAATATTCTGTGGCCGAGCAGCGGCTGGTGGGCGCGGTGCACAACATTTACCGCGGCACCGATCATAAGCTCACCGAAGGCCCGCATCTTTACCAGCGCGACGGCTATTACTGGCTGCTAACCGCCGAAGGCGGCACCGGTTACGAGCATGCCGTGACCATGGCCCGGTCCCGCGATTTGTTCGGCCCCTATGAGACCGACCCCGAAAAGCACCTGCTGACCTCGAAGGACGCGCCAGAGGCCTATCTTCAGCGCGCCGGACACGCCGACATTGTCGAGACCCAAACTGGTGAGCAATACCTCGTCCACCTGTGCTCACGCCCGCTTGATGCGACGCGCGGCGCGGCGCCGGGCCGGGTGGTTGGCATCCATGAAGAAGACGCGCGCCGCTCGCCGTTGGGCCGCGAAACCGCAATTCAGAAACTGGTCTGGACCGCCGGGGAATTCCCGCGCTTGGCCCATGGTGGTTGCGTGCCGGCCCCGACCGCGCCCGCGCCGGATCTGCCCGCGCATCGCTTTGCGCCGGGGACTGGCCCGGCTGCATTCATGCCCGGGGCATTGCCGCCTGAGTTTCAGTGGCTGCGCACGCCCGACAGTGCGCGGCTGTTCACGCTTGACGCCCGCCCCGGCGCGCTGCGGCTGTTTGGCCGCGAGGCCCCCGGATCGCATTTCGAGCATGCGCTGGTCGCGCGGCGGCAGACCGAAATCGCCTTTGCCGCCGAGACGGAAGTGGACTTTGCGCCCGAGACCTATCAGCAATTCGCCGGTCTGGTGGCGTGGTATAACGGGTTCAAGTTTCACTATCTCGCGGTCACGGCGGGCGATGCAGGCCAGCGTCAGCTGACGGTGATGAGCTGCCCCGCCGACTGGCCGATGCTGCGCATGGAGCAGCCGCTGCCTGCCCCGATCGACCTGCCCGCGACCGGCACGATTCGGCTGGGCTGTGACGTGGATGGCATGACTTTGCGCTTTCGCTATGCGGTCGAGGGCGGCGACTGGACCGATCTTGGCATCGCACTGGATCAATCCGCAATCTCGGACGAAGCAGGCAACGGGCCCGGAAACAACTTCACCGGCGCCTTCATTGGCATGGCTGCGCATGACACCTCGGGGCGCGGCCTGCACGCCGATTTCCTGAACTTTCATTACGAGCCCCGCTGATGGCGGGCCTGACAAGGAGGGCCGATCATGGCTGACGTTCAACTGGCAGGCATCACCAAGTCCTTCGGTGGGGTCACCGTGATCCCGGGTCTGGACCTTAAGGTGCCCGACGGCTCTTTCACGGTTCTGGTCGGCCCCTCGGGCTGCGGCAAGTCCACGCTTTTGCGGATGATCGCCGGGCTGGAAAGCCCAAGCGCGGGCGAAATCCGCATCGGCGGCACGGACGTCACCGATGCCGAGCCCTCGGATCGGGGCATCTCAATGGTGTTCCAATCCTACGCACTTTATCCGCACATGACGGTGGCGCAGAATATCGATTTCGGCCTGCGGTTGGCCAAAGTCCCCGCAGCCGAGCGGGCCACCCGGGTGGCCGAGGCGGCGCGCATCCTGTCGCTTGAACCCTACCTCGACCGTAAGCCGGGCCAGCTTTCGGGCGGTCAGCGTCAGCGGGTGGCCATCGGCCGTTCGATTGTGCGCAACCCGGAAGTGTTCCTGTTCGACGAGCCGCTGTCCAACCTCGACGCAGCGCTGCGCACCCAGATGCGGGTCGAGCTGGCGCAGTTGCACCAGTCGATTGGCGCGACGATGATTTACGTCACCCACGATCAGGTCGAGGCAATGACGCTGGCCGATCAGATCGTGGTGATGAAGGATGGTCGCATCCAGCAGGTCGGTGCGCCGATGGAGCTTTACGACCGCCCGGCATCCGAGTTCGTGGCGGGCTTTATCGGCTCGCCCAAGATGAACCTGTTGCCGGGGCGTGCCATTGAACGGGACGATGTAAAGACCGTCGGCATCCGGCCCGAGCATTTGCACATTGCCGACGACGGGCAGTGGCGGGCCGCCGCCAAGGTCGTCGAGACCCTTGGCGCTGACACCATCGCCTATATGGATGCCGAAGGTCTGGGCGAAATCATCGTGCGGCTGCCGGGGCATATGCGCCTCAAGGCGGGTGAGCGGCTGGGACTGTCGCCTGAAATTGCGAACCTGCACTACTTCGGACATGACGGGCACCGCATGGAGCACGTGGCATGAACGGTCTGGGGGTGGGCGTTGTCGGTTGCGGCGTCATCAGCGACATCTACCTAAAGAACGCAGCGCTGTTCCCGCAGTTCGAAATCCGCGCCGTCGCGGATCTGCGGGCCGACGCGGCGCAGGCCAAGGCGCTTGAATACGGCATCGACGCGCTGTCGGTCGACGGGCTGTTGGCGCGCGAAGATATCGACATCGTGCTCAACCTGACCATTCCCGCCGCCCATGCCGAGATCGGCCATCGGGCTTTGGCAGCGGGCAAGCACGTGTATTCGGAAAAGCCGCTTGCGGGGGGCTTTGCAGAGGCGCAGGCACTGAACGCGGCGGCGCAGGCGGCGGGGCTGCGACTGGGCTGTGCCCCCGACACCTTCCTTGGTGGGGCGCATCAGACCGCGCGGGCACTGGTCGATGCCGGGCGCATCGGCCGGGCTGTCGCGGGCAGCGCGACCCTGATGGTGCCCGGTCACGAGGCGTGGCACCCGAACCCGGATTTCTATTACAGCAAGTCCGGCGGCGGCCCGATGATGGATATGGGCCCCTATTACATCACCGCGATGGTGAACCTGCTGGGGCCGGTGGCACGCGTCACCGCCTTTGGTGGGCGCGCACGCGACCGGCGCGAGATCGCTACCGGCCCGCGCGCCGGCAGCCACGTGCCGGTCGAGGTCGACACTCATCTGGCGGGGGTGCTGGGTTTCCAGCAGGGCGCGCTGGTGCAGATCGCCACCAGCTTTGACGTGCGCGCGCACCGGCATGGACCGCTGGAACTTTACGGCACCGACGGGTCGATGACGATCCCTGACCCCAACCGCTTTGACGGCACGGTTGAGCTGTTTGAAGACGGCGAATGGCGCGGTCAGGCGATCCGGCACGGCCATGGCGACGGCAATTATCGCGGGCTCGGTCTGGCGCAGATGGCGGATGCTATCGGCTCAGGCCGCGCCCATTGCGCCAGCGGTGATCTGGCGCTGCACGCGCTGGAGGTGATGGAGGCCATGCACCGCTCTGCCCAAGAGGGCAGGGCCGTCGAGATGACCACGTCTTGCGACCGGCCTGCGCCGCTGGCCGCTGGCCTTGGCACTGGCGAGATCGCATTGCAGGAGGAAGCGGCATGACCCGCAACGCACTTATTTTCCACGGTGGCTGGGAGGGGCACGAGCCAGAGGCCTGCGCCGCCGTCGTGGCCGAGATGCTTCGGGTCGAAGGGTTCGAAGTTCGGTCCGAGGCCGGCGTGACCATATTGGGCGAGGCTGATCTGTCAGAATTCGATCTGATCGTGCCGCTGTGCACGCAGGTCAGCATCGAAAAGGAGCCGCTTGAACGGCTCTGTGCAGCGATTGAGGCGGGCACCGGCCTTGCAGGTTTTCATGGCGGCATGGGCGATACCTTCCGCGATGCGCCGGCCTATCAATTCATGGTGGGCGGCCAGTGGGTGGCCCATCCCGGCAACATCATCGACTACCGCATCGAGATCGCCGAGCCGCAGGATCCGTTGATGAAGGGAATCGGCGATTTCGACTACCATTCCGAGCAATATTTTATGCATGTGGATCCCGGTAACGATGTGCTTGCGACCACGACCTTCGATGGCAGCCACGCGCCATGGACCGCTGGCACCGTGATGCCGGTGGTCTGGACCCGCCAGCACGGTCTGGGCCGGGTATTTTATTCGGCATTGGGCCACCAAGCCGCTGAATTCGCGGTGCCGCAAATGCGCGAGATCCTCCGCCGCGGACTGGTCTGGGCCAGCCGCACGACAGACAAGTGAAAGGCAAGAACACCATGACTGAGTTCTTCAAAGGTATCCCGGCGATCCGCCATTTGGGCGCCGATAGTGACAACGATTACGGCTTCCGACACTACGATCCGAACGAGGTGGTGATGGGCAAGACACTGAAGGAGCATCTGCGCTTCTCGGTCGCCTATTGGCACAGCTTTGCGTGGGAGGGCGGCGATCCCTTTGGCGGGCAGACCTTCGATCGGCCTTGGTTCGGCGAGGGGATGGCCAAGGCCAAGTTCAAGGCCGATGTGGCCTTTGAAATGTTCGAGATCCTCGATGCGCCCTATTTCTGTTTCCACGACGTGGACGTGCGGCCCGAGGGCGCGGATTTTGCCGAAAACACCCGCAACCTGCGCGAAATCACCGACTACTTCCAAGGCAAGATGGAGGCGACCGGCACCAAGCTTTTGTGGGGCACCGCCAACCTGTTCTCGCACCGGCGCTATATGTCGGGGGCCGCGACCAACCCCGACCCCGAGGTTTATGCCTTCGCCGCCGCAACCGTGAAGTCCTGCATCGACGCCACCCACCAGTTGGGCGGCGAGAACTACGTGCTTTGGGGCGGGCGCGAGGGCTATGAAACCCTGCTGAACACCGACATGGGGCGCGAGCGCCAGCAGGCCGGACGGTTCCTAACCCAAGCTGTCGAATACGCCCGCAAGATCGGGTTCGACGGCACCATCCTGATTGAGCCGAAGCCGCAAGAGCCGACCAAGCACCAGTACGATTACGACGTGGCGACGGTCTATGGCTTCCTGAAGGATTTCGGTCTGGAGAAAGAGGTTAAAGTCAACATCGAGCAGGGCCACGCGATCCTTGCCGGTCACAGCTTCGAGCACGAGCTGGCGCTGGCGCGCGAGTTGGGGATCTTTGGCTCCATCGACATGAACCGCAACGACTATCAGTCGGGCTGGGACACCGATCAATTCCCCAACAATGTGCCCGAGATGGCGCTGGCCTATTACGAGGTGCTGCGCGCGGGCGGCTTCACCACCGGCGGCACCAACTTCGACAGCAAGTTGCGGCGTCAGTCGCTGGATGCCGAGGATCTGATCCTTGCGCATGTCGGCGGTATGGACGCTTGCGCAGCCGGCTTTAAGGCGGCGGTGAAGATGCTGGAAGACGGCAAGCTCGAAGAGGCCCGGCAGGCACGTTACGCAGGGTGGGACGGGGCCGAGGCGCAGGCCATGCTTGCCGGGGGCTTTGACGAGATCGCCGCCCGTGTCGAGGCCGAGGGCGTGAACCCTGCGCCGCGCTCGGGACGGCAGGAACGGCTTGAAAACCTTGTAAACCGCTACGTCTGAGGCGGGTGTTTTGCGGCGGCCCTGATCGGGGCCGCCGTGTGATTGTCAGAATGGGCCGTCGGGTCAGGACGTTTTCGACACCGCCAAATTGATTCCAGCCGGATTTAACGGGCCGACCGATCCGCGTTCGATCAGGACATTGGGCACCAGCATGCGCAGTGGGACCCAGGATGCCTCTGGATTTCGCAAGCGCCGATCCAGCCTGCGGACTGCCACGCGGCCGTATTCTTGGCCTCGGATCTGAACGGTCGTCAAAGCGGGGCTGACTTGATGCGCGGCGCTGCAATCTCCGAACCCGACCACGGACACGTCACTGGGAATGCGCAAGCCGCGCGATAGCAGATCGGTGTACGCAGCCAGAGCAAGATTGTCGTGACCACAGAAAAACGCCGTTGGTCGCCCGCCATTGGCGATAATTTTGTCCAGTTCGCTGGTGAAGGTGGTGTGTTCATCCCAAGTCAAATTATAGGCGCGCATGCCCGGCGTGGCGCTGACCACCTCTTCCAGCCCGTGCAGACGCCGACGACGTCCCAACAGGTCAACGTCGCCGCGGACATAGACGATTTCCCGATGGCCGAGGCCGTGAAGATAGCGGCCGACGGCGACGCCTGCTTCGTGGTCAGTGCCGCCAACCGCGTCGACCTGTTCTAAGGGATCGACCCAGCCACCATAGACAACGGGTTTGCCGCAGGCCCGGATTTTCGCCAGCGTCGATTGTCGCTGGACGTTCACGACCAGAAGAGCGGCGCAACTGTCCAGAAAACTGCCCAGATTTGCCTCGCCCGACATCCAGTGCGCCCGGATGGAATAGCCAAGCCGCTGAGCTTCACTTTGCAGCCCGTTTTGGATCTGCACGTTCATCTCGCTGTTGATGTGATCGGCCTCGTCAAAAATGGTGCCAATGGTTTTCTGAAAGGTCCGGGATGGACGGGTGTAGCCCAGACGGTCGGCCGCGTCCTGAACGCGGCGTCGGGTGGTTTCACTGACGCCTTCTTTCCCCGCAAGGGCCCGCGACACCGCGAATTTAGACAGGCCGGTCTCTTCAGCGATGATTCGCAGGGTCACCTTGGTCACGTTGGTCTCTCCAGTATATTGCAGTGCAGCAAAGAGTTAGGCTTCTCGATTAGTGCGGATTTACCAAATTATTTTCAATAACAAACAATTTATTTCACATAACGCTTTACCTAACAAGTCTGCATAACGACAGTCTTAGGAATGAAAACTGGGGACACGTTCTGGGAGGAACATCGTGAACAGGATTAGCAGACGCGGTTTCATCGCTTCGACCACAGCACTGGCGGGGCTTGGCTTTGCTGGCATTCCGGCCTTCGCCCAAGGCGAGGCTTTGCCGCCGCTGGAAGACAGATTGCCCGAAAACCCGCTTGTGATCACGCCAACGGATCGGCCTGGTCAGCAGGGCGGCACATGGAATCACGCACTGGTGGGCGGCGGGTCACTGTCGATGTTGGTGCGGTATCAGGGCTATGAGCCGCTGCTGCGGTTCACGCCCGACTGGACCGGCATCGAACCAAACGTTGCCGAAAGTTATGAGGTGAACGACGATTCCACCGTCTACACCTTCCACCTGCGCAAAGGTCACAAGTGGTCCGACGGTCATCCGTTCACGACAGAAGACATTCGCTTCTCCTATGAAGACATTTTCCAAGATCCCGATGCGCCGTCTGGGTCTGGCCAAGGCTATTGGCAGGCGGGCGGCGAGGTCGGCAAGCTAGAGGTGGTGGACGAAACCACCTTCCGGGTGGTCTTTGCCGAGCCGAACGGGTTTTTCGCGCAGAGCATCGCCTGGGCCAATCAGGATCGCCTTACCAAAGCACCGGCCCATTATCTTAAGCAGTTTCACCTGAGATACAATCCGCAGGCGAATGAGCTGGCAAAGGAACGCGGATACGAAAGTTGGGTGGCATTGTTCGCCCGGGAACACGGGCTGGACGAAGACAATATCCACTACCAGAATTCGACGCGTCCGACACTGAACGCGTGGAAGTTTACCTCTGCGCCGGGCGAGGACACCGAACGGGCGATCGCTGAACGCAATCCCTATTACCACAAGGTGGATACCGAGGGCACGCAACTGCCCTATTTCGACCGGGTTGTTTATCAGATGGTCTCCGACCCCGAGGTCCTGCTGCTGAAATCGTTGCAGGGCGAGGTCGATATGATGGATCAGTATATCGCCACCCCGGCCAACAAACCGGTGATCTATGAGGGGCAGGACAAAGGCAACTATCACCTCTTTACCCTGAAAGAGAGCGCCGCCAATGTCATGGTGTTCCAGCTTAACCTCAACCACGTCGATGAGGTGAAGCGCGATCTGTACAACACGCGGGCGTTCCGCGAAGCCCTGTCTCATGCGATCAATCGTCAGGACCTGATCGACGCCGTCTTCGTTGGGCAAGGCAAGCCGGCCCAGCCATCCATTCTCGAAGGCGATCCGCTGTACAATGAGCAGCTGGCAACGCAGCATATCGAGTACGATGCCGAACTGGCGAATGAACTGCTGGACGGAATTGTGCCTGAAAGGGACAGCGACGGGTACCGACTGGATCCGGCTGGGCGACGGCTGACCATCGTCTTTGAGATCGATCAGGTCCGGTCGACCTTCATTGATATGTTCGAACTGGCCATTCCGATGTTTCAGGCCGTGGGCATCGATGCGCAGATCCGCACCATGGACCGATCCTTGTGGGAAACACGGGTGCGCAACGGCCGCGAATTTGACGCCACCGCGCACCAATTTGGCGCCAACTCGGGCATCGCGGCGATGCTGGATCCGCGCTATTTCGTGCCGTTCAACAACAACTCGATCTATGCGCCGGGCTGGGCGCTGTATTTCTCGGCCCCCGACAATCCCAATGCGATTGAACCGCCGCAAGAGATTAAGGACCAACAAGACCGCTATCGCACCCTGCTGTCGTCTGGTAACCCTGAGGACCAAATGGCGACAATGGCCGAAATCCTTCAGGCTGCGGCAGATCAGTTCCTTGTCTTCGGTGTGTCGCTGCCGCCGGATGGGTACGGGATTGTGAAGAATGACATGGTCAACACCATGCCTGTGATGCCGAACAGTTTCGGCTGGCCGACACCGGGCCCATCGCGGCCTGAACAATTCTTCAAAGAATAAGCTTTTGAAGGGCGCGCGGCCTTGATCCGCGCGCCGATCTCCAACCGGATTTTTGTACCTATGCCCGACACGACCTGTCTGCCGCGCGTCGACGCGGCTGGTTACCTGCGCGCGCCTGATTGGTATCGCGGCGCAACCCGCTGGACCCAGCTGACGCTGGCCGAAGATGATCCCGAGAAATTCAATGTCGAGGAATGGATCGATATATTCCGTCGCACAGGGTCGAATGCCACCTGTATCAGCGCTGGCGGGTATATCGCTTACTACCCGACGAAAGTGCCGTATCATTACCGCAGTGCCTGGCTGGGCGAGACAGATCCGTTCGGGGCACTGGTCGAGGGGGCGCGCGGCCTGAACATGCATGTGATGGCGCGGGTTGACCCGCATGCCATTCATGCCGACGCCGCCGAAGCCCATCCTGAATGGGTCGCCGTGGACGCCGCTGGCCAGCCGCGCCGTCATTGGGCCTATCCGGATGTGTGGGTGACCTGCGCCTATGGCGATTACAATGCGGAATACATGCCGCAGATCATTACAGAAATCGTGCGGGACTATGACATTGATGCGGTGTTCGCCAACCGCTGGCAGGGCCATGGGATCTGTTATTGCGACGGCTGCGCCCGGCGCTTCCGTGATGCCTCGGGGTATGAGTTGCCGCGGGGGAGTGACCCTGCGGATGCAGGCTGGCGGGCATGGGTTGCGTGGCGGCGCACACGGCTGACCCATATGGTGGTCGATTGGGACCGGGCCGTTCAGTCTGTTCGGTCCAATGCCAGCTTCATTCCCAATATGGGCGGCGCATCGCTGATGGAATTCGACCTGAAGACGATTGAGGCGCATTGCCCCTTTCTGGTTGTCGACCATCAAGGGCGTCACGGGCTGGAGCCGGTCTGGATGGCGGGCCGCAATGCCAAGCGCATCCGGGCGACTTTCCGCGACCGTCCCGTTGTATTGATTACCTCGGTTGGCCCGGAAGAGCCGCAACACCGCTGGAAGGACTCTGTTACCACCGGGCCCGAGATCGCGACCTGGATCGCGGACGGCGCAGCGCATGGGATGCTGCCATGGTTCACCAAATTCAACGGTGTGGTGCCAGACCCCCGTTGGATCGCGCCGGTGGCCGAAGCGTTCGATCTGCATGCCAAACTGGAGCCATTGCTTAACCTGACCGAACCGGATTGCGAGATCGCAATTCTCGACGCGACCACGACCTTGCGGTTGTACGACTGGACCGACCGTGATGCGGCGGAAGCCGATGAAAAGGGCTTCTGCCACGCGCTGGTCGAGGCGGGATTGTCGTTCGAATTTGTCTCGGATCACGCCATGACGGCGGATATTCTAGATCGGTTCCGGCTGCTGATCCTGCCCAACGCGCGCTGCCTGTCCGACAGTCAGTGCGCAATGATTGCCGCATGGGTGGACCGGGGTGGCAATCTGATTGTTGCGGGTGAAAGCGCGATGGCGGACGCGGACGGGACGGTCCGGGACGATTGCGCCTTAGGGCCCGTATTGGGAACCCGGCGCGTTGGACCTGCTCAAGGGCCGCTGAAGAACACCTATGTTGAACTCTCGGATCCGCACCCGCTGAACGACGGCTACGACGGCGCGGAACGGATCATCGGCGGCCTGCGTCTGACAGAGGTGGCGGCGGGGCCGGACACTCAGACGCCCTTCCTTTATGTGCCGGCGTTTCCAGATCTGCCGATGGAAGAAGTCTATCCGCGCGCCCCTGCAACTGCGCCTGCGGTCATCACCCGCGACACCGGGGCAGGCGGGCGGACGGTGCATATCCCGTGGAACATCGGGGCCACGTTCTGGGAGGTTCTGGCCCAAGATCACCAGCGCTTGGTTGAAAACGCTGTCCGCTGGGCCCTTGGCGGTTCGTCGATGGTCGAAGTGGCGGGGCAGGGCGTGTTTGATGTCGGCGTGCGTTCCTGGGCGACCACCCGGCTGGTCACGCTGGTGAACCTTGCCAACCCGATGATGTTCAAGGCCCCGATCCGTGAAGTGTATCCGGTTGGGCCGGTGCAGGTGTCGATCGCGCTGCCGTCTGGCGCCCAAGAGGTGGACGCCCGTCTCGTCATCGCCGGACAACAGGTGCCGGCAGAGCTGCGCGACGGACGTGCGGTCGTGACGGTGCCCACGATCAACATTTTGGAAGCGGTCCACCTGAGTTGGAGGGTGACAGTCTGATGCTAGGCTATGTCTTTAAACGGATCCTATTGATGATCCCGACGATGATCGGGATCTCAATTATATCCTTCGTGATTATTCAGTTGCCGCCGGGCGATTATCTGACGTCGCTGCTTGCCTCAATGGCTGATAGCGGCCAGACGGTCGACGCGACCGAAATTGCCCGGATGCGGGCCAATTACGGCCTCGATGATCCTATGGTCGTGCAATACTGGAAATGGATCTCGGGGATCATTCTGCGCGGCGATTTCGGCTATTCCTTTGAATGGGGGCGCCCGGTCAGCGAACTGATCTGGGATCGGATGGGTGCCACGCTGTCCATCTCTGTGGCAGCCTTGCTGTTCGTTTGGGCCGTGTCCCTGCCGATTGGCATCTATTCTGCGGTCAAGCGCCATTCCATCGGTGACCATATCGCGACGCTGTTTGGGTTTCTGGGTCTGGCGATCCCGAATTTCATCCTCGCGCTGACGTTGATGTATGTCAGCTACAAGTATTTCGACCAAAGCGTCGGGGGTTTGTATTCGCCCGAATATGTCGGTGCTGACTGGTCTTGGGGCCGGGTCTGGGACCTGCTGAAACACTTGTGGATCCCTGTCATCGTTATCGGCACTTCCGGCACCGCGGCGTTGATCCGGATTCTGCGTGCCAACCTGACCGATGAGCTGTCGAAGCCCTATGTCGTGACCGCCCGGGCCAAGGGGTTGTCGGAGTATGAGGTGATCATGCGGTATCCGGTTCGGATTGCCCTGAACCCCTTTGTCTCGGCCATTGGCTGGGTGCTGCCGCAACTGATCTCGGGTGTGACGATCACCGCCATTGTGCTGAATCTGCCCACAGCCGGACCACTTCTGCTGCGCGCGCTGATCAGCCAAGACATGTACCTAGCAGGCAGTTTTATCCTGCTGATGGGGGTTCTGACCCTGATCGGAATGCTGGTTTCGGACCTGCTGCTCGCCCTCCTTGACCCTCGCATACGGTTCACCTGATGTCCGACACACACCCCACCCCGACCTTCATGATCCTGCCATCTGATGGCGAAGAAACCGGCCCGGCGGTCAGTCCGCTCAGGCCCGGACAGAACCCGGACGCCATCGCCATCTCTGGTCAATGGACCCTGATCCGCAGGCGGTTCTTCAGCAATAAGGTCGCCGTTTTTGCCGGGATCGTCGTGCTGCTGTTCTATGCCATTGGACTGTTCGCCGAATTTCTTGCGCCAACCTCGCCGACTTTGGCGCAGCCGACGTTCACCTATGCGCCGCCGCAGGACATTTCCCTGTTCGTCACTGGCGAAGATGGCACCCGGCACTGGGAGCCGCATGTCAAAGGTTATGCCATGACGGTTGATCCAGCCTCGCTGCGGCGGAGCTTTGCGATTGACGACGCCAACGTGATCCCAATCGGCCTGTTCGTTGAAGGCGTGCCCTACAAACTGTGGGGGCTGTTTGAGATGAACACCCACCTGCTGGGGCCGCTCGACCCGACGCAGCCAATGAACCTTCTGGGCACAGATAGTCTGGGGCGGGACCTGCTCAGCCGGCTGATCTTTGGCACCCGGATTTCCATGTCAATCGGGCTGATCGGCGTTATTTCTAGCCTGATTATCGGCGTAACGCTTGGGGCGCTATCGGGCTATTTTGGCGGCTGGACGGATATCGCCATCCAGCGCTTGATCGAGGTCATCAGTGCGATGCCGACAATCCCGCTTTGGCTGGGTTTGGCAGCGGCGGTGCCGATCGCTTGGTCGCCGCTTCAGGTGTATTTCATGGTGACGTTGATCGTGTCACTTCTGGCGTGGACCGGTCTGGCCCGCGAAGTCAGGGGGCGCTTCCTCGCCCTGCGTAGCGAAGACTTCGTGACGGCAGCCATTCTGGACGGCTCTGGCCAAATGCGGGTTATCTTTCGGCATATCCTGCCGTCGCTGACCTCGCATATTCTTGCGGTGGTGACCTTGGCGATCCCGACGATGATCGTGGCTGAAACCGCGCTGTCCTTCCTTGGGATCGGATTGAAATCGCCGGTCATCAGTTGGGGCGTGTTGCTTCAGGACGCCCAGAATATCCGCACGATTGCCACGGCCCCTTGGCTGCTGATCTGGCCGTCCGGCGCGGTTGTGCTGACGGTGCTGGCCTTCAACTTTCTTGGAGATGGTATGCGCGACGCCGCAGACCCTTACGCGACATGAACACACAGGACACCCCCCTCCCGCTTCTGTCGGTGCGCAACCTGAGTATCGATTTTCACTTGCGCAGCCATGTGCTGCACGCCGTCCGCGACGTCAGTTTCGACCTGCATCCGGGCCGGACCCTCTGTCTTGTCGGCGAAAGCGGCTCGGGCAAATCGGTGACGGCGCGGGCGCTGTTGCGCCTGATCGATCCGCAGGCGCGGGTCAGCGGCGGCACCATCACCTTGAACAGCGCAGAAGGGCCGTTGCACTTGGACCGCATGGCCGCCAACAGCCGCGAGATCCGCGCTGTCCGCGGCGGCCGAATTGGCCTCATCTTTCAAGAGCCAATGTCGTCGCTGTCGCCGGTTCGCACCATTGGCGCGCAGATTGTCGAAGCGCTTTTGCTGCACCGCAAGATGACAAAAGCCGAAGCCAAGGCCGAGACGGTGAACCTGTTGAAACAGGTGGAAATTGCGCAGCCTGAGAAGATGGCAGATCGCTATACGTTCGAGTTTTCGGGCGGCATGCGGCAGCGGGCGATGATCGCCATGGCGTTGGCCTGTGATCCCGACATCCTGATCGCCGACGAGCCGACGACGGCGCTGGACGTGACCACGCAGGCAGAGATCATGGATTTGATTGGGCGGCTTCAGGCCTCGCGAGGGATGGCGATGCTGATGATCACCCATGACCTTGGGCTTGTGGCCGAAGTGGCTGATGACGTCGCTGTCATGCGCTGGGGCAAAATCATCGAACAGGGGCCGGTGGACGCCATCTTTCACGCGGCCCAGCATCCCTATACCAAACGGCTTCTGGCGGCGACCTTGCAATTGGATTCCGCCCCGAAACGGGTCCCGCCCGCGACCGATAGCAAGCCACTTTTGTCGGTCCACGGCCTGAGCAAATATTTCGGGGGTCATGACTGGCGGGGGCGGCCGACCTATTCCATCAAAGCGGTGGACGACGTATCGCTTGACCTGTGGCCCGGCGAGAATCTGGGCATCGTGGGGGAAAGCGGATCCGGAAAGACCACCGTTGGCCGGATGCTTTTGCGCATCATGGAGCCGACGTCAGGCCGCATCCTGTGGCGCGGTGCCCCGACTGAACAGGATGTCTTGCAGATGAGGCCGCCGGAACTTGGGCAGTTTCGCTCGGCAGTGCGCTTGGTTTTTCAGGACCCGTTCGCGTCGCTCAATCCGCGTATGACCGTGAAACAGGTCATTGCAGATCCACTGGTGGTCTCGGGGGCCCTGACAGGGGCGGCGTTGGAAGAGCGGGTCGGCACCCTTTTGGAAATGGTCGGCCTCGACCGCAGTGCGATGGAACGCTATCCGCATGCCTTCTCAGGCGGCCAGCGACAGCGTATTTCCATCGCCCGGGCCCTTGCCCTTGATCCCCGCATCATCATTGCCGACGAGGCGACATCGGCATTGGATGTGTCGATCCGCGCACAGGTGATGGATCTGTTGCTCGATTTGCAAAAACGGCTCGATCTGAGCTTTATCTTCATCGCGCATGATATTTCGGTGGTCCGATACTTCTGTGATCGGGTCGCGGTGATGCATCAGGGGCGCATTGTCGAAACCGGCGCTGCGGAGCAGATCTGCACCGCGCCTGAGCATCCGTACACCCAAAGCCTGATTTCTGCGGTGCCCAACCCCGATCCCCGTGACCGGCGGATGCTGCACCGCACCAAATTCATTGCCTGAACCTGAGGACGATATGCCAAAATTCTGTGCCAATCTTTCGATGCTCTATACCCACCTGCCGTTTCTGGACCGGTTCCAAGCTGCGGCCCAAGATGGCTTTACCGGCGTCGAATATCTTGCACCCTATGATTATCCGGCAGAAGAGGTCGCGGCGGCGCTGGCCGCCTCGGGCCTGACCCAAGTTCTGTTCAATGTCCCGTCCGGCGATTGGGATGGTGGCGAACGCGGCATCCTGTGTCTGCCGGACCGGACCGAGGAATTCCGCAAGGGCGTTGAGACCGCGTTGCACTATGCCAAAGCGCTGAAATGCGGCCAAGTGAATTGCCTGACCGGGATCGCCCCGGATGGCGCCGATCCTGATGTGCTGGATGCCACTATGATTGAGAACCTGCGCTTTGCGGCGGCGCGGATGCAGGAGGCGGGTGTGCGGCTGCTGCTGGAGCCGGTGAACACGCGGGACATTCCCGGGTTCCACTGCGCCCGGGTCGATCATGCCATGCGGATCATTCAAGCCGTCGGATCAGACAACCTTTGGCTGCAATACGACTTCTACCACGCGCAGATCATGCAGGGCGATCTGGTCCCGACCTTTGCGCGATTGCAGGACCGAATTTCCCACGTGCAGATCGCCGATCACCCCGGCCGTCACGAACCGGGGACCGGAGAAATCAACCACGCCTTCCTGTTTAAGTCGCTTGATGCCAGCGGCTATGCGGGCTGGGTGGGATGTGAATACAAACCGCTGGCTGACACATCGGCTAGCCTTGGCTGGATGAAAACGGGGAGCCGAACATGAAGATTGGATTTATCGGGCTAGGGGTCATGGGACGTCCGATGGCGGGGCATCTGATTGCGGCAGGGCACACGGTGGCCTTGCACCGGGTCAAGCCGATCTCGCAGGGGCTGATTGATCAGGGCGGCACGGCGATGGACAGTCCGGCAGCCGTCGCCCGCGACAGCGAGGTGGTGATCCTGATGTTGCCGAACACCCCTGATGTTGACGAGGTTCTGTTCGGCGACAACGGCGTCGCGCAGACGCTGCAGCCCGGCACACTGG
Organism: Pseudoruegeria sp. SK021; assembly: GCF_002119405.1. Taxonomy (GTDB): domain Bacteria; phylum Pseudomonadota; class Alphaproteobacteria; order Rhodobacterales; family Rhodobacteraceae; genus Meridianimarinicoccus. The sequence continues at coordinate 13,550 of NZ_MTBG01000032.1, read as the reverse complement.
TCATCGATATGAGCTCAATCTCGCCCGTGGCCACCAAGGATTTCGCCGCACGGATCGAAGCCGCGGGTGGGGAATGGCTGGATGCACCGGTGTCCGGTGGCGAAGCTGGGGCGCAAAATGCAGCCCTGTCCATCATGGTTGGCGGCACCGAACCGGCGTTTGCCCGCGCCCTGCCATTGCTTGAATTGATGGGTAAACGCATTACCCATGTTGGACCGTCGGGTGACGGACAAACGGCGAAAGTCTGCAATCAGGTGATCGTCGGTCTGACCATTCAGGCCGTGGCCGAAGCGCTGTTTCTTGCCGGTCGCGCCGGGGCTGACCCGGCCCGCATTCGCGAAGCACTGCTGGGAGGATTTGCTGACAGCACCATCCTGAAAGTCCATGGCGAACGGATGATTGCCGAAACGTTCCGGCCCGGATTTCGCATCGCTTTGCATCGCAAAGATATGGGGTTGGCGGTTGATGCCGCGCGCTCGCTGGATATCGCGCTGCCCAATACGGCAATGGTTGAGCAATTGATGAGCGCGGCCATCGGTCGTGGGGACGGCGACCTCGACCATTCGGCCCTGATCCGCACCCTGCAAAGCCTTGCTGCGCCCGGCTAAGCCAGACCGGGGCCTTCGGGCCGAAGTCTTCGGAACTTTTAATTTATCTCAACTGAAATAGGGCCAATTCGTTCGGCCCAAAGGATACATCATGCCCGCTAAGATTCCTCAGGTTCCCTATGGTGCCGTCTATTTCCGGAAATCAAATCCCCCGCGCGAGGATTGGGATCGGGACTATGGCATTGCCTCTGAAGACGGTTTGAACACCTTCCGCCACTGGTTCATGTGGTCCGCGATCGAACGCGCGCCCGGGCGTTACGACTGGGATGATTGCGACCGTCAGCTTGATCTGGCGGCCGAGAACGGCATGGCGACCGTGATCGCGGAATTCACCATGGCAGCGCCGGACTGGTTGCAGCGCAAGCTGGGCCATGCGCGGATGCTTTCGGCGGACGGACGGCCAATGCCCTCGACGCTTAGTCCGTCGGTCGCCGTCGGTGGCTTTGGCCACGGATTGGGCGGGGCCGGGGCGCTGACCCTGAACGCGCCGGAAGTGCACGAGGCGGTGATGGCCTTTCTGTCGCGGATGACCGAGCGCTATCGCGGCCACCCCGGCCTGATGGGATATGACGTCAACAACGAGGTGAACTATCAGCCCGACTATGATTTCTCGGACCCGACCGCGGCGGCCTTCCGGGTTTGGTTGCAGAAGAAATACGGCGATCTGGATACGCTCGCGAAGGTCTGGCACCGGTATTCCTATGCGGAATGGGATGATGTCATGCCGCCACGGCAAATTCAGCCCTATGCTGAATGTCTGGATTGGCTGACGTTCCGCGAAGACAATTTCTATGGCCATGTTGCCGACAAAATTGCCGTCATCCGTGCAGCCGATCCCGAAGCCAAGATCATTTCGCACGGCATTGCCGGGGCCGTCACCGCGCTGGCCGGACATGGCTGCAACGACTGGCGGGCGGCCGAGCAGGTCGAGATCTATGGCTATACGTGGATCGCGGCGCGCAAAGGCAACCAGCCATGGCGCAATTTCTTTGGCGGGGATTTGATCCGGGGCGCGGCGCGGGGCAAGCCATTCTGGCACGCCGAACGGCAAGGCGGACCGTTGTGGATGCAACCTCAGGTCTTGGGCCGCGACAAGGAAGATGCGCGGGTGGCCACACCAGAAGACATTCGTCTGTGGTGCTTGGCGTCGTTTGCAGCCGGTGCCCGTGGCATGATGAACCTGCGCTACCGACCGCTGCTGGACGGCCCTCTGTTTGGGGCATTCGGATCCTACGGAATGGACGGCAGCCGCACACCGCGCTCGGACATGGCTGCCAGCATCGGGCGATGGGCGAACGCCCCGGAACAGGCCGATCTGATGAAAGCGGCGCCTGTGCGGGGACAAGTCGGACTTCTGATGATCCCCGAGGCGCAACGGTTCGATTTCCTCTTGTCCCATGAAGGCGGGTTCAAGACCTATCAAAATGCGATGTGGGGGGCCTATCGCGGCTTCTTCGATTTGGGGGTCCAAGCCGATTGGGTCCATTGCGACGACATCGATCAGTATGACACGATCTATGCAGCCTATCCCATTATGATGCCTGCGGCGCTGGCAAAGCGTCTGGCGGATTGGGTGGCGCGGGGGGGCAAGCTGATCTCAGAAGCCTGCCCTGGCTATTTTGGTGATCATGGCCATGTCGGGGTTCAGCAGCCCAATAACGGGCTGGCCGAGATGTTCGGCGTGACCGAGGACGAGGTGGAATTCATGCCCGATATCGGGGATAGAATCCGCCTGAGTTTGGGGGATGCCGCGCTAACCGGTGGCGGTTTTCTGCAATCCTATACCCCCGACCGTGCGGACGTGCTTGGGCGGTTCGATGACGGACGGATCGCAATCACCACTGCCGCCCACGGCGAAGGGCGCAGCCTGTTGGTCGGCACCCATATCTCGGTCGGCCATTTCCTTGCCCGCGAAAACGGGGCGGACGGGGCGACTGCATGGTTCCAAGCCTGTCTTGATTGGGCGGGAATCGTTCCGACCTTGTCGACCGGAAACCCGCAGCTTCAAGCCCGACTGCACGGCACGGAAGGCCAACGGTTCGTTTGGATCATCAATCCTACACCAGAGGCGCAGGAATTTTCCCTGACCGTCGATGGCAAGCCGGTGCAAGCCGCCAAAGCGCTGCTTGGAGACAGCACCGCGACCGAGGTTCCCGCCAATGATGCGATCGTTTTGGAACTGTAACCGACGAGATCGACCATCGGTTTGAATAAGCAATTGAGGGGCAGTTCTTTGACAGAACTGCCCCTCTTGGTGCCGTCTCGACGGTTCCGAAGCCGAACCGGTCCATCGCCAAGTCCCGCCAAGCCGCGGTGCATGACCTGAAAGACGCCGATCCTCTGCTCCCGTTGGGTGTGCGGGTACCCGGCGACCGGGCGCGGGCTTCCACCCGTCGCCGCACATGCATTATGGCTTTATTGCGCTGTGCGAGGAACGATCGCGAATTTTGATCGTTTCATCCCTTGTGACACCTATGCGGGGGTGGTTTCCCAGCATCCATTGCCGCCGGCCTGCTTACAAACGCCGACTTTGATGGGTGCGAAACGTGCCGCGACACTGACTGGCGCGGGGACAGGCACGGGTTATCAATCGAAAACGCCGATCTAAGGAGCAGTTTATGCAAGACACCGTCCAGATCACCGACCGGCTCACGGTCGCGATGTTTGCGCCCGAGGCCCAGCATATCAAACAGGCCGCTCACGAGGGGTTCCGTGCGCTTGTCAACATGCAGACCGAAGACGAGCACAGCACGCTCAAAATGGAACCGCAGGAAGAAGGGCGCAAGGCAGAGGAGGCCGGCCTGACTTATCTTCATCATCCGGTGGACGGTAAGGCCCTGTCCGATCATACGGTGGACGCCTTTCGCAGAAAGATCGCCACGCTGCCGGCGCCGGTGCTTGTCCATTGTGCATCAGGCAAGCGTTCTGGGGCGTTTGTGGTGATGCACATCGCTTGCGATGCGGGAATGAGCGGCACAGAAGCCATGGAAATGGCTGAAGAGAAAGGGGTTGGTTTGAATGATCCTGATCTGAAAAAGTTTGTGACGCAGTATATCGAACGTCACAATAAGGCGGAATAATTCGCGCCTTAGGCTTGCAATGCGATGGCTCGGACCAAAGACCCGATACCGAAGGTCGTCCTTTGCTGATCCGGGCCAAAGGCGATGGCGCGTGGCGCGGTCTGCTGCGCGTTAGCAGTCCATGAAACCTTCTGGAACCAAGGAAAAACGCGAATGTTCTTCGACGGACCTGTGATTGACGCTGTTTTTAAAGGCGCCGTGTTAAGTGTGATCGGGATTGCCTGGGTCATATTTCTGGTGCGCATCGTCGGGCTGCGATCCTTTTCGAAGATGACAAATTTCGATTTCGTGATGACCGTGGCCATGGGGTCGCTTCTTGCAGGCGCATCACAATCGCAGCAATGGACCGGGTTCATTCAAACACTAACGGCAATGACCAGCCTTTTCGCCCTTCAGTATTCTGTCTCGATGCTTCGGTATTGGTCGCCGCGACTGGACGATTTGGTTCAGAATACGCCGGTCCTGTTGATGAGGGACGGCCGCATTTTGCACGACGCCCTGCGGGCAACCCGCGTCGCCGAAGAAGATTTGATGGCGAAGTTGCGCGAAGCCAATGTGCGGGATTTGTCATCCGTTCGTGCCGTGGTCCTTGAGACAACCGGCAACATCTCGGTTCTTCACGGGGATCGCGTCGATGACGCCTTGTTCAAAGGGGTCACAAACGTCTGACGTGGAAATGGGAAATGGGGAACGTGCGGCGCTGTCGGCGCGTCCTATCCGAATTTGGTCGCCGGTGGACGCGGCGGGATCCTGACGTCGTCATGTTTAGGGAAGATCGTTCCGGCTCGACCGTAGGAGTGCAATGTCTGGGTCTTTAGCTGATGGCGCTTGACCTCGGGCAGCTTGTGTGGCGCTTCTAGGGAAGCTAGGGGCCCACATCTTGGCGCGGTCAATTCGTGCCGTGCGTCGGGCGATGGGTTTACAACTGATCCATCGCGGATAAGGTTTCTGTGAACCAACCCCGCACGCGGGGCGTTGAGCCTAGATTAGGCCCGAAAGCGAACCCGCGCCAGCAGGTCATTTGAACAGCGCCAACCGACGGAGTGCCCATGCCCCATCTCGATATGTCTCGCCGAAATTTTTTGGCCGCGGCTGCCGCACTCGGGGTTAGCGCTGCGGTGCGCCCGCTTGGTCAGGCGCAGGCCGCGATGGTGCAATCGTCGGTGGGGCAGGACCCGGGCTGGTTTGCCGACGGGCGCTTGCGCTATCGGCGCGACGGCATGGCCAAGGTCACGGGCAGCAAGGTCTTTGCCATCGATATGCGTGCCCGGGATCTGGACGGCTGGCCCGATCATCAATCCTATGCGCTGACCCTGCATGTGCCGCGCGCGGATCGGGTGTATTTGGGGCTGGACCTGTCGGTGCTTGACCCTGACGTCGCCCCAGATGTTCTGATCGACGCCGAACGCTTGGCCAAAGACAATGTCACCATGCCTGAGCCCGCGTTTTACGGCGATTTTTTTCTGAAGCCGGGCAACGTCTCACCCATGCTGGGGCAACCTGTGGCTTTGGGGATTTGGCACGATTACGAACGCTTCCGCGAAGCCCGTAAACGCCTGCAATTCAACGATGACATTTTCCGTTTTGGCGAACCGGCTGAGCCGCCCAAACGCGCGCCTTATGGTGCGGCGCGGTTTGTCCGCGTCGGTGGCGATGATCCGCGCGGGGCGGACCGGTTTTCACCAATGAAGGACTATGTCGTCTGGCCTGATACGGATGATACCGGTGTGCAGTGGCCCGGCGATGACCATCCGGCATTTGGGGCGGCCATGGGGTACTCGGCTGACATCCAGTCGGAGATGGACACACCGCCGGACGGCTGGCGCACCTTTGCGCGGGACTACCACAGCCAGTCGGTTGATCCTTGCGCGATGGAAATGGAAAATGGTTTGGGCTGGTATGACCCGGGCACAGGGCGCCTGAACGTGGTGGGCGCGACCCAGTCGCCCTATTCAGCCGCGCATCATATTCTTGATATGATGGCGGCCAGCACATTGCCGCTGAGCGCGCTGGATTTCGTGACCGGCTATACCGTGGGCTATGGCCAGAAAGAGCATCAGCCCTTCCCTTATTACGTTGCCATGGCCGCGCTTTATGGCGAGGGCAATCCCGTGCGCCTTGCCCTTGATCGGTGGCAGCACTTCCAGTTTGCCTTGAAACGCCACCCTTTCGATATTCGCACCGCGCTGACCGTTGACCAGGACGGCAAGTTTCAAGCGATGAGTTGCGATATGACGGGTGATGGCGGCGGCGTCATGAACTTTAGCCCATCGGTCGGGACCGTCGCGGTGACAGCGGCGCAATCGGTTTATTATATGCCGAAAAGCGATTTGTCCGTGCAAGTTCTGCCGTCCATCGGCGTCACCTCGGGGTCGATGCGCGGCTACGGGACGCTGCAATCCATGGCCACGACCGAGATGTTGGTCGATGAGATCGCGGATGAGATGGGCATGGATGCGATTGACCTGCGCCGGAAAAACGTCATCGAAACCGGCATGAAAAACACCCAAGGGGCGGTACCTTCAGGTCATCTGCGCATTGGCGAAATTTTGGACATTGCCCGCCAAGACCCCATTTGGACCGAACGCAATGACCGCAAAACCGCTTATGAGGCGGACAACCCCGGCATGTTATACGGGCTTGGGTTCGCCTCGGTGCAAAAGGACTTCGGCACAGGGGCCGAGGCGGCGGTTGTCCAGTTGGAGATCACGCCAGAAGGGCGTTTGAAAATGCGCCATGTCGCGGCAGAGATCGGGGCCGGTGCGACCACCTCGCAGATGCTGGTGACTCAGCCCTATTTGGGGCGACCGGCGGATGAGGTTGAATTTTCGGTGCAGCACTGGCCGGAAATGCCCTTGGAAACCAAGGACGAACCCTACACCACCCCGCAAGAGCAAGAAGACCAGCTTTCGCAAGATCCCCATTGGGTGCCGCGGTTTACCTCGCCGCGTTCGGCCTCAAACTCGGCCTACTATTTCACCCACGCCACACAGCAGGCGGCGCAACTTTTGCTGCGGCTGGCCCTGTGGCCTTCGGCCGTTGCCATTTGGGGTGGCGGATCTGCCGGCGGTCAGTCCTTGCCAGAACCGCTGCGCTTTGAAGATGCAGAGTGGCGGGATGGCCGGTTGGTCGCCCGCTCTATGGAGCCGCTCTCTTTGGAACGGCTCGCCAAGCGCGCCCATGCAGACGGCAGGATCATTGGCGTGTGCATCCACACCTTCAATCGCTGGGCGTGGGCCGAGGCCGATTTCGAAGTGGACGGGCAAAGCTTTCGCGCGCCGATTGATGCGCTTTCGGTCAAATGGGGCACGGGGGCCACTGCTGTGCGCAAGGCCCAGATGACGGATGGCGGGTATGCCTTTCAGCCCCGCAAACAAGTGGATTATCCCCCGGTGCAGCGCAACAATGCCGGCACCGTGTACTATGCCCCTTGCGCCACTTTGGTCGAACTGGGGGTCGCAACCGGATCGGGAAAAGTGACCATCCTGTCCCACAAGACTTGGCTGGAATGCGGCACCCAGATTGTGCCTGAGCTTGTCTCGGGTCAGCTTGAGGGCGGAATTGCCATGGGGATTGGCCACGCCTTGTATGAAGACTTGCCCACCGGTGCCGATGGACCCGGCAACGGAACGTGGAATTACAGCCGTTATCATCTGCCGCGCGCCTCAGAGGTTGGGGTGTGGACCCAAACTGGCCATGTCCTGCCGCCCTTGTCAGGCGAAGACCCACCCAAAGGCATGGCCGAGGTTGTGATGATCCCGATTGTCGGGGCCTGCGCCAATGCCATTGCCCATGCGACCGGGCATCGGTTCTACAGTTTTCCAATCAGCGCGGCGCGTATTCAGGAGGTGTTGTAATGGTTGAGAAAATCACGTTCTCCGCAACGATCAATGGCCAAAACGTCGGGCCGATGGATGTCCCGCAAGACCTGATGATGGTTGAGTTGTTGCAGGAATATCTAAACCTCACCGGCACCCGTCTGTCCTGTGGTCAGGGGGCGTGCAACGCTTGCCGGATCATTGTCGATGACCCCGTCAAGGGCACCTATACCGTCGCGGCCTGCGTGACCGGCGTTACGTGGTTGAACGGCAAGACGGTGCGCACCATCGAAGGTATCGCTGGGGAAGATGGCGAAGGGGCACCGCTGCCCTCGGCCATTCAACAGGCGTTTCTTGAGCATTTCTCGTTCCAGTGCAGCTATTGCACCCCCGGTTTTGTCAACTCTGCAACGGTACTCGTCGAACACCTCCAACGTGCGCCAATTGCGGCGGATCAGGTTGAAGAGGTGGTGCTTGCGGCCCTTGATCCCCATATTTGCCGCTGCACCGGCTATGTTCGGTATTATCAGGCGGTGAAAGAGGTCATCCTCAACACGCCGGGCCTGACCCATGACAACCCTGCCAGCAAGGAGCGCCCGGCATGACCCGGCTTTTGCGTATCCTCGCCCCATTGGCAGTCATTGGAATCGTGGTCTTGGGCACGGTGTATTTGATCGGACGCGGCAGTGGTGACATTCCGCCGGCCAGCGTTGATTTTTCCAGTTTAAGCGGAGACGACCGGCAAGAAATGTTCGACCGCGGGGAATGGGTCGCCCACGCTTCGGACTGCGCGGCGTGTCATACCGACCCGGCGGGCGGATCTGATCTGGCCGGTGGCTTGCCCATGGAAACCCCGATGGGGACGATCTATGGCACCAATATCACGCCATCCAAAGACCACGGCATCGGCGGTTGGAGCGCGGATGATCTGTACCGCGCCGTGGCTTGGGGCGTGGCCCCGGGCGGAAAAAACCTTTATCCGGCAATGCCCTATCCCAGCTATCACCGGATAACACGGGCGGATTCCGACGCGCTGTGGGTCTGGTTGATGGCGCAACGCCCGGTGGACAAACCGAACCAGCCTAACGGATTGATCTTTCCCTTTAACGTCCGTCCCGGTGTGGCCCTGTGGAACGCGTTCTTCCGCCCCGATGCAGAGCCTGCTCAAGTGGGAGATAGCCCGGCGGAGCAGGGTGAATATCTTGTCAACGTGCTGGGTCATTGCGGTGAGTGTCACACCCCGCGCAACCTTGCTTATGCGTTGAGCGATGATCATTTGGCCGGTGAAGTCATCGAAGGGGCCTATGCCCCCGATCTGCGTGCGGACGCCTTGGCGCGGCGCGGTTGGTCACAGGATGATCTGGTGAGCTTCCTGCATCGTGGCTTGTCGCCCCAAGGGGTGATGACCTTTGGTATGTTCCCGGTACTGTCTCATTCCACCAGTCACCTACCAGACGAGGACCTGACGGCAATCACCGCCTATCTGACCGCCGGGCAAACCTTGACAGGTCCGCAAACGGCTGATCCAGTCGGTGTCTTGTCGTCCGAGGGTGCCGCGCTTTACATCGGTCTCTGCGCCGGATGTCATGGCACCGACGGCGCCGGCCAACCCCATTCGTCTGTGCGCCTAGATGTGAACACAACGGCCATGTTCCGCGAGCCGCTGAACCTGATCCGCGTCATCGCTGAAGGCATTCCGGGCCGCGATCTGGCTCACGGTGAGCGGATGCAAGCGATGCCTGCCTTTGATCAGATGCTGTCGGATCAAGAGATGGCCGATCTGGTCAACTATCTGCGCCAACGGTGGGGCGGCCATGAGGGTGATGTGACACCAGACGTGGTGGAATCCGCCCGCGCGAAGGGCGACACAAGACACCAATAGCGGCAATGACTGTGCGGGTTCGGCACGCTGCACAAACCAGCCCCCCTCTAAATGCGCCTGCGCCGTTAGAGGGGGATCGCTTTGCGATTGAAGCGAACCGGCGGTGCAGGGGCGGGATAGATCGAAGCCGATCTGCCGTGTCACATCCGCATATGGGACGATCCACTCTCGCCAGACATATGGTGGGATTAGGTTGGCGGGGCATCGCCCTTGGACAACATCCCACCCTGCGTCAGTCTAGGACGCGCCGGTTCAACACTTGGACCGATTGCCAACCACACCCGACCCTCTCGGTCACCGGTTCATCGCAGGCGATAGCGTCGCGCGCGGTGTCCAGGCGCAAATGCCAATTGCCTTCTGGCAGGGTAAATTCGGCATCGTCGCCAGCATTTAGAAGGATCAGCACCTGCGCGCCGTCGTCCATCTCGATCAATTTCGCCATGCAGCGCAACTCTGCGTCGTCCCAGTCACCCTCGGTCATCTCGCGCCCTGCCGGATGCAGCCATGAGGCCCCGTGGGCGTGGCCTTCGGCATCGGCCCGGACAAAGCGCGGCGAAATCAGGCTTGGCAGATCGCGCCGCAGGGCGGTCATTGTCGCGACCGCGTTGGTCAGGTCGGATCGGGCTGACTCCCAATCCAGCCAAGCGATGTCATTGTCTTGGCAATAGGCATTGTTGTTGCCCTGCTGACTTTGACCAAAGGCGTCCCCGGCCAGCAGCATCGGCACCCCCTGCGCCATGAACAACGTCGCGAGCATTCCTTTTGCCCGCCGCAGCCGTGCCTCGATGATCGCGGCGTCGTCAGTAGGCCCTTCACACCCCAAGTTGTGCGAGATGTTGTGATCGTGGCCGTCACGCCCGTCTTCGCCGTTTGCGTCGTTGTGTTTGTCGTCATAGCTGAGCGTGTCCCACAGGGTGAACCCGTCATGGGCCGCCAGAAAATTGATCGAACTGGTGGCGGGTCGGTGCGAATGGTCGAACTGCACCGGGCTGCCGGACAGGCGCTCGGCCACGTGTGGCAGCAACCCGGGATCGCGGCGCCAGAACCCGCGTAAATCGTCGCGCGCCTTGTCGTTCCATTCGCGGAACGGCCAAGGGAAGCCGCCCACCTGATAGCCGCCATCGCCGATATCCCACGGTTCGGCGATCAGTTTCACACCCGCCAAAATGGGGTCTTGTCGGATGGCGGCAAAGAACCCGCCTTCGCGCTCGAAGCCGCTGGATTCCCGCCCCAGCGTCGAGGCCAGATCAAAGCGGAAACCGTCGACATGCATGTCGGTGACCCAATAGCGCAGCGAATCCAAGATCATGCGCAAGACCATCGGATGAGCGACATTGACCGTGTTGCCGCAGCCGGTTGTATCGTAACAATGGCGCGGATCGTCGGACAGCAGGTAATAGCTGGCATTGTCGATGCCGCGGAACGACAGGGTCGGCCCCATCTCGTTGCCTTCGCAGGTGTGATTATAGACCACATCCAAGATCACCTCGATCCCGGCGGCATGAAACCGGTCGATCGCCTGCTTGACCTCAGCGAGATCACCTGACTTTAGATAGGCGGCATGGGGGGCGAAGAATGACAGCGTGTTATAGCCCCAATAGTTGCTCAGTCCTTTTTCGATCAGGTGGCGATCGTTGGCGAAGGCATGTACCGGCAACAGTTCAATCGCGGTCACGCCGATCCGGTGCAAATGTTCAATGACCGGATCCGCTGCAAGGCCAGCAAATGTGCCCCGATCGGCCTGTACCACCCCCGGGTGGCGCATCGTCAGCCCTTTGACGTGGGCCTCGCAAATGACGGTGTCCTTCCAGCGATGGCTCAGACGATCCTGATGGTGCCAGTCATACCGTGTATCGACGACGACGCCCTTAGGCATAAACGGCGCCGAGTCGCGATCATCTCGGGTCAGATCGTCTTGACCGACGGGATAGCCGAACAAGGCATCGTTCCAAGTTATGTCACCCTTCAACGCGCGGGCGTAAGGATCGAGCAAAAGTTTGGCGGGATTGAACCGATGGCCCTGGTCCGGCGCATAGTCCCCATGCACCCGGTATCCATACACCTGACCCGGCCCGACACCGGGCAGGAACCCATACCAGATTCCGCCTTCCATTTCAGGCAGGGGGCGGCGTGCGATCTCGGTTTTACCCTCGGCGTCATACAAACACAGGTCGACTTGTTGGGCGTTGTCGGAAAACAGCGCAAAGCTGGTCCCTCCGTCCCGAACCACCGACCCGAGGGTATCGGGGCGGGCGAGGGAAAGATCAAAATCGGCGTCAGTCGCGGAGATGTTGGTCATCGATGGGTCACTTTCAAAGACGCAGCATGGGCGGCGTTTGGCATGAGATGCGGGCGCATGATCCCGGCGCTGTGCCGGGCCAGCATGGTGGGGGTGATCAGGACAGTGCCTTCTGGCGTAACGCGGAAATGGGTTGCATCGTGTTCAAGATCATAGCCTGCTTCGAAGGTTCCGGGGACCACACAGCCGGGTGCTACGATGGTGTTGCGCAGACGTGCGCCGCGCGACACCATCGCACCGGGCAGCACAACCGAGTTCTGCTGCACGATCAGCGTTGGCTGGTCCGTGAGGGAATTGCCTGCGGGATAGGCCGGGTTCAGGCATGGCGACATCTTGTCCATCAGGTCGATACAGGTCTGACGCAAGGCATCCAGCGTCCCGACATCGCGCCAATAGAACCCCGGCTCATGCGCGGCCACGTCATAGGCTTGGACCAAATCGCTGCGCACGGCCTCGGGCAGAATATCATGGCCGAAATCATGGGCCGATCGCGCATCAGAACTGTCCCGCATCAAGGTGTCGCGCAGCCATGGCCAATCGAAGACATAGATGCCCATGCTCGCCATTATATGCGCGGGGTCACCGACCATCGGTTTGGCACAGAGGGGCTTTTCGACAAATGCATCGACGCGGCCCATTGCGTCCGCCTCGATTACACCGAAGGAGTGGGCCATTTCCACCGGCACCCGGTCGACTGCAACGGTTACGGGGCGGTTGCTGGCCCGGTGCGCCGCAATCATTGCCGCATAATCCATCCGATAGACATGGTCGGCGGCCACGACCAGCACGACATCGGGCGCGGCTGCAGCGATCTGATCGAGGTTGCGGGTGACCGCGTCGGCAGTGCCGACATAGCCTTCTGGTCGCCCGGTCACGGTGGCGCCCTCGCAAATCGTAAGGGTTCCACTGGTAAATCCTTGCCGCCAGTGGGTGTTCAAATGATCGATCAATGCCGCAGGGCGATACTGCGTTGCCACAAACACCTTGTCGGGTTGCGTACGAACCAAATTGTCCATGGTCCAATCCACAATGCGTCGTCCTCCCGCAAATGAAACGGCGGGCTTGCAGGTGTCGGCGGTCAGTTCATGCAGCCGGGAACCCTGTCCACCGGCAAGCATTACGGCAACGACGTTTTTGGTAGAATTTGGCATGAGTGACTTCTCCCGGTGTGGCAAGCTGAAACACCTGTCGGACGCGGTCAGTTCCCGGGTTTTAATCGGTCGGCAACACTTTGCCGATGCGACCGAACAATGCGGCTTTGCTGAGTAAATTTCTGTAATAAATCACGAATATCATCTTCCACTTCCGCGATGATGCCGGGGGCAGGGACCTCGTCCCGCGTCATTCAAGGCCAGTGCGACTGTTTCGGTGGCGGCAGCGCAATGGCACGGGGCCGGCCGAAGGTGGCCCAGCCGTCTACTGAATTCTTGCGGTATGTCTTGTGGTATGTTCAGACAACATGCAGTCGATCCGAGGGGAGGCACCCCGAAAAGCGTTTCCTTGCGGCAAGGCGAGAAGGGCCTCAACTTTGGCTGCGCCGGATAAGCCCATGGCAATTTTCGATCGATCCGAAGATGGACGATTTGCCGTGTGGCCTCGTCGCCTGTCATGCCATTAATCGCCCAGTCGGATAGCGCTTCAGTCCCGATCAAGATTTTCGTGATCCAGATGGGGGCCACGCGGAAAACCTCGCCTGAGCGCGCCGAAGACCATCGCGCTTAACAATGCTCCGAGTAACTATTCGCTAGCAGGGCCATTTTACTCCGGGCGTCCCGAGCCAGAGACGGTGTTCCGGTCCCGCCGTGGAATGCATGGGTGAGGTCTGCTGCCCCCAGTGCTGACAACCTGATCGTGCAACACAAC
>NZ_MTBG01000031.1 GCF_002119405.1 Pseudoruegeria sp. SK021 | reverse complement strand
ACGATAAACGGCCTATTCAAAGCTGAGGTCATTCATCGCCGTGGCCCCTGGCGCAGCTTTGAAGCCGTCGAATATGCCACCCTCGAATGGGTCGACTGGTTCAACAATCGCCGCCTGCTGGAACCTATCGGGAATATCCCGCCCGCTGAGGCAGAAGCAAACTTCTATGCTGCTATGGAAAGATCAGATATGGCCGCGTAACTAAGACAATTCAGCCTCCGGCAAACCCGGCGCGGTTCAAACTCCATGGATGCCGGATTCTGCGTAGAGGCTTTGAAAGAAGCCCTGCTTCGATACGGCCCGCCGGAAATTTTCAACACCGATCAAGGTAGCCAGTTCACCAGCACCGATTTCACTGAAGTGTTGCTCGACGCAAAGGTCAAGATTTCGATGGACGGGCGCGGTCGTTGGATCGACAACCGCATGATCGAACGGCTCTGGCGATCATTGAAATACGAGTGCGTCTACCTGAACGCCTTCGAGGCCGGCTCGGAAGCCCGCAAGGGGATCGGTGCCTGGATCACATACTACAACGAAAAACGCCCACACTCATCGCATGGGCTGCTGACGCCCGGTGAGGCTTATGATACCCACAATCAACACCTGAAAGTCGCCGCCTGACATGAACCCAATGCTATAGCTTGGATCGGCGGAAAACTGGTCTAAAATCTAGGACCACCTCTGTCTTCGGCTCCGAACGCCTTACCGGTGCCATCCTGGATCGCTTAACCCACCATGTGCATATTTTGGAAATGAACGGCGACAGCTACCGGCTGAAACAGAGCCGAAAACTCCAGGACTGAACTCCCCAAAACAGCATCAGTGCTGGCCTACGGCCAGCGCGCTCTGGCACGCGTTAGCTATGTGGTGAGCACACGCGCCAGAGTGCCACCGACATCCCGAGCGTGGCCCCTTTTTGCGCCGGTAAATGGCCCATTATGTCACCGTGATTGACAAGCGACGTATCCGTCCGGTCCCGCAGCGCTTGACGCCTATTTCGGCGTCCAGTTTCATGGCGCGAGTTCATCGATGCGGTTGATCTTATGATCAGCGATCCGCTCGAGAACCCAGGCAAGCCAAGCTTCGGGATTTACGCCGTTCATTCGCATCTTACGCACCTACTTGCAAATCATGCTCGCATTCACCCCATCGCGACGTGCGGCCAGTTTCCGGCGATAGATTGTCGGCGTGACACCTGTATGACGGCGAAATGCCCGAGTGAAGTGTTGCGGGTTCTCATACCCAGTCATTATTGCGACATCGATGATCTTGGCTTTTGGATCTTCGAGCAGCGTGCGGGCCGCGTTGAAACGCGCCTCCTGCCGGACATCGGAAAACGACAAGTGGCACTGTCCCAGCCGCCGCTGCAAGGTGCGCTTACTCATCCCGACCATGTCGGCTGTCATGGCAAGATCGAGGCGGCTATCGTTCAGATAGGGTTGGACAACCTGCCGCAGGAGGCTTGCGAAGGTCCACTGTTCGGCGGGGTCGTCAAGCCGGTCCACAAGAGACAGGGCCTGAGGGGCTGCGTCGTGCGTCGGCAACGCCAGATCGGTGCGGTCAACCAGAATGGACGTGTGGGGCTGTGCGACAAGGATGCGCGTATTCGGAAAGGCTTCGCGAATGATCTGGGTCGGGGGATAGCGCGTCACGAAGCAAATCTCGTGCGGGCACCACATCTGCCCCGCCACGCTGCGCAAAACCGAGATCACCCCTTGCAGATTTAGCCATTCGGCAAAACAGATAAAGGGATGCCGTTCAAGCTGAGCTGTGCCGCAAAACACCCGGACCTGATCGCCTTCCGCACGTAGGGTCCCCCGAAAGTCGCTGTCTTCCAGACGCGCAACACACAGCAAGGCTTTGATCCTGTCAAGACCGGTTTGTCCCCCGATGATTGCGGCCTGATGCGATGGCTTGAGAGATGCTAAAGACGCCGTTCGTGCGGCGCGGAACCCAAGTTCCATCGGCTCGACATCACGGCCGCACCGGGCGACCCATTCGAGGGCCAATGGGACGCTGACATACAGTTCTGGCGTCTCTTCGACTGAGGGGGGTAAGAGCGAGCGTTCGAGATCACGCTCCACCGGTGCGCCGAAGCCTCGCATCACGGCGAGGTAGTCAAGCAAGTGCGCCGCCCTGACGATTGCGATCCGATTGCCCAACTGTCCCGTACCTTTGTCCGAGGCCCCGAAAGTGGCGCGATATGGTCGGACAAGGCACCTTTACCCAGACACACTGAGCACATCAAGTTCCTCAGGATCACTGTTCCTCATGCCGCGTTCAATACGCAGACACAATCCCGCGATCCCCCGGGTTCGCGCGGTCATCGCAGGACAAACATTGTCTGGGTCGGTATCCCTTGATCTGGTTGCCGCGGAATTGGGCACCAGCCCGCGCACTCTGCAACGTCGATTGGCCGAGCAGGGGCTCCGGTTCTGGAAAATCGTTGACGATACGCGGCTGAGCATTGCCGGTGCCTTGCTGCGGGAAACGGAATTGAGTGTGCAGCAGATTTCAGATCGCGTCGGATACAGCACCCCCGGCGGCTTCGCCCGGGCATTTGGTCGATGGGCAGGCATGTCGCCCACAACCTTTCGCAACGTCTCGGCACCCGGCAGGACAGATTGGCGCGAAATGGGCAGACCAGACGCCCATTTAGAGATAGTTCAGCATCAACCAAAGACATCCAGACTGGAGAGTTGACCCATGCCCCGCCTGATTTCTGCCACGAGTGTATTCGCCCTTGTCGTTTCAGCAGGATCTGCCTTCGGAGAGGTCTCGTCCGAGACCCTGAAGTCCATCTCCATTCCCGACACGGTCGAGACAGCCATTGGGACGCTTGATTTCTTCGACGGGGTGCCGGCCGCCGCGACTGCGGACACACTCTATGACAACCTCGACCGCCTGCGTGGAACGGATGTGTTTCTCGACAATGTTGGCGCGGTGTCGATGTACAGCGTGCGTACCGGCCTTGCCGACGCCGGAGCCAAGGGGGCGAACAAGATCGCGGTCTTTGAGCAGCTGATGGATTCCGAGACACTGGTCGTTACGGCCAACACGTCGACGCTTTATGCCTATACCTACACCGACCTTGCCGTTGACGGACCGACGGTGATCGAGATCCCACCCGGCATGCTGGGGTTTCTTGACGATGCCTGGCAGCGGTTCGTCGGCAACATGGGGGTGACCGGACCGGATCAGGGCAAGGGCGGCAAGTACCTAGTGGTTCCCCCCGGCTATACCGGCGAGATCCCGGACGGGTATTTCCTGCTGAAGCCACCAACCAACCGGAACTTCCTGTTCCTGCGCGGCTCAATTGCGGATGGGCTGAAGCCCGCGGTTGAGAACATCACCTCCAAGCTGCGGGTCTATCCTCTGAAAGACGCGGCGGACCCGGCGGCGACGGAATTCGTCAATGTCTCCAACATGGCGTTCAACACCATCCTCCCAAGCGACTTTAGCTATTTTGAGCAACTGAACGAGATCATTCAGCAAGAGCCGATCGATGCCATCACCCCAGATGTGCGCGGCGAGATTGCCGCCCTCGGCATCGTCAAGGGCCAGCCGTTCGCGCCTGATGACCGGATGAAAAAGCTGCTGACCGAGGCCGCCACGCTTGGTGCAGCGACCGCGCGCTCGATCACTTATTATCCACGGATCGACGGCGTTCGGATTTACCCGGATGACCCCGGCAGCGTCTGGTCCACTGCATTCGCCAACAAGAATACCAGCTTTGAAGCCGATGGCATCATGGGGCTGGATGCCCGGACGCTGTACTATTTCAACGCCGGTGGGGTGACCCCGGCCATGGCGGCCACGCATCCGGGGCAAGGGTCGGATTACGCGCTGGCGCTTCTTGATGCCACTCAGCAGCCGTTCGATGGGTCGAAAACCTACAAGCTGCATCTGCCGAAAGATGTCCCCGTCAATGATTTCTGGGCGCTTACACTTTATGACACCCAGACCCGCTCACAACTGCAGACCAGCCAAAGCTTCCCAACCGTCGGTAGCCAAACCAAAGGCATGACGCAGAACACGGACGGCTCGTATGACATCTATTTCAGCCCGAAAGCCCCTGAGGGTAAGGACGGCAACTGGCTTCAAACGGTGCCAGAAAAGAGCTGGTTCACCATCCTGCGCATGTACGGCCCGTTGGAGCCGTGGATCAACAAAAGCTGGCGTCCCGGCGAGATCGAGCTGGTGCAATAACCCGCCCGGCGGCCTCGCCCAATTTGACAAATCCCTCTTCCACAAGGCACCCAACGCTATGAAATACCTCTGCGTTCTTTCTCTCACGGTCACGATGACCGCGATCCTGGCTTCGGTGGCGGCATCTGCCGAACCGATCACCGTGAATGTCGAAAACTTCGACCGCGCTCAGACCGACATGGAATTTGACGGCATCATCAAGCTGGCTGGTGGCATCAACAAACTGCACAGCAACCGGACCCCGACGCCGATCGACAAACAGAATGTCATCCGGATGAACCGCGACACGCTGTACAGCTTGGGCGTTGTCGACATCTCGAACGGGGCCACGGTCACCCTGCCGGATGCCGGGAAACGGTATATGTCGTTGATGATCATCAACAACGATGGCTACGTCAATAAGGTGTTCTATGGTGCCGGTACGCATGAGTTGACCGTTGACGATTTTGATACCCCGGTCGTGGGCATCGTGATCCGGACCCTTGCAAATCCCGAAGATGCGACGGATTTGGAGGCGGCCCACAAGCTTCAGGACATGATCGAAATTTCGGCCGGGTCCGACGCTGCCTTCACCATGCCCGACTATGACCACGCCAGCTATGAGGCGACGCTGAGCCCCATTCTGGATCTGGCCAAGGGCCTGAAGCGCTATATCCACACCTTCGGTTCGAAGGACGAGGTCAATGCAGTCAACTTCATGATTGGTACGGCCTCGGCTTGGGGTGGCCTGCCGGACTCGGCTGCTGTCTACGTCAATGTGCAGCCCGACCTGCCGGTGGGTGCCTATGAACTCAAGGTCGCAGACGTGCCGGTCAAGGGATTCTGGTCGATCAGCCTTTACAATGCCAAGGGGTACTTTCAGGAGAACGCCCTCAAGGCTTACAGCCTCAACAATCTGACCGCCAAGCCAGACAGTGACGGCAGCTACACCATCCGGTTCGGTGACTGCGGCGATGGCGTCGAGAACTGCCTGCCGATCATGGAGGGCTGGAACTACGCAGTGCGCATGTACGAACCCGAGGAGGCGATCCAGAACGGCACTTGGACCTTCCCCGGCCCGCCGACACCAAGGACGAAGTAAAGATCGCAGCGACAGGCGTAGTTACTGGGATCGCCCTACAAGAAGAAGTCACCGGGGCATTGTCAGGTTGTTCGTGCGAGGCCTGATCAATAGCGGCGTGGCCTTCATGCGGTCATTTCTTCGGTATAGTCACTCTACGGGCTGAACGCGTCAGCCCGGGGGTGGCGGTAGGATCTGGCGGAAAGGCCGTGGCGCCTCGGACGAAAGATGGCGTTGTTTTGGTCATGGGCTGAAAAAAGCCGGTGCGCCTAGCTAGGGGATTTGAGACGACTCATGAACTTTTCTCGTCGTCGGGTTGGCCAGTGCCCCCTGTGTCAGCGTAGTTGTCCGCCGCTCTATTTTTCCTCTATTTCTCAGGTGGGCGGGATAGGATGATGACGTGGGATACTCACCGGAACGCAAGGCCGCGGTGCTGAAACGAATGCTGCCGCCGAACACCATAGCCATTCGGCAGCTGTCACAGGAAGAAGGGATATCGGAGGCGACCCTTCACAAGTGGCGGGCTGAGGCGCGCGGCAAAGGGCAGCTTTTGCCGGATGCTGACGCTGGACCTGAAGGGTGGAGTTCGCGTGATAAGTTCGCGGCGGTGCTGGAAACGGCGGCGTTGAATGAGGCTGACCTGGCCGAATACTGCCGCACGCGTGGGATTTTCCCGGAGCAAATTTTGGCTTGGCGCGGCGCTTGCTCGCGAGGCCAATGATTGGGAACGGACCAGCTCGGCCCGGCTAAACCAGATGACGAAGGACGGACATAAACGGATCAAGGAGCTGGAACGCGACCTTGCCCGCAAGGATCGCGCCTTGGCCGAGACAGCAGCACTTCTGGTTCTCAGAAAAAAGGCCGCGGCGATCTGGGGGGGGGCGACGAGGACGCATGATCAGCACCCCACATCGCCAAAGCGCCATCGCCCTGATCGATGAGGCTGTCTGTGCTGGCGCGCGACGCCCCAAAGCCTGTGCCGAGCTGGAGATCAGCGACCGCACCCTGCGCCGCTGGAGGAAAGACGGTCAGGCGCAGCCGGATCAGCGGCCCATTGTGCTGCGTCCTGAACCGGCCAACAAGCTGAGCCTGGTGGAGCGCATGGCCGTGCTGGATGTCTGTAATTCAACGGAATTCGCCAGCCTCCCGCCCAGCCAAATCGTTCCGAAACTGGCCGATCAGGGACGATATCTAGCCTCGGAAATCCGTCACCTGCTTGCACGCCTTCTCTTGCGCTCTATTCTTGCCGCCAATGTCATCTGGGATTGGTCGAGATGGCGACGCGCCCATCAACTCGACGCCGCAAGAGCTCATCGGAAAACTAGACTCAAAATACAACTGTAGTATTAAATCGTGGCAAGACCAATATCTGGACGGTCAACGCCGGTGCCGCAAGGCGATCATGGCGCGTGACGCTGCGCGCAATACGATAATATGGCACAGCGTTCTGGACACGCTGGAAAGGATACCATGGGAGTAGGGGCGTCGAGGCGACGCTGCGCTGTCTCAAGGCATTCGGAGAACGCATCGCCGTAAAAGACCCCGGCTGCCAGACTGTCAAAATCCAAACCCGCATCGCACTCATGAACCGCTTCAACGACCCCGGCACCGCCGAGATCGTTCGCGTGGCATAACCCAAGCGGGGAAGGCGGTAGTCACGCCTTACGCGGGACTACTGAAATAATGCCCAGCTGTGGTTCCGCGCATCGGTGTGTGCTTGATTACTTAACCTTTTCGACCCCTTTTGCGAAAATGGTTTTCCAGTCGTTTTTCATGCTGATGACGGTCCAGTCATTCTGCTCGGCGGAATCCATCAGAGCCTCGCTGAACGTACCAACTTTGGTGTCTGGCAATCCGTTCGCTGGGCCGTAAGCAACCTCACGGTCGGCGTCATCATGCAGCAGCAGAAACCCAAGCCGCAGCCCGTCGCCCGCCGTGGTCCATTGCAGCATTTCCTTGTCGCCTTCGGTGTTGCCGAATGCGATTTGCGGGCGTTTGCCGATGAAGAGGTTGATGCCGATCGCTTTGCCGTCGTCATTGTCATTGAAGAACAATTTGGCATCGCGCATCAGGACAGGCTTGCCGTCGACCATCTGGTATTTGGTGGCGATGCTCGACCCGATGACCTGCTGGGTCGGAACCCCATAGACGTCATTCGCATAGGCCCGCACGAACTCTTGCCCGCCGCCGGTGACAATCCACGTTTGGAAGCCGTTGGTGCGCAGCAGATCCATCACTTCGTGCATTGGCTGATAGGTCAGTTCAGTCACCGGCGCGTCGAAGATCGGGTTCTTCGACGTCGGCAGCCAATCCGATACGATTGTCTCGAAATCGTCGGTGCTCATGCCGGCATGGGTCACGGCGACGATTGCCATCCAGTCCTTTTCGGTAAACTTGGCCATCGCCGCATGGTCACCGGTCAGCACCGACTTGAACGGTTCGGTGTCTTTCCATTCGGGATGGTCGGGCGCCATTTTTGCCAGCCGGTCGAGGGCGAAAAAGCCCTGACCGTAGAGGGGTTGCTCGACCCAAAGGGTGCCATCTTGATCGAAGGTGGCGAGGCGGTCGTCGGGGGCGACGTAGCTTGCTTCGCCCTCGGCAGTCGTTTGTGCCACAAATTCCAGGATGGCGGTCTTTGCCGCACCTTCATTCCAAGACGGCAACGGGTCGTCCTGCGCCGCCAGTGGCAGCGGGGCAGCCAGCAGGGCAAATGCAATTGTCAGGGTTCGAAGCATTGTGGTGCCTTTAAATTCTGGATCAAATGAGTGTCGCATAGGTCAGGTCCTTTTTTGCTAGTTGCTGCCTTTGGCATTCATCAGAACTTCCATCGCTTGATCAATGGAAAAGCTGCCGGGTTTTTGCCGAGGTGGGAATTCCTGAAAGGTTTGCAGCATCTCCCCGACAATTTCCTGAGCCGGCACGAACACGAACATATGTTCGACGAACCAGCGCTCATAGCCGCCAGCTTCGTGATCGGCGCGTTCGAACGGATCAGACCGCAGGTTGAAGATTTTCGGTGCACGCAGCGGCACCAATGGCTGCATCCAAACTTCGAGACCATGCGCCTGCTGTTCCATGAAGACGGCTTTGTACTGGTCGTAGCGCAGTCCGGCGAGATCGCCATCATCGGTCCAATAGAAGAACGAGCGTCGCGGATCTTCGGACGTCGGGTCGGCCAGAAGCGCACTCTGGTCAAAGCCGTCGAGGTGAACCTTGAATGTGGCATCTCCGACCGTATGGCCTTCGAGCAGGTCGGCCTTGATGTCGGGTTCGCCAGCCGCGGCCAGCAATGTCGGCAGCCAGTCTTCGGCCGAGACGATGCCGTTTACTTCGGTGCGCGGCGCCACATGGCCGGGCCAACGGATCAGGGCAGGGGCGCGGTAGCCGCCTTCCCAGTTGGTATTCTTTTCACCCCGGAACGGCGTGGTGCCGCCATCCGGCCAAGAGAAAGTCTCGGCGCCGTTGTCGGTGGTGTAGATGACGATGGTGTTGTCAGCGATGCCCAGATCATCCAGCCGGTCAAGGACTTGGCCCACATGGCCGTCATGTTCGACCATGCCGTCAGGATAGATGCCAAGCCCGGTTACACCTTCCGACTCCGGCTTGAGACGGGTCCAGATATGCATACGGCTGGGGTTGAACCAGACGAAGAACGGTTTCTCGGCCTCATGGGCCTGGTCGATGAAGGTGAGGGTCGCGTCGAGGAATTCCTCGTCCACAGTTTCCATGCGTTTCTTGTCGAGCGCGCCTGTGTCTTCACAGTTTTGGGCCCCGTTTGCGCCAAAGCGCGGGTCCTCGCCGGGCACCACATCGCTGGTCGCGGTGCAGCGCATCACGCCGCGTGGGCCGAACTTATCATGGAATTCCGTGCCCTTCGGATAATCCGGATGTTCCGGCTCGTCCTCGGCGTTCAGGTGATAAAGATTGCCGAAAAATTCGTCGAAACCGTGCACAGTGGGCAGGAATTCATTGCGGTCACCAAGATGGTTTTTGCCAAACTGACCGGTCATGTAACCCAGAGGTTTCAGAAGTTCGGCAATGGTCGGATCCTCGGGCTGTAGCCCTTCCTTGGCTCCTGGCAGACCAACCTTCAGAAGGCCAGTGCGCATCGGGCTCTGCCCGGTGATGAACGCGGCGCGCCCGGCGGTGCAGGATTGCTGAGAATAATAATCCGTGAAAATCCCGCCTTCTTCAGCCAAGCGGTCAATATTGGGCGTGCGATAGCCCATCTGACCCCGGTTGTAGGCAGAGATGTTCCAGTAACCGATATCGTCGCCCATGATGACGAGAATATTGGGCCTGTCGGCATCCTGCGCCACTGCGGGCATTGCGACTGGAAAACAGAACGTGGCAAGCGCCGCGGCCAGAAATCTCGTGCGTGGTGTCATCGTGGTTTCCAATTCGATCGGTGGAGGGGCCGCCCAGTGCGGACCAATCCGGGTGATAGGTCAGCGGCGGTCGTCGTCCGCGACGTGTGGCACAGCGGCGGCAGGGGACACTTGCCCTTGCCGCCGCCCGCCAAACTGTTCAGTGGCGCGCCCCCTCTAAGTGGGGCCGTGGCCGATCCGCGCTTTATTGCCCCGCGTGGCTGGACGTGTTCAGGTTTTTGACCTGCTGGATCACATCCTCAAGGTTGTAGCTGGAGGGGTCCTGCATTGGCGGGAAGTCGTGGTAGGTTTCCAGTTCCCGAAGCCACAATTGCTGGCCGATCGGCAGCAGGTTCCAGTCATAGGCATAGGCGGTGAGCGGCCCGGCAAGTGCGCCGCCCACACCCTGTAGGGTCTTCAGCTGGCTGCCGATCGATGTCTCAAACGGGTCGCGCTTGATGTTGACGATCTGGGTCCAGTGGTAGGGGACGACGCCTGTCGTGAAGCCGGTCGGAGCGTCCGAGACCATCGCGAAGTACATCTTCCAGTTCTTGAAGCGTACGGCTGACGGATCCTTGCCAGAATAGTACATGAACGTATCACGAGCGGCGGTATCGGACTCGCCCAGCAGGTAATCGACCTGGTTGACCCCATCGAGCGTGGTCTTGACGATGCCGGGATACTCACCCTTCTCAATCTGTGCTCTGAGGTCATTTTGCTTCGGGCCACCGGCGATGTCGACCAGCGTCGGCATCCAGTCGAGCGAGGCGAAGATGTCATTCAACACGGTGCCGGGCTTGATGTGCCCGGGCCAGCGGATGACAGCAGGCGCACGCATGCCGCCTTCCCAAGTGCTCAGTTTGCCGCCCTTAAACGGGGTCACGCCGCCATCTGGGAACGTGATGGTTTCTGCGCCGTTGTCGGTGGTGAAGATGACGATGGTGTTGTCAAGCTCGCCCATGTCTTCGAGTTTCTTCAAGACATAGCCGATGTTGTCGTCCATCTGCTTCATGCCGACTTCGTTGGCGCCCCAGTCTTTGCCGCCTTTGGTGCCGAGCATGTCAGCGTATTCGTCCGACAGCACGGTGGTGATGTGCATGCGGGCGGGATTGTACCAGACGAAGAACGGCTTGTCGGTCTTCTCAGGATCGTTGCGGTCGAGGAAGTCGATGACTTGGGCCGAGATTTCCTCGTCCACGGTCTTGGACCGCTCAAGCGTCAGCGGGCCTTCATCGGTGCAGGTCTGGTTGGCCGAGGTGCCGTCGCTGGACGTGCAATGGATCACCGGCCGTGGCGGGGTCAGACAGATGGTGGTGGCTGGATCAACCGCGCCAGCAACTTCTGTCAGGCCCGGGATCGGGGTGTTCTTGCAGACCGGCGCAATCGCCTGATCGGTCGGCCCTGCATTGATGTCGGGGAAGCTGACGCCCTGCATTGCGTCGAGGTGATAGAGGTAACCCCAGAATTCCTCGAAGCCATGCGCGGTTGGCAGCGCGTCGGTGTGATCGCCCAAGTGGTTCTTACCGAACTCACCGGTTGAATAGCCCAGATCGCGCAGGAACACCGCGATCGACGGGGTGCCGGGTTGAAGATAGCTTGGGCTGCCCGGAAGCTGCGGCATGATCATGCCGGTCCGAAGCGGTTGCATCCCGGTGAAGAACGCGTTTCGCCCTGCCGTGCAGCTTTGCTCGGCATAATAATCGGTGAACATCGCGCCTTCATTGCCGATCCGGTCAATGTTGGGCGTTTCGCCGACCATCAGGCCACG
Source organism: Pseudoruegeria sp. SK021 (assembly GCF_002119405.1). Classification (GTDB taxonomy): domain Bacteria; phylum Pseudomonadota; class Alphaproteobacteria; order Rhodobacterales; family Rhodobacteraceae; genus Meridianimarinicoccus. The sequence continues at coordinate 30,036 of NZ_MTBG01000031.1, read as the reverse complement.
GTGGTAGATCGACGGCTGCATCCAGCCGATGTCGTCGCCCATGATGAACAGAATGTTGGGTTGCGTCGGGGTCTCTTGTGCAGACGCAGGCGTGATCGCCCCGAATGCGGCCAGTCCCAATGCAAGCGTGCTTGCACAGGTCAAGGCGGATGTTCGTCTTGGTTGTGTCATGTTTCGTCCTCTAGTTCTTGGAATGTCGCGGCAAATCGAAGGCGTGATCCGCGGTCACGTCCGTGTCCGACCCCGGTATGTGCTGCAGATGTGTGGCAAGATCGGTCAGAATTTCGGCTTCCAACTCTGCGAGTAGATCCCGATATTCCTGGGTGCGGGCGGTGTATCCGGGCCCTGCATTCGCCCATAATTGCATCGCGGCGGCGCCAGCTTCAAAGTCCTCACACGCGGATAAAAAACTGGCATCTATCGCGCTTAGCCGGCGGATCGCCAGCTCGTGCGCCGGAAGTCTTGTGATAATTGCCCCAAGCTTGGTCACCGCGTCGCCTCGTGCAATGTGACAGCCACTGCAGCTGCCAAACTTTGCATGCGCCTGCCGGTCGGTTCCTTCAACTGCGGTACGGTACGTACCCCCGGTAATACCTCCAGTATCCGCCTTGGTTTTCCTGACAATTTGTGCGATTTTCCCGAAAATGGGCATGCGGATGGCACACGGATCGGATGGAACTTTTGTGATCAAGCCGGTTGCCAAAAGGCCGGCCTCGTCAGCCGGGGGCGGATGCGTTAGGGCGAGGTTTGGGGACGGAGTTCTGGTGCGGTTGGGGTCCGTCAGAACGCAGCGCGCCGTCGATGACAGTGTCGCCGCTGCGCCCAATAGTTAGTCAAAGGATACACGATGAACTCTGCTGCTGCGCCTGTTGTCCAATCAGCCATGCGTCATATTCCGGGGGGCACGTTTCAAATGGGGTCTGACCGGCATTATGCCGATGAAAAGCCAGCGCACCGGGTGACGATCAGTGAATTTTGGATTGATGAGACGGCTGTGACCAACGCGGAGTATGCCGTCTTTGTCGCCGCAACCGGCTACGTCACTGTCGCCGAGCGGCCGCTTGATCCTGCCGATTATCCCGGTGCAGACCCAAAAATGCTGGTGCCCGGATCCTTGGTGTTTCGGATGACCGATGGTCCGGTGGACCTCACCGACTACCGGAACTGGTGGGCGTGGACCCCCGGCGCATGCTGGCGCCATCCTGAGGGGCCAGACAGCACCATCATCGGACGGGAGGATCATCCGGTCGTGCAGATTGCGTTTGAGGATGCGTCTGCTTACGCGACTTGGGCCGGCAAGGAATTGCCGACCGAGGCCGAGTGGGAATATGCCGCCCGCGGGGGCTTGGACCGCGCCGAATTTGCGTGGGGCGACGAACTGAACCCTGATGGTCAGTTTATGGCCAATACGTGGCAAGGACCGTTTCCTTGGCGCAACTTTGAAAGCGATGGCTTTACCGGCACCTGTCCGGTGCGCAGCTTTCCCGCAAACGGCTATGGGTTGTTTGAGGTCTGCGGCAACGTCTGGGAATGGACGATGGACTGGTTCACCGCAGCGCACACACCTGCGGATGCAACAAACCCATCCTGCTGCGCAATCATTGACCCGCGTGGACCTGAGCGCAAAACCAGTCTCGATCCGCGCCAGCCGACCATCAGCATTCCGCGGCGGGTTGTGAAAGGCGGATCGTTCCTTTGCGCCCCGAATTATTGTCGGCGTTACCGCCCGGCGGCGCGCCATGCCCAAATGATTGAGACCGGCATGAGCCATATCGGATTTCGCTGTATTCAGCGTCGGACTGCCTGAAGAGGCTCTGTCGTCCGACACTGCCCTCGGGACGGCAACCGGTGTGGGCCGGGGCCGATGCGGGGGCGTTGGCCCAACTTGCCCGGCTTGCGGACATGTTGGGCCGTTGCAAGCCGCCGCTTCTGTCAGGCGGTCAGCCCATAGAAGGTCGCGGCGGTGCCGCCAAAGATCAGGGCTTGGTCCGCGGGACTAAGCCCGGCGGTTAGGGTGCGGGCGGCCGTCACCCAATCGTCATAGCTGCTGGCCAGTTGGCATACCGGCCAGTCAGAGCCCCACATCACCCGGCCCGGTCCAAAGACCTGCAGAATATGATCGGCATAGGGCTGCAATTCGGCAATGGTCCAGTCCGCAGAGGCTTCGGTCACCAGCCCGGACAGCTTGCAAAAGGTCGTGGTGTCCGCCGCCAAGCGGGCCATGCCATCGGCCCAAGGCCCAAAGCTTTGCGGATCACAGATCTGCGGCTTCATGCAATGGTTGATGACCGTGGCCATCTCGGGATAGCGGGTCAGGATGGTGCGAAACTGTTTCAGGTGCCGGGCAAAGCCAAGCGCCTCAAAGCGCAGACCCAGATCCCGGACGGCCTGAAAGCCCCATTGCACGTCGTCGCGCAGCATCCAGTTGTCATCTTCGAGATCCTGAATCATCGGGCGCACCCCCAAGAACCGGGGGTGTTGCGCCAGCCGGGTCAGGGCGGTCAAATCGTCCGGGCGCTCGAAATCGACCCAGCCGATCACGCCCGCAATACTGGGCGTCGCATCGGCCAGTCCCAGCATGTACTCGGTTTCCGCGATGCTGGGCGCGGCCTGTACGAGGATGGTGTGGCCAATGCCGTTCTTTGCCAGCAGCGGGGCCAAATCGGCAGGGCCATAGGCGCGGGAGAGGATGGGATCATCGGCGGGCATCCAACCGTAATCCCCCCGGGCCGGGTTCCAGTAATGCTGATGCGCGTCGATCAAGTTGGTCATTATCGCGGCTCCGTCGGTGTGTCGGGATGCAGCAACCCGGCTGTTTTCAGATCCAACCACAGGGCCGCCGGGATCTCGGCCGCAGCGGCCCGCACATTGGATGACATCTCAGTCAGACCTTGACCGCCGGGGATGACGGACAACACGGCGGGATGCATCAAGGGAAACTGGAAGGCGGCATCGACCAGTCGGACCCCGTGCGCGGTGCACACTGCTTCGATCTGAGAAACGCGGCTCAGCACGTCCGGTGGCGCAATCTCGTAATTATAGAATGCCCCGTCCCGCGGACCGGTGGCCAGGATGCCGGAATTATACGCCCCGCCAATGACAAGGCCAATGCCGCGCTGGACACAGAGTGGCAGAAAGCTTTGCAGTGCCTCTTGTTCCAGAAGCGTATAGCGACCGGCCAACAGGAAGATGTCAAAATCACCCCGTTCGGCCATGGTCTGGCACGGTTCCCACTGGTTCACTCCCGCCCCAAAGGCAGAAATAACCCCCTGATCGCGCATCTCGACCAAGGCGCGATAGCCCCCCGCCATCAGTTCATCGATCCGGGCGTCCACAGCCGCTTGGCAGCCTTGATTGAATATGTCGATGTCATGGGCGAACAGCATGTCGAGGCGATGGGTGCCGAGCCGCTCTAACGAGAATTCCACCGACCGCATCACTCCGTCGTACGAGAAATCATAGACCTCTTTGCGGGCGGGCACGTCGAACCATTTGCGCAATCCATCGCGCTGATCAGGCGCACAGGGCGCCAGCAAGCGCCCGACTTTCGAGGACAACACATAGGCATCGCGCGGCTTGTCACGCAGGAACCGGTTCAGCCGGGTTTCCGACAAGCCCAGCCCGTACAGCGGCGCGGTGTCGTAGTACCGCACCCCGGCCTGCCAGGCTGCCTCCAAGATGGCGTGGGCATCGTCATCGCTGATGGCGCGATACAGATTTCCCAAAGGCGCCGTGCCAAACCCCAGTTCAGTGAACGTCAGCCCGCCAGTGCCAAGCCGATCCCAATGGCGTGTTTTCAAGGTCATGTGGTCCTCCCGTATGTCCTAACCGGGGTTTAGTGGAGCCCGCGTCCGCCTGCACCTGAAACTTTGCGCCCTAGGGCTGGCTGACTTGACAGGCCCGGTCAGAGCGCCCAGATTAAGCTAGCCAGTTAGCTAGACAGGACAAGCTGATATGTGGACGGTTCAAGACGCGAAGAACAAGTTCAGCGCCGTGGTCGACGCGGCGTTGGCAGGCACCCCCCAACAGGTCACTCGACGGGGCAAGCCCGCCGTGGTGGTGATGTCCGTCAGCGAGTACGACCGGCTCTTGCAAGGGGCGACCCTGACCCGGGGTGGGTTTGTGGCGCATCTTCTGGCCTTTCCGGCCGGCGCGTCGGATCAGGATGCGGGGCCAGACCGGACGCAGATTGTGCCGCGCGACGTCTCGTTTTGATTTTTCTTCTCGACACCAATGTGATCTCGGCGGTGCGCCGACCGGATCGTGCGCCGCAGGTGGCGGCTTGGTTGTCCGGGCGGGCCGAACAGGATCTGGCCATCAGCGTCATCACTTTGGGCGAGATCGAGCGCGGGATTGCCCAGCAGGAGCGCCGCAACCCACAATTTGCGGCAGATCTTCGGCAGTGGCTTGACCGGACCGTTCTGCTGTTTTCGGATCGGATTTTACCCTTCGGCGCGGAGGAGGCCCGCCTTTGGGGCCGTTTGTCGGCGCGACTGGGCCATTCTGGGGCTGACCTGCTGATCGCGGCCACGGCGTTGGCACAAGGCGCCACTGTCGTCACCGGAAATGTCGACGATTTCGCCCCCACCGGGGTGGCGATCGAAAACCCATTCAGCCCGACGCTGTGACGATGGGTGACGGTAGCCAGATGACGCGCGGCGAACCGCCCAGCCGATACTGCATGCCCGGCTGCTTCCGCTGTCGTGTGGTCGCCCTATGCGCGATCCCGGCACCCGTTTAAAATCTTGCCCCGTTTCACCTTGAGGACTTTCCATGACACACCGCAGCATTCTATGCTTTGGCGATAGTAACACCCACGGCACCCGTCCCCTTGCAGTCCTTGGCGAGATGGCGCGTCTGGATCACAGCCACCGCTGGCCCGGCGTTATGGCGGCGGCACTTGGGCCTGACTGGTCGGTGATCGAGGAAGGTCAGCCCGGGCGCACCATTACCCATGACGATCCGGTCGAAGGCGCGCATAAGAACGGGCTGACGGTTCTGCCCGCGCTGTTAGAGACCCACCGACCGCTGGATCTGGTGATCGTGATGTTGGGCACCAATGATTTGAAGCACCGGTTTGCGGTCACACCTTTGGATATCGCCCGGTCGGCGGGGCGGTTACTGTCTGTCATTCGGGCCTCAAATGCCGGTCCGAACGGGGCGGCACCTGCCACGCTTTTGATCTGCCCGCCGCCGATCGTTGAGGCCGGAAGTTTGTCTGAGATGTTCGAGGGTGGGGCGGCAAAATCTCAGGTGCTTGCTAGCCGCTTTGCCGCGATTGCCGAAATGATGCAGGTTCCGTTTTTGGACGCTGGCGCTTGCGCCGAGGTTGATCTTTTGGACGGCATTCATCTGACCGAGGCGTCGCATGGCCGGCTAGGCGTCAGTGTCGCCGAAGCGGTTCTTGCCCAATTCAGCTAGGCCCGCCCCAGCTCATGGTCAGCGCCGACCGCGTTGACTTTTATGCCAAGGACGGCGCAGATTATGCGGAGTATCGGGCCAGACAGTTGTGCCTTTTTGGCTGCATCCTGTGCCGCAAACGCGTAATCCCGCCGGACGCTTAACGCCTGAAGACGCCTGAAGAGGAAATACACCATGTCCGATCAAATTGTCATTCTGGGCGTCTTCGTCGCCGATACCACCTATCGCGCCGACCGGGCGCCGCGCATGGGCGAGACCATTTTGGGCAACAGCTTTGCACTGGGGCCTGGCGGGAAGGGCTCCAACCAGGCGGTGGCGGCGGCGCGGGCCGGGGGTGCGGTGCATTTTCTCTCGCGGTTGGGCGAGGATACTTTTGCCGAGATGGCGCTGTCGATCTGGCAAGACGCCGGGGTGGTGCCGGTGGTCAGTCGTCATGCCGACAGTTATACCGGTGCGGCTTATATCTTCGTCGAAGAGGCCACTGGCAATAACGCCATCATCGTCAGTCCCGGGGTCGCCGGAACCATCGTCGCGGCGGATGTCGAGGCGCAGCGCGATCTGATCACCGGTGCTGCGGTGTTTATGACCCAGCTGGAACAGCCTATGGATGCGGCCCTGCGCGGCTTGCTGATCGCGCGGGACGGCGGCACCATCACCATCCTGAACCCCGCACCCGCAGCCGCATTGCCGGATGGAATGCTGGCGCTTTGCGATTATCTCACCCCGAATGAATCCGAGGCGGCAGCCCTAACCGGCTTGCCGGTAACGAACTTGGAAGAGGCGGGCCGCGCGGCGCAGGCGTTGGTGGCGCAGGGCGTCGGGGCCGCCATAATCACGTTGGGGGCGCAGGGCGTTCTCTATCACAACCCTGAGCGAACCGTGCATGTTCCGGCCATTTTGGCCGGGCCGGTTCTGGAAACCACCGGCGCGGGCGATGCATTTAACGGCGGCTTTGCGGCGGCACTGGCCCGCGGGGCTGACCCGATTGATGCGGTGCGGTTCGGCTGTGCCACAGCCGGGATTTCGGTCACCCGGCCGGGGGCTGCGGCGTCCATGCCGACCTTGGATGAGATCAAGGCACTGTTGGCACGCCAACCCTGACCGACATCGGGCGGCCCGGTAAGGTCAGAGGGGGGGCGGGCACGCCGTCCCCCTTCCATCGTTGGCGTCAGAGCAAGGACAACAGCTTTTGCGCGGCTTCTTCGGATGAGGCCGGGTTCTGGCCCGTGACCAGCTTGCCATCCATCACCACGAACACGCCCCAATCGTCGCCTTTTTCATAATCGGCGCCGTTGGCTTTCAGCATATCCTCGACCAGAAACGGAACCACGTCGGTCAGACCAACGCCCTCTTCTTCGGTGTTGGTAAAGCCCGTGACCGTCTTTCCGGCCACCAACGGCTTGCCGTCGCTGCCTTTGGGGTGCTTGAACACCGCGGGGGCGTGGCAGACGGCCCCGACCGGGCGGTCGCTGGACCAGAAGGTTTCGATCAGACGAATGCTGTCTGCGTCCTCGGCCAGATCCCACAGCGGACCGTGCCCACCGGGATAGAAGATGGCGTCGAAACCTTCAGCGTCGACAGAGGACAGCACGGCGGTGCTGGCCAGCGCCTGTCGCGCCTCGGGGTCGCCCTTGAAGCGGTTGGTCGCGTCGGTTTGGGCATCCTCGCTATCGCTTTTGGGATCAAGCGGCGGTTGCCCCCCCTTCGGTGAGGCCAAAGTCACCTCGGCCCCCGCATCCTTGAAGACGTAGTAGGGCGCGGCAAATTCTTCCAGCCAAAAGCCAGTTTTCTCGCCCGTATCACCCAGTTGATCGTGAGATGTCAGAACCATCAGGATCTTCATGGTCTCTCTCCTTTGTGTTGGTTCAATCGTTCAAATGGATGACGCGCTTGCCAAACGCTTCGCCCTTGAGCAGCCCAACGAACGCGGCAGGCGCTTGTTCCAAGCCTTCGATCATCTCTTCGCGATACTTGATTTTGCCTTCCGAGACCCAATCGCCCATCTGTTTGGCAAATTCCGGGTAGAGGTGGCCGAAATCATTGAACACGATGAAGCCGCGCATGGTGGCGCGCAGGCGCAAGATCTGGCCCATCAGATAGTTCATCCGGTCCGGACCATCGGGCAGCGAGGTGGCATTGTATTGCGAGATCAAACCACAAACCGGAATCCGGGACGAGGGGTTCAACAGAGGCAGTACCGCGTCGAAGACCGCGCCGCCGACGTTTTCGAAATAGATGTCGATGCCGTCAGGTACCGCCTGTTTCAGGGCATCGGGAAACCCGTCGGCCTTGTAGTCGATGCAGGCGTCAAACCCTAACGTGTCAACGACATGGGCGCATTTCTCGGCGCCGCCGGCAATCCCGACCACTTTCAGGCCGAGGATCTTGCCAATCTGGCCGACGGTTGCGCCGACCGGGCCGCTGGCCCCGGCGACCACAAGCGTTTCACCCGCCTTCGGCTGGCCGATCTGGGTCAGTCCCGCCCATGCGGTCAGACCCGGCATGCCAAGTACGCCCAATGCCCATGAGGGATGCTCAGGCGATTTGCCCATGTTGATCACGCCGGTGCCATCGGACAGAGCATAATCCTGCCAGCCGCCAAAGGCGACGACCCAATCGCCCGCTTCGAACCCGGACACATCCGAGCGCACAACCTGCGACACTGTCCCGCCGACCATAGCGTCACCGATTTCGACCGGATCGGCATAGGATTTGGCGGCGCTCATCCGACCGCGCATATAAGGGTCAAGCGACAGGTATTCATTGCGCAACAGCATCTCGCCCTTGCCGGGGGTCGGAACCGCGTCGGTCTCAAGGCGCAGGGTTTGTTCCGTCGGTTCGCCCTTGGGACGTTCGGCAAGAACAAATTTGCGATTTGCGGTGTCGGATTGGGTCATAGATCTGGTTCCATTCTGTGGGCCGATAGACCTCGTCGGGGGCGCAGTTGTGCCAAGGCCTAAGTATTGTTGTTCAGGGTAGGTATGGGTTCGACCGGGAAATTCAACGTCGTGATCGCCGCATCGTGATCCGACGCCGGGTGCGCAACGCAGGCCAACGAGACAGCATCTGCGCGTCAGCCTGCTGTCGTGATCAATTGCCAGTTGGCAAGATGGTAAGCCGCCTAACAATCGCCAAAACAAGATGACGGGCGCGCGAAACGCCATATAACCGTGAGACAGGAGCGGTCGGTTCGCCGCCCGCAACACACTGTCCGATATGAGGGTTTTAGTCCGCTATGACGTTTGAAAGCTGTTATCCGACCCATCGCAGTTCCCTTCTGGCCCGCAATGTGGTGGCGACCTCGCAGCCGCTTGCGGCCCAAGCCGGACTGCGGATGTTGCTGGCGGGGGGGAACGCTGTCGATGCCGCCCTCGCCACGGCGATCACGCTGACGGTGGTGGAACCGACCGGGAATGGGCTGGGCAGTGATGCGTTCGCCATCGTGTGGGACGGGGCCGAATTGCACGGCCTAAACGCCTCGGGACGGTCGCCCGCCGGGTGGCATCCCGACCGGTTCGCTGGTCAGACCACCATGCCGTTGCGCGGCTGGGACAGCGTGACCGTCCCGGGGGCCGTGTCTGCATGGCGGGCGCTGTCTGACCGGTTTGGGGCGCTTCCTTTCGCAACCCTGTTTGGACCTGCAATCGGCTATGCCTGCGATGGCTTTGCGATATCGCCAACAATTGCAAAGCTTTGGAAGATCGGTGCGGCGCAGTTGCAGGACCAGCCGGGCTTTGCCGAGACATTCATGCCGGGCGGCCGCGCCCCGCATGCAGGCGAGACGTTCCGCAACCCCGATCTGGCCGCTAGCCTGACTGCCATTGCCGATACCGGCGGTGATGCGTTCTATCATGGGGCCTTGGCCGAGCGGATCGCAGCGGCCGCCGCGTCCCACGGTGCGGCGTTGAGCAAAGCGGATCTGGCCGCGCACCGGGTCGATTGGTGTGGCACGATCCAAACGGGATTTCATGGCACTGAACTGCATGAAATTCCGCCAAATGGCCAAGGCATCGCGGCCCTAATTGCCTTGGGGATCTTGGAGCGTCTGGCCCTCAACGCGACAGATCCGGACGACCCTGCGAGCCTGCATTTGCAGATCGAGGCGGTGAAGCTGGCCTTGGCAGATGCCGAGGCGTTCGTCTCGGACCCCGGCAGCATGGCGGTGACGCCAGAGGCGCTGTTAGATGATGGCTATTTAACCCGCCGGGCGGCGTTGATCGACCGGGCGCAGGCGCAAGACCCGGGGGCTGGCGCGCCGACCATGGGGGGCACGGTGATGGTGACGGCTGCGGATGAAGCGGGCAGAATGGTGTCGTTCATCCAGTCGAATTTTTCCGGGTTCGGATCGGGGGTGGTGGTGCCGGGAACCGGCATTCACCTGCAGAACCGCGGGGCCGGATTTGTGCTGGAGCCGGGACATCCCAATCAGGTCGGACCGGCTAAGCGCCCGTTTCATACCATTATTCCGGGGTTTGCCATGCGCGACGGCGCGCCTTGGATGAGCTTTGGGGTGATGGGCGGTCCGATGCAGGCGCAGGGCCATGTGCAGATGATGGTGCGTATGGTGCTGTTCGGGCAGTCGCCGCAGACGGCCAGCGACGCGCCGCGTTGGCGGGTCATTTCCGGACGCAAGCTGGCGGTGGAATCGACGATGCCGGACGCGACAGTGGCCGCGTTGACCGCCCTCGGGCATGAGATTATCCGCGAGGCACCGGACAATGCGTTTGGCTTTGGCGGGGCGCAACTGATTGCGCGTCACGGAACGGGCTATATCGCCGGATCGGATCATCGCAAGGATGGGGCCGCGCTGGGATACTGACGCGCGAACCTGCTAAAAAATAAGGATAAATCAACACGATGGACATCAATATTCCCGAGGTTCTGGCCGAAGTCACGGCGGCATTCAACGCCTATGAGGCGGCATTGACGGGCAATGATGTCGCGGTTTTGGACGGGCTGTTTTGGGACAGCTCTGCCGTGGTCCGCTATGGCGCGACCGAGAACCTTTACGGCCACGCGCAGATTTTGGCGTTCCGCAAGGCGCGGCCGTCGGCGGGATTGGCGCGAGAATTGCGATCGACCGTGATCACCACATTTGGGCGGGATTTTGCGACGGCGAATACCGAGTTTCGGCGCGACAGCAGCGCCGGGATCGGGCGTCAAAGCCACAGTTGGGCCAGACTGGAGGGGGGCTGGAAAATCGTCGCCGCCCATGTTTCGCTGATGTCGGACTAACGTCGGACTTTTATCGGACTTTCGTCGGGCCCTGTGTCGGACTGCCGGGAGCGGGATGCGCGGGCCGATCAAGCGGTGGCCGAACCTAGGCAACCACAGTATGATCAATGAGAAGGCGCTGCGGTTGTGCCACGCGCTGCCCGACCTGCACTTGCCCGGAGGGGGACTTATGGACGACACCGCAGACGCCTTTATCGAGACCTTTACCCTGCCTGGCGCGGCGGATGGGCCGCTAGGTGGACTGACCCTTGCGGTCAAGGATCTTTATGATGTGGCGGGCCATGTCACTGGCTTTGGTAGTCCGGACTGGGCGGCGCAGCATCCGGTGCCAGAGGTCCATGCGGCCGTGGTCGACCGCTTTCTGGCGGCTGGGGCGACGGTTCTGGGCAAGACCCATACTGACGAGCTGGCCTATAGCCTGCTGGGGGTGAACGCCCATTACGGCACCCCGAAAAACAGTGCCGATCCACGACGGGTGCCGGGGGGGTCGTCCTCGGGGTCGGTGGCGGCGGTGGCGGCGGGTCTGGTCGATATCGGGCTGGGCAGCGACACCGGCGGATCGGTACGGGCGCCGGCGTCGTTCTGTGGCGTTTGGGGATTGCGCACCACCCATGGGCTGTTGCCGCTGACCGGGGCGCGGCCGTTGGCGCCATCCTTTGACACCTGTGGCTGGTTTGCCCGTGATGGCGCGGTGATGGCCCGGGTTGCCGAGGCGATGGGGTTGCCCGCCGCAGAGGCCCCGACGCAACTGTTGTTGCCGGTGGATCTGTGGGCGCAGGCGGATGCGGAGACAGTGGCGGCGCTGGCCCCGGCATTGGCGGATCTTGAGGCCCGGATGGGGCCGGCCTGTCCGGTGGTGCTCGCCCCGGACGGCATCGACCGCTGGTGTGAGACCTTTCGGATCACGCAGGCTGCGGAAATCTGGCAGACCCATGGCGACTGGGTGCAAGCGGCCAAGCCAGAATTTGGCCCCGGCGTGGCCGAGCGCTTTGCCATGGCCGCCGCCCTGACAGAGGGTCAGATTGCTGACGCCCGGGCGCATCGCCTTGAAATTCGTCAGCGTCTGGCCGCGGTGATGACGGCAGAGACTGTGCTGGTACTGCCGACCTGTCCCAGCCCGGCCCCGCTTTGCAATATGGATGCGGCGGCGTTGGATGCGTTCCGGTCGCGCGCGCTGCGGTCCTTATGCCCGGCGGGTCTGGGGGGATTGCCGCAATTATCGGTCCCGGCAGGGGTGGTGGATGGCGGCCCGGTGGGCCTGAGCCTGATCGGCGCTGCCGGTCAGGATCGGGCGCTGATCGCATTGGCCGCGGCCACCTGAACCGTCCATCTGGGCCGCGGCGGTGCCAGACCGGCCCGGCTGCGCCGATTGAGCCGGAAGCGGACGCCAGCGTTGTGACGATACCGGTGGTGGACGCGGGGGGCGATCCCGGCCACGAACCGAGGCGGCCACCGATTCTGGATGGCGGAGGGGGCACTCTGACCCGATTTGGGGGCCAAATGGTGCCGCAGGACCGGTCCGCGCGGCTGAAAAACAGACCCTGCGTTACGCCGGCGCACTCTGCGCGATCCGTTGTGCGCGGCTTCCCTGCGACGGTTTGTCAGGGACGTGCGTACACGCAGTGCGCCAGGATCCCACATCGGGAGGAACTGATGAGACAACCCTATCTGAACACCTTGTCCACGCTGGCGTTGATCGCGGCAGGGGCAACTTCGGTCCAGGCGGCATCCCATGAGGGTCCGGTCAAGATCGGCGTTCTGGCGACGCTGGAGGGCACCTATACCGCCTTGGGCGAGGACGGCATCCGCGGTTTGGAAGCCGCTTTGCAAGAGGCGGACAACATGGCCGGGGGGCGCGCCATTGAAGTGATCGTCGCCTCGACCGACACCACTCCGGACAGCGCGGTACGGGCGGCGCGCAAACTGGTCGAGCAGGATCAGGTCGATATCGTGATCGGCCCCTTGTCCGGCTCGGAAGGCATCGCGATCCGGGATTATTCCAAGACCCAGCCCGGCGTCACCTTCATCAACGGGATCTCCGGCGCGATGGAGACCACCTATGTCACCCCCTCTGAGAACTTCTTCCGCTTCAATATTGATGGGGCGCAGTGGTCAGCGGGTCTGGGCGATTACGTCTTCAACGAAAAGGGCTATAAGACCGTGGCCACGGTGGGCGAGGATTATTCGTTCATCTACACACAGGTCTTTGGCTTTGCGACGGAGTATTGCGCTGCGGGCGGCGAGATCACCGACCGGTTCTGGGTGCCGCTTGGGACCAAGGATTTCGGCTCAATCATCGCGGCCTTACCGGATGATGTCGACGCCATCTATTTGGGGCTGGGCGGCGGCGATGCCGTTAACTTCCTGAACCAGTACCAGCAAGCGGGCGGCGAGGCGAACCTGATCGGCGGCACCATCATGGTGGATGGCACCGTGCTGAACAGTCAGGGCTCGGCCAAGGAAGCGCTGGTCGGGGTGCCATCGTCGGGGCCCCAGGCCGACACGTGGGACGATCCGCGCTGGACCAGTTTTGTGCAACTGTATCAGGAGACCTTCCCCGAGAGCGAGCGTTTCCCAACGCCGTCCCTGTTTGCCACCGGCTATTACAACGCCACGCTGGCAGTGCTGCAATGCATGGATACGGTCGAGGGCAATTTGGGAGAGGGTCAGGCCGGGTTCCGCGATTGCTTGTCCAACATCACGCTTGAGGCCCCGAACGGGACCATCACGCTGGATGAGAACCGGCAGGCGATCGGAACCAACTTCATCACCGAGGTGGTGCAATTGGACGATGGCACGCTTGCCAACCAACTGGTCGCCACGAAAGAGAACGTGAACCAGACGCTGGGCATCGACAAAGCGGCGTTTGACGCGATCGGCTTGCCCAGCCGTGACACGCCAGAGTGCAAGACCTCGTACTAAGCGTACAGCCTCTGTCGCGCTGTCCGGTCGCCGCCTGCGTTGCGGCGACCGGACAAGCGGGATGGTCCCTTATCGGTCTTCCTTGCACGGCAGGTCCGGACATGACCCTGATCACCTTTCCCCTGCGCGCGCATTTTGCCGATGGTGTGTTGGAAGAAGCCCTGCGGTCTGAGCTAGAGACCCATGGCTATCGGGCGCCCCTCGTGCTGGCCGATGCGGGCCTGACGAATAGCAGCTTTACCGAGCGGGTGTATTCCGGGTTGCCGCGCTGTAGTCGGCCCATCCATTACCCCATCGACACCCGCGCCTCGGCGCAGACGATCCGCAGCGATCTGGCGGCGCTGTTGCACCGGAAATCGGCGGATGTGATTCTGGCCTATGGCTCGGCCCGGGCGATTTCAGTTGGCCGCAAGATCCGGCGCGAGACCCGCACCGATGGCCGGGCGCGTGAGGCCAAAGATCCGGCGCTGGCCCTGTTTGCGGTGCCGGGGATCGACGGGCTTCCGGGCCACAGTCGCGCCCAGCAGACCGAGACCCAATCCTCAACTGATCTGCATGTGAAATCGGGGCTGCCCTCGATCCTGATCTGTGATCCGACCGTGACGTTGGGGGCCGACCTGTCGCAAAGCGCCAGTGCGGCGGTGGCGACACTGGTGCGCTGTCTGGAGGCGTATCTGTCGCCCGCGTTCAACCCGCCCGCAGATGGTATGGCGCTGGACGGGCTGAACCGGGTGGCGCAATCGCTGCATCTGCTGTTTGGCGACGAACGCATCGAGGTGCGCCGGGACCTGATGGCCGCCAGTCTGAATGCGGTGTTGGCGCAGCAAAAGGGGATCGGCCCGACCCAGATCATTGGGGATGCCCTGATCGCGGCCAGTGCCCAAGGGCTGGATGCCGGGGCCGCGGCGCGGCTGCTGGTGCCGGGGGTCCTGCGCGCCCAGCACGGCAGCGGCGACCGAAGCCGGCCGCTGCGCCGGATCATGGGCTTGGATGCGGAGACCGATCTGGCGACTGGTCTGGGGGTGTTTCTGCAAGACCTGCCACTGGCGGTCTCGCTGTCGGAACTGGGGCTGACCCGGGCCGATCTGGCCCGTGCGGCGCGCAGCCTGTCGGGCAGCGGAACCTTGGACGCGATCAACGGAGCCGGCTGCGCCTTGTCGATCATGCAAGCGGTGTTCTGAGGCCGATATCGGCCGATTGGCAGGGCGCGCGCCGCCTTGCCCATTTAACCTTAAGTCTGATTTTCGAACAAAAGGGCTTGCGCGCAGCAGATTTCAAGTGTGCGATCTGTGGGTGGACGAGCGCTCTGAAGAAGTGCCGTCCCGTCCTGGGAGGACATCAGATGAGCCATGCAATCGCCGTCTCGCACGGGGCGTTCGGTCGTGCCGCGGTCTATAATCTTGACAAGCCGATCATTACCCATGCGCACCGGGAAGGTCACCTGATTTTCCATCTCAGCGGCGCACCGGCCTCGGTGACCGTGGGGTGCCAGACGGTGCCGAACGATCTTGACTATGCCACTGCGGTCAGCCCGTGGGAGCCGCACAGCTTTAACCATACTGCCGGTCGCAGCAGCCTGTGTCTGGTGCTGTATATCAAGCCCATGTGGTTTCTGGAGAACAGCCAGTCCGCCGAATATGCGCTGAAATTTGGCAGCTGCCAGCTTGCGATCACGCCAACCGTGGCGGGGCTGGTGCGCCGGTTGACCGGAAATCTTATGGAAAATGAAGATCACGACGCCTTTGACCCCTTGCTGTTCGGCGTTACCCGCGCTTGTTTTGAACAGTCGTGGCATTCGGGGCAGTCGCGTCTGGACACCGTCTGCACCCGGTCCAACGATTTCCGGGTGCGCCGGTCGCAGCGCCTGATGCAAGAACGGATCACCGAAGATCTGGATATGGAAACCGTCGCTCGCAGCGTTGGCCTGTCGCGGCCGCATTTTTTCAAACTGTTCAAGCAACAATTCGGCGTGACCCCGAATGTCTATATGAACACGTTGCGGTCCGAGCAGGCGATTGACGATCTGCTGAGCACGGGAAAATCCGTCACCGACATTGCCTTTGATCTGGGGTTCTCGTCGCAAGCCAGCTTTACCCGGTTCTTTTCGTCCAATGTCGGGATCGCCCCCAGCGAATACCGCCGTGTGGCGCATGTGTCCGGGTCCGGTTTTCCGATGATGGGCCAACCGGCAAGACTGTCAGGTATGCCCATCTAGCGGACCCCGCCCTAGCCTGAGGACAAGCGCCAGCCCAACCGGGCCAGCGCCCGAGAGGGAGGGAAGCCGTGTTCCGCGAACCTTGTTGTCCGATCCATATGACGCCGCCATTGCCGGGGCTGCACCTGTGAGGGCCTTTGCCCGCACGCATCCGGTCTGGGCCGGGCTGGTGGCGATTGTGATCGCGGTGCTGCTGTGGATGATCTTTGCGATTTGGCCCGACGCGCTGTCGGATCGCATCGGCAGCAAGAAAATCTTCCTGAATGCGCTGTTCAACGGCATCACCCTTGGCGGGCTGTATTTCCTTGTCGCTAGCGGCTTTACCCTGATCTTTGGCCTGATGCGCAACGTCAATCTGGCGCATGGCTCGCTCTACCTTTTGGGCGGGTATATCGGCTTTTTCGTGGCGGATATTACCGGTTACTGGCTGATCGCTTTTCCAGTGGCGTTTGTGGTCGTCGGCTTTCTGGGCGTGCTGATGCAGGTCTTTGTGTTTCGCCGGATCGAGGGCCAAGACCTGCGCCAGACCCTTGTCACCATCGGCATTTCAATCGTTATGGCCGACCTGATGATGTGGAGCTTCGGCGGCGATTTCTTCAATATCTCACCGCCAAGCTGGCTATCGGGACCGATGGAGACGTTCTTCGTCACCGGGGTCAAGCGCTCCAGCGGCGAGTTGATTTTCATGAAATACCCCATGGTTCGGCTGGTGATCTTTGCGGCATCGGTGGTGGTGGGCGTCGGCATGTGGCTGGCGCTGAACAAGACCCGGATCGGGATGTTGATCCGGGCTGGGGTGGATGACCGGGATATGCTGTCGGCCACCGGCGCGCGCATCGAATGGGTGTTTGTCGGGGTGTTTGCCTTTGGGGCCGGGCTGGCCGGGGTGGCCGGTGTGGTTGGCGGCACCTTTCAATCCGTCGCCCCCGGCGAGGATATCCGGTTTCTGTTGGCCAGCCTCGTGGTGGTCATTGTTGGCGGCATGGGGTCGATCCCCGGCGCGGCGCTTGGGGCGCTGCTGATCGGCTTGGCCGAACAGTTCGGTTCGGTCTATTTTCCGACATATGCGGTCGTGCTGACCTTTCTGATCATGGTGGTTGTGCTGGCCTTCCGGCCGCAGGGCCTGATGGGAAAGGCCTGATCCGATGACCAACACTGACCTTCCCCTGACGGCCAAGCCCGCAACCGCGCCAGAGGCGCAGGGCCGGATGCGTGGCTGGCTTGCCCGCGTTCCCGCCGCCTATTGGGTTGTCGGCGTCTTGCTGCTGGTGCTGCCTGCATTTGCCAGCAATTTCGTTATGTTCCAGATTATGGGGTGGACCTTTATTCTGGGCATGATCGCCCTGAGCCTGATGTTTCTGGCTGGCTATGGCGGTATGGTCAGTCTGGTGCAGATGACCATCGCCGGGATTGCCGGGTATATGGTGGCCATTTTTGGCGACAGCGCCGTCGCCAGTATTTCCATGGGCTGGCCGTGGTGGGTGACGGTGCCGCTGGCCTTGTTGATCGCGATGCTGTTCGCCACCGCAGTGGGCTGGTTGGCGGTGCGCACCGAGGGGATCTATACGATCATGATCACCCTCGCGGTTGCGGCGGCGTTCTTTTATTTCGTGCGCCAGAACTATGACCTGTTCAACGGCTTCTCGGGCTTCAATAGCGTGTTGCCGCCGATGTTGTTCGGCATCGACTGGCGCGGTCCGGAAGCGTTTTATTACATGACCCTGTTCTGGGCGGTGCTGTCTTATAGCGCGGTGCTGTACATCTCGCGCGCGCCGTTCGGATTGGCGTTGCAGGGGGTGCGGGACAATCCCCGGCGGATGGCCGCGCTTGGCTATAACGTCACGGCGCACCGGGTGGCGGCCTATGCGTTGGCGGCGATCCCGGCGGGCTTGGGCGGCATCCTTTTGACATGGCAGTCGGCGCAAATCTCGCCCGGAACGGCGGGGATCCAGCCTGCCATCGACATTCTGGTAATCGCGGTGATTGGCGGTCTGGGCCACCCGATCGGGGCGTTCATTGGCGCGCTGCTTTATGTGCTGCTGAAGACCTTTGCAGTGGATGTGCTGGTGGCGCTGGGGCTGGGCGGTGAACGGTTCCAGCTGCTGATCGGGATGGGCTTTTTGCTGATCGTGTTTTTCTCGCCGGATGGATTGTTGGGGCTGTGGCAGCGCCTGAAAGACAGCCGCCGCCGGGACAGCCTGACCGGGCAGGACAGGAGGTCAGAATGACCGACGCAACCGCCTCTGTGGCCGCGCGTCTGCGCGCCACCGGCACTGCCAGCGCGTTGGAGTTGCGCGGGGTCAGCAAAAGCTTTGGGGCGCTGGCCGCCTTGCAAGACATCACCCTGACCGTCGCCCCCGGCGAGCGTCGGGCGGTGCTGGGATCGAACGGGGCGGGCAAGACCACGCTGTTCAATTGCATCACCGGCGATTTTGCCCCGACCGCTGGCTCGATCCGGTTCTTCGGCGAAGATGTCACCGCCTTCCCGCCGCAGGAACGGATCCGGCGCGGGCTGCGGCGGACCTATCAGATTTCGTTGTTGTTTTCTGGGCTGACGGTGCTGGACAATGTCTATCTGGCCTGCCGGGGCGTGTCGCGCGGGCGGTTCTCGATGATCCGGCCCCGGCGTTCGGACGCGCTGATGGCCAGCGCCGAGGATCTGGTTCGGGTCGCGCATCTGGAGGACGTGCGGGATCGGCTGGTGTCGGAACTGGCCTATGGCCAGCAGCGCCAGTTGGAAATCGCCATGGCGCTGGCCGGGGCGCCGCGTTTCATTCTGTTCGATGAGCCGGCGGCGGGTCTTAGCCCGACCGAACGCAGCGATCTGGTGGCGATCCTGACCGGCCTGCCATCCCATGTCGGCTATATCGTCATTGAGCATGACATGGATGTTGCCCTGCGGGTCAGCGATCAGGTGACGATGATGCACAATGGCCGCATCTTCAAAGAAGGCAAACCCGCCGAGATCGAGGACGATCCCGAGGTCCAAGCGCTTTATCTGGGAGGCGGCGATGGTCACTGATGCCCCGCGCGGTGGCGCGCCGATCCTTGATGTGCGCGACCTTAATGTCTTTTACGGCCAGTCCCACGCCTTGCAAGGGGTGACGCTGACCCTTGGCTCTGGCGTGTTGTCTGTGGTCGGGCGCAATGGCATGGGCAAGACCACCCTGTGCAAGGCGATCATGGGGCTGGTGCCGGTTGCCTCGGGCAGCATCAGCTTTCGCGGACAATCGCTGGCCGGACTGTCCCCGGCCGAGATCGCTCGTCTGGGCATCGGCTATGTGCCGCAGGGACGGCGGCTCTGGAAATCGCTGACCGTGGACGAACATCTGCAACTGGTGGCCCGCAAAGGCAGCGCCTGGACGCCTGAGCGGATCTATTCGGTGTTTCCGCGTCTGGCCGAGCGGCGCAGCAATGGCGGGGCGCAACTGTCGGGCGGCGAACAGCAGATGCTGGCCATTGGCCGGGCGCTGTTGACCAATCCGCGCCTGTTGCTGATGGACGAGCCGACCGAAGGGCTGGCCCCGGTGATCGTTAGCCAAGTGGCCGATCTGCTGGTGCAGCTTGGCCGCGAAGGGGACATCGACGTTCTGGTCATCGAGCAGAATATCGGGGTGGCGTGCCGGGTGGCGGACCGGGTCGCGATCATGGTCAATGGCCGGGTCAACCGGATCATGGAGGCGGGCGTTCTGGCCGCCGACCGGGACTTGCAGCAGGCCCTGCTGGGGGTCGGTCGCCATGCCCATGACGACACCCCATCTACGCCCGAACACCCGGTCCTGCCGGATGCGGCCCCGACCTCCGGCCCGATCAAGGTCTATCTGTCGAACCCCAAGACCCCAACCCGCTGGAGCGCGCCCGTGCCGGTGCGGATGATCGAAGGGGCGGCGCGCACCATGACGCCGGTGCCGGAACTTAGCCAATCGGCGGCGCGGCCCCGGACCAATGTGGCGCGATCCGGGCTGGTCTATGTTTGCGGCACCCTTGATACCAAGGGCGATGAATTGCGGTTCCTGCGCGATCTGCTGAAGGCGGATGGCTGCCGGGTGGCGCTGGTCGATCTGTCCACCAGTGGCAAACCCTCGGGGGCCGAAGTGCCGCCGCATGCCATCGCAGGTCACCACCCGCGGGGCAGTTCCGGGGTGTTCACCGGCGATCGGGGCAGTGCGGTGGCGGGCATGACCGTGGCGTTCGCCCGCTGGATGCAAGGCCGCGACGACGTGGCGGGGCTAATTGCGGCGGGCGGATCGGGCGGCACCGCGCTGGTGGCACCGGCCTTCCGCAGCCTGCCGGTCGGGGTGCCGAAGCTGATCGTCTCGACCGTGGCATCGGGCAATACCGAGCAATATGTCGGCCCGTCGGACATCACGATGATGCATTCGGTGGCGGATGTGCAGGGGTTAAATTCGATCACTCGGGCGGTCTTGGGCAATGCGGCCCATGCGCTTGCCGGGATGGTCAAGGCCCGGGCGGCAGCGCCCGAGATCGCCCCGGGCAAGCCTGCCATCGGCATCACCATGTTCGGGGTCACGACGCCCTGCGTTCAGATGGTCAGCCGCGCGCTGGAGGCCGATTACGACTGTCTGGTGTTCCACGCCACAGGCACCGGTGGGCGGTCGATGGAAATGCTGCTGTCGTCGGGGATGCTGGACGGGGTGCTGGACCTGACCACCACCGAGGTCTGCGACATGATCGCGGGCGGGGTCTTTGCCGCCAATGACACCCGGTTTGACGCCGCCATCGCCAGTGGCCAACCCTTTATCGGGGCGTGTGGCGCCCTTGATATGGTCAATTTCAACGCCCCGGAAACGGTGCCGGACAAGTATCGGGGGCGCTTGTTCTATGAACACAATCCCCAGATTACCCTGATGCGCACCACCGTGGACGAGAATATCGCCATCGCCCGGTTCATCGGGGAAAAGCTGAACCGGATGACCGCGCCAGTGCGGTTTTATCTTCCCGAGGGCGGGGTCTCGGCGCTGGATGCGCCGGGACAGCCGTTCTGGGACCGTGCCGCCGATGAGGCCTTGTTTCGCACGCTGGAAGAGACCGTGCGCCAAACTGCGACCCGCCGCTTGATCCGGGTGCCGCAGAATATCAACGACCCCGCTTTCGCGGCCCTTGTGGTGCAGACCTTCCGGTCGCTTCACACGCAGCCGCGCCATGTCGCCAAAGGAGCCTGAGCCATGCATGACCGTGCCACCCTGATGAGCAAATTCCGCGCCATGCGTGATGCGGGAGAACCGATCATTGGCGGCGGAGCCGGGACCGGCCTGTCGGCAAAATGCGAAGAGGCGGGCGGGATCGACCTGATCGTGATCTACAATTCCGGGCGCTATCGCATGGCCGGGCGCGGATCTTTGGCCGGGCTGATGCCCTATGGCGATGCCAATGCGGTGGTGATGGAAATGGCGGGCGAGGTTCTGCCCGTGGTCAAGGATACGCCGGTTCTGGCCGGGGTCTGCGCTTCGGACCCATTTCGGTTGATGGACAAGTTTCTGGACCAAGTGAAGGCGACGGGCTTTTCCGGGGTGCAGAACTTTCCGACCGTCGGGCTGATCGACGGCACCTTCCGGGCCAATTTGGAAGAGACCGGCATGTCTTATGCGCTGGAGGTGGAAATGATCCGCAGGGCGCATGAGAAGGACCTGCTGACCACGCCTTACGTGTTTTGTGAAGACGACGCCCGGGCAATGGCTGAGGCCGGGGCTGATATTATCGTGGTGCATCTGGGTCTGACCACCGGCGGGTCTATTGGGGCGGAAACCGGGGTCACGCTGGCGCAGGCTCCGGCGTTGACCGACGCTTGGGCGGCGGCGGCACTGGCGGTGAATCCGGATGTGATCGTGCTGGTGCATGGTGGTCCGGTGGCGATGCCCGAGGATGCCGCCTTCGTCCTTGCCAACACCAAGAATTGCCACGGCTTTTATGGCGCCTCGTCGATGGAGCGGCTGCCGACCGAGATCGCATTGACCGAACAAACGCGCAAATTCAAGAGGATCGGCCGTTTGGCGCCGAAGGAGGTTTGAGATGACCGGACAACTGATCGGACAGCTGATCCTATGGCTAATCATGGCCGTAATTGTAATCTTCATCCTCTATTGGGTGATGAACTGGCTCTATCGCCGCTCAACGAAGGAAATCGCCTTCGTCCGGACCGGGTTTATGGGCGAGAAAGTGGTGATCGACGGCGGCGCCTTTGTCTGGCCAATCATTCATGACATCACGCCGGTAAGCATGAACTCGCTTGATCTGAACGTCACCCGCGAACGCGAGCAGGCGCTGATCACCAAGGACCGGATGCGGGTGGATGTCGAGGCGAGCTTCTATGTGCGGGTCAAGCAAACGCGCGAAGCGGTGACGCTGGCCGCGTCGACCCTAGGGCGGCGGACGTTGGAACCGGAACGCATCCATCAGCTTCTGGCGGGCAAGTTCGTCTCAGCCCTGCGCACGGTCGCTGCAGACATGACCATGGACGAGCTGCACAGCCAGCGGAACGCCTATGTCGAGCGGGTGCTGGAGACGGCGCAAGCCGGGCTGGACAAGAACGGGCTGGAACTGGAAAGCGTTGCGATTCTGGACATTGACCAGACTGACATCGCCTATTTCAATCCCTCGAACCGGTTTGATGCCGAAGGTCTGACCTCGGTGATCGAAGTGATCGAGGCGCGCCGCAAGCTACGCAACGACATCGAACAAGACACGATGATCCAGATCCGTAGTCGAAATCTTGAGGCCGAGCGGCAAAGTTTGAATATTGAGCGTGACAGCGAATCCGCGCGCCTGGATCAAGAGCGTGAGATCGAATTCCGCCGGGCCTTGCAGCGGTCAGAGCTGACCCGGGAACGGTCCGAGCGCGAGAAAGAGGCCGAACAGGCCCAGCTTTTGTCGCGCGAGGCGATTGAAACGGCACGGATCGCCAATGACCAGCAGATCGCAGAGGCGCGGATCGCGTCGGAACGCACCATTCGCCAGCAAGAGATTGAACGCGGACGGGTGATCGACGAGGCGGAGATTGCCACGCAGGAATTGGTAGAAAAGGCGCGGATCAATCAGCAAAAGGCGCTGACGGAATCGCGGATTGCCACCAAACGGGAAACCGAAGCGGCGGAAATTGCCGCGCTTGAGTCCACCGAGAAGGCCCGGATCGCCCAAGAAAAATCCCTGATTGAGGCGCGGATCGCCAAAGATCAGGACACCCAGTCGAAAGAAATAGAACGCAAGCGGGTGATCGACGAAGCCGGCATTTCGGCGGATCAGATGATCCAGAAAGCGCGCATTGCCCAAGAGCGCGAAATCACCCAAGCCCGGATCGATCACGAACGCACCACCCGCAAGCAAGAAATCGCCCGCAACCTTGCCATTGATGAGGCGGAAATTGCGGCCCGCGAAGCTGCGGAAAAGTTGCGGATCGCGCAAGAGCGGGTGCTCAGCGCCGAGCGGATCGACTCGGACCGGGAAACCCGTGTGCTGGAAATCGCGCGCAAAGAGGCGCTGGATCAGGCCGAAATCGCCAGCCAGCAGGCCACGGAAGCGGCGCGGATCGCCCGCGAAAAGATACTGGCGGCAGACCGGATCAGCGCAGAACAAGCAACACGTGCGTTGGAAATCGACCGGCAAAGGGCGCTGGACAAGGCCGAGATTGCAGCACGGGAAGAAACCGAGCGGGATCAGATCGCGCAAGAGCAGGCGTTGGCTGCCGAGCGGATTGCCCAGGATCAGGATCTGCGCGAACGCGAGATCGCCCGCAACCGCGCCGTCGATGTCGCCAATCTGAACGCGCAAGAACAGGTCAGTGCGGCCCGCATTTCCGAACAGGCGCGTACCCGGGCAGCCGAGATCGCTAAGGACGCCGAAATTCGTTCGCGTGAGATCGAAAAGAACGAGGCCATCGAGGCAGCCGAGATCAGCTCGCGGCGTCTGGTTGACAGTCAACGGATCGAGAAAGAGGCCGAAACCTCCGCCGATAAGATCGCGCGCGATGGCCGGATCCGCGATCTTGAGATTGCCCGCAACAAGGCGCTGGACGCGGCACAGATTGCCGCCGACGAGGCCATCGAGGCGGCGAAAGTTGCTAAGTCCAAGACCGTGGATGCAGAACGCATTCTGGCCGAGCAAGAGATCGACGCCAGAAAGCTCGACCGGCGTCGCGTGCTGGAACACCTTGAAATCGAACGGGTTCACGCCCTGCGCGAGGCCGAGATTGCCAGTCAAGAAGACATCGAACGCGCCCAGATCGCCAGTGAGTTGGGACTGGATGAGGCCCGGATTGGCCACCAGACCGAACGTCGGCGCAAAGAGATCGCCCGCGAGAAGGCGGTGGAAGAGGCAACGATGGAAAAGGCCATCGCCTTGTACCAGAAATCATTGGACCAAAGCGCGGCCGCTGTGGAGGCAGAAAACGCCCGCGCCCGGGCTGTGGAAGCCAGCGAAAAGGTCACCACCATGGCCGAGACTCAAGGCGCCAGCCGCCGCAAGGCTGTCGATGTGACTCTGGCCGAGAAGATGGCCGACGAAAAGCGGATCGGGGCGGAAGCCGAACGCATCCGTGCTGCGGTCGAAGCCGAGGCGCAGAAGCTGATCAACGAGGCCGAGAACGTGCTGAGCGAGGGCGCCCGCACCAGTCTGTTCAAGCGCAAGATGCTGGAACATGTGGAAGGGATTGTCGCGGCATCGGTCAAGCCTTTGGAAAAGATCAACGATATCAGGATTATGCAGCTTGGTGGGTCCGGGTCGAACGGCCTCGGTTGGTCGGGCGACGGCCAGAATGGCAGCGGCGGCAGCGGCACCAGCCCGACGGACGAGGTCATCAATTCGGCCCTGCGCTATCGCGTGCAGGCCCCGATGATCGACGGGCTGTTGAAGGATATCGGCATCGACGGCGCCAATATTGCGGGTCAGGGCGGGCTGATCCGCGAGGCCTCGGATCTGACGCGCACGGCGGGCGAATTGGAGCGGCAGAAGCGGTCCAAGGACGCCCCCAAAGCAGAGGGGAAAGCCTAAATGGCGCGGGTCTATATTTCATCGGTGATCCCGGCAGAGGCCGAAAAGGTCTGGGAAAGAGTACGTGATTTCAACGGGATGCCCAAGTGGCACCCGCGCATCCGCGACAGCCGGATTGAGGACGCCCTGCCCAGCGACAAGGTCGGATGCATCCGCAACTTCACGCTACAGAACGGCGACCGGCTGCGCGAGCAACTGCTGGGACTGAGCGATTACGACCTATTCTACACCTATGGCATCCTCGAAAGTCCGATGCCGTTGACCGACTATATCTCGACCCTGCGCCTGACGCCGGTGACCGATGGTGGGCGCTGTTTTGCCGAATGGTCGGCGGAATTTTCCTGTGCGCCGGAAGACGAGGCCGGGCTGGTTTCGGGGGTCGGCACCAACGTGTTTCAGGGCGGCTTTGATGCGCTGAAACGGCATTTTGGTGGATAGGATTATCGTCGGACTTTTATCGGATTTTCGTCGGACCTTTTTCGGACCGGGCTTAGGAGGGCAGCAATGACAGAGACTTGGACAGATGGCGGCGCCCGTCGCAGCTTGCGGTTGGCGTAAGGGGGCGCGGATGGTCAAGATCCTTCGCAGCACCGTTTTGGATGCGCCGGTGGACATGGTCTGGGCCGTGTTGCGGGACTTTAACGGCCATGACCAATGGCACCCGGCAGTGCGCAGCAGTCAGATCGAGCGTGGCCGCGATGGCGACCGGATCGGCGCGGTGCGGCGGTTCATCCTGACAGACGGATCGGAGTTGCGCGAGCAACTGCTGACCCTGTCGGATCTGGAGATGAGCTTTAGCTACTGCCTGCTCGAGACCCCGGTGCCGCTGTTCAATTATGTCGCCCACGTGCGGCTGATCCCGGTCACTGACGGGGATGCGACCTTCTGGGAATGGTCCTGCCGGTTCGACACGCCGAAAGGCCGCGAGGCCGAGTTAGAGGCGCTGGTGGGCGCACAGATTTATCAGGCCGGGTTCGATGCGATCCGGGCGCAACTGAACGCGGAGGCCGAACATGCAGACGGTTGAAACCCATCCGACCCTTGCCGGGGCGGCGGCAGCGATGCGCGAGCGTAGCCGGTACATCGCGGGCGGCACATTGGTGATGCGGGCGATGAATTATGGCGCGACGGGGATCGAAACGTTGCTGCGCAGCGGCGATGCGGCGCTGCGCGAGATTCGCCATGACAGCGGCGGCATCCGGATCGGCGCGGGCGTGACCATGGCCGAGGTGATCGCGTCCCGGGAATTGGATTTTCTGGCCCCGGTGGCGCGGGTGATTGGTGGCCCGGCGATCCGCAACATGGCGACGGTGGGCGGCAATCTGTTTGCGGCGCATCCCTACGGTGATTTCACGGTGGCTCTGTTGGCACTGGATGCGCAGGTGATCTGGGCCGATGGCCACCGCGAAGGGATCGAGCCGTTTCTGGCGGGCCGGTCTGGTACGCGCGGACTGGTGGCGGCGGTGCAGGTGCCGCGTCCGGCGACGGGCGAGTTCCGGTTTCACAAGGTCAGCCGGGTCAAGCCGAAAGGGGTGTCGGTGATGTCCATTGCCGGATGGTTGCCCATGGCGGCGGGCCGGGTCGGCGCGGCACGGCTGGCCTTTGGCGCGATGGGGCCAACGCCGCTGCGGGCCAAGGCGGCTGAGGCGGCGCTGCGCGGCGTGACGCTGGACGCGGACGGGATCGCGCCGGCGGTGCGGGTGGCGGCAGAGGGGTTGGCCCCGGCGGATGATGCGCTGGCCTCGGCCTGGTATCGGCGCGAGGTCGCTCCGGTCCATTTGAAACGGTTGTTGCTGGCGGAAAGGCGGGTCTGATGGCGAAGGTTCCGGTACGGTTTACCCTGAATGATGCCGAGGTGGCCTTGTTCGTCGATCCCGGCGCAAATCTGCTGGATGTGTTGCGGCGCGGCGCGGGGGATCTGACGCCCAAGCATGGCTGCGGGCAGGGCACTTGCGGCGCCTGCACGGTGCGGATTGGCGGCGAGGTTCATCTGGCCTGCCTGACCTTGGCCGAAGCGGCCGAAGGCCAGCGGATCGAGACCACCGGCGGGCTGGCCAATGGGGCCGAGCTGCATCCGTTGCAGCGCGCCTTCATGGACGGCTTCGCGGCCCAATGCGGCTTTTGCACGGCGGGGATGCTGATGGCGGCCAAGACGTTGCTGGACCGCAGCCCGAACCCCAGCCGGGATGAGGTGGCCGAGGCGATCTCGGGCAACCTATGCCGCTGCACCGGCTATGAGCCGATCATCGACGCCATTCTGACCGCGGCGGCGCAGATGCAGGGGAGGGCTGTCGGATGACCAGCATCGAGTTCCGCAAGGACCTGTTCGCAAATGAACGCGACGACACCCTGAACGAGATCGGCAAGCCGACGATCCGGCAGGACATTTTGGGCCATGTCACCGGGCGCACCCCGTTCTATGACGACCATCTGTTCGATGGCTTGCTGCATATGCGGGCGGTCCGGTCGCCGCATCATCATGCGCGGATCCGGTCGTTGGATACTGCGGCGGCCGAGCGGATGCCGGGGGTGCGCCGGGTGGTCAAGCCCGGCGACGTGCCCAATAACCTGAACACGCTGTTGTCACTGATCGGGTTCGGCAAGGATGACGAGCCGCTCTTGTCGGGGCAAAAGGTCAGCTACAAGGGCGAGCCGGTCTGCGCCGTGATTGCCGATACCGAAGCGCAGGCGCGAGCGGCGGTGGCGGCGGTGCGGGTGGATTGGGAGGTCCTGCCGCATGTGCTGGACGTGGAAGAGGCGCTGGCCCCCGGTGCGCCATCGGTGAACCCGACCTATCCCAACAACACCTTCGACTATCACGAGCGCTATGATCATCAAAAGCTGCGCTTTGGCGATGTGCAGGCCGGGTTCGCCCAAGCCGATCACATCATTGAGGCCGAATATCAGATGTCGCCGATTGAGCAGGCCCCGATCGAGACTTGCGGCGCCATTGCCGCGCCCGAGCAGAATGACCGCTATGTGTGCCACACCAACACGCAGGCGCTGTTCTTCTCATTGGGAACCACGGCGAAATTGCTTAACTTGGCGTCCTCGCGGCTGCATTTCATTGGCGGCACGGCGGGGGGCGGTTTTGGCGGCAAGGTCGACAGCATCGTTGAACCGATGGCGGTGCTGGGGGCGGTGCTGACCGGGCGTCCGGTGAAGTTTGCCTGGGACCGGCCCGAGGAGATGCAGGTCGGGGCCCCGCGCGGGGCGGAACGCTGGCGGATCAAGGACGGGGTGCGCCGCGATGGCCGGATCGTGGCCCGGGAATTCACCGGGTTCTTCGACAGCGGCGCGTATACCCGGCTGAGTTCTTACGCGATCATCAAGGGGGTCGGGCATTTGCCGGGGCCCTATTCGATCCCCAATGTGGCGGCCAATGTTTATTGTGTCTTTACCAACCGCACGCCGGCGACGGCGATGCGGGGCTTTGGGATCACCGGGGTGGATTTTTCCATCGAGGTGCAAATGGACCGGGTGGCCGAAGCGGTGGGGATGAACCCGATCGATCTGCGCATCCTCAACGCCTATCGCGACGGCGATATGAAGGCGCATCGGCGGGTGGCCAAGAACACCGCGCTGATCGAGTGTTGTCAGGTGGCTGCGGGCAAGGCGGGCTGGGCGATCAGCTCCGAATCCACGGCGGCCTCCAGTCTGGTTGGCGGCGGCGAGGGCGCACGCGGCACCATCCCTGAGACGGTGACAGACCAAGAAGGGCTGATCGGGGCCCGGCGGGCGGGCCGGGTGACCGACACCGCCCCGGCGCGCACCGGCACTGGCCGGGTCGCGGCGGGCCATGCCGGGGTTGCGATTGTTGCCGCGCCGCCCCAGCGCGAGGACATGCAGATTGCTGCCGATCGGATCGGGCACCGGATGGGCAGCGGGCCGGGGGCTGTTCCGCCGCCGGTCGCGCCGCGCCCCTCGGGCCCGGTTCCGGCCCGGCCTGCGGCAAGCGCTGGTCCGGTGCCGCCCCGTGGCAGCATCACGCCGCCGCCGGGATTTGCGCCGCCACAGGCACCGCCAACCCCACCCAGCGTGCCGGTGCCGTATCCGACCTATGCGGCGCCGCCCCCGGCACCGCCGCAGCCCCCCGCGCCGGCCTCCGCGGCCCCTTATGCCCCGGACCAGCCATTTTCGCGCGGGGTGAAGCGGCCCGGGGCCTCGCCCTTCCTGTCCGGCACAAGGAGGCGCTGAGATGACCATTCACAAGGGACGCGGCTTTGCCTGTATCAACTATCCCATCGGCATGAACCTTGGCGGCGATCCGTCTCAGGCGCTGGTCCATGCCACGCCCGACGGCAAGTTCAAGGTGGCGCTGAGTGCCATTGATCTGGGGCAGGGGATGAAATCCGTCACCCGGCAGATCGCGGCGGAAACCATCGGCGTGCCGGTGGAGGATGTCTATGTGGACACCGCCGACAGCGATACTGGCCCGCATGATATGGGCTCATTCGCGTCGCGCGGGACGCACCGCATGGGCAATGCGGTGATCCGGGCCGCGACGGAGGCGCGCCAGCAGATGCTGGAAGCCGCCGCCGAGGAACTGGAGGTCAACGCCAGCGATCTGGACACGGACGGGCGCGGCAACATCCATGTGAAAGGCGCGCCGGGCCGGACGATCACCGTGGCCGAGACGTCAATTGCGGCGCAGTTCAAGCAGGGTCGGACCTTGTCTGGGCGCGGCATTTTCCTGATCCCGCCCTCCGAGGCCGACCCCGAAACCGGGGAAATGACCCCGGTGACCTGTTTTGCCCATGCCGCCCTGATCGTCGATCTGGAAGTGGATGACGAAACCGGTGAGGTCACGGTGACCGAAATCAACTCGGCCTATGAGGTGGGCCGGGCGTTGAACCCTAAGCTGGTCGAGCAGCAGTTGATCGGCGGGGCGTGGATGGGGGTCAGCCACGCGCTGTATGAGACGACCGAGCCGTATTATCCGCTGCGCGAGCATGGCGCCGAGGATTTCAACCACTATTTGATGCCGGGGCCGGGGCAGGTGGTGCCGCATCACATCGCGGTGTTGGAACGTCCGGCGGAAGACGCGCCGTTCGGCGGCAAAGGCCCGGGCGAGATGTGCGCCAATCCGGTGCTGCCCGCGATTGCCAACGCGGTCTATGCGGCGGTGGGGGTGCGGGTGGATGCCCTGCCGATCACGCCGGAAAAGGTGCTGCGCGGCTTGCAGGCCAATGGCGGGGCGCGGCCGAAAGTGGCGGCGCGATGACGCACACCCCGTCGCC
>NZ_MTBG01000030.1 GCF_002119405.1 Pseudoruegeria sp. SK021 | reverse complement strand
ACGATAAACGGCCTATTCAAAGCTGAGGTCATTCATCGCCGTGGCCCCTGGCGCAGCTTTGAAGCCGTCGAATATGCCACCCTCGAATGGGTCGACTGGTTCAACAATCGCCGCCTGCTGGAACCTATCGGGAATATCCCGCCCGCTGAGGCAGAAGCAAACTTCTATGCTGCTATGGAAAGATCAGATATGGCCGCGTAACTAAGACAATTCAGCCTCCGGCAAACCCGGCGCGGTTCAGTACCATGGTCTGAACAGGTGATAAATTTACAGGGCGCAGTATGAAGCCCGGACAGCGCATTTGGAGGCGAGATATGTTGAGAATTTTGTTGGCCGCATTGATGTCGGTTGCTGCGAGTGCCGCCACCGCGGACGGTTCAGGAGAGGCAATTCTGACAATCGATGGGAGCAGCACGGAGCTTCAGGTCAATAGTTCGCAAAGCGATTGGACTGGGTCTCTTCAATATGCATCCGTCAGCATCTGGTTCGCTCCGAAAGGCGGCAACGGGTATAAAGACGTTGTTTCGCTCTCATTTGATGTTCAGGGGTCGGACGCAATCCTCGAAGAAATCCGGGCAGAGGTTGAGGGCGAAAAATTGTTTGGCAACGAGGACGGCGGTGTGCGCGTCGTCATTGAAGACATCTCTACGGATGGCGAAAGCTTGAAGTTAATAGGACGCGTCGAAGGTCGTGTCGGCCCCAGTGAGAACTACGGCAGAGATATTGATCTGAATGCTGCCATAGCCGTGTCAGGGACGTTCGATGTCCGACTTGAGCCATCCAACTAGGGTGAGGGCTCAGGTGCCGGGTTCGTCTCAGTCAAACCGTTTTTATCAAAGGGATTGATCCGCTAAAGCGATGCGTTCGGTTCTTATCCTGTCTGTCGTTTCGTTTCGTGCGGCCCTAGTCTGGGGCCGTTGGGCCCGTGCGTCGGTCTGTGGTCATCGCGGCTAAGGTACACTTCGCAAAACCGCGGCTTGGTGTCATCTGTTATTGTTCCTTTGCTGGGACTGGGCCGACCGACCAAAACACGCGGGGCCGGTCGCGCACAGGTCTCTTAGGGCAGAATTTGACCAGCTCCTGCTTGTCGGCTTCGGTATCCCGGCATCGATAGCACGCTGACCAACGGTCTTCGCCCTGTCGCCCACCGCTCGTGCCGTAGTCTCAGCCAGTTCATGATGGTCAGAGTCGGACTTGGAATTTTTGCGATTGTCGGTAACGCCGGTAACATCGTCCAACCATGAACCTCATGCCTCAGCGTCGACCGTGCGGATCAACGCGTTAATCTCTTCTGCGATCACCTCGGGAAAATCCTCCGGCGTGAAATGCTTGCCGCCTTCGATACGCCGCAACGGCGCTTTCAGGTCCGCAGCCAGCCGTTCGCTAAATTCAATCTTCTGGAAGTCGTCATCTGCCCCCCAAACGATCCGCGCTGGAATGCCGAGGTTCGGAAGCTGGCCGGCAATCGATTTGGTGTCATTGACATTCAGGGACTGGGCCTGACGCACGAAAGCCTCTGCGCCGCCGTTCTGGTCATAATGGGGCGCATGCGTAGTCAGGGCCGCGTCGGCTGCTGCATCGGTGACATGCCCCTTTGAGAACATCATTTTCAAGAGTTGGTGAAGCGATCCGTCTGGTGCATGTTTAAGGATGGACCCCGCCGCCGCGATCCCTTTGATCAGTGGCACGGGCCATGAATCATAGCAGATTGCGTTGGTAAGAAAGAGGCCGTTCACCATATCGGGATGGCGAACGGCCACCACCTGCACCACGCCGCCACCAAGATCGTGCCCGACGAGGATCGCGCGTTTGATCCCTTGGCTTTGCATCCAAGCAACGAGGTATTCAGCCTGCTTCGCGACGGATATATCCCGTGCCTCGCCCAACGGAATCGATGCAGCGTAGCCCGGCATTTCCCACGCTAAGACACGCCGCCCTTCAATTAAGGGCGCGACCTTACGCCAAAGCGCTGGCCCTGTCGGAATGCCATGAACCAGAATGACGGGGTCTCCTGTCCCGACCTCTTCCCAATGCATCTCCATTCCATCGACGTGTGCAGTATGACGTTTCATGGGCTTGCCTCTCTTTCTGTCGTTGTTTCGCCTCCCAACCCCGCGCGTGTCATGTTCGTTCCAAAGCCGCTCTCCGTCAAAAATGCGAAACCTCAGGCGCACCATGCAAACGCCCGCTAACGATCATCGAGACATGATCGGGAGGGTAAGGCATCCGGTGACCAACTGGGTTGAGGACAAAGAAGGCCGACCGCGACGTCGTGATCGGACGGGCTGGGTCAGTCAAGACGGGCGCGGCTTGTGATCGGCACCACGGCGCATAACGCCTAACCGGAGGTGGCGCTTCGCGGGTTTGGCGGTTGAGCTGTGCCCGGCGCGGGCCGGGTCCGAGATGGCGAAACACTGTTGATGCTCGACAAAACCGACGGCGCTGTCATGCAGGTGACTAGAGACGAGTAACGGCATGTCCGCTTCGCAGGGGGGCCGCTATTCCGACATAAAGTCGGTCAGCCGACAATTTGGAATGCGCGGCGACCGTGTTAAGTAGCTGTCAAATTGCTGCGAGTAGGAGATCAACAGTGCGAGGGCCAATATGACGCTGAGTGACAACGATGTGGAGCCGACCGCAACCTCTCGCGGCCTTCGAAGCGCACGCGAGCTTGAAGGCCATCTGCGGTGGTTGGATACATTCACGCCGGCGGCCCTCGGCGTGCTAGCGACGGCCTCGGGGATTTATACATATCTCGGGGTCAGTACGCTTCTCGAAGCGACGGGATCGATGAAGTTCTTCGCGGCTATTGCCTATTCGATCGCAGTTTCTGTCGGAATTTTCGTCTTCTGGTCCTATATGATGCGCCTGTTACCCGCGATGCGCACCGCGTCCGGTTTTCTGGGTCTGACATTGGCGATGTTTATGGGATCCTTGGCAATCATTGCCATGTCGTCTTGGCTGAATGCGGCGGCGTTGGCTGGCGGGGCTGCTGTGGAACAGCACCTCGCGAGTACCGTACAGGATTATCAGCGCAGCCTTGAGCGCGCCCATTTTGTTGCCGTTAGCGCCCAAGGACTGGAACGGGACGTTGCGCGCGCGCGACAAAGTTTCGAGGATCTGTCGGAGCAAGAACAATCCGGTAACCTGTCTGGCACTGCCGGGCAGGGGGCTGTTTTCCGGCTTCTTAATCAGAAGGCAGACGAGTTGCGCGCGCTTGAATTGCAGATCGCCGCCCAGAACGAGCCAATTGAGCGCGCCTTCAACGAGGGCAATGGTATTCTCAGCCGAATGCGGACGCTGATCGTCGATCCGGGGCCGGTGGATCAGCGGTCGGTTACATTTTCTGAAGAATCCGTACGGCTGGCGGGTGTGATCACGACGCTCCGGCAGTTA
Source organism: Pseudoruegeria sp. SK021 (assembly GCF_002119405.1). Lineage (GTDB taxonomy): Bacteria > Pseudomonadota > Alphaproteobacteria > Rhodobacterales > Rhodobacteraceae > Meridianimarinicoccus. The sequence goes on along the minus strand of NZ_MTBG01000030.1, from coordinate 40,168 downwards.
CAGGTGGCCCAGCTTGTCGTTCGGGCCGCAGAAGATCTGAGTGCTTCGGTTGTTCTGCCTGAACTCGACGGTCGGACAGCGTCGATACGCGGTGATCAGCAGGCAACAATCGGTGCCTTCCTACAGGCGCTTAACAATCGCGCCACAACCTTGCGAGATGCCGCGGCAGAAGTCGCGGCAATGCCGCAGCCAGAAGAATCCACCTATACGCCGATATCAAGCGCAGACGCTGTGATCCGCTATGCGGGGAATTTTGTGCCCAGTTGGGCCGGTGCGATCGCCATCGACCTGCTGCCTGGTGTTCTTGTTTTCATTTTGGCGGTAACGCAGGCAGCGATCAGATCAGGACGGGAAGGAACGGCGGTTGAGGATACAATGACGGTTGCCGACCTGCGCCGCTCGATGGTGGCGTTCTCTGAGATCGAGGCGAGTATGGCCCATAAGTCAGGTAACGTGCCCAAGGCTGTCGAGAGCGGACAAGAGGGACCGACCGTCGTTAAGTCGAATCAGAGCGGCTGAGACCGCAATGGGTGTATTGAACCGGCTTCCGTCAGCGAAATCAGCGATCCGAGGCTGTATGGTCCTGCAGGTGGTCGTCGCTGCGCTGCTGTTCACGGATGATATCGCCAATGTTCTGATCTACGGCACAGACAGACAAGCCCCTGTGACCGGTCCGGTGTCGCCGGGCGACCAGCGGCGCGACTACCGGCCTCGCTACGCTCCGTTCGACCCCGACCGTCGTGGACCCGGAAACCGGACCCAGACATTGCCACGCCGGATGGAGTTCAGCCTTGCCGATGAAGAAAACCCTGTGATCATCGCGTCGGGGCAAATTGATGACGGAGCGGCCGACAGGTTCGTGCAGTTCCTCGCGGACCACCCCGAGGCGCCACAATTGATCGCGCTGAATAGCGGTGGCGGTGAGGTACGGGTGGCACTTGAATTGGGTCGACAGATTAGAGATGGTGGCTTCGCGACGACTGTAAAGTCACAGGCGTCTTGCCTATCCTCCTGCCCTTATCTCCTTGCAGGTGGGACGGATCGAACGGTTTCGCGCGAGGCTTGGGTCGGCGTTCATCAGCACTACTTTGATGAGAACGCGGTCATGCCACTGTTCATCGCCGTCAACGGGATACAACAGGGGCAGGCCGACACGCTTGTCTATCTTGATGCGATGGGCGTCGATCCGATGCTGACCGCCATTGCTATGCGTACCCCGCCTGAAGACATCTATATTCTGGTGGAAAAGGAATTGTTGGACTTTGCTCTTGCCACGGAAGTGGTTGACTGAGCAGCGCGTTTATTAGGGACCATAATCTGCCGGGTGACAGAGAAGACCATTGGCCCGTTGCCGGATCCATCAGGATTTGTCCCGGACCCATTGACCGGTGGCCTTCGAGATGGGCCCGAAAGCTATTCGAACAAGCAACTGAGGCGGAGGTTGCCGCGTCGAGTGCCTTATTCGGCACGGATAAACTCAGGAATGGCTGGGCCAAGTTGGTCCGACATGGACATCTGCCAGAGCGTGACATCCAGACCGGGATTGGTCCGGTGCCCAAAATCATCCAAGGGACTGAGGTCCGCGACGGACGCCGCCAATCGCAGACAGCTGCCTGATCAAGCGTCACCAGCTTTCGTCCATAACTCGGAAAACGCGAACGTCAGCACAACGAGGGCAATCGAAGCCGTGCGGATCAAATACCGGAACAACACTGTTTGGTGATTGGAACTGAACCACCCTTGATGAGGTTGTATTTTCGACTGGAAACTACACCCTAAGTGAGGTCACCCAATGGATCATTCCAAGCATACCCCTCTCCGCGCCGAAGAACTGAACACTGCAACCGCTCAAGGTGCTAATGTCTACGGTCCGGATGATAAAGATATCGGAAACGTGGCCCATCTCCACGGCACCGGCCAGACCGCAGAAGCGGTAATCGATGTAGGCGGCTTTCTTGGTATCGGCGCAAAGCCAGTGGCATTGCCAGTCTCAAGTCTGAACTTCATGCGTGATGAAAATGGCAAAGTTCATGCCACGACCGCAATGACGAAGGACCAGTTGAAAGAGCTTCCAGAGCATAAGCACTGAGAAGTTTTAAAAGCGTCAAAATTCCTCACATTTCAAGGAGAGCAACTTTGGGTTTCATCTGGACCATCTTGATCGGATTTGTCGCCGGAGTGATCGCGAAGTTCGTCACCCCCGGCGCTAACGAGCCATCCGGATTTATTTTGACCACTATCTTGGGCATCGTCGGTGCTTTCGTCGCCACGTGGCTCGGGCAAGCGTTGGGCTGGTATAGTGCAGAGGGCGGTGCGGGTCTGATTGGCGCCGTCATCGGCGCAGTCATCGTCCTGCTGATCTGGGGTGCGCTTCCTGGTCGCCGAAACTCCTAACGTCAATGTCATCAGGGGGGCCTTGAGCCTCTTAAAGAAAGGATATTTATCATGGCACGAGGCGGATTTCCCTCTATGACCGCCTTGCTCGGCCTTTTGGCCGTGGCAGGCTTTCAGAATTGGGACAAAATATCGGAAATTCTGGCAAACCGCGGCGGCTCTACAGGTGGTACGCCAGATAACATCACGGGCAGTTCCGCAGACCGCAGATCGGGGCAAAAGGCGGGGCTTGAGGGTCTTCTCGGCAATGTTTTTGGTAACGCCGGAAGCGATGGGTTTCTCAGAAGCGGGCTTTCAGAACTGTCCGATCGCTTTCGCCAGAATGGTCATGCCGAAACAGTGGACTCTTGGCTTGGGACTGGAACAAATAGGAATGTTGCACCTCGTGATCTTGAACAAGCTCTGGGCTCTGAAACCCTTGATGGGTTGACTGAACATACCGGTCTGTCGCGAGAAGAACTTCTATCACGCCTTTCCCGCGACCTGCCGGGTGCAGTGGATCAATACACGCCCGAAGGGCAGTTGCCCACGCAGACCGGGTGATGCGCATTTGCAGATGACTCAGGGGATGTGCCCTTGGTCCCGCGCGGGGGCTGCCCCGTCTCACATTAAAAAGATACCCACATTATTTGTGGAGCGATCTGGGGATAAGGTTGCTCTCGGCCAGTAAGTATTGGGTTAAATGGGGTCGTCTAAAAAACAGGCAGCTGATCCCAAGACAGCGCTGGCGGCTTAGGAAACGGTGCGGGCGGGCCTAACGGTTGCTGTGCATCGCGACGTCTTGGGCCATCGGAGGCGCTGATCTGCGCGGGAGCGCATCGGGTGGGCGAAATCCGGCCGGCGCAATTAAGGTGGGAACTGTCTTTGATCCTTCAGACCCGGTTTTGGATGCAGAGTTGCAGGTTGGCCCGCCGCAGGAAGGACACAACAAGCCCGTCCGCTTACCCTGACAACAAAAGGGGGCTTGAACGATGGCCTTCCTTTCCTTTCGTACATCTGGATCGATCTGTGCTGCGGCGGTAAAACCGCGACAGCGGCGCACGGGGGCTGGACTGTCTCGTCGGGGACGTGCCCCCCAAAAAAAACGCAGGCCTTTTTGCGGGACCAATCACCGTTTTGGATCAGTCGTCTAGCGCCGCTACAAAACTGCGCATTACAATGGCTGCGTTACTGGCCGCCAAGGACATGAAGGTTTTCATTTCATTGGGACTTTCTCCGCCGCCGGCAAGGTCCGACAGTGACCGGAACGCGATGTATGGTACCTTGTTGGCGAACGCGACCTGCGCGACCGCCGCACTTTCCATGTCTAAGACCTGCGCATCAAACGTGTTGAAGGCGTGCTTTCGCAACTCTGCGTTATCCACAAATAACGCGCTGGAAACGCCATTTCCGCCTACCACAATCGTTGGTGCGCGGCTCAGGCATGCGGCCTCTGCGTTGCAGTTGTCCAAGACGACTGTTGTTGAGATAGTATCGGCAACAGCAAGCAACGTTGGGTCTGCATCGAACCAAAAGCGCCCGTCCGGCTCAGTAAGACCATCGGCGAGAACGCCGTAAGGGATCGTGTAGAACATGCCAAAGTTTGCGAAATCTGATGACATCCAGACCGGCAAAGCATAGTTTTCGTCCTCGGCACGCGCGGCGGCGCCTTGCATGTACTGCCCCCAATGCGCCGACACGACCACGTCTCCGATCGTTAAGTCGGGGTTGACGCCTCCGGCAATGCCCGAAAAAATGATGCGTTTAATGGCGAAATGATCCAGCGCCAGTTGCGTGGTCATCGCCGCATTGACCATGCTTATGCCGGACAGGAACATCACCACGGGTTTGCCTTCAAATTGCCCGGTGGTGAAGGTGACCCCGTTAAGGCTGTAGGTAACTTGGTCGGTAAAGCCTTCTTGCAGCGCGACAATTTCCGGCGGAAAAGCTGACATGATCGCCGTTCGCGGTGTGTCGTCGAAATTTTGCGCAGAGGCGGCGGCGGGGGCCGCGAGTGCGATGAAAAGTTTGAATAGGCGCAGCATCGGATCTCCTATTAACCATCGATTAACATTCGGCTAGCGCCGTTGGCTCGTCAACGGAATTGAGACGGCGAGGCCCTCCTTTCGGTGGTGCAAAGAACAGGTTGTGATGTTGTCGGCGACCCCGGCAGAAACAAAATGCCATGGCGGGTATGGGTAAACTGACAATGGAGAACGTCCATGAAGGAAGTTAGCGCGATTGAGTTGGGCTTGGCGAAGCATGTTTCCAGGTGCATCTGAGCAGGCTGTCATGCCGCAGGCGTTTCCGAGCGTTTTTTTTTAGCGCGCACCCGCATTGTATTGTCGCGATGGCGGCTTGCTTCGGGGCTCATTTTTGGGCCCCGTGACGGGTAACTCGGGCGTCCGGGGAGACCCGTCAGGGTGGGTTCGGTGCAGCTATCCGCACTGCCGTTTCCGCAATCCGGATAGCCGGTATTTCGCCCTACCGTACGGAGCCGTAACCCCTTAGCTTTTTATAGGTCTGGCGGGGGGGGGCGATGCTCTGCTTTTCGATAGTACGGGTGATCAAGAGCAAGCACGTCAGGACAAACTCATTCCGCCGAAAATTCACCACACGCTATGCGGTCGCCCGACGCGCCAGAAGGTTGAGACGTGTAGTCATCCACGCCGGCGTGCAACACGAACGCTGATCCGTCATCATCCAGAATATCTCTGTCAATATCGAGCTGATCTGAAAAAATCTCCACTTGCGTGGCGCCTGCCTCTAATATGGTAATATTGGGCATGTCCCCTGGGTGCGGGCCTTCCGCGCTATCGACGCCATGCTGTGCGTCACCCGCAACGTGACCTCCGGCCGAGCTGAAATCCGAAGCCGAGCAGTCGCCGGTCTCATGGATATGCGCACCGTGTATGCCGGGCGGCAACTCGGTCAACGAAACGGTCAGCAACACTGTGCCAGACGGCGTGGTTTCGGCAGTGACTCCACCGACGATATTTCCGTCTGTATCGCGCACCTCGGCTCGCGCAAAATCTGCCGCCGAAAGCGGCATCGACCCAGTGATCGTCAAAGCGACAAGAGCCGCAAACATTTTCGAAAGTCGCATCATGCTTCTCCTTCAATTCGAGCCGGCGCTTGCTCGTATTCGCGTGAGCCGGGCCTGCGTTCGAATTTCGCAGTCTCGCCCCGGTGGCAGATAGCGCTGGGCCTGCGCCTTGTATTCGGCTTTGGATAACGCGGGGATGGTCACGTTCTTTTTTCCTATACCATGAAAACAAGCAAACCCGTCGTCCGTTCCCTATGAAGTTTCCCCTCGCTACATATGGTCCGTTACTTGAAGGTCTGCCGCGGGACCTCAACTTATCGGGATCGCCTAGCGTCAGGGCCTTTGCGTAACAGCGCGCCGGACTGAGTGGGATATGGGGTGGTAAGTTCCCCGGCCCCGTCCCGTGAAAATCCGAAGGCTTATCGCACGATCCTACCAACATACGTGGAGACTGTCAGTGCGTCGCGATACGGCTGCTGCCCAGCGTTACTTTAAGTGTGCGATAGGCGCGAACGGCATACCCGATCGCGTGATCATCGACAAAAGCAGCGACGACTTCGCAGGCTTGCAAAGGGTGAATGTGATCCTGAAGATCACCGGATCCGTCAAAACCATTGCCGTCCTAAAAGTTACTTCCATCAGTAATATTTGCAGCATGATCAGATACTTATCAAACGAATTAAGGTGCTCATGCATCGCTTGCAGCATAGTCAAGTACGGTTTCAAGCACGTCTTCGACGTCCCTGAAAGTTCGCGGCACGCCCGGAAATATACCTTAATAGAAAATAGCTCTTTGCCGTTACGTAAGCTTTTCTGTTAATCTCTTTAAGATAAGTCGGCTAAGCATCGGAGAGTTTCCCATGGCAATTTCGCCCGGTTCCCGCGCAATCCTTCTTGGTTTTGTCTTAAGCATCAGCTGGCTGCCGACGGCCCCGCAGCGCGCCACTGCACAGAGCAGCCTCGAACAGCAATTGTTGGGGCTGGGGGCGGCGGTGATCCTGAACCAGATAAACAAGCCACAACAGCAGCAGCAACAGCAGGTTCGGCCGCAGGGCCAGGGCCAACCCCAAAGGCAAGCGCCACGGGTGGATCCGGCGCGACAGGCGGCGATGGAGTTGCAGAGCACGCTCAACACGCTTGGCTTCGACGCGGGGCCGGTGGACGGGATGCCGGGGGCACGGACGCGAGCGGCGATCCAAGCCTATCAGGTCAGTCGCGGGTTTTCCCCGACGGGCAACCTGACGCCAATGCAACGACTGGCGATGAGTACCGATATGCGCGCCAATGCCAGCGGTGGCGTGGAGACGGCAGAACTGCGCCGGACCGAGGTGTACGAAGCGCAAGCCTATCTGCAAGAGCTGGGCTATAATCCCGGGAACCCGGATGGGGCCTGGGGGCCACAATCGCAGGCAGCTCTGGACGCGTTCCGGCGTGATGCGGGGCTCTCGGCGTATAACACCCCGCTGGCCCCTAGCGATGAGGCGGCGCTCTATACGCGGGTGCATGGCGTGCCGCCGAATGCGCGGTCGGGCATGGCGCGGGTTCAGACCGCGCAGGCGATGGCCCCAAGCGGAGCGTTGCAGGCCGGGCCAAGCTTTGACTGCAACAAGGCGGGCACGGCAACCGAATGGGCGATCTGCGGCAACACCCGGCTGGCGTCGTTGGACCTACAACTCGCCCAAGCGTGGTCGGTGGCGACCGCTGGGGCCGGGGGAACTGCTGCCTTGCTGCCGCGTCATCAGGCCTGGATGGCGCAACGCAATGCCTGTGGTGCCGATGCCGGCTGCATCGATGCGCAGATGACGCGGCGGATCACCGAGCTGACTGGAATGGCACCGGTGCCGGCGGGTGACTTCACGGGAGGCGGGGGCGGCTTTGCTGCCGCGGGACCGGGTGACGGCAGCGGGTTTGGCAACGGGACCGATGCCGGATCGTCGGGTGGCTTTGCCGTCGCGAGCTTTGGCGCAAACGGGGTCAGCCTACCGGGTGCTGATGCGGGTGCCGCAGGGCCGGGGGGGGCAGCAGTCGACTTTCCGGAGATTGGTCGCGGCGACTGGATGCACATGGCGAACAACCGTTTTCTCGTGGCACCAGACGACATGCCGCGCCAGCTGATGCTGGCCGAACTCAAGCTCGATCCCGAGATCCTGTCGGACGACACCATGGTGCGGCAGTCGCTGACCGCTGACCGCGCCCTGCAGACGGGCGAAACGATTAACATCGTCAACCGCAACCTGTCCCAGCTGAACCCGCTGGAATTGCAGGACGCCATTGCCGCGCAGCGCCAGCGTTTGCTGGAAGAAGCGCAGCGCGTACCGATGCCCTCTGCGGAGCAGCCTTTACCCTTGGCCGTCTACTTAGGCGCGATTGGCGCCAATAGGTATGGTCGGCTTGAATACGTGGACGGACAGGGCATCCGCTTGCGACCGACGCCGGACTTCGCCGAAGCGATCCCGTCAGCGCGGGGCTATGGCCGCGGTTTTGTGGTCAGCGGTGTGCTGCCCGGCACCGACATGCTGCCGATGAGCCGCGACGAAGCGAGCACCTTTCTGAACCAACACGAGGCGATGACGGCCGATCGCAAACGACTGACGCAGGTCGTCTGGGGCAGGGTGACACGGCTGGGAATTGACGAGTCCATTGCCGAATTCGCGAACACCAACGTCTCTGGCAGTGCGGGCATGTATGGGGGACACCGTCCGACGACCTTTGTGCCGATGCGGGTGACATTGCATTATCTCGATCAGAGCGACGGGCCCGGAGTGGTTGGGGCGCAAACACCGGTGCTTTATGAGTGGCCGCTGGATACTGCCCCGGTGCCGGTTGCTGGCGGGCGTGAGGCACTGGTGGTGGCGCGCGAACTGGGGCTGCCGATCCAGGATGGCCATGTGCTGGCGGCCAGTCAGACCCACGACAGCCAGGCCGGATGGGCAACCTTTGGCAATCTGGCCTGGATAGGGGCCAATCCCGACGTGGCGCGCGAAGGCGACAACTTTGCCGCCGTGGCATCATCGTTGCTACCGGACATGCAAAAGCGTGCCTTTTTCGGAGAACAACAGCCGGGCGGTCCCTCTGATCTGGCTGCGCTCTATGACCCTGAGCGCCCACAGAATCTGGCGGGTATTGCCGTTAACGCCTTTCGTGACGAATTTCTGCGAGAAGACGCAAAGCGGGCGTTCTTGGCCAACTATTATGACGGCATACTCGCCCGGGCCCCGCAATGGCCACTGCCGATGTTGCACAAGGTCCAGTTGCGCCTGAGCGAATATGATTTCGACGCGGGCGCCTTTCCGATCCAAAATCTGGAGAACGTCAGTTTCCGGGTGGCGTCGACCCAGCAGCCGCAAGTGGCAGAACGGAGCCGACAGGGGCTCTATTCCGTGGACCGGTTCGGCAATCTTCCCACCAGCCTGCCGATGCCGTCGGATCAGGCGCGGCGACTGCGCGATGCATTGCGGGCCGCCAATCCGTATGGCGACTCGCAGATCACGCTGGCGTGGTGGTCGGACCTAGACTGGAGCAGTGACGCAACCGAGATCGAGAACCTGTTCTCGCCGCGGTATCCGCTGCGGGTTAACGAGCCGCGTCCGGGCCGCGCGACGCTGAAACGGGTGGCTCTGTTCCTCGATCCGGGGCTGAGCCAGCCGCTGATGGAAATCGACCCCAAGGCGGTGCTGATCCCGAACCCCGAGATCATTGGGCCGGACTCAACCACCTCCAGCGCATTGGCCAGAATTGCCCAGGCCGAACGCGTTAGCGGGCCGCGTCTGCTGGCCGCGGTGGCCCGTAATCTTGGCGGCGACGACGCGGTCTGGGAACGGCTGGCCCGCACCCAGACCGCGGTCCAACAGGCCAACGAGTTCGACCGCCCCGGCGCAGTGCGGGACACTGTGGCCAGCCTGAAGGAGCAACCCGAGGGGGCGGTGTGGATTGAGGGCACGGCATCACTTACCGAATATGACCTGAACGCCGGGACCTTTGGCTTTAGGCAAGGGGGGGGCTATGTGCGGTTCAATCTGCGAGGCGACACCGGCCGCACCAGTATCACGCCGACGCTGATCGGGGAAAACCCGTTCCAAAGCCTGCCGGTCGCGCCGGATCTGTCCCGCGCAATTGTCGAATCCGCCGATCCTGGAAAACGTCAGATCGGGTTCCTGATGCGGGCCACGCCCAAGGGTGTCACCGACGAGAGCCACCCTAGACAGGCGGACGAGCAGCCCAGATTCGAGCTGATCCTGCAACCCGAGGAAGTGCTGTTCTGGCACGCCGACGATTATGGCAAACCGAACACTGTACTGGCGACGATGTCCTATGAGGACAACAATGCCGCCCACGCTGACCGTCTGGCCGCCCGCTATGAACCCTCTAAATTCTCGGCCCTTGGCGAGGCGCGCCCATTGCTGGATCCGCATGTGTTCGATCTGCTTCTGGTGCGCAGCTTTGGTCAGGTGCCGGAGGGGGAGGCAGGTGATGAGATGATGTTGTCAGCGTGGCAAAACGAGCGCAGCGCAGGGCCGTTGCCCGGTCCTCGTTTTTTCGAAGCTGACACTGACCGACCACAAGGCCCGGAGGCGGAGCTGATGCGGCCGTCCTTTGCCAGCTACATGCAGGCCAAGGCGCAGGCGCTTGGCGATCAGTTTGCGGTGGACATCCATCGCGGGCGCAACCAGCAGGTGTGTGGGGAGGCGATGGAGGCTGGCGCGATCTACGGCGGGGACCGGAACTTGTTTCAAGCCCTGCCGCAACTGCGCGAGGATGCCAATGATTTGGGCCGTCTGTTGCGCGACACCGGGGGCGCCTTCGACCTGCCACGCCGATATGCGCTTATCCAGCAACGGCTAAGCGCGCGCTATTCCAATTGCGAGCTTTGGTACGGAATGGTGGTGCTGGAAGGGGCTGTGCATGAGGGTCAATCCGCTGGAAGCGCACCGGTCGCACGTGTCGAATTCACACTGGAGGAGGTCAGCCAATTCGCCGGTTCCCACCCGCTGCCTGACGTCTTGCTGCGGGGCAAGGCCGAAACCACCCGGTTGCTGAGCGCAGACGGCACCGCTGGAGAGGCGATCATGGCTGCCTTGCCTATAGAAAAGGCGGACCCCGAGCCAGCGGCAGATCCGCAGCCGGACCCCGTCGCGCAGACGGCATCGATCCCATCCGCGCCGCGGGCACCAAAGGCGGCGGAGGCCGAAGAATTAACCTGGCCAGAGATTGCCGAGTTTGAAATAGGACCGGCCGAAATCGACGTACTTGGTCTGCGCACGGGCCAGAGCATGGAAGAGGCCGCCCGCATTCTTCTGCAGCGCGGTGGCGTGGTGGCAGCCTTTGAGACCCCGCCGGATGTGGCCGATGACACAGGCTCGCCTGCGATGGCATACCGGCGCGTCTACATCACCCGCGATGGCAACGAGGCGATCAGCCTCGGCTCTTATGCGCCGGACGGGCCAGTGGTGGCGCTGATGCGCCGCATGGTCTTGCAAGAGGGCACGCTGCCCTACGACCAGATCGCTGAAGCGCTGGATCAGAAATACGGCGCTCCGGATACCAATGGCTCCGAGATCGGGATGCATGGCCTGTCGGCCTGGCTGGGCGGCGCTACCGGGCCGGGGTCAGAGGTCTGCGGCGCGATCCCTTATTCCGGGCAGGGCTTGCGTGGCTGGACACGTCTGGAGGGCATCGGCACGCCGGACTGGACAGAATTGCGCGCCAGTCGCGGCGCGTGGGCGTTGGGGCTGCCCCATTATCCGCCGGATATGCTGGAATACACCACCGCCTGCGGCGTGGTTCTGACCTATATGGAGGAACGCGCCGAGCAATGGGGCGGGACCTCTGGCTTCAGTGTGATGATGGTCGATTTCGACGCCTTGCGCCGTGCGGAGGCCGCGTTGCACACGCCTGAGGTGCCGCTGGAAATGGACATCGAATTCTGAGGCAAAGCCGCGCGGCCAAAGGGTATCGTCGCGGTTCTTGGCTGGGAGCCGCGACGGCCGCGCTATAGGGGAGCTGTCCCATCGGTTCATCAAACGGATCACCGGCGCCATGGAAGGGTTCAAGGCGTTCCATTCCGCGGTCGACACGATCGTTGGGATCGAGGCGGCCCACATGATCCGGAATGGACAATTCGGCTCCACGGCCTCACCCCGCGCAGCAGTTTGCGGCGCTCGCAGCGAAAGTGTGTCCGGTGAGTAGTCGCCACCGGGATGACTGAAAGCTTGCGAAACAACCCCTTCGGTCGCAGCGCCGTTATCGCCCCAAATATGTAGGATCGGCGTGTTCTTTCCGGAACCATGTGTGGCGATCCCCTCGACCATGCAGCCGACCTGATGAGCGTCCACACGTTCGGTGAAGCCGGCATAGGCCTTCATCAGGCAGCGCTGGAACGGCTTCTTCGTTTCGGGAGCGGGTCCTCCCAAGACGCTAAGTTGCCGAGGTCAGTTCCGCGCAGCTGTGCTGAACCGGATTACGGGGCTTGGCGTACCCATAATCATGGTCGTAAAAATAAGTGTGTCCCGGAAAAGGGGCGATGCGGCTACACCCCGTTGGCACAACAGCGCCCAGCGGCCCCCTAAATGTCGTGCGTTTCAATGTCATCCGGTACTGCGGCCGGTGTTGGCCGGTTGTCTTCTAGGATTGATCGGCAATTCACGCGGGTGGGATCTTTCCTAGAGCGACATCAAGGCGAGCGGCGTTGCAAAAGCAGCGCTGCGCGTATTCCAGTTTACGAAAGGCGCCCATGTCATAGGCGACCGCTATCTCGCAGGCCTCGCGGGTGGCGCCTGCGACCTGAAAGGCGGGTGTGTTCAAGCCATCGGACTGAAATTGCTGAAAATACGTCGTCGCATTAATCAGACGGGTTTGCAGATCATCCTGCAATTCATTTCCGATCGAACTTTGCGAAAGGGGAACGGTCCGGTAACTGTTGCAGGCGGTCATCATCTGTTCGAGCGTGACATTGACCCTGCGGTTGCGGCGCTCAGGAGTGGAGACAGTCACCAGCAGGTCAGTCTCGCCCCGACTTTCAACAAGTCCGACACGGTCGACAGGCACGCCCTGTGCCGTCAGCGCAGTCGCCACCGCGTTTGCGCGCCGCTGGCCGAGCCCGAGGTTGTAGCCGGAATTTCCTACAGCGTCGGTATAGCCGACCACCACGGTCGGCTTGTAGCTATCGATCGTTTTCAATTTGTCCGCAATCTTCGCGATTTCCGCCCTAGCAGTGTCATCAAGTTCGGCGGAGTCGAAGGCGAAATTGACGGTCCCGATCGTTTGCGCCGCTGCGGGCACCGAAAAGCCGGACAGAAGACATAGGACGGCAAGTGCGCGGAGAATATTTGCGATGGACATGTGTTCGAATCAAAGCCCTGTTTGATGCAATAGTGTCGTGGAAAAACAACCACTCACTTAAAATTGTAACCTTCGTTTGACCCTTTGGCGAGAGTCGCACTAAAGGTTAAGGCGAACTGGTCTTCGAGTACAACAAGGAACACCATGAGACTTCGTTACGCTCTTTCAGGTCTGGGTCTTGTTGCCGGAATTTGCCTGTCGCCGTTGCAGGCGTCAGCGCTTACACTGGAAGACGCCATTCGCACCGTTTTGGAAACAAATCCAGAGATCGGCGCTGCAGAAGCCAACAAGCAGGCGACCGAGTTCGAGCTTGATCAAGCCCGATCGTTCCGCATGCCAAAGTTTGAATTGGAGGCCTGGGCTGGGTCGAGTTTTGATGACGGGACCCGGTCTACGGATGCGTCCTCTGCCAGTAATCCGATAGAAGGGTATCGGGTGACAGGGCGCGTCTCGCAGGTTCTGTATGATGGGTTCCGGATTCGTTCCGAGATCGAGCGTCAGGCCTATCGGGTCGATGCGGCTGCTTTGCGGGTGCTGGAGCGGTCCGAGTTCCTATCGCTTGAGGCGATCCGCCTATATGCCGATGTCTTGCGATCGCAATCCATGTTGAATCTTGCGCGACAGAATTTGGATTATCACTTGGATGTTTTCGCCCGGCTCGACAACGCGTTTGGCAGCGGTGCAATCCCGGTGGGCGACGTGCAACAGGCCCGTGAACGGGTGCTGTTCGCCGAGGATACGATGATTAATTTTGAACTCGAAGCCCAAGGCATCGAGAACGAATTCCTGCAAGTGGTCAGCATCGAACCCAAAGCGCTTGGCACTGTGCCAAGCATCTCTTCTCAGGTGCATGGATCGGTCGAACAGGCGCTGTCGGTCGCGCGCCGACAAAACCCGACGATCCGGTTTTCGCAGGCAGATGTCGGATCGGCCGAGGCACGCTGGCGCGTGGCAGACGCGAACCGTGCCCCAACCGTGCATCTGGAGGCGGAAGTCTCTGCTGGCGAGGACGTCGGCGGGTTCGAGGGCCAACTGGCAGATGCCGAGGTTGGCGTCGTGCTGCGGTATGAATTGCAAGGGGATCGGAAACGCGCGCAACGGCAAGAACAGATCCGGCGCATCAGCGAAAGCCGGTCAACGTTGCTGCATCAGACCCGCTTGGTCGAGCGCGAGGTGCGCGACACGTGGGATGATTGGCAGGCTGCACAACGCCGTGTGGGCACCCTGACCCGACAAGCGGACTTGTCGCTGCAGCTGCGCGAGACATACGAAGAGGAATATACCGTTGGATCACGGTCGCTGCTGGACATTTTGAATACCCAAAATTCCTTGTTTCAGTCGCAGGTCAATCTGGTCAATGCCCGGTCGCTGGAAATCTATATCCGCTATCGCCTTCTTGCCGCGACCGGGACTTTGCTGAAAACGATGGGTATTCAGCCCCCAGAGGATGCAACGGACTATGCCCGCCAATTCCAGAACGCCCCTGATGTGGGTTCGGTGGGGGAACCCAAACGGTTTGACGCCCGGTCTTTTACCGATTGGCGACGTTCGGTAGAAAATTAAGACTTTCCGGGTGCGCCTAGCCCGCAGCAGGAGACTGACGTGAGCGAGGGAAACGCCGCTGATGCGGTGAAGCGCAAGATCGAACTGAAGCGGGTCGGATCGAAGAAAGCCAAGGCCGACTGGAATTTTGATCCCGGTTTGACGGATCCGCTTGTGCTGTCCATGGTGGCGGCGATGCGTGAATTGGGCCGCGATATCGCCCCGGTGTCTTTGATCGCCGGTATTGCATTGGGAAACGATGGACGTCTTACTCCGCAGCTTGCGCTGCAAGCGGCCGAACTACAGGGGTTTCGAGCCAAGTTAACATCGCGCCGCGGATTGCGGGACCTTCCGGCGACGGTCCTTCCCGCGATTTTGTTCCTGAACGGGCGCGACGCGTGTGTTTTGCTTCAGATGTCAGAGGACACGGCCCGTGTTATCTGGCCGTCGCGGTCGAATGATCCGATCACGCTATCCCGTGCCGCGTTGGAAGAGGCGTATCAGGGCCATGTGCTGCTTTTGCGCCCTGAAGACGCGCAGGTCATCCGCGACGACACTGCGCCGCGCACGGGGCGTCACTGGTACTGGAGCGTCGCGGCGCGGTTCTGGCCGGAATACACCCAAGTGATTGTGGCGTCGGCGGTTGTGAATCTGCTGGCCCTTGCGACTCCGATCTTCACCATGACGGTTTATGATCGCGTGTTTCCGAATGCGGCGTTGATCACGCTGTGGTCGCTGGTCGTTGGTGTCGTGATCGCAATGGTTTTCGACAATATCTTGAAATGGGTTCGGTCCGCGGTGGTGGACCGTGTCGGACGACAGGTCGACCACGCCGTTTCGTCCACGATCTTCCGCCATGTGGCCAATCTGAAGCTGGACAGCCAAACCCTGTCCAGTGGGGTGCTGATGAATACCCTCAAGGACTACGAACAGGTTCGAGATTTCTTTTCATCGCAGACTTTGGCGACCCTGACGGATCTGTGCTTTGCGGTGCTGTTCATCGCCGTGATCTATTACCTTGGTGGCCCGCTCGCCTTGCCACCAGCTTTGGCGTTGGCCGTCGTGGTCGTGCTGGGCTGCTCAATCCTGTGGCCGCTGCGCACCGCGTCGAATGCCTCGCGTCAGGCGCAGGGCAGCAAAAATGCTGTGGCGGTGGAGGCGGTGACCGAACTGGAAACGCTCAAGGCGGTTTCGGGGCAGGGGCGGATGCAGGCCAGATGGGAAAGTCAGGTGGCCGAAAGCGCACGTGCGCAGGAGCGCAGCAAGGGATTGGCGACCTACGCCACGACGGTGACCGCGTTGATGCAGCAATTGTCGTCGGTGGGGATCGTGGTCATCGGTTTCTACCTCGCGTTGGAGGGACGGATCACAATGGGGGCGGTCATTGCGGCGATGATCTTGTCCGGCCGCGCCTTGGCACCGACCGCCATGCTGGCCAACCTTTTTGTTCGGGCAAGCTTTGCAATCTCGACCATGCGCAGTCTGAACCAAATTATGTCGATGCCATCTGATGCCACCGGGCAGGGGACAGGCATCAACGCTCCGCTCGATCAGGGGCGTTTCGAATTGTCCAACGTCTCACTGAGCTATCCGCAGGCGCAGGTTCCGGCGTTGCGGGATGTGTCGATATCGATCGCGGCGGGGGAACGGGTCGGGCTGATCGGCTCGGTTGGGGCTGGCAAGACAAGCCTCGTTCGGATCATGGCGGGGCTTTATGCCCCGACCGAGGGCAGCGTGCTGCTGGATGGGCTAAATCTGAACCAGCTTGAAACCGCGCGCGTGCGCGGGGCGGTGCAATTGGTGCCACAAGAGGCGGTTCTGTTCTCGGGCACGTTGGCCGAGAATATTGCCTTTGGTACGCCCCATGCGCGGGGCGAGGATATTCTGCGCACAGCGCGTATCGCCGGTGTTGACCGGATCGCCGCACGCCATCCGGCTGGGTTCGCCATGCCAATCACCGAACGGGGGCGCAATCTGTCCGGTGGTCAGCGGCAGATGGTGGCGCTTGCGCGAGCCTTGTTGCCGCGTCCGCGTGTGCTGATCCTTGATGAACCGACCAGCGCGATGGACACGCAGAGCGAGGCCGAGTTCATTCGCCGGCTCGCGGCAGCCCTGCAAGAGCGCCCGATGACCCTGATCGTGTCGACGCACCGCATGGGCCTGCTGCAACTGGTTGATCGCCTGATCCTGCTGGATGGCGGCAAGGTCCTGCGCGATGGCGACAAGTCAGCAGTGCTTGGGTCGTTGCGCCCGTCGGCAGAGGGCGCCAGAAAATGAGTTCAGACAACTGGGACCTACGCGATTTCACGGATGGGGCGGGGAACGCCCGGATGGGACGCAGTTCGCGCGTGGTGACGCTGATGTTGGTCGTGCTGGTGACGCTGGTGACCAGTGGGTTGGTCTGGGCCAGCTGGGCACGGATCGAACAAGTTACGCGCGGCGACGGTCGGGTGGTGCCGTCAGGCCGCGCCCGTACCGTGGAAAGCCTCGAAGGCGGGGTCGTGCGTGGGATTGAGGTGCGCGAAGGGGACACGGTGCAAGCCGGTCAAGTGTTGGTGCGGATCAGTGATGTGGGGTCGGCTGCCAATTTAGGTGAATTGCGGGCGCAACAACGGGCGTTGGAAGCCCGCAACCAACGGTTAGAGGCCGAGGCGCGCGGGGATGAGGTGCTGGATTTTGCGGATATCGACGGGGGGAATGACACGGCGCAGGCGCTGCGAGAGGTCGCGGTGTTTCAATCGCGGTTGGCGTCCTATCTGGCTCAGCGCAACGTGCTGAATGCACAGCTGTCGCAACGCCGCGAAGAGATTGCCGAGTTGCAGGCCGCGGTTCCGCAGGTCGAGGAAACGATGGCTCTTTTGAAAGAAGAGATCGACCTGCGCGCGAGCAGTGGTGTGGTCTCGCGGGCGCAGATCCTGCCGTTGGAGCGCGAGCGGGCAATCAAACGACAAGAACAGGGCGCGCTGGTCAGTAAGTTGGCTCAGGCCCGCTCTGCCGAAGCCGAGGCCGAGGCACGGTTGATTGAACTGGCGTTGAACCGCCGTGCCGAAATCAGCGCCGAGCGCTCCGATACGCTAAACCAAAAAGCCATCATCGACGAATCTATGAAGCGGGCCAGCGACATCGTCGCGCGGGCCAGCCTGCGCGCGCCGGTCGATGGAATCGTGTCGGTTCTGAACGTGAATACCATCGGCTCTGTGATCCAGCCGGGGGAAGAAGTGCTGCGCATCGTGCCCGATGATGATCAGCTCCAGGTCGAGGCCCGGATCGCGCCCAAGGACATCGCTTTTATCCGTCCGGAACTGCCCGCCAAGGTCAAGATCACGGCCTTTGATTTCACCATCTACGGCTCCCTCCCCGGTCATGTTCTGCGCGTCGGCGCCGATGCCGAGCAGGACGAGACCACGGGTGATGTGTATTTCCCGGTGATCGTGGAGACGCAGAGCGACACGTTGGAACATGAGGGACGCAGCTTTCACATACGCCCCGGTATGGTCGTGTCCATCGACATCATGACCGGCGAACAGACGGTGCTGGACTATCTGCTGAAACCGTTCCGCAAGGCCCGTCTTGAGGCCTTGCGCGAACGGTGACGTCGGTTAGATGACGGCGCTTTGCTGGGTGTTCGCGGCGTCTTCAAAAATCACCTGCACCTGATCGGCAAACCCGGTATCGGTGTTCACAATGGCGACTTGGGTGTTGTCAACGCTCAGCGTGCCGGTGGTGTTGTCGTAGGTCACATGATCGGTGACGTCCTCGCCAGCGGCCAGTTGCACCAGCGCGGTCAGGTCAATCTCATCTGTATTCGCGGGCTCTCCGGGTGTTTGGTAGTCCGTGATGACATCGACGGCCAGCAGATCGGTCATGGCAAATACGTCGTCCCCGGCCCCGCCGGTCAGGGTATCGGTCCCGTCACCTCCCGTTAGCACGTCATTGCCTGCACTGCCGATGATTTCATCATTGCCCGCGCCGCCATCCACGGCGTAGCCCGCAGAACTGCCGGACAAGTCGACAAAATCGTCGCCCCCCATAAGCGCGAAGCCTTCGACCCCGGCATATGGCCGGTCCGCAGCATCAAAGACAACAGAATCCGCGGCGTCCGTCGCAAAGGCGATATCGGTTGTGCCCGCGCCGCCAGTGACGTCCGACAGCAGTGGATTGCCGTTCACGATCAGACCGGTATCGACCATCTGCATCGTATTGATCTCTAGATCGGCGGTGGCCTGCGCACTTGCCGGGATGCTTGCATCATCGACCACGTCGTAAGTGAGAACCGGGGTTCCGATAAACCCTTGGGGAACAGTCACCTGCACAGAATTTGCGAGCAAGAGCACGGAAACGTCCGGATCGGCGCTTGCCGGATTTTCTACCGTCAGGGTATCTGAATCGCTGGCATTCGCCAGAAGCGTGGCGAAATCGATTTCAAACGTGGTTTCGGTCGACGCGTAGGTGACCGGCCCGCTGATCTGGGGCTGGTCATTCACATCGACGACGTAGGCTTGCCCCGGCGCCGTGCCGTGGTTTGTGGACACTGTGATCGTGCCGTTAAACCCGCCAGAAAAGCTGTCAGGCAGGGTAACGGACAGAGCGGCCACCGCAGCGGTGAACGTGGCGATGTCCATGCCGCCGCGCGTGAAGGTCAGGGTCTGCCGGCTCGCGTCAAACGTGCCATTTGACGCGATGGTGCCGTTGGGTAACGGGGTATCGAAGGTGATTACCACGTCTTCCAGCCATTCCGACGGATCAGCCTGTTGATCGGTCACAGTGGCGACGATTCCGAAATCCACGGTCAGGGGGGCGCCATCCTGCGCTAGGTCGATGGGCGTCGTGTTGGTGACGGTCAGATCAAGTTCACCGTCGATCTCAATGCTGAAACTTCCGCTCTGGTTGCCGCCTTCGTTCGTGGTGACGTTGATTGTGCCGCTCAACGGCGTGCCATCGGTAGCAAAGTCGCGGGGGAAGATCACGGTCAATGTGTCGAATTCGGCCAGCGATCCGGTGAAGACGAGGTCACCGCTGACGGCTATCGGCGTGCCGCTACCGACCGAATAGGCGGTGCCATCTGGGACGCCGCTGATGGTGTAGGTGACCGTGTCGACCGTTTCTGACCCGTCCACATCGGTGACTTCGATGGTGAAATCCCCGGCAGGGTCATGCGTGACCACGTCGTCGGTTTCCTGCAAGTCGACAAGCGGCGTGTCCACAGTGAGGATCAGATCCGGCGCCACCGCGATATCCAAGTCCAACGTTTCAATTGCAGACTCTTGGGTGTCGACAAACGCGCTGTCCAATGCCGCGTCAGAGGTGACGGCCACCACGTTCAAAGAAACCTGCCCCGCAAAATCGGCATCGGGTACAAAGGTCACGGTGCCGTCAGCCAGAAAACTGGTAGTAAGCCCTGTGCTGGGCCCCGGTGTGCCTGGGACAGTAACGGCGCCGCTCGCATCGGGGATCAGGGCAACACCGTCCAGATAGATCGTTCCGTTTGGCGGGACGTCGATGCGAAAATCGGCGGTCTCATGGGGATCATACACCGTCGCTTCCAACGACAAGGTGTAGGCTTGAGGCTGGTCCTCGGTTCCTGTTGTCGGCGTGATAAACGCGGTCAGGTCGGCTACATCCGCATCCGGGCGCACCTTGACAGAAAAATCCTGTGTTGTGCTTTGGGTATCCGAATTTCCGGTTTCCAATGTCGTTACCGTGATCCGAAGCGGGATGCTGTCAGGCAAGGTCGGGTCCAGCGCGTCGGGGGTGCGGGCGTTTTCAGTGCTCAGCTTGAGTGTGACCTGCTGAAAGGCCGTCCGCGAAATGGTGTAGCTGCCATCGCCGTTATCGATGAACCCAGAACCGGACGGGCCAGAGACCTCCATGTATGACGGGATATCGAAAATCGTGATTGAAATCGTTTCCGATCCGTCCTGATCCGGGGTGTCCACTTCCATCACATCTGCCAGGGTGAAGGCCTGATCTTCGACCATGGTGATGACAGGCGCGCTGCCGCTGGTGTCGACATAAGGCGCGCCGGTGTCCGGATCGATCACAGTGTCGTCAAAGTCGATGAATGGCACATCCGCAACCGGGATCACCTCGACGGTGTTTGAGACTGTGTTGGTCAAAGTGGAGCCGTCGACATCCTCGGACGTGGCACTGACCTTGATGGTCATGTTGCCACTCAGATGTTGGGTCGGAACGACGTAGAGACCGGTAAGGTCCGCAGGCGCGACGGCATAGGTGGTGGAGCCGTCGGCATTGACAGTTCCGGTCAAGAGCGTGCCGCCGGAAGTGTAGAATTGCGCACCATTGTCGCCGCCAATCGTGATCTCGACATCACCCACCAGACGTTCGCCGCCGTCTATGGCTTCGATCGAGAGGCCCAGATCATAGGGCGTGTCTTCGTCAAACGACGTCGCGCCAGCGAGAACGATACCGGGGCCGTCCACCACGGGATTGATAAAAATGCTGAAGCTGCCGCCACCGGTGTCCACGGTTTCGCATGAGGCGTTGATCAGGCGCATTTGATACGTGAGTTCCGTCAGATCGTCGTAGGGATCGTCGGGGCCAAGCGTTTCGGACGGGTCGAACGGGTTTACCGGACTCGATTGTTGCGGTGGCGGCGTATAAAGGATGCTGCCCTCGGTCTGGGTCGGGTCGTTGGGATCGACACCCAGCTTGGCGATGTCCACAACATAGTTGCCCGACGTTGGGTCTAGAAGGACCGCACCGGATGGATCGCTGGACAGCGACGCGCCTTCCGGCAGATCAATGAGCAATGTGAAATTGCCCTGAACCCCGTTGGGTAAGTTGGCCAAATCTCCGATGCTGTCATAGTACCCGGGCACTGCTGTGATCTGCAGCTTGAGGGAAATCTGGGTGTCTTCGTCGCCACTGCCCAACAGCGTCAACTCTGGCAGGGGAAGCTGCATTTCGGGCGGGCAGGGTGTTGGTGGGCCAACGTCGGTTTCTGGCAGGACGACGACACTGAAGTCTTCCGAGACCACCGATCCGCCGGGGAGGGTGTTGATATAGGCAAGGTTCAACAGCGTCGAATTGCCGGGTGGCAGGTCCACAATCTGATCGTCTTCAAGGACGATCGTGTGTAGCGTCATGTTGTAATAGGTGACTTCGGTGACGCCGGAGGGCACAAACATCAAGTTCGCGAGATTGCTATCGGTGACTAGGTAGGTTTCGCCGCTTGCGTCTATGGATTGCCCGCCGATGAAGCTGGTGCTGGGATCGACCCCGGTGATGATGTGATAGATCGTTTCCGACCCGTCATAGCCATCGGGCGGGGCGACAATGATTTCCGTCATCGATGCCGACAGCGGCGTTGCGTCCTCGAACACGGTGGGCGCGGTGTCGAACCCGTTTTCAAGGGCATCGTCGGTCAGCCGCATATTCAGCGCGAACGGGATCTGGTCATATCCGGCATAGCCATAGAGCCGAGTGTAGTTTGCCGCACCGTCCTGAACCTCATCGGGACGATAGGTGCCATCGACCTCGGCCTGCGTGATGCCGCCCGCTGTGGTCGAGGGGTCCTCGTTCTGGACGACCTGATCCGGTGTATCCGCGACACCCTGAACGTTGACTGTGATGGTTCCGGTTTCGACCCGCGTCTGAGTCGGATCGATCGTTTCGTAATATTGGACCTGCACATCGAAGGTCATCGTCTCGTTGGTGTCCTGCCCCGGCAATACCCATAGGTTTGCAGCCTGATTGGGGGTCAGCAAAAGCCGCCCGCCAGACAGGAAGATCTCGGTCCCCCCGTCAGCCGGATCGCCATCAAAAAAGCGCGGCTGGCGGCCTGCGGAATCGTCGCCGACGTTATAGATAACCAAATAGTTCAGGATCGCTTCGGGCGAGAGCGGCGAATTGGTTGTGTTGTCGATAATATTGCCGTCGATCACCACCTGAACGGCGGTATCTTCGCGGGTGCTTGCCGTTTCAGACGGGTCGCCACCGTCAACGACCGGATCTATATAGAAGGGCGTGTCGAGTGTGGTGACGCGGGTCGTGCCGTCGTCTTCGGTCGTGACGATCTGAACGTTCTGGCTGATCGGGCCCGCCCAGTGGGTCGGGATGCCGCGAAACTCCATGTCCAGCCATTCATTGGATTCCAGGCTCCAGGTGTTGAACCCGGGCGGGGAGTCCAACTCTGTAATCAGGGCCGGAATTTTAGGACCGGTCGGGTCCGCAGGATTCGATACAAAGATTGTGACCGCGTTCGGAACGCTGCGCAGAACGATTGCGGTGATCTGTTCTGACCCGTCGCCATCTGGGATCGACACATCGAGCGAAACGGCCCAGACGCCGCCTGCATCGTCAATCACTTGTTCATTGCCCAGAGGCAAGGAATCGATCACGGCGAAGTTGTTGACCGGATCGACATCCACGTCGAGCACGGCGTTTGCCTGTTGATCGTCGGTCGTAGCCGTATTGGCATCAGATACACCAATCGTGATGTTCAGATCCTGACCAAAGAAATCGCCAGCTGCGGTATAAGGATCGCCATCTAGCCGATCGATGTCGTAATCTTCATACAGCGTCGGCTGAAGCAGAATTGAGGCGCCGAATGAGGTGACATCGGACACAAGGGTCAGGGTCAGCAGCCCGGTCGTGTCGTCATAGGTGGCGCTGTCGATCTTGGCGTATTCGCTTGCGGTCAGCGGGCCGGTGCCATCGGCGGTAAAAAACGCAGCCTGATCTATCGTGCCGCCGGTGACATATTGAGCGATCCAATCCGTCGGCACGTTTTCAACCGTGATCGTGCGTAACTCTTCGGAGCCGTCAGTGTCCGGCGTTGCGCCCTGAATGCCAAGATACAGGTCTACCTGTCCACCCGGGCTCGACCCGTCACTCGTGCTTTCCAAAAGTGTCAGGATATCTGCGCCCGAAACCGCCCCATCCTTTACCGTCGCATCCACTCGGGTCGGACTGTCTGCTGCCGCATCCTCATCCACAAGAACGAAGACGCTGGCGGTCAGTTGCGCCTCGGCCACCGGGTTGACGGTTTTGATGAAGCTAAAGTTGTCACTGTTGGTGTTGTCGCTGGCATCCTGTTCCACGTCGCCGGGGTAGGTTGCGGGTGTTGTGGTCTCGTGCCAATCGGCGGTGCCGTCGATGGTCACCACACCGCTGAAATGCTGTGGGAATTCCAACTGGATCGAAGCCAACGCATCCGAGAATTGCTGCGTGGAGGCGCCGTCCGCCGGTTCGAACCGATACGTGACGCTTTTGGCCGTTGACCCGATGACAGACGAATTGATAGAGCCTGCAAGCGCCGGGTCGCCTGACAACACCATATCGGTCGCCGGGTCGAACGCGTCGCTGGCCGTGGCGATGGTGAAGGTAAGTTCAACCGCGTCGAAGACTTCCGAGCCATCGTTGTCTGTCAGACCAAGCCCATTCAGATCCAGATTGAGGTCCAGAACTCCAGAGATGTTTTCATCAACGCTGACATCCGCCACGGTCTGCGTCGCGTCATCGACCACCGCGTCGACATCAACATCAACGCCATCCGTGGCCGTTGCGGTGTCATCGGCCAATCCCGCGGCGGTATCAACAGATGTGACCGTCGCGACCAGATCATTGCCGGTCAGCGTGGCGACATCGCGGTCATCATCGGGCAGGGGCGTAACCCGCAGGGCACCGTCAAAGCTGGTGATCCCCGGCTGCAGGGTAATGGTCAGCGTCGTGCCGACGACGGTCGCGGACGCGATATCTGCCGCGCTGGTTTCAAACAGCGACAGGTCAACGACCCCACCAGTGCTTGCAACCCAACCCACTGGGAGATTGTCGATGGTGATCGTGGTCAGTGATTCCGACCCGTCTTGATCCGGGGTCTCGGCCGCGATCTGCAACAGGAACCCGTTGTCTTCCTTGACGACATAGTTGCCAGCAGCCGGCGTATTCACGGCCGTCTCGGTGTCATCTACGGTTAAAACGATTGTCGGCTCGGCCACCGGGGTCACGTTCAGAACAAAGGCGTCGCTGGTGCCCGTCGAAACGCCTTCATCGGTCACCACAGTCACGGTGATGTCGATCACCCCCGAGAAATGTTCGGGGAACGAGGTCACGCCAAGGGCAGCGAGGTCAGCGGCAGTACCGGTCCAACTGCCCGTGGGTCCGGTCAATGGCGTGCCATCGGTCAGCGTGGTTGGCCCGTTCGTCGGCAGACCGTCGAAGGTCACGGTTATGGCCGTGATGGCCTCTGATCCGTCGATATCCGTGACAGAGGCAGCAATGTTCAATGGGATCGTGGTGCCCAGATCTTCGATCACGGTGATATTCTGGACGTCGATCCGGACATCCGCTTCGGATGCGACGGTGACCGTGAATTCCCGCGTTTCCACACCGTCGTTCGGCCAACTGTCGGTTTCCCCGGCGAGGAGTGATTCATCGGTGCGCGCGGTCACCGTACCGGTAATGTCGGACGTGGTCGAATAATCGTCAGGCAACCGGACCTGTAATGCGTCGTAGTTTCTAGGCGACATCGCAGTAAGACTGAACGTACCACCAGTCACCACGGTGATGGTTTGAAAGCCATCGGTGGAATAGACCGCCCCATCCGGCAGACCGTTCACGGTGACGTCGATACTGGCGACAGCCTCCGATCCGTCCGCATCCGTTGCGACCGCGTCGATGGCATCGCTTACAGTGAAAATAACCGGTGCTGTGGTCGTGCTATCCTCGTCCTGATCGCCGGGCGTGTCGTTTTCTGTCAGCGTGAGTGTGCCGGGTCCATTCAGAACAATGTCGCCTTCAGCATCTACCGTCACCGTTAATGTGCCGACATTGCTGCCATTTTCGTCAGTCGTTGCCACCACATAGATTTTAAGTGTCGTCGCCGGACTTTCGGTGGAATAGTCCTGCGGCACTTCAAAAACGAGGCTTTGATACTCTGCTTGGCTGATCGAAAACCAACCGCTCGCTGGGAAGTCGGTATAGGTCGTCCCGTCGAGGGTGTACCGCAGTCCGGCGGGCGGCTGTAGGATCGCGATCGCGATCTGGGTGATGCTTTCTGAACCGTCTGCGTCGGTTGCCTGCGGCGTGATGCTGTCGACAGGGCGGAAGGTGACAACGGCGTCGGTTTCGGTCAGCGTGATTGCGTTGTCGTTGACGCTGATATCGCCTTCGACCGCGATGTTGAACGGAATTGTGGCGGTTTCTGTGTAGGTTGTCGCGCCATCGTTGATCGTCAGCGACAACGCGCCCGATACAGTGGTCGCTGGGTTCACGGTTGAGAAATCAGTTGGAAATGTGATGGTCAGATCGGCTGGCAACGTCACATCGGTGGGATAGTCATAGGTCAGGGTGAAGGTGCCGCTGCCATCTGCAGCAAGTGTACCGCCGTTGGTCATCGTGCCGTCTGGCAAACCTGTCACCACCAGCGTGCCCGCGATGATGGTCTCACCCGGCGCCGGATCGAGGATGCTGACATAATCCGACAACCGCACCGGCAGTGGCGCATCTGTTTCCTGAGTATCGACCTGACCATCGACATCAACATCCGGGGTGGCGTTGATGGTGATGGTCTGCGGGGTCACGTCCGTGCCTTCCCGTGTGGACACCGTGATCAACGCGTTGATGGTGCCGTTATAGTCGCCGGGAAGATCAAGCGAGAGGTCGCGCGCCTCTGCAACGCTGCCAAACCAGAAGGGACCAAGAAGCGTGCCCTCGGTCGCGACCGTGCCAGCGGGAAGGCCCGAGAACAGAATTCGCACGTTTGCCCCAAACGGGCTTGTCGGGTCCTCGACCTCGGAATTGTCGTGGTCGTCGATCGTAATGTCAATTTCCAGATCGACGGTTACGCCTTGGGTGCTGTTCGCCACCCCGTCGTCTTCGTCCGCTGTGATCTGCGCGGGGGCACTCAGATCAATGTCTTCCTCAAACCCGATGTCGACGATACGTTCGATCGTTTGTTGCCCGTCAACGGGCGTGTCATCACTCAAGTCCTGATCTTCGTCGGTGGTCACGCTTAGCCGGAAGGTCAGGGGCAGGTTTGTGCCACCCGTGCTCAGATCAGAGCGGTTCGCCGTTGAAAAATCTTCGCGCAGAATGAATTTGATGCTGTTATAGGCAGCGACCATGTCAGCGGCAGACGGGTCCACGGTGAATGTTGCCGTATAGGTTCCATCCGGTGCCAGTTCTTGGGTGAGCGACACGTCGGGATTGGTGAAGAAGATCGTGTCGACCGGCAGGCCTTCAACGACGAGAACAATGCTGGTGAAGCTTTCCGATCCGTCCGCGTCGGTCAACGCCGGTGCCAGAAGTGTGCTGGGAAAAACCGGTGTGATCGCATCTGTTTCGTCAGGAATGAGATCGGGCAGCGAACCGTCGATCGTCACGTCGCCCTCTGGCGTGATGCGCAGGCTGACGGGGGCAGATTGCCCAACCGGGTCCTCTGTGGAAGTGGCAGAGAGGGTACCGCTGATGACGCCGCCAGTGAGCAGCGGGCTTTCCGTCGAAAAGTCGGCAGGAAAGATCAGTTGAAGCGCCGCATACTCTGTGCCGGTGCCGTTGAATTCGAACCCGCCGCCAGCCGCCGCGTCATAGGTCACGGTGCCGCTGGGAACCCCGCTGACACTGACACCGGGCGGCAAGTCGTTCAGCGTCAAAGTTACGGTATCGATGGCTTCGCGCGGCAGATTCGGATCGAAATCACTGATCGAAACTTGCCATGCGGTCGATGGCGTCACGATAACTGATGCGTCGGTCTCTTGAGCGGTCAATTCCGTGATTGCGAGGTCTATGTCCCCTGCGGGATCAATGGTGATCGTCTGCTGTGTTTCAACAGTACCTTCGGGGCTGATCGCCCGGATCGTTGAAAGTATTGTTCCGGAATAGTCGCCGGGCAAGGTGAGCGTGAGCCCGTTCGCGTCCTGCCAGCTCCCGGTCCAGCTTCCGGTTGCCATGTCATAGCTGCCTGCCGAAAAGACCGTGCCGCCGGGCAAGTCCGTATATATGATCTCAACGGTCGTGGAGTCTTCGGACCCGTCGATATCGTTCGGTGCAACATCAATGCCAAGCACCACCACAGCACCAGACCCATCCCCGGCGAGGCTGTCTTCGGTTCCTGATAATGTTGCCGGAGCCGAAAGCGTCACGTCAGCTTCGGAATCAATCACGACCACACGAGAAGCCGTCTGTTGGCCGTCCACCGGTGTGTCGGTTGACAGATCTTGGTCTTCGTCGGTGCTGGCCGTCACGGTCAATTTCAGCGGCTGCGAGGTCCCGGTTGTCAGGTCGGTCCGGTTGGTCGTTGAGAAATCCGTGGGCAGTTCAAAGCGGATCGCGGCATAGGCCGTAGCGACATCTGCAATCTGTGGGGTGGACAGGTGGATCGTCATCACAGTTGATCCATCCGCTTGCGCGGCAAAGGTGACGGTGGCACCGTCCGGCAAGTTCAGGTTCAGCGACCCAGCATCCGAACCGCCGGGAAGCCCGGCAACCGTCAAGGTCAGCTCTGTCATCGTTTCCGAGCCATCCGCGTCGGTGGCGGCAGGGCGCAGCAGATCGTTGGGGATAACGAGGGTCGGGGCGTCGGTTTCATCGGCGACGGTATCGGGGAGGGTGCTGTCGATGACGAGGTCGCCCTCTGGCGTGATGCGCAAGGTGACCGCGGTGGATTGGCCGGTGGCGTCTTCGGTCGAGGTGGCGGCGAGGGTGCCGTCGATGGTCAGCCCGTCGGCACTGGGGCTTTCGGTCGAATAATCTTTAGGAAAGCCCAGCTTTAAGGCGTGGTATTCAGCCGCGCTGCCGGTGAAGACCAGAGTCCCGCCCGCCGCCGCGTCATAGGTCACGGTGCCGACCGGGACGCCGCTGACGGTGACGCCCGCGGGCAGGCCGTTCAGGGTGAGGGTGACGCTGTCCAGTCTCTCGGGCGGCTGGCTCGGATCGAAATCGCTGATCGAGACCTGCCAAGCCTCGGACGGGATCACCATGACCACCGCGTCGGTCTCGGCGGTGACCAGTTCGGTCACGCTAAAGTCGATATCACTGGCGGCGGCGATCTCGATGGTCTGGCGGGTCTGGGTCTGCCCTTCCGGACTGAGGGCGGTGATGACAGACGTAATGGTGCCCGCATAGTCGCCGGGTAGAAACAGGCGCAGCGCATTGGCCTCAACCATGCTGCCAGTCCATGTGGCGCTGGCGGCGTCGAAACTGCCACCCGAGAATAGCGCGCCGGATGGCAAGTCGGTGAACACGATCTGAACCGTGGTGCTGTCCTCAGACCCGTCGCGATCGGTGGCCTCAACCACAATCCCCAGATCCACCGTTACCCCGGACCCGTCGCCGCCATTGCCATCCTCGGCCCCTGAAACCAACGCGGGCGCCGCCAGATCAACGTCAAGCTCATAGCCCACCGAGATGTTTATATCGCCCGAAACAAAGCCGCCTTCGTTGGTCCGCGCGGTTATGTGAGCGACAAGTGACGTGGGCGGGTTCTGCGTGGAAAAGTCAGCGGGCAGGCGGATGACCAATTCGCCGTATTCCGCGAGTGTTCCGTCGAACGTGAACTGCCCGGATATTGAGACAAAGCTTGTCCCACCGTCATAAGAGATCAGGGCGCCAGTCGGCAGTCCGGGCAGTGTCAGTGTGACGGTAGTGATATCCTCGGATCCGTCAATATCGGTCGCGCGAGGATTGAGTGCGTCAACGGGTCGAAAATCGATATCGTCATCGGTTTCGGTCAAGGCGATGGTGCCGGGGCCGTCCAGTTCTATATCCGCCTCAAACAGAACGCGGATATTAAACGTATGGCTGGCGGTGTCACCGAAACTCGAAACTGCGGTGACTGTTCCGCTTAGCGGTCCGCTGTCGATATCTGACCGGCTTGTCGTCGAGAAATCGGTGGGAAACGTGATTAGCAGCGCGTTGTAGGCCGCATGACTGCCGGTGAATGTCAGCGTCAGCGTGCCATCTGACGCTGCGGTCAGGGTCCCTTGGGTGACAGTGGTCCCCGCGGGCAACTGTTCGATTCGAAGCGTGACTGATTTGATTGTCTCGCCGCCATCTTCGTAAACCTGAAGCTCTACGAAATCGGAGAGTTGTATGGTCACCACCCCATCGGTTTCCCGCGCAATCGCAGGCCGGATCTGAGCCACTGCCAATCGTGACTCGACCCCGGTGGTGCCGCTCCATTCCCAATCCCGGGTTGGCAGAAACGGGTACTCGGTTGGCGACAGAAGTGGATTGATCGACAGCCCAAAAAGAGGGTCAGGATCGTGGATCGGATGTTCTGAACCTGAACCCTGCTCGCCCAAGCGTTCGATATGCGACTCTGGACTTTCGGGCTCGACAAACCGAATCTGAATGCGGGTTGGGTCTGATGGGACAGGCTCAATCTCGTAGTCCCGGCCATCCAGATCGGTGACGACAATGACCGTACCGTCGTTAAGAACAAGTGTCAGCACCCCGTCAACAAGAGCGTCGGAACCCGCAGTCACCGAACCGTCCAGCACGAGGGGCGCATCGTCAGGTGCCATCAGAACGGTCAGACCCGGAGTATCACCACCCGCCAGCCCGAATTGGATCATCTGCAACAGGTCATCCCGCGTTGGAATTTGGATTTCCGACGACGGGTCGGGCGGTGTTTGATCTGTTGCCACGGGGTCGTCTCCTGTTGTCCTGACTGGATGATATGCCGAAACAGTTCCATGAAAAAGGGGGCATTGCCGACGTGCAACGAGCCAGTATCATGATGGCAGTCAGGCGCTGACTGCTGACCGAAGCATGTGCCCAAAGGACCTCAATGCCGACCGCAGTAAAGATCGGGCGCGCATGCCAAAAGATGTCGCTCTCTTGCGTCGTTGGAAGCAATCGCTATGCGGATAACGTCTTGACCGGGATGGCCCCGGTATCGACGATCTGACCCTTTTGCGTCTCATTAAAAACACCGGGTTACAGGTCGATACTGGGTTCTCGACGCCTAAGAATCTGTTATATTGTCAATTATCCACTAACATTGGAGGCTGGATAAGTGAAACTCTATGGAAGCGCGTTGGCCATGGCGATTGCCTTGGTCGCGGGCGCTGTGACAGCGCAAACCGCGTCAGATAGCTCGGCAGATAAGCCAAATATTTTGGTGATCTTTGGCGATGATATCGGGCAGAGCAACATCTCCGCCTATAGCATGGGTTTGATGGGCTATAACACGCCAAACATCGACCAGATCGCCAAGGACGGTGCTATTTTCACCGACTATTATGCCGAGCAAAGCTGCACAGCGGGGCGCTCGACCTTTATTACAGGTCAGTCCACGTTGCGCACCGGCATGTCGAAAGTCGGCCTTCCGGGTGCAAATGCCGGTCTGCAGGCAACGGATGTGACCCTTGCGTCGGCGCTGAAAGACGAGGGCTATGCCACGGGTCAGTTCGGCAAGAACCATCTTGGCGACAAGGACGAGTTTCTTCCGACCGCGCACGGTTTCGACGAATTTTTTGGCAACCTCTATCATTTGAATGCCGAAGAAGAGCCCGAGAACCGCAATTACCCGACCGATCCCGCGTTCCGCGAGCGGTTTGGCCCGCGCGGCGTCATCAAGTCGTCGGCTGACGGCGAGATCGAAGATACCGGTCCGCTGACCAAGAAGCGGATGGAAACTGTCGACGACGAGACCGCCGCCGCAGCCATCGACTTCATGCAGCGTCAAGTCGAGGCTGGAGTCCCGTTCTTCACATGGTACAACTCCACCCGCATGCACGCCCGCACCCACGTGCGCGACGAGCATCGCAGCGAACCCGGCCTGACCGCGCTAACCGAATATGCCGACGGCATGATCGAACATGACGCGCTGATTGGCGAAATTCTGGGTTCGCTCGACGAGATGGGGGTCGCGGATAACACGATCGTTGTCTACACAACCGACAACGGACCTCATGCGAACACATGGCCCGATGCCGGCACCACCCCGTTCCGCAGCGAGAAGAACACCAACTGGGAAGGTGCATTCCGTGTGCCAGCCATGGTTCGCTGGCCCGGCCACATTGAGCCCGGTACCGTCGTGAACGACATCTTCTCGGGACTTGATTGGCTCCCGACTTTGATGGCGGCCGCCGGTGATACCGACATCAAGGAACGCCTGCTTGAAGGCACCACGATTGATGGCGTTGAATACAAGAACCACCTCGACGGCTACAACCAGCTTCCCTACCTGACTGGCGAGGCCGATGAAGGCGCACGCGACGTATTCTTCTACTTCAACGACGACGGCGAAATGGTCGCTCTGCGTTACGAAAACTGGAAGGTCGTCTTCCAAGAGCAGCGCGCAAAAGGCACTCTGAACATCTGGGCAGAACCCTTCACGAAACTTCGCGTGCCCAAGCTGTTTGATCTTCGCGCCGATCCTTATGAGATCGCGGATGTCACATCCAACACCTATTACGACTGGTTGTTTGATCACATCTTCCTGCTCAGCGCGGCACAAGCCGAAGCTGGCGCATTCCTTTCCACGTTCGAGGAATTTCCGCCCGCACAGCGCCCGGACAGCTTCTCAATTGATCAGCTTCAGGAAGAGCTGAACAAGACACTCGAAGCTGCGACAGGCCAGTAACACCGCCACCCGGCGCGGATCACCCATGGTGGTCCGCGCCGTTTTTTTTACGCCCCCGGCACTTTCAAAAAATCATTATGCGAATGGACATTATGACGATGACACCACGCGAACAGATCGAAGACCTTCGGACCCGCATGGGCAAATCGATCATCGGTCAACGCGACGTCATCGACCGCCTGCTGATAGGGCTTCTTGCCAATGGCAACCTTCTGATCGAAGGGCTTCCCGGTCTGGCCAAAACCCGCGCGATCAAGGCATTGGCCAAGAACCTAGAAGCCGATTTTAGCCGCATCCAGTTTACGCCCGATCTTCTGCCATCCGACGTGACCGGCACCGAAATCTATTACCAGTCCGGCGACAAATCCGAGTTTAAGTTTGAGCCCGGCCCGATTTTTGCAAACATCGTTTTGGCCGATGAAATCAACCGCGCCCCTGCGAAAGTGCAAGCCGCTTTGCTTGAGGCGATGGAAGAGCGTCAGGTCACGGTCGCTGGCACCACTCACAAGATGGAGCCGCTGTTCATGGTCATGGCGACCCAGAACCCCATCGAGCAGGAGGGCACATATCCGCTGCCCGAGGCGCAGATGGATCGGTTTTTGATGCATGTCCTGATAACGTATCCGCCGGTCGAGGATGAGGTCGAAGTGATCCGTCTTGTGCGCGGCGAGGAACATGCCGCGATGGCGGACCAACACGGGCAGGCTGCGACCGACCAGCCCCAATCGATTCCACAAGACGCCATTTTTGCCGCGCGCCGTGAAATCGGTGATATCCATGTCTCGGATGCGATGGACCGCTATATGGCGGATTTGGTCAATGCCACCCGCATTCCGTCAGAATTCGGCCCGGACCTGGCACGCTGGATCGAAATCGGCGCCTCGCCCCGCGCATCTTTGGCGCTTGATAAATGCGGCCGCACCCATGCCTGGCTGGCAGGCCGGGACTATGTCGACCCCATGGATATCCGCGCAATCGTCCCTGACGTGATGCGCCACCGCCTTGGATTGACATTTGAGGCCCAAGGCGAGGGGGTGACCCCCGATCAAGTGGTCGCCGAAGTGGTGAAGCAGGTCGCGCTGCCGTGATGTCATGACCGATCGTGCCGCCCTTATTCGATCTGGTTTGGTCCCGTCTATCGGGACGGCAGAGGCTGACCCCCGGATACGCGTGGATCTTGCGCATTTGCGGGCGCTTGAATTGCGGGCCCAACAGATCAGCTTTCTGCCCCGGCAACCCGCCCGCAGTGTCCTGAATGGGCGTCACGCCTCGCGGTTGCGCGGGCGCGGCCTCAACTTTGAGGAACTGCGCAACTATATGCCCGCGGACGATATTCGAACCATAGACTGGAAGGTTACGGCACGCACCGGGACGCCGCATGTGCGCGTTTACACGGAAGAGCGCGATCGCCCCACCTTGATTGTCGTCGACCAGCGCATGTCGATGTTTTTTGGCTCTGCCCTGAATATGAAATCGGTCACCGCTGCCGAATGCGCCACTCTGGCGGCGTTTCGGATATTTGATCAGGGTGATCGGGTCGGCGGCATCGTGTTCGGCGATGACACGCTTGCCGAAATCCGTCCGGCGCGCAGCCGCAAATCCCTGACCGAGTTTCTGACCGCGTTGGCCGAGGCCAATGGTATGCTGCGTGCCGATGCGCCACCCGTCACATCCATGCCGATGAACCGGGTCTTAGAATCGGTCGCGCGGATTGCACCGCGCAACCATCTTGTGTTGATCTTTAGCGATTTTGACGAGGTGGACGACACCACCCGCCGGCTCATCACGGGCCTGTCGCGGCACAATGATCTGGTGGTCGGGCTGGTCTCGGATCCCTATTCAGATGAGGTGCCGCCAGATACCCGCATCGTTGTATCTGATGGCGAATTGCAGGCCGAGATCAACACCGGCGACAGGTCCGTACACGGACGGTTGAAGGAGATGGCATCAGGGCGGCTGGCGGACATTCTGGATTGGCAGCGACAGCTTGGGGTGCCGGTGATGCCGCTGAGCGCAGCCGAAGATAGCGTCACCCAGATGCGGCGATTGATGGGCCTGCCGAGGCGGCGGCGATGACCGGCGACGCACCCACCTCCCTGATCGAGCTGATCAACGCACTGATCGACCCGATCGAACCTGCGCCAGTGTCGATGGTGCCGCAAACGTGGGGCTGGGCGGTGATCGCTGGTGCGCTGCTGTTGGCGCTTGTCGCGGGCGTGTGGCGGCTGTGGCGGCACTACAGGGCCAACGCCTATCGCCGCGCAGCTTTGCAAGAATTGGGCGTCAGCCGTGATGACCCGCGCGCGATAGCCGACATCCTTCGGCGCACGGCATTGGCGGCCTATCCACGTACGCAGGTCGCCAGTCTGTCCGGTGACGATTGGCTTCAGTTTCTGGATCAAACATCCAGCGGCACGACCTTCACGCAAGGTCCCGGCAGGATCATCGCCACTGCACCTTATACTGGCGCGACAACATCCGAGAAATTGACCGAGCTGGCGGCGCATTGGATCAAACGGCATCGGCCCGAGGAAGTGCGATGATGACCTTGGGCTTTCCGTGGGCGCTGGTGCTTCTGCCACTGCCGTTGCTGGTGTTATGGCTGGTGCCGCCCCACCGCGAACGGGTTCCGGCACTGAGATTTCCGTTTTTTCGCAGGATTGTGGATTCTGCGGGCACCACACCCGGTCCCGGATCGGTGGTATTGTCGCGATCCGCGCTTCAGATGATTGTGGCGGGGCTGATCTGGGTGCTGCTTGTCTTGGCGCTTGCCCGTCCAGAACGCGTCGGGGAACCGGTCGAGATGTCCCGCGCGGGCCGCGATGTGGTGTTGGCGATCGACATTTCCGGATCGATGGACGCCAAAGATTTCGCAACCTCGCCCGAGACAAAGGTCCAGCGTCTTGCAGGCGTTCGCACCGTCGTCGACGGCTTCATCGCGGGCCGCAGCGGCGACCGGATGGCGCTGATTGTTTTCGGTTCAAAGGCCTATGTTCAGTCACCGCTGACCGAAGATTTGCAAACCATTTCCGAATTGCTCGGGCAAACAGAAGTCGGCATGGCCGGTCCCCACACCGCCCTTGGCGATGCGATTGGATTATCGATCCGGACGTTCGAGGCCAGCGACATCGTCCAACGCCTGTTGATTCTGCTATCGGACGGCACGGATACCGCCAGCCGGATGAGCCCGATCAATGCGTCACAGATCGCCGCTGACAAAGACATCGAGATATATACCATCGGCGTCGGCGACCCCAATGCGGCGGGCGAGGACAAGGTCGACCTGACGACGCTCAAGGATATCGCAGCGCGGACAGGCGGAGCTTATTTCTATGCGCAGGACGCAGACGGGCTGACACAAGTATATGACCGGATCGACGCGCTTGCGCCGCGCGAGACCGAAACCCTGTCCTATCGCCCGCGACAAGCGCTGGCCTTTATTCCGCTCGGCATCGCTGCGTTGATCGGATGCGTCGGCCTACTGGCCTTATCATTTGGTCGCCACCGCAGGAGGCGCGTATGACCGATCTGGCCGTCGCCTTTGAGGCCTTTCACTTCATCAGGCCGCTGGTCCTGATTTTGCTTCCGCTGATTGCCGTTATTTGGTGGGCGGTGCGCAAAGGGGCGGTGCGCGACACCCCTGTCGTTGCCGGTTTGGCACCGCATTTGCGCGAGGCCTTGACCTTGGGTGTGGACCAGCGCCGACGCTTGCTTCCAATCGACGGCGTTGCGGCAGTTCTTGGTCTTGCCATTCTCGGGGCTGCCGGTCCCAGTTGGACGCGTGTTCCGGATCCCTTCGTGGCGCAAACCGCACCGCTGGTGATTGTGTTAAAGGTGGCGGAGACGATGGAGGGCACCGATCTTGCCCCGTCACGGCTTGAACGGGCCAAACAAAAAATTCGTGACCTTCTGGAATTACGAGCCGGGGCGCGCACGGCGCTGGTGGCCTATTCCGGGACGGCGCATTCGGTTGTGCCGATGACAGATGACCCGTCGGTGATGCAGCCCTACCTCCAAGGGTTGACGCCGGATGTCATGCCCGAAGACGGTGATGATGCGGTGGCCGCGCTGGCCATTGCGCAGGCGCTGCAAGCCAAGGAACCCTCCCCGGGCGGTATTCTGTTTGTGACAGACGGCCTCGACACCACCCAAATCTCCGCATTGACGGTGGATGATGAGACCAGTCTTGCAGCGTTGGCCATGCTACCTGATGGCACGGCGGATGCAGGGCTAGATGCGGCGCCGTTTCTGGTCGTGCCGGCAACACCGGACGACGCTGACATTCGAAAACTCGATCGCAGTCTGAACGCGGCCTATCAGCGGGCGCTGACCCAAGACGGCGATCAACCTTGGGAAGATCGCGGCTGGTGGCTGGCGGTACCCGCCCTGATGCTGGCGCTGCCGTGGTTTCGTCGCGGCTGGACCATGCGGTGGGCGATCGTTCTGGTGCTGGGCTGCGGGCTCTGGCAACCGGGCACGGCAAGGGCGGACGGCGTGGCCGACTGGTTCTTTACGCCTGACCAGCAAGGGCAGATCGCGTATCAGCGTAAGACCTATGATCGTGCGGCGGACCTGTTCGCCGACCCGATGCGGATCGGCTGGGCGCTGTATCGTGACGGCCAATATGCCGAGGCGGCGAAAACCTTCGCGCGCATCGACAGTGCCGATGCCGCCTTTGTGCAAGGAATGGCGCACATCAAGGCCCGGGAATACCGGGACGGCATTGCAGCGTTTGAACTCACATTGCAGCGTGATCCCGACTTCCCCGGCGCGTCCGAAAATCTGGAAACTGCGAAGACTATTCTCTCCTATGTCGAAGAGGCCCGCGAACAATCCGATACCGGCGAAGAACAGGGCATCGGCGCGGATGACGTAGTCATGGACAACACCGACGCGCGCGGGGCCGACACGGAACTGGAGGGCGGCGACGCGAGTGAGGCTCTGCTCAGCACGGATCAGTGGATGAACACCGTCGACACACAAACGGGCGATTTTTTGCGTCAGCGCTTTGCAATTGAGGCGGCAACACAATGAGACTGCTTGCCATATCATTCGCACTGGTGGTGTCTTTGCTCGCGCCGGCGCAGGCTCAAAGCCCGCTACCGGTCGTCGATGTGCAGATCGACGAGACCGCGGCGATTCCGGGCCAATTCCTGACCCTGCGCATTTCGATTCTGGTGCCGACATGGCTGTCTACCCCGGCTGAGTTTCCGTCCCTTGAGATGCCGAACCTGCGCGTGATACTGAGTGACCGCTCTACCACGCCCCTCAGTAAGCAGATCGAAGGTGAAAATTGGTCGGGCGTCTCGCGACGGTATCTTCTATCGCCGATGGTTCCGGGCCAGTTCAACATCCCACCGCAAGACATTCTTGTAACCTATGCGGGCCCAGATCAAAGCGACCCGATTACAACAACCGTCCAGACCGAGGCGATCGCAATCGAGGGCGTGATCCCCAGCGGCGCCGAGGGGCTGAACCCGTTCATTGCCGCAGAAGACCTAACGCTGACCCAAGAGGTGTCCGATCAGACGACGGGCTTGGCCGCAGGCGACAGCGTTGTGCGCACCGTGACCGCAACAGTTTCCGGTGCGTCGCCGTTCATGTTGCCGCCGCTATTGCCACCAGTCGAGATCGACGGCATCCGCGCGTATCCCGACCATCCTGAGGTGACGGAATCTGAAGATCGCGGCGTGTTGTCGGGGGTCCGCATCGAATCCGAAACGCTGATGGCAGAGGGCGGTGGCAGCGGTCAGGTCGCGCCGATTGATGTGCGCTGGTTCAATTTAAAATCTGGCAAGATTGAGGTCGCGACCCTAGACGGGTTTGAAATTTCAGTTGACGGTCCGCCTCTCGTGTCAGGCCCCGCAGAGCCAAGAAATTGGACGCTGGGCCTTGTGATATTGGTGGGATGTTCTGGCGCCGCATTTATCGGCTGGCGGGCATGGCCCCATGTGACGGGCGCCCTGCAGTCCAGAAAGTCCGCACGACTGGCGAGCAAATCCTATGCCCAGAACGCCCTGCTAACCGCAATTTCCGCGCAGGATTTACCCGAAACGCTTCGGTGTCTTGATGTCTGGGCCAATCGCGCACCCGCCACGCGCCCAGAAACCATGGAACGGATATCAGAGGCCCTGACCGTGATTGGCCAGCATATCTATGGCCGTTCACCGGACAGTGCCGCACCCGAGTTATGGCAAAGCCTTCCTCCCATGATACAGCAAAGCGGGGGCAGACCCCACACGACCGCACAGGGTGCGTTGCCGCCGCTCAATCCGAGCGGGCTTATCAAAAGAACTGCGCCATCGTGACTGAAATGGTCTGGAAAAATCGAACAGCCCGCTAAGATGTATCCGGCGATGACGACAGGAGTCACAAACGACGCAAAAACGCCGCCTTTCGGACACGTTCAAGGCTTGGGCAGACTAGCCAGCGTACCTTAGAAGGCCTCAATAATAAAAAAATTTGCCAAGAAACGCAGTGGAAAAGAAAGAGAATTACTATGAAAAAAGCAATTGGCGTGTTTTTCGCTGCCAGTTTTATGGCATTTGCCGCAGCGTCGACTGGCAATGCGCAGGACGCGCTTCCTGAGACGATTGTTTTCGAAAATGTCCGCGTCTTTGATGGCACGGCGTTGACGGACCCGATGAATGTGCTGGTCGAAGGCAATCACATCGCCCAGATTTCAGCGGATCTGATCGACGCAGGCGCAGAGGCCGTGCATATCTCCGGCGACGGGCGCACGTTGATGCCCGGGCTGATTGACGCGCATTGGCATACGTTCATGGCGCGGCCCTCGATGGCTCTTGCCAGCACGGCGCCCTTCACCTTCATTACGCTATTGGCCGGTGCCGAGGCTCAGGCGACGCTGATGCGCGGCTTTACCAGTGTGCGGGATCTGGGTGGACCGACCTTCGGGTTGAAGATGGCGATTGACAGCGGCGCGATTGCCGGACCGCGCATTTGGCCTTCGGGCGCGATGCTCTCGCAAACCGGCGGGCATGGTGATTTCCGGATGCTGTCTGATTTTCCCGCGACCCCCGATAACCTCAGCTTTCCCGAGCGCATGGGCATGTCGGCGATTGTGGATTCCCCCGATGAGGTCCGCAAGCGCACCCGCGAGCAGTTGCTGCAAGGTGCCAGCCAGATCAAGCTGACGGTCGGCGGCGGCGTCTCATCTCCCTATGGACCTTTGGATACCGTGCAACTCAGCGTTGGCGAGATCCGCGCAGCAGTTGAGGCGGCGGCGAACTGGGGCACCTATGTCACCGTGCATGCCTACACGCCCGAAGCGATACGCAATGCGATCGAAGCCGGGGCCAAGGTCATCGATCACGGTCAGCTTGCCGATGAAGAGGCCGTCAAGTTGATGGCAGAAAACGACATCTGGTGGAGCCTGCAGCCGTTTCTGGGCGGTCATCTTGGGAATGTGCATGCCGATGCCGCGCGGCAGGCGGATTCCGCTAGGATCGCCACCGGCACCGACAGGGCGTACGGATTGGCGAAAAAGTACGATATCAAAGTCGCCTTCGGCACGGATATTCTATTCAATGCACACCGCGCGTCCCAGCAAGGCGCCCAGCTAGAGGTGATGACGCGGTGGTATACCCCCGCCGAGGTGCTAAAGATGGCGACCGCCGATAATGCGGAACTGCTGGCGCTGTCCGACCGGCGCAACCCCTATCCGGGCAAGTTGGGCGTGGTCGAGATCGGCGCACTGGCCGATCTGCTGTTGGTTGATGGCGATCCGGTCGCAGATATCACGCTATTGGCCGACCCTGAAAAGAACCTGCTGGTGATCATGAAGAACGGCCAAATCGTTAAGAACACGCTGACGGCGGACTAACTCTCGCCGGCACATCGCAATTGAGGCATTGCCATAGCCCCCTGCGGCAGTGTCTGAACCGCCATTCTGAAATAGGCACCTGTCAGCATTCTAAGGGGGTACCCTTAGATAAATCGGCTGACAGTGCCACAGACTATCTCGGTCAACAGTTCATCTGGCCGTTCGACGATCCTGCTATCGATCCGCCGCTCTGCGGCAACGACCGCGCCAGCTTAAAGCCGTTCGATGACAGACACGCCGAGCAGGACTGTCTGGGTGCGTCGACGGTCCGCGACACGCTGCTGGGCAAGGGGTTCATTGCAGGGACCGGTTCTTGCCTCGCGACCATGCAGCCTTTCAGATCACGCGTGCGTATTCCGGAACATCCGGCCACCCATTCCGACAACATCCGGCCACCTGTTCCGACGCATTCGGCCACCTGTGACGCGTTGCCGTGAGGCAGCGTTTTTCGGGTATCAGGTTTGGGGCGTTTCGT
>NZ_MTBG01000029.1 GCF_002119405.1 Pseudoruegeria sp. SK021 | reverse complement strand
GAAATGGCGCAAACTCGACGGTCAAAACCGCCTCCCCGAGATCATCCAAGGGGTTGAGTTCCGGGATGGGATCCGCCAACTTCAAACCGCCGCCTGATCAAGCGTCACCAACTTTTGCCCATATCTCTGCGTGGAGACAAGACGGCGCAAGAGATTGCAGCCAAGCACAAGATCCACCCAACGCAGGGGATAACATGGAAACGGCAGGCGATTGACGGCCTGACGGGTAAGTTTTTGGTAAAGCTAGGTAGGTTGAGTCCGGCGATGCCGACGTCAAAGAACTCCACGCCACGATCGGCAATCTGGCGGTCGCAAACGGTACGGATGCTTGCGTGGCCCCCCCTGGGGCCACAGTCCCCCTAGCTTTGTCACACGGGCTGAAGCGATGAGCCCGGCCAAACAGTGCTATTTGCGGAAGACCAACCGGTCATCATTGTATTCCACGCCGGTCGGGATGGACGCTGAAACGCAGAAGCTGATGAACGCAATCGACCGGGTGTTCACCAAATACCCGGTCTTCGGTCACCGCCAGATCGCAGCATACCTGCCTAGGAGCGGTGTCCATGCGGACCGCCACCGGGTGCGGCGGCGGTCCGCAGGCCATCTACAAAGGCCCTAACACCAGTGAAAAACACCCCCAGCAGCTGATCTATTCTCACCAGCTGAGGAAGCGCCGATCACACGCTCAAACCACGTCTGGTGTAGCGACATGACCTACAACTCGGTGTGGCGTGGCGGCGATCCAACAGGTCTGCATAAAGCCGCTTTGGTGCCGAGGGCCATGGCGGACGGACGCGCGCTTTTGCGTTGAGGCGTTGAACGAAGCCATCGCCAAATACGGCGCACCCGAGGGTATGACTGCCGATAGAAATAGTGTGAGGGCCGGCGTCACACCGTTGCCCCGAGCACTTGCCAAATTGGGTCAACAGGCCCTAACCGGGATACATCTTAGCTGAGCCGCAAACCTGCCCAGAAAAGCAAGACCAGTTCAGGCTGAGATTGCCACATAGACACAACCGCTAGGCTCCGGCCACAAAGTCTCGGCTGTAAGGGCCGACCCAACGCATCACAAACTGTCGTCGCTGATCCATTCTCCTTATCGCTTCTTCGCTGCACGGGCGGCATTCCTGCAATTCGTCAAAATCATCGGCGACCGGCCCTCAAATGCAGGTCCTTCCACCGACACATTGACGCCTATCACCTTGCAGACCATTCTCACATTGGGCGACAAGCGTTTATTAAAGCTCAGAGGTCCTCTTCATGTTCTCCACTTTCGTACTTGTGGTCGCCGGACTGTTGGCAGGCGGCGTGAACGCTATCGCTGGGGGCGGAACGCTGCTCAGTTTTCCGGCGTTGGTCTGGCTTGGCGTGCCGCCCATCATGGCCAACGCCACAGCAACGCTAACGGCCCTGCCGGGCTATATTGGAAGTGCATGGGCATACCGGGACGACATCAAAGCAGAGGGGGCCTTGCGTCTTCGGACGATCGTGGCGGTCGCGGCTGGTGGCGGGTTGATCGGTGCGGGGCTTCTTCTGGCTACGCCCGGGGATGCGTTCATCGGCATCGTGCCTTGGCTTCTGCTTTTGGCAACGGCACTGTTCGCGCTTGGGCCTCGACTGATCGCGCATTTGCGCGCCAAGGGGGGCGGAGTTGCCGGGCCGGTTCTTTCGGCTGTCGGTATTGCCATTGTGGCGGCCTACGGCGGCTACTTCAACGGTGGCCTTGGCATCATGCTGCTGGCGGTCTTCGGATTGATCGGCTTCCGGGATCTGCATGGCATGAATGGCTTAAAGAACCTGCTTTCCGCAGTCTTGTCACTCGTGTCCGTGACCACTTATGCAACCGCCGGATTGATCGCATGGGAGTCAGCAGCCGTGCTCGCTGTTTCAACAACAATCGGCGGCTATATCGGCGCAAAATATGCCCGGAAGATCAAGCGCACCGAGCCCTTACGGGTAGCAATCATCATCGTGGGTGCTGTTTTGACCGTGGTCTTCTTTCTTCAGTGACGGGCTGAACGCTCAAAGCTTTACCTTTGCGTCGAGGTCGAATGATCCCGGCGGCATCGTCTTTTCGCCTTATTCCGTCTGCTCAATTCAATCCGTCTGCGGGTGAAGCCTTCCGTCCACCGCGCTTAGAACGCTGATGAAAGTTGCGAAATGTCCGTAATATCACATTTCGAATTTGATCCGCGGGGCCGATCAAACCGCAAAAATGGCGGCGTAATCTGTCCAACGCCAGAACCTAAAAGCCGCGATCAACAATTTGGCGATATCTTTGGGACAGCAAAATTGGATCATTTCGCACGTGAAAAGCGACTGGAACCAAATCTAAGTTGTCGATAAGAAATAACGATGCTTCTGCCCACGCTGTTTTCTGTCGGGCTTTGCTGCGATAATTAATGACGATCGTCGGGGACTTCAATGCGGGTGCGATGAAACACGGTCCCATCGAGCCAAAGCCAAAACAACTCGAACAGCTAGGAATCACAGAATGAACGAGATTACCGGGAAATGGGCCGAATTTACGGCCTCCCCCTATTTCTGGGATTTTATCACCCTAGGCTGCGGGTTCGTATCGGTGCTGGGGGGATTGTGGCTGGTCGTTTTGGTCCTCGGACTGCCGGGCAGGATTGCCATCGCGCGCAACCATCCGGACGCTGAAGCGATCTATGCCATGGGCTGGGTCGGATTTGCGGCGATTGTCCCGTGGATTCAGGCGCTGATTTGGGCGTTCAAGCCGACGGACAAGGTCGATATCCGGTACTTTCCGCAGGCCGAACGGGTCTCGGAACAACAATCCATGGAGCATCTCACTGCCTATGCATATGGCAAGAAAAGGCGGCCCCCCGAACGAGACGCCGCAATTGATGCGGCCATCGATCGCGAGGCGGGATTGGCGCGGGCGACAGAGGCCGCTCCGACGCAACACGAGCCAAATTCAGCCCCACGCACCCCTGATGCGGACCCAACCAAGCAAGGGCGCGAATAGATGCTTTTTGTTGTCGTTGTAACGGTCGTCTACGCCATTTTTGTTCGGTTGGTGTTCTTCAAGTTCAAGTTGTTGCGCTTAACGCCGGCATGGGGCGTCGTCACCGGCTTTGTGTTCCTGCATCTCGTGCTGGTGCCGCTGGTGGGATCCCGGTTCATCGCGCCGATTTCTGAGGAACTTATGGTCGTGCGCCCGACCGTCCAGTTGATCCCGCGCTTGCCAGAGCCGACCTTGGTCGAGCAAGTCGTCGTGAAGCAGAACGTGCCGGTGAAAAAGGGCGATCCGCTGTTTGTGTTCGACAAGCGCCTTTACCAGTATCAGGTGAACCAAGCCCAAGCGTCATTGGCCGCCGCCGTACAGAATGTGGCGATCCTTGAAGCCGATGTCGAAGTCGCCGCCCAATCGGTCAACCGCGCCAAGGCCGCCCTCGCGTTTGACAAGGTTCAGGAAACGCGCTTTGTCGGCCTTGCCGCCAAACGCGCCGCGCCGCAAGAAGAGGCGCAGGAATGGACCGCGAAGGTGGTCGAAGGTGACGCCGCTGTTTCAGCCGCCGTCGCGGAATGGA
Organism: Pseudoruegeria sp. SK021; assembly: GCF_002119405.1. Lineage (GTDB taxonomy): Bacteria > Pseudomonadota > Alphaproteobacteria > Rhodobacterales > Rhodobacteraceae > Meridianimarinicoccus. The sequence continues at coordinate 40,041 of NZ_MTBG01000029.1, read as the reverse complement.
ACCGCGCCAAGATCGCCTTCAACTCGCAAATCGACGGCGTGAACACCTCGGTTGCAGAAGCACAGGCGCAACTGGATCAGGCGCAGTATTACCTCGACCAGACGGTGATCACCGCACCCGGAGACGGCATGATCATCAACTTGCAGGTCGAAGAAGGCATGGTCACGGGCATTATTCGCGCCGGCGCAATCGCCAGCTTCATTCTGGACGATCCCTATATCCTGGCGACCTATCGACAAGAGAACCTGAAATTCGTCGAGGCCGGTCAGCCGGTGGTCGTCGCGCTGAATAAATATCCCGGCAAGACCTTTAGCGGCAAGGTGGATGACATCTGGTGGGCCAGCGGCAAAGGTCAGTTCTTGCCATCCGGGGACCTGCCGATTTTTCCCGACGGTCCGTCACCCGAAGTGCGGTTCCCGGTACGGATCAGCCTAGATGACGCGTCGGTCCATTTGCCAATCGGGGCCGAAGGGGCGGTGCTGATCGCGACGACCGAAGACAGCCCGTATACATGGGTCAGCCAAATTGCGCTTCGCGCCTATACATGGGGCCGTTGGCTCTATCCGCTTCCATTCTGAGGTACCTGCATGGATGATCAACCGATGGGTTCGGGCTTACGCTTTCAGCGTCTCGCTATTGTGGTGGTCGCCATCGCGCTGACCGGCTGCGCGCTGGCGACGCCTCCCGAGGACGCAGCCCTGATCGACGCGGCGCTGCCAGCAGGGACCGAAATCCCCGCAGCGTGGTCATCTGACGGGGCGCCAACAAGTGTGGTTGGCGGCCCTTGGGTCGCAAGCTTTCGGGACCCCAACATGACCAGCTTGGTCAACGAAGCCTTGCGCAACAACGCGGACCTGAAGGCTGCGGCCGCGCAGGTGGATGCGGCATTGCAGGTGGTGACAATCGCAGGCGCGCCGATCTTGCCAACCGTAGGTGCCACCGCAGGTGGCCAGCAAATGCGCGATTTGACCGACAGCCGGACCTCCCGCGCAAGTGGCGCCGAGTTGATGGTGTCATGGGAGGTCGATCTCTGGGGACAGTTGCGATCAGGTCAAGCCAGTGCCGCCGCCAGCGCGGCCGCGGTGGCGAACCAAGCCGCATTCGCCAATCAATCCATTGCAGCCACCGTCGCGCGCACTTGGGTGTCCAGCATCGAGATTGCCAAACTCATCTCTGTGGCGCAGCAAACGGCCGCGTTTTACGAGACCCTTTTGGTGCTTGCCAAAGATAAAGAGGCCGCGGGCCAAGTTTCGGATTTCGACGTGGTGCAGGCGCAGGCCCGGCTCAGTGGGGCACGCGCCGCCATCCCGCAACTGCGGATTCGTGCCAATGAGGCCACCGCCGCTTTGGAAGTTCTCGTGGGCCGTTATCCCAACCTCAAACTGAAATCCGGGACCAGCTTTCCGCGTATGCCGGGACGCGTTTCCGCAGGCCAGCCCCTGTCGCTTCTTGACCGGCGTCCTGACATTATTGCCGCCCGCAATCAGGTGATCGCTGCCTTCTACAATGTCGAGGTGGCCAAACTTGCGCGACTGCCTGGGGTCTCGCTCGCGGCGAGCGGCGGAAGATTGTTTGACCCGAACATCGCACTGCTTGGCGCAAATCCAGATTTCTTGCGCGCCGGTATCGGGCTGTTGCAGCCGATCTTCGACGGTGGGGCGCTGAACGCCCAAGTGATCCAAATGACCGCCAGTCAGGCTGCGGCGACATCGCTTTACGGTCAAACGGTTCTAGAAGCCTATGCCGAGGTTGAAACCCGCATGGCCAACGAAAAGCTGTTACGTGAAAGCCTTGCCAGTCTTCAGGCTGCGCTGGCGGATGCCGAAGCCGTGGTCGCCCTCGGTCAGGAAAACTATGTCGCCGGGGTGATGGACATGACCCAATTGTTGACGCTGCAACAGTTCGTCAACGGCGCGAAAGTCGAAGTGGTGCAAAGTCAGGCCGCGCTTCTGACCAACCGCATCGCGCTGTACCTCGCGTTAGGCGAGCCGACCTGAACAGGCCTTTGCCCCACTCAAGAGGATAGTGTTCCTGTGCCCCGGATGGGCCTGGCAAAGACGGACCCGTTGTTAAACCGAAGCGACTGACGAGGGACAGAAGTGGTCGTAGGAATTTGGGCCAGTCGCTAGGATTTCGTGACGGCATTGCTAGGGTGTTCGGTCGTCTTTTGACATCAGAAGTCTGTAACTGGACCCGGTCACCCTCGCAGATGTTTTAGGATCGACGCTTGGCTTGCGACCAACGAGCCCACCCCAGATGTCACAATCATGGTTAGACCGATAAGCGAGTACGCGTCTGGCAAGTCGCCAAAAACCAACACCCCAAAGACCGTTGCCGGTATAAGTTGACTGTAAATAAGTGGCGCAACAAGGCTTGCTTCTGCTGTTTTGCTTGCAACAACCAGTAAGTAATTCCCGACCGCTGATCCGGCTGCGCTGATGATCACGAGACCAGACAGGTTAAGGTTCATGTTTGGAAATTCTGAACTGAAGCCTAACGGCGTCAAAATCACTGTGCCGATCAACAGTTGCGAAATCAGAAGAAAGCGGGGCCGAAACTCGCCAGCCACCGTTCGCGTGGCGACGAGGAACGTGCCGTGAAAGACTCCTGCCGCCAGCGCAAATACCAATCCTATGGACATATCAAAGCTTGGCTTCACCACCAGCATGACGCCAAGAAAACTCACGGCCAGCAATGCACTGCGTAAGCGCGATGGGTGTTCATTCAAAAAGATGATTGCCAGCACGTAGGACACGATGGGGCCGATAAAAAACGCACCAAAAGCATCTGCCATAGGGGCGGTCTTTAGGGCTGTCAAAATACAGATGACGCCACCGACGACGCAAACGGCCCGGAAAAAGATCCGCCGATCAAGCAGATTAGGCAGTTCTTGACGTTTTAACCCGCTGAACGGAACGAGTATAAGGGCTGCCAAGGCAAATCTTAGCCATGCCACTAGATAGGGGCTGACGCCCCCAGCGGTCAGAAGTTTTCCCGCCACATCGCCGATCGTCAAACACGTCACAGCCGTAAAAACGACCGCGACCAACCGCAGCAAGCCAGCTTTTTGCATGTGCAGTGGGCCTTCGGTGAAAAATAGCGTCAGGAATTGGCTCCATATACGTGATGTGAAACGAGTAAAAGATTGATTTTTACTCGAGATTTTTTCAAACGCGTGAAGCGACTGCGCACTGAGTTCAGAGGTGGCTCGGTTGATCTGAACAGGTTTGCGGTTCAGCTAAGATGCATCCCAGTTAGATTTCATGCCGCTGGGTTCATCTGTCTCGGGTCAAAGTCCGCGTCGTCGGGCGGTCGTTTATCGAAGGCGGTGTGCGGCCTCTCGGCGTTGTAAAATCCGATTTAACTGTCGATGGAGCGCTTGGCTTGAATGCCGGCGGATCCAATCGTTCGCTCAAAGGGCAGAGCAAACAGCGCTGCCCCTTGGCATGTTGTAGGCTAAATCAAGCCGTCTTCATGATTACAGGAACAGATCCGCCACGAACGCTGAACCAACATAGGTGCCGGTCATCACCAGCAGGGCGACGATGAAAATTTTCCAGCCCGAAGTTTTGGCGATTTCGATCTCGTGCCGGGCTATCGCAATGCCCGCATAGGCCAGACAGGGCGTTGCAAGCGTCAGAAAATTCACATGCTTGACCTGTTCCAGAATCCAACCGCTGCCCGGTGTCCACGGCAGAGTGGCAATAATTCCGACCAGCGAAATCCAAGCAACCGACGGCAATTTCAGCGGCACGTGGCGGGTCAGGGCGACCCCGATCATGCAGATGACGTAGATGACGATCAGGCCGACAAAGCCTTCGGCCAAGGTGTTGTCGGTTGCGACGGTATTGCCGATAAGACCGATGAAGCAAATGATGATCAGCACCAAGGCGTGGTCACGCAGGCTCAGATGGCGCTGTTCGGTGGGGTCGGTATAGGTTTCGGTGTTGCTCATGATCATTCCCCGGCTTTCACGGTAGTGTCCTTGCGGCCCAGCAGGTCGTAAAGTTTCTCGGTCACCGGAAGGGCAACGAAGATGCACAGATACATGCCGGTGGCATACGTCAGCACGTTCGATGCGGCGGCCAATGCCAGAATCTGATCCTGCATGTCCGGCACAGAATGGGCCAGCGCGCCCGAACAGGCCGCCATCATCGATCCCGAGCCGATGCCACACGCCATTGCCAGTGCTTCGATCGAAAATATTCCGGTGTTTGCCAAGACCGAGGCAAGGATCGCGAAGATAAAGGTGCCGAACAGGGTGCCGATCACATAGACCCCCATGACGCCGGTGCCTTCATCGCTTTTCAGGCCGTATTTGTCGGCGATAATGGCGATGTTTGGTTCGCGGGCGACCGAGAAACACGCCCCGATGGATTCGCGCCCCATGCGCAGGACCAGAACCGCGATGGGAAAGGCGATAACGATCGTGCCCAGGTTGCCCAATTCTTGCAAGATCAGCGCGGGGCCCGCATCGATGATTTGCTGTATGGACGGCCCAATGATGGTCCCGAACTTGGCGATGAATGGCATGATCGCAATGACGATCAGCGGCGAGGCGGCGCGCACGTCGCGGTCTTTCAGCCACCCACCGGCTTTTTTAATGACGTTCGGGTTGATCAGTAGGCCCATCACGAAGGCGTAGAGCAGCGGCAAAAGCAGGATCGATCCGATCCCGATTGGGATGGCGATCACGCCGATCATCTCGCATAGAATGGTGATGACAAGCACACTCAGATGCAGTCGCCAGTCAAGGATCAGATCCTTTATGTCTTGCATTGGTTTCCCTCTCTGTTGTGGTGCCTCATGGCACCCGGATGGCCACGGATTTTTGTGATGTGGCCTTATGACGTAAAAGCTGGGGTAGGGCGATACCGCCCCGCACAAAGATCAGCCCGGGGCATAACCAAAGCCGATTGCAGGGGTCTCGGCGGTTTCGACCCAGACGGATTTGGTCTGGGTATAGGCGGCCAAGGCCTCGCGGCCTGACGAGCGGCCATAGCCCGACCGCCCAAAACCGCCGAAGGGCGACATCACGTTGATTGTCTTATAGCTGTTAACCCAGAAGGTGCCCGCCCGGACCTGCGCCGCCATGCGGTGCGCACGACCAACATCCTGTGTCCAGACCGCCCCTGCCAGCCCATAGGGGGTGGCGTTGGCAATCGCCACCGCTTCGGCTTCGTCGTCGAAGGTTAACACAGACAGAACCGGGCCGAAGACCTCGTCGCGGGCGATGGTCATGTCTTGGCGGACGTGATCCAGAACGGTGGGGGCAAAGAAGAAGCCGCCACTGTCGGACAAGGCATCGGGTTTGCCGCCGCCTGTGGTAAGGACGGCGCCCTGATCCACGGCATCGCGCACCATCGCGTCGATCTTGGTCCATTGCGCCTGATTGTTAACCGGACCGATCTGGGTCGTGGGGTCCATTGGCATTCCGACCGGAATACGCGCGCTGGCCGTGGCCAATTTCTCGACCACTTCCGCGTGGACCGAGCGATGCACCAACAGGCGTGATCCGGCGACGCAGCTTTGGCCGCAACTGGCGAAAATCGCGGCCTGCGCCCCAATCACCGCGCGGTCGATATCCGCGTCTGGGAAGATGATATTGGCAGATTTCCCACCAAGTTCCAGAACCGATGGCATCGGCTTTAGTGCCGCACGCGCGGCAATCGCGCTGCCTGCTGCGGCGGAACCGACGAAGACGACCAAACCGGTTGCAGGGTGATCGACCATCGCTTGGCCGGTGGTCGGACCTGCGCCAGCCAAGACGTTGACCAGACCGCGCGGCACACCCGCTTTTTCGCACAGAACCCCGATCACGATTGAGCTGAGGGGGGTCAGTTCCGACGGCTTCAAGATGACCGCGTTGCCCGCGCAAATCGCAGGGGCCACTTGCCAGCAGCAGGTGAACAACGGTGCATTCCAAGGCGTGATTTGTGCCACAACGCCGATGGGTTCGTGGCGGGTATAGTTCAGATGCGTGCTTGGCACCGGAATGACGTCGCCGGTGATCTTGTCGCACCAGCCCGCGTAATATTCGAACATCTCGGCCATGCGGGCTGGCTCGCCCCCTGCATCGCGGATCGGTCGCCCGGTCGAAAGCGCTTCGAGTTGCGAGAGCGGTTCGGCATGGGCGCGAATTTGGCGGCCGATTTCGAACATGATGCGGCCACGCTCGGACGCGGTTTTAGCCCACCATTCCTTCTGCGCAGCCTCGGCGGCTTGGCCTGCCTGCGCCACGACGTCGGGGCCGGCATCGCTGTATTGCGCGAAAACCTTGCCCGTTGCCGGGTCGGTCAGATCAAGCGATTGGCCCGCGCCGGACACGAACGCGCCGCCGACATAGCTTTGGACGGCCTGCGTGCCCAGAAGGGTTTGCAAAAGGTCGGTGACGCGGTCCGAAACGTCACCCCGTGGTGCTGCACCATCAGCCATTGGTTGTCTCCTTCGTCGTAAAGCGCGCCGCTTGCGGGTCGCCCATCAGCATGAAATCGTCGCTGTCTGTCAACTCAGACCGCGGTTCGGACCACATCTCGGCCACAAGGTCGGCAACCGGCATTTCGCAGCCAAGTTGCGCGGCCAGTTCACGGGCGAGGCGGACATCTTTGCGCATCAGGCCTGCCGAAAAGCCGCTGTCAAAGCTGCGCGGAAGCACCCAGTTCGGGAAATGAATTTCGCTGATGGCGCTGCGTCCGGTGGCGGAATTCACCACCCGCAGGGCATCTGCTGCGCTGACGCCAGCGGCCTCGGCCAAGCGAACGGCTTCGAGCGTGGTTATCATGTGGCTGGCCACCAGCATATTGTTCACCAGTTTGGCGACATTGCCCGCGCCGCTGGGTCCGACAAAGATAATCTTGGCGGCGATCGCTTCGAGCACCGGCAGCGCCATGGTGAAATAGGTCTCATCCCCGCCAACCATGGTGGCCAGCGTGCCTGCCGCGGCGCCGGATGGTCCACCGCTGACCGGCGCATCCAGAAAGCCGTGGCCGGTCACATCCAAACGCGCAGCCAGACTGCGGCTGACCTCGACCTCCGATGTGGACGTATCAATCACGACCTTGGGCGGCACGCCTTTGGCAAGATGTCCGGCCTCTTGCGCCTCGGTCATCACCGCTTGAACGTGCTGTGCCGCCGGAAGCGACAGGACGACGACGTCAGAGACGGCAAAGACGTCGGCCGCGCTGGGTGTGATGGACGCCCCCCCATCTTCGGCTTTGGCCAAGGCGGCGCCCGACAGATCAAAGGCGGCGACGCTGAACCCTTTTGACGCTAGGACAAGCGCCATCCCCAGTCCCATAGACCCAAGCCCGACGACCCCGACCTTGATCTTTTGCGCTGCTGACATAGTGCCCTCATTCTTCCAGAAGTGTTGCTGACGTCAGTATCGGCGGCAACACGTCACGCAAATAGTGGGGGATTGTTGCACACCGCGTTGCCTGACGGGCAACACCTAGCCGCTGAAGGCAACCATGCGGTCGGACAGGAAGCTTGCCGTCAGGTCCACCGATTTTGGCAACCGTCTGCGGGCGCGGATCATCAGGTGGGCGCTGACTTGCTGCAAGGACGGCTCGTCGATGGGCACGATGGCCAGTTCGCCCCGCGCGGCTTGAACGGCGGCGGCAAAGCGCGGCAGGAACGTCACCCCCATTCCCGCACAGACATAGCGGATCAGCAGCATGATCGACGCGGTTTCCACATGCGGGCGCAGGGCCAGCCCGTGATCGCTGGCGGCCCGAGCGACAAGCAGGCGGATCGCGTGGCGGGCATCAAGCATCGCAACGGGATGACGCAGCACCTCGGCCAGCGTGACCGAGGCTTCGCCGGCAAGGTCGGAGGCAACAGGAACAATGGCGCAGAGCGGCTGACGCCCAACGGCAAGCGAGCGAGTGGCCTCGGTGACAATCGGATTATAGGCGATGCCGATATCTGCCTCACCTTCAATCACGCGGCGCTGCAATTCGTCGGTGCCCGCCTGATCGATGCTGAACTGAAGATGGGGTTGCAGCTTGCACAAATCCGCCAGACCATTTTGCATCAGATCGGCGGTAAACCCTTCGCCCACCGCGATCCGCACCAGATGGTTGCCGCTATCGCGGAACTGCCCGATCTGGTCTAGCACGAAGGTCTGCTCGTCCTGCATATGCATCGCGTGGGCACAGACCAGTTTGCCCGCCTCGGTTGGACGAACCCCTTGGGTGCTGCGGTCCAGCAGCGGGACACCCAGCCGGTTTTCCATCGCCGTGATTTTGCGGCTGATGGCCGAGGGCACGACGCCCAACCGTTGCGCCGCCCGCCGGATCGAGCCCTCTTGCGCGACACATAGAAACTCACGCAAAAATCGGGCGTCGAGTGCGTCCATCGCCCCTACAGCACCCGTTCCGCCAGCCGGACCCAGAATTCCGCGCCCACCGGTAGAACCGCGTCGTTGAAGTCGAAGGTCGCGGCGTGGAGGCCCGGATTGTTCCCGTCCCGCCCGGCGCCCAGCCAGATATAGGCGCCCGGAACCTGTTCCAGCATGAATGAGAAGTCCTCCGACGCCATGCTGGGGGCGGCGTCCGCTACATCAAGGCCCATGGCGGCGCCGACATCGCGGGCCAAGGCGGCCTCGGTGGCGGTGTTGATTGTGGCGGGATAGCGGCGTTGATAATCGACCCGGGCTTGGCATGCTTGCGACGCGGCGATGCCGGTGGCAATCTGGTTCAGGCGGGTTTCCAGCACATCGCCTGCTGCGGGGGCGAACCATCGCGCCGTGCCGCGCAGGACGGCGGAATCGGGGCAAATATTGTAGGCCGAGCCGGTGTGGATCTGCGTCACTGACATGACGCCAGTATCCAGCGGCGACAGGCTGCGCGCGGGAACTTCTTGCAAACCCGATGCGATGCGGGCGGCTGCGGCGACCACGCCGTCACTTTGTTCAGGCATCGCGCCGTGGCCGCCTTTGCCGGTGATTTCGATGTCGAAGACGGCGAACGCGGCCATCATCTGATCGTCGCGCGCGACCAACCGGCCCGGTGCCAGCCCCGGCCAGTTATGAATCCCATAGACCGTGTCGCACGGAAATTGCCGGAACAGGCCGTCATCGACCATCACCTTGGCGCCGCCCTCGCTTTCTTCGGCCGGTTGGAAAATCAGCCGGAGACTGCCGCCGCGCACACCGCGCTTGGCGATTTCACGCGCCGCCAGAAGCAGCATCGCCGTGTGTCCGTCGTGGCCGCAGGCATGCATCTTGCCCGCAATGGTCGACGCATAGTCTAGCCCGGTTGCCTCGTGGATCGGCAGCGCGTCAATATCGGCACGCAGCCCCAAACGCGGGCCGCTGCCATCGCCCAAGGTCGCGACCACCCCGGTTGTCGCCATCCCCTGATGGACGTTCCAGCCCCAGTCTTGCAACAGGCCTGCAATCATTGCCGAGGTTCTGACTTCCTCAAACGCCAGTTCGGGGTGACGGTGCAGGTCGTGGCGCCAAGCGATGGCCTGTGCCAAATGCGCGGTGTCGAACATCGCAGTGTCTTTCTTTCAAAGGGCTGTGCAGAAGGAAAGAAAGACCCCGCACAGCCTGTCGGTTTCGGTCAGAACGATTGTGCTGTCGACGGTCCGCTGGCCACATCCGCCCAAGGCGAGGGTCGGGCGGATGTGGTCTGCATCGTCAATTCTGAGGCCCAAAGATAGGACACTGGGCGCGGCCAGTGCAACCAAGGATATGGGCAAAGGCCAGCGTCATCCGGCCAATAGACACCAGTGCTAGCCCACAGATTTTGCGACAGGCCCCCCGACCTGTTCGGCGTGATGGCACATGACGTGGTGTCCGTCGCCGATCGAGCGCCAGAGGGGAACCTCGGCCTGACAGCGCGCCGTCGCCAAGGGGCAGCGGGTGTGGAAATGACACCCGGGCGGTGGCGCAAGCGGGCTGGGAATATCGGCCTGCTCGACGGGTTCGCGGGCGAGGTCGGGCACCTTGGATTTGCGAAGGCGGGGCGACGAGGCCAAGAGAAGCCGGGTGTATGGGTGCCGCGAGCGGTTGAAAATCGTCTCGCTATCCGCAAGTTCGACCATCCGACCCAAATACATCACCCCCACCCGATCCGATACATGACGCACCACTTGCAGGTCATGGGCGACAAACAGAACCGTCAGTCCAAGATCCCGTTGCAAGTCCTGCAGCAGATTGACGATCTGGGCTTGAATAGACAGGTCCAAAGCCGAAACAGGTTCGTCGCAGACGAGGAATTTTGGATGTAGCGCCAAGGCCCGCGCGATTCCGATCCGTTGCCGCTGGCCGCCCGAGAACTGGTGTGGATACCGCTTGGCGTGTTCGGCAGATAACCCCACAAGGCCAAGCAATTCGGCCACCCGCGCCTTGCGCTGCGCGGCGGTCATTGAGGTTGATGTGATCAGCGGTTCGGCAATCACCTGTTCGGCTGTCATGCGCGGATTGAGGGACCCGAACGGGTCTTGGAAGACGATCTGCACATCATGGCGAAAATCAAACAGCGCGGACCCTTGGCGGGGCAACAGCGGCGCGCCGTCATAGTCGACCTCGCCCGAGGTTGCGTTGAGCAACCGGATCAAAAGACGGCTAGTGGTTGTCTTGCCACAGCCGCTTTCGCCGACAAGGCCAAGGGTTTCGCCCCTGTGGATGTCGAAGGTCAACTTGTCGACCGCCCGCACAACCTTTGGTGGTCCGCTAAAGGGCAGGGTTCGTTTCGCAGTGAAATGCTTGCTCAGGCCGCGGACTGAGAACAAAATGTCATGGGCGGCAGGTTGGGCTGTCATCACGAAGTCACCGTCTGGAAATGAGTGTGCCGAAAACAGGCGGATAGGTGATCGTCGCCAACGGGTATTTTGGGCGGGACCAAATTATGACACATGTCCCGAACATGGCTGCAACGGGTGGAAAACCGGCAGCCTTTCGGAAAGTGAGATGGGCTTGGGACACGGCCTTCGATGGTCGGCAACCGGGTGACATCGTCCTCCAACCCAAAGGCGCAGTGCATCAGGCCTTCGGTGTAGGGGTGGTTTGGGGCATTGAAGACCAGATCGGTCGGTCCGGTTTCCGCCAGTCGACCAGCATACATCACTTGAATCCGCTCCGCGAAGCTTGCCACAAGTGCCAAGTCATGGCTGATGAAAACCACCGCGACGCCGGTTTCGGCCCGCAACCGCACCAAGACATTCATGATTTGAAGCTGGATCGTCGCATCCAGCGCCGTGGTTGGTTCGTCCGCGATGATCAGCTTGGGTTTGCAGGCCAGCGCCATTGCGATCATCACCCGCTGTCGCATCCCGCCAGACATCTGATGCGGATAATCGTTGAACCGCTCGGCGGGGGAGGGGATGCCGACTTGGCGAAACAATTCGATTGTCCGGTCTCGGGCCTCGGATTTGGACATGCGGGTGTGCCGCTGTAAAACCTCGACCAACTGGGCGCCCGTGGTGAAAACCGGGTTCAAAGCGGTAGAGGGCTCTTGAAAGATCATCCCGATCTCGGCCCCGCGCAAACGCCGCATTTCGGCTTTGCTTAAGGCTTGGATTTCGCGTCCTTCGAAACGGATTGTCCCGCGGGTGATTTTCAGGGCTTTCGGGAGGAGGCCCATGATCGCCAAGGCGATCATGCTTTTGCCGCTGCCGGATTCACCGACGATCCCGATCGGCTCATTCGCGCCAACCGTGAAACTGACGCCATCGACAATGTCGACACGCGACGCCCCGGAACCGAGTGAGATGGTGAGGTCTTCGACCTCTAGAAGTGGCTGTGTCATGGATCAATCCAATCTCTTGAGGCGCGGATCAAGTTGATCGCGCAGGCCGTCGCCAACCAAATTCAACGACAGAACCGTGAAGAAGATCGCCAGACCAGGAAACAGCGAAATCCAAGGGGCGGAGAAAAGATAGCTTCTGCCATCTGCGATGATATTTCCCCACGTCGGCGAGGGCGGCGGCGGGCCAACGCCAATGAAACTTAGTGCGGCTTCGGCCAGAACGGCGTCTGCAAAAACAAAAGTCATTTGAACGATCACCGGGGCCAATGCATTGGGGATCAGGTGTTTTGCAATGATCCTCAGGTGGCTGGCGTTGCTGGCGCGCGCCGCTTCGACGAACTGCTGCTGGGACAAGATCAGAACTGACGCGCGCACAATCCGTGCGGTGCGCGGGGTATAGGCAATGCCCAAGGCCAGCACGACATTGACAACACCTGGGCCAAGCACAGCGGCCAATGCGATGGCCAAAAGCAGGGTTGGAAAGGCTTCTCCGGCGTCCATCACCCGCATGATGATATTGTCGAGTTTGGGAAAGTAGCCGGCAATCGCGCCGATCACGATGCCGAGCGACATCGTAATGATCACGACAGAAAGGCCAATCGACAGCGATATATGGGCGCCATCGATCACCCGGGTCATCACGTCCCGCCCAAACGCGTCAGTCCCGGCAAGGTGCGCCACACTGGGCGCTTTGAAGCGGTCCATTAGCGATGTGTCTTCGGGACCATACGGCATCACGAACGGCCCGATTACGGTTATCAAAACGATGCAGGCCAAAATGGCGCCGCCAATCGTGAGTGGAAGGTTCCCCCGCAGAAGAAGTTGCATCTGACGGGCCTTGGAAGCGGTTGCGGGAAAAGAGGATTCAGTCATAGCGCACCCGTGGATCCAGCCAAGAATATAGGATGTCCACCAGCAGATTGATGAACACGAACGAAAAGGCGATGACCACCAAGCCACCTTGCAGCACCGGATAGTCGCGGCGGGTGACGGCATGCAGCATCAAGCGGCCAAGACCGTTCAGGGAGAAGACAGATTCAATGACGATCGCCCCGGCCATAGTCAGCGAAAAGGTGATGCCGATGACGGTTAAAATCGGGATCATGGCGTTCTTCAACGCGTGCTTTCCGATGACTTGCCGGGCCAACAGGCCTTTCGCTTCGGCAGTGCGGACATAATCCTGCCCCAGTTGCTCTAGCATGACAGAGCGCGTGAACCGGGAAATCAGGCCCATCGTGCCGGTGCCAAGCGTGATTGCCGGCAGGGCCATGGACTGCAACCAGCCCGTGATCGACTCGGACGGTGGGACAAACCCGCCGCTTGGGAACCAGCCCAGACCGACGGAAAAGACCAGGATTGCGACCAGGCCAAACCAGAAATTTGGAACGGAAACCCCGACCAGTGACAGGCTCATCACGCTCGCATCGATCCATGTGCGATGAAACACGGCGGCAAGTGTCCCGATCAGAACCCCGAAGACGGATGCGAAGGCGATCGACAGAAACGCCAACGACAGGGTGACAGGCAACCGTTCGAGGATCGCCGACGCAACCGGACGCTTAAGCATGTAGGAATAGCCCAGATCGCCATGTAACAGACCGGTCATCCAGCCGCCCAACCGCAGCGGCCATGGCTCATTGAGGCCCATCTGATTGCGGACAAATTCGATTTCTTCAATGGAGGCGTCCTGCCCCGCAATGACCGAGGCCCCGTCGCCGGGGACCAGTTGGATGATCACAAAGGCGATGACGCTGACGATCAGCAAGACCGGGATCGCACTGAGCAATCGTTTCAGAATATACAAAATCACTTCGTCACCTTTTGCGCACGCCCCTCGGGGCGCGGTTCAAACTGCTCGGGGTTTCGGTCGCTTGAAATGCTGCGCGCCACGTCCATGATGAACTGCATTCCCGGCACCACCCGATTTTTGCGCCAGATCATTCCGGTGCCACGCGGCCGCTGAATCCGCTGCCCCGAGACGAGGACAACATCACCGTTCGTCAATGCCGGGGAATGAACCGGTTCGAACGCAAGCAAGTCGGTGTTGCGGATGAGTTCGACCATCAGATGTTTCTGATGGGTTTCCAGAACCACTTTCGGCAATGGGCACCCCAGTTTCTTGGTCGCGTCCTGAAGCCAAGTATAGGCCAAGTCTGTCTGGATTTTTTCGCCGATGATCCAGCCGTATTCCAGCATCTCTTCTATGGTGCAGGGCCGTCCCAATTGGGTGAGGGGATGGTCCGGGCGCGCGATCACGCTGAGTTGGTCCCGTAGCAATTCTTCACTGCAAAGGTCGTCGGACAGCGGGACGGTCATCGACACAAAGGCAAGGTCGATGCGACCGGCGAGCAGTTCGTCGACCAATCCCGGAACTGATCCGGTCACAACACTGAGCGAGAGATTAGGCCGCGCACAATGGACCTGCTGGATGATGGCTGGCATCAGGTTGTGGATCCATGACTGACCTGCGCCGATACGGAAATGACCGCTTTCGCCTTTGCGCATCGCCAGCGCAGCCGAGGCAAGGTCCCGTGTTTCCCGTTCGATGACTTCGGCATATTCAAGGAAAAGATGGCCGAACGGGGCCAAGCTGGTTCCTTGCGGGCCGCGTGTGAACAGCGGAACGCCAAATTCGTCTTCGACCCTTTGAACGATTTTTGTAAGGGCCGGTTGGCCCAGTCCGAGGCGCTCTGCCGCTAGCGAAAATCGTCCGGTTTCCGCAATGACTCGCACCATTCGGGCGTGTCGTGTCTCCATCCGTCTAACCCTCCCGTTGACTTCAAGTTACCGGACGCTAGCAGCCGCTATTATTCCAATCAACCGAGATAAGGGCCTTCTGTTATTCCGAAATGGAATGCTTTGGGTCGTGCCTTCGTATTGCGGAACCGGCTGACAAATGCGGTGATGGGCATAGAAAAATGCACTTGGGAGGACACCATGCATCACAATTTTCCATTCGGCGTCACGCTTGTCGCCGCCATCGGTCTGCTGGGCGCAAGTGGCAGTATCGCCATTGCGCAGGACCCCGTGATCGGGGGGGAGTTGATCATCGCAAGCGCCAGCAACCTTGGCGAGCTGGACCCACAGGCTTCGACCAGCGGCGAGACGCGGGACATTGCCTCGAACATCTTCGAGGGTGTCATCACGGTGGGGGAGACGGGCAATATCATTCCCCAGCTTGCGGAAAGTTTCGAGGTGGCGCCCGATGCGATGAGCTACACCTTTCATATCCGCGACGGTGTGCCGTTTCATAACGGCGACATTATGGATGTGGATGATGTGATCGCTTCTTGGACCCGGATGAAAGAAACTGGGATTGATCGCGAAATTATGGGGCCGGTGGCCTCGTTCGAACGGGTCGATGATACGACCATCGTCGTCCACATGTCGCAGCCCTATCCGACCTTTCTTGAAAACCTCAGTTCGCCGCGGGTCATCGTCGGCATTCTACCGGCCGAGATCGCCGTCAAGTCGCGGGATGAATTTGAACCGATTGGCACGGGGCCGTTCAAGTTCGTGGAATGGGTGCCCGATAGCCACATCACGCTGGAGCGGTTCGCCGATTATGCCCCAAGCCCCGGATTTGACGGGCCGGACGGCTTCGGCGGCAAGCGCACAGCCTATGTGGACAGCGTGACCTTTCGCAATGTGCCAGAGCAAGGTGCCAGACTGGCCGGGATGCTGACCGGTGAGTATCATGTCGCCAATCAGATCGCCGCAACCGACGTGCCGCAACTGAACGCCAGCGGTGTTGCCACCGCTGAAAAGCTTCTGCCTTGGATGATGCTGCACCAGACCTTCAATGTCTCACGTGCTCCGGGCGACAACTTGGATTTCCGCCGGGCGGTGCAGGTGGGGTTGGACTATGGCATTCTGCTTGATTTCGCCACGGGCGGGAACTTTGAGCTTGGCCATGGCTGGCAGTACGAAGGCTACCCTTACTACTCGGATGCTGGGAAAGAGTTTTATAATCTCAACGATGTGGACCGTGCCAAGGACCTGTTGGCCAAAAGCGGCTACGCGGGCGAAGACCTGACCATTCTGGTCACTGGTGATCAGCAAGTTCCGCGTGATTATTCCATTGCTCTGCAAGATCAGCTGAAAAAACTAGGGGTCAATACGACCATTAATGCGGTGGACACCGCGACCTGGACCGCGATGCTGGGTCAAAAGGACAAGTGGGACATCCTCATCGGTGGCTTCGGTCTGGCCCCGTCAATCGGTCCGTTCGGGATGCTGCGCCACTTCGCCGGTGCCAACAATCTGCAAGGCTATATCGACCCCGAACTGGAAGACGCTGCCGAACGCACCCGGACCGGCTTGACCTTTGCCGACCGCAAACAGGGCTTCGAGGATTATCAGGCTGGCGTGTTGAACAATGCCTATTCGATCCGTGTTGGTGCGACCGGTCTTTATCTGGCGGTGCGCAACGAGGTTCACGACTTCAAACCCTACCGGGTGTTCCGCGCTTGGGATGTTTGGGTCGATCCAAAAAGCTGATCCCACCCAATTTTCCGGTGCTGTCAACGTGTGGCGGCACCGGTGCACGCCAATTTTCAAAGTGAGAGACCCATGAGTCAGCAACCCGATTTAATCCTGATTGTCGGAAACCATCATCGGGGCGACTTCCTGCAATGTGTTGGAAACGCGCTTATCAAGACGCCGCATCTGGATGGATTGGCAGCGGCTGGCGCACGGTTTGACCGGGCCGTAACCGTATTTCCCGACGCCGGACCGGCAGGTGCCGCGCTGTTGTCCGGCACCTATCCCGACGAGGGCGCTGCCGGCATCCCGCCCTTCAACGACAGTCCGTTGGGCAAAGCCCTTGTCGCCGTTGGCTATGCCTTAGAGCAGGTGGTCCCGGATGGGGGGCTGGCCCAGACAACGCAGGCTGCCGTCGAGATCCTTGAGAAACCCACCCCTGCACCGCGGGCTGTGCTGATCCAGATGCCGTCGATCTGGGATTTCGATGACATCCATGTTGACCACCTGAAGCCATATCGCGGCAATGGCGTCCCGCTTGCCAGCTATTTTGCCGCGATCACTGCCTATGACGCCGCCGTCGGGCAGATGATTGCCGCGTTGGATAACAGCGGTCGCCGGGACCAAACGGTTCTGGCCTATACGTCGCTCAGCGGTGAGACCTTTCGCTATCGCGATTTCGTTAATCATGCCAACAGTTGCCACGATGAAAGCGTCCGCGTGCCGCTGTTGATCTCGGCACCGGGGCGGATTGAAGCGGGGCGGATTTGTGATGCGCTGGTCGGGCTGCACGACCTTGCCCCGACACTGGCACGATTTGCAGGTGCCGCCATTCCGGCAATTCAGGGACGTGATCTGACGCCGTTGTTGCAGAGCGAGGTTGATGACGCGCAGTGGCGCGACCGCATCTATCTGCACAACATCTACCGTCGCCATATCGACGTCACCTTTAAGGACGGCCTCGCACCGTTTGCCGTGTTCCCCGACTGGGCGCAGCGGGCAATTTGGGACGGACGGCATAAGCTGATCCTCAGTGCCGATGGTGGGGAATGCCGCCTGTATGATCTGCGGATCGACCCAGAGGAAGAGTTCAACCTGTTCAACCTGCCAAGCCCGTCACCGCAGGGGCTGGTCGATCAATTCGCAAGCCGACGAGATCGGGTGGTGGCCATGGCCGCACAACTGAAAGAGTCCGCTCACGACTTGGGCGACACTTTGGGTCAGCATCTGGCCGATCTGGTCATCGCCGATGCCACCTATGGGACCCAACCCCAAGGCGAGTTGATCTGAGACCAGCCTCTGCTGTTAATCTAAAATGAATTGGAGACGAAAATGGGCAAGCGGCCGAATATTCTGCTGTTGTTCAGCGATCAACAACGTGCCGACACATTGCCATTTTATGGCAACGACTTCGTCGATGCGCCTTATCTCGAAGGGATGGCGGGCCAAGGCACGGTGTTTTCCGAGTGCCGGACCGTCTTTCCGGTCTGCACACCGGCGCGGACATCGATGTGGACTGGAGTCTATCCCCATACCCACAATGTGATCCGCAATGCCTATGGTGTTGATGACCTGTTGTCAGACGCGGGCCTTTTGGAACAATCAGTCTTTTCGTTGATGAAATCCGGCGGCTATCAATGCGCGTATTACGGCAAATGGCATCTGGGAACCCGCAATCCGGGGCCGTTCGATGTGTTCAACGCCTTCAACTCGTGGGGCGGCCATTGGGTTGATAGCAAGCAGAACATGCAAGGCGGGACATGGGTGCCGGACCGGGACACCGATGACATGATCGACTGGATCCGTACCCGTGATCGGGAGACATCGTTCTTCTCGGTCATGTCGTGGTATCCGCCCCATGATCCGTTCTCGTCCCCGCTGGATACGATGGATCACTATCGCCGCATGAAGGTGCCGTTTCCGGGCTATTACGGTTCGGTCACGGCCTTGGACCGCTGTGTTGGCCGGGTGTTCGCAGCGCTTGAGGAATGCGGAGAGTTGGAGAATACCATCGTCATCTATTACTCGGATCACGGCGAAAACTTTCACTTGCGCGACGGCACGACCAGCAAATTCATGTGCACCGAAGAAAGCGTCCATGTGCCTTTCGTCATTTCAGGGCCGGGGATTCCATCGGGCGAAACCTGCGATGCGTTCATCGGCATTCAGGATCTGATGCCGACGGTTCTGGACTATGCGGGTGTCGAGGCCCCCGATCATTTGCAAGGTCGCAGCATTCGTGGCCTTCTGGAAGGGACAGCACAGGATTGGCGCGATTGCTATTATATCGAAAATGAAACCTACGATGTTCTGACCACAAGCGATGCCGAGCTGAGCCCGCGCCTGCACGAACGCGGCCTCAGAACGCGCACACATAAACTGATCCTCTCCGAGGGTGGCGTGAACCCACGGCTATTCGATCTGACGACCGATCCTGAAGAGCGGTTGAACCTGATGGCTGGGGCAGGGGGCTCAGAACATCCGGATATATTCAGTGATCTTGTGGCGTGTCTGGAGGCAGAGGCCACTGCCCTGTCCGATCACATGGGACTGCAAATCGTGCAGGCAAATCAAACGGCCCCCAATGTGTCTCGGTCCGAGACATCTGTCGAAGCATTCGCTTAACGCGGACCTTTTTCACGACGAAGACGTGCCAGTGTGACCCCGAGAAACGGTTGTCTCGGTGGCACCTTGGGCGTGCCTGACACACTCTGACCACTCTATACAGGAAATTAACATGAGCCGCATTGAAGGCATCGAAACATTCGTCATCCGCGTCGGCACGCGCAACCAAATGTTGGTGCGGGTCCAGACCGAAGATGGCGTGGTGGGGTGGGGCGAATCCGGCCTGTCGTCGCGTGAAACTGCGGTGGCCGCGGCGATTGACTGTTTCTCCAAGGTCCTGATCGGACAAGATTCCCGCCGGATCGGGCGCATCTGGCAAGAGCTTTATCGCAGCCAGTATTTCGAAGGCGGCCGGGTTCTGACGGCGGCGCAATCGGCGTTGGATATCGCGCTGCATGACATCCTTGGCCAATCGTTGGGGGTGCCGGTCTATCAACTTTTGGGCGGGCGCCATCGTGACCATGTGCCAAGCTTCGCCAGCGCGCCCGGCGCGACCATCGACGACTCCTTGGCCGAGGTCCAATCCCTGATTGCGGCGGGTTGGGACTGTGTCCGGGTTGTGCCCAGCTATGAAGAGTCACATGGGGTGTTTTCGCCGCGGATGTCGATTGCCCGCACCGCCCAGACCTTGATCGCATTGCGGGCCGAAATCGGCCCCGAACCGGTTCTGGGGATCGACTATCATCATCGTCTGTCGGTGGCAGAGACCGCCAGCTTCTGTAATATGTTGCCTCCCGGCACGCTGGACTTCCTTGAAGAACCGATCCGCTGCGAAGACCCGTCGGCCTATAAGGCCTTGCGCGGCATGACCGATATTCCCTTTGCCGTCGGCGAAGAATTTGCCTCAAAATGGCAGGCGGCCCCCTATGTTGAACAGGGGCTGACGCAGTATATGCGGCTAGATATTTGCAATATCGGCGGCTTCACCGAAGCGATGAAAATCGCGGGCTGGTGCGAGCTGCACTATGTGGACCTGATGCCGCATAACCCATTGGGGCCGGTCTGTACGGCGGCGACGGCGCATTTGGCCATGGCTGTGCCGAACCTGAGCTGGGTGGAAACCCGGCAGGCCCCAACTGAGGCGCTTGGGTTTCACTGCCCCAAGTTGTTTCCGGGGCAGGTTGACCTGCAAGGGGCGAATTATATCGTCACCGAAGCACCGGGGTTGGGCATCGTCGTCGACGAGGACGCGATCCGTGCCGCCGATGGGGCCGACCCGATCGAATGCCCGCATCTGACGCGCGCGGACGGGTCCGTGACAAATTGGTGATCCACCTGAGGGTGGGGATGTCGCTTTTGTCAACGCTGTTGGGCCGCGTTGAATGGGCCGACAGCGCGATGACCCTGTTTTAGTTCCGCACGCAGGCAAACCTTGATCCCAGACCGGGCCATGTCGTCTGACACGATGGACCCCAAAGGAAATTCTCCATGACCAACCGTCACACGCCGCAGAACCTGCTGTTTATTCTCTCGGACGAACACAACCGTAAGGTCTCGGGATGCTACGGGCACAGGCTGGTGCAGACCCCGAACCTTGACGCCCTTGCGGCGCGTGGGACCCGCTTTACCAACGCTTACTGCAATAGCCCGATTTGCGTCCCGTCGCGTGGATCGCTGGCAACGGGCCTCTATCCGCATCAGATCGGGTGTTGGGACAATGCAACCCCGTACACGGGGGCAGAGCCAAGTTGGCACCATATGCTGCGGGACGCTGGGGTCGATGTGGTGTCGATTGGCAAGCTGCATTATCGGGGCGACGACGACTATGGCTTTACCGAAGAGTTGATCCCGCTGCATGTGGTGGACGGCAAGGGCGATCTGAAAGGCTTGTTCCGGTCCGATCCGTTGCCGAAGGCCGGTCTGGATGACATAGCCGTCACGGCGGGTCCCGGTGACAGCAGCTATGGCCGGTACGATCACCGCATCGCCGACACTGCCACCGAGTGGCTGAAACGGCGCGGCGCAGATCCTGAAGGCCGGCGATTTGCGTTGTTCCTCAGCTTTGTGATGCCGCATTTCCCGATGATCGCGCCACAAGCGGATTACGATCTGTATGCCGATTACGGGTTGGACCAACTGCGCGAAGGGCTGACCAGCCCGTCGCCGGATCATCCGGCCCTAAACTGGACGCGCACCCAAATGAATTACGATCGTCACTTTGACGATGCCCAACGCGCCGTTGCTCTGCGGGCCTATATGGGGATGATCACTTGTCTGGATCGCCTGATCGGTCAGGTTCTGACCGCCCTTGAGGATACTGGACTGTCGGGTTCGACCCGGGTCATTTACACGTCGGACCATGGCGACAATCTGGGCAACCGCCAGTTGTGGGGCAAATCGGTGATGTATGAGGATTCCCTAGGTGTGCCGATGATCATCGCCGGTCAGGGCGTGCCAGAGGGCAAGGTGTCCGATTGCCCGGTGTCGCTGATTGATATCGCGCCGACGGCCCTTGCTGCCACCGGCGTTGCCACGGCAACCAGCCTGCCCGGTGCGTCATTGATCGATTTGGCCAACGGCGCGCAGGACCGTGCCGTTTTCGCGGAATACCATGCCATTGGGTCCAATTGCGGCGTGTTCGCGCTGCGGAAGGGGCCGTGGAAATACGTCGAATATGTCGGCACGCAGCCACAGCTGTTCAATTTGGACACCGACCCGAATGAAGAGTGCGACCTTGGCACCGACCCGAATTATGCGGTGGTTCGATCCGACCTTGCCGCCTGTTTGCGTCAAGTCTGCGATCCGGATACGGTGAACGCGCAGGCATTTGCCGCGCAAGCCGAGGTGATCGCCGCCAATGGGGGGCGATCCGTTATTGCCGGGGCCAGTGATATCCCCTTCACGCCGGCGCCGGTTTAATGTGCCCGCGCCGCCTGCTTTCCTAAATAGCGGCAGAAATATGACCGGATGGGTGCGCCCATGATTGGTCGGACTACAACCGTCGAAGACGAAAGCCGGCACCGGAGGACGGTGTGTGGTGAACGCAGCATGTCGGAGACGAATTGCTGAAGAAAGCCCTTGGAACCCGTATGGTTCGTCCCGCTATTGCAAGGTTCTCGCGGAAGACGCTTTAACCTGCGCCGACGAACCCGACCTCTGATCTGTCCGTTGCTTTTGTCGACCAGTGCTTTGGCGCAACCCTTCGCGGCCTAGCACTGTTTGGGGGAAGCGCGATCTCGTCCACGTCGGACATTCACCGCAGAGCCCTTCCTACTTAACGATATGCGGTCTCAGGCGGGTTGCGAATGCACGCATTTTGTATGCAAGCTGTCTTTAGGTATTTGATGCCATGAGCCATAGTGTTCCTGCCAGAGCCGCGGCCCGATTACGTCTCGGCGGTGCCACTACAGTTAGAAGGGTTTTCAACGTGCAAGAGGTCGATCCGGTCGTTGAGGGTGGTACGATTGTGACGGCCTCTGACAGCGTCGTCTGCGATTTATGTCTCTGCGATGGAACGATTGCGGCGCTGGTCACCGATCTCACCAAAGATGACAAGACTGAGAAGATTCACGATGCCAATCTTCGTGACGGCGCCGACTATTCCCCTTACGAGGGACTGGAGATTAAAGGCTGGCCCGTCAGCAATAATCTCCGACGTAATATTGTGATCCGCGACGGGGTGCACAAGGCCGCTGGGCCTGCTGACGCCTATATCCGGCGCGTCTAAGGAAGACATTTTTAAGCGATGCCTATTCAAAAAGATTCCAAACCTGCCGGCGCTCTTTCGGATCGTGCCCACCGCCAGATCACCGAGTTGATCCAAAAACGAGAGCTTCGGGGCGGTGAGACGATTCTGGAACAGCGACTGGCTGAAAAACTGGGGATCTCGCGCACGCCCTTGCGCGAGGCGCTGCAGCGACTGGAGGGGCAGGGCATGATTTCCCGGTCCTCGGGGCGATCCTATTTGGTGCGTCGCGTCGAGATGACGGAATACCTCCGAAGTTTGAAAGTGCGCTATCTGTTGGAGCCCGAAGCCGCCGCCAACGCAGTGGGCCGGTTGGACCGCGCCGCAATTCAGGCCGCGCGGGACGAGATCGCAGACCTGCGGCGTCTGCCCCGTGTTCAAACTGACGCCCATTGGCAGTCCGATGATACGGTGCATCAGTTATACGGCAATTCAGACGGCAACGACGTGATGTTCGGAATCATCGAAACGCTTCGCGTCACAACGCGGCTGTTCGAAATCGCCGGACTTGAAGCCCGGGTCGAGGCGGATTTCGAAGAGCACGATGCTATTCTGGATGCCTTGGAAGCAAATGATGCGTCCCTCGCGCGCAAGGCGGTCAGGACGCATCTTCGAAGCCTGATGACCTATTCTCTAAAACTGTTACGCTGACCCGCCGTCCAGCGGATCACGGTTCCAGTTTTTGTAGATCAAATATCGCGCATTTTCGCGACCGATCGCGCCGAACCATTGCGGGCAAAACGGCCCCATCCAAATGGCATCATCGGCTTCAACCGAATACCACTGATCGCCCAACCGGTAGATTCCGCCACCGTTCAGCATGACAAGGCCATGCTCCATAAAATGGGTTTCGACGTAGGGCAGCGAGGCGCCCGGAGCGAAATCCATGATGTTGAGTTCCATGTCGAACTCTGGACCGCCCGGCAGGAGTTTTTGCAGTTGTAAGCGTTCATCGCCTTTCATGGCGGTCTTTGGCAGTTTGGATATGGACGACACCACAACTTTCGGCGTGCCACCGGTCGGGGCCGGGCGATAGGGCCGCTCTAGAACGATCAAGTTCGCCTCTGCTGACGCGCGCAATTGGTGCGGGACACCAGCGGGGAGATAGGCGTAACCGTCCGCATCCAAGGTATGCGACTGACCGTCGACCGTCAGGTCAATCCGACCGCTGCGCACCAGCACAACCCGTTCGGCGTGGTGGGGCGGTTCGTCCGCAGACAGCCCGCCTGTCGATGTGACCAGAAACAACGAAAAACGCGCCCCGGCCTGCGGTGTGATCAGAAAGATCGTCTCTGCGCCGGACCAATGGGGCAGCGTTGTGCGTTCGTGGCTATCCGGGCTTACGAGGGCATGATCGCGGGCATAGCGTGACCGGCTTTCGCCAAGGGATTGTCGCATGTTCAGATCCGTTCTTTTAACATCAGGCCGGCCGCTTCAAGGACCGCTTGTAGGCGGGATACTTCGTCGGCGCGAAGCGGGCGGATCGGCGCTTTCGTGGTGTCATGGCCGATCCGACCCAGCAATTTCAGGCAGGTTTTCAGGCGCGCGGTCGCCAAATATCCCGGTCTATCGCGGTAGATCGCCGTCGACAGGGGGTAGAGAACGTCGTGCAATTGACGCGCCTTTGCCCAATCACTTGCCTCTGCCGTGTTGAAAAGGGCGGTGATCGTATCGGGGATGATCGCTGCCAGTGAGACTTGGCTGCCATCGCTGCCGATCATATAGGAGGTCAGAAGGTGCTCATCGCCTGAGCCCATCACGGAAATGTCTGGCCGCGCGACTTTCACATGCCGCCACAATTCTTCGTAGGCCGCGACTTCCCAACTTCCTTCTTTGATGCCAGCGACCGCATCAATCTCTAGCAATTTTTCCATGACGGCCATGTCATAGGACAAATGCCCGGAAATCGGAGCGCGGTAGAGCACCAGTGGCAGACCCGACGCGTTCGCGATTGCCCGATGATGCGCGGTGACAATCGCGGCGTCGCAGCCCCCAGCCCAGTGGTTCGGCTGAAAGACAAGCACTGCATCTGCACCCGCCTTTGCGGCGTCTTCGGCCTCAATGCAGGCCGCAGCAGTGCTTTCCGACGTAATTCCGGCGGTCAGGACGCAATCGGACGGTGTGCAGGCGCGCGCGGCTGAAAGGACTAGATTGCGTTCCTCGCGGGTCAGAAGGTGGCCTTCGCCCGCGTGACCATTCAACAAAAGGCCGCGTATGCCGTCTGCATGGGAAATATCATTCAGATGCTGGGTCAGTTCGCTCTCGACGATCTGACCGTCGGCGTCCATCGGGCAAATGGTGGCCGCGTGGATGCCAGTTAGTGCTTGGGCGGCCGGAGACAGGAAACTGTTCAATGGGTGCTCCTTTGAGGATCCCGCAACGGGGCGGTGAGAAGTCGATCGATAGGGAATAGCGGCATGTCGGGTTCACCCCCGAGAATAGCCTGTGTGAGGCAGTGTGCCGTGTAGGGGGCGCTGGTATAGCCGGAATGCACGGCGCCGCATATCCATGCGCCCTCGAAGCCTGGGATCGGACCAAGTGCAGGAAGGGCGTCGGCGGTTTCGGATTCAAACCCGGTCCAACTGCGGACGATTCTGGTTTGACGCAAACGTGGAATGGCATGTACGGCCAGCCGGACGTTTCCGATCATACTTTCTGTGGTTGCGCGGTGACTGTTGGTGTCACGGTCGCCCGTGCCTTGCCATCCTCCGCCAATGACGACGGTGCCATGTGGAAACTGCTTCAAAGATAGCAGCCCGCTTGCGATGCACACGACAGTGCGCATGAGGGGGGCAGCGCGCTCTGTCACGGCCAACTGGTTCACCAGTGTTTTGATCGCCAGTCGGAGGCCGAGCATTTCCATCATCGGCTCAAGCCAAACGCCACCCGCAAGGACGATTTGGCGCGCGCTGGCCTTGCCGTCCCGCAGTTTCAGATCATAACCTTGGCCGGTCGGCTCCAGTCCGATGACAGGCGTATATTCTCGGATCGTGACGCCTGCCTCCAGCAGGGCGCGGCGAAAGGCGATGCCGGTGAGATAGGCGTTGGCGTACCCATCAATCGCACAATGGCTGGCCATGCGAATTCCCGGGTTTGCATTGGGTTCAATCTTCAACGTCTCTTCCGGCGTGATCAGCCGGATCGGTGCGCCCGCAGCGCCCCGCGCCGTCGCGCGGTCGGACAAGATTTGCTCTTCGCGCTCGGTAAAGGCCAAAGACAGCCCCTCGCACGCAACAACGCCGACGTCATGGCCAAGCCAGCGCGACGCATCGGTCCACATTTTGTGGGCCTCCATCGCGTACGGGATAAGCGCGGCACGGGTCATTTGCATGGTCAGCGTCCCGGCATTGGTCCCCGATGCGGCGCGGCACAAGGCATCCGCGTCAAACAGGGTGACACGCAGTCCTGCCCGTGCGGCAAACAACGCTACGCTTGCGCCATGCACGCCGCCGCCAATGACGGCCAGATCACAGGTTTCGGTGCTCATAGCGGTGCCGGTTTCGGAATAGGGATGTCAGAATAGCCAAACTCGCCAATCAATTGCGCTGTCTCCAGTGGGCGGATTGGTCCGCGCGGGGTCAGACGTGTGGAATTGACTGCGGCACCGGTTTCCTGACGGATGATCTCTGCCGCGTTGACCGCGCAGATACGGCCCTGACACGGTCCCATCCCTAGTCTGGTAAAGTGTTTAAGTTGATTGATATCGACCGCCCCCTGGTTGATGGCCTTGCGGATGTCGCCAGCGCGGACATCTTCGCACCGGCAAATGATGGTGTCGTCGGGCGCCGCCGCGACCCGCTGCCCTGACAGGCGCATCAAGCGGCAGGACGCATCCGCAAAGGGCTGCAATTGCGTCAGCGCGCGCGACGACGACGCGAGTGCGGCGCTAAGCGCGGCACCGGAGAGGGCACCCGCATCATGGGCCGCAGCAAGGCCTGCGATCCGTCCCTGATGCAGGGCGGGAAGGGCCCCGCGGATACCAGCGGCGTCGCCCGCAGCATAAAGACCCGGAACAGAGCAGCGCCCCAATTCATCGCAAACGACGCGCTGTGTCCCGCTGATCGGGCAAGGCTCTTGATCGGCACCAAGCAGGCGGAACACCTCATCGGCAGGTGTCAGTCCGTTGCCGACAAAGAGTGTGTCAACGTCGATAGTGCGCGTTTCCCCGCTTTTCAAAGAGCGGAGGGTCACGCCTGCCAAGCTGTCCGCGCCGGTTGCTGAGGACACTTCATGTTGTCGATAGTACGGCACGCGGGCGCGGGTCAGTTGCGCCATCCATCTCATGCCGCGTGCCAGCTGTCGTGGCTGACGGGCATATCCTGCGAGGCTCTTTGCCCAATCCGCTCGACTGGCGGCGTCAACGATCGCAACGGGCCGAAGTCCAAGGGCCACCGCCTGCGCCGCGACCGCGATCAGCAACGGCCCTTGGCCCGCCACGATGATCCGGCGCCCGGGCAGGGTTTTCTCGGCCTTCAGCAGTGCAGTTGCCGCCGCCAACCCGAACACGCCCGGAATGGTCCAGCCGGGGAATGGCAGAATGCGTTCGTACGCACCGGGGGCGGCGATCAGCCTGGGCGCACGCAGGAACACAGTGCCAGCCTCACCGATCGTCCCAACTTCGAACCCTTCGGGCTGCCGGTCCGCCGACCAGACCTGCGTATCCGTCAAGATGTGGATGTTGGCGGAAACCAGTTGCTGACGCAGGGCATCGCCCATCTTGCGGTCAATGTCTTTGACCGGCGATTGCTTTGCTTTGGCGGTGATAGGTGCGCGCCAGACTTGCCCGCCTGGTTGGGCCGCTTCATCGACCAGCACAACTTTTAGCCCCGCATTATGGGCGGCAAGGGCGGCGTTCGCGCCGGCAGGGCCTGCGCCGATCACAATGAGATCTGCGATTTCAGTGCGGGGCGTCATGCCGAGGCCCCTTTGAGGCAAACGCGCATCCCTTCGGCCACTTCCGTTTGGCAGGCGCGTCGAATTGATCCGTCAATTAAGATCGCGCATTCCTGACACGCGCCCATCATGCAGAACGGGCCGCGCGGCAGGTGGTCATTCGGGCTCGTGCGGAAGCGATAGATTCCCTGCGCCAATAACGCGGAGGCGACGCTCTGGCCTGGCTCACATCCGATGGTTTTGCCGTCCACTTGGATCGACAATTCCCGGGCCGCCATTTTTCTGTGCATTGCGCCGTCCTTACTGCCAACTCGCTGTGCGTCTTTAAGATAGACGCTGATTTCTTGCTTGCTTTGTGTAACTTTTGTATACAAATTATAGACACGTCGGCAACAGGAAATTGAATGACAGCCACAGTACTGGCCGTCGCAATAGAGGAGCCGAAATGTTCGGAATTGCTTGCAAGTCAAAGACGTTATCCCTGGCCACACCTATTGAATCCCACGGTGTCCTTTCGTGGAATGCGCCTGAATTGCGCGAGTGTTTTCGTGCCTAAGCTGACGATTCACCGGCAGTATCTGGCGCGAGTCCAAAGAGTTTCTCCGGTTGCGAGTTCGATGGTCAAGCCGAGCGGAACAGCCGGAGGGGCCAATAAAATTTCGGATACTGCCGAGAAATAGTCATGAAGCGTGAGGTCCTGCTGAAGCCGCAGGCCCACAATTCCAAAGAAGGTGACCTAAACTTTGATTCGAATATGCTCCCGCGTCCTGACGTTCATCCGTACAATCGTGAATATGTCGGCCGTTCTGCTCATCACGCTGATGATGGCATTGATTTTTGCGCAGATTTTAGGACGCTATGTCTTTAATTTCTCGATCGCTTGGTCCGAAGAAATGGCCACGTTTGCGCAGGTCTGGCTGGTAATGCTGGGCGCAGGTATCGCGATGCGGCGCGGGCAGCACGTCGGCATTGACATGATGATCCTGTACTTTCCGATGTGGGCGCAGCGACTGGTGAAGGTTGCAGCATTCGCCCTGGTCGTCTGGTTCCTTGGGGTCGTGATTGTCGGCAGCACCGGGTTGATTGCCATCGGTTATATCGTGAAATCGACCGCACTGCAGGTTCCGATGGCAGCCGTCTATTATGCGCTGCCGATCGGAATGAGCTACTTTTTGCTGGAATTCGCGATCGCGACGTTGCCGCAAATCTTTGGATCACAGTCTAGCGATACGGAGGCGGCGACATGAGTGTTGTCTTTGGTGGATTTGTGCTTCTCGTCTTCTCGGGAATGCCCATCGTGTTTGCTTTGGGTGTCGGGGGCTTGCTTGCCATCCAGTTGATGACCGATGTGCCGCTTTCGATTGTGGCACAGCGCATCTATGGAGGGGTGAATTCCTTTACGCTTATGGCGATCCCGTTCTTTGTCACTGCTGGCGTGGTGATGGAAGCGGGGGGGATCGCGCGCCGGTTTGTCGACCTTGCAGCCGCGTTGGTTGGCTGGATTACAGGCAGCCTTTACCTCGTTGGCATCGTCACCGGGACGGGCCTTGCGGCGATTTCCGGCTCAGGTTCGGCAGATACAGCGGCGGTGGGGTCAATCTTGATGCCGGAAATGAAGCGCCGGGGGTATGACGTCGATCTTGCCGCTTCGATCATCGCCGCCTCCGGAGCATTGGCCCCGATTATCCCGCCAAGCATCATCATGATTATCGTTGCCGTCACGGCCAATGAATCGATCGGCGCAATGTTCCTAGGGGGCGTGGTCCCTGGCCTGATGATTGCTGTGGCGATGGGGGTCACCTGCTGGCTGATTGCCCGTCGGGGTGGCGAAGCCTACCGTGATCACACCGCATTTTCCGGACGCGCGCTGTGGCAGGCCTTTATGTCGGCCTTGCCGGCACTCACCCTGCCGGTCATCATCGTCGGCGGCATTGTGGGCGGAATTTTCACCGCAACCGAGGCTGCCTGCATCGCGCTAATCGTAACCCTGTTGGTGTCGCTGCTCATCTATCGCGAAATTCGATTGGTTGATCTTCCCGCACTCTTTGTAAAATCCGTCGGTCTGTCTGCCGCCGTCCTGATGATTGTTTCTACGGCAAGTGTGTTTTCGTGGATCATCGCGACCTTGGGCGCACCTGAGATGTTGGACACGTGGATGCGTAGCATCACCAGTTCGCCGATCATCTTCCTGTTAATCGTCAATATTTTCCTGCTGATCATCGGCATGTTCATGGAAAGCATTTCTGCGATCCTGATCATTGTTCCGGTCCTTATGCCGATCGCGGTCAGTTTCGGTATTGATCCAGTTCAGTTTGGCGTGATGACCACACTTAACCTCTCAATCGGACTGATAACCCCCCCCTATGGTATCTGCCTGTTCGTTTCAGCCGTTGTCGCTGAGCGCAGGATTGAACAGGTCTCAAGGCGCGTATGGATCCCGTTGATCCCAATGCTGATTGTCCTTGGTCTCGTCGCTTATGTTCCCGAAGTTGTGCTGACGCTGCCACGGATGTTCTTTCCATGAACGTCACTCCGGGGGCCACTTTCTCGACCCGAACAACACTCACCTCAACCCTTCTTGATAGGAAATTCCAAAAATGAAAAACCTAATGAAAGCCACGGTAGTTTCGGTTTTGGCGATCGCGCTTCCGACTGTATCGATGGCCGCGGACATCGTCATTAAGGCTGGGCATACCAATGTCGTCGATTCCATTCAGGCACAGGGTCTGCAAAAACTTCGCGACCTGTTAGAAGAAAAGACCGATGGCCAAGCGACAATCGAAATCTTCCCGAACGGGCAGATTGGCGATGAGGCACAATTGGTTGAAGGCGTCATTCTTGGCACCGTCGATATGGCGCAGGTTTCCAACTCCACGTTGAGTAACTTTGTCCAAGATCTGCGCGTGCTTGATATGCCGTTCCTGTTTTCGGACATCCCATCTCTCAGCGTCGCACTTGATGGACCGGCCAAAGAGTTGATGCAGCAATCGGCCCAAGGGTCTGGCTTTGAATTGATTGGCAGCTATTCCTCTGGAATTCGCCACCTGATGACCAAGAAAGACATCAACACGATTGACGACCTCGCCAATCTGAAAATCCGCACGATGCAACAGCCAATGCACGTTGAAGCATTCCGGGCCTATGGCGCCAACCCAACCCCGATGGCCTATTCGGAACTCTATGGCGCGCTTCAAAGTGGGGTCGTCGACGGCGCAGAGGGTGCCACCTCTGACTATAACGCGCAGAAATTCTATGAAGTTGCCGACCACTTCTCTTTGGTTGGATGGCTGAACCTCACCTCGCAAATTGTCATGAAGCAGTCCAAATTTGACGCGCTGCCTGAGGATGTCCAAGTGGCCCTTCTTGAGGCTGGCACTGAATCGGCCACTTGGCAGCGTCAGTACGTGGTCGAACAGGAAGAGCCGCTTCTGCAAGAGTTGGCTGACAAGGGTATCTCGGTTGTGAAGCCTGACACCTCGGGTTTTCGCGCAGCGTCCAAGCCGCTCTATGACGGTTTTATCGAAACGGATTCGCAGCGTGTGCTTTTCGAAGCCCTGACAAACTAATCAACCTCATGTGCCGGGGCGGCGATCACGTCTGGCCCCGGCGCGTTATTTCGACGACATTATCCTAAGGGCGAAACATGCCGACCACACTGCCCACTGAGAGAAACCATCCCCGCGAAGTCACAATTCCGGGCCAATCCATGCTGGTGGGAGCTGTCGACAGTCACGTTCATTGCTGCCCGCATATCAACCGTCGAACCGTCTCGCTGTTCGATGCGGTTTATCAGGCCGCAGAACACGGGCTTGTAGGTCTCGGCCTCATGGACGTGTTCGCAAATACATCCGGCCTTGCGGCTTTGGCGAACCGGGAACTGGGCCATCTGGGGGTCGATGTGTTCGGCGGCGTCATCCTAGAGCCTTACGCTGGCGGGCTTTCAGAGCGTGTGGTGCAAACCGCTTTGAAAATGGGCTACGCCGAGGGTGATGGCGCAAGGTTCATCTCGCTTCCCTGTCATCACACCGCCTTTGTGGCAAAGTCCGAAGGACGCAGCCCAGCCTATATCGAAACCTGTCTGGCTATTCCCGAGACCGGACCGCTGCCGGATCCGCTGCCCGCCATCATCGACGCGTGTGTCGAAGCCGACGTGGTGTTCAACCTTGGCCACCTGTCTGGGGGGGAACACGTCAGAGTTGCTGAGTTTGCGGCACAACGCGGGTGCACACGAATGTTGTGTCCCGCTGGCTATCTTGATCAAGACGAAGCGCAGGCCATTGCGGCAACCGGCGCAAAATTAGAATACTCTTTTTTCGTCTTCAGCCATGCAACGGATATCCCGCAGACCATGGTCGATCGCGAGCGGCATAAATTTGCCCGTGCGGACTTTGGTCGTGCTGTTTCTATTCTTCAACACATTGGCGCGGACAGTTTCGTGCTGTCCAGTGACAGCGGTGCATTGGTGTTGCCGCCTCCCGTCGAGGCATTCCGCGGATTTATCGCGATGTTTGCCAGTTGCGGCGTGTCGGACGCGGACCTCCGCAAGATGACGGTGGACAATCCAATTGATCTCTTCAAAGTGGGGCTCCGGTAATTCGGACGGAAAAAATGGTCGTAAAAATAGGACTTGCAGCCTGCGTGCTTCATAGCCTTGAGATCCTTTCGGTGGCACGCGCCAGCGGGTTCGATTTTCTGGTTCTCGATATGGAGCATACCCATGTGACCCTCGAAGAGGTCGCACAAATGTCGATTGCGGGGCTTGAAAGCGGATTTCCGATCCAAATCCGGGTTCCCCATCCCCGATCCGAGGCGCTGACGCGGGCCGTGGATTGCGGTGCGCAGACGTTGATTGTTCCCCATGTCGATAGCGTGGAAGACGCCCTTTGGGTTGCCGACAAGGTTCGGTTTCCGCCGGTGGGCCGACGGTCCATTCCCAGTCCGGTGGCTGTGACCGGCTTCCGCCCGGTGCCGGTCGGCGATCTGACCGCCCGGTCTGAGGCGCATTTGAAGGTCACCGTCATGATCGAAAGCAAAGAGGCGCTATCGGCTATTTCGGAAATCGCGGCGGTCGACGGGATAGATACGCTGATGATCGGTATGAATGATTTCCTTGCCTCCATTGGCCACCTCACGGCACCGCGACACCCAGACGTTCGTGCCGCATTTGCCCGGGTTGCACAGGCAGCGCATGCGCACGGCAAGACCTTTGCCGTAATCGGGGTGCCAGAAGATTTAATCGGCCCATACGCCCTTGCAAACGGCGCGGCTGAGATCGTCGTCACGAACGAAATTAACTTGCTCTTTGATGCAAGTGTTCGGTGCGTAAACAACACGCGCAGCTTGATCGCAGGAGCAGGCGTGGCGCATAGCGGTTGATCCGAAAAAGGTCTTGCCGCAGGGATCGTCCTGCCGCGGCTGTGTCGCACATGTCTTGGGGGAAAATATTTCCCCTTTTGTAATGGGACGCAGCCGTGGGTTTTATGCGGCCAGTTTCAATGTTATTGCGGGTGCCCAGCCCCCCACGCGAGCAGTCGAACGCTCGTTGCCGTAGCAATGCCATAATCGGAGTTGATCCGATTGTGCGATGGCGTAAGTTAACCCGGTGACCGGAGGACTTCGCCATGCGTTGCGGGACACGAATTGAACTGGGAGGACTGACATGAAAAGCATCGTTATGGGCGCGGTGGCCATGGCCACGACGGCGCTGGTGCCGCTATCGGCGGCTGCGCAGACTGAAATCGAGCTTTGGCACGCGTTCAGCGGCCGCTTGGCCGAACTGGTTGACGCACAGGTTGCGGATTTCAACGCAAGTCAGTCCGACTATTCTGTCGTCGCCACCAGCAAGGGTAACTACTCCGAGACGCTGAATGCTGGCATTGCCGCGTTCCGCGCCGGCGAACAGCCCGACATCCTGATGGTGTTCGAGGTTGGCACGGCCACGATGATGGCTGCGAAGGGGGCAACCAAGCCAGTTTTCGAATTGATGGCGGATGCGGGCGTCGACTTTGACCCAGACGCCTATATCGGCGCGGTGAAGGGATACTACACCACCACCGACGGCCAGATGCTGTCATTGCCGTTCAACTCGTCCACGCCAGTTCTATACGTGAATCGCGATGCGTTCACGAAGGCGGGCCTTGACCCCGACATGGACCTGTCGACGTGGCAGAACGTCGATGCGGCCCTGAGCCAGTTGCAGGACGGGGGCCAAGATTGTGGCATCACGACCGCGTGGCAAAGCTGGGTTCAGCTTGAGAACCTGTCCGCCTATCACAACGTGCCGTTCGCCACGCAGGAAAACGGGTTCGCCGGTTTTGATACGGAACTGGCCTTCAATGGACCGCTCCAAGTCAAACATATCGATATGATGGGCCAATGGGCCAAGGACGGCAAATTCCTGTATGCTGGTCGCCGCAACGAAGGCGGTGCCAACTTCCGGGCGGGCGACTGCGCCTTGTTCACCGAAAGCTCTGCCGGTTACGCGGGCGTGAAGGCCGAGGCGCAGTTTGACTTCGACATCCGCGCATTGCCCTATTACGCCGATGCCGAAGGTGCGCCGCAGAACACCATCATCGGCGGGGCATCCCTGTGGGTCATGGCGGGTCAAACCGATGAAGAATATGTCGGCGTCGCCCAGTTCCTGAATTACCTGTCCTCGCCCGAGGTTCAGGCGCAGTGGCATCAGGACACCGGCTATCTGCCCATCACCACGGCGGCTGCGGACCTGACCCGCGAGCAAGGCTTCTATGACGAGAATCCGGGCACGGATGTCGCTGTGGTGCAGATGACGATGAACGCGCCGACCGCGAATTCCAAGGGCATCCGTTTAGGGTCGTTCGACCAGATCCGCACCGTCATCGACGAGGAGTTGGAGGCGGTCTGGGCCGGTGACAAGGACGCGCAAGCCGCCCTCGACAGCGCTGTGTCGCGCGGCAACGAGTTGCTGCGCCGTTTCGAGCAGACCGCACGCTAAACACCAGTTCGCGCCCTGACCTTTGCGGGGAAGGGCGCGCATCTGCCGGGGGGCACTGTGGAAAAACGGGTGACGTTCAAGGGCTGGATATTGCCGCTGCTGCTGATCGCGCCGCAGGTGCTGATCTCTGCCGTGTTCTTTTTCTATCCGGCCGGGCAGGCGATCTGGCAGTCGCTTTTTATTCCGGACCCGTTCGGTCTGTCCATGCAATGGGTGGGCCTAGGGAATTTCGAATACCTACTGGGGAACAAATACTATCTTGCGTCCTTTTGGACGACGGCGGTGTTTTCCACGCTTGTCACTGTCACCTCCATGGTGCCCGCCCTGTTTCTCGCCGTGATTGCGGATCGGCTGATCAAGGGGGCCGGAACCTACCGCACGCTGCTGATCTGGCCCTATGCCGTGGCCCCCGCCGTGGCAGGCGTGCTGTGGCTGTTTATGTTCAACACGCGCGTCGGCATCGTCTCGTGGTATCTGGGGCTGTTGGGCTATGACTGGAACCACGTTCTGGATGGCACCCAGGCCATGGGCCTTGTCGTCGTCGCCAGCTCGTGGGGGCGGATCAGCTATAACTTCCTGTTCTTCTATGCCGCCCTGCAATCGGTCCCGAAATCGGTGATTGAGGCCGCGGCGATCGATGGGGCCCGGTTCTGGCGCAGGTTCTGGACCATTGTCCTGCCGCTGCTGTCACCGACGACGTTCTTTCTGCTGGTCGTTAACATCATCTATGCGTTTTTCGAAACCTTCGGCGTGATCCACACCATCACGGGCGGCGGTCCGCAACAGGCGACGACAATCCTTGTCTATAAGGTCTACGCCGATGGCTTCGTCGGTCAGGATCTTGGCTCCTCCGCCGCGCAATCCGTGATCTTGCTGGTGGTAGTGGGTCTGTTGACGGTCCTGCAATTCAAGTTTGTGGAAAAGCGGGTGCATTACTGATGGCCGAGCGCACAGGCATGGTAGAAAAGCGCGGCTGGGGCTTATGGGCTACCCATGCGATGATGATCCTTGGTGTCTTGGTCGTGTTCTTTCCGATCTGGCTGGCCTTCGTCGCCTCGACAGTCACGCAATCCGAAATCACCCAGCCGCCAATGCCGTTAATGCCCGGCGACCAGTTTCTGAACAACTATCGCGAGGCACTGTTCGAGGGCGTCAACGTACCAGTGCTGACAATGTTGGTGAATTCCACCATCACCGCACTTGGCATCGCCATCGGCAAGATTGCAATCTCGCTTCTGTCGGCGTTTGCCTTCGTCTACTTCCGCTTTCCGGGGCGGGGCATGTTCTTCTGGTTGATTTTCCTGACGCTGATGTTGCCGGTCGAAGTGCGGATTGTTCCCACCTATGAGGTGGTGGCGGGCTTCGGAATGCTCAACAGTTATTCCGGTCTGATCTTCCCGCTGATCGCCTCCGCCACCGCGACCTTCCTGTTTCGCCAGTTCTTTCTGACCATCCCGGACGAGTTGGCAGAGGCCGCACGCGTCGACGGTGCCAGCCCGATGCGGTTCTTTTGGGATATCGTCCTGCCCATGAGCCGGACCAACATCGCGGCGCTGTTCGTGATCTTGTTTATCTATGGCTGGAACCAATATCTGTGGCCGCTTCTGGTGACGACGGATCCTGAGATGAACACGATCGTCATGGGCATCCGTCAGATGTTCCCCTCTGGCGACGATCTGGCCGACTGGCCGGTCATCATGGCCGCCTCGATCCTTGCGATGGTCCCGCCCATCGTTGTGGTCCTGTCGATGCAGCGTCTTTTCATCCGCGGGCTCGTAGACAGTGAGAAATAATGGCAACCGTTGACCTGATCGATGTCCGCAAACGCTTTGGTGCCACCGAAGTCATCAAGGGGGTGAACCTCACCGTCGCAGACGGCGAATTCATCGTGATCGTCGGGCCGTCTGGCTGTGGCAAATCCACCTTGCTGCGCATGGTTGCTGGCTTGGAAACTGTCAGCGATGGCGAGGTGAGGATCGGCGACCGGCGGGTGAATGATCTGGAGCCGATGGATCGCGACATCTCGATGGTGTTTCAGAACTACGCGCTTTATCCGCACATGTCCGTGCGCCAAAACATTGGCTACGGGCTGAAGATCGCTAAGATGCCGAAGGATCAGATCGCCGCCAAGGTGGCCGAGGCGGCGGCGTTGCTGCAACTGACCGACTACCTTGACCGCCGTCCCCGCGATCTGTCCGGGGGGCAACGGCAGCGGGTCGCGATGGGCCGCGCGATCGTGCGCGAACCTAGCGTGTTTCTATTTGATGAACCCCTGTCGAATCTTGATGCCAAACTACGGGTCCAGATGCGTCTGGAGATCAAGGAGCTTCAGGCCAAGTTGGGCATCACCGCGCTTTACGTCACACACGATCAGGTCGAAGCAATGACCATGGCCGACCGCATGGTCGTGATGCACGCAGGGGTCGCCGAACAGATTGGCACCCCGCTAGAGGTTTATGAAAGTCCCGCGACCGTCTTTGTGGCGCAATTTATCGGCAGCCCCTCGATGAATATTCTTGAAGCGACGCGCACAGCGGGAGGGGCGCAATTGGGCGATATGATGCTACCCGGCCCGGGCGGCAGTGGTTCCGTTCAGTTGGGGATCCGGCCCGAACATCTGAGCCGCGATGAAGCCGGTCCTCTGCAGATGCATGTCAATCTTGCCGAACCGCTTGGCGCCAATACGTTGTTGCACGGTTGGCTTGCTGGGACACAACTGCCGTTCACCGCCAGTGTCCCTGGGGTCTGGCGCATGACCGGTG
Organism: Pseudoruegeria sp. SK021; assembly: GCF_002119405.1. Lineage (GTDB taxonomy): Bacteria > Pseudomonadota > Alphaproteobacteria > Rhodobacterales > Rhodobacteraceae > Meridianimarinicoccus. The sequence continues at coordinate 2,862 of NZ_MTBG01000029.1, read as the reverse complement.
GAACCGAGGAATTGCAACTTTCGGTCGATCCCGAGCATCTGCACTTTTTCGATAAGACGACCGGTCGTCGGCTTTAGGATGATATGGGTTGGCTGGAGCTGACACATAAACTGAACATGGTCTGGCCGGCCACGATGAAGATAAAGACCACGCGCGGCGAGAGCCGCCCAGTCGCCTTTCCCAAAACGAGAGCAAACGATGCAGGGGGGCGGTCTCTGGCCCGGAAGCGGAAGTTCGCAGAAGTGGAATCCACCTCATACCCCGGGATCGTGAATGACGAGAAGCTTGGCGTGAGCATGCAGCCCATCGAAAGCGACACATAAATCAGGATGCGCCGCCGTCAGGCACGACTAAATCAGGATGCGCGGCCTTCAGGCGCGACGGGCGGCAATCGCTGATCCCATGCACTGCCGCCCGTCAATAGCCAAGGTTTCGAAAAAGTTATGCCGCCATCTGCGCCAGCAGCGCATCGATCCCTGCCTGCGCACAGGATTGGTCTTGAGCGGGCGTGCCTGAGCTGACCCCGATGCCACCTACGACCGCGCCATTGACGATCACCGGCAGGCCGCCGCCGACCACCATAAGACGGCCGCCGATGGCCGATGCGATCCCGTAGGCCGGCGCGCCGGGCTGGCTGGCCGCACCGTACTCATGGGTCGGTTTTTTGGCAGCAGACGCGGTGAAGCTCTTGTCGATCGCGATGGTGGTCGACGACACCTTGCCGCCATCCATGCGTTCAAACGCGATAAGATTGCCGCCTTCGTCGGTAATCGCGATGCACATCGGCACACCGATTTCAATCGCATGCGCCCGCGCACCGGCGATCAGGGTGTAGGCATCGTTGATATCGAGGCGTTCAATCGTAAGCATTTAGTTTCCTTTTAACGACTTTGCGGCGCGTTTTGCCGCGTGACTAGGGTATTCAGTATCGTTTGAAGGTCGTGCCGTATACGCGATTTTCAAATTGAAATCACAGAAGTCGGCAACGTCGGGCCGATAGGCCAGAGACGTGAGGAAAAAGCGTTTGCCCCAAAGTAGGGAAAGTGGCCCGTTCGGCCCAATGGTCGATTCCTACAACATGGCGGCAACGATCGGGTGCTCATTGACATGCGACTCAAGCGTTCCTTGATCGCCGCTGGAGTGGGGCTTTGGCGTGCGTCCCAATCAGGCCGACAGGTCCCATATGCTGGTGTGGCAATGACAGATCTCGGGAAGTTCTGAATCGGACTTGTAAGGAAACGCCTTAAAAAGTCGGGGCTATCCACAAAGGGCATAGCCATATAATTCCATATAAAATACCGTCGATGGATCGTTTTTCCAATCGGCTTCACATAATCTCGACGTCAGCATTCTACCTCATGCATTCTAGGAATTACTGTGATTGAACATTTGCGCGCCTTGGCGGCGCTGTCACCGAAAAGCGATCATTTGCAGGCGATTGCCACCCTCGTCGCGTTGGTAAACCCTGGTGTATCCGCGATGATCTTCATCAATACCGGTCAGGGACAAAGTAAAGCGTCCGCAGTCCGCGCGGCCTCCCTAGCCATGTTCACCGTTTTAGTTATCTTACTCACCGCCGCGCTTGTGGGCGCGTCAATTCTAAAGCTTTTCGGGATTTCTCTTGACGCCTTCACCGTGACCGGTGGCCTTGTCCTGATGTTCATTGGGTTTTTGATGCTGCGCGGCCCTGTCGCGCCATCGGCTCCGGCCACCTCTCCAGATGGTGGCGCTGGAACCGGGAACCTCGGGAAACTCATTCTGTTCGCAGCCAGTCCCGGAACAATCACCGGCGTCATCACGATTTCTGCGGCGCAGAGCCCTGACAAGTTTCCGATCACGGCTGTAGTGGCAGTCATGGTTGTTCTGCTCGTGACTTGGTTGCTGCTGGTCGGGCTTGCCATGCGGGGAAGTTCTGCGACCCGTCCAGGAATGGCGCGCGACATGCTGAGCCGTTATATGGGCCTGATAATTGTCGCGATGGGGGTCCAGTTCGCCCTTACTGGCTACAAGGCGTTCATGGGCTAACGCGGGGCGGCTCTGTCGCGAACTTTCGAGACGGTGCGCCGGTCGTGGCGCCTGTGATGATCGGATCCATTGAGGTTTCAGTTAGAGGCCCGGACGTGGTGATTGGTGTCTAAGACAGCGGTTACAGCATCACGCCGTCTTGAATTATTGCGCCATGCGTCGTATCTATTGCGACACGTGGCGTAAGGAGGCATTTCCATGGCGACAGCTTCAGTACTTCCGCTAGATATTCCAGTCGGACCAGAGAATGATGCGATCAGGGCGTACGATCTTCTTGGAGGGGATCGGATAATGAAGCGATCCGTCCGCACGGCGCTGGACGCTCACGATCTGATCGTTGCAGGTCTTCCATCCCGATCGTTACTGTATCTCGTTGAAGGGGTGCAATTTCTTGCGGCGGGGGATGCTCTCAACAAGGCAATCGGGATCAGCATCCGCACGCTGCAACGTCGCAAATCGGATACCCCTGACAAGGCCCTTTCGATCGAGCAAAGCAGCAGGGCATGGCGTTTTGCGGAAATCATCGCAAAGGCGACCGATGTCATGGGCTCACAGAAGGCAGCGGAAGCCTGGGCCCTTGAGCCGGCAATCGGTTTGGACAACCGCCGACCGATCGATCTTCTTGCCTCCTCCGCAGGTGCCGAAGCTGTCGAGGATTATCTGACCCGCCTTGAGTACGGGGTTTATACGTGACGCCACTCCCGCCACCTTGAACCGCGCCAGGTTTGCCGGAGGCTCCAACTCATGAGTAGGATGGAGCATCATGAACAAAACAACGAACAAATATTCACCTGAAGTGCGCGAACGTGCCGTGCGGATGGTTTTGGATGGCGCAGG
>NZ_MTBG01000028.1 GCF_002119405.1 Pseudoruegeria sp. SK021 | reverse complement strand
CTACGGCCAGCGCGCTCTGGCACGCGTTAGCTATGTGGTGAGCACACGCGCCAGAGCGCCACCGACATCCCGAGCGTGGCCCCTATTTGCGCCGGTAAATGGCCCCTTATGTCACCGTGATTGACAGTTCAAGCCAAAGCCAAGGGCCATCTGCACGACATCTGGCAGGCCGAGACAAAAGCCGAAGCCAACGTCGCCTTCGATTTCTTTGTCAAAACCTATGGCGTGAAATGGGACAAGGCAGTCGCCAAGCTAGTCAAGGACCGGGATGCGTTGCTGACCTTCTACGACTATCCTGCGGAACATTGGAAACACATCCGGACGTCAAATCCAATCGAGAGCACCTTCGCCACCGTAAGGCACCGCACGAAACGCACCAAAGGCTGTCTCAGCCGCACGACCGGGCTAGCCATGGCCTTCAAACTTATGATGTCAGCGCAGAAGAAATGGCGCAAACTCGACGGTCAAAACCGCCTCCCCGAGATCATCCAAGGGGTTGAGTTCCGGGATGGGATCCGCCAACTTCAAACCGCCGCCTGATCAAGCGTCACCAACTTTTGCCCATATCTCGCCCTCGGCATACCAGTTACGCAAACCGTGGGATCAGTGTGTCTGGGGAAAGGGGCACTGCGGCCCGTTTCAGATTTGCGCAACAGCGCCATCTGGGATTTTGTGAAGGCGCATGAGAATTTTAAGGACCCCGAATGGGTGGGCGAACCAATTGATCCGGTGCCGCCCAAGCCCAGTCCGGATGGTCCCGATGCGCCACTGCCTAATCCAGTTGACCCCCCAGAGATTCCGCCCAATGACATCGAACCACCGGTAAAGCTGGAAGTGAAGCTGGCGGATGGAAAAGTGAGACACATCCGCTTCATTTCGACGACCAGTTACTGGAGCGCGGATGGAAAGCCGATTTCGGCACGGGAGTTCATGGACAGGTTGTTCGGGGACCTGTCCGGTATGATCGCCGATGAAGATGCCTTGCGAAAGATTTGGAGCGATCCCGACACCCGCCATCATTTTCTGACCCAGCTTGCCGATAGAGGATACGACCGTGACCTGCCTGATGAAACTCGCAGCCTTGTCGATGCTCCTGATAGCGATTTGTTCGACGTTCTGAGCTACGTCCTATTCACCACGTCGCCAAAGACCCGACAGGCCCGAGTTCTCAGCGTCAAGGAAGAGGACTTGTCAGCGACCGGCGACGAAATGAAACAATTGCTGTTCGCCATTCTACGCGCCTACGAGGTGGGCGGCGAAAGTGAACTGGAATTAAGAAAACTCACCCAAACCCTGTCATCCAGATACGGGGGGGTCGGAGAAGGAAAAGCTGTTCTGGGTGCTCTGCCAGCGATCAAGAATGCGTTCCGACGGATGCTGGCGGGATTGAATCGGCGCTAAGGGCCGAAGCGACGCATTCGGACAGACGTAGGTGTGGTGAATGCTCGACATGCAAGGTTCGGTCGCTTCGTCGGATTCCGTGACGACGCAGTAGTCTCAAATAAGGCAAGGGGGATAGAAATCCAAAGATTTCAAGTAACGTATTGGAAATGTTTCCATTATTGAAGTTTAATGGTGCCCAGGGGCGGATTTGAACCACCGACACGAGGATTTTCAATCCACTGCTCTACCCCTGAGCTACCCGGGCACGGGGAACGCTGTTGCGTTCGGGTTGAGGCGTTTTATGCGAGGTAATCGGGGGTGTCCAGAGCCGTTTCGAGGTTTTTTTAATGAGATTGAAAAGGATTGTCTTGTAGGGGGTCGTGGTCCTCGGCGGACTCGTCATCTTCGGGAATTGGGATGGCATATCCCCCGGTTAGCCATTGGCCCAGATCCACATCGGCGCACCGTTTTGAACAAAACGGACGGTAGGTGGCATTTGCGGGTCGTGCACAAATAGGACAGGTCATTACAGCGACTCGGGCAAGGGCAGTCGTTCGCGTTTGCGTTGCAGCTCAAAGTGGCCCAGCGGGGTCCAGCCAACCAGCGCCGTTTCAATCGGATCGCTGCGGAAGGCGGCGCGCAAGGCTTGCTCGACCTGTCGGCGGTCCTTTTTGGGCATCGGGGCGAAGTCGATGGTGATCTGCCCGCCAAGGCCACGCAGGCGCAGGGCGCGGGGCAGGGCCTTCGCCGCGCCGATATTGGCCTTCAGCCCGGCAGCGGGGCTGGTATCGGCACCGGTATTCACATCCACGGCGACCAAGGCGCGGGTCGGCTCGACAAAAAAGCTGCCACCGCCGGACAGAGGGACGGCGATCTTGCGCAGATCCGCGATGGTTTCGAGGATTCCATGCGCCGCAAAGCAGCCCGCTTCGGTGATCACATCATGGGCAGCAATGTCGCCCCAGTCTCGCCATGCCAGCAGGTCCGGCGTCGGGCCATCCAGCAGCAACTCGGCGTCGGTGCTGTCCTGATCGGCGCAGACGGCCTGCGCAAGTGCGGCGGTTTCGGCAATATCATCGGCCACGTCGTCGCTGTCAGCATGTTCCGCGACTGACCGCAGAATCAGACCAAAGCTCTCGTTCAACTCGGCCTCGTGGGCGATGTCATGCAGACGGACCCTTGCTTCGTCATCCCGAATGGCGCGCGACACGTTGCGGCCAAGCGCGCCGGGGGTGACAATGCAGTAGCGGCTTTTGAACAGAATACGCGCGGTCACCGGCACGGCCTTGCCGGGTTCGGCATAGCCGGTCACCTGCACCAGTAGGCGGTCGCCATCGGCCAGTCCTTTAGTGTCGCGCAAAAATCCGGTGCTGCCCTCGGGCAGACGCAGGATGCGGCCACCCTGGCCCTTCATGGGGCGGTCCACGATGGCACGGTAGATCGCACCGGGGCGGGCCCGGGTTTCGGGGGGATCGATCAGCAGATCGTCAAGCTGCCCGTCAACCAGCAGGGCAGCCGCCATACGGTCGCCGAGGTGGTCGATCAATATCTGTCGGCCCTTCATGTGTCGCTCCGATAGAGAGGGTAACCCGCAGCCTGCAATAGGGCTGCGGTTTCAGGCAATGGCAGTCCGACAATGGCCGAGAACGACCCTGCGATCCACGGGATGAAGGCACCGGCCGGACCTTGAATGCCATAGCCGCCCGCCTTGCCGCGCCAGTCGTTGCTGGCAAGGTAGGCGTTCAATTCGGCATCCGATAGCGGCTTCATCTTAACGCGGCTTTCCACGCAGCGTTCCCAGATGCGATCGCCGCATCGGACGGCAACGGCGGTGAAGACGCGGTGGCGACGACCTGAGAGGGCAAGCAGGAACTCTGCGGCCTCACCGGCGTCGCGTGGCTTGCCCATGATCCGCCGGCCAAGGGCGACGGTGGTATCGGCACACAGCACGATCTCGTTGTCTGCCGCAGCAATGGCTTGAACTTTTTCGCGGGCGATGCGGATGCAATAGGGGCGCGGCAACTCGCCCGGATGCGGGTCTTCGTCGATATCGGGCGCACGAATATCATCGGGCACGACGCCGAGCTGCGCCAACAGCTCTTGGCGTCGCGGGCTTGCGGAACCGAGCACGAGCGTGACTGCGCGCTCTGCCGGGAGGGCGGCGGTTGTGTTGTCACACACCGCAACCACCTTATTTGAAGCGGTAATTGATCCGGCCTTTTGTCAGGTCATAGGGGGTCATTTCCACCTGTACCTTATCACCCGCCAGAACCCGGATCCGGTTCTTGCGCATTTTTCCTGCCGTATGTGCGATGATTTCATGGCCGTTTTCAAGCTCGACCCGGAATGTCGCATTTGGCAAGAGTTCCTTAACGACGCCGGGAAATTCGAGCATTTCTTCCTTGGCCATGGTCACTCCTGAGTTGTGCGTCCGCCAACTTTACGGACAGGCGCGTAAATGCGCTTTGCTGGGCGGATTTTCAAGGCTTAAACACATGTTGAGACGTTTTCGCCGCCATCGCGTGGCAATCGGGCCCGGAAACCGGGTTCAAAGGGCCTCCGCAGGCCATTGTCGACCGAATCGAGACAGCTTACCCAGCGGGCGATAGGGCGCAAACCAGCGTGAACAGGCGGCGGGCGGTCTCGTCATCGATCTCGGCCTTGCCAGCCATCAACACAATCAGACCGCGCCCGCCTTCGCCGTGAATGTCCCGGCGCGCGTTGTCCAGGGCCTCGATCTCGACCGGGGGGCGCGACTTGACGGCCTCGTAATAGCTGCGGCAAATTTGGGCGTAATCCTTGACCACCTGACGCAGCGGCGCCAGCGACACGCTAAAGTCACTGGTCTCGCCGCTGGCTTCGGCGGTGAGGTGGAACGACAGTTTCCCGCGGTCATGGCTAAGGGTCAGGCGGTAGGGCCCAGTCGGGCCGCCGGGCAAGGAGAAATGGTTGTTGTCTAGCAAATCATAAATTGCGACGCGTTGTTCTTGATCGATCTCGGGCGCGGGCGCAGTTCCCACGTCCAATTCCACGTGGCTCAGACGGTTCATTCCGCAGCCTCGTTCAGCCGGTCCAGCCGGGCCCGTACCGATAGCCCATGGGCTTCGAGGCTCTCGGATCGCGCCAACCGCTCGGCCGCGGGTCCAATGCTGCGCAGGGCTGCGGGGGTCATCCGCGCCAGTGTGGTGCGCTTGATAAAGTCCATCACCGACAAGCCGGACGAGAATCGGGCCGACCGGGCCGTGGGCAAAACGTGGTTCGGGCCACCGACATAATCGCCAATCGCTTCGGGGGTCCATGCGCCGAGAAAGATCGCGCCGGCATGGCGGATTTTTTCCGACAGGCCTTCGGGATCCGCGACGCATAGCTCAAGGTGTTCGGGGGCGATGCGGTCAGACAGGGCGGCGGCCTCGTTCAGATCGCGGACGGTGATGATCGCGCCGAACTCGGCCCAGCTGGCGCTGGCGATGGCGCGGCGGTCCAACGTTTCCAGACGGCGCGTGACGGCGGCACCGACGGCTTGGCCGAAGGCGGCATCATCGGTGATCAAAATCGACTGGGCGCTGGCGTCATGTTCGGCTTGGCTGAGCAGGTCGAGGGCAATCCAGTCCGGGTCATTCGCAGAATCGGCAATCACCAAAATTTCGGATGGGCCCGCGATCATATCGATGCCGACCTTGCCGAAGACCCGGCGCTTGGCAGCGGCCACATAGGCGTTGCCGGGGCCGGTGATCTTATCCACGGCCGCGATGGTGTCGGTGCCATAGGCAAGGGCGGCAATCGCTTGGGCCCCGCCAATCCGATAGACGGTCTTCACGCCGGAAAGGCGCGCCGCCAACAGCACCAACGGATTGCTGACGCCATCCGGGGTCGGGGCACAAATGGCCAGATGCTCAACCCCGGCGACCTGCGCGGGAATTGCGTTCATCAGAACTGACGAGGGGTAGGAGGCCAAGCCGCCCGGCACATAAAGCCCTGCCGCCGACACCGGCGTCCAGCGCCATCCCAGCGTGGCGCCTGTGGCGTCTGTCCAGCTGTCATCGGCAGGCATCTGGCGGTCGTGATAGGCGCGGATGCGCGCTGCGGCCAGTTCTAGTGCGGTGCGGTCCTCGGGCGTGACTTGATCGCAGGCCTGACTGATTTCATCTTCGGTGAAGGCCAGCGTGTCTGGGGTCAGCGACAGGCGGTCGAACCGTTCGGTCAACTCGATCACAGCGGCGTCGCCACGGGTGCGGACATCAGCGATGATCGCGGCGACCGCATCGTCGACATCCGGAGAATCTTCGCGCTTGGCGGTCAACAGGGCCGAAAATTTGGCCTCAAAGCCGGATTCCTGTGTGGATAGATACTGGACCATTACTCGTGCCTCCTGATTGCGCTGCAATACCGACCTGAGCGTTTTTTCTCAAGTGAACTGACGGACCTCGGACTAATCCGGGTGTGACGGCATTTTGCCAGAGGGCGCGACATAGGGCCGGGTGACATCCCGCAGGGTCAAATCAAGACACTCGACCGAGGCGCGGATGGCACCGTCCCCTGCCAAGGTCAGCAGCACTTCGCCCGCACCATCGCCGGCATCGGTGAAGGTGATGTCGAGCAGGGATAGCACCGTATCGGCGTCGCCTCGCTGCACCCCTTGCGAGGCCACATTCAGAACATCTGAGATCACCAGAACGGTCTGCACCCGCTCATAGGCGCGCCCGGCGGCCTCGGCGGCGATGCGGTCCTCCCAGCGAAAGCGGTTCAGCAGGATGGCAAGACGGCGCCGCGTCCGGTCCCAAGTCATTTCGTTGGCCGGAAACACAGCGTCTTGCAGTAGGGCCGAGATGATCTGCAGGTCATCTGCGGTTTCCGCTGTCAGCCGCAATGGGGCCTCATTGGCATCTTCGAAGCGTGCATCGGTCATTCGCTTACCCGTTCAATTTTTGCGCCGCAGGCGCGAAGCTTGTCTTCGACCCGCTCATATCCGCGGTCCAAATGATACACCCGGTTCACCACGGTTTCCCCTTCGGCGGCAAGCCCTGCCAAAATCAGCGAAACCGACGCCCGCAGGTCCGTCGCCATGACCGGAGCGCCCTTCAGGAACGGCACGCCGGTGACCGTTGCGGTGCCGCCGTGCACTTCGATGTTGGCTCCCATGCGGGTCAGTTCCGGGGCGTGCATGAACCGGTTCTCGAAAATCTTCTCTTCCAGAACACTAACGCCGTCAGCCGTGCAGAGCAGTGCCATCATCTGGGCCTGCAAATCGGTGGGAAAGCCGGGGAAAATCTCGGTCACCACGTCCACTGCCGACACGCGCCCGTTTTTGCGCGCCACTTTGATGCCATGGGCGGTTGGGGTGACGCTTATTCCGGCCTCATCCAGTTTTTCGCAAAACGCGCCCAGGAGATCCAAGTCTCCGCCCAGCAATTCGACTTCGCCGCCCGCAATGGCCGGGGCCAACATATAAGTGCCAAGTTCAATCCGGTCGGCGACGACCTTATGCGTTGCGCCGTGCAGCCGGTCGACACCTTGAATGGTAATCGTTGCGGTGCCTTCGCCTTCGATCTGTGCGCCCATCGCCCGCAGGCAACGGACCAGATCGACAATCTCAGGCTCGCGGGCGGCGTTTTTCAGCACCGTAGTGCCTTTCGCCAAGGTGGCGGCCATCACGGTATTCTCGGTCGCGCCCACAGATGCAAAGCGCAACTCAACCACCGCGCCCTTCAAACCGCCCGGGGCGCTGGCATGCAGATAGCCGTCCCGCAAATCGACCTTGGCGCCGAGGGCTTCCATCGCCGCCACGTGAATATCCATCGGCCGCGCGCCGATGGCGCAACCACCCGGCAACGACACGACCGCCTCGCCATGGCGTGCCAATAGGGGGCCGAGCACAAGGTTCGAGGCCCGCATCTTGCGCACGATCTCGTAATCGGCAACGGGATTGTCGGCGCCGTGGCTGGACAGGGCCAGAACCTTGCCGTCCTGCATCAGCGACACTTCGGCGCCCAGAGATTGCAGCAAGGTGGTCATGGTCCGAATGTCCGATAGGCGCGGAGCATTGGTCAGGGTCAGCGGCTCTTCCGACAACAGCGTTGCTGGCATCAAGGCCAGACAGGCGTTTTTCGCGCCTGCGATCGGAATGCTGCCGCTCAGCGGAGACCCGCCCTGTACGACGATCTTGTCCATGCTGCTCAGCCTTCGTTCTGTTCGGTGTTTTGATCTGTGATCTTACGGGCCCGTGCCTGCGCCTTGCGGCGGGCAAGATTTGCCTTCAGTGCCGCCTTCAACCGATCATCTTTCGGCGTGCTCGGTTTTGCCGGCGGTTTTTTTGGCGGATCCTGTGTCATGTACGGCTTCTATCGCAGGCAAAAGCTGTGGTCCAGAGATGCTGGAGATCGGGGCGTTCTGGGAAAGAAAACTGGGATTTCGAAAAAAAACTGGGAAAGGCGCTTGCACACCCATCTGTTTCCTCTTATCAGCCCGGCACGCCTTGAAGACGGCCTCGGACTGCACTGCTCGACAGACAGACGATCCGCCGAAGTCAAGACGGACGGCGACCCAGATGGTCGCTCAAGATGCTGTGGTAGCTCAGTGGCAGAGCACACCCTTGGTAAGGGTGAGGTCGAGAGTTCAATCCTCTCTCACAGCACCATCTTCCTATTTCGATTAATGGCGCGATGATGGACAGGCTTGATGTGCCGTCGATGTGGTCCGGTAAGCCTCTGTCTGCATCCCGAGATCGATCCGTCGCCTTGCAATCGTCTTTCCGCCTCGGTCGACCCCGCCTTTCTGTTAATGACGTATGGCATTGCCACGGTGCCGATAAAACGCCTGAGACGTGCCGCGGACTATCGGGCGAGCCGCCGGACAACGCCCCACTTCGTGACGATCCCAGCCAGCGCTCCCCTAATTCTTCGCGGCCACCCGGCTGTCCGTCCCCCATAAGCCGCTGGACGTGACGCATTGCTGGCGCCGGAAGCCGGGCAGGCCCTTGACGCCCGCCCGGAAATGACGCGAAGGACAACGGATCGTCCGGGTCTGCGGCCAACGCCGCGTCGCGGGACATGGACTTAACAGCGGTAGTTATTATGGTTCTTCTCACAATCTGGCCACTGTTCGCGCTGATCTGCCTCGGCGGAATTCTGGCCCGAACCGGATTTCCGCAGGCGTCGTTCTGGCCCTCGGCTGAGCGGGTGAACTACTTCCTGCTATTTCCAGCGCTGCTGTTTTCCAGCCTCGCAAATGCGCCGGTTCGCGATCCCGATGTTGTAAGGTTGGGTGGCGCAGCCGTCGCGACGATCCTGATTGCCGCGGTCGGCCTGAGCATCGCCCGAAAAGTCGTGCCGACCCCCGCCGCTCGGTTTGGCCCGGTGCTTCAGGGTGCGGTCCGGTTCAACACCTATCTCGGGCTCGCCATCATCGCCGCCTTGCTGGGACCAGCGGGCATTGAGAAAGCAGCGGTCTATTTGGCGATTGCCGTGCCGGTGGTCAACGTTCTGTCGATCTTGGCCCTGACCGATGCAGGCGATGCGCGCACACCACTGACCCTGCTGCGCGCCATTGCGAAAAACCCGCTTATTCTGGCCTGCGTTGCCGGGATTACGGTCGCGCTTTTGGGGGTTGGTCTGCCGTTTGGCATTCAGGAATTTTTCGAAATTCTGGCGCAGGCAAGTTTGCCGCTTGGCTTGCTCTGTGTCGGTGCAGCGCTGCAACCTGCGAGCCTTGGTCGGGACACATTGGCGTTGGCTGGCACTAGTGCCTTGCGGTTGGTGGTGATGCCCGCGCTCGCCATCGGGATCGCGTGGCTTGCCGATCTCGATGCTGCGACCACTTTGATCCTAGTGATTTTTTCGGCAATCCCGACCGCGCCGACATCCTATGTCTTGACCCGGCAACTGGGGGGCGATGGCCCATTCATGGCGGGAATTGTGACGGCTCAGACCTTGGTGTCGGTGGCAACGCTTCCGATCATCCTCTCGCTGTTCGCCTGATGAACTCGGCTGGCGGATCGTGTCCGTCGCCGTAATTGGCCGTCAGCCGCCAGAAAAGAGTTGGATCACCAAAGTTCCCGCGCCCAGACAGACGCCAAGCGCGGCCAGAACCAGTAAGCCGTCCTGCGCCAACATCGCCAAGGCCAGCAAGGCAACCATCAACCCGGCGATGGATGAGCTAAACGGGACCAATTCCAATCCGGGCATCGCAAGGCCGAGACCAAGGCAAATGGCGCCCAAAACGCGGCGGGCGAGGGTGCCCGATATCCACTGCATCCGGCGGTGAACATGGCGGTCAACGACCGTTGCCGGTTTTCGAATTGTGTCAATGGCGGTGCGGACCCGGTGCCCCGGCAAACTTTGGCGCAGAAGCCATTTTGGAAACCACGCCCGCTCGCGCCCCATAATGATCTGAGCCGAGACCAACGCGATAATCACCCCGCCGGACGCAGAAACACCGGGGATGCCACTGAGGGGGGTGATGATGGCCAGCGATACCAGCAACAAGATTGCTGTTAGCGATGATCGTCCCATCGCCTCAACCAGATCGCCAAAGCTCGGCTGATCTACATCCGCAGCACCCTCGGCGCGGTCGAGCACATCGCCAATCGACTGCGGCGGATCGTTAGACGGGGTAGAGGACAAGCAAATTCCTTTCGGGGACGCAGCGGGCGACAGCAGGTGTCAGGCAGGGGCCGGTGAGGGATAGATGCCCTCTCAACGCCAAAAGCGGACTGCGGTTCCGATATTGCGGTGGGGTGCGCGCCGCAGCCGTTTAAGTCTACGCAAGAAGGCGCATCCGCACCCACTAAAATGCCAGAAAGGCTCCAACGGGATTGTCGGAGGTCTTTCGATCCTGTTTGGTGGGGATGAACCGCCGCCGGTGGTTACAAAGTTCTGACACCATTCGCGACGAGGACGTCACGTGACAGCTTACAGCGACAACAATCCGATTTTGCGGCCAGGGGATACGTGCTGGTCGATTGCCAAGGCAGATCAATTGGCGGTCATTGTCGATGCGGCCGCATATTTTGCTATCCTGCGCGAGGTTGTGGCAAAGGCAAAGCGAAGTGTGGTCTTCATTGGCTGGGATTTCGATACCCGGATCGAACTGGAACCGGATGCCGAGGATCAGGACAAGCCAAACCTGCTGGGCCGCTTTCTGGAATGGGTCGTTGAGCAGAGCCCGGATCTGCAAGTCCACGTGTTGAAGTGGGACATTGGCCTGCTGAAAACCTTGGCGCGGGGAACGACGCCGTTGATGCTGGCCAATTTGATGAGCCATCAGCGGATTCAGATGAAAATGGACAGCGCCCATCCGAGCGGGTCAGCGCATCATCAGAAAATCGTCGTGATCGATGATGTTTTGGCGTTTTGTGGCGGCATCGACATCACCGCCGAACGCTGGGACACCCGTGACCACCCAGACGATGACCCCCGGCGCAAGCGGCCGACCTCTCAGCGCGAGTATGGGCCGTGGCACGACATCACCACTGCCGTCAGTGGGCCTGCTGCGAAGGCCTTGGGCGACATTGCCCGCGACCGGTGGAAGACGGCGACGGGCGAGACGCTTGAGGTCCCCGAACACATGCCGCCGCTGTGGCCGTCGGCGTTGCGGCCGATGATTGAACATGTCGACGTTGGACTGTCCCGCAGCTTGCCCGAGTATGAGGATCGGCGCGAAGTGCGTGAGATCGAAGCCCTGTATCTGGAGATCATCCGCCAGACCGAAAAAACCCTGTATATTGAAAGCCAGTATTTCGCGTCGCGCCGCATTGCCGAAGCCATGGCCGCCCGATTGTCCGAACCGGAGGGGCCAGAAATCTTCATCGTCAATCCGCACGCTGCAGATGGGTGGCTGGAAGAAAAGGTGATGGGATCGGCGCGGGCCCGCTTGCTGGATCTGGTGCGCCGCGCCGACACATATGACAGGTTCCGGCTGTCCACCCCGGTCACGGCGCAGGGCACGCATATTTACGTTCACGCCAAGGTGGTGATCATGGATGACCGGTTGCTGCGGGTCGGGTCCTCGAACCTCAATAACCGCTCCATGGGGTTTGACAGTGAGTGCGACCTGAGTCTGGAAGCCACGCGGGGCCCGCAGGACGCGGATCTGCGCCGGGCCATCCTGGATCTGCGCAATGATCTTCTGGCCGAGCATTTGGCGGTGCAGCCCGCCGAGGTTGAGGCCGCGATTGCCGCAGAAAACGGGTCCCTCGTGCGCGCTGTTGACGCGCTACGTGGTTCCGGGCGCACTCTGTCAGAGTTCACCGCGCCAGAATTTGCCGACCTGACCAAGCAAACGCTGGCCGAGAACGACCTGCTTGACCCCGAAAGCGCCTCGTCATCGTGGTTTTCGTAAAGCGCATCCGCGATGTGTGGGGCGCACCGCGCCTCACACTCCGCGGATGCGGGGGTTATGGCTTCGGATCAACCACACCGAAATCGCCCCAGATCGGCAGGTGATCTGATGCAATCCGTGCGGCGCCCTGTTCCGAAACGCCCGCATCCAGCAATTCCAGATTGCCGTTAACGGCAATCCGGTCGAGACCGGCAATCGGGCGCGAGGCGTGAAACGACTTGCCGGGGCTATGAACCGTGAAGCCGCCATTCATTTTCGACAGGCAACTGATGGGCGCCCATTCGTTAAAGTCACCAAGAATGATGGTGGGGCGGTCGTCGCGCTCGGCCAGACGATCCAGAATCGCCCGAAATTGCAGCCGCCGATGCCGGCGCATCAGGCCGAGATGGGTGGCGACAATCGTCAGTGGCTGGGGCCCGTCCAGATCGACGATCAGGGCGCCCCGGGGTTCAAAAGACGGCAGATCCAGCCGGTCGATTCCGGTGACTGTAAACCGGTCGCTGATCAGCACGGCGTTACCATGCCACCCAAGACTGACGCCATTTTCATTGGCCAGAACGGGAGAGAAATCGCTGCCCTCGCGGATCATCGCGGGGGTCAAAGCGGCGGGTCTGTTGCCAAGGCGGCGGTCAGCCTCTTGGACTGCAATGATGTCAGCACCCAGCTCGGCCATGACCGCAAGATTGCGTTCGGGGCGGCGCTGCCTGTCAAGGCCGATGCCTTTGCGGATGTTGTAACTGGCGATCCGAAGTGGTTTTTCCATCTCGTCTAACTAACGCCTCTGACCAAGGGTTTCCAGATCCCGGACGCGGCGGACCCCGGCGTCATAACCTTGAACCTCACAGTACCGGCCCGACAATCGCCAACGCATTGTTGGCCAGCCGGGTGCGCCACGACCATGCGGCGACCTCTTCGGCGGTGACCTGCCGTGATTGATCGAGGAAGCTTTGTTGACGCGCCTGCATTTCAGCGGTCAGCTTGGCGCAACAAACCAACACGTTGTTTTCGAAATTCAGCTCGAAACTGCGCCGGTCCATATTGGCCGAACCGATCAAGGTCAGGTCGTCATCCACGGTCATGGTTTTTGCATGCAGCACGCCGGGTAGGTATTCAAAAATCTTAACGCCGGCGTCCAGCAATTCCTCATAATAGCTGTGACAGGTGGCGGCGACGGCGAAGTCATCGTTGCGGGCGGGAAAGATGATCGTGGTCTCGACACCCCGGTTAGCCGCCGCGCAGATCGCAGCCTGAAGGGAACTGACCGGCACATAGTAGGGGGTGGTGATGATCAATTTGCGCCGGGCGGCAAAAATCAGATTGGTGAACATTTCCGGCGCGGCCGAGTGGCGCGTGGTCGGTCCGGTGGTGATGACCTGAGCGGGAAAGCCGGGGCCCGCGGGCTCTAGCGGGGCTGTCAGCAGATTGACGATGTTCTCGGTGCCATTGGCCATCCAGTCTCCGGCGAACAGATGCGCGTTTTGCCGAACGACGGGACCGGTGAAGCGGATCATGACATCAACCCACGGCGCGAATTTGGCTTTGGGCAGAAAGTCAGGGTCGGCGCAATTTTGGCTACCGCAATATGCAATGCGGTTGTCGATCACCAAGACCTTGCGATGATTGCGCAAATCGATCCGGCCATTAAGAATGCGGATCAGCGGGTTGCCGACTTTCAGCGCCCGTTCAAGATGGACACCGGCTGCCCCCATTTCGCGCCAGAGGTCGGATTTGATCAGGGTGCGCGACCCCATGTCATCGACCAGCGCCCGGCAGGTGACGCCGCGGGCCGCCGCCCGGATCAGGGCGTTACCGATCTTGTGACCACTTGTGTCGGGCAACCAAATATAAAACAGCAGATGGACATGGTCGGTGGCGGCTTCGATATCCGCGACCATACTGTCGATGGTGCCGAGGCTGTCCGCCATCAAGGTGGCGTCATTGCCGCCGATGACCTCATAGCCACTGATCGATGTGCCGACCATGAACAACGCCCGGTGGCGGTCAGACAGGACCGGATGCAGGGCCGGGTCGTCATGGCCCTCGACCTTAGAGGGGGCTGGCAGCAGTGAGGTGACTTCGCGAAGGCGCCGGACCCGGCTGCGCCCGATATTGGTCTCGCCAAGCAGCAGATAGGCCGCGATACCGAAGAAGGGTACGACCAAAATCACCACCATCCAGGCCAACCGTGAGGTCGGATCGCGATGGGGACGCAAAAGCACTCGGACAATCAGCAGCGCCTGAACCAGAATATGGGCTGCGGCGATCATGACGGCATCGACCCTTGGCCGCGCCAGTAGTTCAGCAGATCATAGAACACCGCCAGAACGATTGGCCCGATAAACAGCCCGGTGATCCCAAAGACGAGGGTTCCGCCGAACACGCCGATGATGATGATGAAAATGGGCGTGTCCAACCCTTGACCCATGGCCAGTGGTTTGACGACATAGTCAAGAATGGCAACCGGTGTCAGCGCGAGCATCAACAGGATAGCCTGCGCGGTATCGTGGCTTAGCCAGACCCAGATGATCAATGGAAAGATGATCGGGAAGGTGCCGATCTGCACAACAGCCAGAAATAGGGCAGTGCCAGCCAGAAAGCCAGCATGGGGCACACCGGCCATGACCAAAACTACCCCGATGACCAATGCTTCCAGCACCGCGACTCCGATGATCCCGCGGGCGACGCTGCGAATGGTGGTGCCGGTGATGTTTAGGAACACAAGCCCATGGGGGCCAGCAATCCGTTGCGCGACGTCGCGCAATACCAGGGTCAAGTCCGCCCCCCAAAGAAACAGACAGCCCGACAGCACGGCGGAAATCGCGAAAATCAGAATGCTTCCGGCCAAAGCGGCGACGGTCTTGAGCAGCCATTCGCCGGGCACCAGCAGGGTATGCGCGTATTTTTCCAGCAGGCTTGTCAGATTGACGGCGGTCCAAGCCCAAGCCTTGGTCAGATCCGGGCCGATCATTGGGATCTGATCCAGTTCCTTTGGCGGCGCCGGGGTCACGAAGTTTCCAGAGCGAATTGCGTGGGCCAGTTGCTCCAGCGTGCTGACCAAACTGGTGCTCAGAAGCACCATCGGTCCAAACACAATCATTAAAGATAGTGCGGTAATCAGGCAGGCGGCCAACCTGCTGCGACCGCCCAGCCGATCCCGTAGCCAGCAAAACACCGGGAACAGCGCCACCGCCAGAACCACCGACCAGATCAGGATGCCCAGAAACGGGTGGATCAGCGCCAGTGCCAGATACAGAAATGCGCCAAGAAGACCCAATCTGATGGCAATATCGGTCGCCAATTGCTCGGGGCTGCGGACGGGGCCGGGCTTGGTTGGTTCTGGGTACATTAGGGGTCCTGTCGGTTCGGCAAGGTGACGGTCAGGCAACGGGGCGCGCGTGTTCGATGCGCCGGCTCACGTCCGACGATGGTTCAAGTACGACAGAGCACCCAGCACAAGTGCCACCAGAACTGCGATGCCGACGAGAACCCAAAGATATTGCTCGACCATCGCGACCCCAACACTGGCCGCAGCCAGAGCACATCCGATCACGATGAACCGCCAGTTTTTCGCGATACCAAAGAGATAGGTCCCCAGCGCCAGAATCACCGCATTGGCCAGCCCGATATCGGCGTTGTTGAAGCGGCCCGAATGAGCAAAGTAAAAGATCAACTCGATCGCACCGAACACGCCGAGCCAGTGCAAAACAATCCAAATTGCAGACTTTGAATCGATGATCCGGTGGTGCATCTGGAAGCGGTCAGCAATTACGGCAACAACGGCATAGCAGGCCACCAGCATGGCCCAGTAGCGATGCGCGCTTGCGGGCGATACGTCAGACGATGCAATCGCGAAAAAGGCGAGAAGGAGCAAAATAAGGCTGACAGCGATCTCGCCAATCATCAAATTCCGGTGCCGAGATGACGTCTTGGGGGCTGTCTTTTCCATTAAAAATGCTTTCGGTCTAGGATGGTAAAGGATTGTGGCTGAGCTTACCAACTCGTCGCGAAGATGGGATCCCCTTTTTGAGGATCCCACCGTTGGTTTATTTACATCAGTTCGAAATAGGACACATCCAGCGCGGCGCCAAAGCCGGTCAGGCCACTGACGCTGAACGGTTGCAAGGTGATCGAATCCGAGCCGCCGCCGATCAGGACGTTGGCTGCAACGCCACCGCCGATTTCGACCTTGCCGGTGCCGCCAACATACTTGCCCTTCAGAATGGTGGCCGAATCCAGATCCATGGACGGGGCAACCACGCCCCAGACCATGGTCGCGCCCTTGGTCACGGACAGGTTCAGGCCGACGCTTTTCATCACGCCTTTGTAGGTCTGCACGTCGCCTTCCTTAGGCTCATAGCTGCAATCGAATTTTTCGTCGGTGTAGACGATGACATTGGTCACGTCGGTCATGGTGCAGGTCAGTACGCCGATTTGTGCGCCTTTTTCGGTCTTGTCGCTTTTGTCGGCGGCGTCATCGGCGAACGCGGCCGAGGCACAAAGGGTTGCCATGCAGGCGAAGGCGGAGAGTGTTTTCATTTGTCTGAGGTCCTGTTGTCGATGTTGAAATGGGCCGGAATATGGCCCGGGGGAAACACGGTGATCACAAAGAACAGGGTGTCGGGGCGGTGCCCGGTCCAAGGCGGGGCGACGCTTTGGCCCCGCGCTCACGCCTTATGACAGCCCTTGCACGCGGTCTATCTTTTCTTTGAAGGCCCCGCCCCAATTTTCGGGGCGAGGTGTCGGAAAAAGGCCCATCCGCAGGCCGCGTATTAGGTCAGTCTGCCTGTTGCGCGATCGGTTGCGGTTTGCCGCCCAAAAGGGTTTTGACCTTCTCGCGTGAGGATTGCAGCACCACATACAGCACCGGCACCAAGATAACCCCCAGCACTGTCGCCGCCAGCATCCCGCCGAAGACCGCGATGCCGATCGCACGCTGACTGGCGGCCCCGGCGCCCGAGGCAATCATCAGCGGCACGACGCCCAGCAAGAAGGACAAGGCGGTCATCATCACCGCCCGGAACCGGGCCCCGGCGGCATCAATGGCGGCTTCGCGGATGCTTAGCCCTGCCGCGCGCCGCTCCATCGCGAACTCGACGATCAGAATGGCGTTCTTGGCCCCAAGCCCAATCAACATGATCATCCCGATCTGAGTATAGAGGTTAATATCGCTGCCCGAGATCCCGACCGCGGCAACCGCCCCAAACAAGGCCACCGTCACCGATAGCAAAATCGCCACCGGCATGGTCCAGCTTTCATATTGCCCGACGAGGAAGAAATAGCCGAATAGCACGGCCAGAAGCAGGATGATCTGAACCAAACCGCCTGCGGCCAACTGCTGCTGGGCAGTCCCGGTCCATTCATAGGCATAACCCGGGGGCAGGGCGGTCGCGGCCTCCTGTTGCATGACAGTGATGGCATCGCCCGTCGACAGCCCGCTGGCCGGGGTCGCGGTGACCGAGGCCGAGCGGAACATGTTATAGCGCGTCAACTGCCGCGGCCCCAGCACCTTGTCTACGTCAACCAAGGTGCCCAAGGGCACCATGTTCCCATCGCTGGAGCGCACATACAGCGCCGAGATATCTTCGACCTTGTTGCGATAACTGCCTTCGGCTTGAATCATGACCCGATAAACCCGGCCAAACAAATTGAAGTCGTTGACGTAATACGATCCCAAATAGGCCTGTAGCGTGGTGAAGACATCGCTGATCGGCACATTCAGAAGCCGGGCCTTGTCGCGGTCCAGATCGATAAACAGTTGCGGAACATTGGCGCGGAAGGTGGTGTAGGACCGCTCGATCTCGGCCCGTTGATTGGCTGAGTAGACCAGCGATCCCAAAGCCGCCGAAAGGTCCTGCGGTGAGCCACCACCGGTCTGCTGCACCATCATCTCGACCCCGGCGCTGAGGCCAAGACCGGGAATTGGCGGGGGGTTGAAGGCAATGATCGTAGCAGCGGCTTCGCGGGCGGCAATGCCATAGATCGCGCCCAGAACGCCGTTTGCCGACAAGGCAGGGGTGCTGCGGTCCGCCCACGGCTCTAGGCTGACGAT
Source organism: Pseudoruegeria sp. SK021 (assembly GCF_002119405.1). GTDB lineage: Bacteria > Pseudomonadota > Alphaproteobacteria > Rhodobacterales > Rhodobacteraceae > Meridianimarinicoccus. Next base: position 26,476 of record NZ_MTBG01000028.1, on the reverse strand, counting down.
GATCATGGCCCCGTTCGATCCGGACCCGTTCAGCAGGCTGTAGCCGTTGACCTGAATGGTGGATTTGACCCCGGGAATGCCCCGCACCTGTTCTTCGACCCGCGAGGCGACGGTTTCGGTCCGGTTCAGTGCTGCGGCGTCGGGCAGTTGGATGTCGACGAATAGGTAGCCGTTATCCTCTTGCGGCAGGAACCCGGCAGGAATGCGGTCCATCAGCACCACCAAAGACACGACCACGGCAGCGACGACGGCAATCGACAGCAGCGCCACCCGGACAAACCGCGCGACAATGGCGACATAGCCATTGCGCACCCGGTCAATGCCACCCTCGAACCACGCCAGAATGCCCTTGGGCGGACCCGAGCGTGGCTTCAGCACCAGCGCACACAAGGCGGGCGACAGGGTCAGCGCATTGATGGAGGAAATCACCACAGCCACCGAGATCGTCACGGCGAATTGCGAGAACAGCCGCCCAGTGATGCCGGGCATGAAGGTCACCGGCACAAACACCGCCAGTAGAACCAGCGTGGTGGCGATCACCGGACCGGTGATCTGGCGCATCGCTTTTGCCGTGGCTTCGGGCGGGGATAGCCCGTCACGGGCGATGATCGCTTCGACATTTTCCACTACGATAATGGCGTCATCGACCACGATCCCAATCGCCAGCACCAGCGCGAACAACGAGATGGTGTTCAGCGACATGCCCAGAACCAGCAGGAAGGCGAAGGTCCCGATCAATGAGACCGGGATCGCGATGGCAGGGATCAGGGTCGCGCGCCAACTGCCCAGAAACAGGAACACTACGGCCATGACCAAAACGAAGGTCATCATCAGGGTCATGATGACATCGTCCAAAGCGGTTTCCACAAAGTCGGTGGTGTCGAAGGGCACGACATAGTCCACATCATCGGGAAAGCTGAGCGACAGGCGTTCCAGCTCGGCCATGACGAGGTCGGCAACGGCCAAGGAATTGGCCCCCGGCGCTTGATACACCGCCAAAACGCTGGCAGGTTTGCCGCTGTATCGGCCCGAGGCGCTGTATGAACTGGCGCCAAGTTCAACCCGGGCCACGTCGCGCATCCGCACGATGGCACCCGATGTCCCGGCCCGGATGACGATATTGCCGAATTCCTCGGCGGTGGTTAGGCGGCCTTTGGCCTTGATCGTATACTGAAACTGCTGCGCGCCCGGTACCGGCGGTGCACCGATCTGGCCGGCCGATACTTCAAGGTTCTGCTCGCGAATGGCGGCAATCAGGTCCGCCGGCGTCAGTCCAAGACTGGCCATACGCTCCGGTTCCATCCACATCCGCATGGCATAGGCGAAATCGGTCATCACATCGGCGCGGCCAACGCCGTTGACCCGGCTTAACGCGTCTTTGATGTTGATCGACGAATAGTTCGACAGAAACACTTCGTCATAGGTGCCACCCGGCGATTCCAGTGCCACCACCAGCAGCATGTTGGTGGACGCCTTTTGCGTCACCACCCCGGCATCGGTCACCTCGGTGGGCAAGGACGCAGTGGCCTGCGCCACCCGGTTCTGCACGTTCACAGCGGCGATATCCGGGTCGGTGCCGACCTCGAAGGTGACGTTCAGAGAATAGCTGCCATCGTCCGATGAACTGGACGACATGTAGATCATGTCGTCGACGCCATTGACCTGCGCTTCGATCGGGGCCGCGATTGAATTTTCCACGGTCTCGGCATTGGCACCGGTGTAACTGGCGGTGACCGACACGACAGGCGGGGTGATGTCTGGAAATTGTTCAACCGGTAGCTGCGTATAGCCGATGATCCCCATCACCGTCAGCACCAGCGAAATGACCATGGCCAGCTTGGGCCGCGAGATAAAGGTTTGCGACAGCACGGTCTAGTTCTCCGTTCCGGTCAGAATAGCTTCGACCGGAACCCCCGGACGCACCCGTTGCAGACCCTCGACAATGACCACCTCACCCTCTTGCAGGCCAGTTGTCACCACCACCGAGATATCCACTTGTTCGCCCAAAGTGACATAGCGTTGCTCGACGATCTGCTGCGCATTCACCACCAGCACGAAATCGCCGCGCTGGTCGCGCTGAACCGCCGCTTGCGGGATGGTCAGCCGGTCGATGGGCTGCGGGGCTTCGATGCGCACGGTCAGAAAACTACCATCCACGATCAGCCGCTGGGTGTTGTCGAATTCGGCCCGCATGGACAGGGTGCCGGTGGCGGGATCAATCTGATTGTCGGCGAACACGATGTGGCCGATCTCGTCCAGATGGGTGCCATTAGGCAGTTGGACATGCACCGCGTTCGCGGCGGCGTTCTGGCCCGGCATCGTGCCGTTTGCCAGCGCCGTTTCCATGTAATCGGCCAATTGGCGTTCGCTGAGTGAGAAGGAAACATAAATCGGGGCTTCGCGGACCAGCGTTGCCAGCGCACCGGTGCTTTGATCGACAAGGGCGCCGACCGATTGCTGAATCCGGCCAATGCGGCCTGAGAACGGCGCCCGGATTTCGGTGTATCCCAGATCCAAAAGCGCTTGCGCCACGGCGGCCTCTGCGGCGTGAACCTCGGCGGTGGCGACATCGGCATTGGCTTGTGCCACGTCCAGCTCGTTCTGGGCAATCGCCTTTCTCTCTACCAGAACGCGCTTCCGGTCCAACTCGATATTGGCCAGCGTCAGGTTGGCGGCGGCGCGGGCCAGATCGGCCTCGCGGACATCCAGAACCGCCTGATACGAATCCGGCTCAATGTGGAACAACAGATCGCCTTCTTGAACCGGCGCGCCATCCTGCACATTGATTTCGCGTAGAAATCCGCTGATACGGGAGATCAGATCAATTTGGTCCACGGCTTCGCCCGAACCAATAAAGGTGCTTTGCTCGATGATTTCTTGTGTCACCACGGCGGCGACCGACACCACCGGTGCGGCCCCTCCCGGCTGCTGAGCAAAGGTTGGGGCGGAAAGCCCAAAACTGCCAGTCATAATCAGCAGGGCGACAAGGCGGCGATGGGTCATACCGGGGTACTCCTGAGTGGGCGTCGAATTTCGTGCCTGCATTCAGGCCGTTAATGTCGCAGTTAAATCGACTTGGGCTATATTTGCCAGCGCCAATCTCAGTTCGGAATGTGGCACATGTGCGTAACTGGTGGCGCAAAGACGGCCCAGACCGGCGGTAACGGCCGCAGCGAAAACCTTAGGCGATCATTTGTGTACGGACTTCCCCTTCGGCCGTGGGGCGGGTACGAAAAGACAGGGCGCGTCTGTCTGCACCATAGCCGCCCGATGACTTTGCCACCACGTCGCCTTCATTTTAAAAGGCCCGTTCGTTCAGAAAGACCCGCCCTATGACACCAGAAGCCCGGATTGCGGCGGCCATCGAGATTCTCGATGAGATTTTTTCAGGGGTTCCGGCAGAACGGGCGCTGTCATCTTGGGCGCGGGGCCACCGCTTTGCCGGATCGGGCGATCGGGCCGCGTTGCGGGACCATGTTTTTGATGCCTTGCGCTGTCGGCGCTCGTTTGCGGCGCTGGGTGGTGCCGAGACCGGGCGCGGGGTGATGATCGGGGCGTTGCGGGCCGCAGGGCGCGATCCAGTGGACCTGTTCACCGGTCTGGGCCATGCGCCGCCGCCCCTTGGCCCCGATGATGGCGAGGGACAGGTGCCGCCGCCCGACAGCGCCACGGCGCTTGATTGTCCCGACTGGCTGTTGGACGATCTGCACCAGTCGCTGGGCCAAACCTGTCTGCCGGTCCTGCGGGCCATGCGTCAGCGCGCGCCAATCTTCCTGCGGGTGAACCTGCGCCTTGCCGATCTGACATCGGCGCAAGAGCAGTTGGCGACCGAGCAGATCGTCACCGAGCCATCGCCGCTGTCGCCATCGGCGCTGGAAGTGGTGTCCGGGGCGCGGCGTATCCGGGGTTCAAAGGCGCTGGCATCGGGGATGATCGAATTGCAGGACGCGGCCTCGCAGGCGGTGTCTGATCTGGTGCCGCTGGGCGATGGTCAGCGGATGCTGGATTACTGCGCGGGCGGCGGTGGCAAAACGCTGGCCGTGGGCGGACGGGTTCGCGGCAAGTTCTTTGTGCATGACATTGAACCGCGCCGCATGTCCGATCTTCCCGTGCGCGCCGCCCGGGCCAAGGTCACGGTGACGCCGGTGTCTGGCGCGGCGGTGGATCGGGCCGCGCCCTATGATGTGGTTCTGGTGGACGCGCCCTGTTCCGGCAGTGGGTCGTGGCGGCGGGATCCGCAAGGGAAATGGGCCCTGACCCGGGACCGTCTGAACGACCTTACTGAGGTACAGGCGCAAATCCTCGACCGCGTGGCCGCCCTGACGGCGCCGTCCGGCCAGATCGTCTATATGACCTGCTCGTTGCTCGACGCCGAAAATCAGGCGCAGGTTGACGCCTTCCTAAACCGCCATCCCGGATGGACCTGTAGTTTGCGGCGGTGGTTCACCCCATTGCAACAGGGCGACGGCTTTTTCGCAGCACGCTTGACAGCGCCAGATCGGACGAACACGCTGTAAGAGTAATCATTTCAGCGTCGTGCAGTGAGATTTTGCTTAAGCTGGGATTAACCCAAATCGCATTATGGCTGAATCTCATCGCCCGTGGGAGGAGCCATGCAGGATGTCGCTGCACGTCGACAGGAGTCCTTGATTCAGATCGAAGGTTTGGCGCGGATCGCCCGGCCCGCTGCACTGGCCGGACTAGGGATGCTGCTGATCGGGTTGAACCTGCCCGGCGCGGGTATTCCTCAGCTGATTTGGGCGACCGGGGCTGGGGTCTTGCTTGTCGCGATCCCGGTCGTGATTGTGGCGCTGGGGCATCGCGGCTGGTGCCGGCTTCGGGGCGCTGCCGTCCGGCGCTTTATCGATGCCGATCATTGCAGTGTGGTCATCACGGATGCGGGCGGGCAGGTTCTAATGGCCAATGCCGAATCAGAACGGCAGTTCGGAATCCGGGAAAATGCCGAATTGGCCCAAGGTTTGACGGGCCTTTATGCCGCCCCTGCGACAACCCTGCGCGATCTGACGGCCCGGGCCGGGGCCTCTGGTCTGGCCACCACGGATCGGGTCTGCCGGAATGGCCAGATTCGATTGTCAGTGGCGGGATTGGGCGACGGGACCTATCGCTGGCGGTTGGAGGATATGTCGCCCAAGGGGGCTCAGATTGGTCTCATGGCGATCGGCCTGCCAATGGTCGTCGTCTCCGATAGTGGCCGGATTTTGGCCCGGAACCCGGCAATGGATGCGGTGATCGATCCCGAGGCGGTTCAGATCGACGCGGTGGTGGCGGGGCGCGAAATCCAATCGGGTGACGTTCACACGATTGCCACCCGCGATGGGTCGCAACGGTTCCGGGTGCTCGATCTTGGGGCCGAAGCCTCCGGTTCTGAAAACGCTACCATCGCCGGCAACCGGGAGCTTTATTTGCTTCCGCCCAATTTCGGCGGCGTCGACAGTACCCAACGCCTGTTCGATACGCTGCCGGTGCCGTTGTTAAAGATTTCGGCCAGTGGCGTGGTCCTCGTTGCCAATCAAAGCGTCTGCGCCTTGCTGGGACGGGACATCCAACAAGGGACGTGGCTGTCCGACTTGGTCTCGGGATTGGGGCGTTCGGTGACCGAATGGTTGCAGGATGCCGCCGCGGGCCGGGGGCTGAACCAGTCGGAATTTCTTCAGGTTCGTGGCCGGGACAGCGATCTCTTTGTACAGGTCTCGCTCAAGCGGGTGGTCGAACAGGGCGAGAAATGCTTGGTGGCGGTGCTGACCGACGCGACCGAATTGAAGACCCTTGAGGCGCAATTCGTCCAGAGCCAGAAAATGCAGGCAATCGGGCAACTCGCGGGCGGGGTTGCGCATGATTTCAATAATCTTTTGACCGCGATTTCAGGCCATTGCGATCTGTTGTTGCTGCGCCATGACCAGGGCGATCCGGAATACGGCGATCTGGTTCAGATCCATCAAAATGCCAACCGCGCCGCTAGTTTGGTTGGCCAGTTGCTTGCCTTTTCGCGCAAACAGACCTTGCAGCCTGAGGTCATTGATCTGCGCGACGCGTTGTCCGATCTGACGCATCTGTTAAGCCGTCTTGTGGGCGAGCGGGTACAGTTGACGCTGCGCCATCACCGAAGCCTGCCTTCAATCCGCGCGGACAAACGCCAGTTGGAACAGGTGATCATGAATCTGGTGGTCAATGCGCGGGATGCCATGCCCGATGGCGGCGAGGTGGTTCTGGAAACCGAAACGGTCGGTCTGGAGCAGGACCTGCGCCGCAATCGGGCGGTGATCCCGGCAGGCGAGTATGTGCTGGTGCGGGTGGCCGATCAGGGGATGGGAATCCCGGCAGAGAATCTGCAAAAAATCTTTGAACCGTTCTACACCACAAAGAAAACCGGCGAGGGCACTGGGCTTGGTCTGTCCACCGTTTACGGCATCGTTAAACAGACCGGCGGCTTCATCTTCGTGGAAAGCGGTAAGGGGACGGGGACCGTCTTTACCCTGTATTTCCCGGCCTTCTCGCCCGAGACACAGACGGCGACGCCTGCTGTGGCCCGCCCACGACTGCCAGACCCGGCATCACGGCGCGATGGTGTGGTGTTGTTGGTCGAAGACGAAGCGCCGGTTCGGGCGTTTGCGTCGCGTGCCTTGCGCCTGCGCGGCTATACCGTCCTTGAAGCAGACAATGCCGAGGCCGCCCTGAGCATTCTGTCGGATCCGTCCCTGTCGGTGGATGTGTTCGTGACCGATGTGGTGATGCCCGGCATGGATGGCCCAACTTGGGTGCGCGAGGCGTTGGTGGCGCGGCCCGAGACACGGGTGGTATTCGTCTCCGGTTACTCCGAGGATGCCCTCACCGATCTGCAGGAGCGAATCCCCAATTCGATCTTTCTGCCGAAACCGTTCTCGCTTCAGGAACTGACCGCCACCGTTCAGCGGCAGATGGGGTGATTCACCCCATCGATGGTAAGGATTTGTTTACCGTCTTGGCCCAAGTCTGGTGTCGTTAAGATTTGGGTTGATTTGTGGTGAATGGATGGCCATACAAGTGGGAACAAGAGTAGAACATAGATAGTATTGCCGACCGGTAACGGGCGTGAAATAAGGACAGGACAAATGGCCAGCGCGAACCTTCTCAATCTGGGCGGATCTAAGGATATGGACAAACAGAAAGCCTTGGACTCGGCGCTGTCGCAAATTGAGCGGCAGTTCGGCAAAGGCTCGATCATGCGTCTGGGGCAGGAAGGTGCTGTTCAGGACATTCCCTCGACCTCCACCGGCTCCCTCGGTCTTGATATCGCGCTGGGGATCGGCGGACTGCCCAAGGGGCGGATCATCGAGATTTACGGGCCTGAAAGCTCGGGCAAGACGACGCTGACGCTGCATTGCATTGCCGAAGAACAGAAAAAAGGCGGGGTCTGCGCCTTTGTTGATGCGGAACACGCGCTGGATCCGCAATACGCCCGCAAGCTTGGCGTCAATTTGGATGAATTGCTGATCTCGCAGCCCGACACGGGCGAACAGGCCTTGGAAATCACCGATACATTGGTCCGCTCTGGCGCGGTCAGCATGGTCGTGGTCGATTCCGTGGCGGCCCTAACCCCCAAGGCTGAACTTGAGGGCGACATGGGCGATCATCAGGTCGGGGCGCAGGCCCGTCTGATGAGCCAAGCCATGCGGAAGCTGACCGGGTCGATCAGCCGGTCCGGGTGCACCGTGATCTTCATCAACCAGATTCGGATGAAAATTGGCGTAATGTTTGGCAGCCCAGAGACCACGTCGGGCGGAAACGCGCTGAAGTTCTATGCCTCTGTCCGTCTGGATATCCGCCGGATTGGCGCGGTCAAGGACCGTGATGAGGTGATCGGCAACGCTACCCGAGTCAAGATCGTGAAAAACAAGGTCGCCGCCCCCTTCAAGGAGGTGGAATTCGACATCATGTATGGCGAAGGCATCTCCAAAAATGGCGAGTTGATCGATCTGGGCGTCAAAGCCGGTGTGGTCGAAAAGTCGGGGTCTTGGTATTCCTATGGCGATGAGCGGATCGGACAAGGCCGCGAGAACGTCAAAAATTACCTCGCCGCCAACAAACGCATCGCCTATGAAATCGAAGATAAAATTCGGGCGGCCCATGGCTTGGATTTCGATATGCCTGCCTTGCCTGAGGGCGATGGTGACGCGGTCGTCGAAGGCTAAAATTCGGCCCGTGATCCTGTGACCCCGGTTTCGGCGCCCACCGCGCCGGAACCTCCACTGGACGCGGCGGTTGATGCCGGTGATTTTCGAGGTGGTACTTTGGAGATGGCCAGTGCCCGGATCCCACAGGCTAGTCTAACCAGAAATTCTTAACGTCGCAGGCCCGGCCGCCGTTGGGGTCGGGCGAAGGCAGCGTCATTTCAATTGGCTATGCAACGCTGGCGCGCCGTCGCGGACATGTCGCGGCCCGGGCCGGCCAAGCGGGCCTTGAAGCGCGGCGATGATTGGGGTCAACTGAGGGGGCAGGGGCTGCGTGCCCCGCGCCCCCATTGCGCCGCGACAAGGACAGCATGACCGTTTCCTCCCCTCCCGCCTCGCCGCGTTCCGGCCGGTTTCCCCGGGTCGCTACTGTCGGGCTTTCTGGCCTGCTGGTGCAGTTCTCGGACCGGTTGGACGAGGCTGCCAATCGAGCGGCACTGGCCTTTCGCGCGGCGATTGACGTGGAAGCATGGGAGGGCGTTGCGGAAACCGCGACCTCGCTGACCTCGACCTTCCTGCGCTTCGATCCGCTTCAATTGGCGCCGGACGATCTGTCCGCCCGCGTGACGACGCTTCTGGCCAGTCGTGACTGGTCCGCTGCCGACCTGCCACAGCGGCGGCGGCGCTGGCGCGTGCCAGTGGCGTTTGGCGGCGAGGCCGGCCCGCAGTTGGACGAGGTCGCCGGTCTGGTTGGGCTCAGCCCCGAGGACGCCGCTGCCCAAATCACTGCGCAGCCGGTCCGGGTTCAGACCATTGGTTTCGCCCCCGGCCAGCCCTATCTCGGCACGCTCCCCGAGGCATGGGACATCCCCCGCCAAACCGACCTGACCCCAATGGTGCCACAAGGGGCGCTGGTGGTTGCGATCCGGCAACTGATTGTGTTCTCAAATGCCACTCAAACCGGCTGGCGGCAGATCGGCCTGACCGGGTTTCGCTGCTTCCGGCCCGATGCCGCTGCGCCCTTCGCCCTCAATGCCGGCGATGACATTCAATTTACCCCTGTGTCCGCGGACGTATTGCACCGGATGATCGAAGACGACCCCGAGGGCATGGGCGGTGCCACCGTTGAGGCCCTGTCATGAGCGCCGATAGCCGCAGCATCACCGTCGACAGTATCGGTCCGGGCGTCACCATTCAAGACGGGGGGCGGCCAGGTCTGCTTTCGGTCGGCTTGTCGCGCGGCGGCGCCGCCGATGTCGCCGCATTGCGCGAAGGCGCCGTGTTGTTGGGGCAATCGGCCGATCTGGCCGCGTTGGAACTGGCCGGGATGGGCGGCAAATTTCGCGCCAGCTGCGATCTGCGGTTGGCCCTGACCGGCGCGCCGATGGTGGCGACGCTGGAGGGTCAGCCTCTACGTTGGAATGCGGCGCATCACTGGCCCGCTGGCACCCAGTTAAGCATCGGCGCGGCCCGCACTGGGGTTTATGGCTATCTGCATCTGGGCGGCGGGCTCGACACGCCGCTGGTCTTGGGCGCGCGCTCGGCCCATCTGGCAGGGGGGGTGGGGCGCCCGGTCGCGGCGGGCGATACGCTGCCGGTCGGACCTGACCCGAACCTCTCCGCCCCGGCCCAGTATCTGCCGGTGCCTGATCGCTGCTCTGGCGGTGTCCTGCGCATCGTCGCGTCGGCGCAGACCGACCTGTTCACCCAAGCGGAACGGGCGCGCTTCACCGCCACCGTCTTCACCCGGGATCCGCGCGGCAACCGTCAGGGGGTGAGGTTGGCATTTGACGGGGCGCCGTTCGCTGTGGAGGGCGGCTTGAATATCCTGTCCGAGATTGTGGTGCCGGGCGATGTTCAGGTCACTGGTGACGGCAGTCCATTCGTGCTGCTGGGGGAATGTCAGACCACAGGCGGCTATCCCCGAATTGGCACCGTCTTGCCGGTTGACCTGCCGCGCGTGGCGCAGGCCGCCCCGGGCACCGCTTTGCAATTTCAATTTGTGTCGCTGGCCGAAGGGCTGGCCATCACCCGTGCCGCCGATGCGGCCACCGCCCGTCTGTCCGGGCAACTGGCACGTCTGATCCGGGACCCCCATGATATCCGCGATCTGCTGTCGTACCAGCTGATCGGTGGCGTCACCGCCGGGCACGAACTGAACGAGGAGCCACCTAAGCCATGACCTCACCCTCTCTTCGCGTGGATCTGAATGCGGACATGGGCGAGGCGTTCGGTCCGTGGCCGATGGGCAACGACGCCGCGCTGCTGAAGATCGTAACCTCGGCCAATATAGCTTGTGGCTTTCATGCCGGTGACCCGGATGTGATGGCCCGAACCATGCGGCTGGCGGTGCAAAATGGCGTCGGCATTGGGGCCCACCCCGGGTTTCCCGATCTGCAAGGCTTTGGGCGACGGCGGATGTCGTTGGGCGCAGACAGTCTTGCCAATGCGGTCCGCTATCAGCTTGGCGCGGCGCAGGCGATGGCCCGGGCGGCGGGCGGCACCGTGCGGCATTTCAAACTGCATGGGGCGCTGTCGAACATGGCCACCGAGGATCCGGAACTGGCGCGGATTTGCTTTGGTGTTGCACGCGCGGTTGCGCCAGAGATTATCCTGATGGTGCTTGCTGCCACCGGAATGGAAGCGGTCGCCCGTGACATGGGCGGTCCTTATGCCGCTGAAATCTTTGCTGATCGCGCCTATAATGAGGATGCCAGCCTTGTGGATCGCAGCCTGCCGGGGGCGGTGATCCACGACGCCGATGCGGCGGCAACGCGCGTGGTCGCAATGGTTCGCGATGGCGCGATCCTGACAGCCAGTGGGGCCCGCATTCCAACCCGGATCGACACCATTTGCCTGCATGGCGACACGGCCGAGGCGGTGGCGATTGCGTCGGCCACCCGCGCCGCCCTATGCGACGCGGGGATCGCGGTGCAGGCGTTGTAAGGTCTGGCGGCGATCACATTCAGCCGGTGGGGGTCTTGGGCTAAATCCCCCTGAGCACGCCGCAGTCGCGCCGCGGATCAGGCCCGGCGGCGCATCACCATTCCCGCCAAATTGGTTAGGGCAAACAGGATCGCGGCCACGCAAATAATCGTCGGTCCCGCCGGAGTGTCTTGCAGATAGGATAGGCGCAAGCCGATCAAGGCCGAGGCCGCGCCAAACCCGGCGGCCAGCAGGGCCATGATCTCTGGCGTGCGGCTAAGCGGCCGGGCGGCGGCGGCAGGCACGATCAACAGCGCCGCGATCAGCAGCACGCCGACCACCTTGATTGCCACCGCCACGACGACCGCCAGCGCGACGGTCAGCACCAGTTGCTCGCGGCGCGGGTTCACCCCGCAGGCATAGGCCAGATCCGGCCCAAGCGTTGCAGTCAGCAGCGCGGACCAGCGCCAGTACAGCAGCCCCAGCACCAAGGCCGCTCCGCCCCAGATCACCATCAGATCGCCGCGGCTGACCGCCAGAATATCGCCAAAAAGGTAAGCCATCAGATCGAGCCGGACCCCTTGCAGGAACGACACCGCCACCAAGCCAAAGGCCAGCGCTGAATGGGCCAGAACCCCCAGCATCGTGTCGATGGCAATCCCGCGCCCGCTCAGCCCCGACACGATCAGCGCCATGATCAGGGCCACGGCCATCGCCCCGGCGAACACCGGCAGTGACAGGGCCAAGGACAGGGCGATGCCCAAAATCGCGGCATGAGAGGTGGCATCCCCGAAATACGCCATGCGCCGCCAGACCACGAAACAGCCCAGCGGACCTGCGGCCAGTGCGACGCCGATCCCGGCCAAGGTCGCGCGCATCAGAAAATCATCCAGCATCAGTGCGGCGCTCCGGTGGTGTGGGTATGGGTGCAGTCCGGGCCATGGCTGTGGCCGCTCTCATGGGGGGGATCATGTGGCGGCGATGCGGCCCCGTCGTCATGACTGTGTGTATGGTCGTGGCGGTACAGCGCCAGCGCGCCGCCGGTGCCGGAGCCAAACAGCGCCCGGTATTCCGGGGCCGAGGCAACGACGTCGGGCGTGCCGTTGCAGCAGACATGGACGTTCAAACAGATCACTCGGTCGGACGCGCTCATCACCACGTGCAATTCATGGCTGACCATCAGAACCGCGCAGCCCAATTCGCGCCGGACCTGTTCAATCCGGCGATAAAATGCCGCCGATCCGGGCTGGTCCAAGCCGGTGGTCGGCTCGTCAAGGATCAGCAGGGCGGGGCGCTCGAGAAGGGCGCGGGCCAGCAGCACCCGGCGAAATTGCCCGCCCGACAGCGCCGATAATTGGCGCTGTGCCAGACCGTCGGCTCCGGCATGGATCAAGGCCTCGGTGATGTCGCGGGCAGGGCGGCGATGGGGCAGGCCCAAAAACCGCCCCGCCGTCATCGGCAAGGTCGGGTCAATGGCCAATGTCTGCGGCACATAGCCGATGCGAAGCCCCGGCTGGCGACGTACCGCGCCCGATTGCGGCTCGACCGCGCCGATGATGCAGCGCAGCAGCGTCGTCTTGCCCGAGCCGTTCGGCCCGACCACGGTCACGATCTCGCCCGGGGCGATGGTCAGGCTGACATGGCTCAAGGCCTGATGCCCGCCCAGTCGAACGCTGACATCTTGCAATTCAATCAGGCTCATTCTGCGGCTCCGTGGTCGCGGCAGGTCGGGCACAGGCCTTCGGCTTCCATCACGGCGGTTTCGATGGCAAAGCCCAGATCCCGCGCCGCTTCCCCCAACCGTCCGGCTTGCGGGCTGGTGGGGGCTTCGACCACCGCGCCGCAGACCCGGCAAATCATGAACGCCGGCGAATGCGCCGCCCCCGGCAGGGAACAGGCCACATAGGCGTTCAACGTCTCGATCTTATGGGCGAATCCGTTGCTGACCAAAAAATCCAGCGCCCGGTAAGCCACCGGCGGCTGCGAGCCCAGCCCCTCGCGGGCCAACTGGGCCAAAATATCATAGGCGCCCATCGCCCGGTGCGCCGCCAGCAAAATTTCCAACACCCGGCGCCGTACTTTGGTCAGTTGCAGTTTGTTCCGGGCGCAGTAGTCTTCGGCTGCCTGCAGGGCCCCGGCGACGCAGACCGCGTGGTCGTGATGGTGAAATCCGATGCCGGACATGGGCGCTCCTGATTGGCTGTTGATATAGTATAACATCGCATGTTAGGAACGTCGAGTGTTATAGTATTACAAGGAATCGTCATGCGCCTCTCCCGTCCTGCCGTCTTGCGTCTCGCCCCGCTTGGGCTGTGCCTTGCCACGCCCCTTGTGGCCGAGGTGCCGTCCGTGGTCACCGATATTGCCCCGGTCCACGCGTTGGTGGCCACGGTGATGGGTGATCTGGGCACGCCTTCGGTGTTGGTCCGCCCCGGCGAGTCGCCCCATACCTATGCCCTGCGCCCGTCGGATGCAGGCGCGTTGCAAGCGGCGGATCTGGTGGTTTGGGTCGGTCCCGGCCTCAGCCCATGGCTGGGCGATCCGATCACAACGCTGGCCCCTGAAGCCACGGTCGAAAACCTGTCCCAGACCCCCGGCATCACCGTGCTGCCGCTGCGCGAGGGCGCGCGCTTTGATGCCCATGATCACGCCCATGACGATCATGACGATCACGACGACGATGACCATGACGATCACGCCCATGACGACCACGATGCCCATGACGACCACGACCACGACCACGATGCAGACCACCACGCCGATGGGGAGCATGACCACGACGGGGATGCTCAAAGTGACCACGACGACCATGATCACGCCGATGGCGGCGTCGATCCGCATCTGTGGCTCGATCCGTCCAATGCCCAAGTCTGGCTGACCACCATCGCCGGGCACTTGTCTGACCTCGACCCCGATAATGCCGCCATCTACACAGCCAATGCCGAGGCGGGTGTGGCGGCTCTTGATCAAGAGATCAGCCGCATTGATGCGCTGCTGGCCCCGGTCCAAGGCCGCGCGTTCATCACCTTCCATGACGGTTATCAGTATTTTGAGACCCGGTTTGGCTTGGCCGCAGCCGGGGCCATTACCCTCAGCGATGCCAGCCCGGCCAGCGCCGCCCGCATCGCGGAAATCCGCCAGACCGTCGAGGATCTGCAGGTCGTCTGCGTCTTTACAGAACCGCAATTCAGCCCGGCACTGGTGACCACGGTTCTGGACGGATCAGACGCCAACAGCGCAACCCTTGATCCGTTAGGGGCCGATTTGACGCCGGGACCGGGCCTCTATCCCGCCCTGATTGGCGCCATGGCGCAAAACATGGCCGAGTGCCTGTCGTAACGGGAGAAGACCCGCGCCTTAGGCGTCGGTGAATGTGCTGGGGTCGGGACCAATGCGCCCGGCTCCAGTATCCAGCCGGGCGATGGCCATGTGATCCTCTTCCGATAACGTGAAGTCCAAGATCGCCCGGTTCGCGGCAATATGCGCCGGGGTGCCGGAGCGGGGGATCGCGATCAGCCCCTGCTCCAGATGCCAGCGCAGCACCACTTGCGGCACCGATTTGCCCAGTCGTGCGGCGATCCCGGCCAGGACCGGATCATCGTCCAGATTGCCTTGCCCAAGGGGGCTCCAGCTTTCGGTGCGGATGCCCAGCCGTTCATGCAGTGCCCGCAAGCTGCGCTGCTGAAATCGCGGGTGCAGTTCGATCTGGTTCACGGCGGGTGTGACGCCGCTGTCGTCAATGATCCGGTCCAGATCCGGGGCGCGAAAATTCGACACGCCGATCTGCCGGACCCGGCCTTCGCTTTTCAGCCGCACCAAGGCCTTCCAACTGTCCTCGAACAATCCAGCCTCGGGCACCGGCCAATGGATCAGATACAGATCCATGACCTCAAGCCCCAGACGCTGCATTGAGCCGTCAAACGCCCGCAAAGTGGCGTCATAGCCGTGATCGTCGTTCCAGACCTTGCTGGTGATAAACAGGGCGTCCCGATCGACCTCGGCGGCACGCACCGCCTGTCCGACCCCGGTTTCATTGTCATAGGCCTTGGCGGTGTCGATCAGGCGATAGCCGCATCCGATGGCGTGCCCCACCATCTCGGTGGCTGCGGCGTCGTCCAGTCGCCATGTGCCGAAGCCCATCTTCGGAAAGGCGGTGCCGTCGTTCAGGGAAAGGGTGGGATCAGGCTGCATGGGGGGCGCTCCGGTAGGGGACTGCGGGCAGCTTACCGCACCGCCCGCAGTCCGCAAAGCCCCAGTGCAGATGGGCCGGTCAAAGGTCCGACGAAAGTCCGATAAAAGTCCGACGTTAGTCCGACGCAAATCCCCGAGCGTTTCCAACTACATAGACGCCGCGCACCGCCCGGTCGTCGCCCATCATGATGGTGGGGAAAACCGCCTCCCAAATATCGGTGGCGCGGGCGCTGCGTTGGGCGATGGATGGGGTCGAGGCCAGATCCAGCACCACCAAATCCGCCGCCATTCCGGGGGCCAATGTGCCGATCTCTGCCTCCATCCGCAGCGCCCGGGCGGACCCCGCCGTTGCCAGCCACAGCAACTGGGCCGGGTGCAGCGGCGTGCCGCGCAATTGCCCAACCTCATAGGCCGCCGCCATGGTCCGCAGCATCGAAAAACTGGACCCGCCGCCCGTATCTGTCGCAAGGCCAACCCGTTGACCCGCCGTGCAAAAATCCATCGCGGCAAACAGGCCAGAGCCAATAAACGTGTTGGATGTCGGGCAGTGGACCAAGCTGGCATCCACCTCGGCCAGCCGGGCGATCTCGCGCGGTTCCAGATGGATCGCGTGACCATAAAGCCCGCCCGGTCCAAGCAGCCCGTGGGCTTCATAGGTGTCCAGATAATCGCGCGCCTCGGGATACAGCGTCTTGACCCAAGCGATCTCGTCGGTTTGCTCGCTCAGATGGGTCTGCATCAAGCAATCGGGGAATTCCGCCCAAAGCGCCCCCATCGCCGCCAGCTGATCGGGGGTCGAGGTCGGGGAAAAGCGCGGTGTGATCGCGTAACGTGAACGTCCCCGTCCATGCCATTGGTTCAACAGGGTTTTGCTGTCGTCATAGGCGGTCTGTGCCGTGTCCAGCAATCCGTCAGGTGCGTTCCGGTCCATGCAGGTCTTGCCGCCCACCACCAACATGCCCCGCGCCGCCGCCGCCTCGAAAAACGCGGTGACGCTGGCGGAATGGACGGTACAAAAACTGGCAACACTGGTGGTGCCATTGGCCAGAACGGTGTCGAAATACAGATCTGCCATCGCTCGGGCATAGGCCGGATCGGCGAATTTTAGTTCTTCTGGGAAGGTATAGGTGTTCAGCCAGTCGATCAGCCGTTTGCCCCAACTGGCGATCATTCCGGTTTGCGGATAATGCACGTGCGCGTCGATGAATCCCGGCAATATCAACCCATTGCCGTGGTCAATGACAGTGGCGTGCGGGTGCGCCTGCTTCAAGGTGGTGGCCGGTCCGACCGCCGTGATCCGCCCGTCTGCGATGGCGACGGCACCATGCGCCTCATAGATCACCGCATCATCCCAGTGGGTCGCAAAGGGATCGCCGTGAAAGCATAGGGTTTGCCCGGTCAAAAGGGTGGTAGGGGTCATCTCGGGGTGTCCTTTGCGATTGGCTGGCGCCATGGAACGCCAACCGGACGCCCGCGGCAAGGCCCGGCAGGCGGTGTTGCTGGTCTTGCCCCCCATGGCACCGTGTCGCAGTCCGGCCAACGGGACGGTCTTTGTGCTGTTGCATCCATAGTGCACTCGATAAGATATGAGAAAAAGAGGGATCCCATGTCCGACACCCCAGACCCCGAAGACCAGATCTCCCATGACGCTATTTCTGACGCACAGCGCGAAGACCTGATCAGCGCGGCGATCGACGCCGAAGACGCCGTCGCCCTTGGCGCGATCCTTGATGAGATGCACCCGGCCGACATCGCCGACGTTCTGGAACAGGTCGGCCGATCCGAACGCGAGGCGCTGCTGCGGCTCTGGAAATCCGATCGGATCGGTGAGGTTCTGTCGGAACTTGACGAAGGTCTCCGCGACGAAGTCATTGAAATCCTTGGGCCTGACGCTTTGTCCTTGGCCATCCGTGACCTTGAAACCGACGATGTTGTCGATCTGGTTCAGGACATGGACGAGGACCAGCAAGAGGTCATCCTCGAGGCGCTGGATTCGGTTGATCGGGTCGCGGTTGAGCAGGCGCTGGCCTATCCGGAATACTCGGCAGGCCGGTTGATGCAGCGCGAGGTCGTGACCGCGCCGGAAGACTGGAGCGTCGGTCAGACCATTGATTACCTGCGCAACCACGACGATCTGCCCGAGCAGTTTTATCACATCATTTTGGTTGATCCCCGGATGCGCCCGATTGCCAATGTGACGCTGGGCCGGATGCTGGCCGCCCCCCGCGCGTCCTTGCTGCGTGATATTCCCGAAGACACGTTTTTGACCATCCCGGTGGCGGAAACCGAAGAAAACGTCGCTTATGCCTTTAATCAGTATCACCTGATTTCCGCGCCGGTGGTGGATGACGCGGGGCGTCTGGTCGGGGTGATCACCATCGACGACGCCATGATTGTCATGAGCGAAGAGCACGAAGAAGACATCCTGCGTCTGGCCGGTGTCGGCGAAGGCAGCCTGTCGGACACGGTGATTGAAACTGTGCGGGCGCGCTTGCCATGGCTGGCAGTGAACTTGCTGACGGCAATTTTGGCCTCCATCGTGATTTCGGGCTTCGAAGAGGCGATCTCGATGGTGGTGGCCTTGGCGGTGCTGATGCCGATTGTGGCCTCCATGGGCGGAAACGCCGGAACGCAGGCCTTGACGGTCGCCGTCCGCGCCTTGGCGACGCGCGATCTGACCGGGTCGAACATGGCCCGGGTGATCCGGCGCGAGGCATTGGTCGGGCTGGCCAATGGTGTGTTCTTTGCCATCGTCATGGGGTTGATCAGTGCGGTCTGGTTCGCGTCCTTCACCTTGGGTTGGGTGATCGCTGTCGCCATGGTCATCAATCTGTTGGTGGCCGGTCTGGCCGGCATCCTGATCCCGGTGGTTTTGGATCGGTTGAAACTTGACCCGGCGTTGGCGTCGGGAACCTTTGTGACCACGGTGACGGATGTGGTCGGCTTCTTTGCCTTTCTCGGATTGGCCAGCAAGGTGTTGCTATGACAGATTTATTATCCAAAAAAATGGCGGCACGGCAGGCTGCGGTGGTTCGGCGCGCGGCGGCCCATGCTGGGATCGATCAAACCGGGGCGCATCGCCATCTTTGGGCTTTTTTGGCGCCCTATGCCGGGCAGGCTTTGGCGGGCTACATGCCCATTCGCACGGAAATCGATCCTCTGCGGGTGATGACGGGCTGGGCGGCAGAGGCTTCTGTCTGCGTGCCGCAGATTGTTGGCGCGGATCAGCCCTTACAGTTTCTGCGCTGGCAGCCGGGCGCTGAGATGACGCAAGGGGCGTTCAATGTGCCAACCCCTGCCGAAGCTGCGCCGCTCCTGCCGGCTGTGGTCATTGTGCCGCTGCTGGCCTTTGGTCCAAACGGGGCGCGGCTGGGTTATGGCAAAGGCCATTATGACCGGACGCTGGCGGCGCTGCGGACGCAGCATCCGGTGCTGGCGGTGGGCTTTGCCTTTGCCGACCAATTCGACTCCGATCTGCCGCAAGAGGCGACCGACCAACCGCTGGATGCGGTGATCACAGAGCGCGGGATTGCATTTCAGGCCGCCCCTTAATTTCGCGCCAAGCGGCCTTGGGTCAAAAGGTCCGGCAAAACCGCTTGCCCCGGACCGGTCAGCCCCCTAACCAAGGCGCATGAGAATTCTCTTTCTTGGCGATGTCATGGGGCGCGCGGGTCGCTCTGCCGTGACCGAACGCTTGGCTGGTCTGCGTCGCGACTGGCGGCTGGATTTCGTCGTCATCAATGGCGAGAACGCAACTGCCGGTTCGGGATTGTCGCCCGACCATGCCAAGGCCTTGTTTGAGGCCGGGGCCGATTGCGTGACGCTTGGCGATCATGCCTTCGACCAGCGGGACATGCTGTCCCATATCGGTAAAGAATCCCGGATCGTGCGGCCGCTGAATTATGCCCGCGGTGCGCCGGGGCGGGGGCATGGCGTTTACCGGCTGCCCGATGGCCGCAAGATTCTGGTGATGCAGGCCTTGGGGCAGGTGTTCATGAAACGCCCGTTCGATGATCCGTTTTCGGCGGTGGAACCGGTGCTGAAAGCGCATCCGTTGGGCGGCATGGTTCAAGCCATTTTGATCGATGTCCATGCCGAGGCCACCTCGGAAAAAATGGGCATGGGGCATTACTGCGATGGCCGCGCTTCGCTGGTGGTGGGCACCCATACCCATGTACCGACCGGGGACGCGATGGTGATGCCGGGCGGGACCGCCTATCAGACCGATGCTGGCATGTGCGGCGACTATAATTCCGTCATCGGGATGGAAAAGGCCGAACCCTTGCGCCGCTTCGTCACCGGGATGGGGTCTGGCCGGTTCACGCCCGCCTCGGGCGAGGCCACCCTGTCGGGGGTTTTCGTCGAGACAGATGATCGCACCGGCAAGGCCCGCACCGTTCGCATGGTCCGCGAAGGCGGTGTTCTGCAGGCTTCGGCCCCTTGATCGCTGCCGAAAGCGCAGCGAATGCATCACGGACGGGAGCGGAACAAAAAACGCAGGCTTGCCGTTCCGTTCCTGCTGCGGGATGATCGCCCGTCGAGTGTGTGAGGCGGCTCTATGAGTGAACTTCTGGGGATTCCCCATGCAGATGCGATCGCCGCACTGGTGATTGTGTTGGTGATGTTTGTGGGCTTTCTACAAGATAAATACCCCGCCGAAGTGGTGGCCGTCAGCGGCTGTGCCACCATGTTGGTGTTGGGAATCTTGCCTTATGAGAGCGCTTTGGCGGTGCTATCGAACCCCGCCCCTTGGACAATCGGGGCCATGTTTGTGGTCATGGGGGCTTTGGTACGGACCGGGGCCCTGGACTGGTTCATCAAGAAAATTGAAAGTCTTGCCCGGCGCAGCCCGAAAATGGCCATTGCTGCGCTGATCGCGTTTGTCGCGCTCGCCTCGGCGTTTGTGTCGAACACGCCGGTGGTGGTGGTGATGATCCCGGTCTTCACGCAACTGGCGCGGACCTTGGGTAAGGCCCCATCCAAGCTGTTGATTCCGTTGTCGTATGCCGCCATTCTGGGTGGCACCATGACCCTGATCGGCACTTCGACCAACCTGCTGGTGGACGGCGTCGCCCGGTCGCAAGGGCTGGCCGCCTTCACCATCTTCGAGGTCACGCCGCTCGGGCTTGCGGTTGTGGCGTGGGGCATGATCTATCTGGGGGTGATCGCGCCGTGGCTTCTGCCGGAGCGGGACAGCATGGCGAGCCTGCTGTCTGGTCGCAGCGGGATGAAGTTTTTCACCGAAGTCGCCGTTCCCGAAGACAGTGCCCTGATCGGGCGTGATGTCACCGATGTCGACCTGTTCAAGCGCGATGGGGTTCGGCTGATCGACGTGCTGCGCGGCGACGCCTCGCTGCGGCGCGACATGGCGCAAGTGTCGTTGCAAGCCGGGGACCGGGTGGTGCTTCGGACCCAGATGGCGGAATTGCTGGGGCTGCAACAGAACCGTGACCTGTCCATGGTCGATAAACTGTCATCCGTTGAAACCACCACGGTTGAAGTGTTGATTACCCCCGGATGCAAGATGATCGGACGCTCGCTTGGGGCGCTGCGCCTGCGGCGGCGGTATGGCGTCTATCCGCTGGCGGTGCATCGCTCGAATCAAAATATCGGCCGACAGATGGATGATCTGGTGGTGCGGGTGGGCGATACCCTGTTGTTGGAGGGCGCACCCGCCGACATCAAGCGCCTTGCCACCGACATGGATCTGGTCGATGTCTCGACCCCGTCTGACCGGGCGTTCCGACGCGGCCATGCGCCGATCGCGATTGTCTGTCTCACCGCGATCGTGGCTCTCGCCGCCTTCGGTGTGGCGCCGATTTTGGTTTTATCGGTGGTTGCGGTCGCCGTGGTGCTGCTGACCCGGTGCATCGATGCCGACGAGGCCTTTGGCTTTATCGACGGACGCTTGCTGGTGCTGATTTTTTCCATGCTGGCCATCGGTGCCAGTCTGGAGGCGTCAGGCGCTGTGTCGTTGGTGGTTGGCCGGGTGGCCCCTTCTCTGGCTGGATTGTCGCCGTTCCTGCTGGTCTGGGCCGTGTACCTGTTGACCTCGGTGTTGACCGAGATGGTGTCGAACAATGCGGTGGCCGTGGTGGTCACGCCCATTGCTATTGGGTTGGCGCATGAGCTGGGTTTAGACCCTCGGCCTTTGGTGATCGCGGTTATGATTGCGGCCAGCGCCAGTTTCGCCACGCCCATCGGCTATCAGACCAATATGATGGTGTTTGGTCCCGGCGGCTATCGCTTCACAGACTATATGAAAGTGGGCATTCCGCTGAACCTGTCAGTGGGTATTCTGTCGGCGCTGCTGATCCCGCTGCTCTGGCCCTTGTGACGGGCTTTGGCCTTGGCACGCTGCCTCGTGCGTGTTGCCAAGGCTTGCGGGCCGTGCCTTCGGTGACATATAGAGACCGAAATCGGGCAATTCGAAGGATCTTGGGTCATGGCAGGCCACTCAAAATGGGCAAACATCCAGCATCGTAAAGGGCGGCAGGACGCGGCGCGCTCCAAGCTGTTTTCGAAGCTGTCCAAGGAAATCACCGTCGCCGCCAAGATGGGCGAACCTGACCCGGACAAGAACCCGCGTCTGCGTCTTGCGGTGAAAGAAGCCAAGTCGCAATCCGTGCCCAAGGACGTGATTGATCGCGCGATCAAGAAGTCACAGGCTGGCGATGCCGACAACTATGATGAGATTCGCTATGAGGGCTATGGCCCGAACGGTGTTGCTGTGATCGTCGAGGCAATGACCGACAATCGCAATCGTACGGCAAGTTCGGTCCGTTCGACCTTTGCCAAGCTTGGTGGCAACTTGGGCGAAACCGGCTCGGTGTCCTTTATGTTCGATCGTATGGGCGAAGTGGTCTATCCGATTTCGGTCGGTGATGCCGACACGGTGATGGAAGCCGCGATCATGGCCGGCGCGGCCGATGTGGAAAGCAATGACGAAAGTCATGTCATCTACACCGCCGACACCGATTTGAACGAGGTGTCCAACGCCCTCGAAGCGGTATTGGGCGAATCTGAATCGACTAAGCTGATTTGGAAGCCCCAGACCGTCACCGAACTGGATCTGGAATCGGCCACCAAATTGTTTCGCCTGATCGAAGCTTTGGAAGATGATGATGACGTTCAGATCGTCACCGCCAATTTTGAGGTGTCGGACGAGGTCATGGAAGCGATGTCGGCTGGCTGACACCCCTGCAATGAGGGGCCGTGCCCAGCGTGCCAACGCAGGTACGGTCCGATAAAAGTCCGACGAAAGTCCGACAGAAGTCCGACGCGGCAGGGGGGGCGGCGCATGACTAATCTGCGATCTTGCTGCCGCCTCATCTGGGTGGTCCTGCTGGGTGTTGCGACGCCGCTGGCCGCCGACCCGGCCTTCCGCGATCTCAGCGACACCCTGCCTGTCACCCATGTCTATGCCGGCGGATGGGAGCATTTTGTCGGCGGCGGCGTTGCAGTTTTTGATTGCGATTCCAACGGCTTTCCGGACCTCTACGTTGCAGGCGGTGACAATCCGGCCCGGCTGTTGCGCAATACCACGCCAAGCGCGGGCGCGCCTTTGTCCTTCGATTTCCCAGAACCGCCCGGTCTGGGCCTGACCGGTGTCACCGGCGCTTATCCCCTCGACATTGATGGCGACGGCCATCTCGACCTTTTCGTGATGCGGGTCGGCGCCAACGCCGTCTTTCGCGGCCTCGGCAATTGCCAATTTGAACCTGCCGACGCGGCATGGACCATTGCCCCGGGTGCGGGATGGACCACAGCATTTTCTGCTACTTGGGAGGGCGCGGCCGCGCGGCCGACATTCGCCGTTGGCAATTACGTTGACCGCGCCGATCCGAACGGTCCGTTCGGCGCTTGCGACACCCATCAGTTGTTTCGTCCCGGTGGGGACGGCTATCTGCCGCCAGAGACGATCGCGCCCGGTTTTTGCACTTTGTCGATGCTGTTCACCGACTGGCGCGGATCCGGCCAGCAGGACCTCTGGATCAGCAACGATCGCCATTATTATGTCACCGAGGGCCGCGAGCAACTGTTCCGCGTGTCGCCGGTCTTGCAGGAATACGGCGACGGCGACGGCTGGCTAACCCAAAAGCTATGGGGGATGGGCATTGCGTCTCGGGACATCACCGGCGATGGGGCGCCAGAGATTGCCGTGACCAGCATGGCGGACCAAAAACTTTATAGTCTCACGACGTCGGACGGGGCGCCGACATATCAGTCTATCGCATGGCCGCGCGGCACCACGGCACAATTGCCCTATATCGGTGACGAGGGGCGGCCCAGCACCGGCTGGCACGTTCAATTTGGCGATGTCGATAATGATGGCCGCGATGACCTGTTCATCGCGAAGGGCAACGTTGATCAGATGCCCGATAGCGCCATGGCCGACCCCGACAACCTGCTGATGCAGCAGCCAGATGGCATTTTTCTTGAATATGGCGATGGCGCGGGGGTTGGCTCGACCGCCCGCGGGCGGGGCGCAGCCGTGACCGATTTGAACCGGGACGGCCTGCTTGATCTTGTCGTGGTGCAACGGCGTGCGCCGCTAAAGCTTTATCAAAATGTCACCACCGGGGCCGGAAACTGGCTGAAACTGCGTCTTGAACAGGCGGCGGGAAATCGGCATGCGGTGGGCGCCAAGATCGAAGTACAGGCTGATGGAGTGTCGGCGCTTCGCGAGGTGCAGGTCGGCGGCGGTCACGCAGGCGGGCAGGCGGGGTTTGCGCATTTCGGTCTTGGAGCGGCAACCTCGGCGCGCGTTCGCGTGATATGGCCAGACGGCACCGCCGGGCCGTGGGCGTCGGCCGAAGTGAACGGTCACGGGGTGATTGCACGGGCGGGCGAAATTGAGACCGTGACATGGGACGGCCCAAAATACTGAGCGTGGGGTGCGGCCCGGTGTGGAGGCCGTCTGAACTATCGCGTCACCTCGTAAGGCAGCGTTCCGCGTTGGTTCGGATCGATGGTCAAGCTGCGCTCCAGCGGTGGCACCGAGCGTTGGTGGCAATCGGTCCGTTCGCAAATCCGGCAAGAAATTCCAATAGGTTCAAAGGCTCGGGCATTGCCGAGGTCGAGGTCGTCGGCATAGACAAGGGCCCCGGCGTGGTGGACCTCGCAGCCCAAGCCGATGGCGTAACGCCGGATCGGTGCATGGAAACTGCCGCCGGATTTTGAAACATCCCGGGCGAGGCAAAGATACTGCACCCCGTCCGGCGTTTCGGCCAGTTGTCGCAAGAACCGACCGGGGGTCTCGAAGGCGCGGTGTACGTTCCACAACGGGCAGGCGCCGCCAAAGCGGGCGAACTGCATCAAGGTGGCGGAATGACGTTTGGTGATGGTTCCAGCTTGATCGACGCAGACAAAAAAGAACGGAATGCCCTTTGCGCCGGGGCGTTGCAGGGTCGACAGGCGATGCGCGACCTGCTCAAGCGAGGCACCAAACCGTTCGCCGAGCACTTCAAGATCATGGCGTGCGTCCTGCGCGGCTGCCAGAAACCGGGTATAGGGCAGAAGGGCCGCACCAGCGAAGTAATTGGCCAGACCGATTTGGGCGATGGCGCGGGCGTCTCCCGATTGAAAGCGCGCCAGATCCAAGGTGGCTTCCAGCAAATCCGTTTGGGTCAAAAGCGCAACCTGATGCAACAATTGGAAGGTCTGAGTGGCCGGTGACGCCCGTTGCGCAAGGGTCAGGCGACGCCGCACCGGATCATAGCTGCGCAGCTTGGGCTGGTCGGCAATCGTGACCTCAACCCCGATCGCCGTCAGCGCAGCCACCCCGCGCGCCCACAAACCCATCGGACCCGACCCGACCCGTTCCAGGGTCGAGAACCTTTCCGCCGCCCGGTCCACCGCATCGATGTAGTTGTTGCAATAGTGAAAAAAGTCCCGCACCTCTTCCCACGGCGATGCGACGCGGTGGGCGCCGCCGCGACCCAACGCTTCGTCCAATGCGGCCAGACGTTCATGGCCTTGCCGATAGGCCCGGTGCAATTCCAGAAACGCCCGCGCCAGAGCCGGGGCATTTGAGGCGGCCAGTTGCAGATCGGCCAGCGGCGGCTCAGCATCATGAAACACGGGGTCGGCCAAGGCTTCACGCATGTCGGTGACCAGTCGTTCGGCATCGCCAGTGCTGAGATCGGTGACATCGACCCGGTATTCCCGCGCCAAGCCAAGCACAACACCGGCAGACACCGGACGGTTATTGTTCTCCATCTGGTTGAGATAGGGCAACGATACACCGAGCCTGTCGGCGAAGGCCCGCTGCGTCAGTCCCAGCCCGCGGCGAATCTCGCGCAGCTTCGCGCCGGCATAGAGTTTCTGGGGTGTCATTGGCGGCCTTTCAGAACTGGCATCGGCATCCGTCGTGTTTAACGGGTCCCGATCTCCCTGCAAACCTGAAGCCGCATTGGACGGTTTGTGGTGAGATTAGAAAGACCAGTCCTTCCGAATGTAATCATTGGAATTTCTCTGTCGGGGAATGATCGGACGTTTATCGGACTTTCGTCGGGCTGATAATCGGTGCCCCGCGTGGGACAGTTACCCCGACGCCGGCTGTGCGATTTGGATCGGGGGCGGCTGAGCGCAAGGCACCGGTGGGATGGCTTGTTTAAAGGGTGCTCTGAAAATTTGGCTCGGCTCTGACCTGTCCCGAGAGTGGAGCGTTGTAAGGTCTAAAGGGGGGCACCTCATCGTTGACGCTGGAATGACGGTTTTGATCCTGTGCGGAGCGAAGCCTTGCAGAAAGCAAGTCACCCGGTCGAGGTTCAGCCAGCCCATACGGATCTGCTAAGTCATGACGGTGCAGCGGTTCTGTAGGCCCGGTCTGATCCAGGTCGCCTCCGATCCAAGCGCAGATGGGGGGGGGCTTATCAGTCTAGCGAGATTGACGGAAAAATAGGCGACCGATGGGGTAATTCTAAAAAAAATGCCTCGCCCCGAAGAAAAAGCTTGCGCCTCCGGGGCGAACTCCCTAGATACGCCTCTACCGGACACGGCGCCAACGAGACTGCGGCGCTGGGGACGGGGATCGGGACCGGCGGCGAGTTGGTTCTGGTGCGATGTTGGAGACGAGTGTGAGCGGGCAGCGCTTTTATTGAGCGCCACCTGTGAATTTTTGCCTCTTGCATTGACGAGGTTTTCGGGGTTTTGCCCCACGTTGTTTGACAATTTGTAATCTGAAGAGA
>NZ_MTBG01000027.1 GCF_002119405.1 Pseudoruegeria sp. SK021 | reverse complement strand
CTGACCAAACCCGCTTCTTCTGCCCCTTCTTGCCCGCCATCGCTTACCTCAAGATGTCCACTATCCATGGTGGACATCTAGCAGGCACTCCATCACGCCGTCAGAGCGGGGACACCGGACGGATACAGCGCTCCCGCTGGGCCAGACGATGATCGCCCGGGCGAACCGCGCTGATGCAGGAACGGCCGGTCCCGGCCAAAATTGTGTTGCTGGAGAAGTTGATCCGGGCGGTCCAGACATCAAGCGTCGCAGATTACCCTGACCTTCGGTCTGGGTTTGATCCCGAAGAGGCCGCGTCTCGTGTCAAGGTTCTGGGCTTGCCGCGGCTCCCATGTCAGCGCGCGGCCTTCCGTAAAGCGCGCAGAACGTTGCGAGAAGCGGCAAAAGCCAGATCACCCTGGCACCATATCGCGTTGCGGGCTGCGAGACGCCGCCGCAGACAAAGGCATTGGTCAAAACGCCCAGTAACCCCATGAGCACAAGCGCGCGGAGCGGGCCGGTCATTTTTCCGGGCCAGACCAGCAGCGCTAGAAGTACAAGCAGGGAGGTCCCATAGAGCAGGTTCTGCGCGACCGTCACCGGGTCAAGCCAGGCGGTATTCCGGCTCACGCCGCCCAGCCGGAACGCCCCCTTGGCAAGGCCGTCCTCGTCTGCGAACCTCTCGACAAGAGCGGCCGTCGGCAGGGTCATGTCGACCCGGTTCATCCGAACCTGACGCAAGGTATTCTTCAGGAACGCCAAACTGGTCTGCACGGGCATGGCACGCAGGACCGCAGCGAACAGCCGGTATTGTTCTTGGGCAATCGCGACCTGCTCTGGCTGGGTCAATAACCGATAGGAGCCAAGCTCGGGCGTCCGTTCGAACAGGATATGGGTTGCCGTCCGGCGCATCGGGTCGCCCGGCTGTGCCAGCACCTGATAGAGGGCGCAGGTGGCGAATGCCGCTGTCTCACAATGGGTTTCCAGAAACGTATAGGTGACGCCATCCTGAAACAGCCGGGCTGTCAGGAACGGCATGGCCAAGGTTTCCCGCCCGGACATCTGCTTGACGGCCACATTGAAGACCGATTTCAGGCCGATGCCGGCGACGACGATGCAGGCCACCAGCAGCGGTGCCAGCCACCACCGCTTGCGCGACACCAGCAGCGAAAGCCCGGCGGACAGCGGCAGCAGCAGTATGGCAATCAGAAGATGCGAGGTATGGGTCGACACTGACAGAACGCCCAAAGCCAGCCAGGCTAGGATTTCCCATCGGGTCATCTGGCGACCAAACCCGGTCAGGCTGGCGATGGTCAGGATCAGCAGCGGCGCATAGATATCCGGCATCAGAAAGGCGACATAAAACGGCAGAGACCCCAGACAGGCGACCAGCAATGACAGGCAAACGGCGGGGGCCACGGCCAGCGACGGGGTGATCTGGCGAGCGGCCACCCGGACCATCAACCAGACCGCAGCCAACACCAGAGCCGCGTTGAAGACGGTCATCGCGCCAAGCTGATGCACCGAGGCAAACAGGCCCGACATCAACGAGAAAACCGGCGATCGCGACGATTCAACGGGGAGGGTTTCGCCGCCCCCCGCCCCGGTTCCGCTCGCGGGGATCGCAGCCTCGCCGGGCAGCAGGCGCAGCAGGCTGTCGATCATTTTCTGACCGACAGCCAGATAAGACCCGGTATCGAAATAGAACAGAGGCGTTCCGTTTAATAGGACGATCGCCAGACAGGCCAGCAGTGCGATGCCATAGCACAGCGCGTCCCGCCCCGCCGTGGCAGAAATTCGAACGCCCATCCTGTCAGGGTCACCAGCGATCATCCCGTCCTCGTTCCGAGAGATATGGCCATCATAGACCCTCCAGATGAACACTCGGTGAATGGCGTTGCCGCCCCGCATCCCGGCCTGCCGGAGGCTTTGTCGCAAACTTTTGCGACGGTGTAGCTGTCGCGCCGCCAGTGATAGCCGGCTCCGGTTGATATTTCAGATAGGGACCCGGACGTGGCGATTGATTTCGAAGGCGTGCATTATCCAAAAGACGTGATCCTTTTTGCCGTGTCCTATCGCGATCTAGAAGACATCATGGCCGAACGCGGCGTGGATGTGGCCATGCGACACCAAGCCGATGGGTCGTGAAATTCGCGCGGGTGGTTGCTGCCGAAGCCCAGCGGCGCAAATCACCTACCAGCAAATCTTGGCGCATGGACGCGACCTATATCAAGGTCAAAGGCGTGTGGACGTATATGTATCGCGCTGTCCGAGCGACGTGATGAGGCGGCCACGGCCTTTTTCGCAAGGAAAATCCGTAACAATGGCTAGCCGGAGACGGTCGTGATCAACAAAAGAGGCGCGAACCTGGCCGGGCTCGAAAAACTGACCCGCCCGAGGAAGGGGTTCAAATCATTCCGGTCGGCGTCTGCAACGCTGGCAGGTATCGAGGTCGCCCACATGTTGCACAAGGGCCAGTTCGAGATGGCTGGGAAAACCGTATTTCAGCAATTCGCGGAACTCGCAGCATCACTGTGTCCGTGGAAAGGGGGGGCTCCGCAAAATCCATAAATTTGCGACAGAACCCGATACCTTCCAGAAGATAACCCAACTGCGCTGCCGAGATCTGTACCGCGTCGCCCGATCGGCTTGCTGGCCAGATGAACTTTCCCGCTTCCAAGCGCTTCAAGTAAAGCGACATACCCACGCCATCGTGCCATAAGATCTTGACCACATCGCCCTGCGGCCCCGGAAGCAAAATATCTCTCTGACATGCGGATCGCGCCCCAACCCTTCCTGAACCTGCAGCGCCAGGGTGTTCATACCTCGACGCATATCAGTCACGCCGCCAGCGATCCAGACCTTCACACCTGCCGGAAACGCAATCATTGATCGTCCACCACCGACAGAAGCCGGGCAAGCGCTTCCGGGTCCACTCGGGTCGGCACGATAAGCCGACGGCCATTGAGCAGGGCAATCTCGACCTGACAGTCTCGGGTCGGCACAATGGGATCGATCGATTTCTGCTGGGAGGCCGCGATATCCTTCGCCACGGCGACAGGCGAAAAAGATGCTGCACAGGAATTGCCAAGTTCTCCGTCACGATACTGTCGGCACCAGGGTGTCCGCAACGAGCGGCAAATGCCATGTCGCCGCGCCGTGGCCGCCGTTTGGCGATGGCCGATAAAGCTTTCCTCGACGATCCGGGGCTTGTCCTCATCCGGCCAATGCCGACGGCGAACACCATCGGCAGCGGAAAGAACCTCAATTTTCGGGCGGTAGGTGGTAAGTTCGGACTTAGCATCGGATCGCAGGCCGCGTCAGATGGCCGCCGCCGGAGCATTACTGTGGGCTGCTTGCCTCAGGAATTCATATCAAAAGAAACCGGAACTAGACTGCGACAAGACTAACATCATCATTTTCTACACCATTGCCACCAGCCGCCCATCCTAAGACCTAGGATGCGAATGCTTGGCCTGCCGTCCTCTGCCGGATAGGGAAGGAGCAGTCTGTCTTTCGTTCCCGGAGTACCTCATGTCTGTCCAAGCCGTTCCTACCGCCCCGCCCCGCCTGACTTGCTTCAAGAGCTACGACATCCGCGGCCAGTTGGGAAAGAACCTCGATCCCGGAATCGCCTATCGCATCGGCCGCGCTTTTGCCGCTGTGATGACGCCAGGGTTGACCGTCACCGGCCGTGATACCCGCGAGAGCAGCCCCGAGTTGCAAGCGGCGCTGATCGAGGGGCTGCGTGATGGCGGCTCCGACGTGATCGACATCGGCCTTTGCGGCACCGAGGAGGTGTATTTCGCCACCACGCATTACGGCGCCGGTGGCGGGATGATGGTGACCGCGTCCCACAACCCGATCGACTACAACGGCGTCAAGCTGGTGCGCGACGGCAGCCGCCCGGTGTCCGGCGACAATGGCCTGACCGAGATTCACGACATGGCCGCGGCGGAGTCGTTTCCCGAGGGGGCCGTGCGCGGCACGCTGCGGCAGGAAGACCCGCGCGCTGACTATGTGGCGCGGGTGCTGTCCTTCGTCGACGTCGCAGCCCTCCGCCCGCTGAAGATCTTGGTCAATGCCGGCAACGGCGCGGCAGGTCCGACCTTCGATGCCATTGCCGCAGGGCTGGCCGCTGTCGGCGCGCCGCTGGAGTTCGTGCGCCTGCACCATGATCCCGACCCGGCGTTTCCGAACGGCATTCCGAACCCGCTGCTGCCCGAGAACCAGCCGGTGACCGCCGAAGCCGTGCGCGCCGCCGGGGCCGACTTTGGCGTCGCTTGGGACGGCGATTTTGACCGCTGCTTTCTGTTCGACGAAACCGGTGCCTTCATCGACGGCGAGTACATTGTCGGCCTGCTCGCCGCGGCCTTTCTGGCCAAGGAACCGGGGGCGAAGATCGTCCATGACCCGCGGGTGATGTGGAATACGCTGGACGTGGTGGCTGGTGCCGGCGGCGAGGCGGTTGTGTCGCGCACCGGGCACGCGTTGATCAAGGCGCGAATGCGCGAGGTCGACGCTGTTTATGGCGGTGAGATGTCGGCGCATCACTACTTCCGCAATTTCATGTATTGCGACAGCGGTATGATCCCTTGGCTGCTGGTGGCAGAACATGTTTCGCGCGCGACACAGCCGCTTTCAGCGCTGGTGGCCGAAATGCAGGCCGCTTTCCCATCCTCCGGCGAGATCAATTTCTGCCTCGATGATCCCGGCGCCGCGATAGCCCGCGTCGAGGCCGAATACGGCCGCGCTGCGACCGGAACTGACCGGCTCGACGGGCTCAGCTTGGCCTTCGCCGACTGGCGGCTGAACCTGCGCAGTTCCAACACTGAACCGGTGCTGCGCCTGAACGTCGAAACCCGAGGCGACCGCACCCTGCTGGCGGAACGTGTGGCCGCCCTGCGCGAGATGATCGAGGGATAGGCCGCTCAGGGCGCCGCTGTCGGAGCCGGGCCGGCGGCGGCCGCTGTCCTGACAGACCCTTGCCCCTATGACGCCGCCAATGTGCCGGTAAAGCGGATGCTTTACCTAATCCGCGGACCGTTTCGCGCGCGAAACGGTCCGCCCCATGCAAGGGCAGAGCCCCTGAGCAAGGCCCCGGTCTTCAGGCCAACGCCTGCCGAAAACTTTCTTGCGCAACGTCATTTCAAGACGCTTGTGCGAACGCGAAGTTTGTTCGAGGATTTGACGGCACATTTTATTTTAGGAACAGATATTTATGAAAGCTATTCTGATAGCGATCAGACTACACGACACTGGGCGCATATTGCAGATTTTCGGGCTGGTGCCGACCGGCGAGGTGGATTCTGAATACGGACTCGTTCCCCTCAAGGAGTTCGTCCATGACCAGTTTTGCTCTCGTCGATCTACAGAGGGTGTTAACCCCACATGTTCATCTGGGCAAATCACGCGTGGAGACACTCTGCCTGCTTGTGATTGGGATGATCAGCGCCCGCACCGTCAACCTGACCCATATTGCTGCAGAGCGACCGGCTCGCGCTAAGGTTGCGTCAACCTACCGCCGCCTGCAACGTTTCTTCCAACAGGTGATCCTGCCCGACGATTGGAGTGTCGGCATCGTAATGGCGCTGATCGGAAATCCAGATCGTTGGTATCTGTGTCTCGATCGAACGAACTGGAAGATCGGCAAGTCCGACGTCAATGTCCTTGTGCTGGCCGTGGTTGCCGAGCGCTACCGCGTTCCCCTCATGTGGACCTTTCTGGATCACTCGGGCAACAGCACGACACAGCAGCGCATTTCCCTGATGCACCGCTACCTGGCGCGCTTCAACGCATCGACAGTGCGCATGCTGTTGGCAGATCGGGAATTCATCGGGCAGGAATGGTTCAAATTTCTCAAGGACAAGAATATTCCATTCGCGATCCGCGTGAAGCAAGACCAACTCGTTGTCGTTGAGGGGCGCGAATACCCGCTGCGTACTTACCTGTCACGCTGCAAGGGGGAGCGCGGCTTTACTGCAACCCTGCCAGCCAAGGCAGGTCAGCCGGCCCTTGAACTTCACTTTGGCGCAAAGCGTATCAAAGGAGGTGAGTTGCTCATCGTTGCCTGCTCCGAGCCGCTTCGCGGATCGCGCATCCTGCGATATTACCGGTGGCGCTGGTTCATCGAGTGCATGTTTTCTGACAGCAAAACAAAGGGGCTGAACCTCGAGGATACGAGGATGAAGTTCTCCAAAAGGTTGAGCCTTTTGATGGCAGTCTCCGCGATCGCTCTCGCCATGGCATGTCACACAGCTTCCAGGCTCATGGGGTCAAAATATCCCGCGCGGAAAAAGCACGGGTACTGTTCAAAGTCGTGGTTCAGGACTGGTTTCGATGAACTGCGCCGCCGCATTCGCACAAACGAAACGCCCCTGATCACAGGCAAAAAATACGCCATCAGAAAACGCTTCAGACCGAGAGTCGCGTAGTGTGGATAGCGATAGTCGCCATGCTTCCGGGGGCGGCAAAGGCGACCAGTGTGACCTTCGACGAAGGCGCTGGAACGTTTGCCAATGTTCGCGAAAACGATGGTGCGTACCACGGAACGTGGCAGGAAGCTGGCTTCGAGGTTGATTGGTCGCACGCAGGCCATTTTGAAGACGAGCTGACTGCCGAGTATGCCTTATCGGCTGTGCGGGACACGCCGACCCTCAATGACAGTTGGGCCGGGCTCGGCAGTTCCCTGGAAATCCACCGTCCTGACGGAGCAGCATTTTCTCTGAATGGAATTGATGTATCTCAATCATGGTCCTCTTGGGACCTCTTTGCGGAATTCACGCCCTACGATGCGGACGGAAGGCTGGATCGCAGCAGGACGACCGGGACCGGGACGCTCGATGTCGGCGGCTACAACAACATCAAGTTCAGCGGAACCAAAAGCAATGGCGACGCCGTGACGGCCTGGGCCAGTTCGTATGTCGGCGCGCTCTACCCCAACAACGATTCCTATTCGAAAGGCGGGCGGCTGGACATATCCGGAGAGCTTGCCGCAGCGCTCAGTGGTCTGTCCAGCCTCCGCGTCGAAGTCTCCATGGGCGATTCGTACCAAACCATGTTCAGGAATTCGCTCGTTCTCAGCGGTGTGGACCCTCTTTTCCTGACCGGGTTCGATCAGTGCGGACCTATCAAAAGCTTTAATTCCAGAGAAATTGGTGCCACCTGCGATTTTGAAAAATTTGGCCAGTTTGGGTTCGGAGGAGATGCCACGGCCAGATGGCGCTGTTGCACAAATCTGAAATGGTCCGCAGTGCCCCTTTCCCCAGACACACTTATCCCACGGCTTTCGTGACGGGTATT
This sequence comes from Pseudoruegeria sp. SK021, assembly GCF_002119405.1. GTDB lineage: Bacteria > Pseudomonadota > Alphaproteobacteria > Rhodobacterales > Rhodobacteraceae > Meridianimarinicoccus. The sequence continues at coordinate 38,298 of NZ_MTBG01000027.1, read as the reverse complement.
CCGAGGGCGGTGAACCGGTTCAGCACGGCCGCTCGGATCTGAACCTCGGCTACCTGGCGGTCAAAATCGCGGGCCATGAGGCACTGACCGAGCCCCTTCACACAGTTCATCTTTGTCTCTGCGCGACTTCGTCGGTGGTATTTGGTCCACAGCCGCCAAAGCGATCGACCGAGATATTTGGACGCCCGGAGCGCTTCATTGCGGGCCCTTGCTCCGGCGGTTGTCGGCTTCCAGGGCACAGCATTACGGCGAGGCGGTATGATGGCGGCTGCGCCGCGATCAGCGATGGCATTGTGGCATTTGCGTGTGTCATAGGCCCCGTCGGCAGTGACGGTGGCAATCTCTTGGTGCGGGTCGATCTGGCCCAGAAGATCGGGCAGCATGGGTGCATCGCCGACATTGCCGTGGTCACTTCGACAGCTCGGATTTCCAGTGTTTCTTCATCGATGCCGAGGTGAATTTTCTGCCAAACCCGCCGTTTCGAGCCACCGTGCTTGCGCCTATGCCATTCGCCTTCACCTTCGACCTTGATGCCAGTGCTATCGACGAGCAGGTGCAGCGCTCCCTTCGAACTCCGATAGGGAATGTTCACTGCCAGGGTCTTTTGTCGGCGGCTTAGAGTGCTGAAATCGGGCACAGACCAGTCGAGCCCGGCGAGCTTCAGCAGGCTGGCGACGAACCCTGTCGTCTGCCGAAGCGCCATACCAAAGAGGACTTTGAGCGTGAGGCAGGCTTGTATCGCGCCATCGCTATAGGTCGGTTGGCGGCCACGTTTGCCGGTCGGAGCCGCCTCCCAAACCATTGCAGGATCGAACCAGACAGTTAGAGAACCACGCTGTTTCAGCGCGAGGTTGTAGTCATGCCAGTTCGTCGTCTTGTAGGTCGTCTTTGCGGATATGCTCATGCGCATCAGCTACCATATTGGATTCACGTGGTGAATCCCAAGCAGGATTTGCGCAACAGAGCTGCGCGAAACAGTCAGCAGGTGTAGCCGGGACGCTGGTGCCAGCGCCACGCATCACCGATCATCTGTTCGGGTGTGGAATGCACCGGTTCCCAGTTCAGTTCCTGTCTGGCCAGGGCTGAGCCACAGATCAGAGATGCCGGGTCGCCGGGGCGGCGGTCGGTCATCTCGTGGGGCACCGGCGCCCCGGTGATCGCCTCGGCGGCCTTGATGATTTCCTTCACCGTCATGCCGCGCCCGGTGCCCAGGCAGATCAGCGGCACCCGCGCCGCGGCAGGTCGGTCCAGATAGGGGATCGCCGCCACATGGGCCGCCACCAGATCCCGCACATGCACGTAGTCACGCACGCAGGTGCCGTCGCGGGTTGGGTAGTCGGTGCCAAACACCTTCAGCGCCGCCCGGTCGCGGCGGATCGCCTGGATCACCAGCGGGATCAGATGGGTCTCAGGCTGATGCTGCTCGCCCAGTTCGGCTTCCGGATCCGCCCCGGCGACGTTGAAGTAGCGGAAGGTCAGCGCCTGCAACCCGTAGGCACGGACATAGCCCTGAAGCATCAGCTCCACTGCGGCCTTGGTCGCCCCATAGGGAGACTCGGGATTGATTGGCGAGGTTTCGTCGATCTCTACCCCGTCGAGATCGCCATTGACCGCGCAGGTGGAGGAGAACACCAGCTTGCCGGTTCCTGTCGCCACCATCGCATCGAACAGTGACTGGGCGGAGGAGAAATTGTTGGCCCAGTAGCCGGCCGGATCCTTGACCGAAGCCCCGACCTCGATCCGCGCGGCGAAATGCAGAACCGCCTCGGGACGGACCTCGCGCAGCGCCGCCTCGATGGCGTCGCGGTCGCGCAGGTCGCCCTCGATCACCGGACCAAACCGGACCGCATCGCGCCAGCCGGTGCCAAAATTGTCAAAGGTGACCGGCTCGTATCCTGCCGCTGCCAGAACCTTGCAGGCATGGCTGCCGATATAGCCGCCGCCACCTGTCACAAGCACTCGTGCCATTTAACCCCCTCTGCACCGGCCTCGTCCCGGACATTCCCTCGTGCAGGCATAGTGGTCTTGTCGCGCTTGCGTTCCGGTCCCTTAGCTCATTTAGGCAGCCTTTCGTTCGAAGGCCAAGGGGCTTTTGCCGTTACCCGAGGAGATCCTGCCGGGGTGGTACCGCGCGCGCCCTGAGGTATGACCGCGCTGCTGTGTTTCTGGCCGAAAGGATGAGACCTCAAGCGAGACTTGACGCCTGAGGTTGGGGTAAGGTCAGAATGTCCGGTCGACAGGACGACAATTTAAGGCGAGATAGATAAGGTGAGATAGACAGGTAATAGTTCCACCACGCCACGTGAGCCTCTGGATGTTGCGTATGGTCGGACAGAACGAAGTGAGTATGGCATGAAGATTGCGATGATTGGGACAGGCTATGTTGGGCTGGTCTCTGGTGTGTGTTTTTCCGACTTCGGTCATGACGTCATCTGCGTTGACAAATCCGAGGACAAGATCTCGAAACTTAAGGGTGGTGAGATCCCGATCTACGAACCGGGCCTCGACGAGTTGGTGGCCAAGAACATCACCGCAGGTCGGCTGAACTTCACCCTCGACCTGGCCGAGGCGCTTAAGGGGGCCGAGGCGGTGTTTATCGGCGTGGGCACACCCACCCGGCGGGGCGACGGCCATGCGGATCTGAGCTATGTCTATGCCGCCGCCAAGGAGATCGCGCAGAATCTCGACCACTACACAGTGATTGTTACCAAATCGACCGTGCCTGTCGGTACCAACCGGGAAATTGCGCGCATCATCTCTGAAACCAACCCAGCTGCCGAATTTGACGTGGCTTCGAACCCTGAATTCTTGCGTGAAGGGGCGGCTATCGAAGATTTCATGCGTCCGGACCGGGTGGTGGTCGGCGTCGAAAGCGCTCGCGCGAAAGCGGTGATGGCTGAGGTCTACCGGCCGCTGTCCCTGCGCAATGCGCCAGTGATGTATACCGGGCTGGAAAGCGCGGAAATGATCAAATACGCGGCGAATGCGTTTCTTGCCACCAAGATCACCTTCATCAACGAGATCGCCGCGCTCTGCGAGAAGGTTGGAGCGGACGTACAGGCCGTGGCCAGTGGCATGGGCAGCGACGGTCGGATCGGGCCGAAGTTCCTGCATGCGGGGCCCGGATACGGCGGATCGTGCTTTCCCAAGGATACCTCGGCCTTGGCTCGGATCGGCCAAGACAATGCCAGCCCGATGAGGATCGTCGAGACCGTGATGGCGGTGAACGACGCGGTGAAACGGCGAATGACCGACAAGGTGGTCGACTTGGCAGGGGGCTCTGTCAACGGCAAGACAGTCGCTGTGCTGGGTGTGACCTTCAAGCCCAACACGGACGACATGCGCGACAGCCCGGCATTGACCATCGTGCCCGCGCTGGTCGGCGGTGGTGCCGATGTGCGCGTCGTCGATCCGCAGGGGCGCCGTGAAGGAGAAGCGCTGCTGCCTGGCGTTGCCTGGCACGACAGCGCCTATACCGCTGCCGAGGGCGCTGATGTGGTGCTGCTCCTGACCGAGTGGAACGAGTTCCGCGCGCTCGATCTGGAGCGTCTGGGCAGCCTCATGGTGACGCGGAAATTCGCCGACCTGCGCAACGTCTACACGCCGCAGGAACTGGAAGCCGCGGGCTTTGAGGGAACCTTCGTCGGCCGTTAAGGCCGCCGCCGGGACCGAACTGCGCCATTGGACAATGGCCCAGTTTATGGCTAACTTCTCTTTACTAACTCTCTGAGAAAATTTCCCAAATTATGCGGGATTAAGGTCTCAGAGTGTATGGGACATAGCCGTGGGGGCGCTGGTTGAACCGATCCTAGAATCCGGATCGCCTAGTGCCAAGGAACTCTTGGATGTCCGAGATTATAGCTGAATTCGAGAAACTGTTCGCAGGGCCGGTCACGCCTGTTGTGCCCTATTTCACAGGAGAAGACATGATTGAGGCAGGTGACATCGTGTTTCCGACTGCGCTCCTCCTGCTGGGGGTTGCCGGGCATCCGGTGCTGCCGGCAGCGGGGGTCTCGGAGTTGGCGGTTCAGGCGCCAGCGACCGTTTCTGAATCTTCCGAGATCGATGTCAGAATGCTCAATCTCTTCGACCTTGCGATACCGGCGGGGTCGCCGGACATGGTCGTGGTTGCAACTTCGGTCGGCGCAAACAGCGTCATGAGCCTCGGTTCTGACACGGCCGGGCTGGGCGCGAGGCCCACGCCGGATGGGATCACCGTTACGGATGCCGCCAGCCTGGCCGCTGCGCTGGCTGGCGCACAGGACGGCGACGTGATCCGTCTCGCCGGCGGCGACTATGGGCGACTTAATCTGTCGAAGTTCGACACGCGGGTCACATTGCTATCCGACCTCGCTGATCCGGCGGTGTTTGACAGGGTGGAGTTCCAACACGTGTCTGGCGTTACCTTTGACGGGGTGGTGTTCGACTACACCTATACCGAGGGCGATGCCCAGTGGCATCGCCCGTTCCGCTTCGCCAACTGCCAAGATATTACTCTGCAGAACTCTCTGGTCGACGGAGACACGGCCTATGGTCGTGGCGACGAGAAGGATGGCCATGGCACTGCCACCGGCCTGCGGTTCGAATCCTGCGAAGACATCCGGATTCTCGGCAACGAGGTGCGCGGGTTCAAGGACAATGTTCAGCTCAGCGGAATTCGGGACCTCGTGGTCGCGGGCAACGAGAACCACCACATGCGCGAGGATGCTTTCGAGTTCAGTGCCCTTACGAATGCCTTGTTCGAAAATAATCACCTGCATGATACCGCCGGTTACCCGCTGCCTGACGGCGCGGCGGCGGGCAGCGGTGACCATCCGGATTTCTTTCAGATTAACGGCGGCGGTGCGAGCAGCGCGAATCTGACCTTCCGGGGCAATCTGATGGATCAGGGCAGCGGTACCGGTGCGCAGGGAATCTTCCTGCCCAACCGAGACGACGTTCCGTACCGGAACATTACCATCGAAGACAACACATACATAAGCGACCGTGGCAACGGCATTTTTGTCGGATCGACCGAGGGGCTCGTGCTGCGCAACAACACGATTCTCCATGCCTTCGACAATGTGGAAGACTCGAACGTCCCGGCGATACGGATAGACACAGGCAGCACCAATGCCGTGGTCACCGGCAACATCGCCGGCACCGCCGCGATCCTCAATTTGCCGGAGAGCTGGGCCACCGGCAACAATTTCGTGCTCCAGAACACCGAGCCGCATGCGCCGGACCATTACACCGAGCATTTCGTTAACGCGACGGGGCAGTTGGGCGGGCACCCCGAGAAGTTCCTGCTGCGACCGGACAGTCCGATCTACGCCGCCGGTGCGGGGTCTGAGTATCTCTATGGAAAAGGGGTGTTCGCGGCCAGCGATCTGACCGCGCGCATTCTGGTGAGCGCGACCGACGTCCCCGATCAGTTCGTGTTCGATGCCAGCATGAGCCACCTGCCCGAGGACATCTCCGGCCAGAACTCGGCGGAAACCGCGCCGAATGCGTTTCTGCGGTTTGATCCGGCGACCGGCGATCTGGTGCTGAGCGCGGCGGATGGCGAGCTGGTCGTCGCGGATCTGGAGCCGGGCGCACTCGATCTGCGCGGACTCGAGGCGCCGATAGGGATCCTGCGTACTGGGCTAAGTCCGCTGCTGGAGGCCGGATCGTTCCGGCTTGACATGACGCTGGGCCTCGACCCCACGGCGGAAGGGGCGATCGCTGGCGAGGTGATGAGGCTCGATCGCGCGTTCCAGATGAACGTGACCGAGAAAGGGGAAATCTACTTTCGTCTGAAGACCACCGACGGGGACTGGCACCGGCTGAAGACCACTGGGGCCAATCTGTCCGACAGGGAGATGCACGAGGTCTCGCTCCTTTATGATGCGGGCGAGAACATCCAGGTCATCGTCGATGGTGTGGTTCTAGCCAGCACGGAAATCGAGGTAGGTATGTCGCCTGGCGTCTCCGACCGCATGGCCATTGGTGGCCAGTATGGTGCGCGCCCTTTTGCGGGACTTCTGCAGGATCTCGTGGTGACGCTTGACCCCGAGTCCCAGACGGGAGGGGATGCATTGCTAATGGCGCGCGAGATCGTCTGGTCCCCTGCCGATGACTACAGTTTCTTCTGGAGCTTTGACGACGGCTCCCGAGCCGAGGGTATGGTCGTTGAGCACAGCTTTGGAAAGGCGGGCTATCACACGGCCACCATGACTGTCATCGGCAGAGACGGGTCCGTCGATGTGGTCGAGCGCACGGTGGGTGTCGCCGGCAGCAGTGTCATGGATTTTGACAGCCAGAGCGGTGATTTCTACCGCACGGCTTATGGCGAAAGGGTCGTGGTGGTCGATCTTGATCCCGGTGCGATTGACCTGCGCGATCTTGACGAGCTGATCGGGATCCCGCGAACTGTGATCCAGTCGATGATTGAGGCCGACGAGTTCCGCATCGATCTGGTGTTGAGCGCCGATCCCGACGAGACCGGCGCAATCGGTGGCGAGATCATGCGGCTCGACCGTGCCTTTTATGTCAACGTCACCAACTCTGGCGAGATCGAGTTCCGCTTGAAGACCGCCGATGGAAGCTGGCATCGGCTGATCTCCGATGGCGCCAACATCGATGATGGTCTGAGCCATGACGCGTCCATCCGTTTCGACGCTGGCAACATGGTGCAGATCGTGGTTGATGATACGGTGCTTGGCGAGGCGCCGATCACGGATGAGATGGCTCCCGGCATCGCGTCGGCTATGGTGATCGGTGGACAATATGGGGCAACGGCCTTTGGCGGGCTGCTCGAATACATGCTGATCGATCTGTCCTTTTAGGCCGCGTCCGAAATCCTGACCTTGAATGACAACTGGCCGCCTGAGCCGGTTCCGGGTTGATGTGAACCGGATAGGTTTCGGGCGTGGGAAATACCACCCTTGCGCGATAGCCCGTTGCGGGAGCGACACGGCAGGTCCATGGGCCTCAGATGCGCCTGATACCCATGGAGTGAGTCTGGCTGTGCGCCAGACCTCAGACTGTTGATCGTGCGCTGCCTTTTACGGGATCAGCCGCGCGATGATCAGGTCGGCCGCCTCTTCCGGGGTCATCTCGGTGGTGTCGATGCGGAGCTCCGGCGCCTCGGGGTGCTCGTAGGGGCTGTCGATTCCGGTGAAGTTCTTCAGTTGCCCGGCACGCGCCTTGGCATAGAGGCCCTTCACGTCCCGGCCCTCGGCCACTTCCAGCGGCGTGTCGACGAAGACTTCGATGAATTCGCCCGGCTGCATCATCGACCGCACCATGTCGCGTTCCGAGCGGAACGGCGAAATGAAGGCGGTGATCACGATCAGCCCGGCATCGGTCATCAGCCTGGCAACCTCGCCGACGCGGCGGATGTTCTCGATGCGGTCGGCTTCGGTAAAGCCCAGATCCTTGTTCAGCCCGTGACGCACGTTGTCGCCGTCCAGCAGGAAGGTGTGGCGGTTCATCCGCGCCAGCTTCTTCTCGATGATATTGGCGATGGTCGACTTGCCCGACCCCGACAAGCCGGTCAGCCACAACACGCTGGGTGTCTGGTGCTTCATTGACGCATGGTGCTCGCGGCCGATATCGGTGGCCTGCCAGTGGATGTTCTGGGCCCGGCGCAAGGAGAAGTTGATCATCCCGGCGGCGATCGTCTGGTTGCTGATCTTGTCGATTAGGATGAAGCCACCCAAGTCGCGGCTCTCGTCATAAGGCGCGAAGGGGATCTCGCGGTCGAGGGTGATGTTGGCGACGCCGATGGCGTTGAGGTCGAGCGTCTTCGAGGCCAGATGATCTTGGGTGTTGACGTTGACCTCGTATTTCGGCTCCTGCACGGTTGCCGACACGGTCTGGGTCCCGATCTTCAGCCAGTAAGCGCGGCCCGGCACCAGATCGTGCTCGTCCATCCAGACGATTGTGCTTTCGAACTGGTCGGCCACCTCCAGCGGCGACTGCGATGCGACGATCACCTGCCCGCGCGAGCAGTCGATCTCGTCGGCCAGTGTCAGGGTGATCGACTCGCCAGCGACGGCCATGTCCCGGTCGCCGTCCAGCGCGACGATGCGCGCCACGGACGAGGTCTTGCCCGAGGGCAGCACCCGCACCTCGTCGCCGGGACGGATCTGGCCCGAAGCGATGAGCCCGGCGAAGCCGCGGAAATCCAGGTTGGGGCGGTTCACCCATTGCACCTGCATGCGGAACGGGCCGGCCTGCTCGCGGCTGTCCTCGACCTCGACGGCCTCTAGGTGCGGCAAGAGTGAGGCACCGTCGTACCAGGGGGTATTTTCGCTCGGGCCAGTGATGTTGTCGCCCTTAAAGCCCGAAATCGGGATCGGGGTGAATGTCTCGATGCCGATTTCGGCGGCGAAAGCCGTGTAGTCGGCGACGATCTTGTCGAACACCTCTTGGCTGTACTCCACCAGGTCCATCTTGTTGACCGCCAGCACCACGTGGCGGATTCCCAGCAGCTTGACCAGATAGCTGTGGCGTCGGGTCTGGGTCAGGATGCCCTTGCGCGCGTCGATCAGGATCACCGCCAGATCGGCGGTGGAGGCGCCGGTCACCATATTGCGGGTGTACTGCTCGTGGCCGGGGGTGTCGGCGACGATGAACTTGCGCTTCTCGGTGGTGAAGAAGCGATAGGCGACGTCGATGGTGATGCCCTGTTCGCGCTCGGCGGCCAGTCCGTCGACCAGCAGCGCGAAATCGATCTCTTCGCCTTGGGTGCCCGAGCGCTTGCTGTCGGCCTCAAGTGTGGCGAGCTGATCCTCGAAGATCATCTTGGAATCGTAGAGCAGTCGGCCGATCAGCGTCGACTTGCCGTCATCGACCGAGCCGCAAGTGATGAAGCGCAGCATGGTCTTGTGCTGATGTGCCTCGAGATACTCTTCGATGTTCTCTGCGATCAGAGCATCGGTTTTGTAGATGGAGTCTTGGGTGTTCATGAACTGGATACCTGATTGAAAAGGGGGAAAGAAGGTGTCCGGCGCGGTGGCGCTCAGAAATAGCCTTCCTGCTTCTTCTTCTCCATCGAGGCAGCCTGATCGTGGTCGATGGCGCGGCCCTGACGTTCGGAGGTGGTGGTCAGCAGCATTTCCTGAATCACCTCGGGCAGGGTCTTGGCCTCGCTCTCCACCGCGCCGGTCAGCGGATAGCAGCCCAGCGTGCGGAAGCGGATCGAGCGCATCACCGGCTCTTCGCCGTTCAGCGGGAAGCGATCGTCATCGACCATCAGGGTCAGCCCGTCGCGCACCACCGTCGGACGCGGGGCCGAGAAGTAGAGCGGCACGATCTCAATGCCTTCCAGATGGATGTACTGCCAGATGTCCAGCTCGGTCCAGTTGGAGATCGGGAACACCCGGACGCTCTCGCCCTTGGCCTTGCGGGCATTATAGATTCGCCACAGTTCCGGGCGCTGGTTCTTGGGATCCCAGCGGTGGTTGGCGGAGCGGAAAGAGAACACCCGTTCCTTGGCGCGGGCCTTCTCTTCGTCGCGGCGGGCGCCGCCGAAGGCCATGTCAAAGCCATATTTGTCGAGTGCCTGCTTCAGGCCTTCGGTTTTCCACATGTCGGTATGCAGCCCGCCGTGATCGAACGGGTTGATGCCGCGCTCCTGGGCCTCGGGGTTCTGGTAGACCAAGAGCTCCATGCCGGCATCCTTGGCCGCCTTGTCGCGCAGCTTATACATCTCTTGGAACTTCCATGTGGTGTCCACATGCAGGAGCGGGAACGGCGGCGGCGAGGGATAGAAGGCTTTCTTCGCCAAGTGCAGCATGACGGCGCTGTCCTTGCCGACGCTGTAGAGCATCACCGGGTTCTCGGCCTCGGCGACGACCTCGCGCATGATGTGGATGCTTTCCGCTTCCAAGCGCTGCAGGTGGGTAAGGGTCTTGTTATCCATGGGGCGTCTCTGCTGACTGGTACTCACTGAGATCGGAAACTAACCTTGCCTGCGCCACGAATAACCCCCCATATGGGGGGGGGTAACCCTTGGAGAATCCATGTCGCAGGAAGAAGAGATCGTCGCGGCGCTGTTTGCGGCGGCCATGGGGGGGGCGGGCTCCGGTCCGGGGTCCGGTTCTTGGGACGGCTTTCTGGCTCTGTTGGCGCAGATCACTCGGGCCGAGACCGCGCTGATGCAGCTGTCCTGGTCGGGCAGCCGGCGCCACGTCTGGCAGAGCGGAGTGCCTTGGGGGGGGCTGGGCGAGGACGTGGTCGAGCGGATGCGCAGCGGTCGAGTCTATTCGCAAATCGACCTGCCGGGCGCCGATGCGGGCGCCGGGTCGGCGGCGCAGCCCCGGCGCGCCCTGCTTTTGCGGATCGAAGGCGCGGGACGGGTGCTCATTGCGTTGCGGCGCAGCGGCAGCGATTTCCACGCGATCGACGGGCGGCAGCTGTCCAATCTCACTCCCTATTTCGGACCTGCCCTGAACGGCTGGCGGCAATTGTGCCGCGACCGGGCGCAGGCCGCGCTCGATCGGCAGATCTGCGGCGACCTCGGGGCTGGCTGGATCCTGTTCTCGGCCTCGGGCCAGGTACTGGAGGTGGCCGATGGGCTGGTGGCCCGGCTGCAGACGGTCGCGGGAATCGGGTTGAGCGCCGATGGATGGTTGTCGCTGCCCGCGCCCGCGGCCCAGGCGCTGCGACGGGCACTGGTGGCCCTGGCTCGGCCAGGCGCGGCGGCGCAGTGGATTGTTCTGTCGCCCGATCCGTTGGTGCAGCTTCTGCTGGAACCCCGGCATCCGACCGGGGATCCATTGCTGGTGGGCCGCCTGCGTCATGGCCTCTCGGCCCGAGCGCAGGCGCCCGAGCGCCTGTCCGCCGCCTTCGGGATCAGCCGCAGCGAGGCGAGGCTGGCAGCGCGGCTTTGCGACGGGCTGAGCCTGTCCGAGGCGGCCGCGGAACTGGGCTGGACCGTCGAGACCGCGCGCAGCGCCTCGAAGCAACTCTTCGCGCGGATGGGGGTGCGCGGCCAGACCGGGGTGGTGCGGCAGGTGTTGGCCAGCGCCGTCTGGCTGGAGGGGTGCGCGGCCGATGACGGGCGCGGCTTACACCGCGACGCCGGCCGCGGGACCGGAAGGATCAGAAATGCGGCGACCGGCGACCGTAACTGCTGATGATCAGATCGTGCAGCCATCGCCAGGGTAGACCGCGCGCCTTGCGCTGCGCCGCCCAGACCAGCGCGCGGCCCCGGCGGCCCGAGGTTTGCCAGTGCGGATAGCGCAGGAAATAGGGGCTGCCCAAAGTGAAGTCCGGCGACAGAACCCGCACGGGAAGTTTCTGTTTCCACAATACGTAGGGCAACGACAACTGGTCACGGGTGCTTCCCTTGGCCAAAAGCTCCCACCACAGTTCCATCGCGGCGATAACCTCGGGTTCCATGTGGCGGCGCATGAGAATGGCGGTATGGATCAGCCCCTGATCATCGGGGAACCCGTCTGCGAAGTAGCCGGCAACTTCGCCCTCGACCTTGTCTAGTGCCTTTGCCCGGCCGGATTGAAGGATGACCTCGGCCTCGGTGGCAATCGTGTCCCGATCCGGATGGGTGTAGACGATCATGTTTTCGGCAGAGCCAAACACATCGTCGAAAAATGGTGCCAGAGAACTGGTTATGGCGATGTTGGAATCGACCCAAATCGCTTCGTCATACTCGGGTACCACCTTGTGTGGCAGCGCTTTGTAACGGCGGGCGCATAGCGTAGGCGAGAGGCCCTCGGGCGTCTCAATCAGCCTAGTTGTCCAACCTTCCACCCGATCGTCTTCCGGACGATCGGTGAACAGGATGTAATCGACCCCCGGCACGGGCTCGACGGGCGGAATGAGCCGGTCATAGCCGTTGGTGAGACACGTATAAACAACGCGACGCGGTGAACCCGTCATGACACTACCCTCGCTATAAAGCCGGGCGCTACACGGGCCGGCCCGGAAACCCTTACCAAGTTCGGGATACAGGGCCCCGGCGGTCTTGGACAAGCAGATATCTGATTCCGCAACGGAATTCCAGACGATAAAGCCACTGGTTAACATCTCGCCCGATTTGCTATCCTTGCGGGGGTTGTTCCAGTACGTCAGTGGCGTGTACATATCGAGGCGCACAAAACCGCCTCCACACATTTTCAGGATACGTTGGCCCTATGTCGCCCGGCGCTGCTGGAAAACGGCATCGACTATTTGCGGGTCGCCGATGTCCGGGCGGTGCTGCGCCGGCACATGCGCCCGGAGGGGTGGCGTAGCAAACTATGGTCGACCCCGGTCCGAAAGCTGTTCGGCCACGACCTAGAAAAGCTACGCACCGGCCCCGGAACATTGCTCCTTTCTGAGGAGGATCTGCTGGGTTATACTTTTGACCAACTGGCGGTGCCGTTCTACGGGCGGTTCCCGAGTCTGCCGCTGATCCGCGCCCTCGAACGCCTGGGGACGGAGTTAAAGCTGTTTCTTGCGGTGCGCAGCCTCGATGGGATCATCCCGTCGGCCTATGCCCAGACGGTAAGAGCGCTGACCCCGGCCATTGCGACATTAGACCGTGGGGTAGATCTGACGGCGCTGATCTAGAAGGGTGAAGTACGAGTTTTGTCAGGTCACGTGTATGCAGAACGCTAGCAAGGTGGGAACATCCGGTTTTCGCCCGAATCCCGCAAAGACTCTCCGTCGCAGGGGCCAGACATTCCCAGTCGGAGATGCGGCATGACCTATCGCAAGGATATCGACGGGCTGCGCGCCATCGCGGTCTTTCTCGTCCTGTTGTTTCACTGTCAGTTCACGGGATTTACCGGGGGATATATCGGCGTCGACGTGTTCTTCGTGATCTCGGGATTCCTGATCACGGGCATCATGCTGGAAGACCTGAAGCGCGACCAGTTCAGTTTCAAGCGGTTCTACATCCGCCGGGCACGACGGCTTCTGCCGGCGCTGGCGGCCACGATTTTGCTGACCCTGATCGGCTCCGCGCTGATCATGACGCCGCAGAACCTGAAGGAAACCGCGGTCTCGGCGATTTTCACCGCCTTTTCACTGGCCAACCTGCATTTTTCCATGGCCGACAGCTATTTCGGCGCCGCCTCCGAGGTCAAGCCGCTCCTGCACACTTGGTCGCTGAGCGTCGAGGAACAGTTCTACCTCGTCTGGCCCGTGGCGCTGGTGTTCTGCTACCGGCTGGGCGGTCGCCGCGCGGTGCTCGCCGGGGTGATCTTGGGGTTCGTTGCCGGGCTGGCCCTGTCGGAATACTGGATCGGGCGCAATCCACGGCAAGCCTATTTTCTGCCGATGTTCCGCGCCTATCAGTTCCTCGCTGGCGCCGCGCTGGCTTTCCTTCCGCATCTGCGCCTGCCCGGCAGGATTGAGGAGGCTGGGCAGGCGCTGGGGCTGACCATCGTGATCGGTTCGGCGCTGGTGTTCGATGAAACCACACCCTTTCCGGGGATCGCGGGCCTCGTGCCGACGGTTGGCGCGGTCCTGATGCTGCTATGCGGGCGGGCCCCGATGATCGGGCGGGTCCTGACCTTGCGGCCGATGATCTGGCTGGGGAATGTGTCCTATTCGGCCTATCTGGCCCATTGGCCGGTGATCGTGTTCTGGCGTTACCTATCCACCGATCCGTTCACCTTTGCCGAAAAAGTCATTCTTCTAGGCTTGAGCATCGGCCTCGGCGCGCTACTTTATTACTTCGTGGAAACCCCGTTCCGGCTGCATCGCGATCAGGCGCGCAACGTGACCTGGAAGCAAATGATGCAACCGCTGGCGGCGCTGGCGGCGCTGGCCGTCGTCGCCCTTGGCATCCGCATCACGGACGGGCTGCCACAGCGCATGGCGCTGGCTCCGGCGCATGAGGAATACGCACGGCTGAGCCGGTTCCAGTTCCTTGATGACTATAGCGACGGGAGTCTGCGTTTGGGCAGTGGGCAGTCCGGTGAACGGATTCTGATCTTCGGCGATTCGATGATGCAGAACTACGTGCCGGCCCTGATGTCCCTGCCTCGTTTCGCCGAGGCCGAGGTGACGGTGATCTCCCGCGGTGGCTGCGTGATGGCGGTCGGTTCGGTACGGGTCATCAGCCATTCGCCTGACCGGGGCTGCTTGGGCTATCGCAATGAGGTGATGGCGCTGTCGGGGCCTTTCGATCTGGCCGTGTGGTCGCAGAACTGGAACAGCTACGGCGACACACTCTACTGGGAGCAGACAGAGGGCGACCTCACGCCGGCCTTCACCGATGGGAACCCGGACTTTTCCGGATGGCGGGACGGGGTGATCGCCACACTGGATCACATGGAAAAGATTTCGGCCTCGATGGTGGTGATCGGGCCCCAGTATCGTGCCGGTCCGGTCCCGCACATCCTCGAACGCATCGGTCCGCTGGCGCCGCTTGAGGCCACGGCGGCAGCGGTGACGCGGATCGGCCATGTGCCGACGCCCCATCGCGACCAGATCGTCGCGGGGTTCGGCGTGCTGGCCGAGGCCCGTTCCGGGCTTGAGGTGATCGATCCCCGCGCGCTGATCTGCGAGGGCGACGATTGCCGGTTCCACGACGGCCCGCTGAGTTATTACATGGATCCGATTCACCACACCACAGCCGCCACCCCCTATCTGTCCCGGCGACTGGATGCCGTCTTGCGCTGACGCTGCGGCGATCAGTAAGAAGACGGCCCTGACGCCGCCCGGCTATAGCTGATCTGGCGGACCCGAATTCTGCGAGGCCCGTCCGCACCGGAAGCGCTGCGCCATTGGAGTATTTGTTTTGTCCCCTGTTCCCGCGCCCCCCGATCCCCGCGACAAGCTCTTCGAGCTTGAGAGTGATCAGCGTCAACTGGGCCGCAAGGCCGGAGGCGCTTCGGTCTATGTGCTATTCATGGCCTTTCTCAAGGCCGCTCAGCAGCTGGGTAGCATCGCGATCATTGCCCGACTGGTGCCGCCCGAGGATTTCGCTGTCTTCGCCTTGGCCATGCCGGGGGTGGTGCTGGCGACGGTGCTGTCGAATTTCGGCCTGCCTGAGGCCATCATTCAGAGACGGCAGATCACCCATGCCCAGGTCAGCGCGTTGTTCTGGGCCAATGCGCTGCTCGGGCTGCTGGCCGCGCTCGCCTTGGCGGCACTGGCGGTGCCGGCAGCGGGTTGGTTCGATGAACCGCGGGTGACGCCGATCTTCCAAGCGATCGCAGTCAGTGTGCTGTTTTCGGCAATCGTCGGGCAATACGTCGCCATCATGCGCCGCACACTGCAGATTCGCGTCACCGAGCGGGCCACGTTGGCCGCCGAACTGGGCGCCAGTGCCGTGGCGATCATTACCGCACTCATGGGCTGGAGCTACTGGGCGCCCGTGTTGCAGCAGATCGCGATCCCGATTTTCACCCTTGTGCTGCTGATGATCGCCATCCGCTGGCTGCCATCGGGACCGCGCAGGTCGGATTTCAAGGATATCCGCTCGTCGCTGTCTTTTGGCGGTTTTGTGGCAGGCAGCTCGCTCCTGACCCGGATGTCGCAGTATATCGGCACGACCATCATCGGCGTTACACTCGGCCCGACACCGACAGCACTTTACTTCCGCGCCACCAACCTCGCCATGCTGCCGCAGCGGCGGGTGATGGTGCCGCTGTCATCGGTATTCGGCCCCACCCTGGCACGGCTGCAGGACGACCCCCCCGCCCTGAGCTCGATGTTTGGACGCCTGATCAGCCGGGCGGACCTGCTTTTGAACCCGATCGCGGTCGGCATTGCTTGCGGCGCGCCTTGGATCGTGGCGCTGATGCTGGGGCCGGACTGGACGGCGGTGACGCCGCTGCTGTTCTGGTCGAGCCTCTTCACCTTGGGCGCGGGGCTGCGCAACGGGCTGCAGTACCTGTTTTTCGCCTGTGGCAAGAGCCGGGCGTTCTTCTGGGTCTCGGTGCTGCGCTTCGCTTTGGTGTCGCTGTCGCTTTACCTGATGGCGCCCTACGGCATCGAGGTGATGATCGCGGCCTACATGCTGGCCGAGTTGTTTCTCATCCTGCCGGCGCTGGTGATCGTGGCCGACCGAACAACGCCGGTCAAATGGCGCGCCGTTGTGCGCTTCACTTGGTTCGACTTCACCTTTGCCACCGGGCTGGCGGCGTTGCTGCTGCTGTTCGTCGTGCCGCGGCTCGAAGGTTGGGACGCGGTCCCGGCGCTGGCGGTTCTGGGGGGATTGATCGGCACGGCCTATGTGGCCAAGGTGCTGCTGACGCCGGAACTGCGTGGCGAGGTGATCCGGATCGTCGCGCGCAAGTTCGGGCGCTGATCCAGAGCGCAATCGGCCCCCTCCGGCGCACCGGAGGGGGCCTGCAGTCTCAGAGAGAGCCGAGGTCGCGGATGTCGCTGCCTGCGGGCAGGTCCAGTTCCTTCACCGTGGCATTGGCCGCGATCACCCGGGCATAGCTGCCGCTGTCGGCGGTGGCCTTGTCAACGAGAAGGCTCTGGATCATCGGCAGCTGGCTGTAGGCGTAGCCGAGATTGGTGCCGACCAGTTTTTCCGCATTGATCGCCGGGTCATAGATCTCAACCGCGAAGCCGGCCTGCAGCATCTTGCGCGCCAGATCGACATTGGGGCTTTCGCGCAGGTCGTCGGTGGCCGCCTTGAACGCCAGCCCCGCCAGCAGAACCTTGGCGCCTGGCTCCAGCCCGTCGACGGCATATTCGTAGAGCCGATGCTTGTGCGCCTCGTTGGTGCGGATCAGGCTTTCGACCAGCGGCATGGAGGTGCCGCTGTCAGCACCGATATATTGCAGGGCGCGCACGTCCTTGGGCAAGCAGGAGCCGCCAAAGGCCCCGCCCGGTCGGGTGTAGTAGGCCGAGATGTTCAGTTTGGTGTCAGACTTGAAGATCTCATGTACCGTCGAGGCTTGGATGCCAAGATTGAGGCAGACCCGGCCAATTTCGTTGGCATAGGCCACTTTCACCGCGTGCCAGGTGTTGTCGACGAACTTGGTGAACTCCGCCTCGCGATAGCCCACATAGAAGGTCGGCGCGGTAATGTTGGTGTTGAGCTCTTCCATTACCGGATTGGGCTGGCCGTCCTGAGTGCCGATGACGATTTTCGGTGGCTCGAAATAGTCCTTCACCGCCGAGGATTCGCGCAGGAATTCGGGGTTGTAGATCAGGTCGAACAAGCCACTGGCGTCTTCGCCCAGAACGCTCTGGAAGATCGGCAGGATCAGATCCTGAATGGATCCGGGGCGAATGGTCGATCGATAGGCCACCGCCAGCGGTCGAGCCCGGTCGGCGCCCTTGAGCGCCAAGGCGATCTGCCGTGAGACATCGGCGATGTAGCCCATGTTGTGCGACCCATCCGCAGCCGAGGGCGTGCCCACACAGACAATCGCCAGATCGGCGCCGTCGAGATTATCCCCGATCGAAGTCGCCGCGGTGATCAGGCCTTTTTCCAGCCCTTCCAGAAGCATCTCCTGAACCCCAGGCTCCACGATTGGGGCGTGACCGTCGAGGATCGATTTCACCTTCTTGTCGCTGACATCGATGCCGACCACCGAATGGCCTTCGCTCGAAATGCAGCAGGCTGCGGTGAAACCGACATACCCCAAACCAAAAATGACAACTTTCATGCGACTTTATCCATCTTTACTATGCTTCTGGTGCTTTCGGGCACCCTACATGAACCAAGTCCTACCACGCCAATGCCTGTCTGCAACGCGACCGACAGTCCACCCCCACATCAGGACGTGCTAGAAATCAGCCGCGCGCGCCAGCGCTTCACCGGGTGCTCCGCAAAGTAATAGACGGCCATGGCACAGGCCGGACATAAGGCCCCAGCCACCAGGGCCATGATGATCAGAGGCCGTCCGCCCAGCCCGGCAGCGTGCCACCAGACATTGAGATTGGCCAAAGCTACCGTGTGGATCAGGTAAATCGAGTAGGAATAGAAGCCGATCATTCGCACCCTAGCTCCAGTTGATCGGTCTGAACGGCGGCAGGTCGGGCTGGGTGATCGCGTAGTGGAACAGGGGCATCAGGGCCAGTCCCTGCATGCTGTAGCGGAAGGTTTCGCGAAAGAATTCGCCGCCCAAAACGAAGCAGGCCCCCAGCACCGCGAGGCTGCCGAGAAGCCACAAGACGCGCCCGGTGCCGCCGGTCGGAAAAATCCGCGCGGAAACGCCGCGCGCGTTCATGATCGCCAGAACCGCGCCATAAAGGATCCAGTCGAAGCGCGTATCTGTGGAGATGTAGATCGTGTTTGCCGTGGCGCCGAACACACCCATGCGCAAAATCCGCCACAGCAGTAGCCCACTCAGCATCATCCTTATGTGGCGAAGCGTCAGGCGGCTGTGCAGGAACAGAAGGAACATGCCGGGAAAGATCAGGTAGAAATGCTCTTCCACAGCCAGAGACCACAGCACATTGAGCCCGCGTGCGCCCTCGTTCCAGTTCGACGCCAGAACCTGATAGTAATTGTAGAAATAGAACAGCTGGCTCAGGATCGCCTCCGGCACCGTCTCGCCGAGAAAATGCCGGCGGCCACCAGCCCGTAGACCACGATCAGCGTCACCAGAAGCGGTGGGCTCAGCCGCAGCAGGCGGCGGATGTAGAAGGCTTTGAGGTTTATTGTTCCGGCCTTCTCTGCCTCGCGGAAGAACACCGTCACCCCAAACCCGCCCGGCAACGGCCGGCCGATATGGGCGTGGGCGAAGAACACGATCGCGATGGAAACCGCGCGGATCCCATCAAGCGAGGGGATGATGGCGTGGTTATGCAGTTTAAGGGCCATAACGGGGCTCCAACTTTTGACACGGCCGCGTGGGGGCTTGACCGCAGATTAGTCGTGACAATAGCCGTCCGCGCACCGCAGCGACCTGCGCGACACTGCCTGCCGGAACTGCTCCGGACCATGTGTCATGACGCCAGTCGTGGTCGGCCTCAGCCGGTCCATCCCCGGCGCGCCCGGTAAGCGGCCGCCGGTGACGCCAGATCTGGCGTCACCTTGCGCCAGAAATTCGGCACAACCGGGCGAGTGTCAAGAAAACGGTTGTCGGAGGCGAGCCGCACCCGACCGTCCTTAAGCGCCCCCTTGTCTGCCCGGATCGGTCGATCCGGGCCCTGAAAGGGCAGCAGCGTATTGCGGATCACGTCGACATCGCGGCATCCCTCGAGAGAAATCGTCGGCGTGTTGATCTGCTCTGGGTCATCCGGAAGATCTGGCGAGGGCAGAAGCAGATTGTCAGTCACGACCACCTGAGAGGCCTCACCCAGATAGATGGCCCAGATGTGACGGTTGATGATGGTATTGCCGCTAACGTAGATCTCCGAGGCCTTGTCCGCCTGTCCGGAGCGGTTGCGCAGATGACCGAAAATGGACTGGGTCCAGGGGAGCCCCGGCCCCTGATGGAACAGGCAGTCGCGGATCTCGATGCGATGAACGCCGATTTCCTTCGTCCCTGCCCAGTACTGGATCATGTCGGGATGGTCGCGGTTCGGCGATGCCTTGGCCAGCCAGGGCTTAAAGCCGTAAAAATGACATTCGGCGATTGTCAGGTCGCGCGTGTCGAGGAAGTTGACGCCCTCGCGCGCGCCGGCCACCTCAATTCCGTACAGGCGGATCCGTTCGCAGCTGCCGCAAGTGAGCGCGGTGCGCAGATCGAGCATCCGCAGCCCCTCGGCCTGAATGTTTTCGCACTCGACGAGGGCGAGGCCATTGTCGCGGGTATAGCCCGCCAGCGCGAAATGCCGTTCCAAGTCGGGGGATTCTGGATCTATTCCTTCCTCAACCGTTGGAATGTAGCCGGTGAAGGTTGCGTCTGAGATCAGCACGTCGCGGCAGCTTGTCAGGCCGAGCTGGACCTTATCCATGCGGCCTTGATGTTCGAAAAACCGGGCAGTGGTAAAATCGACACCGGTGATCGTGACGTTCTCGACACCGTTTAGATAGAGATTTTGGGAAAACACCGCACGGCTGGACGGGTCTGCTGAGGTGATGAGCAGCCCGCGTGCAAAACTACGCGCGCTCAGCCGAGCCTGATCATATTGTCCCGGCGCCAGTAGCAAGCGGCTGCCGTCTGGGGCGTTGCGAAACGCGTCCTCCAGTTCGGCCGCGCTGCGCACCAGTCGCGTCGGCAGAACTTGGCCCAAGCCCGGCCCGGCCATGCCCAGCACGGGGAGGGCCGCCAGAGATCCGAGCAGCATCCGGCGCCCGGGGCTGAAAGTTGGCATCACGCCCCCTCCTCGACCAGCGCGCTTTCGCGGGCATCGGCATCGGCGAAACGGCCATAGGCCCCGACCTCGATGCCCTCACGCAGGATTTTCGCCGGGTTGCCCGCGACCACGCAGCCTGCCGGGACCGACTTGGTAACGACCGACCCGGCCCCCACCACGCAGCCATCACCGATCTCCACCCCCGGCAGGATCAGGCTCGACCCGCCGATGAAACAGTTCGTGCCGATGCGGGTGTGCAGATAGAGCCCGCGGGTGCGGTCATGGCAGAGGATGCGGCTCTCGAAAGCAACGTAGGAGTTTTCGCCCACATGCACGCCCTGCGGGTAGGTCTTGTCGAATTTCGCTGACATCGAGAACTGGCAACTCGGATGCAGGTCCATCTTCCAGATGCGGGTGTAATACCAGCGCATCATGTCGATGATGACCGTACGGACACCGAGGAAGCGGCGCAGGCCGCCCTTTTTGATCTTCTTGTAAACGGGGGCCTCGTCGGAGGTGGCGCTTACCTGTGTCATGACCGGAACCTCGTAAGGGAACAAAAGAGTGCGTGGGCAATTCGGACGGGGCCAGACTAGCGGCAGCCGCCCGCGCCGTCACCCCACGCCCGTGCAATAGGCCGTCGGCTGCACAGGACAGACGGCAGCCTGCCCGGATCAGACCTTGTAGTAGTCGCGGTACCAAGCGACGAAGGCCGCGACGCCCTCGGTCACCTCGGTCTGCGGCGCATAGCCGGTGAGCGCGCGTAGCAGGTCCGCATTCGCCCAGGTGGCCGGCACATCTCCGGGCTGGATTTCCATGTAGTTTCGCGTGGCCGGCCGGCCGATCGCCACCTCGATCGCATCGACGAAGTCCAGAAGCTTCACCTTGGTCGAGTTGCCGATATTGACCACACGCCAGGGCGCGACCGGGCTGAGGCTGTCGCCCGGCACCGCAGCGGCCCCGGCATCAGGGGCCGGCGGGGGCGCGTCCATCAACAGTGAAATCCCTTGGACCAGATCTTCCACATAGGTGAAGTCGCGATACATCTCGCCGTGGTTGTAGATGTCGATGGGGTCGCCGTTCAGGATCGCCTTGGTGAACTTGAACAGCGCCATGTCCGGCCGGCCCCAGGGCCCGTAGACGGTGAAAAAGCGGAACATGGTGATCGGCAGGCCGTGGATATGCGCCCATGCATGGGCCATCGCCTCGTTGGCCTTCTTGGTTGCCGCATAGAAGGACATCTGCGTGTCGCATTTGTCGGTCTCGGTATAGGGCATCTCGGTATTGGCCCCGTAGACCGAGGAAGTCGAGGCCATCAGAAGATGCGCCGGGCGCACCTTAAGCGCGGCTTCCATCAGGTTGAAGGTGCCGATCAGGTTCGACTCCACATAGGCCCGCGGGTTGTCGATCGAGTAACGCACCCCGGCCTGGGCGGCGAGATGAACGATCACATCGGGTTTTGCGCGCGACACCGCCTCCATGAGGGTTTCTGCGTCTTCCAGCAGCGCCTCATGGGCGGTGAAGCCTTCGTAGCCGCGTAAGAGGTCATGGCGCGACTGCTTCAGCGCGACGTCGTAATAGTCGCTCATCCCGTCATAGCCGGTGACCTGCCAGCCCTCCTCGAGGAGCAGGCGGGCCAGATGAAAGCCGATGAACCCGGCGGAGCCGGTGATGAAGGCATGACGGGCGGCGGACATGGCAGAACCTCCTAACAAAACAAGTTACGCCCTGACTGCCCCATTTTCCTTCCCGACCGCAAGCGCCGCCCGCATCGCGCGCGGCAGAAGATCATCGTGATGCCGGAGACGGTGGGCGCTTTAGGGAGGGTCCTGCTGCGACAGAAGAAGATGACTGTCGGGGTCTCGGCGGCCCGGAAAACCGGGTGTAGCTCTGCCGCCGCGGGGCGGCTTCCGCTTCGGCGTCCGTCGGAGCCGCCTTCGGATCCGGCGGTTCGATCTTGATCAGCCACACCGTGGCGCCCATCATCATCATGATCAGCGAATACTGGATGTTCCAGACCGCCACCGTCGCCATGCTGATATAATAGGCGAACATGGAGAAAATCATCGCGTAGCGGAAATCCGACAGCATGGTGTTGCCGCGGTAGTCCTTCATCCCCAGTTTCACGAGGGGATAGAAGGCGGCGACCACCAGCGTGAGAAACCCCGGATAGCCCCATCGCATCGCCTGCAAGAGCCAGTGGTTGTCCACCGAAGGGATCATCCAGGGCGCGCGGATATAGTCTGAGAACAGCCCCATGCCGAAGATCGGATGCCGCGCGACCTCGGCGGAGCCGTACTCGAAGATCAGGTAGCGGAACCATGCGGTTCCTTGGTCGAGCGCGACCATGCGCGACAGCACCACGAAAGGCGGCCGCTCGGAGTAGAAGACCAAGAACATATAAAACGCGGCGAACCCCCACAGGAGCAGCTTCCAGCGTGCGGTGATCTGGCGGAAGACCTTGTTGTAGCCCATGAAGCCGATCTGCATCATGACATTCATCCAGCCGCCGGAGGAGAGCGCGAAGAACGTACCGCCCAGGCTACCCGAGACCCGCCACAGTCGGCCGAACACGCCCTTGACCGGTTTCTTGGCATGAGGCAGCACCAGCCAGCCCAGAGAAAAGGCCATGGCCGAGGTGATCCCGTACAGGATCGGATGCGGCGTCGCGGTTTGCGCGCGTAGCATGCCGAAGCGTGGCTCATAGGCCAGCGTGGTTCGTTTGTGTGCTTCCGCTAAGGGAATTTTTTCGACTAGATCATTGAGGATCATGACCTTGCCGATGCTCTCAATGATCGCGAAAGGCAAGAGGATGGCCAGCGTGATCAGCAAACAGCGGGTGAAGTAGATCAGGTCCTCCTTGTTCTGGAATGCCGCCCGACCCAAAAGATAGCCGCCGACGATATCGACGAACTGGGAGGACACGTAGGTCACCATGCCTGCGGCCTGACCGTTGACGATCATGCTGATTGGCATCCACATCAAGTGCCCCAGAACCAGAAAGTCGGACAGGAAGAAGCCGTTGTACTTGCCCGCGGCCCAATTCAGCATGAGCGGCACCAGCATGATCAGTAACAGCAGCCGGTAAGGGGCCATTATGAAGCCCCCGAAATTGAACAGGTAGGGTTGGGTGATCGAGAACACGAACAGTCCCAGCATGAACGGCATGGAGAGGCTGTCGCTCAGCCCCGGGGCGGTCCAGCCGCGCGGATAGGTGGTTTTCATCGTGCTCATCGGAGGTTCTTTCGACGTATCGCGGTGATCTGATCGTGTGGCCGGTCGGGACCGGATCGGAGCCAAGCTACCAAGAGGCGAATATAGCAGTCCATGGCTTCGGTGCACATTTCCTCCGGCAGTGGCCGATGGGCCGAAAGTTCAGCGATATTGATGGTTTCACCGGATTCCTTCCCGCATCGGCGGTTCCGGATGGCACCATGGCGGTCCCCAGCGGGACGCTCTCCGGTGGCGTGGCGGGATCGTTGCATCACTTCCCAAAGGCAATCCGGCATGCCTCCGGCCCGAGACGATCGCGGATGGCCTGCGGTGCGCCTAACCCCAATGCTCCTCGAAGCACCGCGGCGGCGGCCTTTGGCTGGCGATCACGCAAGACGCAGCGGGCCGCATAGGCCAGCGTATAGGCATAGGCCGACAGCCGCGCCCCGGGCAGAAACCGGCGCACGAACATCATCCGCCCGCGGTGCTTGAAATAAAGCGAAAATGGCGAGGCCAGTTTCGACAGGGTGGGCGAGCCGATGGCGGTCCCGGCAAGATGGTAAATGCGCAGCCCCTCGCAATAGGCCAGCGGCAGGTCGCCCCGGCGCATCGCCCAGTCCACCTCCTCATAGTACAGAAAGTAGTCCTCGCGCATCGGGCCGACGCTGTCGTAGAAGGCACGGCTGGCGATAACATTGGCCCCCATGATGAAATCCATATCCTCCGCCCGGGCCGACGGGGTCGTCGCATGCGAGGCGCCCAAATTGCTGTTGATGCTGACGCCCGTGCGGCGGTTCACCCGGCCGCCGCCGTCGATCTGGATCATGTCCGGCGGATCGAGATAGGTCACCCGCCCGCCCATCAGCCCGTAGCTCTCGCCTCTGGCGAGTTCCGCCTTCAGGGCGACCAGCGATTCGGGAGGGACCACACTGTCTGGGTTCAGCACCCACATGTGGCGGAGGTCAGAAAACCGTGCCAGATAGGCCAGACCAGTATTCACGCCCCCGGCGAAGCCGCGATTGGCCCCACTGTGGATCAGCGCCACCGGTGCCTCCGGTGCCGGGGCCAGTTCCGGCCCCCCCTCGGGCAGGGAGAGCGGTTTCGGCAGCGGGTCGATGGCGAAGGGCAGGGTTTCCGCTGGGAGATAAGAGGTCGCGCCCGAGGCCCAGTCGCGCAGTCGCGCCACCGTGTCGTCGCCGGAGGCGTTGTCCACCACCACCACCCGAAGCCCGAGCCCGGCCGCACGGGCAGCCGCGAGCACGGATTCCGTGCAATCCACCACCTCCTGCCCAGAGTTGAAGGCCACAATCACGACACCAACGGAAATATTTTCCATTTCTTACCCTTTACACCTACCGTGTCCCGCCCGGTCGTTTCCGGGAGGGATATTTGACCGAAGGACACACGAACTGCCGGCGACATCATGAGGGGTTTGCCCCCGGGATGGGATTTGACAGATTGCCCCTGTATGTAACCTGCCGCCCCGATGCCGGTATCCCGGCGGCCCCTTTCCGAGAGAGCCATGTCCGAGTTCATTCCCCAAAGCCAGCCAGATCTGGCGGTCGTCATCCCCCATTACAACGATCTTGTCCGACTGGGGAAATGCCTCGATGCACTGGCCCCGCAGGTAGTCACCGCCGGGGCGGCGGTGGAGGTGGTGGTGGCCGACAACGACACCCCCGCCGATCTGGACCCGCTGCGGGCGGCCCACCTCTGGGCGCGGTTCGTCACTGAGACCACAAAGGGCGCGGCGGCGGCCCGCAACCGCGGCGTGGCCGAGACCTCGGCGCGGCATCTGGCCTTTCTCGACAGCGACTGCGTGCCGGGGCCGGACTGGCTGTCCACGGCGCTGGCTCTTGCGGGCACTGCCGATGTGATCGGCGGGCGCATCGACACCTTCGACGAAACCCCGGCCCCGCGCTCGGGGGCGGAGGCTTTCGAGACCGTCTTTGCCTTCTGTCAGAAGAGTTACATCGAGGAAAAGGGGTTTTCGGTGACCGCGAATCTCGTGACCTCGCGGGCGGTGTTCGAGGATGTGGGGCCGATGATCGTTGGGCTGTCGGAGGACATGGATTGGTGTTTCCGCGCCACGGCAAAGGGCTACGGCCTGATCTACCGCGACGATCTGGCGGTGTCGCATCCGACCCGGCAGGACTGGCCGGCACTGGCGAAGAAGTGGCGGCGCACCACGCTCGAGGGCTTCCACCTGAACGGGACCTCCCCAGTAGAGCGGGCGAAATGGGCGCTTCGGGCGCTGGCTGTCGCGGCATCGGGGCCGGCGCATCTGCCCAAGGTACTGGGATCGGACAAACTGAGGGATAGCACTGAGAAGAAACGCGGGGCGGCCACGCTCTTGCGACTGCGGGCCGCGCGGGCGCAGTGGATGCTGGCTCAGGCCCTGCGGGGAGCCTGAGCCGAGGTCATTCAGAGGCCGGGGACAACCTCCCCGGCCTCGATCAGCCCTTGGCACGCTGATAGGCAGCGATCAGCGTATCGACTTGGTAATCCCAGCTCAGTTCGCTCTCTACCCGGGCGCGCCCGATCCGGCCCATTTCGGCGGACCGTTCCGGGTCGTCGATCAGCGACAGAATTTTGTCAGCCATGTCGGTGGTGTTGTTCGGCTCAGCGTAAAGCGAGGCCTCTTGAGCGCTGTAGCGCCCCTCGGTCACCTCGAACTGCACGATCGGCTTGGAAAACGCCATGTATTCCAAGATCTTGTTCATGGTGGACTTGTCGTTCATCGGGTTCACCCGGTCCGGGTTCACACAGACATCCGCCGACGACATCACCTCGAAAAGCTCCGTATCCGGGGCCCGTCCGGTAAAGGTGACGTAGTCCTCGAGTCCCAGATCCTTGGCCATCACCTGAAGATCGTCCAAGGCCGGCCCACCGCCCACCAGTACGAACTGCAGGTCGCGGCCCCGGTCGAACACGATCTCGCGCGCGGCCTCCAGCAGCAGGTCGATGCCTTCTTGGTCCCCCATCACGCCGACATAGCCGACCATCGCCTCGCGGCCCTTCTTCCAGGCCGGGTTGGGTGGCATCACGTGCAGCCGGTTCAGGTCGGGGCCCGAACGCACCACGAAGATGTCCTCGGATTTCTTGCCACCGCGTTCCATCGCGATCTGCCGATAGGACTGGTTGGTGGAGATCACCACATTGGCCGACCAGAAATTCAGTTTCTCGAACAGCACCATGAGCTTCCAGAAGAAGCCGCGCTTGTTGAATTTCGCCTCGTAGAGTTCAGGATTGATGTCGTGGTGGTCGAAGATGTAGCGCTTGCCCATCAGCTTGAACGGCCAGGCCACCAGAAAGATCAGATCCGGGGGGTTACAGCCCTGGACCGTATCGAATCCGTGCTTGAATAGAATTTTCCAAGCTAGGCGGGTCTCGTGGAAAAGCGCGGCGCCGTATTCCAGCAGGTAGCCAGACGCGCCCTTGGCATCCAGCGGCAGCTTGTGGCGATAGATATGGACCCCATCGATTTCCTCGTAGGGTGCCTCATAGCCCTTGCCGGTAGGACAGATCACGGCAACCTGCGCACCGGCCGCAGTCAGGGTCCGGCTTTCGTGCCACACCCGGCGATCGAAGGGCAGCGGCAGGTTTTCAACGATAATGAGAACCTTGCGGCCCGAAAGCGGCTTGTCGGCGCGCACGGCTCCCAGTCGGGGCATCTCAGTGACCTGGCCATCCATCACGGGGCCTCCTTAATCATTACACAGCTTACTGTATCGCCGCCCAATGGGGGCGGCGTCCATGAGGCCATGTGCCCCGCCCACCGGATTGCGCGAAAAATCTGCGCAAGGTCGCAGAAACTTTCCGGCATCGGCAGGGCCGCCCGGACCATCATGTACGCAGGAAAGCCCCCACCATCGGGAAAAACCATGTCGCGGCGGTTACAGCAACGGGTAGAGGTCCTCGATTTGAAGGCCGTAGCCTGTTCCGTCCGCCAGGCGGAGGAACCCACCGCTGTCGCCGTCGCTGTCATAGGTCATCGCGCCAGAGGCCACAACTTCC
The DNA here is from genome assembly GCF_002119405.1 of Pseudoruegeria sp. SK021. Lineage (GTDB taxonomy): Bacteria > Pseudomonadota > Alphaproteobacteria > Rhodobacterales > Rhodobacteraceae > Meridianimarinicoccus. Next base: position 10,932 of record NZ_MTBG01000027.1, on the reverse strand, counting down.
TGCAGATCGGCGAGGCTGGTGATCATCACCGAGGCGCCATCGCTAAGGATGCGCAGGTCGTTGCCGGGGTCGTGGCTGTCGGTGAACTGGCCGGCGGTGTTCGTAAGAATGTAGATTTCGTCGCCCTCGGAGAAGTCGAGGTCGAGGATCAGATCATCCTCGGCGGCGGAGGAGGAGCGCAGGTCGAACACGAAGCGATCGGCACCGTCCCCGCCCATCAGGATATCGGCGCCGGTCCGCCCGAAGAGCGTGTCGTCTCCCTCCCGGGCGTCGATGAAGCTGCCCCGACTGCTGGCCCAGAGCGTTTCGCCGGCGGCGGTGCCAAGGATGTCGGGCTCCGGGTCGGCGGGGGTCGGATCAATGGTGTCCTCAGGCAGGGATGCCGCATCGAGCCCGGCGATGTACAGAGCATGGCCGTCGCCACTGGTCAGGGACAGGACGCCGCCGCCCAGCCCGTCGCTGTCATAGATCATCGCCCCGGAGGCGACGAGTTCTCCGATATCTGCAAAGCTGTCAACGATAGCCGAGCTGCCGTCGCCAAGCACCCGCAGGTCGTTCCCAGAGATGGCGCTGTCGCTGAAAAGCCCCATGGTTCCGGTGAGAATGTAGAGGCTGTCGCCCTCGGAAAAGTCTAGGTCTAGGATCAGGTCGTCGCCCTGCACTGTTGCGCCGCGCATGTCGTAGAGGAATCGGTCCGCCCCGCCGCCACCGGTCAGGATGTCGGTGCCTGCCCGGCCGCTCAACGTGTCGTCGCCGCCGAGACCTTCGATAAAGCTGCCATGCGAGCTGGCCCAGAGTACCTCCCCGGTCTCGGTGCCCAGGACCGTTCCCAGCCCGGCCTCCTCTGCCCATTGCACCAGCGGGTAGTCCGAGGCGGGGCTCCAGAAGCCCCAGTAATTCTCGTCGTCGGGGTCATCCGACAGGAGCGTGTTGTCGCCGATAGAGACATTTGCCGCAGCGCGCTCCTGTTCGTCGAGGGCCCAGACCCCGTAGCCGTTCCAGTAAACCACCACGTTGTCGTAGATCTCTAGGTTCTGGCCGCCGGGTGCGCCGATGGAGGGAGCCCAGTATTTCAGCAGCCCGTCGCTGTTGGGCAGCAGAACGTTGCCGGAGATGACCGCGCCATCGACATCGCCGAGGCTGATGGCATGGGGGTGGCCGTTGATGATGGTGTTGTCGGTCACGGTGAAGTTGCTGGCGGTCACCCCCGCCGGCCCAGTGCCGAGATGGCCGAATATGGTCTGGGTGGATCCACCCGGCTCGGCAATGAAGGTATTTCCGGTGATCGTGATGTCATGCACCCCCAGCGTGGAGTTGTCGCCCCAGTACTGGATCATGTCCGGATGATCGTGTGTATTTGTGTCGTAAGCAGGGTCATCCATGCCGAGCCAAGGCTTGAAATTCTGGAACACACTGTCGGAAATGACCATACCCTGAACCTCGTAGAACATGATCCCTTCGCGCACCTGTTCAATGCTCATCCCGGTCAGGTCGACCTCAGTGCTTTCACCTGTGTAAATGGCGTAGCGCAGATCCCGAAACGTGGCATCCTCGAGCGAGACATTGTCGGAATTGTGGATTCGCAGGCCTGTCTGGTAGCCGTAGCCGGTGATGGCATCGCCGCGCGTGGTGGTCGCAGCGTAGGCATCGACCCCCTCCTCTTCCGACGGAAGATAGCCGGTAAAGACGAGATCCGTCATGGTGACATTCTCGCTGCTGTGCAGGAACAACAACGGCGCCGATCCAGAGGTGCCCTCGATGCTGTCGGACTGGAATATAATATTGTCCAGAACCAGCCCGTTCGCCCGGACAAACGTGACTGGTGCGGTGAATACTGCCGGATTTTCTGCATCGAGCGACGTGAGCGTCACATCCGAGGCATATGCGAGATCCTTGATGAACAGGGTCTCATAATCGCCCGGTGCCAAGAAAATCGTGTCTCCGCCTGTTGCCTGTCTCAGGGCCTGAACAAGTTCGGACGAACTCTTAACGAGGATATCACTCATGACGGTGGCCTTTTTTTGACTGAAACTTCATTCTTTATCCCAGCCCGAGGTGGGCGGGACCGTTCAGGAACAGAGCCGCACAAAATCCATAGAAATAAATTAATATGGACCATCGGCGTTTGTTGAAAGAATGCGTATCGTGATTTTTTCCTCCCAAAAAGGAGGTATCGTCACAAGTCGCGGCAGACACCTCCTCTGCCACTGTTTTCGGCGGTTTTGCGCCATTGACCGGGCAGCACGTTTCGTTTTGAGAGTTAGGCAGATCGGCACCTGCAAGATTAGTGGCGTCGAGAGCTCCACGCCGACGCCCCGCTTGAATGTCGGATTCTAGCGGAAATGTTACATGTATCGGGCATGCGCAATATTCCACCGAAGTATATTTTCGGCGCGACTGAAAGATTGAGGCTTTGGCGTGATCCAGATCGGAATGCGGCCCTGAAACGCTTGGTAATTTTCTTGCTGGCTTTGCTGGCATTCTGTGTCGCCATCTTTGAGATCTGGGTCGCGATGGCACGTCCCTCGGCTCCGAGGGATCGGGTGATTGCACCCGTTTCCCTGTCTGGGTCGCCTGTCAGGCTGGTGGCATTCGGCTCCAGCCTGACCTGGTCGAATCCCTGGCCGGATGAGCTGGCTTGGGAGCTGTCGTCCTGTTTAGGACTACCCGTCGAGGTGGTGCGAGTTGCCCGCAACGGGGCCGGAAGTAGCTGGGGGATGGAGGCGGTGGATCAGGTCCTGGCCGCAAAGCCGGATCTTGTATTGATGGAATTCGCGATCAACGATGCGGATGTTCTCGACGGCGTATCGTTGCATCGCAGCCGCACGCAGCATGCGGCGCTGATCGAACGCCTAACCACAACTGTGCCGTCTGGCCATGTGGTGCTGATGACGATGAACCCGGTGGGCGGGATTCATCTTGTCCTGCGGCCGTTCCTGCCGCGCTATTACGCGCTGCAGGTGGGCCTGGCCGATAGCCATGACACCGCGCTAGCTGATCTCTATGCGGACTGGCTAGCGCTTCCGATGTCACAGCGGCGGTTTGCCGATGGGCTGCACCCCGCACCGGAGGACACAGCGCGGGTGGTGGTGCCGGGACTGGTCCGCCGGATAGCGGAGGCGGCGGGCCGCGATTGCCCGCCGAATCCAGAGCTTACAGGGCGCCCCCGCCCTGATACCAGGTGAACGGGTTCGGACCGGACTTGGCTGCGGCGAGTGCCGTTTCCGCATCGCCGGAGATGACCTTATAAGGTGTGGCGGCAGGGGCCGATCCATCTGCGGTGAAAGCCTCCCAGATCATGATGCTCTCGACACCGGCGGAGACCATTCCCGCGCCGCTGCTCAGCCCCAGAAGACGCAATCCATAGCTTCCCGACCATGTTCCGGTCGTCCCGGTGGCCTGCGAAACGACTTCGGTCCCATCGACATAGAGACCGAAGCTCCCTGTTGTTGGGTCGGCGGTAATCACAAACTCCCGCATGACACCGCCATAGGGCAGCGGTGAAACGATATTACCGGCGAGACCGGCAGGACCGAAGCTGTAGCGTAGGCCTCTCCCGCTGATGAGGGAGAGTTTCAGTTCTGACCCGCCGACCGGCAATCGCAATAGCCCCACCTCTGCGTTGCTCAAAGGGTTTGCGGTCAGGCGAAACCTTACAGTGATCGGCGTCGTCGCCCCCCAATTCCGGCTGTCATAGATCGCCGTATTTTCGGAAACCGTGAACTTTGGTGCGGCTGGCAGGGACGAACCGATCTCGATCTGATCAGGAAGCGGTCGTAGCGGAATGCCCTCCACGCCCAACACCATTCCCGTGGCAATAGGGAGGTTCATCCAGATCTTGTCGAACAGGTCGGCTTGGATCACGTCGTCGATTTCTATTCCCGAAACAGTGTGGATGCCGGACGCGCCGCCACGCCCGAAATCAATCCGGGTGTTGCCGGTGAAGATCCCAGAGTTCGGGTAGACACGCACCCGGCCTGCCTCGATCGTCACGGTTTCTGCGGCTGCGCCGTCAATCTCGAAACCAGCAACCTCTGCCCGGTGGGGAAGGTCCGCGCCAGCGATGTCGGTTTCTGCGCCAGCCCCCGTCCCTGACAGGGTGCGGGGGATGGCATCGACGCCCCGTGCGAGCCGTGTGGTCGTGATCGCAGGCGTTGCGCCGTCGCTGTCCTCATACCAGAACTCTGCATAAGCACCGGCAGGCTCCCAGTATGCTTGGTTGAACTCCGGTACGTCATGGCTTTGCGCTGCATCTGGGCCGATGCCGAGGCCATAAAGGGCCGCTAGGGCTGTGTACTGCGCCCGCCGGGGGGATCCGTCCTCGGAGAATTTCGATGGGTGCGCGTAGTCGATCCAATTCATTGCCGCCGCCCGTGTCAGTTCATAGCTGGAGCCGATGGCCTGAAACCCGCTCTCATAGGAAAGAATCTCCGGGCCCGCAAACGGCAGAATGTGCGACAGGCCATCGTCCACAAAATTGCGGATCGATACGCGCGTGTCCTGCTTTGTTGCCGTCAACTCGGAGTTTTCAAAGCGATGCGGTCCATAAAAATACGCCATGGTCTTCGCCGGGTCCAACTCGCCGCGCCCCTGCCCCGTCAGGTCATAGAACAGATAGTCATACGGACGGTTATTGATGGCGTCCTGACCAAGCACATAGGCCGCGCCGCCCTGTTCCTGTGCGTATCGACCAGTGTAGAGAGGGTACAGGCGCAGGCGATACCCGTCGCTGGTTGTCGCGGGGGCTGCGGTCCAAGTGGACATGAGCATCCCCGGTTCCGTCCCATAGGCGCGCAACATGCGCACGCCGCCCGCAAAAGACTCCACCCATGTCCGGTCGGTCGCCTCGTTGTTGCTCACTGCAAGGGCATCGCTGGCGAGGTTTCTGTAGCTTGTTCCAGATACTGCGGCATCAATCAGCAAGAACCGCTCTCCGGGGGCATTCTGCGCGAAGAAGTTCGACATGTACCCGAGGGCGGAATGGTACATGGTGTCGTTGGTGACAGGAAGAATCCCGTTGGTGTCGTAGCTGGTGCCGGGATACTCCCCGCCCGAACGGTACGTCACCACGCGCAGCGCGTCCTCATCCATCACCGTCGGCCGCAGCGCCTGCAACAGCGTCGTGTCCGTCACGGGCGACAGCATGTAGGCCTCTTCGGATTGTCCGATCAGCACGATGATATGGCCAATCACGATGTCCTGCCCGCCAGTAGTCTGCGTTCCCGATCCCGGAGAGCCGACTTGGACGTGCAGGCGGTGACTTGATCTCTGGCCGAGCGTCAGGAGGCCACTCCAGTTGCCGCCGGAGGTGGTTGCAATGTCCTGCCATTCTGTAACCGGGAGTTGGGTGTTGGCGCGCACCAGACGCGCCCGGACGACCGAGCCGTCCGGGGCGGCTAGGCCTTTGCCCGTGCGCAACTCGCCCGACAAAGGGATGCTGGTCTGGTTGACGCCGCGCGCGGCACCGGAATCAAAGAACACGGTGTCGAGAGGAAAGGGCGCCAGCGTCGCGACGAGATCGTTGTCCGGCACCTGTGCCGTTGCTGGCGTGTGCAGTCCCAAGCCCAGAGTGATCATCAGTCCCATCAAATACATCCTCATCCCGAATCGTGGTATCAGTGCATCTCGAAGACGCACCCTAGCGGGCATCCGCTGCGTGTTGCACGCCGGGCTAGGACAGCGCACGCTGCACCTTCGGGCTAGGTTGCGGGCGGAGAGGATTGAAAACTTGAACATCGGATTAGAACTCTTCCTTGGGGAACTGGGCTGAGACATGGATGATATGACCCTAACCGAAACGCGCAATTTTGCAGAGGGGAATGCTCATATGCCCCACTGTCGCGCCGCGCGGGCCTAGGTTAAGGTAACAGCGTTGTGCCGGGAATATCCGGCTTTGTTCGAGTTTTCAGAGTACCCGCCTGTGCCCCATCCCGATACCTTTCAGCGGCGCGCCTGGTGGCGCGGTGCGCTGGCACTTCCAACCTTGTTCGGCGCCCTCACCGTTGGAAGTGCCCAATACTGGCCAGACGTGCCCTTTCTGGGGCCCGTCGCCCGCATGACCGAAAGTGCCGCACCGCAGATCGCGCTGCTGACCTTGGTGCTTAGTCTTGCCATTGCTGGATTGGGGGGGCGCCGCTTCGGCCTCGCCATGGCGATCCTGTCTGTCATGGGGCTCGGCGGTGTGGCGCTCCGCCATGTCCAAAGCTCTGAGCCGCTGCGCCCCGAGGCCCCGCCCGTCCTGCGGGTCCTGTGGTACAACATGCTTCATACCAACCCGGTCCCCGCCGCCGAGTTGGTCGCGGCGCTGGAGGCCAGTGCCGCCGACGTGATTCTGCTGACCGAGGCCACCCCGCTCAAAGATTCGCGTGACCTTTTGTCCACGCGCTTTCCCGTGATCGAGGGCTGCGAAGGCCGGCGCTGCGACATCATGATCATGGGTCGCGATCCGGAAATCCGTGCCGAGATCCTGAAAATGCCCAGCACCGGAACCGAACGGCTGGGAGTGGTGGAAATCAACCTTCCGGGGGGGCAGGTACTGCGGCTGGTGGCGGCGCATCTGCTGAAACCCTGGTTCTATGGGCTCAGCGCCTCGGATCAGTGGATGGTCACGCATCAGGCCGCAGTCAGTACCGGCCCCTTGGTGATCGTCGGCGACTTCAATGCCGCCCCCTGGAGCAAACGTCTGCGGGAAATGACCGAACCCTGTGGTCTCAGGGCCGAACGCTGGCCTGTGCCGACCTGGCCCGCCGCACTCGGCGACTTCGGCATCCCCATCGACCTGATCCTGACCCGGAATGGAGCAGTCCTGCGAGAGGTGAGCCCTTGGGGAGGGGCCGATTTGGGTTCCAATCACCGCGGGTTGCTGTTTGAGATCGGCTACCTACCTGACACAGCCGACGCGATTCCGCCGGGATGCAAGGTGCCCGTGGATATGCCTGCCCGTCGGGCTTGACCGAAATGCTGTCCCGTTGAGCAGGGAATATTGCAAGGTTCGGGACAAATGGTCTCAAACTTGCCTTGGCTGGGCTTGCGTAGATGACAGTGTTTCGCGCAGGGATATAAGACGGCTAGGGTTTGTTTGGCCAAGTTTATAAGGACGGCGAAGTGAAGTATCGTGCCGATATCGACGGACTGCGGACTATCGCGGTCGTTCCGGTTCTTGTATTTCACGTGGGTCTGGGGCTGCCGGGCGGTTTCGTCGGCGTCGACGTATTTTTCGTGATTTCTGGCTTTCTGATCACCAGGATCTTGTGGGAAGAAATGAAGGCTGGAACCTATTCGATCATGACATTCTACAAGCGACGGGTCAGGCGGATTTTTCCGGCACTTTTTGTTGTTTTGGCGCTGACCACACTGGCTGCAACCGTCATCATGCTGCCCTAAGCTAGCTCATGCGGCACTGCGCTGCACTGCGCTACGTGCTGCATATTGTTAAGCTCTATGTCATATTCCAGTAACTCAGTTCAAGGATACGCGTTCCATGATACACCCGGTCATTCTCTGTGGGGGATCCGGGACCCGGCTCTGGCCGCTGTCCCGCAAGGATTTTCCCAAGCAGTTCACGAGGATTCTTGGTGACGAGACGCTGTTTCAGGCCAGCCTGAAACGCTTTATGGGGCCGAAGTTTGCCGCGCCTGTGCTTCTGGCCCACGCAGATTTCCGGTTTCTTGCCGCCGAACAGACCGCCGAGTTAGGCATCTCAAAGGCAAAGCTTCTTCTTGAGCCGCAGGCACGCAATACCGCCCCCGCGATTCTCTCCGCCGCGCTTTATCTCGAGGCGCAGAACGCCGCTGCCGAGGTGATGATCGTGGCGCCGTCGGATCACGTGGTGCGAGACGTGGACGCCTTCCTCGAGGCAGTAACTGCAGGCGCTGTCGCCGCTTCGGATGGCAAGCTCGTCACCTTCGGCATCGCCCCCGACCGTGCCGAAACCGGTTATGGCTATCTGGAACTGCCCACGAATCCCGAACTAGGCGCGGTCCAGCCAGTGCGCCGTTTTGTCGAGAAACCCGATGTCGTCACCGCCTCAGAGATGTTGGCGGCGGGCAACTATCTATGGAACGCGGGCATTTTCATGTTCCGGGCAGACACGCTGATCAAGGCGTTCGAAACCCATGCACCCGAGATGCTTGCCCCCGCCCGCGCCGCACTGGAAAAGGCCGAGTTGGATCTGGGCTTCCTGCGCCTCGATGCAGCCGCCTATGCCGACATGCCCGAAGACAGCATCGATTATGCGATCATGGAGAAAGCCTCGGATGTGGTTGCTGTACCCGTCTCCTGCGGATGGTCCGATCTGGGCGCTTGGGATGCTGTCTGGCGCGAGATGACTCCCGACAGCAACGGCGTCTCGGTTTCCGGTGATGTGACAGAGATCGATTGTCGCGACACGCTGCTGCGTTCTGAAGAAGATGGGCCTCGGCTGGTGGGCGTCAATCTTGATGGTATTGCCGTGGTGGCGATGCGCGATGCGGTCTTGGTGGCCGACAAGTCCGACCTGCAGGCCGTCAAGGCAGCCGTGTCAAAGATGAAGGCCGAAGGTGTGCGCGAGGCCGAGACCTTGCCGCGCACCTACCGGCCCTGGGGCTGGTATGAGACCCTTGCGCTGGCCGACCGGTTTCAGGTCAAGCAGATCATGGTGCCGCCGGGGAAAAAGTTGTCGCTGCAATCGCACCACCACCGGGCAGAGCACTGGATCGTGGTGAAGGGCACCGCCACTGTGACCATCGACGACGAGGTCAAACTCGTCTCCGAGAATCAGTCCGTCTACATCCCACTGGGGGCAGTTCACCGGCTAGAAAATCCGGGCAAGGTTAACCTGCACCTGATCGAGGTGCAGACCGGGGCCTACTTGGGCGAAGACGACATTGTCCGATACGAGGACATCTATAACCGCGCTTGATCGCCTCCGATTGGGGCCGCTTCCAAGGCGGCCCCGCAGTGAGGGACCGGCAGTGCAAAAGTTAACCACGGAAGGGGCGGAATGGAGGGCTGAAGCGCATAGAGGGCATCACCAACTTTCGCGCATTACTCTGATTTTGGTGCAAGAAGGACCGTGTTGCACCGGTCGCACTGGCATCGTAGTTTTGCGTCGTTTTCCAGCGGTGCTATCTTCGAATGCCATACAAACATCGCGACAAGCACAGAGACAAATTCACGAAGGCGGAATATCGGGTCACGAATTGGGCGTCCTATAACGAGAGCCTGCGCAGTCGCGGCGATCTGACGGTCTGGATCAGTGATGATATTGCGCAGCGATGGGTGCCGCCCCGACGCAAGACGCGTGGTGGCCAGCACCGATATTCTGATCTTGCGATCGAGATCTGCCTGAGCCTGCGAGTGGTATTTCGAATGCCGCTGAGGCAGACGCAAGGATTTGTCCGCTCCCTCATGCGGCTCCTGAAGGTTGACCTTCAGGTTCCTGATTTCGGCGCGCTGTCGCGGCGCGGCAAAGGGCTGGAGGTCGCGCAAAAGCCACGTACGACCAGCGAGCCGGTCACCCTGATTATAGATAGCACGGGGCTGAAAATGCAGGGCGAGTGTGCCTGGCATGTTGAGAAGCACGGCATCAAAAAGCCTCGCAAAACATGGCGCAAACTACATATCGCTTTTGATCCGGATGGTGGAGACATCGTTACGTCTGAACTGACCACACAAGAGACCGGCGATGTCACGGCGGTGCCGGAATTGCTTGCCCCGATTGAGGGTCGCGTTGTCCGCGTGATCGCGGACGGTGCCTATGACGGCGCCAGCGTCGATCAATGGCTTCGGTCCAAATTCGGGCCGGATGTCGAGGTCGTGATCCCGCCACCGAAGGATGCAGTTCCCGGCCCGGACACCAACCGAAACATGCGCATCAAGGAGATTTCAGACACGGGCAGAATGGCTTGGCAGGCCGCAAGCGGATATTCACAACGGGCACGTGTCGAGGCGCAGATCGGTCGCTGGAAGACTGTCATAGGAGACAGCCTTCAGGCGCGCCACTTCGAGACCCAAAAATGTGAAGTCAACATCGCAACCAAGGTGCTGAACCGGATGAATGATCTCGGCTGCGCCGTCTACAGCCGTGTCTGACGTAAACACCGGAGTGGGGCCAATACGTCGCAAAGGCGACCCGTGCAACATGGTCGTGAGCGATGATCTGGGGTGGAAACCGGTGGCGTTTGTAGCTGATGGTCGGCGTGTGCATGGCCGTCAGCTATGTCCAAACAGAGGTGGTCCTAGATTTTCGACCAGTTTTCCGCCGAGCTAAGCTATAGCATTGGGTTCATGTCAGGCGGCGGCTTTCAGGTATTGGATGTGAGTATCATAGGCCTCGCCGGGCGTCATCAGTCCGTGCGATGAGTGTGGCCGTTTCCCATTGTAGTAGTCGATCCAGGCACCGATCCCCTTGGGCTCTGTCGCAAACTTTTGAGATGGTGTGCCTGTCGCGCCGCCTGTGGTAGCCGGAGCCTGTCAAGATTTCAGACAGGGGCTCGGACGTGGCGATTGATTTCAAGGGCGTGCATTATCCAAAAGACGTGATCCTTTTTGCCGTGTTCTTCTACGTCCGCTATGCGGTGTCCTATCGCGATCTGGAGGAGATCATGGCCGAGCGCGGCGTGGATGTGGACCACGCGACTCTGAGCCGATGGGTCGTGAAATTCGCGCCGTTGGTCGCTGCCGAGGTCCAGCGGCGCAAATCATCAACCAGCAGATCCTGGCGCATGGACGAGACCTATATCAAGGTCAAAGGCGTGTGGACGTATTTGTATCGCGCAGTTGATAAGCACGGAAAAACCCTTGATTTCATGCTTTCTGAGCATCGTTGCGTATTCCGGAACATCCGGCCACCCATTCCGACAACATCCGGCCACCTGTTCCGACGCATTCGGCCACCTGTGACGCGTTGCCGTGAGGCAGCGTTTTTCGGGTATCAGGTTTGGGGCGTTTCGT
>NZ_MTBG01000026.1 GCF_002119405.1 Pseudoruegeria sp. SK021 | reverse complement strand
ACGTGATCGAGATGTCTGGTTTCGGCTTTACGTCAATCGACGACCTGCAGTTCTTCAAGTTCTCAAACAACACGTTTGTGTACATCAACATGGAACAGACGATCCTGCTTGAGGGCATTCCAGACGCGTCGGTGCTGGATGAAAGCTCCTTCTTGTTTACCTAGGGTCAAGATTCATAACCAAAAGATTACGGTTGCGGCGAGGGCGATGGCAGAGAGGAAGACCTTTGGACATCGGTCATACCTTGTCGCGACACGTCTCCAATCCTTGAGCCTGCCGAACATGTTCTCGATCCGGTTGCGCCGTTTGTAGCGGCGCTTGTCGTATTTGACTGGGGTCTTCCGCTTCTTTCGGCCGGGAATGCAGGCGCGTATCCCCTTGTCCTGTAGAGCTTCTCGGAACCAGTCGGCGTCATAGCCGCGATCGCCGAGCAGCCATTTGACGTTTGACAGACCATCGAGAAGTGCCCGTGCGCCGATGTAATCGCTGACCTGACCGGCAGTGACGAACAGGTCTATCGGTCGTCCCTGGCTGTCGCAGATGGCGTGCAGTTTCGTGTTCATGCCGCCTTTGGTTCGTCCGATCAGGCGACCACGCCCCCTTTTAGCGGCCATGCTGGTCGCCGTTCGATGGGCCTTCAGGTATGTCGCGTCGATCATCACGGTCTTCTGTTCGCCGTGTTCGGCCGCCAGACCAGCCATCATCCGCGCGAATATCCCTTTCTCGCTCCAGCGCTTCCAGCGGCTATAAAGCGTCTTGTGAGGGCCATAGGCCTCCGGCGCGTCGCGCCAGCGCAAGCCATTGCGGTTGATGAAGATAATCCCGCTCAAAACTCGCTGATCATCGACCCGGGGCTTACCATGCGACTTCGGGAAGAAAGGGGAAAGCTTGGCCATCTGCTCGTCGGTCAGCCAGAAAAGATTGCTCATGTCACCGCTCCGTTTTTGGGGCCGTGAAGCACGCAATGCGCAGGAAATCAATGCATCCTGACCCTAGCATTACAGTTGCATTTTTGATTTGAAGTGTGCTTGTTGAGCTGCGGCCTGATGAGCGCGTCGCCAGAGCGACCATGCGATGACATGTGCGGGATAAATTTGTTGCCGTGCGAGGCGGGTGGCGATGCGGCGGATTTCCTGCATCGACCAGCGGATCAGTTGGCGGTCTTGCGCCATGCCGACCACATCTTTTTTTGGGGATCCAAGGGGCGAGTATTGGCGCGATTGCGGATGACGGCCATCATCGCGAACGCGAGCATCACCAGCGAGACGTGGCGATGCCAGCCATGCCAAGAGCGGGTTTCGTTGTGGTCGAGGCCGAACTCGTTTTTGGCGGTCTCAAAACTATCTTTGATCGCCCAACGATGCCCCTCCACCGTCACCAGTTTTTCCACAGGCGTGCCAACCGGACACCAGGTCGAGAAGAAGGCGAGGTCGCCGTCGGCGATGTTGCTGCGGATCAGTAGCCCGCGTGTCCAGACACCGGTGAAATCCGCGTTGAAATCATCGGCATCAAGATCAGCGAGATCAAGATAGGCCCAGTCATGTAGGCGCGCGCCCTTGGTCCCCGCGCCTGCTGACAGCCGGTGCCATGCATTCTCGGGCAAAGCTTCAGCGATGTCCTTGGCGGTTCCAGCCACGGCCAGCGGCTTGCCCCATGAGCGGAAGGAATGGTTGGCGTTCACGCCCAGCACATAGCCTTTGGCTGCGCGTTTGAGCGCCATCTCGATGTCGCCCACGCCATAAACGCTGTCGGCCGCCACCCAGGAAAACGGCACGTTTGAAGCAATCGCCCGCTCGATCATCGTGAGCGCCAGTGCAGGCTTGGTGGCAAAGCGAATGTTTTCCGGCACATGGGCTGCCACTAGGCGATCCCGATCATCCGTCCAGGCCTTCGGCAGATAGAGCGCCCGATCGATGAAGGCATGACCATGCCGGGAGACATAGGATGCGAACACACCGATCTGGCAATTGGTGATCTTGCCGGCAGACCCTGTATATTGCCGGCCGACCCCGCAGGATGCCTTACCCTGCTTGAGAAAACCGGTCTCATCAATCACCAGAACGGCATCGGGATCGGCCAGCGTCTCAAGCGCGTAATCGCGCACGATGTCGCGCAAAGAATCCGCATCCCAGCATCCGCGACCCAGGATCGCCTGTTGCCGCCAGGGGCCGGGATCACCAGCCGCTTCCGCACGCATCCATCCCGTCTTGCGCCTTTCTTCCCCCAGCAAGCCGTCCAGAAATTGTCCCGCTGATGCCGCCACACGCTCCTGCGTGAACAACGGTCGCATCCGCCCCTTCACTTCCCGCAACGAAGACGCCCAAAGTTCAAGCGTCGCCTCGACTGATGCACCTGTCATCCATGACCTCCGATCCATGGAACCTCAGAGATTCAGACGTCAGAGAAAAATGCAACTGTAATGCTAGGCCACGCAATCCACACCTTCACAACGCCTGACAAAGCCCGGTCCTTGTCAATCGGCACGCAATCTTGACCCCCTATCGGCATCCAAAAATGACCCCCGTAGAGCGCACGGGTAGCTGGCCCGATGCGGTGTAGCCCCCATACAGCGCAGCCGTATCGGGCCAGCGTGGTCCTGGTTATTCACGGGTCTTGAAGCGCCCGCTCTCATTGCCGGTTTCGACGATGTCGCAGTGATGGGTCAGGCGGTCGAGGAGCGCGGTGGTCATCTTGGCGTCGCCGAAAGACCGAAGGCCATTCCCCGAAGTCGAGATTGGTCGTCACGATGATCGAGGTGCGCTCGTAGAGACGGCTGATGAGGTGGAACAGCAGCTGGCCGCCGGTCTGCGCAAAGGGGAGATAGAGCTTTAGCTGGCTCATCGCGTCCAGCACCTGTGATCTTTCCATGATTTGGTCCCCAGAGGCTGTCATAACGTTTGCAGTCGGCCACTGGCTCGCAGGTCATCCTCGCTGAACCAGACCGTCACATCCCCGCGCTGGCGCAGCGCCTCGTTGTATTCGGCACAGTTCGTCACACGGGACTTTGCCTTCGCAAACTTATCCCGCCGCGATCCGTTGAATTTGAAAGGCATCCCAGCATCCCGAAGTCAGAACCAAGGATCAGCTACGCTTCGGATGAACTTCGTGCACCAAGGTCCTCAATCGCGGTTTTTAATGATTTGGCGGCATCCCCCTCCTCCCGGATACCGCCATTTTTTTGTCTGACGGATATCTGCACCGGCTGCGCTGACGGCTCCATCGCACGAAAACCGCGCGCACCCCCTCTGGTCGCAAACCTCTACACCCGGTTCCGAACCGTCCGGAAATATGGGCAAAGTCGAAAAAAATTCGATACTTATTCAATAACTTAGCTGCCATATTGCGCATCATTTTAAGTTTATGCGGATCATATCAGTCTCACCTCTACACCCAACATTACCTTCGATAAGGTGCCATTATTACTGGTCTTGTTATCCTTCGCTGAAAATTCCTGAATTCATCAGAAGCTTTAGGAAATCACCCAGATGAGCCAATTTCCCGCACCATCCCTAATCCTGCATGAGAACGCTTTGGTGCTCTCGGAAGAAGATCGTGCCGCGCTCCACAATCTCTATGTGCGCGGCACCCCTGTTAACACGCTGCGGGCTTACGAGCGCGACCTGATCTACATTACAGCATGGATGGATTCGCGCTACGTCGGTCGTGCGCCGACCTGGCCGGAGGACGAGCAAGTCGCCCTCCGCTTCGTGCTTGATCATAGCCGTGATCTCTCGATTGCCACTGAACAAGACGGTGGGCGCGTAACGGCCGAGGTTCTGATCGCGGCGGGCCTCCGCAAAACGCTCAACTCCCCTGCCCCGGCGACGCTGGACCGGCGCATTGCGTCCTGGAGGGCCTTCCATCGCATGCGCAATCTCGACAGCCCGTTCGAGGCGCCCTTGGTGAAACAGGCCCGCGCCAAGGGCCGCAATGCAGAAGCCCGCGCCAAGGCACCCAAATCCGCTCATCCGATCGCCCGTGAGGTGCTGGACGCGATGCTGTCCTCCTGCCGACCCGATGCCTATGACCCCGACGGCTTACGGGCGCTGCGCGATCAGGCCGTTCTGATGACGGGCTTCGGCTCGGGCGGCCGGAGGCGCTCGGAACTGGCAGCACTGCGCCGTGAAGACATCTCGTTGAAAGACTATGACAGGACGGGCGTTCTTACGCTGCAACTACTGGAGACCAAGACCACCGTCCGGGGCGCTACCCCAAAGCTGATCCTCAAGGGCCGCCCTGCCCGCGCGCTCGTCGCTTGGATCGATGCTGGCGGCATCACAGACGGCTTCCTGTTTCGTGCGGTGTCGAAATCCGGGCGGGTGCTGGATCGAGGGTTAACCCCGGCCGGCATCGGCGGCATCGTCAAGGCGCGTTTGGTCACCGCAGGGCTGCCAGCAGCCCATGCCTCAGCCCATGGATTGAGGGCTGGATTTCTGACACAGGCGGCGCTGGACGGTGCGCCCATTCAAGCGGCGATGCGCCTCAGCTTGCACCGGTCGATGGTGCAGGCGATGCGCTACTACGACGATGTCGAGATCACCGACAATCCTGCAACTGACCTGTTGGGCTGAGGCAGACAACCGTTAGTCTACTGGTCGGTGTTCGCCCCCTGCCCGCAACGCTATTTTAATAAACAAAGTGGCCTCGGAACGACCCCTTTGAGGAAATAAAATGGATTTCGACCTATTTCATCAAGACGTCTTCATTCCATCTTCGATCTCAGTTCTTGAATAGTCAGACTTTTAGATGCTTCGGCGAATTTTGGTGAGCACCGTGGTCTTGGTCGTCTGGGCTGTCCCCTTCGAGCCGCCGTTTTAGCATAAGCATAAATACTTAGGGGTATGCCTAAGTATGGGCTTAAGTCCGGCGATGAGATGGTCATCGATGCGCGCCGCCGACGCCGCGGGCCGAGGTCTTAGACGTAAGTATCACCCGGTCACGCGTGGGAGATATGATGCTGGCGGTTATAGAGGCGCGGCTTGTAAGGCATCGACCTGATGGAGATGCACAGCGATAATAGAACACCCTAATTCGCCAGGCACGCCTGCATTCCTGCCTGTCAGGTCGGCATCAAACCCTGCCTTATGCCAGTTGGGAAAGTTGACAGCTGTCAACCAGAGCTGAGGGCTTCCGCTTTGACGCCTGTGCGGCAACATTGAGGAAGACTCGCTGCCCGCCAAGATTGAAGAGATTTACGGACATTTCACAGAAGATACCGCCTTCGAGAGAAGTTTGCACGGACAAATTATCCAAAACCACGATAGCCTATATTATGAGACTGGCGCCAGAAGGACCCCAGGCAGGAAATTTTGTGCGGACGAGCCATTACTTCACTGAGATCATCGCCGGGTAAATCTGGCGATCGACCGGTTAGACGGCAGGTCATCTTAATGCGCTGACGCACATCCGCTCTTTCAATCTGATCCGCGCGGGACGACCATGGCAACCGGATTTCCGCGTGCAGCCTGCAGATTGCAAATCTTTCAGAACTGACCCTGATCAACGAACATCCGAATTATCGTTTTGATAGCTCGCCATTTAACAAAGCCATCACCATAGGTGCGGGTGAAAATGTACCCAAAACTGCTTTGGCGGAAAGCGCACGGAGGTAGCCGCCGGGGTTTCGGATGCTGGAAAACCGCTGCAAGATGCAGCAGACAACAACTGCAGCAGATTCTGGACCCATCGTCGTTTGGGCCTCGTCCCATGCTGTGGGGCTGATACCCATCATGCCACGAAGCAATGCGGCGGTTTTGATCAGGTCGTGCCAACGACGAATGTCGTCGATCAGGTAGGGTTCGATGTCTGGGCAGGCTTTGAGAACCAAGTGAAGGGGGAGTTTGGGTAGCGGACGCGGGGTTTGGTCTTTTTTAGGGTTTTGGGCAGACGGAGCGTCTATGGATGTGTCGGGTTTGTCTAAGCTCTGTTCAGAAACAGAATAGTATGTATCTGAATTCTGATAGTGCCGCTCATTTTGACTGTCACAGCCGCTTGGTTCTTCTGATTCAGGGCGAAGAGATGTGGTGACGTGGTCTAGAATACGGGTGGTTGTCGATAGCAACTTCTCAAGTTGATCGATGACTAAATTTCGGCGCATGGCTTTGTGAACGTCCATAAGGGCGGCGAGGATATCGGCCCAGTCACCGGGCATGCCTTGCTCTTGCGCATAGGACGCCAGCTTAAGGGCGTCGCGCTTGGTCAGCGTGATCTGCTCGCGGATGCGGTGTCGGCGCTCTGCGGCGTCCTCAGCGGCTTGTGCGGCTTGTGCGAACTCTGCGGCGCGCAGCAGGAGGGGGCGTAAATCAAAGCCGAAGGCACGGGTCATGTCGCCGTCACGGTTGCGGCGCGCGTATCGCTTGCCGTTCGGACTGTCGTGGCGCCAGACCAGGCCTGCGGCAACCAAGGCCGCGAGATGACGGCGCAAGGTGCTTTCGGCCATGCCATGCGCCCGCTCACCGAGCGTACGGTTTGACGGGAAAACGATTAATGAAGCCTGATCGCTGAGTTTGACCTCGGGGTAGAAGCTGAGCAAGGCGTTGAGAACGGTCAGAGCCCGGTCCGTTACACCCAACGCAACACGGGCAGTGCAAATCTGTCGGAAGACCTCCCATTTGTCAGTGTGCGAGAGATCTGGGCAACCGCTTGCAGTTGCGGCCTGTGAAATAAGGTCAGCCGACATCGGCCGCCGCCCAAAGGGCGTCGTTGTAAGTCGTTCCATCAATGTCCACGAGACAAAGGAAAAGCGTTCGCCCAAAGACGTTGGTTGACAACAGTCACCACGAAGCCTTACGTTCGGAATTGCTTAGATACCAAACAGGCCTCTCGGGTGGGATCACATGTGACCTTTCGAGGGGCTTTTTCTTTTCTGGTCTGCCTTTTCGTGCCTCCTTTGGTTACTGCTCGGATGGTCCTTATTGTGGACCGTTATTTTCATCGTTCTGGGACACCCATTGGCGATGAAATTCTTTAAGATGATCGATGAGCCAATCCTCAAATCCACCATTGCCGTCACGGGGCAGGGTCAGAATCACGGCGTCTGACTTTGCAGTCACCCGCCCGATTGGCAGGCCGGTGGCGCTTTTTACGATCTGTGTGCTGGCGCGCGGACCTTTGGCCGGCATCCTGGGCGTCGACGGTGCAGTGTCTTGGCTGAGGATTGCGATTGCTGCCTCGAACCGGTCGACGGACTTGTCACCACGCGCCAAAACCGTCAGTTCTTTGGCAATCTGGCCCGGATCAAGATCGGTTTTCTCGATCAAATCTGCTAAGGTCAACCAGCGATCACGTCCGATCGAGGGGGCCGACCCGATTGCCTCAATGACCGAAATATCGATGCGATCAACGACCGATAACATCCGCGATATCAGTGTCTTATCTATGCTCAGGGCATCACAGATCTTTGCGCGATCATAGCCCGCGTCCCGCATTTGACGGGCGAAATTGCACTTTTCGATGAAGGTCAGGTCTTTGCGGGCGCTGTTTTCCTGTCCTTGCGCCATGATCAGGGACGCATCGTCCAAGTCACGGATCATGGCCTTTGCTGGAATGCCTAATTCCCGCAGCGCCAGAACCCGGCGGCGGCCATAGACGATCTGAAAACGGCCGTCATGGTCAGGGTGGGGCCGGACAAGGATGGGGACTTGTTGACCGTATGTGCGCAAGGATTCCATCAAGCTGGCATGGTCTTCGTCTTCGAAATCGATGCGATCTGTCAGACCGCCGGCATCGATCATTTGGGGATCGATTTCGGTCAAGGCCCGGCTTTTCAACGCGGCGATGGATTGGCTGACCGCGCCGATAGCGCCCTTGGTGTAGCGCGGCTTTGCGATATCCACCCGGGCATCGGGATCCGGATCCTGAGCCTTCTCAGGAATAGGGGTCATCAAGCCTTTGAGAAGGTCTTTACGCGCCATTGTTGCGCCCCCAAGATTGTTGAATGAGGTCCGTAATCTCGCCGTTGACAGCGTTAAGGGATTCCATCGCTCGTTCGTAGGTTGCGCGGGTAAACTGAGATTTCTCAACCTCATAGAGGGTCTGTTTGGTGATGCCTGCATCGGAAATCGCCGTAGATTTCAGGACGGTGTGGTTCAGAACGTGCTCCCCGAACATCGAGCGCATAAAGCTGACCATTTGGTTCTGCGGCCCGTCGCCGGGTTCGTATCGGGTGACCACATAGCGCAGCCAGTCATAGGACATGTCGCCGCCGGCATCGCCCACAACGCCAAGCAGGTTCGATGTCATCAACAGAAACTGACACATGGACATCACGTCGAGCATCTGGGGATGCACGGTGACAAGGATTGCCGTGGCGGCGGACAGGGCCGACATTGTGAGGAAGCCCAACTGCGGTGGGCAGTCGATCACAACCACATCGTAGTCATCTGCGACCGCGCCGAGGGCTTCGCCAACCCGGGTAAAGAACATGGTGCCGTCGCGCTGCACGAGGGCACGCGGGGTTTCGTGTTCAAATTCCATCAGGTCAAGATTGCCGGGAATGATGTCGAGATTGGTGAAGTAAGTCTTTTGAATCACGTCCCGAATCGGAACAGGATCCTCGTAGCGGATCGCATCATACAAGGTGCCACCGTCGAGAAGGTCAAATTCCGGCTGAAAGCCATGCAGGGCCGACAAGCTGGCCTGCGGGTCAAGGTCGATGGCCAAGACACGGTAGCCATCAAGAGCCATCTTCTGGGCCAGATGGGCGGCGGTTGTGGTTTTGCCAGAGCCGCCCTTGAAGTTGATCACCGTGATGACCTGAAGCGGATCACCCTCACGGCGCCCCGGCAGATAGGTCCCCGGCGATTTGGCCCCCCGTTCTAGGTAGGTGCGCAGATCTTGGATATCCTCTGGCGAGTAATACCGCCGCCCACCGGCGCGAGTCTCGGGGGAGGGGCCTTTGCCATCCAAATGCAACTTGCGCAAATAGGCGTCTTTCACGCCAAGCAAATCAGCGACTTCGCCGCTGGTAAACTTGCGCAACGTCCGCTGCGCATCGGGTGGAAACAGCTGTGCGCGGTGCGCTTGCAACTGTTCGGATAATCTGGTTGCGTGCTCACCGACAAGCTTGTCGATGCGCTGCTCTCTGTCTCTCATCTACTGCCCCGCATTTAGTCAGTTACGCTAAATGTCGTTTAATTCTGTTATTGCCGTATTCACTTTGCCCATTCTCGCGATTCCTGCAAGATAAAACGACCGCAGGCGGAGCGCGGCAGGATGGGGCGGGTGTTGATTGCCCGCGTCATGGGTTTAACCTTGTAAATCGGGAATTTAGTTCCGATATTGCTAGGATGTTAGCGCGTCAAAAACATCGTGAAATTACCGAGCTTCTCAAAAGAGACCCAGCGGTTGTGATTCTCGGGTCGCGGCAGGTCGGGAAAACCACGCTGGCGCGGGGCATCGCAGAGGAGCGCCCGGCGGTATATCTTGACCTTGAAAGCGACCGTGACCGGGTGAAATTGACCGAACCCGGCCCTTATTTTCGCCAACACAGCGACAAGCTGGTGATCTTGGATAACATACACCGGGCACCTGAGATTTTTCAGGAATTGCGCGCTGTGATCGACGATAGCCGCAGGGCAGGGCGGCGCGTGGGGCAATTCTTGATCTTAGGGTCGCCGTCGACGGAACTGCTGCGCCAGTCTGGCGAAACCTTGGCCGGGCGACTTGCATACTCTGAAATACATCCATTGAATCTGCTGGAGGTCGGGGCCGCGGGGATCGAAAGGTTGTGGGTGCGCGGCGGGTATCCTGACAGCTATTTGGCGGACACGGACCGGGCCAGCGATCGCTGGCGGCAGGATTTCATCCGCACGTATCTGGAACGCGATATTCCGATGTTTGGCCCGCGCGTTCCGGTCGAGCGTCTGCGGCGGTTCTGGACCATGTTGGCGCAACTGGATGGCGGGCTGTTAAATGCCGCGGCCTTGGCGCGGAACCTTGATGTGGATAGCAAGACAGTTAAGACCTATCTGGATCTCCTGGTCGATCTGCTGTTGGTGCGGCGCCTGCAACCTTGGCAAAGCAATGCGGGCAAGCGGCTGGTCAAAGCCCCGAAAATCTACATCCGCGATACCGGTGTGCTGCATAGTCTTCTCCAGATTCCAAATCTTGAGACCTTGCTTGGGCATCCTAAGCAGGGCGATAGCTGGGAAGGGTTCGTGATCGAGAACATCGCATCTGTCCTGCCTGAGGGCACGCCGATGCATTTCTACCGCTCTGCCGCAGGCGCGGAAATTGATCTATTGGTGCAGATGAACGGCGAAACATGGGCGATTGACATCACACGCAGCACATCCCCGCGGCTGTCGCGCGGGTTTCATATTGCGTGCGATGATCTTGCTGTCAGCAGGCGGATCGTCGTGCATGGTGGGGCGGCGCATCTCAGGTTGGGGCAGGGGGTCGACGCCTTTCCGCTGAGCGATTTCTTGGGGCTGTTCGGGGCCGATTTGCAAAACGAATGACGCCGGGTCTTGTCGCACGCATCGCGCCTATCATTACGCTTGGGAGGCCGGGTCTCAGGCCCGCGCCGCTGTTCGGAAATGGCTTGGGTTCGACAGCCAGCCCGCCTGCACTCAGCCCTTGGCGGTGACCGACATCCAGCGGAACGAGGTCACGCAATCCGATCCGCAGGCGCAACGAAGCGCCTTAAAATCGCCAGTTCCGGTCGAAGAAATGGGGAGTGCCACACAAGCCCGGTGCATGGTTGCTATTTCCGGAGGCTCCGCTAATCCTTGGCGCGTTGTCAAACGAGCAGGCGCACGATCCGCCGTCGTATTATTGAGGAGGAAAGCCATATGGACAGACGCAAATTTCTGACGAGCAGCGCGATAGGGACAGCGACTGCGGCCACAGCTGGGGCGCTGGCTGCACCGGCCATCGCGCAGTCGATGCCCAAGGTGCAGTGGCGCTGTACATCGTCCTTTCCCAAGTCGCTTGATACGATTTATGGCGGTGCCGAAGACGTCGCCAAGTTCGTGAGCGAAGCGACAGACGGCCAGTTCACCATCCAAGTTTATGCTGCGGGCGAGATCGTGCCGGGGCTGCAAGCAGCTGACGCCGTCACCAACGGCACGGTCGAGATGTGCCATACTGCCGCCTATTATTATGTCGGCAAGAACCCGGCCTATGCGCTTGGCGCGACGGTGCCCTTCGGGCTTAACACGCGCGGCATGCAGGCATGGTTGTTCTACGGCGGCGGCATGGACCTGCTGAACGAGTTCTACGCCACCGAGGGACTTCACTATATTCCCGCAGGCAATACCGGCTCACAGATGGGTGGCTGGTTCCGCAAGGAAATCAATTCGGTCGCCGACATGAATGGCCTCAAGATGCGGATCGGTGGCTTGGCCGGTAGCGTGATCGAGAAGCTGGGCGCGGTGCCGCAGCAGATCGCAGGCGGTGACATCTATTCGGCGCTTGAGCGTGGCACCATCGACGCCGCCGAATGGATCGGGCCCTATGACGACGAAAAGCTCGGCTTCTACAAGGTCGCGCCCTACTACTACTACCCCGGCTGGTGGGAGGGGAACCTGATCCTCAACTGCTTCGTCAACCAAGAGAAGTGGAATGAACTGCCGCCAGCCTACCAGAGTCTGTTGGTGACAGCGGGCAAGGCCGCGACCACAGAAATGATGGCTGAATACGACTATAAGAATCCGACGGCGGTGAAGCAACTCGTGCAGAACGGCACCCAATTGCGGCCGTATCCTCAGGACGTCATGCAAGCCTGCTTCGAGGCGGCAAACACGCTCTATGACGAGATCAATGCCGAGAATGAGGCGTTCAAGAAAATCTATGACTCGATGATGGCCTTCCGCGCAGAAACCTTCCTCTGGCAGCAGGTTTCGGAATACAGCTTCGACACATTCATGATGAACAAGCAACGCGAAGGCGCGCTGAACATGGGCGGCTGATCGCTGTAATTTCAGCGAGACCTGACCCTATAAAGATAAAGGCCCGCCAAAAATTTGGCGGGCCTTTTCAATTTCTGCACGTCCGTTAGTTGAAGCTTGGCGGTTGGCTGAGATCGTGCGTCTCAGGCGCAGTGCCGCCAAGACCGCCACCATTCCCTGTATCCGCGCCGCCAAGACCCGCGGGCGGGCCGCCGGTGCCACCACCCAGCGGTGGCAGGCCCAGCCCGCCGTCATTGCCGCTTGGCGCCGATCCGCCAGAGGGTGCGCCGAAGCCGCCCAAGGGTGGCAGGCCCAACCCGCCACCATTATCAGCACCGCCACTTCCCAAGCCGCCCATGGGAATCTGGCCAAGCCCTCCGCCAGCTGGCGCCTGAAGCTGAAAGCTTGAAGGAGCGGTCGTTACCGGGGCTGATTTGTAGTGTGTGACTAAGTACGGGAAGCTGATGACCAGCGCGATCATCAGCGCATTGATGAAGATGAACGGCACTGCCCCCTTGTAGATTTCCGACGTTCGGATCGCCGGCATCCGCCGTCCGGTGCTTTCATCATGCCATTCACGTGCGGGGGCCACCGACCGCAGATAGAACAATGAAAAGCCGAAGGGTGGGGTGAGGAAACTGGTCTGCAGGTTAATCCCCAGGATCACCCCGAACCAAATCAGATCGATTCCCAAGGTGGTGGCAACCGGTGCCAGCAACGGCACCAAGATAAAGGCGATCTCGAAGAAGTCGAGGAAGCACCCCAAGATGAACACGACAATTGTGACCACAGCCAAGAAGCCGTATTCGCCGCCGGGCAGCTTCAGCAGCAACTCTTCAAGCCAGACGTTGCCGTTGACCCCATAGAAGGTCAGCCCGAACACCCGCGCGCCGATGAGAATGAACATGACGAACGCAGAAAGTTTGGTCGTCGCCTCCAGTGACGAGCGCAGGATCGTGAAGCTGAGCCGCTTCTTGGCCAAAGCCAGAAGAAGCGCCCCAACCGCCCCCATTGCGCCGCCCTCGGTCGGTGTGGCGATGCCGAGGAAGATTGTCCCAAGCACAAGAAAGATCAGCGCCAATGGCGGGATCAGCACGATGATCACTTGCTCTGCGAGGTGCGACAGGATGTTTAGTCCAAAGACGCGATTGGCCACCGCGAACAGGAAGGGCAGTAGCACGGCGGTTACAGCCGCGGCGACAACCCCGGTCGCGGGGGTCATTTCGGCAAAAATCCAATGCGCGCCGACGAAATAAATAGCCAAGGCCGCAACAAACGAGGCGAGCAGAGACCGGATGCCTTTTCCCAGCGTGCGCTCGGATTCGGGCAGGGCAGGAACCATGTCAGGCCGGACCCAAGACAGGAAAAAGATGTACAAACAGTAGAACGCCACAAGCATCAGCGACGGAAAGATCGCGCCAAGATACATGTCGCCCACCGACACACCCAACTGGTCTGCCATGACGATCAGGACCAGCGACGGCGGCACGATCTGTGCCAAGGTGCCCGCCGCGACAATGGTGCCTGTCGCAGCCGATTGCGCATAGCCGAACCGCTGCATGATGGGCAGCGAGATGAGACCCATCGCGATCACAGAAGCCGCGACAACGCCTGTTGTGGCGGCCAATAGCGCGCCGACGAAGATCACCGCATAGGCCAGTCCGCCGCGGATCGGGCCGAAAAGCTGACCGATCGTCTCGAGCAGATCCTCAGCCATGCCGGACCGTTCGAGGATCAGCCCCATAAAGGTAAAGAACGGGATCGCTAACAGGGTGTCGTTCGACATAATGCCGAACACCCTTTCCGGTTGGGCCCCGAGCAACGGCCAGAAAAGATTGATTTGCGACGGCGCGATTTCCGAAAGCGCCACGCCGACGACGAAAAAGAACAGGCCTCCTGCCGCCAGCGTCAGTGCCACCGGATAGCCGATCAGCAGCATGCCCATCACAGTGGCAAACATGATTGGGGCAAGGTTGTGGGCAATAAGCTCAAGCATCGGCGCGACCTCCGGACGTTTGTCCCTCGTCAATCTGGTGGACGAAATGCGCATGTTCGCGCAGTTCAGGAGGAAGGTGATCTTCGTCGCTATCGCCGGGAGGAGGGAGATCCCCATGTAGGATCGCCACGGTCTTGATGATCTCGGATATGCCCTGCATAATCAAAATGATAAAACCTAATAGAACAAGAAATTTAGCAGGCCAGAGGATCAGCCCACCAGCATTCATTGACTGCTCACCCGAGCTCCAGGATCGCCAGAAGAAGGGCCACGAGAGCCAGACCATCAGTGTCGCGAAGGGCATCAGGAACCCGATGTGACAGATCAGGTCGATCCAAATCCGGGTTCGTTGTTTTAACCGTGACGAGATCACGTCGATCCGGACATGTTCGTTCTTCTGCAATGTCCAGGCGGCGGCCAGCATGAAGACAGCGCCGAACAGATACCATTGCAATTCAAGCCAGGCATTGGACGATAGGTCGAACGCCTTGCGGACTACGGCATTCGTGGCGCTGACGAGGACGGCGGCGAGGATCAACCAGGAAACGCCCTGTCCGATCCACGTCGTCATCCGGTCGATTCCACGACTGAACTGAATAAGGCCTTTCAAGGCACCCTCCCCCTAATATTTCGCGTCCACCGATACGGCTTGCACCGCCACCCTATCAGATCCTGATTTCGCGATCGGAACCGGGGGTGGCTGACCCTGCTTGCCCATATGCTGGCGCTTATAAAAGTCGTAGAGGCGGATGCAATCTACTGCAAGCGTCACGGCGACGCTGAGAACGGCGGTAAGACGGTCGGCTAAGGGAATGGCAGGAGAGGCCTGTTACGGTCAGCGCAAAAGCCGCCCACCTTCGGCCTGTCTGGCAAGATCAAGCGCGTTTCCGGGCTGTTTGGTCGTCGTGCAGGCATGTCCATCCGGCCCCATGATGCGGAGCCCGATGATGCTTGCAAGGGCGTGGAAAGCATCGATTCATTTGGCCGAAATCGCGTCAGAGCTGATTGAGTTCAGTTGACGCGATACCCAAATTTACGACACCCTCTCAGGAACTCATGGGCGCCGGATCATGTCCCGAGGCATTTCAGAGAAAATTTCAGGGCCACTGTCGTCGAGGATGACGATTTCTTCGAGGCGAACGCCGAAGTTGCCGCTGATGTAGATGCCCGGCTCGATCGAGAAAACGTTGCCTTTGGCCAGCACGGCTGTGGAGTTTCCTGCGATATAGGGCGGTTCGTGAATATCGATGCCAAGGCCATGACCGGTCCGGTGTAAAAACTTGTCGCCATAGCCCGCCGCGGCAATGACATCCCGGGCGGCTTTATCAACGTCACAGGCTTTGACGCCGGGCTTTGCCGCAGCCAAGGCGGCTTGCACGGCACGTTCCACGGTATCGAACACGTTTTTATAGCGTTCGGTCGGTGTGCCGAAAAATCCACATCGTGTCATGTCCGACGGATATCCATTGAGGCGGCAGCCGGTGTCGATCAGCACGGCCGTATCCGGCGTCAGTTTCGCATTGCTGGAATAGTGATGCGGGAACGCTCCTGATGCGCCAAAGCAAACCGAACAGAATTCCAGATCGGCCCCATGGGCTTTGTAAGAGGCGGCGATCACGGCCTGAATCTCACGTTCCGTAACGCCGATGGTCAGGGCATCAAAGGCGGCTGTCATTGCCAGATCGTTCAGCAAATGAGCGGCTTTGATCGCATCAAATTCGGCGGCATCTTTCGAGGCGCGGAGCACGCCAACGGTATCTTCCGTGAAGCAACGGGATGGCGCATCCATCGCATCGAGCAGGCGCAACGCGAAATCTGTGCGCATTGTTTCATCCAGCGCCACTTTGAGGCGAGGGCCGGTTGCCTTGCAGGCCGCCAGAAGTTCGTTCAGCGCGCCGGTGGGACCGTCGTCATCGCGCCACGCATGGAAGGGCAAATCGGTTGATTGCCGTGCGGCAGCCCCGTTCAGCGCAGGCATCAGGAAGCCAGCATAGTCTTGGCTGACAAGCAGCAACACGGGGCGTTCGTCGCCATGCGGATGGACGCCCGACAGCCACGCCATATGGCTTGACGGGCCAAGCGCGACCAGATCCGTGCTGGTCTCAACCATCCGCGCCCGCAAATCGGATAGGCGGGAATTCGTGCGGGACGTGGCGGTCATATTGGGCTCCGGGTTGTTAGGGGATCACTGTTCTGAGAGGCAGAGGGTGGATCAGGTCGCCGGTGATACCGCCGACCCGATCCCTGTTTGTTAGTCTTTTTCGACGAGGCGGTAGTAGACAAAGTCCGAGGTCGCGCCGTTCACATAGCCGGTGACATCTTCGTCCATTGCCACCTGATAGGCCGCTTGAAACATGATGACGATTGGCGATGTCTCCTGAACCTCTTTTTGCAACTCGCGGTACATGTCGAGACGGGTGTCAGGATCCGTTTCCGACAACGCAGCCATGGTCTTTTTATTCATCTCATCCGGCACCGCCCACGCGTTGCGCCATGTTGTGGTCGCCGCATAGTTCGCATCCGAATTATCGGAATTATAGGCGAAGGCTTTGGCGTTGGAATGCGGGTCCATGAAGTCGGGACCCCAATAGAGCAGCATCGCCTGATGGGTGCGCTCGCGATATTTGGTGATCACTTGAGCACCGGTTCCGGGCAGGATTTCAAAGTTGATCCCAGCATCGGCAAAGCTGGCCTGCAGCGATTGTGCCATATCGGTGAACGGGGCTGCGTTGATGACATCCAGCGAGACAGTAATCGGTTCGGTGATGCCTGCGGCTTCGAGAATCTCTTTCGCCTTTGCCGGATCATAGGTGAACGGGGTTTCATCGTAAGAGCCGGGGAACCCTTTTGGCCAGAAGGCTTGGTGGGTTTCCATTTGACCATTGATGATGGTGTCCGTCATGCCCTCGTAGTTGACAAGATATCGCGCGGCTTCCCACACGGCCGGGTTGGTCAGGCTTTCGGTTTTCTGGTTGAACGACAGAAAATGCACGGCGGCCTGCGGGAAGGTTTCGACCTTGATGTCGTCATCATCCAGCGAGGCGATCTGGTCCGGGGTCAAATTGCGCGCCAGATCGACGTCGCCTTGTTCAAGCAACAGTTGCTGAGTGGCCGCTTCGGCAACGTGCTGAATAATCACGCTATCAATCTTCGGCGCCCCGTTGAAATAGGTGTCATTCGCGCGCATCCGGATCATTTGTGCCGGCGCGTAGCGATCCAGAACGAAGGGCCCAGACCCGGCGGCGTTCTCGTTCAGCCATGCGTTGCCCATATCGCCATCGATCGCGTTCTCTTTGACCAAGACACTATCGACAATGGAGGCAGGGCGAGACGCCAAAACGTTCAGCACAAACGCAGGCGAGAAGTCGCCTTCATATTTGACGGTGACCGTATCGCCTTCGCCGGTGACCATTGCGTCGATATTCTCGGGCGTCCAGCCAAGTTGGGTCAGGATAAACGCCGGTGTCAGGTTCAGCTTGATGACCCGTCCGAACGAATAGATCACGTCTTCCGCTGTCAGCGGGTTGCCGGAGGCAAATGTCGCCCCATCCCGCAGGGTAAAGGTGATCGTTTTCGCCTCGGCATCGGCGTCCCAAGACGACGCAAGACCGGCCGCCAACGTCGTGGTGTCGGCCGCGTCATATTGCACGAGGCGGTCATAGAGGTTCGTGACCAACTCGCCCGAGGTAAACTCATAGGCCTGCGCCGGGTCGATGGCGACGATGTCATCGATGTTTTGGGCGACGACCAAAACCCCATCCGGGGTTGCAGCGAAGGTGGCCGGGGCTGCAAGCGGCAGGATCAGGGCGCTGGCCAAAAGTGTGGATCTAAGGGATTTCAAAGGGTGCTCCTTGTCAGATGGCTGAGGAAATAGGATCGGGGACTTCTGTCGCCTCTTGTTTGTGGGGTGTTTCAGTGTGCTTCAGTGCGCCGGTTCGGCTGAGCACGGCCAAAGTGCCGGTCCATAAAAGACGCGCCGGATTGTCTGTGGGATTGCGCCACGAATGCGGGGTCTGGCCGCTGTAATGCAGGCAGTCGCCGGACGTCATACGAAAGGTCTGATCGCCGAGGCTTTGATCGATCACACCGTCCAGCACATAGATGAGTTCTTCGCCCGCATGGCACACGGTTTCAGATCGGTATCCGGCTGGAACATGCAGAATGTAGCTCGACAGGTCAGACCCGGGAAAATTGGTGGCGAGGGATTCATAGGTCAGCGACGAATCCGCCACAGAAAAACTTGGCCGATGTCCGGCTCGGGTCAGTCCGTCTGACGGCTTCGACGCGACGACAAAATACTCCAGCCCGACATCCAGCGCATCCGAGATCTGCGCCAAGGTCCCCAGAGATGGGGTTGCGTTGTCGCGTTCGACTTGGCTCAGATAGCCCACCGATACGCCAGATTTTTTGCCCAAATCCTTTAGAGTCAGCTGCATTTGTTTGCGACGCTTGCGGATAGCGGGTCCGAGTTGCGGCTCGGATCTGGTTTTTGTTGCGCTCATCAGTGTTCATCCTTCTTTTGGGGACGATCCTGCACAGGCTGACATACTCCGGCGAAAGGTGCAAAAATTATTTTTGTATAGATAAAATTATTTTTGTGTGGCAGAAATTTGTCTTATGTCCTTGTCACCAAACCGCGCGGCGACTGCCAAACTCGGCCCGCTCGTCACTTGGGCGCAAGCAACGCTAGACCTGCGGATGTCGGAAAGGGGTCATCGCCCATGAGCACAGACGGAACGAAATCACGCAGGCTGAAAACCACCCTCGGTGCGTTGGGCGGCTTTGTCGTGGTCACGCTGCTGACGTTTGTGGGCTTGATGGCGATCACCTTTTTCATTGGCCGGGTCATCCCGATCGACCCGGTGCTGTCGGTGGTTGGCGACCGCGCGACCCAAGAACAATACGATGCGGCCAAAGTTGCGATGGGGCTGGATCGGCCGCTGATCGTGCAATTCTTGTCGTATGTCGGCGATGTGTTCCAAGGCGATCTGGGGCGGTCTGTGTCGACCAACAGGCCTGTTGCTGATGATCTGGCCCGCGTGTTTCCTGCCACGTTGGAAATGGCGACGCTTGGCATCGCGATTGGGGTCGGATTGGGTGTGCCAATGGGGGTCTGGGCCGCGGCGCGCAAAGGAACATGGGTCGATCAGGTCATCCGAGTGTTTGCCCTACTCGGTTATTCGGTGCCGGCGTTTTGGTTGGGGCTGGTTGGCCTCGTGCTTTTCTACGCCACACTTGGCTGGGTGGCCGGACCGGGACGCGTCGACATTTTCTATGAGGGCCTTGTCGAACCCCGAACCGGTTTGATGCTGGTGGACGCCGCGCTTGCCGGGGATTGGCAAGTGTTCTGGAACGCACTGGACCATTTGATCCTGCCGGCAACAATCCTAGGGTTCTTTTCGCTGGCCTATATCGCGCGCATGACCCGCAGTTTCATGCTGGACCAGCTTAGCCAAGAATACATCACCACCGCCCGGGTCAAAGGCGTCTCGGAATGGCGGGTCATCTGGGTCCATGGGTTCCGCCCGATTCGGGTGCCGTTGATTACTGTCATTGGGTTGTCCTACGCGGCGCTGCTGGAAGGATCGGTGATGATTGAGACTGTGTTCAGCTGGCCGGGGATTGGAAATTACCTGACGGTGGCGCTGCTGAATGCTGATATGAACGCGGTGCTTGGGGCCACGTTGGTCATCGGGGCAGTCTTCATTCTCATCAACAAGCTCTCGGATGTGCTGTACCGCGTCCTTGATCCGCGCAGCCGATAGGAGGGCATGATGACCACAGCTCGGACTTGGCTTCTCGCCGACTCGCCCAATTCAAAGCTTCAGGCAAATCTCGGCAATGGCTACCGGATGATGGGGGCGCTTATGCGCAACCCGTTGGCTGTGGTCGGCATGGTGATCCTATCGATGCTGCTATTGGCAGCCATTTTTGCCCCATGGATCGCGCCCCACACCCCATTTGGCCAGAATCTTGGCGCCCGCCTGTTGCCGCCGTCAGCAGCGCATTGGATGGGCACGGACGAACTGGGCCGCGATATTTTCAGCCGCGTCATTTATGGCGCGCGCATTACCTTGATGATCGTAACGCTGGTGGCGGTGATCTCTGCGCCGTTGGGGCTTTTGATCGGAGCCATTGCCGGATATTTTGGCGGCTGGACCGACAAAATTCTGATGGGCGTGACGGATGTATTCCTGTCCATGCCCAAGCTGATCCTTGCGTTGGCCTTCGTCGCAGCGCTTGGGCCGGGGATTGAAAATGCGATCATCGCCATCGCGATCACCTCATGGCCAGCCTATGCCCGGATCGCGCGGGCCGAAACGCTGACCTTTCGCAACTCAGAATTCATCTCGGCGACCCGTCTGTTGGGTGCCTCGCATAGCCGGGTCATTGTCCGTCACGTCTTGCCGTTGTGTACATCATCAATGATCGTGCGGGTCACGCTGGACATGGCGGGGATCATTTTGACCGCTGCGGGCCTCGGGTTTCTGGGGCTTGGGGCGCAGCCGCCATTGCCGGAATGGGGCGCAATGATTTCGCGGGGCCGGACCTTTATTCTTGACCAATGGTGGGTCGCGACAATGCCCGGGCTTGCCATCATCCTCGTCTCTCTGGGCTTTTGTTTCTTAGGGGATGGATTGCGCGATGTTCTGGACCCCAAGCAGGGTGGCAAGTCATGACCGCGCCGCTGCTAAGTGTCGAAAACCTGCGGGTGAGCTTTCCAACCCCGGCTGGGCGTGCAGACGTGGTCAAAGGGCTGTCCTTTGATCTTGGCCGGGAACGGCTGGGCATTGTGGGTGAAAGTGGGTCCGGCAAATCAATGACCGGGCGGGCGATTTTGCGATTGATCCGTCGCCCCGGGCATCAAAGTGCCGATCGCATGATGTTTGACGGTCTGGACCTGACAACCTTGTCAGAGAGGGAAATGCGGAAGCTGCGGGGCGCGCGGATTTCGATGATCATGCAAGATCCAAAGTTCTCGTTGAACCCAGTGATGACGGTCGGTGATCAAATCGCTGAAGCCCTTCGGACCCATGAACGTCTTGCCCGCAAGGATGTGGGCGCAAGGGTCATTGAGATGCTGCATTCGGTCCGGATCAATGAACCCGAACGGGTTGTGCGCCTGTTCCCTCATGAAGTTTCCGGAGGTATGGGACAGCGGATCATGATCGCGATGATGCTGATCCCGCAGCCCGATCTGCTGATCGCGGATGAGCCGACCTCGGCGTTGGATGTCTCGGTGCAGGCGCAGGTGTTGGACTTGATTGATGAGTTGGTCCGCAATAAGGGCATGGCCCTCATCCTAATCTCGCACGACCTGAACCTTGTGGCCCGCTATTGCGACCGTATTCTGGTGATGCATTCGGGAAAGGTTGTGGAAAGCTGCGCCGCAAAAGACCTGCATGAGGCGACGCATCCCTATACGCGCGGCCTGTTGGCAGCCGTCCCGAGAATGGAAGAGACGCGCGATGAGCTTCCCGTCTTGGACCGCAGCGCATGGAGCGGCACATGAGTGCGATTTCCCTGAAGAACCTCGACATTTCCTATCAATCCAAAAAGGTGGTTCGCGATGTGACCTTCGATGTCGCCGAAGGCGAAAGCTTTGCCTTGGTGGGCGAAAGCGGGTCGGGAAAGTCAACCGTTCTCAAAGCCATCGCCGGTCTTGCCCCCGATTGGACGGGCGAGATTTCAATTCTCGGGCAGGCGCGCAGTCACAAGGTAGATCGCGACGTGGCCACCCGATGCCAGATGGTTTTTCAAGATCCCTATGGCTCGCTCCATCCCCGGAAATCGGTCGATACCGTTCTGTCAGAACCCTTGCTGATCCACGGGCTTGGCAACCGGAACTCGCGTGTGATCGACATGTTGGCCGCGGTTGGGCTGGATCAACGCTTTCGCTTCCGGTTTCCGCATCAACTGTCGGGCGGGCAACGCCAACGGGTCGCCATCGCGCGTGCCTTGATGCTTGAGCCAAAGGTGATGCTGCTAGATGAGCCGACCTCGGCGCTGGATGTCTCGGTTCAGGCGGAAATTCTAAACCTGCTGAAAAGGCTGCGCCGCGAGCAAGGGCTGAGCTATCTGATGGTCACCCATAATTTGCCGGTTGTCAGCTTCATGTGTGATCGCATGGCGGTGATGAACAAAGGCCGTATCGTGGAAATCGCCCCGGCCTCGGCCTTGCATGATGGCAGCTTCACCGATCCCTATTCTCAATCTCTCTACGCCGCTTCAGGTGGCAATCCAGATCGCAAGGAAATGGCATGACCGACCCGACCAACGCCCTCAAAGCATTTGAAACTGCGCTGTCGGCAGCCACAACGGACATAGAAGCCTATGACGCGCTGTGTGCTTTGACGAAGGCGACAGTGGGTGCGAAGCTGTTCACCGTGATGACCGCCGACATGCAGGCAATGTTGGCCCGCCGCGCGTATACCGACGATGCGGTCAATTATCCGACCTCCGGCAGCAAGCCTATTGAAATCAACCGATGGTTTGAACAGGTTCATGGCCGCCACGAATGCTTCGTCGCCAACACCCTTGCCGATATTGCAACGGTTTTTCCAGATTCCGAATTGATCGGAAAGCTGGGATGCGGCTCTGTCATCAACCTGCCGATTATCTTGGGCGGTAAGATGGTGGCAACGGTAAATATCTTGCACGAAGAGGCGTATTACACGCCTGAACGAGTGGCCCAGGCGCAGGCTATACTGACTCTGCCGGCGATGGCCGTGATGGCGATGACGCATCGAAACGAATAACCACTGCTACGCCTCGCCGCCGGGGATGATCTGGTGGATCAAATCCGGGCCAAATCGGAACACCGCCGCGGTCAAAGCGGCGATGCTCCGGTCGTTGATTGAGGCGTGTCAGACCGTTCCGCCAAGGCTGCCTTCAAGAGCAACCAGTTCCTGACCACCAGCCATCAGGTCCTGAAGTTCTTCGGGGCCGATCTCGCCGCGCTTGGCCGTGCCCAAGGTCTTGCCTCTGTTGAGGACCGTGAACCGGTCGCCGACAGCCATGGCATGGCGCACGTTGTGGGTGATGAAGACAACGGCAATGCCTTGCTTGCGCACCTTGTCGATGGTGGCCAGAACATTGGCGGTTTGACGCACGCCGAGGGCAGATGTTGGTTCGTCGAGGATCAGGACCTTGGCACCGAAGTGAACCGCGCGGGCAATCGCAACCGTCTGACGCTCGCCGCCGGACAAGGTGCCCACTGCCTGATCTGGACCGCGCAGGTTGATGCCCATCTGCTTCATTTCCCGCATTGTCACCTCATCGGCGACCTTGCGGTCAAAGAAGGTCATCCCGGCGATCTTCTTGGTTGGCTCATTGCCCATAAAGAAATTCCGCGCCACGGACATCAGCGGGATCATCGCCAGATCCTGATAGACGGTGGCGATGCCAGCGGTGATTGCATCGCGCGGATCGTCGAAGTGCATTTCCTCACCTTCGAACAGGATTTCTCCTTTCGTCGGCTTGTGAACCCCACTCATGGTCTTGATGAAGGTCGACTTTCCGGCGCCGTTGTCGCCCAGAAGGCAGTGGCATTCCCCGGGATAGACGTCAACGGACACGCCAGCCAGCGCGATGACGGAACCGAAGTGCTTTTCAATGCTTTGCATCTGGATGATGGGGGCAGGTGTGGTTTGGGACGTCATATTACCGCTCCCCTGTGATCATGCGACGAATGTAGGTGTTCAAGATGACGGCGAGCAAAAGGATCACGCCGAGAAACACCCGGAACAATGAGCTTTCAACACCGGCAAAGAACAGGCCTTGTTGAACGACACCAAAAATCAACGCGCCAAGCGCCGCCCCGAGGACAGATCCGTACCCGCCGGTCAGCAACGCGCCGCCAATCACAACGGCAATGATCGCTTCGAATTCCTTCAGCAGGCCCCGATCCGCACCGGCAGAGCCAAACTCCATCACTTGGCAGGTGGCAAAAATGGTGGCGCAAAAGGCGGTGAACATGAACATCAGGATTTTGACCCGGTTCACGGGCACACCGACATACCGTGCGGCCTGTGCGTCACCGCCAGATGCGAAGATCCAGTTGCCGAATTTGGTCTTGGTCAACAGGATATGTCCAAAGATCACCAGAATGATCGCCCAGACGATCAGCATCGGAATGCCATCCACTACCGGATCGCCTTGTCGCGTGCCGCGCTCGAAGGTCGAAATCAGGCCGTTATTGCCGAGCCAGGTAAAGAAGCCGGTCAGAACTTTGCCACCAAAGACCGATGCCAGCCAATCGCCTTCGGCGTGGTCACGGATGCCGCCGATGATTGTCTTATTCTCAAGAGTTTGCGGGAAATAGATCGTGAAGCCGCGCAGGATGAACAGCGTCGCAAGCGTGACAATGAAACTTGGCAGACCGGTTCGGACCACGATGAAGCCGTTGAGTGCGCCGATCGCAACACACAGCACGAAGGAGACGATGATCGCGACCCAAATTGGCCAGCCGAGGGTCACCGAGAAAATCGCGATCATCATTCCGGCAAAGCCGATCATGGACCCGACGGACAGATCGAATTCGCCAGCGATCATCAAGAGGCAAGCGCCGACGGCAATAATCATGAACTGCGCCGAAACGGTCGACCAGTTCAGAACGCCCTGACTGTTGAACATGCCGCTGTCGAACGCAAATAGCACAAAGAAGGTAAAGACTGCGATTGTACCGCATATCCCGCCAAGCTCAGGCCGGATCAGGGCGCGTCGGAACGACGACATTTTTTTGACCCGTTCATCGGCAGCAGGCTTCAGCTGCGTTGTCTCTGACATCGCGTTTGCTCCGTTTTTCGAATGTGGTGGGGGAAGGGGATGGAGGCGCCCCTGATTGGGGCACCTCCGGATGGCTCAGCGGTATTCGCCGGCGAATTCTTCAACTTTGGTCAGCCCGTCCGCCGTGACGAAGCCGGGGCCAGAGTTGATGTTGTTGCCCGGCAGAACGCCGTAACGGTGGTAATTCGTCAAGATAACAACCGGCAGATAGGCCTGAAGGAACGGTTGCTGGTCGATGCCCCACTGGATTACGCCCGACTTGATCCCCTCCACGATTTCATCGCCAAGGTCGAACGTGCCGAAGTACAGATCGCCGGCCATGCCGTTCTCGTTCAGTGCCTGCATGGTCGGGCCCGCAGAGACCGGACCCAGTGTCAGGATGCCGTCGGTTTCGGGATGCGACGACAGATAGGCCAGAACCTTGTTCTTGATCTCGGACGGGTCGGTGCCGCTGTCGAGCATGGAATCGCCCAACTCAACGCCAAGACCGTCGGCAAATCCACGGCACCGCTCGCCAACGGTGGGCTGTTGGATGGCGTGGTTTACGCAAAGAAACGTGGTGACGCCGTCGTCTTTGGCCCGCATGCCCGCCGCGACCCCGGCATCATATTCCGGTTGACCGACATACATCAGGGCACCGACTTCGCGGGCCTGCTCGGGGGTGCCGGTGTTCATGATGATGACGTCGATGCCAGATGCGACGGCATCTTCAATGGGGCCTTGAAGCACATCGAAGTCAGCCAAGGTGGTGATGATGCCGTTTGGTCCCGATGCAACGGCCTGTTCGATGATCCGCGCCATGTCGGCAACGTCGCCGGTCGGTGGGTTGCGGTATTCCACCTCGACATCCATTTGTTCGCCGGCCAGCGCGATCCCGTTCTTGACGGTGTTCCACCAACTGTCGCTGTCTGGCGCGTGGCTAATCAGGACGTATTTCTCACCTTCAGCGGACGCCGAGGTGGCCACAACCAGCGGCATTGTGGCGGCTATTGTCACAACGGCCACCTTTTCCATCAATGAAGTCATGTCTTCCTCCCTTATTTGACCAGTTTTCTGGCCCGAAAACGGCGGTTGTTCGCCCCTCCGACTCTACACAACCACATTCTGCATCAAATTGCAACCGGTTGCAAAATTGGCCTTCAAAGAGCAACATGCGTCTTGTTGAACCTTGTGGTATCGGAAGCTGGCGACATGCTGAGGACTTGAAGATATGCCAATCACTTTGAAGGATGTCGCGCTGCGTGCGGGGGTGTCGCGCTCTGCGGTCTCGCGGACATTTACCGATGGTGCATCGGTCTCTGAAAAGATGCGTCGGCGGGTTGAGAAGGCGGCGGTTGAACTGGGGTATAGCCCGAATGCCCTTGCCTCCAGCCTGACGACGGGCCGCACGAAGCTGATCGGCTTGGTGTCCAACAACTTTCATAATCCGATCTTTCTGGAGGTCTTTGACCGGTTCACGCGTGCCCTTCAGGATAAAGGCTTGCGGCCATTGCTGGTCAATCTGACGGACGAGACAAACCCGGCAAGTTCGGTACAAATGCTTCGGCAATACTCGGTTGACGGCGTGATCGTGGCGTCCTCGACGCTGCCGCCGGGGTTTTCAAAGGCGTTCCGAGACGCCGGAATGCCGGTTGTGCACGCTTTTGGCCGCCCGACCAGTGCGCCCGAAGTCCATGTGGTCGGAATCGACAACATCGAAAGCGGCCGGATGGCGGCGCGCACCCTGATCGCGCGCGGATATCGAGATGTTGGGTTTCTGGGTGGTCCGAAGACCGCAACCTCGACACAGGACCGCCTGTTGGGGTTTCTGGCCGAGATTGCCACCCATCCGGAAATTCGCGTCAGCCACTCTTTCGCAGACGCCTATTCGTTCGATGCGGGCCGCAAGGAGATGTTGCGTCTGCTGGCGGAAAACCCGGCTCAGGCCTATTTCGGCGGGGATGATGTGCTGTCCATCGGGGCCTTGTCTGCAATCGGGGAAAGCTATCTTTCGGTGCCGCGCGACATCGGCATCATCGGTCTGAACGATATGGAGATGGCCGCGTGGCAAAACATCAATCTGACCACGATCCGCCAGCCAATCCGCCACATCGTGTCGTCGTCCATCGAGTTAATGACAGAAATGCTGAAAAATCCGGACCGCCCGCCAGAGGCCCGGATCTTTGCTTGTGAAATTGTCGAGCGCGGGACGTTGCGCCCGTTAAAGGCCTAGAAAGACAGGCCTAATCCAGACCCTAGCGAAACATCGGTGGCCGGGCATCCATCCATGCGCCGCGCTCTTTCGCGGACGCCACAGCCGTATGCACCGCCGCCATCGACCGGACGCCATCCTCTGCATTGGGCAGACCGTCGCGGGCCTCGCCCCGGATGGCATCGGCCAGATCGCAATAGATATTCGCGACTGCCAGCGGAAACCCTTCGGGATGGGCGATGGAAACACGCGACAACCGTTGGGCATCCGCGTGCAACCCGCTTTCGCCCTTTTCGATGATCTGCGTGCGCCCGCCTACCGGCGTATAGATCAGCTGATTGGGCTGTTCCGACGCCCAGCGAAGCCCGCCAGTTTCGCCAAAGACCTGAATGTCGAACCCGTGCTGCCGCCCGATTGCAACCGAGGATGTCCAGAGCCGCCCCACCGTGCCGCCCGCCATGCGGAAGTTCACCATGGCGTCATCTTCCAGAACCCGGCTGGAAATGGTGGAGGCGAAATCCGCAGACAAGGTTTCAACCTGATCGTTGCAGACAAAACTGGCCATGTGCAGCGCGTGGATGCCGCAATCGGCAAACTGGCCGGAGACCCCGGCCATCGCCGGATCATAGCGCCAGCGAACGCGGGGATTGTCCGCATCGGTGGCATCGCCGTGATGCCCGTGACTGAAATTGGTAACCACAAGGCGCACCTTGCCAATCTCGCCAGCCTGCACCATCGCTCGCGCCTGCCGCACCATCGGATAGGCGGAATAACAATAGTTTACGGCACAAATCTTTCCAGCCGCCTTTGCCACGCGGACGATTTCTTCGCCTTCTTCGACCTGTGTGGTCATGGGTTTTTCGCACAGAACGTTAAAACCGGCCTCTAGAAAGGCTTTGGTGATTTCATAATGCGTCGAGTTCGGGGTTGCGACCGTGACCAGATCGACCCGGTCATCGCGATCCCGTTCCCCGGCCAGCATGTCCTGCCAGCTTCCATAGGCGCGATCCGCTGCGATGCCAAGGCGTTGGGCGTACTCACGGCCCACATCGGCGCGGTGGTCCAGTGCGCCGGCGGTGAATTCAAAAAGTCCGTCGGCTTGTGCGCCCAACCGGTGCGCTGGCCCGATCTGGCTGCCTTCGCCGCCCCCGATCATGCCCCATTTCAACTTTGCCATGGCTTTGCCTTTCTCGGCGTAATTATGTCCAACATTCTCCAACCGGTGATCGGCTGGTGGTTAGAATCCGATGGATTGCAGGTATTCGCGGTTGGCCCGTGCGTCCTCAAGCGGCGTGCCCGGCATTGACGGGTCACAGTCTTGCTCGACGGTGCACCAGCCCTCAAAACCGGCATCGAGAAGGCGCTGACGGACCGCAGGGAAATCGACATCGCCCTGACCCAGATTGCAAAAGATGCCCTGACCGCACGCCTTGTAGAAATCGGTGCGGTTGGCCACCACATCTGCTTTGACTTTCGGATCGATGTCCTTGAAATGCATATAGGAAATGCGGTCCATGTGACGATCCATGAAGGCCACGGGATCGAACCCGGCATAGCTGTGATGGCCGGTGTCGAAGCAGATTTTCAGGATGGAGGCGTCGACCTCGTCCAGCAGGCGCTCAAGTTCTGGCTCAAAGTCCATGAAGCCTGCGGCATGGGCGTGAATGCCGACGGTCAGGCCGTATTCCTCAGTGCCCATCTTGGCGATCGTGGCGATGCGATCCCGAAAGGCGACCCATTCGGCGGTGTCCATTTGTTCGGCCTCATCGGCGCGGCCTGCGGTGGGCGCGCGACGTGGCGAGATGCTGTCGATCAGGACCAGATGCTTTGCGCCATGCGACACCAGCGCCTTGCAGGTGCGCTGGCTTGCATCCAGCACGTCGTCCCATTTCGCGGGGTCGTGGAAGGGGCGGAACACGACGCCGCCAATGATTTCCAGATCCCGGGCTGCCAGTTCAGGCGCAAGGACAGCCGGGTCCTCGGGCATGTAGCCGATCGGGCCAAGTTCGATCCCCTTATATCCCGCGCCGGCGCATTGATCCAAAACCGACTGCCAAGTGGGGTAGGAGGGATCGCTGGGAAATTCGATGCCCCACGAACAGGGGGCATTGCCAATACGGATAGTCATGTTCTTGACCTTTCAGATGTTCAGAACGCCGCGACGTCCTGCCAGGTTTTCGTGTCGGAAGATGCGAGGGCGGTGGCAACGATCCGGTTGACCTCCATCCCGTCGCGGAACGTCGGCCAGACCGGCGTGCCGGTGTCGATGGCCGTCAGGAAATCCTTGGCCTCGATGATGATCTGATCCTGATAGCCGGTGCCATGCCCCGGACCCTGACAGAAGGGTTCGTAATCCGGATGCGCGGGGCCGGTCAGGATCTTGGTGAAGCCGCGGGTCGCGTCGGGGCCATCCATGCGGTACAGCCACACCGCATTCTGATCTTCCTGATCAAAGCGGATCGCGCCTTTTGTTCCTGTTATTTCATAGCTGTATCCCATTTTCCGCCCGGTCGCGATCCGGCTGAAATACATCTGCCCCATGGCGCCGTTTTCAAAGCGGCACATCATTTGGGCGTGGTCATCATTGGTGACGCTGCCGCCGGGCCGTTCTTCGTGCACCGTTTCGACTTCGGCAATCAGGCGCGTGATCGGGCCAATCAGGGCCAGGGCACCATTGATCATATGCGGGGCCAGATCCCCCATGGTGCCGTTCGCCATACCGCTGGTGCGCCATGTCGCCGGGGCATTCGGGTCGGCGTAGAAATCTTCCGTATGCTCGCCCCGGAACCATGTGACTGCGCCGATCTCGCCTGCCGCAACCATCTGACGCGCGAAGTGACTGGCGGGGGTGCGGATATAGTTGAAGCCCACCATGTTGGGTGCGCCGCTTGCTTCGGCTGCGGCCACCATGGCCCGGCTATCATCAAGTGATGCCCCAAGTGGCTTTTCGCAAAACACCGGCTTTCCCAGTTCGAACGCGGCTTCGGCAGCGGCGCGGTGGGTGCCTTGCGGCGATGCAATGATAATCGCCTCGACGCGTGGATCGCGGACAAGCTCCAGCCAGGAGGCAGTGCAACGGGAAAAGCCATAGGCAGACCTGTATCGTTCGGCGCTGTCCATGCTGGTGGCGCAGATCATCTCAAGGCGTGGTCGCAGGTTGGTATTAAAGACGGCGCCGACGCTGGCCATCGCTACAGCATGGGCCTTTCCCATATAGCCGCCGCCGATGATTCCGATTCCAATCTCTTTCATCCAACGCTCCCCTCCCAAGGCAATTTAGTTTGCAACCGGTTGCAAAACTTGTATCTTGGGATTCGAAACCGCGCAAGTTGCAATCGGTTCATGATCGGAAATTCCCAAGGGGGGACCTGCCAAATGAGTATGGCAAACGACACATTCCGTTTAACGACGGCGCAGGCGATTATTCGCTGGCTGTCGAACCAATTTATTGAAATCGACGGAGAAGAGATGCGCGTCTGCGGCGGCGGCTTTGGCATCTTTGGTCATGGCAACGTGACCTGTCTGGGCGAGGCCTTGAATTCTGTGCGCGAAGAATTGCCGCTCTATCGCGGGCAGAATGAACAGAGCATGGGGTTTGCTGCGGCAGGCTATGCCAAACAATGGCTGCGCCAGCGGTTCATGTTCTGCACTGCCAGCGCGGGCCCCGGCACCAGCAACCTGTTGACCAGCGCGGCGCTGGCCCATGCCAACCGGTTGCCGATGCTGATGCTGTGCGGCGATACGTTTGTCACACGCCTGCCGGACCCTGTGCTTCAGCAGATGGAAAATTACGGCGATCCGACCTTCGGGGTGAACGACGGCTTCAAGCCCGTTGTGCGGTATTGGGATCGGATCAGTCATCCTGCGCAGATCCTGTCTTCGTTGCCAAACGCGTTGGCGACGCTGCTGGATCCGGCCGATTGCGGACCTGCCTTCATCGGACTGCCGCAAGATGTGCAGGGCTGGGTGTATGACTACCCGGCCAAGTGGTTTGAGAAGAAGGTTCACCGCATTCGGCGTCAGACCCCGGATAGCGACGAGATCGCTGACGCCGTGGCGCTTCTGAAAACAGCGCAACGGCCGATGATTATTGCCGGGGGCGGTGTTCAATACGCCCGCGCCGTGGACGAATTGATCGGATTTGCCGAAGCGCACCAGATTCCGGTGGTTGAAACCATTGCGGGACGCGCCAACATGCGGGCGACTCATCCCCTGAATATCGGGCCGATCGGGGTGACCGGATCAAATTCGGCCAATGCGATTGCCGAGCAGGCCGATGTTATTCTGGCCGTCGGCACCCGGCTTCAAGATTTCACGACCGGATCGTGGACAGCGTTTTCGAAAGACGCGCGGTTCATTTCGGTCAATGCGGCGCGCCACGATGCGGCCAAGCATATGTCCCTGCCGGTGGTCGGGGACGCCAAGCTGTCGCTGTCGGCTTTGACTGCAGAGATTGCGGATTACACCGCGCCGGAGGCCTGGGTCACCGAGGCCAAAGCGCATCGGGCGGACTGGGATGCGTATGTGGCGGAAAACGTGGCCCCGGGTGACCGACCCAATTCCTATGCGATGGCCATTGGGGTGGTGAACGGGCTCTGCGACATGCGCGACCGGGTGGTCGCGGCCGCTGGCGGCTTGCCTGCCGAGGTGACGGCCAACTGGCGGACCCTGGACCCCGGGACGGTCGATGTGGAGTTCGGCTTTTCGTGCATGGGCTATGAGATTGCCGGCGCATGGGGCGCGCGCATTGCGCAGGCGCAGCGGGAGCCCGATCAGGATACCATCGTGTTTATCGGCGATGGATCGTACATGATGCTGAACTCTGACATCTATTCGTCGGTTCTCAGCCAGAAAAAGCTGATTATCCTCGTGCTCGATAACGGTGGCTTTGCGGTCATCAACAAGTTGCAGAACAACACTGGCAATGAAAGTTTCAACAACCTGATCGCCGATTGCCCGACCATCCTCGAACCCTTCGGCGTGGATTTCGAATCGCATGCCCGGTCTCAGGGGGCGATTGCGGAAACCGTGTCGACCCCAGCAGAACTGGGAGAGGCCTTTAAGCGGGCCAAGGCCGCCACCAAAACCACGGTCATCTGCATGAAAGTGGACCCCTACGAAGGATGGACCAAGGAAGGGCACGCCTGGTGGGAATGTGGCACGCCGCATGTGTCTGAGGATCCAAGGGTCCGGGCTGCCCATGACGATTGGGAATCGTCGCGTCACAAGCAGCGGAAGGGCGTCTGATGGCCGATCTGAACCGCCTCAAGGGCAACAGTTTTATCATTATCGGCCGCGCGGGGATGGACTTTTATCCCGACCCGCCCGGAACCAAGACCGAAGACGCGACCCATTTTACGGCCTGCCTTGGCGGATCGTCGGCCAATATCGGCGTTGCCATCACCCGGCACGGCGGTCAGGCGGCATTGGTTACGGCGGTCTCGGATGACGCGATCGGGCGGTTTGCCCTGAACCAGATGGATCATTACGGCGTTGACCGGACCCATGTCCGTTCGGTCGGCGGCGAGGCCCGCAATTCGCTCGCGGTGGTCGAAAGCCGGGTCGAGGATCATCAGTCTGTGATCTATCGCAACGGTGCCGCCGATTTCGAAATGACCGCCCAAGACGTGGCAGCCGTGGACTACGACACGTATTCCGCGTTGATCACCACGGGCACCGTGTTCGCCGCCGAACCGTCACGCAGCGCCACCTTTCAGGCCTTCGATATCGCCCGCGCGGCTGGCCTGCCGTTGATCTTTGACGTGGATTATCGGCCCTATTCCTGGCCCTCGGCCCAGATCGCGGCAGAGACCTATTCCCGTGCCGCCGCCATGTGCGACATCATCATCGGCAACGATGTCGAGTTCGGCTTCATGGCCGGCGATTATGACAAAGGGTTGAACAAGGCCCGTGAACTGGTCGCGACCACGGCCCAGATCGCTGTCTACAAGATGGGCGAGGAGGGCGCGATCACCCTGACGCCCGACGGTGAATTCCGCACCGGAATCTATCCGGTGACCGCCCTGAAGCCGACCGGCGCGGGCGACAGTTTCATGGGTGGGTTCATCGCCTCCCTCGCCGCCGGGCGGGACCTGAAGCAGTCGGTCCTTCGCGGGTCGGCCTGCGCCTCCATCGTCGTCAGCCGCGTTGGTTGCGCCCCCGCCATGCCCACACCCGCCGAGCTTGAGGATTTCCTGTCCTCGCACCCCGGCCCCACAACACCTTGAAAGAGAAAACACCATGCATATTGCGCCTCATGACAATCAGAACAAACCGATCGTGGATG
Organism: Pseudoruegeria sp. SK021; assembly: GCF_002119405.1. Classification (GTDB taxonomy): domain Bacteria; phylum Pseudomonadota; class Alphaproteobacteria; order Rhodobacterales; family Rhodobacteraceae; genus Meridianimarinicoccus. The sequence continues at coordinate 12,487 of NZ_MTBG01000026.1, read as the reverse complement.
TCGACGACACGTTGGTGCCGCTGAACTATTTCAACATCGTCAAACTCAAGAAAGGTGACGCGTTCACCTTTCAGGTGCCGGGATATGAGACCTGCATCGTGCCGGCGACGGGAACGGTCGATGTCGATGTCGAAGGCGTGTCCTTCACCGCCCTCGGGAACCGGACCGTCGATGTCTGGGACGGCGAGCCCGAAGGCGTCTATGTCCCGGTCGGTGCCAAGGTCACGATCGTCTGCCTGTCCGATGAAACCGAAACCTTTATCGCCGGGGCCAAATACGACAAGGTTCTGGACCCGTTCGATGTGCGCGGCGATGGGATCGACCGCGTGCAATATGGCTCGGACGACACCAAGACCCACCGCAAGATCAAGCATATCTTGGGCGCAAATCAGCATGGCAAGGTTGGCCGGCTGCTTGTCAGCGAGTTGTTTACCGTCGGTCAGGGTGGCTGGTCGGGCTTTCCCAGCCACAAACATGACACGGATCGCTTGCCCCTCGAAACCCGCCACGACGAAACCTATAACTTCAGGTTCAAGCCCAATTACGGGTCCGGCGTGCAGATGCTTCAGCGTGAGGACAACACGCCGGGCGACGCCTATCACATCATGGACGGATCGACGATCTGCCTCGACAAGGGCTATCATCCCTGCGCCGTGCTGCCCGGATATGAGATGTATTACTTCACCATTCTCGGCGGGCTAAGCCAGCGGTCACTGGTGCAATATTTCCAGCCGACCCATGCCGCGCAATTGGAAACGATCCCCGGTATCAAGGACATGATCGCGAAATTCAAATGAGTTTAGTGACCTTATCTGATGTGCTTCAGCCCGCGCTGACCGGCGGTTACGCGGTGGCAGGGCTGGTCACGTCCGGCTGGGAGGACATGCGCGCCTATGTGGCCGCTGCCGAGGCCGAGAATGTACCGGTGATCCTGCAAGCGGGTCCGGGCTGCCGAGCCCACACCCCCTTGCCCATTCTTGGCAAGATGTTCCGACATCTCGCCGAAGGTGCCAGCGTGCCGGTCGTGGCGCATCTTGATCATGGCTACACCTATGACGAGTGCAAGCAGGCGCTTGAGGCCGGGTTTACCTCGCTCATGTTCGACGGGTCGCGCAAACCCCTGCAACAGAACATCGATGAAACCGCGGCCATTGCCGAGATGGCCCATGCTGCCGGGATATCCTGCGAAGGTGAGATCGGCTTTGTCGGATATTCCGGCGGGGAAACATCCGCCGGAACCGATCCGTTGGAGGCAGAAAAATTCGCGCGCGAGACCGCCGTCGACGCCATGGCGGTCTCGGTCGGCAATGTGCACCTGCAAGAGAACAAAGAGGGCAGGCTGGACGAGGCCCGCATCCGCGCCATTGAGGCGGTGACAACGGTGCCGCTGGTCATTCACGGCGGATCGGGCGTGCCGGTGGCGCAACGCACGGCGTTGGCCCATGGTTCAGCCATCTGCAAATTCAACATCGGCACCGAGTTGCGCATGGCCTTCGGATATGCGCTGCGCGAGGCGGTGAACCGCGATCCGGCCCGCTTTGACCGAAATTCGATTTTGGTCGAAACACATGACCCGGTGGTCGCAGCGACGCGGCGGGTTTTGTCCGCCATGAAGGGAGCTTGAGAATGTTGCGTATTGGTCTTTTGGGCTGTGGCCGGATCGGACACGTCCATGCCCTGTCGATTGCCGTCCTGGATGGGGTGTGCCTGACGGCTGTGGCCGACGCCTTTCCAGACGCGGCACAACGTCTGGCGGATCGCAACGGTGCGGCCGTTCTAAGCGCCGACGCAGTGATTGCCAGTCCCGAGGTGGACGCGGTGATTATCGCGACGCCGACAGACACCCATTACGATCTGATTCACGCTGCCGCGCGGGCCGGCAAAGCCATCTTCTGTGAGAAGCCTGTCGATATGTCTGCGGATCGGATCCGGGACTGTGTCGCGGTGGTCACTGCTGAGGGTGTGCCGTTCCTGACCGCGTTTAACCGTCGGTTTGATCCAAACTTTGCCGCGTTGCAGGCCCGCATCCAAGCCGGAGAGATTGGCCGGGTCGAACTGGTGACGATCATGTCCCGCGATCCCAGCCCGCCGCCGATCAGCTACATTGCGCGGTCGGGCGGGATTTTCCGGGATATGATGATCCATGATTTCGATATGGCACGGTTTCTGCTGGGCGAAGACCCGGTGCAAGTTTTCGCGGTCGGCTCTGCGTTGGTGGACCCGGAAATCGGTGCGGCCGGTGATGTCGATACCGCTGCGGTCACGCTGACCACATCCAGCGGCGCGATCTGCCAGATCACGAATTCGCGGCGCGCGGTCTATGGGTATGATCAGCGGGTCGAAGTGCACGGGGCAAAGGGCATGTTCCGGGCCGGAAACGTCCTTGAAAACACGGTCGAGCTTGCCACCGGCGCTGGCTTTTGCGCGGCCCCTGCCAAGCACTTCTTTCTGGAACGGTACGAGGCGGCATATCGCGCTGAAATCGCACATTTCGTCGAAGCCGTTACCAGAAACCTGCCGGCGTCTCCGGGAATTCAGGATGGGCTTGCGGCGCAACTTCTGGCGGACGCGGCAACGCTTTCGTTGTCTACCGGGCGACCTGTGGCCCTCTGATCGATCAGGTCGCAATGCCCGTTGGGCAATGAGATTGGGACCCGGGTGTTGGGTCTGGATGACAAAAATCAAGGCCTCGCTCGGTCGTTCCGAGGGGGCCCCATCGGTCCCAGTCGCGACGGTACGATCGTCATCAGCGCCCTGACCTCGGATATGGAGCCTGAAATGTGCTTCTCAAGCACCTTCTGGGGACTGCCTGAGGCGAAATTTCGGACGCCGATCGACACACATAATCCGGAGAGGACGGCGTGGCACCAACAGAATTACCGGCGCACAGCAGTTTGCGGCGCTGCCGGCATAATCGAGCCCGGCAACTAGCCACGCTTGGGGCGCATGGAAACTTACGACGGGACCTCAGAGCGCTTGTGAAATCCGTGTGAAATCTTGGCTCGCAAACACAAAGGATCGTCGTCCGCATGGGTGAAGACCGTGTTTCGGGCTTTAGGTGCAAGCAAGAGCTTGGTCAGCCTAGTTGGGGTGATGCACCACCAAGACGCAGTGCGATCTAAAGGACCAGGTCATCGCTGTAGAGATCAAGCACCCACTGAGGAAGGCGCGGTAAGGCAAAGGTCAGAATACCAGCGTTGAATGACAATGCGCGGCGTGGCGGTTGGTTCAGCTGAGAGTTATCAAACACATGGCCAATATCACTTTGTAAGATCGCCTGACGGATCAGGGGCGCAGAACGATCATAGCGATGTCTGATCTTTTCTTCAGGCACGGGATGTCCGCCCTCCTTGACCCGTTCGCCAACGCGGGCCACCGACAGATCGGGATGCTCAACCGAGATGTGGAACGTCATGACGCGGTATCCAAGACCTTTGGCTTGGGTGATCAGGTCAAGCTTGGAGGGATGAGAAAACACGGTTTCCGTTGCAAAGCTCTTTCGATTGGCCAGCAGGGATGAGCGGCGTTCAGATGCGATTTGAGCCGCCTGATAGGCTGCATTCACATCATTATCCCGCAACTCGTCGCGCTGAATGAAATCGGCATTGATGAACGGCACGGCAAATTTTGGCGCGATCCGCGTGGCGTAAAGTGTGGATTTTCCAGACCCGTTGGGCCCTGCGAGCATCACAAGGGTTGGACGTGGGGCAGGGGTCACTACTGGGATGCAGCCTCGGCGTAGACCAAGGCGCCGTTGTCATTCAGGCCGACACCGCGCCCAAGCTGGCGGCGCTCGGCATAGAACACCTCTTCGCCAGATATTGGTTCGGTGACATCTTCGGAAAACTGCGCAAACCAGACGTCTTGCTCTTCTGCGCTGAGTGCGTCGGGGGACAGCTCACCGGCAAGGGCGGCGCTGATGTGCTGATAGTCGAAGGTGCCAGATTTCTCGATCGCACGTCCGATGTTGATCCAATGGGTGATTTGTCCTGCCACAGACCGGCTTTGCAGGCCAGACTCTCGTCGGACGACCGACATGACGTCATCAGCAAGTTTAACAGATTGGGCCATGATGCCTCCATCCTTAAACAGGTAGCAAAATGCCACCTCCTGTAGATATATGGCAACCAGCCGGTAAATGTCCAGTTAATTGATGGGCCGAAAAGACGTTTCAAACGGCCGGAGGGAAATTGTGCCGAGGCCAACCGTTTTTGGGCCCGGGTAGCAATCTCCTTTCGATCGCTGTCCAAATAGATCCGAACCACCTTTCATCGGCGGGCGTAGTGGTTTTGGTCCGCGCACGATCAGATCATCCTGATTTTCCGTCTTCACCGGTTTCAAATCACCGCACCCGTCAACGGTGTCTCGGGAAAACGCTTTCTTCGTAACCTTTAGAAATTCGCGACATAGCCAAAACAAACAGGTATCTGGGAAATTGGGAATCCCTCAGAATATCAGCACAACATAGATAAAAGGTCTGGCATGGTGTTTGGACATAGCGCAGCAGAAGAGCGATCGGGCACGGCTGCAGGCAGTCCCCTGAACCTCGCTCAGTCCCGTGCCGCCGTTCGGGTGGATGACAATGGACGGGGTCGGTGTATTCTGTCTGTTCCCGGTATCAAATGTGGCGCATGTGTCGCCAAGGTCGAGCGTGCGCTGAACGCGCGTGACGACGTGGTTTATGCCCGTGCCAACCTGACCCTGCATCAAGCGACCATCGTGCTTGAGGGGCCCGACACTGACCCGATGCCAATGATCCAAACACTGGCGGCTCTAGGGTATGCCGCGACCCCTGTCCAAAGCGGTGCTGACACGGCGCCAGATCCTACCGGTAAGGGCCTGTTGCGCGCGCTTGCCGTTGCAGGTTTCGGCGCGATGAACATCATGTTGTTGTCGGTTGGAGTCTGGTCAGGCGCGGACGGGCAGACCCGTGAGACATTTCATCTGGTTTCAGCGCTGATTGCCGTGCCAGTGGTCCTCTATGCCGGTCAGCCTTTTTTCAGATCGGCGGTTTCTGCATTACGCCGGCGTCAATTGAATATGGACGTCCCGATTGCGCTGGCAGTTGCGCTTGCCCTGGTGCTGAGTCTCTTCGAGACGGTTCAGGGCGGGGACCATGTGTTTTTCGACGCTGCTGTCACTTTGCTTTTTTTCCTACTGACGGGTCGTTATTTTGATCATCTGATGCGCGAACGCGCGCGCAGTGCCGTGAGTGGTTTGGCCAAATTGTCGCCTCGCGGTGCGATGCTGCGCGATGAGGATGGAAGCCTCACATACGCGCTGCTTGAAAGCATTACTCCCGGAATGACCCTGTCCATCGCGCCGGGCGAACGTGTTCCGCTGGACCTAGAGATTCTGTCCGGAAACAGCGATCTCGACCGCTCGCTCGTCACGGGTGAATCCATGGCCGTGGCAATCGGACCGGGAGATATGATTGAGGCCGGAGCACTGAACCTGACAGGCGTGATCGACGGCAGGGTTCTGCGGTCGTCGGACGACTCGTTTTTAGCGCAGATGATCCGGATGCAATCCAATGCCGAAGCGGGACGCGCCAATTATGTTCGCATCGCGGACAGGGCCGCGCGGCTCTATGCGCCGGTTGTTCACCTGCTGGCGTTGATTACGTTCATCGGCTGGATGCTGGTAACCGGTGGCGATTGGCAGACGTCCTTATTTATTGCCATCAGCGTTCTGATCATTACCTGTCCGTGCGCATTGGGGCTGGCTGTGCCCGTCGCCCACGTGGTTGCAGCAGGTCGTCTGATGCGGATGGGTGTCTTGATGAAAGACGGGGCCGCGCTTGAAAGAATGGCGGAAATTGATCACGTGGTGTTCGACAAAACGGGCACACTAACGACCGGCACGCCGAGGCTTGGAAACATTCCTGATGATCCGGTGATGCGGTCAGGCGCAAAAGCGCTTGCCGTTCGGTCCGGCCATCCGGCTGCGCGTGCGATCGCGTCGGGATTACACGATAACCCCTCTGACGTCACCTGCCACACGGAAGTGCCGGGTTTCGGCGTTGAAGGACTGATCGAGGGCCGCCGGGCCCGTCTGGGGCGCGCCGAATGGGTGGCCGAGATTGCAGATGTTGCGGCAGGAGCCGGAAGCCCGGCATTCGGCTTTGAACATTGCCCGTCGGTTTCCTTCGATCTGGCCGAGACCTTGCGTGATGGTGCCATCGAAGCTGTTACAGACATGAAAAATGCGGGGTTTAGCGTTGCGTTGTTGTCAGGCGACATGGAAGATCGCGCCAAGGCCGTGGCGACGGCACTGGGTATTGACGACATCCATTATGGTGCCACACCCGCAGACAAAATCGACATTCTGAGGACAGGGCTTCGGGGCGGGCATCGGCCACTAATGGTCGGAGACGGGCTGAACGATGCGGCGGCACTGGCAGCCGCCCATGTTTCGATGGCCCCGTCGACCGCGTCCGACGCAGGCCGCACCGCGGCGGACTTTGTCTTTTTGCGCGATACCCTCGATGCCGTTCCCGATACGTGGAAGGTTGCGCGGGATACAGCACGGATTGTGCGTCAGAATTTTGCGCTGGCCATCGCCTACAACTGCATTGCCATTCCCTTGGCGGTTGCAGGGCTGGTGACACCGCTGATTGCGGCATTGGCGATGTCGGGATCTTCGATCATAGTGATCGGAAACGCCCTGCGCCTGAACAAGGCTGGTGCGAGGACCCGCGAAAAACCTGCGTCCCACGTAAAACGCAAGGAGACACCAGCGTGACAATACTTATAATTCTGATACCAGTTACTTTGAGTATGGGTGCCTTCGGACTTGCGGCGTTCTTCTGGAGCTTGCGTAACGGCCAATATGAAGACCTGTCGGGCGATGCCGAGCGAATCCTGCACGATGACGATGTTCCGCTAAAATCGTTGAATTCTACCAGTCGAATGATTGTGACAAAGGAGACCAAGCGATGATGTCTAACCTGACTGGGGCCGAACGGACCAAGGCGATGATCATCACAGGGTTCGGTGCCATGGTTGGGTTGCTTATGGCCATTGTGGGGCACGATGACCCCATGGGCGCCCATGGCTGGATCACCCTTTTGTTCTTCGGCGTGTTGTTTTTCGTGGTGGGAAATGCGTTTTATGACCCAGAGCCGACAGAAGATCGCGCGGCGTTGTATTACGACGATCCCACCAAGGTAGGGATCATTCTGGCACTGCTCTGGGCTGTCGTAGGGATGAGCATGGGCGTGTGGGTTGCGTCGCAACTGGCCTGGCCCGATCTGCGGTTCGATGCGGCCTGGTCAAGCTTTGGTCGGCTGCGCCCCGTCCATACGTCCGGTGTCATCTTTGGCTTTGGCGGCAATGCGTTGATCGCAACGTCCTATCACATCATGCAGCGCACCAGCCGTGCGCGGATGCCGGACCAAATTTCGCCGTGGTTTGTGCTTTTGGGATTCAACCTGTTTTGTATTCTCGCCGCCAGTGGATACATCATGGGCATCACGCAATCCAAAGAATATGCTGAGCCCGAGTGGTATGCCGACCTCTGGCTGGTTGTCGTGTGGGTGGTGTATTTCATCCTGTATATGCGCACGCTGGCCCGGCGGAACGAGCCGCATATTTACGTTGCCAACTGGTATTACCTGTCGTTCATTCTGGTCGTGGCAATCCTGCATATCGTCAACAATCTGGCGCTGCCTGCATCGCTGACGGGTGCCAAAAGCTATTCGCTGTTTTCTGGCGTTCAGGATGCGATGACCCAGTGGTGGTATGGCCACAACGCGGTGGCATTCTTTCTGACCACCGGCTTTCTGGGCATGCTTTATTACTTTCTTCCCAAGAGGGCAGAGCGACCGATTTATTCTTATCGTCTGTCGATCCTGTCGTTTTGGGGTATCGTGTTTTTCTACATCTGGGTCGGCTCACACCATCTCCATTACACGGCGCTTCCCTATTGGGTCCAAACGCTGGGCATGACGTTTTCTATCATGCTGCTGGTCCCCAGCTGGGCCTCGGCGGGTAACGCGCTGATGACGTTGAACGGGGCGTGGCACAAAGTGCGTGACGATGCGACCCTGCGCTTCATGATGGTGGCTGCGGTATTCTACGGGCTATCAACATTCGAGGGGTCGTTCATGGCGATCCGCCCGGTCAACGGTCTGTCACATTACACTGACTGGACCATTGGGCATGTCCATTCTGGCGCAATGGGTTGGGTCGCCATGATCACCTTCGGGTCGATCTACGCGCTTGTTCCGGTCTTGTGGCGCCGCGAGACGATGTACTCGTGGAAGGCGGTCGAGTGGCACTTCTGGCTCGCCCTGACTGGCACCGTTATCTACGTCTTTGCGATGTGGAACAGCGGGATCATCCAAGGCCTGATGTGGCGCACCTATAATGAGGCAGGCACATTGCGGTATTCGTTTGTGGACTCGCTGGTTGCGATGCACCCCTATTACATCGCACGCGCGTTCGGGGGGCTGTTGTTCCTAACGGGTGCCTGCATCTGCCTGTGGAATGTTGTGATGACCATTCGGAGGGTTCCACTTTTGGCGCCGGCCCTTGATTATCCGACGTCGTCTGAAGCTATGGAGCCGGCAGTGCCGGCCGCGGAGTAGGGATATGTTTAAAAAAATCCTAAAACCCTTCGCAAGGTTCTTCGACTTTCAGGCGCGCACCCATTACCGGATGGAGCGCCACTCCATGGCGCTGACCTTCGGGATTATTGCCGCGGCAAGTGTCGGCGGCATCGTTGAAATCGCGCCCTTGTTTACCATCGACGATACCGTCGAAGCGGATCCCAATATGCGCGTCTATACCCCGCTGGAGCAGGCTGGGCGTGACATCTATATTCGCGAGGGATGTTATGCGTGTCACAGCCAGATGATCCGCACGCTGCGCGATGAAGTGGAACGGTACGGCCCCTATTCACTCGCCGTCGAGTCGCAATATGACCATCCGATGCTATGGGGGTCAAAACGGACAGGGCCCGACCTTGCGCGGTTGGGGGATAAATATTCGGACGACTGGCAGGTTCGCCATCTGGTGAACCCGCGCGATCTGGTCCCTGAATCGGTGATGCCGCAATATGCGTTCTTGCTGGAAACCCTCCTGAGAACCGATGATCTTTCCGACAGGCTCAGCGCGTTACGGGCCGTCGGGGTCCCCTATACCGACGAAATGATCTTGAATGCGGCGTATGACGCGACAGGTCAGGCCAATCCTGACGGCCCCCACGCCGATGGCGTGACAGAGCGATACGGTGATGCGACGGCCGTGCGGTATTTTGATGGGCGCAGCGACTGGGTGACAGAGATGGACGCGCTGGTGGCATATCTTCAGATACTCGGCAAATTGACGGACTTACCCGAACAAATGCAACCCGTAGCGGAGGAATAGAGCATGGAGCTGACTCACGATTGGTTTGTCGGCGCGGCCAAGTCTTTCGGTCTGTTCTATCTGATGGGTCTGTTCATCCTGATCACCATTTACGCCTATTGGCCCTCGCTGGGCGGACGGTTCGATAAAGCCGCAAAAAGCATACTGGATGACGAGGACGGCCCGGTTCAGCGGGAGAATAAGGAGGACACGCCATGTCAGTGAAGGAACGTGACCCGCTTACCGGTTATCTGACCACCGGCCATGAGTGGAACGGCATAACCGAGCTGAACACCCGTGTGCCGCGTGCCGTCTGGTTTTTCATCATCGTCACACACATTTGGGCGCTGATCGCTTGGATCTTGCTGCCCACCTGGCCTTTGGTAACGACCTATACCAAGGGGATACTGGGTCTCAATCAGGGCGAAGAGGTCGCGGAAAAAGTGATCGCTGCAAATGTGGCCCGCTCGGGTTGGGCAGACCTTATTACGGCCGCACCCGTCAATGACATACTGCAAGATCCTGAGCTATTGGCGCTTGCAACGGGTACGGCCCACCAGATTTTCGGAGACAATTGCGCAGGCTGTCACGGCTTGGATGCAGGTGGGGGACCGGGCTTTCCCAGCCTGATAGACGACATGTGGTTATGGGGCGGCGATCCCGAGTCCATCATGGAAACGTTGCGCGTCGGCATCAACGCACCCCACCCAGATACGAGATACGCCCAGATGCTTGCGTTTGGCCGGGACGGAATGCTGGGACGCGAAGACATTCGCATTGTCGTCGATTACGTTCAATCGCTTTCCGGGACGGAGATACCGCCTGATCGTGCTGCCGCCGGCGCAGAAATCTACGCAGACAACTGCGCCAGCTGTCACGGCGAGACGGCGATGGGAGACACTGAGCAGGGCGCGCCCAATCTGACCGATGCATTCTGGATCTACGGCGGCGACGACACGGCAATGTTCGAAACAATTTGGAACGGTCGGCAAGGCTGGATGCCCGCTTGGGAAGGACGCCTGTCGGAAACCGAGCGCAAGATCCTCACGGTTTATCTTACCGATCTGCGACAGGAGGCGCCACAATGACCGCCCTTGCCACCCCGCGCTACTGGACCCGGACGCGCCTTTTTGCGCTGGTCGGGGTGGCCAGTTCTGTTGCGCTTTTTATCGGCGCGAATGCGCATCTGGTCTACGTCTCCTTCGCTTCAAAACCCGAGTGTGTTCTGCAACAAAACACGGAAGGCGTCGCAATCCACCGCGCGGCGAAACCATCATGCTGAGTGATCGTGCCGATGTTCTAGCGCCGCCAGACGATCCGAAAGGGTCGGATGAGATACCAAAGGTCGTTCCAGCCTTGCCGCGGGATAATCACCGCGCCCTCAATCTGCCGTGGCGCACGGCTTTTGATTGGCTGCGCGCGGGGTGGTCGGATCTGTGGACAAATCCGGTGCCCAGTATGCTGTATGGGTTTGGGGTCTACGCTCTCTCTGCACTGATTGTCTGGGCGTTGTTTTTATTCAACTATGAATACGCCCTGTTTCCCGCGCTTGCAGGGTTCATGGTCGTCGGGCCGATCATCGCCAACGGCCTTTATGAGAAAAGCAGGATGCTTGAGGCAGGAGATCGCCCGACATTCTTAAAAATGGCGCTGGTGAAACCGGAATCTGGCGCTCAAGCTTGGTTCATGGGCGTGATGTTATTGGGTCTCTTGCTGCTATGGTTGCGCGCAGCCGTGCTGATTTGGGCGCTGTTTTTTGGTATAAATCCGTTCCCGGGGACTGATGAAATTGTTCCGATGCTATTCACAACTCCTACAGGGTGGGCATTACTGCTGGTCGGCGGGTCTGTTGGCGCACTTTTTGCCGCGTTCTCATTCGCAATCAGCGTTTTTGGGGTCCCGATGTTGCTGACAGAGCGAACCGATGCGCTCTCTGCTCTCGGGATCAGCATGGCAACGGTATGGAGCAATCTTTCTGTCATGATTGCATGGGGTGCGATTGTTCTTGTCCTTTTCGCCGTATCCATCGCAACCGGATTTATCGGATTAATTGTGATTTTCCCGCTGCTGGGCCACGCAACATGGCACGCTTATCGCACGCTGCGACCCTATAATCTTTAAGTGCGCGATGCTGAGCAAAGCTTTATTAGCTACACCAAATCAGCGTCAGTTCCCATTTTTTCATGTCTGGTCACAGCGAAAACTTCCTAAATAAAATAGGGCGCACCCTTCGATGCGCCCTACTTTCGTAGCGGGTTAATTCATTAAAGGAGGCGCCGGATCAGGCATAAACACCTCCCAGGCGACTTTCAGGCTGTTGCCTTGCCGCGACGGCCGATCAGATGCATTCCCCCAAGTCCACCGATCGCTGCAAATAAAAGAGGCAATGCTGCGGGAAGGGGAACCATCGCGGGCTCTGGAATACCTTGGTGACCGAGATAAGTCTTCGCTTCAAAGGTCGATACCAAGGGTTGTGCCAAGCTAGGCATGGTTGCTGTGAATCCAGGGCTATCAGCCTCAAGGCATCCAGCGGCATTCAAACACCAAGAATATCCGTTGTTGGCTCCGATTCCCTGAAAAAGAGCGTATCCCGAGGGCTCGGCCGAGTTGAAAAATAGGAACGGCCCTGCCGTGCTCAAGACGTCACCCGAGATGGTCATGGTGGAGTTGCTTGGCTTAGCCGGATCTGATGACCTGACGAATATGAATTCGTTCGGGCCGTTATACATCGTCAGGTGCCAATTCACGATGTTTTCCGTGGCAAGGGTCCCGATCGTGCCATCGGTGATGAGAAATCCGTAAATATACGCGGTTCCGATCCGCTCTTCGACGATGAAAGACGCGGCACTGGCTGTGCTAAATACGCCAAACACCCCGGTCAAAAATCCTGCTAACGTCGATCGTAGTAAAAACATGGTACTTCCTAATAGCGATAAAAATTGTACGATTTCACGGAAATGGGGTCCAAGAGAAGAAGTGCCCTCTGGGACCTGATAGTCTGGTCTGCAACGGCGCTGTTGCACAAATTTGAAATGGGCCGCAGTGCCCCTTTCCCCAGACACACTTATCCCACGGCTTTCGTGACGGGTATTCCGAGGGCGGTGAACCGGTTCAGCACTGCAGCTCGGATCTGAACC
>NZ_MTBG01000025.1 GCF_002119405.1 Pseudoruegeria sp. SK021 | reverse complement strand
TGGTCAGGAAAAACCCGAAACTGGCAACCGGCCGGACCTGTCTGGCTGAATCCAGAAAACGAATTCAGCGCCCCTGAAATCAGAGACGCCGCATGAAATCGGCGGACAACTAGTTTGACAAACACCGCTACAGCTCCCCCCCTAATTTGTTAATCTGTGTGTCCGCCGCCCTAATCCTTGATGATGTGGGGTGCGTTGTCGATGGCACAGGGCCGCCTCTCATAAATGTCGCGGTCTTCTCCTTTCACCGGGTTTGATCTTGGGCGCAAAACCAGATGCCTGCTGTTGATCCGACTTCATAAAAAAACCCGGGCCAATACAGGCCCGGGCAGTTAGATCAGCTGACTGGAAGGAAAATCAGCCTTTCGAAAACTCGGGGTAGGCCTCCATGCCCAGCTCGGCCATGTCCAGACCGTTGACTTCGTCTTCTTCCGACACGCGGATTCCGAAGATACCAGCCAAGATGGCCCAGACCGCAGCGGAGGCAACGATGGTGAAGCCACCGATGGCGAAGATGCCGTACAACTGGTTGCCAAGCGTCGCGTCTGCGTTGGTCCACACCACGATCAAGGTGCCCCAGATGCCACACACCAAGTGAACCGGGATGGCACCGACAACGTCGTCAATCTTCAGCTTGTCCAGCATCGGCACAACGAAGACCACCAGCGCGCCGCCAACGGCACCGATCAGCGTGGCTTGGCCGAGGGTCGGTGCAAGAGGTTCGGCTGTGATCGAGACCAGACCGGCCAGCGCGCCGTTCAGGACCATGGTCAGGTCGGGCTTGCTGTACAGAAGCTGGGTCAGAAGCAGCGCCGTAATCGCACCACCGGCCGCAGCGGCGTTGGTATTCGCGAAGATCCGGCTGATATCAGCGACATCGCCGATGGTTCCCATGGCAAGCTGCGAGGCGCCATTGAACCCGAACCAACCGAGCCACAGAATAAACGTTCCCAGCGTCGCCAAGGTCAGGTTGGAGCCCGGCATCGGGTGAACCCGGCCATCTTTATACTTGCCAATCCGCGGACCAAGGATCAGCGCGCCGGTCAAGGCAGCCCAGCCACCAACCGAATGCACGATCGACGAACCTGCGAAATCCGAGAAGCCTGCTTCGGACAGGAAGCCGCCGCCCCAAGACCAGCTGGCCTGCAACGGGTAGATGATCGAGGTCAGAATGACGGTGAAGATCAGGAAGGGCCACAGCTTGATGCGTTCTGCCACGGCACCAGAGACGATCGACGCGGTCGCGGCACAGAACATCAGCTGAAAGAAGAAGTCGGACCCGGTCGAGGCATAACCGTAGTCGTCTGCACCCGATGCATCGATTCCCACGGCTTCAAGCACGCCAACCGATGGGAACAGGCCCGAGAGAACGCCCTCGATTGCCCAATCGCCCAATGGGTACATCAGGTTGTAGCCAATCAGGTAGTAAAAGATCGACGCCAGCGAAAACAGGGCCACGTTCTTAGTGCACTGCATGGCCACGTTCTTGGACCGGACGAGCCCGGCTTCGAGCATGGCAAAACCACAGGCCATGAAGAACACCAAGAAGCCACCGATCAGAAAGAGCAGCGAGTTCAGGATGAAGACGACGTCAGTCGGCACCGCAACGGGGACCGCCACTTCTGCCGCGTCCTGGGCAACGGCAAGCACGGGTAGAACCGCCATTGCCACCGAACCCAGTAGAATCTTGTGAATTTTCATAAGGTCTTACCTTCTTGTTCGATCGTTAAGGGCTTACAGGGCGTCGTCGTTGGTTTCGCCGGTACGGACACGGACCGCGCTGGCAACATCGAGCACGAAAATCTTTCCGTCGCCGATCTTGTCAGTTTTCGCGGTTCTCTGGATGGTTTCGACAACCTGATCCGCCATGGCGGCGCTGACGACGATTTCCAATTTAACCTTGGGCACGAAGTTCACTGCGTATTCTGCGCCCCGGTAAATTTCGGTGTGTCCCGACTGCGATCCGAACCCTTTGATCTCGGTCACCATCATGCCGCGCACGCCAATGGCGGTCAGTGCTTCACGCACTTCCTCAAGCTTGAACGGTTTTATCGCTGCTATGATCAGCTTCAATTTTCAGTTCCTTTCATGTGACGGAAGCGGCTCCATCGGTCAGAAAACGGTCAGTCCAGAGAGTTGCACCCCCTTCAACAACAGACCTCGTAGGTGGCAGGTGGCATCGGCGTGTTCGGCGCCACCTGTCGATGTGTGGATGATGGGACAAGCCCGATCAGTGGTTGTAAGCGCTCTCTCCGTGTGACGTGAGATCAAGGCCTTCCCGTTCGGCTTCCGGATTGACCCGAAGGCCGATGGTCAGATCGACCAATTTATACAGGACGAACGACGCGACCCCGCACCAGACTATCGTAATCCCCACAGCTTGGGCTTGGATTAGGGTCTGGCCGGCGATGGAGTAGTCGGCATCACCGACGCCTCCGAAAATTGGGGCGGTGAAGATGCCGGTTCCGATTGCACCAACGATGCCGCCAACCCCGTGGATCCCGAACACATCAAGGCTGTCGTCGTACCCGAACTTGTGCTTCACGACGTCCACGAAGAAATAGCAGATGCTGGATGAAATCGCGCCCAAAGCGATGGCGCCCACCGGACCGATGGTGCCTGCAGCGGGTGTGACCGCCACAAGCCCGGCCACCATGCCCGACGCAGCGCCCAGCATCGAAGATTTGCCGCGGGTCTGACTTTCGATCAGAGACCAAGCAAGGATTGCGCCCGCCGTTGCTGTGAACGTGTTGATCATCGCCAGCGCCGCGCCACCATTGGCTTCAAGGTTTGAGCCCGCGTTGAAGCCGAACCAGCCCACCCAGAGGATACCTGCCCCGACAAGGGTCAACGTCATGGAATGGGGCGCCATGTTGGTTTGGCCATAGCCCACGCGTTTGCCGACAAGAATGGCCCCGATCAGTGCCGCGATCCCGGCATTGATATGCACCACTGTGCCACCTGCGAAGTCGAGGGCCCCCATGTTGAAGATCAGGCCGGCGCTATCCCACACCATATGGGCGATTGGGAAATAGACGACCGTCACCCAGAGCACAACAAACACCAGTAACGCCGAGAACTTGATCCGTTCGGCAAATGCGCCGACGATCAGGGCTGGCGTGATGGCGGCAAAGGTCATCTGGAAGGCGATGAAGACATATTCCGGCAGGACCACCCCCTCAGTGAAGGTGCCGACCATACTGTCCATGGTCACCCCCGCCAGAAACATCTTGCTCAACCCGCCCCAGTAAGGGCCGGTGCCGCCGCCAAAAGCCATCGAGTAGCCATAGGCAACCCAGACAACCATGACGAGCGCGGTGATGACCGTACAGTGCATCAGCACCGACAACATGTTTTTCGAGCGGACCAAGCCACCATAGAACAGGGCCAGACCCGGAAGGATCATGAACAAAACCAACAGCGTCGAGACCAGCATCCAAGCGACATCGCCCTTGTCCATGGTCGGCACGACCTCCACGAGGTCGACCACGGCCTCTTGGGCAGCAACCGGCAGGGCTGCCAAACTGGCTAGGATGCTCACAAATCCGAATAATTTCGCGATATTCGTCATCTTTCCCTCAATCTGCCCGAAGTTCGGGTTAAAGCGCGTCCGCGTCGATTTCGCCGGTGCGCACCCGCACAGCCTGAGCGACATCCAGAACGAAAATCTTCCCATCACCGATCTTGCCGGTCTTTGCAGCGGTCTGGATGGCTTGAACGACGGGCTCCGCCATCGCAGAGCTGACGACGATTTCCAGCTTCGCTTTCGGGACAAAATTGACGGCGTATTCCGCGCCGCGGTATATCTCGGTGTGCCCCGACTGTGTTCCGAACCCCTTGATCTCGGTAACCATCATGCCGCGAACGCCGATGGCGGACAGCGCTTCGCGGACCTCCTCCAGCTTATATGGCTTGATTGCTGCAATGATCAGTTTCACGCTTTGGTGCCCTTTTCTCATACGCAGGTTGCTGACCTGCAGATGCTTACAGGGGTCACTAGCCGTGGTTGATGTGCGGACCACAAGGAAACGGGTCTCAAAAAAGTGGCAGTTTTGGGGGATAGTTGCGTATTTTTTGCACAAATAAGACGTTAAGCGTAAAATTTAGGCAACAATGAATCGTCCAACAACGCGTCGCGGCTCTACATCTTCCTTGAAAACAGGTACACGAGGTGGCAGACGCATACCCCGCAAAGAGGGCAGCCCGATGAGCAGACCACCCCAATCCAAGCGACCTTTGGTTGCCGAAAAGCGCTATGCCAAACCACAGGCCAGCGCCGCCAAACCGGCGCGCGCCACTGCCAAAGTGGCTGCCGCGCCGACCACCAAGCGACCGCGAAAGCCTTCTTCTGCAACGCAGAAACGACAGAAAGGCGGCAGGTCGCGGGGCGGATCCGGGGGCGGCTCAGGCGGACTGTTCGGCATCGTCGGGCGCCTTGTCCGCTGGATTATGCGCAAGATCTGGGCCGTGACTTGGCGGATCGGACTGGTGAGCGGCGCCATCGTGGGCGGCGCCGTGATGATTCTCTACAGCGATTTGCCCGATGCCTCGGAACTGGTCGATCAGCGGGCGCGTGGATCGGTCACAATGATGGACCGTTACGGCGACGTCTTCGCGTGGCGCGGCGACCAGTTTGGCGGCGTGATCACGACGGACACGGTATCGCCGAACCTGAAGAACGCGATCATCGCCACTGAGGACCGTCGGTTCTATAGCCATTTCGGGGTCAGCCCACGCGGCGTGCTCGGCGCCATTGCAATCAACCTGCGCGAAGGCCGTGGTGCATTGGAAGGTCACGGAGGCTCGACGATCACGCAGCAGACCGCGAAGCTTCTGTGTGTCGGCACGCCCTATGATCCAAGCAGCGGTATTTCAGAATCCGACTACGAAGCCGAATGCCGTCGTGGCTCCATCAGCCGTAAGGTCCATGAAGCGCTGTACGCGCTGGCCATGGAAGTCCGCTATACCAAGGACGAAATTCTGACGATCTATATGAACCGCGCCTATCTTGGGGCGGGGACGCGAGGCTTTGAAGCCGCCAGCCAGCGCTATTTCGGCAAATCCGCGGCCGAGGTCGATCCGGCTGAAGCCGCGATGCTAGCAGGTCTTCTGGTGGCGCCGTCGCGCTATGCACCGACGACGGATCTGGAACGATCCCGTGACCGCGCCGAGACCATCATCGGCCTGATGCAAGAGCAAGACTTCCTGACCTTCGCGGAAGCCGAACGCGCCCGTGGTAATCCTGCCGAACTGTCCGAAGCCGCCGAGGCGCGCGCAGGGGGCTATTTCGCCGACTGGATCATGAGCACCGCGCCGTCGTTCCTCGCCGGGGACACCACCGAGGATGTGCTGATCAGCACAACCTTCGACAAGCGCATTCAACGCGCTGCCGAAGCCGGTCTGGAAACCGTGTTCGACAACAAGATCAAGGCCGGATCGAAAGCACAGGCCGCCATCGTGGTCATGGGGGCCGACGGCGCCATTCGCGCCATGGTCGGCGGCCGGAAGACCAAGGTCGCCGGATCGTTCAACCGCGCCACACAAGCCCTGCGCCAAACCGGATCCGCCTTCAAACCCTTCATCTATGCCACGGCTCTGGAATTGGGCTATGGCCCGAATGACATGGTCAACGATGCCCCTTTGACGATCAATGTTCCCGGCTCAGGCCCTTGGACACCGCAGAACTATACCCGCAGGTTCGAAGGACAGGTCACCCTGACCAAAGCCTTGGAGCAAAGTCTGAACATCCCGGCCGTCAAAGTGTCCGAGTCGGTGGGGCGTGAAAACGTCCGCCGCGTGGCACGCGATTTCGGCATTCGCAACAGTGTGGACTCCGGCCCGGCCCTCGCTCTTGGCACCTCAGAGGCGACGCTGCTGGAAATGACGGCGGCTTATGCCGGCATCCTGAACGGCGGCAGCAGTGTCACGCCCTATGGGCTGACAGACCTGCGCCTGATCGGCGATAACGAGTCCCTGATTGACCAAGATGGGGGCATTGGCGAACGGGTGATTTCCGAACAAGCGGCACGGGAACTGGTCTGGATGATGTATCAGGTGGTCGAACACGGCACCGGCACCCGGGCCCGGCTGGACGGACGGGAAGTGGCCGGCAAAACCGGCACGACCTCAGCGGCCCGTGATGCGTGGTTCATCGGCTTCACGGCCGATTATGTCACCGGGGTGTGGATGGGATATGACGACAACACCCCCCTGACCGGCACCACCGGCGCGGGACTTCCGGCTGAAATCTGGCACGAAACCATGGCCCGGGTGCAGGATGGTCTGCCCGCCAAGCCGCTTCCGATGACCCCGCCAGTAGCACCGATGCGCGAGATGGCAGACACGCCCTCGGACAATGGCGGTGGCACCACCGCATCTAACGGCACAACCCGAAACGCCGCCCCGACGCAACAAACCGGCAATGGGTCGGGCAGCCCACTGGATCTGGCGGAACGGGTTCTAAACGACGTTCTGGGGCTTTTCCGAAAATCGAACTAACAAAAAAAGCCCGCCGCCGCTTGCATCCACAGGACAGCAAGCAGCGGCGGGCCTATTGCGCGGTTGCGCCTTAAAGGGTTTTCAGCTTCGCGGTCAATTGCGGGATGCTACCGCCGACGCTATCCAGCAACGCACCGATCTCTGTGCGCTCAGTGATCAGCATATCGACCCCTTCGATCACCACATTGATGAAGGCTGCGCGGCCACTGCGGTCTGAGACCTGAAAATTCACCGCAAACGGCGCTTGGCCGCGCAAATCGGCGGTCGCCGCGACCACGACCAAGGACTTCTGAGTCTTGGCCCCTTTGACGATAATTTTGCCCCCAACGAATTCTTGGAAGCGCCGGCCGTATTTCCGGGCAATGTAACCCGCATACGCGTTGGTATAGGCTTTCAGATCGGCCGCACTGGCCGATCGCGCCGCGGCGCCGAGCGAAAAGCGTGCG
This sequence comes from Pseudoruegeria sp. SK021, assembly GCF_002119405.1. GTDB lineage: Bacteria > Pseudomonadota > Alphaproteobacteria > Rhodobacterales > Rhodobacteraceae > Meridianimarinicoccus. The sequence continues at coordinate 41,138 of NZ_MTBG01000025.1, read as the reverse complement.
ATGGTCGGCACATCTGCGTATTTCTCGAAGATCTTCTCGAACTCGGCATAAAGCGCGGTGGTCGACTTACCGGAATTGATCGTGGTCGTGATGTCTTGCACCAGACTTGTGACCAGCGCCTCTGCCTGACTGTCAGACAGTGCCATCGCCGCCGAGGGAAGAAGGGTGAGTGTCGTCAGGCCGGCAAGAATGCTGCGGCGTGAGAGTTGGGTATCATTCACTGTAAAGGTCCTCATAGGGATCAATATAGGTATCGCCGCCGTCATCGCCCAGTTCATAGCGGCGATTTTGCAGATAAATCAGCCGGGCCTGCGCATAACTGTCTGCACTTTCATAAAGTAACGCATCGACCGTATCCGAGAAATCGTAACGGTAACTGGCGTTTTCGCCCACCCAAGCCGCTGCCGTCGCATAGGATTCCGGCGGCACCAGCACCAGAGACACTGGATTCAGGACATAATCCACAACGTCGCCGGCGAAATCTCGCTGAGTCGATGGCCCGAACACCGGCACCGCAACATACGCGCCCTCGCCTGCGCCCCAAACGTGCAACGTCTCGCCGAAATCGGTCTTGCGACGCTCTAACCCGAAGGATGTGGCCGGATCGAACAAGCCCAGAACCCCAAGGGTGGAGTTCAGCATAAAGCGGAAGGTATTATGCACCGAATTATCGATACGTCCCTGAAGGACGTTATTGATAACCTGTCCGGGCAGTTCCAGATTATAAGAAAAATTGGTCACTTTATCGCGGACAGGTCCTGGGACAACAGTTCCGTACACGGCCGAGGCTGGACGAAATACGACCGTATCCAGCCCCTTGTTGAGACCATGGATCGACCGGTTGACCGGCTCATACGGATCGTTGAATTCAGCCCCTTCGGGACTGGTTGTTGCACAGGCACCCAGCGCCAGAACCGCCACCGCAAGGATCGCTGTCAGGCGATACGGATGCTGCAAATTTGAACCAATGGACAAAGGACGATCAACCTCTTGTTCGTATCTTTCGACACATAGTATATAGCGGCGCTGTGAACAGCGATGATCCATCCGCTGTGTAAATAGTAAACTCGCCGACGGCGATTCCTGACTGTCTCGCATGGCGGTCGAGAGTCGCTTTACAGGAGATTGACCGATGCAGCCACCCGAATCACGCGGCAGCGCCGAGTTGCGCGAAGCGCGGGCCGAAAGCAGGCCTCTGTTTTGGATGGTCGGAATTTTCAGCGTTTTCGTCAATATTCTGATGCTGACCGGACCGATCTTCATGCTGCAGGTCTATGATCGCGTGCTTGGCAGCAGGTCCGAAGCGACACTGGTCGCACTGACGGCCCTCGTGGCCTATCTCTATCTGATGATGGGCGTTCTGGACTATGTCCGGGGCCGGGTTTTGGCCCGGATTGGTGCCCGCTTTCAGGCAAAAATGGACAAGCGGGTTTTCTCCGCTGCCATCGAAGATGCCGCCCGCAATGACCGCGGTGCAGCTGCCGCCGGCGTCCGCGATCTTGAGACCGTGCAGCGGTTTCTCTCATCACCCGTGCTGAGTTCGCTCTTCGACTTACCGTTCACCCCGATTTTTCTGGCCGGAATTTTCATCTTCCACCCCTACCTTGGCTATCTCGCAATTTTCGGTGGCGTCATTTTGGTCGGCATCACCTTTCTAAATCAAACCCGGACACGGCGTCCGGTCTTGGAATCCATGGTGGCTGCCGCCGAAGCCGACCGGATGTCCGAGCGCCTTAAGGCTGAGGCCGACATGGTTCAGAGCCTCGGGATGCGCGGTGCTGCCTATTCACGCTGGAACACCTTGCGCCGACGGTCACTGACCCTGTCCATCGGCGCCAGCGACGCGCAAGGCTCGTTTACGGTTGCGACAAAAACCTTCCGGTTATTCCTGCAATCCGCAATGCTCGCCCTTGGCGCGTATTTGGTGCTGCAAAATCAAATGACAGCCGGAGCAATGATTGCCGGATCCATTCTGATGGGGCGGGCGCTTGCGCCGATTGAAATGGTCGTCGGCCAGTGGTCCCTTGTGCAAGGGGCCGGTAAATCCTGGCACAATCTCGGCATGTTGCTGTCCGAAATCCCACCGTCCCGACCGCGAACAGAACTGCCGAAACCTCGCGCTATCCTCGACGTTCATCAGGCGACGGTTTTGCCGCCCGGTCAGCAACAAGCCACCCTACGCCTGATCACCTTTCGGCTGGAACCCGGACAAGCGATCGGCGTGATTGGGCCAAGCGGCGCCGGAAAATCGACGCTCGCCAAGGCCCTGACGGGGGTTTGGCGCGCAGCGGGCGGCAAAATTCGGCTCGACGGTGCCAGCATCGACCAATACGATCCGGATACGCTCGGACGGCACATTGGCTATCTGCCACAACAGGTGCAACTGTTCGACGGCACCATTGCCGAAAACATCGCCCGACTGGATCCCAATGCCAAAGACGCAGATGTGGTGGCCGCGGCACAGAAAGCCGCCGCGCATGAAATGATCCTCCGCCTGCCAGAGGGCTACGACACCCGGATCACGATGCAAGGCGGACGTCTGTCCGGAGGACAAATTCAACGCATAGGCCTCGCCCGCGCCCTGTACAGCGACCCGGTGATCCTTGTGCTTGATGAGCCCAATTCAAATCTCGACAATGAGGGGTCGCAAGCCCTGAACCTCGCGATCCGGACCATGAAAAACGACGGCAAAGCTGTTTTGATTATGGCCCACCGACCCGCCGCCATTCAGGAATGCGACTTGCTTCTTGTTTTGGATGCCGGGACCACCAAAGCCTTTGGGCCCCGCGACGAGGTTCTATCGAAAATGGTCAGGAACGCTGGCGAGATTAAAGCTGCCACAGCCCCCGGGGGCGTGTCATGAAACCGCCCGCATCCTCCGGCACCAAGATAATGGCGGCTGTGCCGTCCGCGCCCGAACCGACCGGGTCAGACGTTTGGTCCGCACGAAAGCCTCTGACCATCGGGGTCTTGGCATTGGTCCTTTTGGTTGGCGGCTTCGGCGGCTGGGCAATATTTTCACAACTGTCCGGCGCCATCGTGTCCAGCGGTCAGATCGAGGTCGATCAGAACAGACAAGTCGTTCAGCACTTGGATGGCGGCATTGTTGCCACGATCCTTGTTGACGAAGGCGATGTCGTCGAAACCGGCGCCATCCTGATCCAGTTGGACGGCTCCGTAATGCGCTCAGATCTGTCGATCATCGAAGGGCAGCTTTATGAACTCATGGCCCGGATCGGCCGTCTAGAGGCCGAACGGGATGATGCCGAGACCATCGCGTTCGACGCCGAATTGCTGACCATCGCAGATCAGCAACCGTCAGTGGCGAAGCTGGTGCAGGGACAGCAACGGCTGTTCGAGGCTCGCAAAAATTCGCTGGACCGCGAGATTGAGCAATTGGCAAAACGGCGCGGGCAGATCGAAAACCAAATCGACGGCATCCGCGCCCAGCAGTCTTCGCAAGATATTCAGTTGACCCTCATTCGGGAAGAATTGGCCGACAAGCAGATCTTGATGGGCAATGGTCTCGTCCCCAAGGCGCAAGTGCTCGCGCTACAACGCGAAGAGGCCAGCCTGAGTGGCACGCTGGGCGAATTGAAAGCCTCGGAGGCGGAAGGCGAAGGCCGGATCACGGAACTGGAAATCGAAATTATCAAGCTGGAAACCAGCCGCCAAGAAGACGCCATCACGCAATTGCGGGACATTCAGTACCGCGAGTATGAGTTGGTTGAACAACGCAAAGCGTTGAAGGAAAAGATCGCGCGACTGGACATCCGGGCGCCGGTGTCAGGCATTGTCTACGGCTTGCAGGTCTTTGCCCCCCGCTCCGTCATTCGTGCGGCCGATCCCGTGCTTTACCTGATCCCACAAAACCGGCCGCTGGTCATCGCCACCCAAATCGAACCGATCCATATCGACGAGGTCTATCCCGGCCAGAAGGTGATGATGCGGTTTTCTGCCCTCGACGCGCGAACCACCCCGGAATTGGAAGGCGTGGTCTCCAAGGTCTCGGCCGATGCGTTCAGTGACGAAAACCGCGGGACAAGCTTCTACCGGGCGGAAATCGTCCTGAAAGAGGGTGAATTCGAAAAACTGCCCGATGGGGTCACGCTGTTGCCCGGCATGCCGGTCGAAGCGTATATTCGGACTACGGATCGATCCCCCATGGCCTATCTTCTGAAGCCTCTGAGTGATTATTTTGTAAAGGCATTTCGCGAAAGTTAGGGCCGGTACGGCGGGAAGCGGCGACCTGCCGCCCTCTTTTGCCCTTCTCGCGCCTTTGCCCGACAGGTAGGCTGGGCGCGAAACCCGAACGGAGTCTTTATCAAATGTCGCACCAGATCACAGACCGCCTTGCCGCCCTTGGCCTAAGCTTGCCCGCGGCCCCGGCCCCAGCGGCAAACTACGTACCATTCGTGGTCGCCGGCGATCTGGTCCACATTTCCGGTCAGATCCCGGCTTCTGCCGACGGGCTGATTCTGGGGAAATTGGGCGACACTTTGGATGTGGCCGCCGGTGCTGAGGCCGCTAAATATTGCGCCCTGAGCTTGCTGGCCCAGCTGCGCGAAGCCTGCGGCGGCGATCTGGATCGGCTTGTGCGGGTGGTCAAGCTTGGCGGCTTTGTCAATTCGACCCCTGACTTCACCGATCAACCCAAGGTCATCAACGGCGCCTCAGATCTGCTGGTCGAGGTTCTGGGCGATGCTGGGCGGCACGCCCGGTCAGCGGTCAGCGTGCCGTCGCTGCCCTTCGGCGTCGCAGTCGAAATCGACGGGATCTTCCAAATCAAATGATCCAATCCCCCGCTTTGGATCAGATTTTTCTGGCCCGGCCCCTTGCCCATCGCGGCTATCACGATGCCGCAGCGGCGCGTCCTGAAAATTCAGCCGCGGCGATGACCGCGGCTGTGCGGGCCGGATATGGGATTGAATTGGATGTCCAGCTCTCGTCCGACGGGGGCGCTATGGTCTTTCATGATGCGGATCTCAACCGGATGACGACAGCCACTGGTCCGGTCCGGGATCGCAGCAAAGACGCGCTCAATCGCATCACTCTGACCCAAAGTAATGAGCCGATCCCGGCCCTGACCGACATCTTGCAGTTGGTCGCCGGGCGCACGCCAATCCTGATCGAGCTGAAAGACCAAACCGCCGATGGTGGCCATGGCGGGCCGTCTGACAATCTTGCCTTGGCGCAAGCCGTGGCTCAAGATCTGGCTGGTTACGACGGGCCGGCAGCGGTTATGTCATTCAACCCCGACATCGTAATCCTGTTGGCGCAACTTCTTCCGGATCGTGCGCGCGGGTTGACCACAGACAGCTATCGTCCAGAGCAACGGCCCGCAGATCACAGTCCGGCAGACTGGGCTGCTCTGCGTGACATGGCCGGGTTGGCCCCCAGCGGCGCCACGTTTATCAGCCACTCTGCCGCCGACCTAGCCCGACCGCGGGTTCAAGCGCTCCGCACGCAAGGGATGCCCGTCCTTTGCTGGACCATCCGAAGCCGCGAGGCCGAAGCCGCGGCCCGCCGTTTGGCCGACAACATCACCTTCGAAGGCTACCCGGCACCGCGTCCGAACCTTGACCCTATCAAGAAGAGCCCCACCTAATCGTGAGTATGTGTACGGGGATTGGTGCTGATGCCAGAGTCTGAAATCGAAATCTCCATTCATCGATCCCTCACCGCGATACCGGAAGCCGACTGGACCGCCTGCGCATGCCCCGAAACCGTCAATGGCGGTCGACCGATTGACCCCTTTACCACCTATCGATTCCTGAAAGCCCTAGAAGATAGCGGTTCGGTTGGTCCCGGCACCGGCTGGGCCCCCCGCTATCTGGTGGCGCAGATGGATGGGTCCATCATCGCTGTCGCCTCACTTTACGCCAAAAGCCACAGTCAGGGTGAATACATCTTCGACCACAATTGGGCCCAAGCCTATGACAACGCAGGCGGCAATTATTACCCAAAGCTACAGATCGCGGTGCCCTTTACCCCGGCAACCGGCCGACGGTTTCTGACCCGGGAAGGCTTTGAAGAGACCGGCACGGCCGCGTTGGTGCAAGGGGCCGTTCAGTTGGCATCCGCGAATGGCCTGTCATCGCTTCACGTGACATTTTGCACTGAGGCCGAGGCCGAAAGCGGGGCCGCCCTCGGCTTGCTGCCCCGGATCAGCCAGCAATTCCACTGGCAGAACCATGCCTATGCCGATTTCGATGCCTTTCTGGCCAGCCTTTCGGCCCGCAAACGCAAGAACATCCGCAAGGAACGCGCCACCGCCCAAGCTTTTGGCGGCGACATCCGGGTGCTGACAGGCGATCAGATCGAACCGGGCCATTGGGAGGCGTTCTGGGAGTTTTACCAAGATACGGGTGCACGGAAATGGGGCACCCCCTATCTCACTCGCGCCTTCTTTGACATTGCGCATCACACTTTGCGCGACGACCTGCTGCTGGTTCTGGCCTATCGAGATGGGCGTCCCATAGCTGGCGCATTGAATTTCATCGGTCTGGCCACGCTTTACGGACGCTATTGGGGGGCCGTTGAAGACCATGCCTGTCTGCATTTCGAACTCTGCTATTATCAAGCCATCGACTATGCCATCGCCCATCACCTGACCCGGGTTGAAGCGGGGGCACAAGGGGCGCACAAGTTGGCACGCGGCTATCTGCCGGTGCCCACCCATTCGCTGCATTGGATCCGGGACGCGGGGTTTGCAAATGCCGTCGCCCGGTATCTCGACGCTGAAACCGCCGCTGTGGGCGAAGAAATAGACATTCTGACCGCTTATGGTCCGTTCCGACGCTGCGATCCGGACACCGATCCCACATAAAGGAGTACCGCATATGCCCGAGAAACTGCGCGACCGAAGCCTACTTGAGCCCGCCTTTGCCACCGGCTGGGTCATAGCTGACGACCGGGACGCCATCACAAAAACCTTCACATTCCGAAACTTCGTCGATGCGTTCGGTTGGATGACACGCGCCGCGATCAGTGCCGAAAAGATGAACCACCACCCGGAATGGAGCAATGTTTACAAGACAGTGACCGTGACATTGACCAGCCATGATGTCGGCGGGATTAGTGACCGAGATGTTACGCTGGCCGCTTTAATGGACGCGCTTTAGCGCGGAATGAGGCGCGCCCGTTCGCCGGGCGCGCCTCAAGGCAGTGGTTCAGAGCAATTCCAGCAGGGCTTCACCGGCGGACACATCACAGACGCCCGGGCTGGCTTCGATGTTGAACGCCGTCACCACGCCATCGTCGACAATCATGGCATAGCGCTTGGACCGATCGATCAGACCGGCTTCCGGGGCAGAAAACGCCATCCCGATCGCCTTGGTAAACGTCGAATCGCCGTCAGCCAAAAGGGTGATCCCGGCATCGGTCGCGCCGGTCGTCTGTCCCCAAAGGTCCATGACGTGAATATCATTGACCGAAATGCAGATAATCTCGTCCACGCCCTTGGCGCGGAACGCATCGATCGTCCGGACAAAGCTGGGCATATGCGCGGAATCGCAAGTCGGAGTGAACGCCCCCGGCACAGCAAAGATCACCGCTTTGCGCCCCGCCAGACGATCGGCCAACGCGATGGCTTCAAGCCCGTCTGGGCCTTTGCGATGCAGCGTCGCCGCTGGCAGTTTGGTTCCAACATCCAGGGTCATTAAGAAAGTCCTTCCGGTTTGCCTCGTTCCGCTTCGCGATATAGGACCAGAGCGAAGTAGGCAAAAGGCGGGATGCCCGGATGAGCAAAATTATTGTGATCGGTGCGGGTCAGGCAGGCGCCTCTCTGGTGGCCAAGCTGCGTGCGCTTGGCCATGACGGCCCCGTGACCCTGATTGGCGAGGAACCGATCCCGCCCTATCAGCGCCCGCCCCTGTCCAAGGCCTATCTGCTGGGCGAAATGACGCGCGAGCGGCTCTACCTGCGCCCGAAACAGTTTTACGCCGACCAAGCGATTGATCTGCGCCTTGGCGAAACCGTGCAGGCCATCGATCCGGTGGCGCAGACGGTCACGCTTGGGTCCGAAACCCTGTCCTATGATCAGCTTGCCTTGACCACCGGTTCGTCGCCGCGCCGCTTGCCTGCTGCGATTGGCGGGAATTTGGACGGGGTCCACACCGTGCGGACGCTTGCCGACGTGGATCGCATGGGCCCGCAGTTGACATCGGGGGCCCGGGTGTTGATCGTCGGCGGGGGCTATATCGGGCTGGAAGCTGCCGCCGTCGCGCGCAAATGCGGCGCCGAGGTGACGCTGGTGGAAATGGCCGACCGCATCCTGCAACGGGTGGCCGCCCCGGAAACCTCCGATTACTTCCGCACGCTGCACCGGTCCCATGGCGTTGACCTGCGCGAGGGCATCGGACTGCACCGCCTGACGGGAACCGACAGCGGCGCGGTGAGCGGCGCAGACCTGACCGATGGGACATTTCTGCCGGTGGATATGGTGATCGTCGGGGTCGGGATCACCCCTGCAACGGAACTGGCCGCGCAGGCCGGGCTCGCCATGGATAACGGCATTCTGGTCGATGCCTTCGGGCGGACCTCTGACCCGTTAGTTTGGGCGGCTGGGGACTGCACGGCATTTCCGTATCGGGACCAACGTATGCGGCTTGAAAGTGTGCAGAACGCCATTGATCAGGCCGAAGCCGTGGCTGCAAACATGCTGGGCGCAGCGGCCCCCTATCTGCCGCAGCCGTGGTTCTGGTCAGATCAGTACGACATCAAACTTCAGATCGCCGGTCTGAACACCGGTTACGACCGGGTGATCGTGCGCCAAGGCGAGGCGCCCGGCGCGGTATCGCACTGGTATTACTGCGGTCCCACCCTGCTGGCCGTTGATGCCATGTCCGACCCGCGTGCCTTCATGGTTGCCAAGCGGTTGCTGGCCGCAGGCACCTCACCCGACCCATCCTTGATCGCCGATCCCAAAACGGCGCTCAAGGCACTGTTGGGTTAGGGCGGTGCGGATCATCGCAGGCCGGTTTCGCGGGCGGGCACTGGCCGCTGTCGGCAAGGGCGACGCGGCGGCACATCTTCGCCCGACCACCGACCGGGTGCGGGAAAGCCTGTTCAACGTGTTGGCCGGCGGCAGCTTTGGCGACCCGCTGACCGGGGCAATCGTGCTGGATCTGTTTGCCGGCACCGGCGCGCTAGGGCTTGAGGCTTTGTCTCGCGGCGCGGCCCAGGTCCGCCTGGTCGATAGCGGGCGCAAGGCACAGAGCTTGATTGCCGAGAACATCCGCCTGATCGGTGCTGCCCCCGATGCCAGCCTGTTGCGCCGCGACGCCACAAAGCTGGGCCCCTGCCCGGACGCACCCGCCACGCTGATCTTTCTTGACCCGCCTTATGGGTTGGGACTGGGCGAGCGCGCGCTGGCCGCGGCGCAAGCCGGGGGGTGGATTGCGCCAGAGGCCCTGATCGTCTGGGAGGAGGCCGCGCCCATGGCTGCCACCCCCGGACTAGAGGTGTTGGACCGGCGACGCTATGGCGACACGCATATCACCTTTTTGGCAGGCCCATCGCAAGCGACCTGACCGCCCAACTGTGCGGTCATTTTTCTGCCAATCGTGAGTTTCGCGTTGCCTTGCGGTGGACAGAGATCCCACACTACGGCGACGATGATCAGGTTCGTGGGGGCGCGGTCTGTCGCCAGACGGACGTGCAGGTCATCAATACTGAGGTGCCGAAGGGGAGACGACATAAATGACAGACAAACCAAGCGATACGCTCGCCAATACCGTGTGCGACCTGCTGGCCGAGCAATCGACGCATGTGGCAATGATACAGAAACTGGCGACCGAACACGTCACTCAGATGGCCTGCATGACACTCGCACAGATGCTGTCCCTGCAGTGCACGATGCGTCAGATCATGATCACGCCGCCATTGACGATCCAAGGCCTCGGATCAAAACGGGAAACCTGAGACGATCCGCAGGCGCCAGTGGCCATGGGGGCCGCAAGAGGGAGGACAGGATGAACAATTATGCACAGGTCTATGCGGCCTCGATGCGCGATCCCGAGGCCTTCTGGCTTGCGGCAGCCGAGACCGTCGATTGGATCGTTCCGCCCACCCGGGCGCTGGATGACAGCGCGGCGCCGCTTTATCGATGGTATCCCGATGCCACCGCCAACACCTGCTGGAACGCAGTTGACCGGCACGTGACAGCCGGTCGCGGCGATCAACTGGCGATCATTCATGACAGCCCCATCACCGGATCGACCCAGAAGATCACCTATGCCGACCTGTTGACCCGGGTCGCCACCTTGGCAGGGGCATTACGGGATCGCGGCATCGTCAAAGGCGACCGGGTGCTGATCTATATGCCCATGGTGCCAGAAGCCCTGGTCGCCATGCTGGCCTGCGCCCGTCTTGGGGCTATTCACTCGGTGGTGTTCGGCGGCTTCGCGGCCCATGAATTGGCCGTCCGCATCGACGACGCCACGCCAAAATGCATTTTGACCGCGTCCTGCGGAATTGAGCCGGGTCGGGTCATCCCCTACAAACCGCTGTTGGACGGGGCCATCGCCCAAGCCCGCCACAAACCGGAATTTACAGTCATTTGGCAACGTCCGCAGCACCCGGCCCAATTGACCGACGGTCAGGATTTGGACTGGTTCGGGTTTCAAGCAGGCGCGACCCCGGCGGAATGCGTCGCCGTGGCGGCCACCGATCCCCTCTATATCCTCTATACCTCGGGTACGACGGGTCAGCCCAAGGGGGTCATCCGGCCAACCGGTGGCCATATGGTATCGCTGCTTTGGACCATGAAAAATATCTATCAGGCCGGGGTGGGCGATGTGTTCTGGGCCGCCTCGGATGTCGGCTGGGTCGTGGGCCACAGCTATATCTGTTACGGCCCCCTGCTGGCAGGCTGCACCACGGTGGTGTTTGAAGGCAAACCCGTGGGCACCCCCGATGCGGGCGCATATTGGCGGGTCATTCAGGATCACAAGGTCAAAGCCTTGTTCACAGCCCCGACCGCGCTTCGGGCAATCCGCCGCGTGGACCCCACCGGGCTTGAGATCAGCAAATACGACCTGTCCAGCATGGACACACTGTATCTGGCCGGTGAACGGGCCGATCCCGACACCATCCAATGGGCGCAGATGCAGCTTGAAAAGCCGGTGATCGATCATTGGTGGCAGACCGAAACCGGCTATGCCATCGCGGCCAATCCCCTGGGCATTGAATCTCTGCCGGTCAAATTGGGCTCTCCGACCGTGGCCATGCCGGGATACCGGGTCGAGATTCTGGACGAGGGCGGCCACTCGGTCGGGCCGGATACACTTGGCGCCATCGCGATCAAACTGCCGCTGCCGCCGGGAACCTTGCCGGGGCTATGGAATGCCGACGCGCGGTTCCAAAAAAGCTATCTCGCTCATTTCCCCGGCTATTATGAAACCGGAGACGCCGGAAAGATCGATGCGGATGGCTATATTTATGTGATGTCGCGCACGGATGACGTGATCAATGTCGCGGGCCACCGCCTGTCCACGGGGGCGATGGAAGAGGTGCTGACCCGCCATCCCGACGTCGCGGAATGTGCCGTGATCGGCATTGGCGACCGGCTGAAAGGCCAATGTCCGCTTGGGCTGCTATGCCTGAATTTCGGAGTAACCCGCCCAGAGGCCGAGATTGAAGCGGAATGCATTGCGCTGGTGCGGCAGGAGATCGGGCCGGTCGCGGCGTTCAAGCATTGCCTTGTGGTCCAGCGGTTGCCGAAGACCCGCTCGGGCAAGGTGCTGCGCGCGACCATGGCCGCGATAGCGGACGGAAAGCCGTGGAAGATGCCCGCAACGATCGACGATCCGGCCGTTCTGGATGAAATTGGCGAGAAAATCGCCGGGCGCGGTCAACCCAACGACTGAGCCGGATCACCGGCCACAGGCAACGGGCGCCGGGCCAGATCCGGACCCAGCCAGACCAGCACGGCCGGTGATCCGGGGCATAACCGGCCAAAACCGAAGCTTTGGCGCAACAGGGCGGCGGGGGCGCCCGTCGCCATCCGAATGGCCTGCACAACCGAGACTCCGACGTCCTGCACCATGACCTGAACCGCGCGCAGCATCTCAAGGTCCGCTCCGGCAAGGGTGCCGTCTTCCAGCGTCAACCGGCCATCGGCCCGCAGGATACGGCGACCGTTTAGGGTGAATTCCGTCAGATCGCTGCCAGTGACCGCCATGGCATCGCTGACCAGAAAGACCTCACCGGGGGCCTGCTTGGCGCGCAGGGCCAACCTGATCGAGGCGGGATCAACATGAATGCCGTCGGCAATCAGTCCTGCGGACACCGCTGGTGCGTTCAGCGTTGCCCCGACCAGTCCCGGCTTCCGCCCTGAAAATTGGCTCATGGCGTTGAACAGATGGGTGGCACAGCGCGCCCCGGCGGCGAACGCCGCATCGGCGTCGCCCGCAGAGGCATCGCTGTGACCCAGTGAGACGATCACACCGGCATCGGCCAAGGCGGCGATCTGGTCCGGGCGCACCGCTTCGGGCGCGACCGTCACCATCAGGTTCGGCAAGGCTGCCGCTGCGGCCAGAAGCACCGCCAGATCCGCATCCTCCATCGGCCGGATCAGTTGCGGATCATGGGCCCCTTTGCGCGCCACCGACAGATGCGGCCCCTCCAGATGCAATCCGATGATGCCCGACACGCCCTCGGCCACCGCATCAACCACCGCTTGAATTGCGGCCGTCGTTACCGCGGGCGTATCGGTGATCAGGGTCGGTAGGATCGCCGCGGTGCCGGTGGCACGATGCGCCCGCGCCATCCGGATCAACGTGTCCAGCGTCGGCGCGCTGTTGAACATCACACCGTCGCCGCCGTTGACCTGACAATCAACAAAACCGGGGACCAGAATGCCCCCGTCCAATATGACGCGAGCGGCATCGGATGGCACCATCGCTGGGACGACGATGTCCAGCACCTGACCGTTGCGCACCAAGAGGGCGCGATCCGGGTGCAGGTCCAGACCATCGTGGACAGCGGCACCGCAATAGGCGGTCACGGCATGGGTCATCCCAGCATCGTCCTTCTACTCAGGCCTGCCGGATGACGCCGGCAGACCAATTTGCACCGCCCGTCAGCCGCTTAGGCCCGAGGATACAGACCTTCATAAATCGGCCCCAACGTTTCAGTGCTGAACAACGACGACACCGACGTTCCGTTCCAGATGTTCAGGATCGCTTGCGCAAAGATCGGCGCGGTCGGCACGATGCGGATATTCGGCGCCGCCTTGACGGCCTCTGAGGCCTCAATCGTGTCGGTAATCACCAGGCTTTTCATTTTCGAATTGGTGATCCGCCCAACCGCCGGGCCCGATAGAACCCCATGGGTGATATAGGAATGCACCTCGTTCGCACCGGCTTCGATCAGCACTTCTGCCGCCTTGCACAGCGTGCCGGCCGTGTCGCACAGGTCATCCACGATGATACAGGTCTTGCCAGTCACATCGCCGATCACGGTCATCTCGGCCACTTCGCCCGCCTTTTCGCGGCGCTTGTCGACGATGGACAAGGGGCAGCCGATCCGCTGGGCCAATTCCCGCGCCCGGGCCACGCCGCCGACATCAGGGGACACGATCATCAAATCGGCCATCTGACCTTTGAACTGGTGCTCAATATCCAGCGCGAACACCGGCGAGGCATAAAGGTTGTCCACCGGGATATCGAAGAAGCCCTGAATCTGCGCCGCATGCAGATCCATGGTCAGCACCCGCTCGATTCCCGCCTCGGTCAGCAGGTTCGCCACCAGTTTGGCCGAAATCGGCGTCCGCGCCTTGGTGCGCCGGTCTTGCCGCGCATAGCCAAAATAGGGGATGACGGCCGTGATGCGCCCGGCGCTGGACCGGCGCAGGGCATCGGTCATGATCATCAGTTCCATCAGGTTGTCGTTGGCCGGGTTTGAGGTCGGCTGAATGATGAACATGTCTTCGCCACGGATGTTCTCAAACACCTCAACAAAGATTTCCTGATCGTTGAACCGCTCGACGCGCGCGTTCACCAGACCGACGTTCATTCCCCGGTGCATGGACATTCGCCGGGCAACCGCCTTTGCGAGGGTCCTGTTGGCATTCCCAGAAATCAACTTGGGTTCAACGGGTGCGGGCATGGGCAGCGTCCTTCGGAGATGACAGAATCGAGCAAACCGTTAACACCCACACCGTCATAACGCCAATGCGGCATCTCAACTGTGGCAAATTGGCCATCCTTCCGGCGGCAATCCTGCGGCGAAACACCCCTGACCTCCCCCCGTAGACAGATGCACCCCCCAGAGACTATATACCCGGCGACCAAACCCAATTGGACAGGTATCATGACGATCAAGGTTTTCGGCCACCTGGCCCCCGACACCGACAGCACCGGCTCGCCGCTTATCTGGGCGTGGTATCTGTCCGAAATCAAAGGCACCGCGGCCGAAGCCAAGCTGCTGGGTGAACCCAACACCGAGGCTCTGTTTGTTCTCGACCGTTGGTCGCTGACCAAGCCCGAGATCATTTCGACCGTCGCAGCAGGCGAGCAAATTGTCATTGTCGACACCAACAACCCGGCAGAATTGCCCGAGGGCATCAATGACGCCGACATTCTCGCGATCATTGACCACCACAAGCTGTTCGGCGGCATTGAAACCAAAGGTCCGATCGACATCACCATTCGGCCGGTTGCCTGCACCGCCACGATCATGTTTGACCTGATGGGCGACGATGCGGCGAAAATGCCCGAAGGCATCAAAGGCGCGATGTTGTCCTGCATCCTGTCCGACACCTTGGAATTTCGGTCGCCGACCACCACGGACCGTGACCGCGAAGTCGTCGCCCTTTTGGCCGATGATCTGGGCGTGAACGTCACCGACTACGCGAATGAAATGTTCGCCGCCAAGTCTGACGTCTCGGCTTTTTCCGACGCTGAACTGATCCGAATGGACAGCAAAAAGTTCGAAGTCGGTGGAAAGTCTTTCCGCGTTTCGGTTCTGGAAACCACCGCTCCGAACATCCCGCTCGACCGCAAGGCCAGCCTGATGGAGACGATGACCACCGTGGCGACCGAAGACGGCGTCGATGAGGTGCTGCTGTTTGTTGTCGATATCCTGAAGGAAGAAGCAACCCTTCTGGTCCCCAACGACGTGGTCAAAACTGTGGCCGAGAAAAGCTTTGGCGCGACAGTGACCGGCGATACCGTTGTTCTGCCCGGCATTATGAGCCGTAAGAAGCAGATCATCCCCAATCTGACACTTTAAGACATCAACCCAGCTTTCCGGGGCGTTCCGTGCGCCCTGGGAGGCTGGATCACGACCCCAAGCCACTCAACAGCACCAGTCCCGGGATTGGCGCCACGGCCAACAAGATCGTGCCAACAAATGGCACAGGCGCAAAAATCCGGCTGGCACCCGCAGCGAAAGCCAATCCTCCGCCGCCGCCCAGCAATGAATTTCCCGGCAGATTCAACAAGATCGCCAGCGCGATATATCGGTGGCGCAGAACGAAGGGCACCACCCGTTTCGGCAGGCGCGCCTTGAGAAACGCGGTGCGCTGGTCATAGTCCCGCGCCGCGCAGCCAAGAACCAGCCCCGCAGCCCGATCGAGGCCCAGCCACGACAGCCCCCGCGCGATCCGATGGCTCGGCACAAAGCGGCCGCAAAGATAGGCCAGCACCAACGCCCCCACCATACACATATAAACCAGTGGTGCCGCCCGCGCGCCAAAGATCATGATCATGCCCAAGCCAATCTCGGCCCCCGGCACAAATGGCAGCGCGGACGCGATCACGTAAACGATCAGCACCCCGATCATCGCGGTTTGCATGTGAGGGCGTGCAAGCGCTGCGGCCTCGGTCGACCACCAGTGCTTTAAAACCAGCGACAGGGCGAAGCCAGCGGCAATCAGGGCGAGATAAATCAGGACCAGCAGCACGATCCGCGACGACTTCATGGGATGCATGGTTCCTTCCGTGGGGCCCGTCCCGCATCAAAGCGCGCGCCACCATCTTGGCACCTGCCACCGGGCCGCGCAACACCTACCGTCGGCCCGACCATTCCCGCTACAGCAGGGTGCATGCCCTCTAAATCCGTCAAATCCGTCGCGTGCCCGCAACACCCGGCCAGCACAGGGACGCAGGGAAAAACGGCTGTAGACAAAAGCCAACCCGAGGACCATGTACCAACACACAGAGTTGTGATGCCAGAAATTGTGGCAGGATATGAATTTGGAACCATCGCGGACCGGGCGGGTTGCGAACACTGGTATGTGGTATCATGGAGCCGATCAACACTGTGGATGAAGCACAGATGCATTCGTCAGAGGGGGAAGCTGTCATGGCGTTCCAGTCCATCCGGCCTGCTGTACGCCGCCGTTGCCAAAATCGTGCCTTGGCGTTGACCGGAGGTGCAGCGTGACCGCCCTGTTGATGATGCTTCTGTCCAAGTTTGCCGCCCTGACCACTGCCGCGCACCTGATCTCGGTCGCCTTGGTCTTTCGCCGTGTGGCCGCCCCCCGCGCTGCGGTGCCGGTGCATCTGCCCCCTCTGACCGTATTGCGGCCAGTCTGCGGCTTGGACCCGACGCTGGCGGAGACCCTCGAAACGACATTTTCTGACCGCAGCGCCGACATCGAAGTGATTTTCTGCATCGCCAGTGCCGAGGACCCAGCAATCGGACTGGTGCGCCGGATTATGGCCCAGCATCCCGACGTGCCATCGCAGTTGCTGATTGGCGAGGACCCGATCAGCGGCAACCCCAAGCTCAACAACCTTGCCAAAGGCTGGGCGGCGGCGCAGCACGACTGGATCGTGATGATTGACAGCAATGTCGCTCTGCCCCCCAGTTATATCGGTACATTGTTTGCCACATGGCGCCCGGGCACGGGTTTGGTCACTTCACCGCCTGCGGGAACCCACGGCTCCGGCCTTTGGGCCGCCTTAGAAGCCGCCTTCTTGAACACCTATCAAGATCGCTGGCAGTTGGCGGCGGATGAGCTGGGCACCGGCTTTGCGCAGGGCAAGGTCCTGTTCTGGCGGCGCGACATTCTGGAGAACGCCGGCGGAGTGGCCGCTTTGGGACATGATCTGGCCGAGGATATCGCCAGCACCCGTCTGGTCCGTCAGGCGGGTCTAAAGGTTCGTGTCGTGCGGCACCCTTTCCCACAGCCTCTGGGGCATCGGAAATTCCGCGAAGTCTGGCAACGGCAGGTTCGTTGGGCGCAGGTGCGGCGCGCGGGCTTTCCGGCGCTGTTCGCCACCGAAATCCTATCCGGCGCTTTGCCGCCCCTCGCGGCCTTATGCGTGAGCGGCGCTCTTCCCTCCGTTGCTCTGATCCTGTTCTTGGCGTTGTGGTATGGGGCCGAATGGCTGCTGGCGCGGCGCGCGGGCTGGCCGGCTGGGCCGTTGGACATCGTTAGTTGGCTGGTTCGGGATGCCTTGATTCCGGCCATCTGGCTGGCCTCTTTCACCACACGCGGGATCGTCTGGCGCGGAAACCAAGTGCGCAACGCCCCCGAGACTGTCGCGGCCGGCGAATAGGGGCAGATCATGAGCGCATCGACCGACGCCATCTTGCAATTGCTCCAGTCCCACGGCCTCGCGCTGCTGTTTCCATTGGCAGTTCTGGAAGGCCCGATTGTGTCGGTCATTGCCGGGTGGCTGACGCGGCTGGGCTATTTCGCCTTTCCGTGGGCGTTTGTTGTGTTGGTGCTGGCCGATCTTATCGGTGATGCCGGGATGTATTGGCTCGGGCGGTCCGGTCTTCAGGTTTTGCCAGATCGCTGGCGCCGCCGCCTGCGGATCGACGAGCCCCGGATCGAACCCTTGGCCGCGCATTTTCAAACGCGTGGCGGCCGAACCCTGATCCTCGCCAAAATCACCCATTCCTTGGGCTTTGCGGCACTGATCGCAGCCGGGGCCGGACGGATGCCGTTTGGGTCGTTCCTGTGGTTCAACCTGCTCGGCACTCTGCCGAAAACCTTGTTCTTTTTGATGATCGGTTATGCACTTGGACAGGCGCATGCCGAGATTGACACGTGGATTTGGCGCGGGTCCGCGATCATGGCAGGGCTTGCCACGATCGCGGTGATCGCGTGGCTCTTTTGGCGAAAGCGGCGACACGCATGACGGGGGACGACACCATGGCCCAGAACGGCACGCAGACCGACCACCGGGTGACTTGCATCATCCCGGCCTATAACGAAGGCCCGCGCATCGCCGCAGTTCTGCGGGTCGCCACGGCGCACGCGTTGATCGACCGGGTGCTGGTAGTGGATGACGGGTCGTCGGATACTACCGCCGAGATTGCCGCGGAGTTTGACCGGGTCGAGGTCATTCGCCTGCCAGAGAACGGCGGCAAGACCCGCGCTGTGGCCACGGGGTTATCGCGGTCCAACAGTCCGTTCGTGCTGTTGCTGGATTCGGATTTGACCGGATTGGTCAATGGCGATCTGGCCGCATTGATCCTGCCGGTTCTCGACGGACGCGCCGACATCGCCATCAGCCTGCGCGGCAATACACCGGGCATCTGGAAGGTGCTCGGCCTCGATTACATCTCAGGCGAACGGATGCTGCGCCGCGATCTGATCGCCGCGCAGCTTGGCGAACTGGCAGAGCTGCCGCCCTTCGGTCTGGAAGTCTGGATGAACCGCATCTGCGTCGCTTTGGGGGCGCGGATCGCGATTGTGCCGTGGCGGCGGGTGGCAAGCACCAGCAAGAACCGGAAATTTGGCGTGATTGGCGGCCTAAAAGCCGACATGCGCATGATGGGCGATCTGTTCCGGTGCATCCCGCCGCTGCAATTGCTGCGCCAGATCATCGGCATGCTGCAACTGCGGGTTCAGATTGCTCCAACCGGACGGCGGCGGCGGCGCCCGGGACGGCGGATTTTCGAACGAAACTGAGGGCAGGCTTAGCCGCGCGCTCTGCCGCCATTCTCTTTGCCGCCAATGGGGAAACCTGCCATAGAATTCCCGTCAACCGAGACCGCCCTTTCCCTGACTGCGTCCATTTTACGAGGTACCCATGACCCAGATCGTTGCCAACCTGTCCGAGATTTCCGACCGGTATGACGCCGTCTTTTGCGACTTGTGGGGCTGCCTGCACAATGGTGTTGCCGTCTTCCCGGAAGCGGTGGCCGCATTACAGGCCTTCCGCAAAACCGGTGGCAAGGTGGTGTTCTTGACCAATGCGCCGCGCCCGATGGGCGAGGTCGCCGCACAATTGGACACGCTGGGATGCCCGCGCGATGCGTGGGACGTGATTGTCAGTTCCGGCGATGCAGCCCAAGCCGCTATGGTCGCCGGCGCGGTCGGCACCTCGGTCTATCATATGGGACCAGAGCGGGATCTGCCCTTTTTCACCAAGCTGAGTGACGGACTGGACGCCAGTACGATCGCGCGCGTGCCTCTGGATCAAGCCGAGGGCATCGTTTGCACCGGCTTGGTCGATGATACCACCGAAACCCCCGACGATTATCGCGCCCAGTTGCTGCGCGCCAAAACCATGGGTCTGAAGCTGCTTTGCGCCAACCCCGACATTGTGGTGGATCGCGGCGATCAACGGATTTACTGCGCCGGGGCTTTGGCGGCGCTATATACCGAAATGGGCGGCGAGAGCCTTTATGTCGGCAAACCGCACCCGCCGATCTATGATCTGGCCCGGCGGCGTCTTGCGGCACTGGAACCCATCCCCGACGACCGCATTCTGGCGATTGGCGACGGCCCCATCACCGATCTGGCCGGCGCCATCGGTGAAGATCTGGATTGCCTGTTTGTCACCGGCGGACTTGCGGCCGCGCAAACCGAAATCGCCGGTCAACCCGACCCGGACAAACTGACCGCTTTTTTGGCTGAGGTGCAAATGTCACCCAGCTGGGCGATTGGACGCCTGCGCTAACGCGCCGCTTGCCTTTAAATCCTGTGCGCAATAAAACTTCTCTAACAGCGCACAGGATGAAACTAAATGACCGACAGGATTTTCAGCACGGTCTTCCTTGAAGACATGGCCATTGGCATGGAACGCAGTCTGTCCAAATGCTTTGGCTTTGATGACGTCCTGAAGTTTGCCGATGTCAGTGAAGACCACAACCCGATCCACCTGTGTGAACAGGCGGGGGCCGCGTCGATCTTCAAAGAGCGGATAGTTCACGGCATGCTGTGCGGCAGCCTGTTCTCTGCGCTGCTGGGCGAGCATTTGCCAGGTCAGGGCACCATTTACTTGGGCCAAACCCTGAACTTCCATGCACCGGTCCGGCTGGACGACACGGTGACTGCCAAGGTCACCGTGCAATCCATGCAAGTGGACCGGCGCAGGGTGACCCTACGGTGCGAGGCTTGGGTCGGTGAAACGCTGGTCACCAGCGGCGAAGCGACCGTTCTGGCGCCCTCCCGCGCGTGACCGGACTTGCGTCCGGCTTGCGGCGGCGATACCCAACCGGGATGCGCTTGGTCCAAACCATTACAGATCTCGATGACATTGATCGCGGTGCAAGCGCCGCGATTGGCAATTTCGACGGTGTTCACCGGGGCCACCAAGCGGTCATCGACTTGGCGCGCGATACGGCACAGCAACTGGCCTGTCCGTTGGGCGTCGTCACATTCGAACCTCACCCCCGCCAATATTTTGCACCGACCGCCCCGGCCTTCCGCCTAATGAATGCGGCAACCAAAGCGCACCGGCTGGAAAAGTTAGGGGTGGACCGGGTGTATCAGGTGCCGTTCAACGCGGCCCTTGCCGAATTGACGCCACGGGAGTTCGCCGAAAAGGTCCTCGCCCATGGTCTTGGCCTGCGCCATGTCGTGATTGGTTCGGACTTCTGCTTTGGCAAAGGGCGCGCCGGTACGGCCGCGGATCTGGTGCGTTTTGGCGAAGAGTTGGGCTTCGGGGTGACTGTCGCCGACCTTCTGACGTTTCGCGACGGGAACAGGCCGGTCTCGTCAACCCGAATCCGCGCCGCGCTAAGCGACGGTCGCCCGCGCGACGCCATGGCCATGCTCGGACATTGGCATCGCATCGACGGGCCGGTCTTGCACGGTGAAAAGCGCGGTCGCACCTTGGGTTACCCCACCGCAAACATGGGCCTTGATGGGCTGCACCTGCCGAAACTGGGCGTCTATGCGGTTGAGGTCGATGTGCTGACCGGCCCGCATGCTGGGCGCTATCACGGCGTGGCCTCATTGGGGGTGCGGCCCATGTTTGGCGAAAACTCGGCCAACCTAGAAAGCTTTCTGTTCGACTTCTCGGGCGATCTGTACGATGCCGAACTCTCTGTTGCCTTGGTCGACTACCTGCGCCCGGAAATGACGTTTGACGGCATCGACGCCCTGATTGTTCAGATGGATCAGGACAGCCGCCGCGCCCGTGAGCTTCTGGCACAGCTGTGACCCCTTCCTTTCGTCCGAAAAAGTCTTAGGTTCCGTCAATGTCCGACGATGTTATCCCCCGCGATCACCTGCGCCCACGCTTTTGGGACTCCGTGCCCCTGACCAGCATGACCCCCCGAGAATGGGAGGCGCTTTGCGATGGCTGCGGAAAATGCTGCCTCAACAAGCTGGAGGATGCCGATACCGGCGAGGTCGCGTTCACGCGCGTTGCCTGCCGGTTGCTGGACGATCAAACCTGCCGCTGCGCCCATTATGAGACCCGCAAACAGTTCGTTCCGGAATGTGTGGTTCTGACGCCGAAAACCCTGCCCAGCATTGCCTATTGGCTGCCACGCACCTGCGCCTACCGCTTGCTGCACGAAGGCGCGCCCTTGTTTGACTGGCACCCGCTAATCTCAGGCACGGCCCAAAGCGTGCATGACGCCGACGAATCGGTCCAAGGTTGGACCATCCCGGAATACGAGGTCGATGAAGACGACTGGGAAGACCACATTATCGAGGATCTCTAGTGTTTTTTGGCTCTGACAATACCGGCCCGGCCCACCCGGCCGCGCTGGAAGCGCTGCTGCGCGCCAACACTGGCCATGCCGCCTCTTACGGCGAGGATGCGTTAACCGCGCAAGTGCAAGACCGGATTCGCACCCTGTTCGAGGCTCCCGACGCAGCCGTCTATCTGGTGCCCACTGGCACAGCGGCAAATGCGCTGGCGCTGGCCTGTCTGTCCAACCCGTGGGAGACGGTGTTCTGCACGGCGATGGCCCATATCAACGTCGATGAATGCGGCGCCCCCGAGTTTTTTACCGGCGGCGCGAAACTGACCTTGATTGACGCGCCAGACGGAAAGATGACGCCCGAGGCCTTGACCACAGCCATTGCGGGCGAAGAAAATCGCGGCGTGCACGGGGTTCAACGCGGCCCGGTCTCATTGACCCAAGCGACCGAAGCCGGGACCATTTACACGGTCGATGAGGTAACGGCCCTTAGCGCTGTTGCCCGGGCCCACAATTTGCCCGTGCATATGGACGGCGCCAGATTTGCCAATGCCTTGGTGCGTTTGGGCTGTTCGCCAGCCGAACTAAGCTGGAAGGCCGGCGTTGATGTGCTGTGTTTTGGCGGCACGAAAAACGGCCTTCTGGGGGTCGAGGCGGTGATCCTGTTCGATCCGGCCCGGGCATGGGAGTTTGAACTGCGCCGCAAACGCGCCGCGCATCTGTTTTCCAAACACCGCTATCTGGCTGCACAGATGGACGCCTATCTTGAGGGCGACCTTTGGCACGACCTTGCCACCAAGGCCAATGCGGCATGCGATTACCTGCTGAACGGGTTGATTGCGTCGGGCCAAGCCGAGATTTGTTTTCCGATCGAGGCCAATATGATCTTCGCCCGCTGGCCCCGCGCCCTGCATCAACGGCTGTTTGACGCGGGCGCGGCCTATAGCCTGTGGTCCGGCTCGCTGACCGGCGATGACCCCGCCGAACCGCTGATGGCGCGATTGGTTTGCGACTGGTCCGCAACCTCGGCTGATGCCGACCGCTTTCTGGCCAACCTCCAGCGCTGAGTGGCGCAGATTTTACAGGCATTGCCCGTTGACAGGTGTTCGGACGGTGACTATCTGAGGATCGTTAGCACTCGACCATGTTGAGTGATAACGACAGAGAAACACTGAGCTAAGGAGCCTCAGAGATGGCATTCAAACCGCTTCACGACCGCGTGCTGGTTCGTCGTATCGAATCCGACGAGAAGACCAAAGGCGGACTGATCATCCCCGAAAGCGCAAAAGAGAAGCCCGCTCAGGCGATCATCATCGCTTGCGGTGAAGGCGCTCGCAAAGACAGCGGCGAACTGATCGAGATGGCCGTCAATGTCGGCGACAAAGTGCTGTTTGGCAAATGGTCCGGCACCGAAGTCACCGTCGACGGCGAAGAGCTGTTGATCATGAAGGAAAGCGATATCCTCGGCATCATCCTTGATGACGACGCGCAGGCCGCAGCCGCTTAATCGGCTGCCCGCGACTCATCCTTTCCGACATCAAAATTCTGGAGTAATCCACCATGGCTGCTAAAGACGTCAAATTCAATTCCGACGCCCGCAATCGCCTGCTGAAAGGCGTCAACATTCTTGCGGACGCCGTCAAAGTCACGCTCGGCCCCAAAGGCCGCAACGTGGTTCTCGACAAATCCTTCGGCGCACCGCGCATCACGAAGGACGGTGTGTCTGTCGCCAAAGAGATCGAACTGGAAGACAAGTTCGAGAACATGGGCGCGCAGATGGTCAAGGAAGTTGCTTCCCGCACCAATGACGAAGCTGGCGACGGCACCACCACTGCCACCGTTCTGGCACAGGCCATCGTTCGCGAAGGCATGAAGTCGGTTGCTGCTGGCATGAACCCGATGGACCTGAAGCGCGGCATCGATCTGGCCACGCTGAAAGTTGTCGAAGCGATCAAAGCGGCTGCACGCCCTGTCAACGACACGGCAGAAGTTGCACAAGTCGGCACGATCTCGGCCAACGGCGAAGCTGAAATCGGTCGTCAGATCGCAGAAGCAATGCAGAAAGTCGGCAACGAGGGTGTCATCACCGTCGAAGAAAACAAAGGTCTGGAAACAGAGACCGTTGTTGTCGAAGGTATGCAGTTCGACCGCGGCTACCTGTCGCCCTACTTCGTAACCAACCCCGACAAAATGGTTGCTGAACTGGAAGACGTGCTGATCCTTCTGCACGAAAAGAAGCTCAGCTCGCTTCAGTCGATGGTTCCGCTGCTCGAAGCTGTGATCCAGTCGCAGAAGCCGCTTCTGATCATCTCGGAAGACGTTGAAGGCGAAGCCCTGGCGACCCTCGTGGTCAACAAGCTGCGCGGCGGCCTGAAAATTGCTGCGGTTAAGGCACCGGGCTTTGGCGATCGTCGCAAGGCGATGCTGCAGGATATCGCAATCCTGACCGGCGGTCAGGTCATCAGCGAAGATCTGGGCATGAAGCTTGAGTCCGTCACTATGGACATGCTGGGCACGGCCAAGAAAGTCACCATCACCAAGGACGAAACCACCATCGTCGACGGTGCCGGTGAGAAAGCTGAAATCGAAGCCCGCGTTTCCCAGATCCGTCAGCAGATCGAAGAAACCACTTCGGATTACGACCGTGAGAAGCTTCAGGAACGCGTTGCGAAACTGGCCGGTGGCGTTGCTGTCATCCGCGTCGGCGGCATGACCGAAACCGAAGTGAAAGAGCGTAAAGACCGCGTTGACGACGCCCTGAACGCAACGCGTGCTGCGGTTCAAGAAGGTATCGTTGTTGGCGGTGGTGTTGCCCTTATTCAGGCAGCCAAAGTTCTCGACGGCCTGACCGGTGCCAACTCTGACCAGAACGCTGGTATCACGATCATCCGCAAGGCACTCGAAGCGCCGCTGCGTCAGATCGCTGAAAACGCTGGTGTTGACGGTGCTGTTGTTGCGGGCAAAATCCGCGAAAGCAACGACCTGACCTTTGGCTTCAACGCGCAGACCGAAGAATATGGCGACATGTTCAAGTTTGGCGTCATCGACCCTGCCAAAGTTGTCCGCACCGCTCTGGAAGACGCAGCCTCCATCGCGGGTCTGCTGATCACCACCGAAGCCATGATCGCTGACAAGCCCGAGCCCAAAGGCTCGGCTGGTGGCGGCGGAATGCCCGACATGGGCGGAATGGGCGGAATGGGCGGCATGATGTAATTCATCACCGCTGCACTGTTCGCAGAAAATTGGGGGGCTGCTCTTTCGGGAGCGGCCCCCTTTTTTTGGTCACCCGCGCAACCGGCCTGCCATCTGACATCGCGCCACGGCGGCAGCTTTGTGCGCGCCCGAGCCCGACGCAACGTCACGCCAAATGCCCCCGGCGCGCGGGTGAGATTGCAACAATGGACATCAATTCCTGCCGGGGCAAACTGCTATTTACACAATCAGCCGATGCACCCGCTTTAGAAAAGCGTTACAGTTTCTGCCAGTCACGTCGAAGTTTGTCAGGAGATTCTAAGCTTGCTAAGAATTCGCAGGGTCACAAATGACGATTTTACCAACATCTCCGTTCTGGTGGTCAACGCATTCGGTCAGCCCAACGAATCGCGGCTGATCACGGCGTTGCGCACAACCGGGGCGATGGCGATTGAACTGGTCGCGGAAGACGATGAAGGTATGGTCGGACATCTGGCCATGTCGCGGTTCGACAGCCCCGAAAACTGGGTTGCGCTTGCCCCGATCAGTGTCCGCCCCGAAAGTCAGGGCATTGGCGTTGGCCGCAGTCTGGTCCGTTATGCCTTGGACGAGGCGCGGCGATCCAAATTTGACGCCGTGGTCGTGGTTGGCAGTCCCGGCTACTATGGGAAAATGGGCTTTGTCTTTAACGGACCGGCCAAACTCTCAAGCCCCTATCCGCAGGAATATACCGGCTTTTATCCGTTATCGCCAAAGGTTGCGATGACCAGTGCCAGCCTGTCCTATCCGCAGCCGTTCAGCGACGTCTGACCCCATCAAACTCCGGCGGGCTTAACGGGCCATATACTCCAACAGTCCGGGCTCTAGGCATGGAGGCGTGCCAAACGCCAATGTCGGCAGGATGTCGGGCTTGAACCGCACTGCCGACAGATCCGCCGCCGTAAAGAACTGTCGGCGTGTGACGATCCCGGCTGGATCGCCCCAGTCGGGATCCAAATCTCCGGTCAGCAGGCGGGCCAGAAAATACAGCTCCACCTGATGAAACCCGGTCTCTGGATTGTGGAACTGCGCCACGTGGCAAAGCCCGCCCGCGGCGATGCGCAGGCCGGTTTCCTCAAACACCTCGCGGGCCAGATTGTCGGCCAGCGAGGCGCCAGCCTCAACCCCGCCCCCGGGCGCGCACCACAGATCGCTCTGTGCGCCCGGGTAGGCGTTGACCAACAACAGCCTGCCCGCGTGCACCAACACGGCGCGGACAGCCAGCCGGGGCTGCTGCCCCGTCTCGATCACGCCGGTCCGAGCCGACGGTTCACATGGCCCATCTTGCGGCCCGGACGGGCCTCGACCTTGCCGTAAAGATGGATCGACACGGTGGGGTCCGCAGCGTACGCGGCCACTTGGTCCACCTCATCGCCGATCAGGTTCAGCATCTCGACATCCGAATGGCGCTGTCCGTCCCCAAGAGGCCAGCCAGCCACCGCGCGGATGTGCTGTTCAAACTGGCAGATGGTGCAGCCGGTCTGTGTCCAGTGACCGGAATTATGCACCCGGGGCGCGATCTCGTTCACCACAAGCCCTGTCGGCGTGACAAACAATTCCACCCCCAACACACCGACATAGTCCAACGCGTTCAGTATCTTGCCGGTCAGCAACACGGCATCGGTCCGCTGGGTCCCACTTAGCCGCGCGGGCAAGGTGGTCCGGCGCAGAATGCCATCTTGATGCAGGTTCTCGCCCGGATCGAAGCAGGCCACCGCCCCATCCAATCCCCGCGCGCCAATGACAGACACTTCGCGGTCAAAGGCAACAAACCCCTCAAGGATCGCCGCAGCGCCCGCCATGGCGGCGAAGGCGTCTGCCGCTTGCTCAGGCCCCGCGATGCGGGCCTGGCCCTTGCCATCATATCCCAAGCGGCGGGTTTTCAGGATCGCGGGGGTGCCGGTCTGATCCAGCGCCGCCTCCAGCGCCACCAGATCGGGGCAGTCGTAGAACGGCGCCGTCGTCAGCCCAAGATCGCGCAGGAAGGCTTTTTCGGTCAGCCGGTCCTGCGACACCGCCAAGGCCTGCCGGCCGGGACGGATCGGCCGCTGCCCTTCGAGCAGATCCAGCGCAGCGGTTGGAATATTCTCAAATTCATAGGTGATTACATCGACCGCGGCGGCGAAACTGGCCAGCGCGGCCGCATCGTCCCACCCGGCGACCGTGATCCGATCGCAGACCTGTTCCGCAGGACCGCCCGAGACCGGATCATAGATATGGCTGCGCAGCCCCAGACGTGCCGCAGCAAGGGCCAGCATCCGGCCCAATTGACCGCCGCCAAGGATGCCAATGGTGCTTCCGGGAGTCAGAGCTTGGCTGGAAATGTCAGTCATCGACCGGCACCTCCGGAATTGAGGCCGCCAGATCGGCGCGCCATTGGTCCAGACGTTGTCCCAGCGCCGGGTCATGCCCCGCCAGAATCGCCGCGGCCATCAGCCCGGCATTGGCCGCACCGGCCGCACCGATTGCCATGGTCGCCACCGGAAAGCCCCGGGGCATCTGCACAATGGAATACAACGAATCGACACCGCCAAGCGCCTTGGTCTGGATCGGAACCCCGATCACCGGCACCCGGGTTTTTGACGCCATCATGCCCGGCAGATGCGCCGCACCGCCTGCGCCCGCGATGATACATTTCAGCCCGCGCTCAACGGCCGTGCGGCCATAGTCCCACAGCCGGTCCGGTGTCCGATGGGCCGACACGATGCGGGTCTCATAAGGCACCCCCAATGCGTCCAGTATCTGCGCACCCAGTTTCATGGTGGGCCAGTCCGACTGACTGCCCATGATGATCCCGACCTCAATCTTCGCCATTGCCGTTCCTTGCCTGCCGTAACTCGCCGCTTGGCCCGCCGGGTCCGCCGCCGGGTGAAGGCATGGACTATACCGGCTCGACGCCGGGCTGCAATTCAATCCTTGTGCGCCACGCCCTTTGCTGCGGCCAAGCCCGCGCCCTCTGCCAGATCAGGCAATAATATCGGGCAACAGATCATCTTCGATCTGGCGAATGCGGTCCTTGATATGCAGCTTTTGCTTTTTCAGGCGGCGCAGAGTCAGGTGATCGCCCCGCGACGACAGTTCCAGCGCATGGATGGCTTCGTCCAGATCGCGATGTTCGCGGCGCAACACATCCAGCTTCACCAGTTGCACATCATCATGGCTCATTTCACCATAGGCGTTCATCGCGCCACCCCGGTTGCAAGCGGAGCGCGGCGAGGTCTGACATGGGGCCAAAGACCGGGTGGGATCAGAGGAAAAAACGTCATCGGTCTCCTTCAACGGCGAATCGAACGGAACACGGCCGCACTTTGGCCTACCCCCTGTTCAACCACAGATCGGCGCGCGACGGAATTGTTTCTGCGCACCGGGCGTCAGGGTACGGCCTGTTGCGCCACAGGCCTTCGGCTTGCAAGCAGTGCCGCCACTCCCCATATTGATGGAGAAGGTCGCCGAATCCGGGGCCAGATCGCACAGTCGCTTGTTCAAGGACGTGTCCATGACGAAACTTACCTTGGGGACCCACCCCTTCCTGCTTGGGTTTGAGCAGCTCGAACGCTTGGTCGAGCATACCGCAAAAACTGGCAACGAAGGCTATCCGCCCTACAATATCGAACAGACATCGACGGATTCGTACCGAATTACCTTGGCCGTGGCCGGGTTTCGGGACGATGATCTCGGGATTACAGTCGAAGATCGCCAATTGGTCGTGCGCGGCCGGCAACATGATGACGGGACCGAACGGGTTTTCCTGCATCGTGGTATTGCTGCCCGGCAATTCCAGCGCAGCTTCGTTCTGGCCGATTCCGTCGAGGTGACGGGCGCGTCCATGGATCATGGGTTGTTACACATTGATCTGCGCCGCTCTGCCCCGGAAACCGTTGTGCGCCGTATCGAGATTTCAAAGGAGACCGAGTCATGATCACCCCTCAGACCGTTGCCAAAGCGGATCAATCACACCCGATCGTCTATATCCGCCCCGTCGCCACAAGTGACCTGCCGCAAGAAATTCAAGAGCAGGTCGATGGCGTCACACAGCTATTCGCCGTCCACGATGCGGATGGAGAACGTCTGGCACTGGTGGCCAACCGTCGGTTGGCCTTTGCGCTGGCACGGGAAAATCACCTGACGCCGGTTCACATTCAGTAAGCGCAGTCGCGCTCACTTGCCCGGGGACGGATCGATAACGGTCCCGGGCGTGCCCACGGGTGCGAACGGCAATGCCGGTGATGTCTTAAATTCTGGAAAAATCTCAGGCGTCACCCGATAATCCCCAATAAAATCTTGATCAGAAAAGATCTTCGGATCGGCGAAGGTGCGGACGTCGGCACCGCCATCCGTTGGGTTCAGCCCTTCGGAGACACATCCGAATGCACACATCGACCCGCTGGGGGCCAATGATGCCGCATGGGCCGCACCGGCGAGGCAACAGCAGACAAGCCAGACAATCCCGACTTGCGCCGGGCGTGCGGTGGCGACCGTTTTGCCACCCGCGCCGTCCTCCTCCCGATGCGGCATCCAATACTCCCGTTCTGTTTAGCCGTCGTTTTCGGCCAGAAACCGTTCCGCATCCAGCGCGGCCATGCAGCCCATGCCCGCACTTGTGATCGCCTGACGATAGACCGGATCGGCAATATCGCCCGCAGCAAACACCCCCGGCACAGAGGTGGCGGTACTGCCCGGGCGAGTCACAACATACCCCCCCAGGTGAGTCTCGACCTGATCCTTCACCAATTCCGATGCCGGCGCATGGCCAATCGCCACAAAGACGCCTTTGCACGGGATTTCCGTGATCTCACCGGTTGTGACATGACGCACGCGCAGTCCTTCCACCCCCAGCGGGTCACTGGTTCCGGTCACTTCCTCGACCGCATGATCCCACAGGATACTGACTTTGGGGTTCTTGAACAGGCGGTCTTGCAAGATCTTTTCGGCCCGAAGGCTATCCCGACGATGCACCAGCGTCACCTTGCTGGCGAAATTGGTCAGGAACAGCGCCTCTTCCACCGCGGTATTGCCGCCGCCGATCACCACGACCTCTTGTCCGCGATAGAAAAACCCGTCGCAGGTGGCGCAGGCCGAGACCCCGAAGCCTTTGAACGTCTCTTCCGACGGCAGACCCATCCAGCGGGCTTGCGCCCCAGTGGCAAGAATGACGCTGTCCGCCTCATAGACCGTGCCGCTGTCGCCCGTGGCCCGGAACGGCCGCTGTGACAAGTCCAGCGCCGTGATCATGTCGGTTTCGATCTGCGTGCCCACGTCGCGGGCATGGGCTTCCATCCGAACCATCAGATCCGGCCCCTGCACGGTGACGTCACCGGGCCAGTTTTCCACCTCTGTCGTAATCGTCAACTGTCCGCCCGGCTGGATGCCCTGAACAAGGATCGGCTTCAGCATCGCGCGCGATGCATAGACCGCTGCGGTATAACCCGCAGGACCGGACCCGATAATCAGCACGGGTGTGGACAGGGTTTCGGACATTGGACTTCCTTTCGACGTTTGGCCCCCCGATATAGTCACGAATCTCAGGCTTCGAAAGCCCCATCCCGGTCCGACCCGATCCAACGCGGTCGCGACCTGACTTGCAGGGTCACGGTCCCTAAATCACGCAATCCGCGAAATATTATTGCGCGCAGGTTCGGGACAGAATAGGATTCTCCATATTGACGGAGGTGGCTATGGCCGGGACGAAACTTGATCCCATTGATCGTAAAATCTTGGCAGAGCTTCAGGCCGACGGACGGATGACAAATGTCGAACTCGCCAAGCGGGTCGGCATTTCGGCGCCGCCTTGTTTGCGGCGGATGCGGACCTTGGAAGAAGCCGGGTTTATTCGCGGCTACCACGCGCAGGTCGACAGCCGCGAACTTGGCTTCGAGGTGCGGGTCTTTGTCATGGTCGGTCTACAAAGTCAGGCCGAGGCGGATCTTGCGCGGTTTGAAGACCTGTGCCGGGGCTGGCCGCTGGTCCGCGAATGCCACATGCTGAACGGCGAGGTCGATTTTATCCTGAAATGTGTGGCCCCCGACTTAAGCAGCTTCCAAAGCTTTCTGACCGGCCATCTGACCGCCGCCGACAACGTCGCCAGCGTCAAGACATCGCTAGTGATCCGCGCCGCCAAGGAAGAACCCGGCGTGCCGTTCGAAGTGCTGGAAGATCGGCTCAGCCGCATCGCCTGACCCGTCTCACCTGCTCGGACCATGACGTCACGCCCCCGAATCGAAAGGCCGCCCGGATGTTGCCCGGACGGCCCAAACTCGATACGAAAAAACTAAAATACGTGGATGACACTCGCTAAAAATGAGAGGAACTCACAACACCCAAGTTCCGTCTAGCACAGCGAATGTAACAATTTAACGATTAGCATGTGTGCGATAACGCTCTAAACGCTACAGCCTGATTGTTGTGACAAGCCTGCCATAGTCTGCTTCCTTATTGTGCACGCTTCGTCTGTAGGAGAAGAACCGAGATGGGTCGGAATAGGTGCAATGGTGAGTCCATTCCGCACTAAGCACCCCGGCATTGCGCAGCCGAAACAGGCAAAATCCCGGCAGATCGAACATCATCCGGTCGTCCGTGCCGCCAGCGAAGAACCGGCCATAAGCGGGGTCTTCAGACATGAACTGGTCAAAGAAATCCGGCCCGACCTCATAGGCCCGTTGACTGATCGTCGGGCCAACCACCGCGCGGATCTGCCCGCGCTGCGCCCCCAAGCTTTCCATTTTATCTAATGTCGCGTCCAGAACCCCGCCCAATGCACCGCGCCATCCGGCATGGGCTGCACCGATGACACCGGCCTCGGAATCGGCAAACAGCACCGGCGCGCAATCCGCCGTCAGCACCGACAGGATCAGTCCGGGGGTGCGGGTCACCGCCCCATCGGCTTTGGGAAGGCTGCCATTGGGCGCCGCATCCACCACCACCACATCCGCCGAATGCACCTGATGCAGCCCGCACAGATCGGCAGGGTCGCCGCCCATGGCCTGCGCCACCCGGGCACGGTTGATCTCAACCACAGCGGTTTGGTCGCTAGAGCCACGCCCACAATTCAGCCCCGAGAAGACCCCGGAGGACGCCCCGCCCTTGCGGGTGAAAAAGCCATGCTGAACCGGCCTCATCGCAGCAGAGGTCAGAATTTCCAATGTCATGCAGTCAAACCCGGTGGCAACTGGGACCCTCCCGGTGTCAGAGCGATACAGTTAAACAATGATCCCATTTCCTCGGGGTGGGTCAAGCGGCGATGTGCGGCGACATGCGCCTCCAGCGCGGCGCCGGTTAACCCTCGGGCCAGAACCTGCGCCCGCGCGGTAATGCCCAGACGCTCCAACAACACCCCTTGCGGGGTCAGGGCGCTGAGCTGAATGTCCGGGACCACCCGGGCGGCAAAGGCCAGCGCTTCAAAATCGACATGGGCGGTCAGATCGGCGGCACCGGGCCGGGCCAGCGGATCCTCGGGGGCATGGTGGCGCAACGCCTGAAACGTGTCGCCCAGACTGTGCCAGCCGCCATAATCAACAATCAGCGCGGCCCCGCCGTGGGTCGCGATGCGCCGGGCCAAAACCGTCATAATCGGCCCCGCTGCCGGGCAATGCTCGACCACATCGCTCTCGACCGTATCGCGAATGCGGTGCTCCAGAAATCCGGGCCGGGTTGTCAGGCCAAGCGCAAAGCGCAACGTTCCGGCCTCCTGAACGATTTGCGTTTCGCGCCAACCACCGGAACTTCGGGTAAACTGGCGGATTGGCAGCGCGTCGAAGAATTCGTTGGCCACCAGCAACAGCGGCATTTCGGGCAGGTCCTCGATCCGGTCATGCCACTGCACCGCATACCCCGCCAAGGTGCGCTCTTGCGCAAGGCGCAGGCGCGGCGAGGCTTCGACCAAATGGACCTCAACGGCGTCGGACAGGCCGGGCACGTTGCGCACGGCCCGCAGCATATCCGCCATCAAGGTGCCACGCCCCGGACCAAGTTCGGTCAATGCCACCGGGCTGGGCGCGCCCTGATCCAGCCATGCCATCGCCAATGACAGGCCCAGCATCTCGCCGAACATCTGGCTGATTTCGGGCGCGGTGATGAAATCGCCCTCGGCGCCAAAGGGCGGGCGGGTGGTGTAATAGCCATGGACGGGGTGCAGCAGGCACTCGGCCATGTAATCGGCCAGCGTCATCGGCCCCACCGCCGCGATTCGGCGTGCGATGATCTCGGTCAGCGCCGTCATCGGGCCGCTGGTCGAAGCGACCACATCAAAAGTCCAATCCCGACCAAGAGCATCGGCAGCGACAACAATTGGCCCATGCTCAGCCCCGCCTCGCCAAGGCGCCAGACATGCCCCCAAGGATTGTCCGGCGTGACGAATTGTGGGTCGGCCTGCCGGAACAATTCCACAACCATCCGCGCCACCGCATAACCGATGAAGAACAGCCCCGCGATCAGCCCCGGCCGTTGCAGCGCCTTGCGCCCAAAGGCCAGCCACAGCAGCACGCCGCCCAAGATCAGCCCTTCCAGCCCGGCCTCATACAGTTGCGACGGGTGCCGGGCGCACAGCCCCACCAGATCCGCCCCGCAACTCTGGGCCCGGTCGCCCGGAAAGATCACCCCCCAAGGCAGGGTGGTTGGACGCCCCCACAGTTCGGCGTTGATAAAATTGGCAATTCGGCCCAGCATCAGCCCCGGCGGGGTCGCCAAAGCCATGACATCGGCGACGCTCAGCGGTGACAATCCGTGCCGCCAGCAAAACAGCGCCGTGGCCACCACTACGCCGGTCAATCCGCCGTGAAAGGCCATCCCGCCTTGCCAGACCTTCAGGATCTCGCCGGGATGCGCCAGATAATAGTCCGGCTGATAAAACAGCACAAAGCCCAGACGCCCGCCCAGAACCACACCGACTACCACCCAACTGAGCAATGCCTCGGCCTGCTCCAACGTCATCGGCGCCACGCCCCCCGGCCACAGGTTCGGACGGGACAGCGCCATCCGAAGCAGGCCAAGGCCGATCAACAGGCCAGCGATATATGCCAAAGCATACCACCGCAGGGCAAAGGAAAACCCGCCCAGATCGATGGTGAAAATCTCGGGGCTCAGGTTCGGGAAGGGCAAGGCGAATATCATGGCGCCACTTGCCAATCGCCCATCGCGGAAGTCAACCTTGAGGTTGCGTTCAAGGGTCGCCATATCATGGGAAGACCGGAACAGGAGCATACCATGCAAAGCCAGAACAAGATCCTCGACGATCTGTCCAAACTGATGACCAACGCGATGGGCGTCGCCCAAGGGGCCAAGGACGAAGCCGAAACCGCCATGAAGGGGTTGATTGACCGCTGGTTGGCCGAACGGAACCTTGTCACCCGCGAAGAATTTGATGCCGTCCGCGCCATGGCGCAGAAAGCCCGCGAAGAAAATGAGGCGCTGAAGGCGCGGCTTGACGCACTAGAGGCCAATCGCGCCCCCTCAGCCTAACCCTATATCGGTGCCGCGCGGCCATCTCGGCGCACGGCACCGATACCTCAGACACGCCGCAATAGGTGTCTGCACCGGCAATCCCGGCGCAGCTTATCCCATGATGCGCCGCGGCAACCGCAGCATCCCCATCAGGGCAACCCCGCCCAGCATGAGGGGCAAGCTGGCCGGAAGTGGGACATTGCTAACCGGGGCTGCGCCGTAAATGGCGACGGCACCCAAGATGTCCTCAGTCTGCAATCCGCGAAAGCGGGTCGTGTAAATGCCGTACATCAGGGCCTCGGTCGAGGGCGAATGACCCAGACCAATCGAATGGCCGATCTCATGGGTTAGAATCTGAAACAGGTCAAATCCGAGACCGCCAAACCCGATGGCCCACGGTTCCTCGGTATCCAGATGGATGTCGCCAGCGGCGCTGGTGCCATTCGGCGGCGGCGCAAACGCATGCGCCAAAGACCTGCCCCTTTCCCCCATTGAATGTCCGCCCATCCGGATATCGCCATAAGCACCAGAGGCGTTGAAATCTCCACCGTGATCGGCGACTTGGACGAAACTGATATCCGCGACCGACGACCATGCGGCGAAGGCGTCGGTCACGACATCGGCCCATCCCGTCAAGGTGGCGAACATATCTGAAAACGACGTCACTGTGCAGCCGGTGTATTCAAGCCCGCAAGACGCGCCGGTCGGCATGAAACTATAGGTCACCACCCCGCCGGGTGTACCTAGTGCGGGATTCCCCCACTTCTTTCCCAGAAGGGTATAGCCGTCATTTTCCAGTTCATGAGCGGGTAGCGTCGATGCGACACCATCCCCCGCCGACAAGGCAAAGCCCGCCGTCACAACCACCGGGAACACGACCCTCCCTATCCGATTCAACATGGTTTACAATACCTTCCGCCCAACCAACCCGATAACAATAACGGCTTAGATAGCACATTACTTACCGTTACGTCACAAATTCTATTCGCAGAGATGGGCTTGCGTCCCAAGCCTTCTCTTGCACAGCGACGGGGCTCAGCTATAACCCGCGGGATTTTGTACGTCCCCGATCTGCAGGTTCCCCATGCCCAAACGCACCGACATCTCCTCCATCATGATCATCGGCGCGGGTCCCATCGTGATTGGGCAAGCCTGCGAATTCGACTATTCCGGTGCCCAGGCCTGCAAGGCCCTGCGCGAAGAAGGCTACCGGGTCATCCTGGTCAATTCCAACCCGGCGACGATCATGACCGATCCCGGACTGGCCGATGCGACTTATATCGAACCGATTACGCCCGACGTTGTGGCGCGGATCATCGAAAAAGAACGCCCCGACGCCCTGCTGCCCACCATGGGCGGCCAAACCGGTCTGAACACCAGCCTCGCGCTGGAAGAGATGGGTGTGCTTGAGAAATTCGGCGTCGAGATGATCGGGGCCAAGCGCGAAGCCATTGAAATGGCCGAGGACCGCAAGCTGTTCCGCGAGGCCATGGACCGCATCGGGCTGGAAAATCCGAAAGCGACCATCGCCACCAACATGCAGGAATGCATGGACGCCATTGATTATGTCGGCCTGCCCGCAATCATCCGTCCCGCCTTTACCCTTGGCGGCACCGGCGGCGGCATTGCCTACAACCGCGAAGATTACGAACATTACTGCCGCACCGGCCTCGACGCCTCGCCGGTCAGCCAAATCCTGATCGACGAATCACTGCTCGGCTGGAAAGAGTTCGAGATGGAGGTCGTCCGCGACAAGGCCGACAACGCCATCATCGTCTGCGCCATCGAAAACGTCGATCCTATGGGCGTGCATACCGGCGACAGCATCACCGTCGCCCCTGCCCTGACCCTGACCGACAAAGAATACCAGATCATGCGCAACGGCTCGATTGCCGTGCTGCGCGAGATCGGCGTCGAAACCGGCGGGTCCAACGTGCAATGGGCAATCAACCCCGCCGATGGCCGGATGGTCGTCATTGAGATGAACCCGCGCGTGTCGCGGTCCTCGGCACTGGCATCCAAGGCCACCGGCTTCCCGATTGCCAAGATCGCCGCCAAACTGGCGGTCGGCTTCACCCTGGACGAGTTGGACAACGACATCACCGGTGTCACCCCGGCCAGCTTTGAGCCGACCATCGACTATGTTGTCACCAAGATCCCGCGCTTCGCCTTCGAGAAATTCCCCGGCGCCAAGCCGGAACTGACCACCGCGATGAAATCGGTGGGCGAGGCCATGGCCGTTGGCCGCACCTTCCACGAATCGATCCAGAAAGCGCTGTGCTCGATGGAAACCGGCCTGACCGGCTTTGACGAGATCACCATCGACGGCGCCCCCGATCCCGCCGCCGTTACCCGCGCCCTGACCTTGAAAACCCCAGACCGCCTGCGCGTCGTCGCCCAAGCCATGCGGCACGGCCTGTCCGATGACGCCATCGGTGCCGCCACCGCTTTTGACCCATGGTTCCTGGCCCGGATCCGCGAGATCGTCGACATCGAAGCGCAGGTTCGCCGCGATGGTCTGCCCCTTGATGCAGACGGCCTGCGCCGCCTCAAGATGTATGGCTTCTCGGATGCCCGCCTCGGCACCCTGACCGGTCGTGACGAAGCGCAGGTCCGCCGGGCCCGCATCAACCTCGGCGTCACAGCCGTGTTCAAGCGCATCGATACCTGCGCCGCAGAATTCGAAGCCCAGACCCCCTATATGTATTCCACCTACGAATCCCCCGTCATGGGCGATGTGGAATGCGAAGCCCGCCCGTCTGACCGCAAGAAAGTCGTCATCCTTGGTGGCGGTCCCAACCGGATCGGTCAGGGCATCGAATTCGACTATTGCTGTTGTCACGCCTGCTATGCCCTGACCGATCAGGGCTATGAGACGATCATGATCAACTGCAACCCGGAAACCGTGTCGACCGATTATGACACGTCCGACCGGCTGTATTTTGAACCGCTGACCTTTGAACATGTGATGGAAATTTTGCGGGTCGAACTGCAAAATGGCACCCTGCATGGCGTCATCGTTCAGTTCGGCGGTCAAACCCCGCTGAAGCTGGCCAACGCATTGCAAGAGGCCGGCATCCCGATCCTCGGCACCACGCCCGACGCCATCGATCTGGCCGAAGATCGCGAGCGGTTCCAGCAACTTGTCCAAAAGCTGGGCCTCAAGCAGCCCCACAATGCCATCGCCTCCACCGATGAACAGGCCTTCGCCGCCGCCATTGAAATTGGCTATCCGCTGGTGATCCGCCCCTCCTATGTGCTGGGCGGCCGCGCGATGGAAATCGTCCATGATCTGCCGCAGTTGCAGCGCTATATCGCCGAAGCCGTGGTCGTCTCTGGCGACAGCCCGGTCCTGCTCGACAGCTATCTGTCGGGCGCCGTGGAAATCGACGTCGACGCCCTGTGCGATGGCACCGACGTTCACGTTGCGGGCATCATGCAGCATATCGAAGAGGCCGGCGTCCATTCCGGCGACAGCGCCTGTTCGCTGCCACCCTACTCGCTGCCGCCCGAGATCATTGCCGAGCTTGAGGTGCAGACCCGCGCCCTTGCGCTTGCCCTGAATGTTGTCGGCCTGATGAACATCCAGTTCGCAGTCAAGAACGGCGAAATCTACCTGATCGAAGTCAACCCGCGCGCCTCGCGCACGGTGCCCTTCGTGGCCAAGGCCGTTGGCAGCCCGATTGCCGCCATCGCCGCCCGGGTCATGGCCGGCGAGAAACTGTCCAGCTTTGAACTGAAGCCGCAACCGACCAACCGGTTTGCGGTCAAGGAAGCCGTGCTGCCCTTCGCCCGCTTCCCCGGCGTCGACACGCTGCTTGGGCCAGAAATGCGCTCCACCGGCGAAGTTATGGGCGCGGATGCCAATTTCCACATGGCCTTCCTCAAGGCACAGCTTGGCGCGGGCACGGTTCTGCCCCTCTCGGGAACGGTGTTCCTGTCGATCAAGGAAAGCGACAAGACCCCGCAACTGCTTGAGGCCGCCAGCACCCTAACCGGTCTGGGCTTCACCATTCTCGCGACCCGGGGCACCGCCGCCTATCTGGCCACCGGCGACATCCCCTGCGAGATCGTGAACAAGGTCTACGAGGGCCGTCCGCACATCGTCGACGTCATGAAGGACCGCAAGGTTGCCTTGGTGATGAACACCACCGAGGGCGCCCAAGCGATCGAAGACAGTCGCGCCATGCGCAACGTGGCACTGATGGACCGGATCCCGTACTTCACCACCCTCGCCGCCAGCCATGCCGCGGCGCTGGCAATGAAGGCCCGCAGCGAGAACGAGATCGAGGTCCGTTCCCTGCAAGAGGGTTAACGTACCGGTGGGATCAGAGCCCACCACAACACGGCAAAGCGCCGGGCCAGAGAGGTCTATCATCTCTCCGGCCCGGCACTCCCGCAGATTGCGGCGTGACCCGCACCGCCCAGCCCGCCGGATGCAAAAGTCCGACAAAAGTCCGATAAAAGTCCGACGTTTTTCCGACGCGGCTTTTTCTCTTGCCGCGGCCGCCCCTTGACACTTGGCCCTTGGCAAGGTGTACCGACCCAAACCCTTGATCAGCCCCCGAGGCCCGAAAAATGCACCCCTATCGCAGCCACACCTGTGCCGCCCTGTCCACCGCCAACGTTGGCCAGCCCGTCCGCCTGTCCGGCTGGGTTCATCGCGTTCGGGATCACGGTGGACTTCTGTTCATCGATCTCCGCGATCACTATGGAATCACACAGGTTTTGGCCGATCCCGACAGCCCGGCCTTCAAACAGGTCGAGAGCGTCCGCTCGGAATGGTGCATTCGCATCGACGGCGTGGTGAAAGCCCGCGACGCCGCGCTGGTGAACCCAAAAATTCCCACCGGCGCGATTGAAGTCTTCATCCAAGACATTGAAATCCTTGGCGCATCCGACGAATTGCCCCTGATGGTGTTCGGCGAGCAGGAATATCCCGAAGAAACCCGCCTGAAATACCGATTCCTCGATCTTCGCCGCGAAAAACTGCACAATAACATCATGTTGCGCAGCAAGGTTGTCGCCTCGATCAGAAAACGGATGTGGGACAAAGAATTCACCGAATTCCAGACCCCGATCATCACCGCATCGTCGCCCGAAGGTGCGCGCGATTTT
Source organism: Pseudoruegeria sp. SK021 (assembly GCF_002119405.1). Classification (GTDB taxonomy): domain Bacteria; phylum Pseudomonadota; class Alphaproteobacteria; order Rhodobacterales; family Rhodobacteraceae; genus Meridianimarinicoccus. The sequence goes on along the minus strand of NZ_MTBG01000025.1, from coordinate 1,505 downwards.
CTGGTACCAAGCCGCCTGCATCCCGGCAAATTCTACGCCCTGCCGCAGGCCCCGCAGCAGTTCAAACAGTTGATCATGGTCTCGGGATTCGACAAGTATTTCCAGATCGCGCCGTGTTTCCGTGACGAAGACCCGCGCGCCGACCGCTCGCCCACCGACTTCTACCAGCTCGACCTTGAAATGAGCTTCGTCACCCAGCAGGATGTGTTCGACACCATCCAGCCAGTTCTGACCGGCCTGTTCGACGAATTCGGTGGCCGTCCGGTCGATCAGGACTGGCCTCAGATCAGCTATCGTGACGCGGCTCTGTGGTACGGCACCGACAAGCCCGACCTGCGCAACCCGATCAAGATGCAGATCGTGTCCGAGCATTTCGCTGGCTCCGGTTTTGCCATCTTTGCCAAGATGTTGGAACAAGACGGCACCCAGATCCGCGCCATCCCGGCCCCCGGTGGCGGCAGCCGCAAATTCTGCGACCGCATGAACGCCTTCGCCCAAAAAGAAGGCCTGCCCGGCATGGGCTATATCTTCTGGCGCGACGGTGCCGACGGCATGGAAGCTGCCGGACCTCTTGCCAAAAACATTGGCCCCGAACGGACCGAAGCCATCCGCCAGCAGCTTGGCCTTGGCGTTGGCGATGCCGCCTTCTTCCTCGGCGGCAAGCCCAAGACCTTCGAAGCCGTCGCCGGACGCGCGCGGATGGAAATTGGCAACGAACTGGGGCTCACCGACAAGAACCGGTTTGCCTTTGCCTGGATCGTCGATTTCCCGATCTACGAAAAAGACGCCGAAACCGGCAAGATCGATTTTGAGCACAACCCGTTCTCAATGCCGCAAGGCGGGATGGAGGCCTTGGAGGGCGATCCGCTTAAGGTATTGGGTTATCAGTACGACCTAGCCTGCAACGGCTATGAATTGGTCTCGGGTGCAATCCGGAACCACAAGCCCGAGATCATGTTCAAGGCCTTCGAGATCGCAGGCTATGGTAAGGATGAAGTCGAAAAGCGCTTCGGCGGCATGGTTAACGCCTTCAAATATGGCGCACCGCCGCACGGTGGCTGTGCTGCTGGGATCGACCGGATCGTGATGCTGCTGGCCGACGAAGCCAACATCCGCGAAGTGATCATGTTCCCGATGAACCAACGCGCCGAAGACCTGATGATGGGCGCTCCATCCGAGCCGATGAACGAACAGTTGCGCGAGTTGTCGCTGCGAGTCGCGGTTCCGGACTGAGACGACATTCGAAATCTTGCGCGATAAGGCCTTCGATAATCCTGTGAAATACCACGCCGAGGCCATCCTCGGCGTGGTATTTTTTTCCCGACCGGGGCGAAAGCGGCATGCCAAGTGCAGAGTTGTTCTGCGTGCATGGCCTGAGTGTGAATCCCGGAGGCAAACTGGTCCACAGAAACGGTCGGATTACCTGACCGTCGCGGATTAAAAGTCCGCCATTCTGATGCCCGAGGCGGAAGCTGAGGGCTGGGAGATGTATTCTGTGGAACTTT
>NZ_MTBG01000024.1 GCF_002119405.1 Pseudoruegeria sp. SK021 | reverse complement strand
GAAATGGCGCAAACTCGACGGTCAAAATCGAATGCCTGAAATCATCCAGGGGATTGAGTTCCGCGACGGACTCCGCCAACTTCAAACAGCCGCCTGATCAGGCGTCACCAACTTTCGCCCATATCTCTGACGAGTTTTGACGTGTTGAAAGGCCGAATTAGAAGGGTTTTCGACCCGCTTTTGCATGATATTGCCCCGATGAGAACGACGCGGAAAATCAACCTTCGCGCGTCTTGACGTTCCGATCATTGCGCCATTGCCGCATTGTTCCTAAAATTTACCCAAATAACGTAACGTTATTTTGATTGTTTCCCGAGGTCATCTTACAAATTCACAAGGCTTTCCTAAATCAGGATTGGAAAGTCATTGAACATTTAAAATGCCTTTCCAAATTGAAGCGAGGTGCCAATGGGGGCCTCAGTTATCGTCACGTATTGAGCGTCCCGCAGGGGCGCTAACAAAAGGTTCTTCCACTATGTCTATTCGTAATTTTAGTGCCATGGCGCCGATCGCCGTCGCCGCCGCGCTGCTTGCAGCGTCCGTTGGCGGTGCCAGCGCCGCGACCTTGGCAGAATCCGATTACCCCGGCGGATCGTTTTCCCATAGTTTTGGATCGCCCAGCATAATTGGTGCGGGTTTCGATCAAATCAGCGGAACGGGCAGTCAGAACGTGCCTGACTTTCTGACCTTCTCATCCCTGAAGCCGGGCGCGCAGACCCTTACCCTAAGTTTTACAAACGTGGGCGACATCGTTGACTCCACTTCATCTGGTGTCTCTGTCTACCACAGTGAGACAGCTTTCCCGCATGGTTGGGCCGGCAATCTTCTTGGGACCGCGCAAATTGATGTGAGCACCCCGTCGGTCGCCAACCTTGTCTTGAATTTGGACGAGTCGTTCGCGGGCGTTCTGAACCTGGGGCTGTACTTCACGCATGGCGCATTGAACTACAACATCAGTGCCCAAGGCAACGCGGGCCTGCCGTTCCCGGAAGACACACCGGCCCCTGTGCCGCTGCCAGCCACCGCGCTTCTGCTCGGGTCCGTGCTTGGGCTTGGTGCGACAGTCGCACGCAAGCGCGTGGCCAAAAAGGCCTGAGGGCGCGATCCGGCGTCTGGATTGTCCTTAAAACAATTCAGATGCCGGACCTGTTTGCAGGCCTTTTCCAAATGAGGAAGCCGTATTAACGGCTTCTTCTGCGGCGCAGAAACGCCGCGCCCGCCAATGCCGAGGCCAGCAACGGCAACCCGGCAGGCAGCGGCACAGCCGCAACCGCAACCGGCGAAATGCGCATTGCGGCGGTTGTGAAGATATCCGTTGCCGCACCAAACGGGTCCGAGATCGCACCCGCGAACAAAAATTCAACCAAGATCACATCTCCGAACAGCGCCGCGGCCGATCCGGTGACATCGAAGGTGAACTGCAACGTATCCGTGCCGTCAAAGACATAGGTGTTGCTTTCCCCGTACAATGCTTCGCCAGTGTCGTCGTCGAGGCTGAAAACGAAGGCTGGATCGAATCCCGACACGCCGCCGCTCAGCAGCGCATAGACCGGGTTAAAGTCCGGGATGTCCGAGGTCGGGGCATAAGATTCTGCGAGAATGTCACCCGCATACAAAACGACCTCTGCGGCGTCGTCGGTGATCGTGGCGGCCTGTGCCGGTGCGAAGCTTGCTAGGACAAGTGCGGTGCAGATGGCAGGGACGGATGTCTGGAACATGTCAGAATGTCTTTTTGTTGAAGCGTGAAAGAACGGGCCGGGCGATGCATCCGCCCGGCCTGACGCGCGATTAGACGAAGATCAGGTCGTCAAAATTGTCGATGCCGGTCACGATGATCTGGTCATTGTCGTCGCCAACCCAGAGCATCACGCTGTGCGAGGTTTCCTGAACGCGGTTGATCGCTGCGTCGCCAAGATCGATCTGGTCCAAGCCTGCCTCGAAATCGGTGATCCGCGCCATGTCGCGGGCACCATTGCCAATCGCCGCGCTGAAATCGAACGTATCGGCGCCGCTGCCGCCCTCGGCACGATCCATTCGGCCACCGCCGAGCACAATCAGATCGTCGCCAGCAGTGCCGACCAGTTGGTCATTGCCGGCGCTGCCGTGAATCTCTGTTTGGAAATCGGTCGAGAGATCAACAATTGAGATGTTGTCGAAGCTGGCACCGGCGGCCCCCCACGACCAGACACCGGCGGCGCCACTGTCGATTTTCTGGGCGTCGATGTCATAGACCATCAGGTCATGGCCATCGATGGTCGCCGAAAACTTTCCGTCCACAAGGGTTGATTGCAGGGTAAAGGTGTCTCCGGGCGTATAGGTCATCGCCCCGCGCGACAGCATGGATTCATAGTTGTCGACGACTTCGACAAAGGTGAACAGGCCGACCCGCGCATCAATTTCCAACTTATAGTAATTGTTCTCATCGACGTAGTTCAGCATCATACCGACCGCGCCTGTCGGGGCGGTGATGTCGGCGGTGACGACATAGTCGGTCAGGTTGGTGTTGCCTTCCCACAGGGCGTAGCTGCCTTTGTGCAAGGCATAGGTGCCGTCGCCCAGCGGCGACCAGCCCCGGTCCCAGACATCGGCGGCACTGGCACCGTTCCATGTCAACTCGCGGCTATAGGCGCCAGAGGTTTCGGTCAGGGCACCGTCGATCACCTGCCAATTCGCCGGGCCACCGATTTCGGTGGTGTCGATGATGGTCCAGCCGTCATGGGTGCCATCTTCGAATTGATCCGCTGCAATCAGGCGATCGCCGGTGGCTAGGTTGACCGCCAGCGTGTCTTGCGCAGAGCCATCAAGGTTCAGCGTGAACATGTTGCGCCCAGAGGTGACAGTGGCCGCAGCCAGAAGCCCCGTGGCCGTGGTACCGGTGCCAGTCCACGTGGCCTCCGCGCTGCCAATGGGCAAGATCGAGGCCGCGCCGTTCAGCGTCACCTGTTCCTGCCCGTCGCCGTCCCAGTCAATGACCAGCATATCGCGCCCGGCATCGGCGGTCAGTTCGGGGGCCCGCACCACCACATCATCGAAGATCGAGCTGTGCTGCTGGGACGAATACAGCCCGATGGTTCCGCCGGTCAGCGGGGCCGCGTCGATCACTGCGCCGCCAAACAATGCGACGCCATCCAGCGTTGCCGTGATCCGCCCGCCGACATTGGTGACCTTCAGATCCTGCGTATCGTTGAACGTGTAGCCACCAGCCTCGTAGGCCAGAACCGTTGTGTCACCGCCTTCGACCCGCAGCAACTGCCTCGTGTTGGTCTGGTTGTCAAAGGTCAGCAGATAATGGGTCGTACTGTCGGTGTAGTTGAACACGACCCCCATAGTATCGTCATCCATCGACCGCATGGTGACTTCGAGGGTCAGATCGTCCCAGTCTTCGCCCGCCTTCAGGACCAGATTGTCGGCGTTGTTCGACATGTCAAAGAACGCGCCCTGCGGGTTTTCAACCGTGCCGTCTTCCACCCGCGCGCTGCCTTTGACGAAGAAGTCGCCGGTGCTGCTGTCTTCGGACAAGTCCAGTTCGCTGACCGCGCCAGACCCCAGACTTATTGTGTCTACCGCCCCGTCAAAGGACAACTGGATTGCGCCCGCAGCCTGTGTTCCGGACAGGGGTCCGCTCGTCGTGACGCCGCCCATTGCGGCCACTGTTCCAGCATCCAAAGCCTCGGGCGTGAAGGCAAAGGCCGACACGAACAGGTCGTTGGTTTCGTTGTTTTCATCGGTGAACAGCAGGAACCCGGTGTCGGCGTCAAGGGTCCAGCGGGTGCCTTCGGAGGCGTTGGCCTGAAGGGTCTGGGTGCCGATCAGGCTGCCGTTGAGATATTTGTTCACCACCTGTTTGTCGTCGGCGTCGATATCGACGGTCAGAACAATCCGGTTCCAAGTGTCATAGGGAATGTTGCCCTGATAGTTGCCGGAAATGCCAATCCCGGCACTGCCACCCTTATCCCTCAGGAAAAATTCACCATCGTCGGAATTGGTGACGCTTGTCTGCAACAGCCCGGTCCAAGCCCCCTGACCCGAGGGCAGATAAAGATCGAAGGCCAGCGTGTAACTGCCGACGGCGCCGGTCATATCGGGCTGGACCAAAATACCTTCGTCGCCATTCAGCGCACCCAGTTTCATCACCGGGGTGTCGCCGCTGCCAATGGCGGGCAAGCCATAGCTGGCATCGGTGCCAAAGGCGACTTTCTGAACTTGCGCATCGGTGGAGGCTTCGACCCAGCCATCGGCGATGCCATCGTTAAAGGTTTCAACCAGATAGACTTTGTCTGTCTCGACGATCACCCGAACGTCGTCTGAATGAACAACCCCGGCCGAGGTCGTGACCGTCAAGGTCAGATCATGGACCCCTGCGCCCAAATCGACATCGGCGGTCTCGCCAGTGGCGATAACCTCGTCGTCCTCATTGGTCCAAGTATAAGAGACGATATCATCCTGCGGGTTGGTGGTCTTTTCTGCCGACAGGTGAACCGTGGCCACATCTTGCCCCGGCGCGGCGCGGACGACCGTGTCTGCACCCGCATCTGCTTCGGCCAGCGCTTGGCGGTCGCCGAGATTGGCGTCATGGAATTCTTCCTGATGCCCGACATAATCGCCCGTCAGGCCATCACGGCTTTGCTCACTGCTGCCGCGCGATCCGACCAGATATTCGTCCAGTTCGGTGAAGTAGGTCTCGGTATAAATCGCGTCGTTTTCAGGATCGATGGTGACCAAGCGCACCGCGCCATTGCCGCCATTGCCGCCCTCATTCGTCTCAAGGGCGACGCCGTTCTGATAGTTCAGCAAGAACTGGTACACCGGCAGGCCGTAGTCGTTATAGGACACCACGGTTTCTGCGCCGTCGCCGAAGATGTGACCGCCAAAGGCGAACAGAACATTGGCGTGCGACGAGATCACCTCGCGCCAGATTTCCTCGCCATCCCACGTGCCTTCGGGGTCGTCACGGAGCCAGTAGTCATACCCGGCGCCTTCGCCTTCCAGCGGTCCGCCAAGCGGGTCGTGGCGGCCGTTGAAGTTGTTGTAGCTATGGGTCATCACCATGGCTTTGCGGTCGCCGAATTCGGTCAAAACCTCGTCGGCCCATCGCAGAACATCATCCCGGGGGCCGAATTCCAGATTGAGCGCGATCCATTCGGTGCCGTCCGCTGCCGTCCACAAATGATAGTTGTTGTCGTAGCGGTCGGGTTCCTGATCATAGACGCCGCCGAAGGACGGATCTTGGGACATATAAGAAATTGAGAACGCATCGTTGAAGTTGGATGTGTTGCGGATGTCACCGGCGCTGTTGACGATGTCGTGATTGCCTTGCACCACCGAAAAGCTGACACCGGCTTGGCGCAGAATGTCATAGGCCGCGCTGGCCGTATCGAACTGGCTGGTCGAGGACCACTGGCTGACATCGCCGACATTGGCGACAAAGTTGATGCCCTTGCTGGCGGCATTGTCGGCCAACCATTGGGTCATCCCGCCAAATGTATGCTCGATCCCGGGGTTCGAGGTGTAATCTTGGGTGTCGGGCAAGATGGCAATCGTATACGCACCTTCGCCGGCAACCCGGACCCGGACATTGTCTTCAACCGCGTCTCCAGCGGCGTTGGTGGCGGTGATGACCAAATCCGACAAGCCAAGTGCACTGAATGCCAAGGTCAGAACGCCGTCTTCGATGGACGCATCGACCGCATCGCCATTGGAATTGGTGACCGTGAAATCATGCGCGCCATCACCGAACACACTGGCCAGATCGACGATGAAGGGCGCATCGTTGCTGGTGACCAGCATGTCGCGAATGCCCGTCAGTGTGCCCGCGTCGGGCGCTGCCGTCGATGCGTCGATCACCTCGACCCCGCCGAAGCCAAATTCAACTGTCGGGGTGTAGCCGGAGAACCCGATCTGCGCGGTGCCTGCGATTTGCGCGAACGGCCCGTCAGCATCGACCGTGCCCAGATCTGCGATTTCTGACGCGGACAACGCGCGGGTTTGCAGGCCGAAATGCGCCAAATAGCCCGGCGCGGTTTCGCCATCATTGTCAGTCAGGATTTTAAAGCCGGTGGCGGCATCCAAGGTGAACCGGCTGGTGGGCACTGACTGCGTGCCCACTAGGTCACCATCGATAAACTTGGCCAGCGTCGAGGTGCCGTTGCCTTGATCACTGACCGTGATCGCGATGCGGGCCCACTCGTTTGATGGAACGGTGCCGGAATAGGTGCTGCTGATGCCAATACCGCTGCTGCCCTTGATGAACAGGTCCGCATCCGAGCTGTTGTCGGCCCCGATCTGCAACAAAGCCTGATACCCACCATCTGCGGCGGTATTGATGTCCCAGACCATGGTGAAATTTGTCAGATCTTCCGATCCGATCGGCAGGTCAAGATGGATGCCTTCTTCGTCGTCAAAGGCCGCGAACTTCAGAACCGGGACATCTCCATCCGGGAGGGGCGCGCCAAATTCAGCGGCATTGCCGATCGCGCTGTCGCCAATGGCGACCGAGGTCCGGTAATCTGATCCTTCAAGGGCCGCGCTGCCGGCCCCATAGCGGATATTGATGGTCTCGCTCTCGAACCCGATTTCCAGTGACGTTCCGGTCGGGTCTGCGGGAAAAATCCCCCCTGCCGTCGGCATGGGGGCGGCGGCCAATGCGTCGGCCACGTCCTCTGCCTTTAGCCCGCCTGCGGTGAAGAACGCCGAAGACAAATAGCCGGATGCCGTTTCGCCATTGTTATCGGTGAACAGACGCAAGCCCAAATCCGGGTCCACCGACCAGCGGTCTGTGACCCCCAATAGATGCTCTCCGACCAAGCTGCCGTTCGCATAGGTCCGCAACACAGTCTCGCCGCCCTCAATATTGACGCTGATCGCAAGACGCACCCAGTCATTATAAGGCAGTTCGCCAAAATACGCGCCGTTGGTGCCAATGCTGGCGCTGCCGCCCGAGGTTTTCAAGAACAGGTCCGCGTCGCCTGTGCCGGTTTGGATCAGCCCGGCATAGCCGCTGGCAGGCGCTGTCATGTAAACATCCATGACCAAGGCCCATTCGCGGATCGCGCCGTCGCTGTCGGGCAAAAGCTGGACCGATTGATCAGACGCCAACGCGTCAAATTCCAGCACCGAAATGTCGATCCCGTCAATGCCCTCGATCCCGAAGTCGCTGGCTTTGCCCAATGCGTGAGCGGAAAGTTCTAAAGGCATGTGCATCCCCAAAAATGACAGGCCAGCGCAAGGCGCGGCGCAAACACTGAAAACCGACGTGCCAGTCACAATTAGTTTGAACAAATCGTTTATCTGGGGGTGAAACATAGGAAAAATCTATGAATTACGCACAAATTCGGGCTTTCACCGTTGTCGGACAAGAGGGCAGTGTCAGCCGCGCTGCCGACTTGTTGGGGGTCTCACAGCCGACGGTCTCGCAACATATCAAGGCACTTGAACAGCGTCACGGCACCCGTTTGGTGGAAAAATCCGGCCGCGGCCTTGTCCTGACCGAGGCCGGGACAGAACTGTTGCATGTAACAAAAAAGCTAATGGCCGTCGCCGATGAGGTCGACACGGTGTTAAAAAAACGACCGCGTGTCGGGGACGGACGCCTGCGCATTGTCAGCGACTCGCCCTTGCTGGCAGTGCAGATCGTCTCTGAAATGTTGACATCACACCCGGATCTGGACGTCACGATTCGTAAAGACAGCGTTGCGGGCGTCGTTCCGGCGCTGCTGGATATGCGCGCCGATGTGGGCATAGCGGTTGATCCGCTGATCGGAAGTGCGCTGACCGTTCAGCCCATTCAGCGCGAGGAGTTGCATGCGGCATTGCCCGCCAGGAGCCCATTGGCCAAGCGGCCCGTGTTTGCGATGGACGCCGCCGAGGGCCAAACACTGATCATGCGCGAAAAAGGCTCGCGCACCCGGGCCTTGATCGAAAGGGCCTTGTCCTTAGGAAATGTGACCCCGGCCCGTATCATCGAAGTGGAAGGCGCCGAGGTGGTCCGCGAAGCGGTGGCGGCCAACATGGGGGTGTCGTTTTTCGCCTGCTCCGAATGCCCGCCCGATCCCCGGATCGTCTATCGCGACGTGTCGTTCGGTCATGGCCGCGTCGGGTTCGTGGAGAATGTCATCTTTCGTCAGGACCGTCGCCATGTCCCGGAAATTGCGGCGTTCATTGCGATTTCGCAAGCCATGCGCCAAAGGGTGGACTGAGTGGAACGACGTCATGGCATCGGCCGCTTTTCATTCAGTGCGCACTTCGTCCGGGGCACTTGGGCCTTGCCGCCAAGTCAGTCGCCCCTGTCCAAGCGCGCCGCCTGTCGCAATTGTCCGGGGGTTTTTCCCGTCCACCGGCGAACGGCACGGGACAGGCAGGCCGTATCGGCATAGCCAAGCTCAACCGAAAGCTCCTCAAACGAACCGTGACCTGTCGCGACCCTCTCCAAGGCCAGATCGCGGCGGGCAGCATCAAGGATCGCGCTGAAACTGGTGCCGGCCATGGACAAGGATCGTTGCAAGGATCGCAGCGACAATCCCGAGGCCAGCGCCAGATCGCGCGCCGTGGGCACCCCTTCGGACAGCATGGTTCCGATCAGATGACGGATCATGGGTTCCATGCCGCCCGCGTCGCTTAGCGGTTGGCGGATGTCCTCGGGCGTGTTGGGCGACATCCCGGCCGGAAGCTGAACCCGCAGGTCCAGCACCGCGTCCGACAGGTGCATGACCAGAACGCGTCCGCGCGCCGCGGTCATTCGATCACCGAACCAAGGCCGTAAATGGTCGATCCCGCAGCGGGGGTGGGCCGGAATTTCGAGGTGTTCAAACACCGGGTCGTGCGCACCTGCGCCAAGACAAAACAGCTGAACCAAGGCCGCCGTATATTGTTGCGATAGGTGCAACGCGTCCTGCTGGACCGGTATGTCATACGATACCAGCAGACGGCCGCCGCGCGGGGTTTTCTGCAACACAATGCGCTCATGCGTGCTAAAGGTCGGGTAGGTTTTGCAGACCCGCATCAGTCCGGCGCGGACGGTAGGACCCTCCATGGCGGCCCGGCCAAGCACCCCGAGTTCGGCGACGCTGTCTGGCGTGACGACTTTGCAGCCAAGATCGGGCAAGTCTTCCCGCGCTGCGACTTCGGCAAGGAAGGCCAGCGCGCTGACCAGAGGAATTGGAAGTTCAGGGTGATCCCAACTGACATAGGAAAGCTGGGTCGCACGCACACGGTTTTCCAACGGCCGCCCGTTCTCTTGTGACCATTTGACGAAGGGCGCAAGTGAACCCGCGCGGATCAAGGGGAAGGATTTGATGGCGTTTCTCCGGGGTAGCGTTCGTCGTGGCCGACAATGTCAGCTCTATTCACGATTTTGGCGCGCAAAGCAAAGGGGGCCGGACCGGATTGGTGATAGCAGGCCTACAAAACGTGTCCCGCGCGCGGCCGATACTTGTCTGATTGAGGTAAATTCACCCAAGCAGGCGCATCGTGAGTGGGGCATACTGCAAAGATCGCAGCATTTTCGCCCCAATGGGACTGGCAGATGACGACCCGAAGTTTCCCCGGCTCCATGCGTGCCGCTGCGTTCCTGCCTTTCCTGCACGGCGCAGCTTCGTCTGTCGTTTTGCGCCATCGGATTGTGGCACGCCCGACCCCCGCTGCCGCGAAAATATCCCCAATTCCGGAAAAATGGCCGTCTAGGCAATTGGTTGACCTGCGCTTGCGTTGCGCCCAAAAGCCAGAATCCGTGCCATATACCAGATCGACGCCTGTCGCCCGCAAGCCGGACGACAGGCACCTATTCCGCACTAACATGAACAAGGAAGACTGATGAAACCACGCGCGATACACCACACGTTGGGCTGCGCCCTGCTCGGGGCAGCGATGGGCGTTGCCCTGCCAGCGTCGGCGCAGGATGCGAAACCCAATATCGTGTTCATCCTTGTCGACAATGTCGGCTATGGGGATTTCGGCGTTTACGGCGGAACCACGGCAACGCCGCGGATCGACGAATTGGCCAGCGAAGGCATCCGCTTTACGAACTATAATGTCGAAGTGCAGTGCACGCCATCGCGCTCGGCCATCATGACGGGCCGCCATCCGGTACGTTCGGGGACCTATTCGGTGTTGCCGCCCCCCGGAGGCGCGTCGGGAATGGTGCCATGGGAATACACCATTGCCGAGTTGCTGTCCGATGCCGGTTACGCCACCGCGCTTTACGGCAAGTGGCACTTGGGCAATGAGCAAGGCCGCCTGCCCAACGATCAGGGCTTTGACGAATGGTGGGGCATCCCAAACAGCTGGGACCAGTCCGGCTTCACCAGCTATCCGATGTACAATCTTCTGGCGAAAGAAATCCTCGCCGAGGAAAAGAAGACCGAGCTTTTGAACGTTCCGCCGCATGTGTTGGAAGGTAAGAAGGGTGAGCCGTCCAAGCCCGCGATGGATCTGGACATGAAAATCCGCCCGGTCATCGACGCCGATTACCTCATTCCGAAGACAGTCGCGTTCATCAAAGAACAGGCAGAGGCCGAAAAGCCGTTCTTCGTCTATCTGGGCTACTCGGAAATGCACCCGCCGATCCAGTGTAACCCGGCCTTTGTCGGCACCTCGCCCGAGCGCGGTGGGATGTATGCCGACTGTATCGCCGAGATGGACTACCGGGTTGGTCAGGTGCTGGATGGCATCAAGGACGCTGGCATTGAAGACAATACCATCGTGGTCTTCAGCAGCGACAACGCCACCGGCGGCCTTTCCGGCGGCGCCGGCGCGAATGGCGGCTCAAACGGTCCGTTCCGCGGCGATTTCTTCTACACCCCGTTTGAAGGCAGCATGCGCGTGCCCGCCATCGTGCGGTGGCCCGGCAAGTTTGCCGAAGGTCAGGTAACGGAAGAAATGTTCGCAGCCGTGGATTGGATGCCAACACTCGCATCTCTGGTTGGCGAGTCGAAACTGGTCCCCACCGACCGGCCGATCGACGGCAAGGATGCGGCGGACTTCCTGTTGGGCAAAAGCAAGACCACTGGCCGCGAGGACTATATGTTCTTCGGTACCGATGGCGAGCTGATGTCGGTCAAATGGCGCTACTACAAGATGATCAAGCGCATGACCGCTGGCCCGGCTCTGGACGCCATCGATCAGGCTTATATCGAGCCGCAGCTGCCGCTGTTCTTCGATCTGTCCAGCGATCCGCATGAAGATTTCAACCTGTGGACCACGACACTGACCATGGCTTGGCTGTTTGATCCGATGCTCCATGTCATCGGTGCCTTCGATGAGAGCGTGAAAAAGTACCCGAACATCCCAGCCGGGGCACGGGACTTCAAAGGCTAAACCCAGTAGTCATCCATTCCGGCCTTCCGCCGCCGAACATTCCATGCAGGCGGCCCCCGCGATCCGGTGTGACAGACGCCCGACGCGGCGCGGCAAAGCCGTAGGTTCACGTTTTCGGAGGGTCGCAGCCCACCGGTACCGCTCGACAACCGCGTCGAGGCTTGACTTTGCCTCATTGGTTAGCATACTAACTGTTAGTATGGACACCTACACATCTCAGATGCATCTTCTGCTGCACGCGGCCGACCTGATCGAAGACCGGCTGCGGCAAAGCCTGTCTGCGATTGGCATGCGGCCGCGACAGGCGCGGATACTGGATGCCTTGGACCGCATGGGCAGTGCATCGCAGGCGGATCTAGCGCGTGCCTTTGACATCACGCCCGCAAGTATGAGTACGATGACTGCACGCTTGATCGAGGCAGGGCTGATCTCACGCGAAGTCCATCCTTCCGAAGCGCGCAGCAATGTCCTTCGCCTGAGTGCGCATGGCCGGGGCTTGCTGTCCGAAATCCACGCCGTATGGCGCGATGTTGATCTGCTGATCGACGACACAATCGGGGCTGAAAATGCCCGAACCCTTGCCGCCTTGACCCGATCCTTGCGCGACGGACTGGGCGGATACGCTCCGGGCCGCGACCCGGTCACCTCGGGCCCGGCATCGGACAAACCTTATGGCGACAACTGGAACCCTGACGGCTCACCCGAACGAGGCACCTCATGACACAGACACGTTTATACGGCACAGCCGCGGCTTCAGTCGTGATCGCGGCTCTTGCGTTGACGGCCCCGGCATTCATTGACCGGCTGTCCGCCAATGCGCAGGATACGGCCGCTGCCAGCGGGGGCAGTGTCGATACCGCATCGGCCGTGGCCGCCGCTGACTGGAGCGATAACGTAACCATCACGGTTGATGAGGCCGCAAACACGTTCCGCTTTCAATCGGATGGCGTGCCGACGCACGGGTTCGCGGCCCAATATCTTGTGCCCAACAATCCGAATGAGCAGCCGTTCGCGGGCAAACCGTCCAGTGCGTTCACCGTGGTCAATTCGGCAGAGTTTTTTAAGCAGTCTGATGTCGATACGACCATTACGACGCGCCCGATCTATGTGGACGACGTAACCAATACATCGCTGGGCCGCATTGGGGTCGCGCTGAGCGGCGCCCAGATTTTCAACGATTACGAGAATATGGAACGTTCGGTCGTCGCACTGGATGATCAGGTAATCCATGATCACGTCCCGTTTCTGGATCAGTGCAACGGACATACTTTGGCCGATGGCACCAACTATCATTACCATGGCGTTCCGGTTTGCATCACCGACGGGTTGGACAGCGACGCAGCCCATTCTGTCATGATCGGCGTTCTGGAGGATGGCTTTCCGGTCTACGGCAATCATGGGCAGGGCGGGGCGATCGTCACGAATGCGGATTTGGACGCGTGCAGCGGCCATTTCGGCGTCACGCCAGAGTTCCCGGGCGGGATTTACCATTACCACCTGACCGCCGACGAAGCGCCCTATATGATCGACTGCTATCACGGTGAGATCGAAAATTTCGGACCCCAAGGCGGGATGGGACCAGATTTTGCCGCCATCGCAGAGACGCTGGGCGTCAGCACGGACGATTTGCGGCAGGCACTGGGCGATTCCATGCCGCCGGATTTCGACGCCGCCGCCATGACCCTCGGGATCAATGCGGATGATCTTCGGGCGGCAATGCCCGGACCGCCGCAGTAGAGGCTGCGCGAATGGAGAAAATTACCTATATCGTGATTGGCGGAGCTGTGGGCGTGGTGCTGACTGTTGGTCTTTACGCCTTCACCCCGATGGGCGCAGCGGTGATGCCTGCAATGGAGGCAGGGTCATTGGATGGGACGATGGCGATGTCCGAAATGTCCCCGATGCATCAGCATCCTTTGCGACCGGTCTCAGCAGAGGCGCCGGTTCCTAGCGTGACCCATCTGATGTTTCCCGATGCGATGGTCGGATATAACGTCCAGATCCTGCCCCGGAACTTTGACTTTACCCCCGCCGCCATCAATCGTGCGGCGCAGGACAATCAAGGCCATGCGCATATCTACGTCAACGGGGTGAAAATCGCGCGGGTCTATTCTGAGTGGTCACATTTGCCGTCCCATTTTCTGAAACCGGGCGAGAATACCGTGACTGTAACGTTGAACGCGAATGACCATAGTGAATGGGCGGCCAATGGGGCGGTCATTTCATCCACGGTGGTGGTCACACGCGCCGAATAAAGCGCCGAACTGGCCGTTGAAGGCATGGGCCTCTGCCATCGTGGGTCGCGCCTGAAGGGTCGGTCGCGTCCCAAGCGTGGCTCGGAACGCATACTTTTTGCTGGATCGTGCGCCCCTGACCTACTTCGGCTGCGGCGCTTGATAGCCTTCCAGCGTCATCTTCGGTGACAAGGCATCTGGGGACACCTGAAGTTCCAAGATCGCGGGGCGGCCTGCGGCACGGGCCTCGGCAAAAGCGTCGGCGAAATCTTCGTCCCGGGTGACCGTGGCCCCGAACGCGCCATAGGCTTGGGCAAGGGCGGCGAAATCCGGGTTGACCATTCGGGTTGCAGAGGGCCGCCCGGGATAGTGCCGCTGTTGATGCATCCGGATCGTGCCATACATGCCGTTATTCGAGATCAGCACAATGATGTTGGCGCCATATTCGCAGGCCACGCCGAATTCCTGTGATACCATCTGAAAGCAGCCATCCCCGGCAAGACAGATGCTGTCACGTTCGGGAAAGCGCAGCTTGGCAGCGATGGCAGCGGGCAGGCCATAGCCCATGCTGCCGCTGGTCGGGGCCAGTTGGGTGCGCCAGCCGCGATAGCGGTAATAACGGTGCAGCCACGCCGAGTAATTGCCCGCGCCATTTGTCAGGATGGCATCGTCAGGCAAGACGTCATTCAGATGGGTGATCACCCGCTCCATGCGCAGATCGCCGGGCGTGTCTTGCGGCACTTGCCAGGCCTGATACGCGGCACGTGCGTCGGTTAGCGCCGTTGCACGTGCCGTGTTCGTCGACGGGCTAACCCGGCTTGCCAATTGCTGAATGAAGGCACCCGGCTGGGCCACCACCGCCAGATCGGGCCGGTAGACCCGGCCAAGCTCAGAGGGGTCGGGGTAGACATGGATCAGCGATTGCTTGGAAACCGGCGGGGTCAGCAGGGTATAGCCGCTGGTGGTCATTTCACCAAGGCGGGTGCCAAGGGCGAGGATGACATCCGCATTGCGCACCCGTTCGGCCAGCGCCGGGTTGATGCCAATGCCAATGTCGCCAACGTAACAGGCATGACGGTTGTCGAGAAAATCCTGACACCGGAACGATGCGCCGACGGGAAGGTTTGCGGCCGTGGCGAAATCGCCAAGCGCCGTCGCGGCTTCGGTCGACCAGCCCGATCCGCCCACGATCACCAAGGGTCGTTCGGCGGCAGCCAACCGGTCCAGCACCGCGGTCACATCGCTGTCCGGGGCTTGTCCTGACGGCAGGTTCGCCGCTGGGACCACGGCCGCGTCGCTGTGCGAGGACAGCATGTCTTCGGGCAGTGCCAGAACCACTGGTCCGGGCCGACCGGATTGGGCAATGTGGAAAGCATGGCTGACATATTCGGGCAGCCGGTCCAGACGATCAATTTCTCCGACCCATTTCGCCAAGGGGCCGAACATGGCGCGGTAATCGACCTCTTGAAAGGCTTCGCGGTCGCGCTGATCACTGGCCACCTGTCCAATGAACAAGATCATCGGCGTGCTGTCCTGAAACGCCACATGCACACCGCCTGAGGCGTTGGTGGCGCCGGGGCCGCGGGTCACAAAGGCAATGCCGGGGCGTCCGGTCAGCTTGCCATCGGCTTCGGCCATCATCGCCGCGCCGCCCTCATTCCGGGTGACGACCGTCTCGATATCGGAATCGTAAAGCCCATCCAGCGCGGCCAGATAGCTTTCGCCCGGGACGCAGAATACCCGCTCGACCCCTTGCGCCTTCAGCGCATCAATCAGGATTTTCCCCCCATGGCGGGACGCTGCGGCAGAGGGGGTCGACGTGGCCGGATCGGCGATGGAATGATGGGTCATCTGGTCCTCATAAGAAATCTTCGCGGGCCGCAAGGCGTTGCGCGGCGCATTCGAATCGGTGGCGTGTGGCAAGGCGCGCAGCTTCGGGATCTTGGCGGCGCAGGGCGTCGCGTACCGCCTGATGCTCGTCGAGAATGTCCTTGCCGAACTCTGACATGGCGGCATTCTTCAGAAAGGCCGACCGCAGGTTGTTCTGGATATTGGCCTCGATCATGCCAATGACGTCGACGTAATATTCGTTGGCAGAGGCTTCGGCGATGCGGCGGTAAAAGGCCAATTCAGCATCGACCCGGCCTTCCAGTGCAACCTCGGGGCCCTCGGCGTCGGCGGCTTGCATCCGCGCGAACAGCCCGTCGATCTCATCCATTTGTTCGGGGGTGCGCACTTCGGCTGCAAGGGCCGATGCCCCGGCCTGCACTCCGGTTCTAAGCTGAAGCAACTGGATGATCTTCTTGCGTTTTTCAAAGCAACCTGGGCTGATCCGAAAGGCTGATCGGGTGCCGTTTGGGGTGATGAAGGCGCCGACGCCGCGGCGAGAATCGACCACGCCGTCGTATTTCAGCAAGGAAATGGCCTCGCGGATGACGGTCCGGGCGACACCGAACCGTTCTGACAACGCATGTTCCGTTGGCAAGCGGTCGCCGGGTTGCAACTGCCCACCTTCGATCGCGCTGATGATCGCGGTTGCGACTTCATCAGGTAGCCGGCGTGGCCGGTCGATCTTGTCGAACAGGTCCGAGTTTCCCGTCATTTCACTAGTCTCCTTTGGTGCAGGTTACGCCGCGGAGGCCGACTGCACCAGTTCCTGCATCGGGAATAAACGAAAAACAGTTGTCTTACAATCAGCCATATGATTTATGACGATCAACGGGAGGAGTACATGATGTCTGCACTACGAATTGGCTTTGTCGGTCTTGGCGGAATGGGGCGCGGTCTGGTCAAGAACCTGTGCGCGAAAGGCTTCGATGTCGTCGTCACCGACTTGGATTCGGCCAAGGTTGCCGATGCGGTGTCCTTGGGCGCACGTCAGGGCGGAACGCCGTCCGAGATCGCGGCGCAATCGGATGTTTTTGTCGTTTGCGTGACCACGGCCGAAGCAGTTCAGGCGTTGTCGCTGGGGGCAGGGGGCGCATTGGCGGCGCTGCCGGATGATGCAGTCTTTTTGGATCACACCACGGTCTCGACTGACCATGTCGATCTGATGCGGGACGCCTGCGCGGCACGCGGGATCGCCTATGCCGAAGCGCCGATGACCCGCACACCAGCCCATGCCGACCGGGGCGAGGTCAATGTCTTGTTCGGCGGCGAAGAGGCTTTGCTCGAACGCTTGCGCCCAGTGTTCGACGCCTATGCCGAAAACGTGTTCCACGTCGGTCCTGCGGGCCATGCGATCCGCCTGAAGCTGATTCACAACTACATCGCCTTCGCGAATGTTGCGGCATGGTGCGAAGGCTTCGCGTTGGCCGCCCATGAGGGGCTGGATATGTCCAAGGTCATCGGCATCATTTCGGCGGCGGGCGGCAAGTCCGGGATGATGGACCTCTATGGTGAGATGACCCTGCGCCGGGATTTCACCCCGCATATGTCACTGTCCAACGCGCAAAAAGACGTGCGCTATTACGCCGAATGGTTGGAGCGCGCCGGGTTGCCGGGGTTCATGGCGCAGTCGATCAACCAGACCTATGCGCTGGCATCGATCATGGGGCATGGCGACGAAAGCTGCACGGCGATCATCAAGGCCTATGAAGAACTGACCGGTGTGGAGGCCACGCTGGAGGAGGCGCGCCCCTAGGTTCGCAGATACGCCACATCACTATCGACTGATCAGGGAGGAACGATCATGAGACTGCACCACCTTCTATGCGGCGCTGCCGTATTTGCCTTCGCGGGGACGGCCTACGCGCAGGACGTGACGCTGAAGTTTGGCCATTTCGCGGCTGAAACCCATCCGGGCCATCTTGCCGCCGTGCAATTTGCCGAAAACGTCGCCGAGCGGACCAATGGCGACATCGTGGTTGAGCTGTTCCCGGCCAACCAGCTTGGCTCGCCGCCAGAGCAACTGGAGCAGACGGTTCTGGGCGCGCTCGATATGAACTTGCCGACCCAAGGCGGTCTGGACAAATACGAAAAAGCCTTTGGCACCGTTATGACCCCCTTCGCCTTCGACAGCTACGAGCAGGCGCATCAGGTTCTGGACGGACCGTTTCAGGACTGGGCCGCGCCCAAACTGGAAGAGCAAGGCTTGGTCATGCTGTCCAACTGGGAATATGGCTTTCGCAACATCACCAACAATGTCCGCCCGATTTTGACGCCCGAAGACGTCAACGGTCTGAAACTGCGCACGCCGCCTGAGTTGCAGATTGTTGCGGCAATGGAAGGGCTGGGAGCGTCGACCACACAGATCGCGTTCACCGAACTGCCGAACGCGCTGAATCAGGGCGTTGTCGATGGCCAGGAAAACCCGATCGGGGTGATCTATCACTTCAAACTGAACGAGTTTCAGGAAAACTTGGCCCTTACGCGCCACGTTTATAACTCGATGGTGCATGTCATCAACAAGGATGTCTGGGACGGTCTGACCGACGAACAGCAGACCATTCTGCGCGAGGAAAGCCAAGCGTCGGCCCAGATGATGCGCGCGGCTGTCATGGCACAAGAGCAAGAAGAAATTGCGGCTCTTGCTGCGGCTGGCATGGTTGTGACCGAGCCCGATCTTGCGCCTTTCGTGGCGATGATGGGACCGGCGCGGCAGCGGGTGGCAGACTATTCCGGCCAAGAAAATATGGATAAATTCCTGTCCTTCCTCGAATAAGGGACGCGGGTCTGGATCGCTCCAAACGATTGGGGCGGTCCGGATCCACGCAGTCAGATGACAACTTTTCTCATTCTGGCCGTTTTGGTGCTGTTTATCGCCATCGGTCTGCCTATCGCGGTGGCCCTCGGCCTGACGGCTGTCGGCTTCTACGCGTTTCAAGGTGATTTCCGCATCCTTGCGATGCTGCCACAGCGGATGTTCTCGGCGACGACCGGATTCACGCTGTTGGCGATCCCATTCTTTATTCTGGCCGGAAACCTGATGAATACCGGTGGCATTACCCACCGAATATTCCGCTTTGCCGATGCCTGCGTCGGCCATATTCGCGGCGGGTTGGGTCAGGTTAACGTTCTGGCCTCGCTGTTCTTTTCCGGTATGTCCGGCGCGGCAGTGGCCGATGCGGCCGGCTTGGGTCAGGTCGAACTGAAGGCAATGGCCGAACGGGATTACGATCCCGATTTTTCGGCTGCGATCACGGCGGCATCGTCCACAATCGGTCCGGTATTCCCGCCCTCAATTCCGTTCGTGCTGTATTCCTCCATTACCGGCGTGTCCGTGGCCAAGCTGTTCTTGGCCGGGGTGTTGCCCGGTCTTTTGATGGCGCTGGCCTTGATGGGTGCGGTCTATATCATGGCGCTGCGGCACAAGATGCCCCGACGCGATCACATCGACTGGCCCGAGATCGGGCGCAGCTTTATGGACAGCGCTTTGTCGCTGATGACCCCGGTCATTATCATCGCGGGCATTTTTGGCGGCATCGTCACGCCGACCGAAGCGGGCGTGTTGGCCAGTGCCTATGCGCTGGTGCTGTCGATGCTGGTCTATCGTGAGATCAAGCCGCGCGATCTGCCCAAGATCATCTGGGATACGCTGGAACACACCATTCGCGTGATGTTCGTCATCGCCGCTGCGGGCTTCTTCGGATGGCTGCTGATCCAGCAACGCATCCCGAACCAGCTTGTGGCGCAATTGATGGGGCTGTCGGACAATCCGGCCATCATCATGGCGATCATCGTCGCCATTCTACTGGTGCTGGGCATGTTCCTTGAAGGCATCGCCGTCATCGTCCTGACCGTGCCGTTGTTCTTGCCGGTGATCACCCAGATCGGCGTCGATCCGATCCAGTTCGGGGTGATCATGATCATGTGTTCCATGGTGGGTCTGCTGACGCCGCCGGTGGGCATGGTGTTGTTCGCGGTCTCATCCATCGCGAACATGACGGTGGGCCGCTTGTCCCGGGCGTTGATGCCTTACCTGCTGGGACTGGTTCTGGTGCTGCTGGCAGTGATCATCTTTCCGGCGATCTCGACATGGCTGCCAACCTTGGTGATGGGCGAATGAGCGCGCTGGATCGCCTGATCGGGCAGGCCCTCAGAGGGATTGCGACCCTCTGCCTTGTGGCATTGTTCCTGCTGCTGCTGGCAAACGTGGTGGCGCGCGGGTTTCAATTGGCGGGGTTCGCGTGGCTGGACGAGGTCGTGCAAGGCCTGTTCGCTTGGATGGTCTTTTCGGGCGCTGCTGCACTGTGGCGTGAGAACGATCACTTCCGGGTGGATTGGCTGGAACTGCGCATGGGCACCCAACGCTCTGCGGCCATCCTTGGCGCGATCCTGTCGCTGCTGTCACTGGCATTCTTCTTTGCTATGACGTGGTATGGCTGGGATTTGACCGACCGCAGCCGCGCGGTGACACCCATCCTCGGCTTTCCCACCGCCGCCTTCTATATCGCCATCCCGATTTTCGGGGCAGTGATGACCGGCTATACCCTGCATGCACTGTTTAAGTGCCTACAGACCTTGTTTACCTCGACCCAACCGGAGACCCCCCATGATCTATGACCACCGCACCTATACCTGCCGCCCCGGCACCATCAAAAAGCACATGAAGCTTTATGAAGATCACGGTTGGGTGCCGCAAAGCCGGCATCTGGGTCAGCCTGCCGTCTACGGCGCGGTCGAAACCGGCGACGTCAATTCCTACGTTCATATCTGGGTGTACGAGGATGCTGCCGACCGCGCGGCCAAGCGCGCCGCGATGGCGGCCGATCCTGAGTGGCAGGCCTATCTGGGAAAAAGCGCCGAGGCGGGATACCTCGTCAAACAGGTGAACACGATCCTGACCCCGGCCAGCTTCGTTAAGGCCTAAGCTTGTAAAAACTCGGTCCGGAGGGTGCGCCGCGCGCAGCCCCCCGGCCCCCCGGCGCCCCTGATCTGCGGGTCAGGAGCCGCCGTTAATCCCCATTGATTGCAGATAGCGTTTCACACCGCGCGCGGCTTGCCGGATCCGGTGTTCGTTCTCGACCATGGCGATGCGGACAAACCCTTCGCCGTTTTCGCCATAGCCCACCCCTGCGGCCACGGCGACCTTGGCTTGGGTCAAAAGCTGCTTGGAAAACTCCAGACTGCCCAGATGCGCCAGCGCAGGTGGGATCGGTGCCCAAGCAAACATCGATGCGGGCGGCGACGGGATGGTCCAACCGGCCCGTCCGAAGCTTTCAATCAACACATCGCGGCGCCGGTGATACACCTTGCGGTTGGCCTCGACGATGTCTTGCGGCCCATTTAACGCGGCACAGGCTGCGGCTTGAATCGGGGTGAAGGCACCGTAATCCAGATAGGATTTCACCCGCGTCATCGCCGCGATCAGCGTCGGGTTGCCAACGGCAAACCCAATCCGCCAGCCCGCCATGCTGTAGGTTTTGCTGAGCGAGGTGAACTCAATCGCGACGTCCTTCGCACCCTCGACTTCTAGGATCGAGACCGTCGGCTTTCCGTCATAATACAGTTCGGAATAGGCCAGATCACTGATGATCCACAGGCCCTCGGCCTTGGCGAATTCCACAACGCGCTCGTAGAACGCCTTGTCGACGGTTTCCGCCGTTGGGTTGGACGGATAGTTCATCACCAGAATTTTCGGGCGCGGCACGGTAAAGGCCATCGCCCGGCGCAGGCTGTCGAAATAGGCCTCATCCGGGGTGGTCGGCACACTGCGGATTGCGGCGCCGGCGATGATAAACCCAAAGGTGTGAATCGGGTAGGACGGGTTCGGTGCCAATACCACATCGCCGGGTTCGGTGATTGCGGTGGCAAGGCTGGCCAGCCCTTCTTTGGAGCCCAGTGTGACCACCACTTCGCGGTCCGGGTCCAGTTCAACGCCGAAGCGGCGCTTGTAGTAATCCGCCTGTGCCCGGCGCAGACCGGGGATGCCCTTGGATTGCGAATAGCCATGGGCCGAGGGCTTACGCGCCACTTCGATCAGTTTTTCGATCACGTGATCGGCGGGCGGCAGATCCGGGTTGCCCATGCCGAGGTCGATCACATCCTCTCCGGCCGCGCGTGCCGCCGCCCGCATGGCGTTGGTTTCGGCGATGACGTAAGGGGGCAGGCGCTTCATGCGATAAAATTGTTCGGACATGGATTTCTCAAGGGTTGACGGAACAGGGCGACGTCATGCGAATGCATGTGCGCGTGACCATGGTCCATGCGACCGATACGTGCAACAGGAACCCTGCATGCTGCCGCTGCCCAAAAGAGTGGTCCGGTTGCTTCTGGGCGCTGCGCGCGCCGCATTGCGGAGGTGCCGGATCTTATGGCCGCGACATGGGACAACATGCGTCGGAAACCGGCGATAGCATTTCTCGATAGCTGCCACAGGCAAGCGGTATTGGCCCGGCGCAGCGATGGCCGCAATGGTATCGGAAAATGGGTGCCATGTTAAAAGGAAACGCGATGACGCCAAACGCAAAACAGACCACGGCGCTTGGGCCTTTAAAGTCACTGGCCACACAGCCCACTGAGGCCTGCCCGCCCGAGGCGTTGGATCTTGCGCGGGTGTCGCTGCTGGACTGGCTTGCATGCGGGATGGCCGGCGCAAGCGAGCCGGTGGCGCAGAAGATGCGCCGCTTCGCAGCCGCCGAGACGACCACAGGACCCGGCGCGTCGATGTTTGGC
The DNA here is from genome assembly GCF_002119405.1 of Pseudoruegeria sp. SK021. Classification (GTDB taxonomy): domain Bacteria; phylum Pseudomonadota; class Alphaproteobacteria; order Rhodobacterales; family Rhodobacteraceae; genus Meridianimarinicoccus. Next base: position 33,647 of record NZ_MTBG01000024.1, on the reverse strand, counting down.
GGCGGCACTGCGGCGGCACGGATGGCGGCGATGGTCAACGGCACCATCTCGCATGCGTTGGATTATGACGACACCCATTTCGCCCATGTGGGGCATTTGTCGGTTGGGATTTATCCCGCCGCCCTTGCGGTCGCTGAGGCCTCGGACCAGTCGGCAGACGCGTTGCTGTCGGGGTTTCTTATGGGGGCCGAATGCGCCGTCCATATCGGGATGATGCTGGGAACGGCGCATTATAACCGGGGATTTCACCAAACCGCCACCGCTGGCGCCTTTGGGGCCACCGTGGCGGCAGGGCGCATTCTGGGGCTCAGCCGTGACGAGATGCAGGTGGCCCTAAGCCTCTGTGCCACCCGCGCCTCTGGATTGAAAAGTCAGTTCGGCACCATGGGAAAGCCGCTGAACGCGGGCATCGCGGCGTCCAACGGCGTCGAGGCCGCCTTGCTGGCGCAACTGGGCCTAAGTGCGGCAGAAGACGGCGTTTTTGGCCCTCAGGGCTTTGTCGACACCCATGTCGATCAGCCAAATGACTGGCCGGTTGCGTCGCCCCGCATGCGCTTTATGGACAATCTGTACAAGTTCCATGCCTGCTGTCACGGGTTGCATGCGATGATCGAGGGCTTGCGCGGGATCGCGGCTGATGTGGACCCTACACTGGTCGACAGCGTTCAGGTGCGCACCAATCCGCGCTGGCTGCGGGTTTGCGACCTAAAGGCGCCGCGCACTGGGCTAGAGGTAAAGTTCAGTTATGCGTGGCTGGCCGGGATGGTGTTGGCGGGGTTGGAAACCGGTGACGAGGGGCTTTATACGGACGCTTTGGCCCAAGACCCGGCCCTCACCGCCCTTGCGGCCCGTGTCGAGGTGATCGGGGACGCGTCGCTGACCGACCAGCAGGTGGTCGGCACGGTGCGCTTGCGCAATGGGACCGACCTTGCCTTTCACCATGACCTGAACGCCCCCGCCGCGCCGTCCGAGCTTATGACGCGGGTGACGGCGAAGGCGGACACGGTTCTGGGGGCGCGGGCCAATCCGTTGGTGGCATTGATGGCCAAAATTGCCGACGCGCCAAGCGCGGTCTCGGCCCGGGAAATCGGCGCGCTGATCCGCGGCTGACGCCCGGCCCTCACACCAGACTGGCCTCCCAGATGCCGCGTTGCACCAGTTCGCGCGCGACATCGAGGGTGACCTGTTCAACGGCGCGGCAGGCGCGGTTCATCACCCGCGCCGGGTTGGTGACAAGATACACCGGACGCATCATCGTCGGAGCGATGATGCGAGCGCGCAATAGCTCGCCCCGGCTGACATAATCCTGCGCGGCAACCGGCGCGAAGATCGTATAGCCCGAGCCGCGCGCGACCAGTTCCTTAATCTGGGTCATCGCATCCATTTCAACCACGACGTTCAGCTGAACCCCGTGCGCGCTGCAAAACTGCTCGATCGTGGCGCGCAGCCCGTTCGACGGCAGGATCATGTCGAGGGCTTGCAAATCCGCCAGGGGCACCGGTGTTCCCGGCGGGGTGTCCAGCGGCCACGCATCCGGCGCCGAATAGAAATACAGCTCTTCGTCCATCACATGCGTCGCCCTAAGATGCCCGGCATCGGTCAGGTCATAGAGAAACCCGATGTCGACAGTGCCATCTTCAATCCAAGTCTTGAGATAGCCGCTCATGGCTTCAATGGCGCGCAGGCGGACGTCCGGAAATTCCAGCCGGACAGTTTCTGCCATGGGGACCGACATCACCATCGAACAGGACGGCGGCATGCCAAAGCTGACACGGCCCTGCACGACACTGCCCAATTCGCGCATATCCGACACACAGCGGTCGAGGCTGTCACAGATCCGCCGCGCGTGTTCGACCAAGACGTGGCCTTCCTGCGTCAGCAGGGTGCCACGGGGTGAGCGGTCCATCAATTTGACGCCCAGTTCTTCTTCCATCCGCTGAACATGCTGCGACAGCGAGGGCTGGGCGACACCGATGATATGCGCCGCAGCGGAAATCGACGGCGCGTCCGCGATGGCGAGGAAATAGCGCAACTGGCGGATATCGATCATCTTTGGACCTCTTGAAAGCGGGGGGCGCTAGTCAAATTCGATCACCTGCCGGATCGCGGTCCCGCGATCGAGTTGGTCCATGGCGCGGTTGATATCGGCCAGTTTCAAGCGGTGGGTCAACATCTTCTCGACCGGCAGCTTTCCTTGCGCATAAAGCGCGAACATCCGTGGCAGATCGCGGGTTGGGACGCAGGAGCCAATGTAACTGCCCTTCAAAGTGCGCTCTTCGGCAACAAGTTGCAGGGCGTTCAGCGACATGCGGGCGTCCGGGTGCGGCAGGCCGGCGGTGACGGTCGTGCCGCCGCGACAGGTGCATCTCCAAGCGGTTTCTAGCGCTAGGGTGGACCCGGCCAGTTCAATCGCCACATCGACACCGCCGCCGGTGGCATCGCGCACCGCCTCGACGGTATGCGCATCGGCTTTAATCGTGCGGGTGGCCCCCATGTCGAGGGCGGTTTGCATCTTGGCCTCAAAGGGGTCGATGGCGATGATTTCACCGGCGCCTGCAGCGACAGCGCCCAAGATCGCCGACAGACCAACGCCGCCAAGACCGATCACCGCAACCTTGGACCCCGGCGCGACGCGAGCGGTATTAAAGACGGCGCCAGCCCCGGTCAGCATGGCGCAAGAGAACAGCGCCGAGATGTGCGGTGGAATATCGGCCTCGACCTTCACCAAAGATTGACGGGCCAGAACAGCATGACTGGCAAAGGCCGAGACGCCGACATGGTGATGCACCGGTGCCCCATCCATCGACAGGCGGCGGTGCCCGGTCATCAATTCGCCGACACTGTGATGTTTGGCAGCACGGGTGCAAAGCGCGGGACGCCCTTCGGCGCACGGCAGGCAATGGCCGCAGCCCGGGGCGAAAATGCAAACCACGTGGTCGCCGGGGGCAAGGTCATCAACGCCCGCGCCAACCTCTTCGACAAAGCCGGACGCTTCGTGACCCAGCACCATTGGCACCGGGCGCGGGCGGGTCCCGTTGATCACCGACAGATCGGAATGGCACACGCCGGCCGCAGCAATGCGGATCAGCACCTCGCCCGGGCCGGGGGGCGCCAGATCAACTTCGCGCACCGTCAACGCATTGGATGTCTCGAAATTCCCTTCGACACCTCCGTGCAAAAGCACAGCAGCTTCGATCTTCATTATGGTCTCCTCCCAAAAGGCCAGTGGCGTGTCCTGCCCTGAAGCTAAAGCTTCAATCGCCCGCCGAAACACCTTTTCCATGGGCCATAGTGTATACCTATGACCGGAATTGTCCCAACGTATTGGCGGCAGTTCCAGCTCTGCCCCTAGGCTGCTGCTCATGACTAGCTCTGGGAGGAGGCTATGACTATGCAAAAACACACATCTGGAATTCGCGCTGATCGCCGTTGGAAGACGTCCTTTGGCGTTGGTGCTGCTGGATTGATGCTGGTAGCATCGCTGGGGGTTGCTTCGGCGCAAGACAGCAGCGCGCCGGATTGGGCCGAAGGACGATGGGGCGCGGACGACGAACTTGGCGCCGCGAACCTGATGACGGACGAGCGCGTGAAACTGGCCGCAGAACTGGTCACCGAAGGCAAAGTCTATAGTCTCGGGATGATCGTCGGGACGGACACACCGGCTTTTCCGCCGCGCAGCCTGTCCCTGACGGTGCTGCAACCGGGACAGAACGGAAATTCGGGGCTGGGCGATAACGCGTTCACCTATAATGACGACATCTTCATGGGGTGGCTTGGGATTGGGCCGCAGATTGACGGGCTAGGTCATGCTGGCGTCGATCATGTGTATTACGGTGGCCGGACCTATGACGACTTTGCCCCGGCTTCGGGTCTGACCGAACTGGGGTTGGAAAAGCTGCCCGGTCTGGTTGGGCGCGGTGTGATGCTGGACATGGCGGCGTATTTCGGTGTCGACATGGTTCTTGAGGGCACCGCCTATACCGCAGACGACATCCGCGGTGCGGCAAAGGCGCAAGGGGTTGAGTTGCGCGAGGGCGATGTTGTGCTTTTCAACTCGAACTGGATGGACTTGCTGGACGGGGATGCGCCGGATCCGGTGCGCTTCGGCGCGCTAGAGCCGGGCGTCGGTGTCAGCGGGGCAGAGTACCTTGCAGAGATTGGCGTTATGGCGGTGGGCGCGGACACGTGGGGCATGGAGGTCGTCCCGGCAGAAACCGAAGGCGAAGCGTTCCGCGTGCACCAGATCCTACAGCCGGAACATGGCATCTATATCTTGGAGAATATGGATACCCGCGCACTGGCAGATGACGGTGTGCACGAGTTTTTGTTCGTGTTGGGGCATGCCCGCATACAGGGCGCTGTGCAAATGATCATCAACCCCATCGCGATCCGCTAACAGACCTGAATTAGGGAGGAAGTTACCATGATGAAATTACTGACCACCTCGGCGTTGTGTGCGGTTCTGCCGCTTGCTGCAATGGCCGCCGACAAGCCCGAGACGCTGAAGATCGGGATGACAACGTTTCTAACCGGGCCTGCATCGGTCTTTGGGGTGCCCGCGCGCGATGCGATGGACATCTTCGTCGCCAACCTGAATGCCGAAGGCGGCATCAACGGCGTTCCGATCGAAGTGACCTACATCGACGAAGGTGCCGGCGCTGAGGCGCTGACCTCGGAATTCCGGCGCGTTGCCCAAAGCGGCGGTGCGGAAATCATGCTGGCCTCGATTTCATCGGGAAACTGCCAAACCATCGCGCCGCTGGCGGAAGATCTGCAAGTTCCGAACCTGATGTGGGATTGCGGCACTCAGCGGATCTTCGAAGAGAACGAGTATGACTACGTGTTCCGCACCCAGGGCAACGCGACGTCCGAAATGCTGGCGGCGGTGGCCTATCTGCTCAAGACCAACCCCGACTTCAAGACCATCGCGGTGGTGAACCAAGACTATGCGTGGGGCCGGGACAGCTGGGATATTTTCCACACTGCGCTTGAGGTGATGAAGCCCGATGTGGAAGTGGTGGGCGAGTTTTTCCCCAAGTTCGGGTCCCCCGACTTCTCGACCGAAATTTCGCGACTACAGGCGCTGCGTCCGGACGTCATTCTGTCCACCTCTTGGGGCGGCGATCTGGACACCTTCGTGCAGCAATCGTTTCAGCGCGGCCTGATGAATACCTCGACCTTTGTGCTGCCGCTTGCGGAAAGCTCGCTTGAGCGTCTTGGGCCCAGCTTGCCAGCGGGTCACATCGTCGGCGCACGGGGCGATCACTACTTTCTGCACCCCGAGCGGCGCGATGATGCCGACTTCCAAAGCTTCATGGAGCAGTACAAGGAAGCCACCGGCGATATCCCGGTCTACTCGGTCTTCCACGCCAGCCAAGCCTTCGCAGCCATGCAAGCGGCTTATGAGAAAGCCATCGCCGATAACGGGGTTGATTGGCCCAGCGAAGAGCAACTTCTGGCCGCGTTTGAAGGGCTTGAGTTTCAGGGTCTCGGACGTCCGCTCTATCTGCGCGAAGACAATCAGGGGGTTGAATCCCAGTTGATGGGGACCAGCGCACAGACCGGTGATTATCCGTTCGCCACGCTGGAAAACATCATGATCTTCGACGGTGACGGCCTGCTTCCGCCCATCGGCGAGACCTCGATCGAGTGGATCAAAGGGCTGGACGCAAGTTTTGTCGACACTCTGCAAGTCGAAACCTACGACAACTAAAGGCGCCGGGTCCGGCTTGTTGGCCGGACCCTAGGACCCGGAACATGCCTTGGAGAGCGCCCCCGCGCGCTCTCCCCATTGTTCCCTGACGGCCCATAACAAGAGGCGGCCCCATGAACCTGACAATCTTCCTGCTCGCGCTCTTTGACGGGATATCCTACGCAGCGTTGGTTTTCATCGTCGCGCTGGGGTTGACCCTGATCTTCGGCGTGATGCGTATCCTCAACATCGCCCACGGGTCGCTTTATGCGATCGGGGCTTATGCGACCGTGTCGCTGACCGGCTTTTTCCTGGCACTCGGGTTTAGCCCGATCTTTGCCTTCCCCTTGATGATCATCTCGGCGGTGCTGGTCGGTATGTTGCTGGGAGGGCCAATCGAATGGCTGCTCTTGCGGCGTATCTATGACAAGCCCGAGGTGCTGCAACTGCTGGTGACCTTCGCGGTCTTTATGATCCTTGAGGATGCACAGCGCCTTGTCTGGGGCACTCAGCCCTATTTCCAAGCCAGTGCATTGCAGGCGCTTGGCAATATCACCCTCTTTGGCGTCACCTATACGGTCTATCAGCTGATCCTGTTGCCGCTGGTGGCGATTGGCCTGCTGTTTGGCCTGCGTTTCTTCCTGCGGCGCACGGTGATCGGCAAGCTGATCCTTGCGACGACCGAAGACCGGGAAGCGGCGCAATCCATCGGCATCGACGCGGATCGCGTGTTTCTGTTCACCTTTATCGTTGGTGCGGTTCTGGCCGGACTTGGCGGTGCACTGGCCTCGCCCACCACATCGATCCTGCCGGGTATGGGGGCGGACATGATTGTGCTGTCCTTTGCCGTCGTCGCCACAGCCGGGCTGGGCCAGATCGAAGGGGCCGCGGTTGCCGCATTGCTGATCGGTCTGGGGCGGTCCTTTGCTGTCTATGTCTGGCCCGAGGTCGCCGTCCTTGTGCCTTATCTGATCATGGTGCTGGTCTTGTTGATCCGTCCTCAGGGCCTGTTTGGCAGCCCTGTCGCCCGCAAGATTTGAGGAAGCGACATGTTAGATACTTCTCAACGTTCTGCCCCGAAGTTGTCCGACAAGGCTGGTGGATTGCGTTCGACGCGGTCGCTGCTGACGCTGGCAGGGGTGCTGCTGCTGGCAGCGGTGCCGCTCATTGCGCCGTCGATGCAACTTTTGATCAACCTCGCCTTGGCCAAGGGCCTGGCGGTGCTCGGCGTCACCATTCTGCTTCGTGCCGGTCAGGTGTCGTTCGGCCATGCGCTGTTTTTCGGGGTGTCCGCCTATGTGGGGGCTTTCCTTATGGCGTCCATGCCGCAGGCGGATCTGATCCTTGTTCTGATTGCCGGGGTGGCCGGCGCGGCCATCAGCGGGCTGCTGGTCGGTCTGTTCGTGGTGCGGTACCGCGGCATTTTCTTCGGGATGCTCAATCTGGCCTTCTCGATGATCTTCTGGTCCATCCTTGAAAAGTTCTACCACATCACCGGCGGGGCCGATGGCATTCGTCTGGCGCGTCCCACCGTGTTGGGCATGGCGCTGGAGCGGCCCGAATTCGAAGCGGTCCTGTTCTATCTCTCGCTGGTGTTGATGGTGGGGCTGGGCTGGTTCACGCTGCGCTGGTTCGCCTCGCCGGTCGGTCAGATTTTCCAGACCATCAAGACCAACGAAACCCGGCTGGAGTATCTAGGCCTGTCGCCCAAGCGGGTGCTGCTGTCGGGCTATCTATTGTCGGCAGCCCTGTGCGGCGTCGGCGGGTCGCTGATGGCGATGACCCAAGGCGTGGTGACACCGGAATATGTCTGGTGGGTCCGGTCGGCCGAGATGGTGTTCATCGCGGTGCTTGGCGGTGCGGGATCGGTGCGCGGCGCGTTCATCGGGGCGCTGATCTATGAAATCGTCCGGGTCTATGCTTCGGCATTTGCCGGCGATATCTGGCAGCTTCTGCTGGGCAGCTTCCTTCTGATCATCATCCTGTTTGCCCCGGGCGGCATCATGGGAATTGCCGATAGCGTGATGAACCGGCGCAGCAAATCCCAACCCACCAACTTAGGGGAGGACGCGCAATGACGTCTGCGACCCAAGGCACCCGCCGCAGCGGTCCGCCCTTGCTTGAAACCCGCGATCTGGTGATCAAGTTCGGTGGGGTGACCGCCGCGAACAACGTCTCAATGCAGATCGAGGCCGGTCGGAACTTGGCCATCATCGGGCCGAACGGTGCAGGCAAGACCACCTTTCTCAACATCTGCACCGGCTGGCTGAAACCGCAGCAGGGCAAGGTCTTTCTGGAGGGCGAGGACATCACGACCTTGCCCCCGCGCAAGATCGTTCAGCGCGGGGTGGCGCGGGCCTTTCAGATCCCGCAACTGTTCACCGAACACACGGCGCTGGAAAACCTGCTGATTTCAGCCGCTGCCCGCGACGGGATGAGAAACCCACTGCAAAGCCTGCACCGCATCCGGCAGCGCGATGAGATGATGCATCTGCTGGATCTGGTGAATTGCGCCGACGTGGCGGATCGCACCGTGGTCGAGCTGTCGGAAGGCCAGCGCAAGCTGATCGACATCGCCGTGGCCTTGGCGTTGAAGCCGCGCCTGTTGCTGATGGACGAGCCGACCTCTGGGGTGGCGTCGTCGCAAAAGCACGAGGTGATGGAAATTCTTGTTGGTGCCTTGGCCGAAGCCGGTGTGACCTCGGTCTTTGTCGAACACGACATGGGCATCGTAGCCCGACATGCCGATGAAGTGGCGGTATGGAACGCCGGAAATGTGCAGTTGCGCGGCACCCCTGACGAAATTCTGGAACACCCAGATGTCATTCGGGATGTGATCGGCGAGGAGGTGGCCTGATGCTAGAGTTTCGCAATGTGACGGCCTCCATCGGCATTATCGAGATTTTGCGCAATCTGAATTTCCGGGTAGACGCGGCCGAGACGCTGGCCCTGATCGGGCGCAATGGCGCCGGAAAAACCACCCTGCTGCGCACCATCATGGGCTTCACCAAAGTCAGCGGCGAGGTGCTGTTCGAAGGCAAGCCGCTCACGCCGTTGGTCCCGGCCAAACGTCCCGGCTTGGGGATCGGTTACTCCCCCGAGGACCGGCGGCTTTTCTCGGCCTTCACGGTCGAAGAGAACATCCTTTTGCCAGCCGACGCTGCCCGGCTTGGGGCGGTGGAAACCCAGCGCCGGTTGGATAAGGTCTATGATGTCTTGCCGGAATTGAAGGAAATGGCGGACCGACCGGCCGGGAACGTCTCGGGCGGGCAGGGCAAGATGGTCGCGCTAGCCCGGGCGCTGATGATCGGCACCAAGCTGGTCATGCTGGACGAGCCGTTTCAAGGTTTGGCTCCGGCGCTGGCCCTGCGCTATGCCGATGCCCTGCGTGCCCTGCGCGATGCGGATCGCAGCATCACTCTGATCATCACAGAATCCAACCCCGCGTTGCTGCGTGGCTTTGCCAGCCGCACGCTTGTCATTGAACGGGGCGAGGTCAGCGATGGGTCCTTGAGCCCGGAAAGGAAACAGCCATGAAAGATTTTCCCGTGAGCCAACGAAGCCTCGTGCTTCCGAAACCTCTGAACTTGGTGGGCAACGCGTTTGTCCCGGCCCAGTCTGGGGCGGAATTTGAGGTGGTGTCGCCGCTGGACGGCCTCCCGTTTACCACCATTGCCGACAGCGGCGCGGAAGATGTAGATGCGGCTGTGGCTGCCGCCCGGGCGGCCTTCGATGGTGGCGCGTGGAGCCGTCTGTCAGCGGCAGAACGCGGCCGGTTGATGCTGAAACTGTCGGCGCTGATCCTCGATCACGCCGAAGATCTGGCGCAACTGGAAACGGCGGATAACGGCAAGCCGATCATACAGGCCCGTGCCGACATGCAAGTGACGGCCCGGTACTTTGAATTCTACGGCGGCGCTGCGGACAAGGTTCATGGCGAAATCATCCCGTTCCTGCCCGGCTATAACGTCGAGGTTCAGCGCGAACCGCATGGCGTGACCGGTCATATCATTCCGTGGAACTATCCGGCCCAAATGTTTGGCCGCTCGGTCGCGCCGGCGCTGGCGATGGGCAATGCCACGGTTCTGAAACCGGCCGAGGATGCCTGCCTGACAGCGCTGCGCATCGGCGAGTTGGCAGTCGAGGCCGGATTCCCGCCGGGGGCTTTGAACATTGTCACGGGGCGCGGCGATGTGGCGGGCCGGGCCTTGTCGGAACATAAAGGCATCGACTTCATTTCCTTCACCGGCTCGCCCGAGGTTGGGGTGATGATCCAGACCGCAGCGGCCCGCAACTTCATCGGTTGCACATTGGAACTGGGCGGCAAGTCACCGCAGATCCTGTTCGAGGACGCCGATCTGGACGCGGCGATCCCCTTTGTGGTCAAGGCGTTGATCCAGAACGGCGGTCAGACCTGTTCTGCCGGGACACGGGCACTGGTTCATCGCAGCCTCTGGGATCGGGTAGTGGCCGAGGTTGCCAAAACCTTTGAATGTATCACTGCCAGCGCGTCGGACGAGGACGCGGTGCTTGGCCCCCTGATCTCGGCCAAGCAAAAACGCCGGGTTGAAGGCTATATCGCCGAGGCCGATGCGCCGTTGATCGCACGGGGACGCATCGCCAGCGATGTGCCCGTGGGCGGCTACTACGTGGCCCCGGCGGTGTTTGGCCCCTGTGATCCCAACTCCCGCATCGCGCAGGAAGAGGTGTTTGGTCCGGTACTGGCGATGATCCCGTTCGATGACGAGGCCGAGGCCATCCGCATCGCAAACGGCACCGAATATGGGTTGGTTGCCGCGGTCTGGACAAAAGACGGTGCCCGCCAGCAACGGGTGGCCAAGGCGCTGCGCTGCGGTCAGGTCTTCATCAACGGCTATGGCGCCGGTGGCGGGGTCGAACTGCCGTTCGGCGGCATTCGGAAATCCGGTCACGGCCGCGAAAAGGGCTTCGCCGCCCTGCTAGAGTTTTCTCACATCAAAACCATCGTCAGCAATCACGGCTGACCGCACGCGGTGAAACGATGCGCCGATCCGGGTGGGGTCGGCGCGTTAACAAGCAACGGAGAACGACAGTGAGACTACAGGGCAAGACGACAATGGTGACGGGCGCGGCCTCTGGCTTTGGCAAGGGGATCGCAGAGGTCTATATCCGCGAAGGTGCCAAAGTGGCGGTTGCGGATATGAACGGCGAGGGTGCCCGCGCTGTCGCCGAAGAATTGGGCGAGAACGCAATCGCCGTCACCTGCGATGTGTCCAAAGGCGATCAGGTCGAAGCCGCCGTGGCGCAGGTGACTGAGGCGTTCGGCAGCCTTGATATCGTGGTCAATAACGCGGGATGGACCAATCCGAACCGACCGCTGATGGAAACCGACGAAGACACCTTTCGGAAGATCTATGACATCAATGTGCTGTCGATTTTTCACATGACCAAGGCCTGCGTGCCGGTTTGGCGCAACCAAGGCGGCGGCGTGATGATCAATGTCGGATCGGTGGCGGGAATTCGGCCGCGTCCGGGCTTGACGTGGTACAACTCGTCGAAGGGCGCGGTGAATATCATGACCAAATCCCTCGCGGTGGAACTGGCGGCTGATGGCATTCGTGTCTGCGGAATTGCCCCGGTCATGGGCGTGACTGGCCTGCTGGAGCAGTTCATGGGCATGCCCGACACCCCTGAGAACCGGCAGAAGTTCCTTGCGACAATCCCGATGGGCCGCTTTTCTCAGCCGCGTGATATTGCCAATGCGGCGCTGTATCTTGGGTCAGATGAGGCGGATTTCATCACCGGTGTGATCCTTGAAGTGGATGGTGGCCGGACCGTTTAACCGGCTGCAACAGGAGGTTTTCCATGCCAAGCCGAAAAATGCTTGAATCGACCCGGCAAGCGACGGGGCGAGGCGGCGCACCTGAAACCAGTGTCGTCACCGCCAAGATCCTAGAGATCTTGGCCGGTGAAGAGGTGCGCCGGGTGATCGATATCGGCTGCGGGCGGGGCGATCTGGCGGCCGCATTGCTGCGCCGCGGCTATGGGGTGACCGGGGTTGACCCGCAAGAGACGGCGTTGGAAAATGCCCGCAACTGGGCCCCCGGGGCCCAGTTCCTACGTGCAGAGGCTGCGGCGATCCCGGCTGGCACCGGCAGCTTCGGCGCGGCGATTTTCCTCAATTCCCTGCATCATCTGCCAACAGACGGCATGGTGCCGGGGCTGACGGAGGCGTGGCGTCTGCTGCGGACGGGCGGTGTGCTTTTGGTCATCGAACCCTTGGCCCGAGGCAGCTTCTTTGAAGCCATGCGCCGGGTCGATGACGAAAGCGCGGTCAGGGCACAGGCGCTGATGGCGCTGGCGGAGTTCACCGCTCAAACCGCGTGTAAGACGGTGATCGATACGCAGGTCGACAGGATCAGCCGGTTTGCCTCGGTGGATGCCTTTTTGACCTATCTTTGTGCGGTTGAGCCATCGCGCCAGATCGCCATTGACGCCGCCCTCGACGCTGTGACGCAAGATTTCCTGCGCTGCGCCGAAACAGCCGAAGGCGGCGGCGCGCCGTTTGTCCTTATCCAGCCCCATATGGTGCAGGTGCTACGGAAACGACCGGATTGATCGCATCCGCGTCCGCCAAAATTGCGCGGGCGCGGATACGCACGGGTTCATCGACCATGGCCCCGTCCACCGACACCGCGCCCTCACCTGAGGCAAGGACCCGTTTGGCCCAATCACAGTCCGCTTGCGTCGGCGCGAAGCCCTTGCGCACGGCGGCGACCTGTTTGGGATGGATGCACAGTTTGCCCCGCATCCCAAGGCTGCGCGCATGCACACTGTCGTCTTCGGTCAGTGTGAGGTTAGACAGATCGACGGTCACCCCGTCAACAGGCGCGGCGAGACCGGCAAGCCGCGAGGCCAGCACCAATTCCAGCCGCACCGGCCGCAGGGTCTCGCGCAGATGGGCGCAGCCAAGATCGGCACAGAAATCGATGGACCCGAAGACAAGCTGGGTCACATTGGGGACCGCCGCGATATGCCGGGCCGCCGCCAGCCCCCGGGCGCTTTCGATCAGCGCCAGAATGGGTCGGCCCGTGCGCCGCGCGATCTGGGCAATGGCGTCGGGGTCTTCCGCTTTCGGCAGCATGATCGCGGCGAATGGCAGGGCCGCCGCTGCCTGAACGTCGGCCTCATGCCACGGGGTTCCGGCGGGATTGATCCGCACTACAACCGGCAGGTCGGTGAAATCACAAGTCAACGCCGCGCGGGCTGCGATCTTGGCGCTGGGGGCAACCGCATCTTCAAGGTCGAGGATCACGCTGCAAGCCCCAGAGGCGGCGGCTTTGGCAAAACGCTCGGGGCGATCGGCAGGCACGAACAGAGGCGCGCGCAGGGGGGGCACGGTTACCATGTTGCTGTCGCCTCCATCGCGATCGGGCCATTCGGGCGTGCGGTCCACAGGGTCAGCCCTTCGGCATCGTCGCGCGCGTTCAGGGTCACATCTGCGGTGTCAAAAAGCGGCGTGAGACTGCGGAAGCGAAATGTCTTCGGCGGGGCGCTGCGCAGATCGGCGGCATATTGCGCCAGCAGCGTGGCTTGCAGCGGCCCGTGGACGACCAAGCCGGGATAGCCTTCTTCGCGGCTGGCATAGGGTTGATCGTAATGGATGCGGTGGCCGTTAAAGGTCAGGGCCGAGTAGCGAAACAGCAGCACCGGATCGGCTGTGAATTGCCGGTGGTGTGGACCGGGATCGGCGGCTGCGGGGTCCGGCGCGGGCCGCCCCTGATCGTGGCCGCGATAGACAATGTCTTGCCGTTCGGACACGGCCAGCCCGTTTGGATCGGACATCTCATGGGTGACGGTGACGAAACACAACGGTCCGCTGCGACCCTGCTTCAGCACCACATCGGAAATGGTGGACTGGCGGGTAACACGGGTGCCAATGCGCAGAGGGCGATGAAAGGTGAACGCGCCGCCCGCCCACATGCGCCGGGGCAGGGGCACAGGCGGCAAAAAACCGCCGCGGGCCGGGTGGCCGTCTGGACCAAGCGCCCCAGCCGGAACAACCGGCTGGGTCAAACAAAGATGGATCAACAGCGGTGCCGCATCGCCGGTTTCGATTGGATCGCTGAGGCCGAAGGTGGCGTTGAACCGCTCGGCGAGTGCCGGGGTCAGATCTTCGGTCCGGGTTTCAGTCCGCCCAATCCATCCGCGCAGGGCGTCGATCTCTACAGCGGCGTCAGTTGCGGTCATGCTTAGGCCTCCGCTTTGAGAGGGGCGACCGGCAGAGCCGGAACCGCACCATAGCTGCGGGTCTCGCCCGCCACACGCGGCGCAGGCGCTGGATAGGCTACCGGCCCGTTCGGGGTGTTCACCGTGATCCGGCGCAAATGCGGGTGGCCCGACAGCCCGGCCATGTCATTGACCGAGGCCATGGCGATATCGGCCTTGTCCAACCCGGCAATCGCATCAGAATGGGCCATCGCGGCAAAGGCCTCTGCGACGATACCATCGGTGTCTGGGCGATTGGCGACGCGGGCGACATTGGTGGCAAATCGCGGATCATGGCCCAATTCGGGGCGCTGTAAGAAATGCGTACAGAGCATTCGCCACTCGCGATCGCTTTGGATGGAGATCAGGATGAGCTGACCGTCCTTGGTTGCGAAGGCGCTGTAGGGCGAAATCGACGGATGCGCCATGCCGACGCGCCGGGGCGAGTTGCCGCTTTCGTGGTTCAACAGCGGGACGGTCATCCATTCCGCCATGACGTCGAACATCGAGATTGAGATCGCCGCGCCGCGCCCGGTTATGCCGCGGGCAATCAAAGCTTCGAGGATGGCGGCATGGGCGGTGGCCCCGGTGGCGACATCTACGATGGACATGCCGACACGGGCGGGCTCCGAAGGCCCGCCGGTGATCGAACACAGCCCGGATTCCGCCTGAATGAGCAGGTCATAGGCCTTTCGGTCGGCCATGGGGCCGCCTTCGCCATAGCCGGTGATGGCGCAGGTGATCAGGCGGGGATACTGGCGCGTCAGCCGCTCTTGGGTGACCCCAAGACGATCGAGGGCACCGCGCTTGAGGTTCTGCACCAACACATCGGCATCGGCCAGCAACCGCTCCAGTTCGGCTTTGCCCGCCTCCGCGCGCAGATCAAGCACGACCGAGGTTTTGCCGCGGTTTAGCCAGACAAAATAGCTCGACTGTCCCGCGGCGGCATCGTCATAGCCGCGGGCAAAATCGCCCTCTGGACGTTCGATCTTGATGACGTCGGCACCGGCGTCGGCCAGACGCGAGGTCGCGAAGGGGGCAGCGACGGCCTGTTCAATCGCGACGACTTTGAGGCCGGATAAAGGAAGGACCATTAAAAGCTCCGCGGCAGATCTAGGATATGCTCAGCAACATAGGACAGGATAAGATTGGTCGATATTGGCGCCACCTGATACAGCCGCGTCTCGCGGAACTTGCGCTCAATGTCATATTCACAGGCAAAGCCGAAACCGCCGTGAAACTGGATGCAGGCGTTGGCCGCTTCCCAACTGGCTTTGGCGGCAAGGTACTTGGCCATGTTGGCCTCTGCGCCGCAAGGTTTGCCCGCATCATAGAGCGCGCAAGCCTTATAGCGCATGAGGTTTGCCGCTTCGACTTCGATATAGCTTTCCGCAATCGGGAACTGCACCCCCTGGTTTTGGCCGATAGGGCGGCCAAAGACCGTGCGGTCGCGGACATATTTGGTCACCCGGTCGATGAACCAATAACCGTCACCGATGCATTCCGCTGCGATCAAGGTCCGCTCGGCATTGAGCCCGGTCAGAATGTATTTGAACCCTTTGCCTTCTTCCCCGATCAGATTTTCTTCGGGGATTTCAAGGTCATCGAAGAACAATTCGTTGGTTTCGTGATTGACCATATTGGGAATGGGGCGCACCGCCATTCCCGCGGTCATCGCCTCTTTGATGTCGACCAGAAAGATCGACAGGCCGTCGGTCTTTTCCTTCACCTCTGACAGTGGCGTGGTTCGGGCCAGCAGGATCATCAGGTCGGAATGTTGCACGCGGCTGATCCAAACCTTTTGACCATTGATCACATAGCGGTCGCCTTTTTTGACCGCCGTAGTCTTGATCTTGGTCGTGTCCGTGCCTGTGGTCGGTTCGGTCACACCCATGGATTGCAGGCGCAGTTCGCCGCTGGCCAGTTTGGGCAGGATGCGCTGACGCTGCTCTTCCGAGCCATGCCGGACCAGCGTATTCATGTTGTACATCTGGCCATGACAGGCCCCGGAATTGCCGCCAGCACGGTTGATTTCTTCCATGATGACCGACGCTTCGGTCAGGCCTAACCCCGATCCACCGTAGTCTTCCGGGATCAACGCCGCCATCCAGCCCGCTTGGGTCAACGCGTCAACGAAGGTCTCGGGATAGGCGCGGTCAGCGTCGATCTTGCGGTGGTATTCGTCGGGGAACTGCGCGCAAAGCGCCCGTACCGCGTCGCGTATGTCCTGAAAATCGTCTGCGACGTGCTCAAACAACGACGTATCCTTTCAAATGGTGATCCCGCGCCAAGCGCTTTGCCTGTCAGTGTGCCGCGTTGCAGCCGGAAGGCGGAAATACCGCTTTGTCATAGGGGCTATATGCTTAGTCTATGGCCCGCGCGGTTGACGCGGCGCGGGCCGGGCACCTCAGCCGGTGGCCGGGTCCGGGCGCTTTCGCCACCGCGCCGGGCCGGAGACATGGATCGATTGCCCGGTGGTATCGACGGCAACGGTCACGGGCATATCTTCGACCTTGAACTCGCGCACGGCTTCCATGCCCAGATCGTCAAAGGCGACCGGTCGCGCGCTTTTGATCGCCCGAGAGACCAGCACCGCCGCCCCGCCCACCGCGATCAGATAGGTGGTCCCGGCCGCCGCAATCCGGGAAACGGTATCCGGCCCGCGTTCGGCCTTGCCGATCATCGACACCACCCCCTGATCCAGCATCATCTGGGTGTCGCCGTCCATGCGCGTGGCCGTGGTGGGGCCAGCGGGACCAACCACTTCGGTGCCGACCGGGTCGACCGGACCGACATAATAGATCACCCGCCCTTGCAGGGAGAACGGCAAGGCCTCGCCCCGCGCAAGAATGTCACGAATGCGGCGGTGCGCAGCATCGCGTCCGGTCAGGATATGGCCGCTGAGCAGCAGTGTCTCCCCGGCGGTCCAATCGGCCATCTCAGCCTTGGTCAGCGTGTCGACATTGACCCGGCGCAGGTTTGCCATCGCCGATGTGGCGTCGATGTCGGGCCACAGGCTCAGGTCGGGCGGGTCTAAATAGACCGGCCCATCGCCGGTCAGTGTGACCTTGCCGTGCCGGTTCGCGGCGCATTGCGGCATCAACGCCACGGGTTTTGACGCGGCGTGCGTGGGATAGGACGTGACCTTGACGTCAACCACGGTCGTCTGCCCGCCAAGGCCCTGCGCGCCAATTCCCAGATCGTTGATCCGCTGATACAGTGCGATCCTCAGCTCTTCTTCGGCGGTATCGGGCCCCCGTCGCAGCAGCGCGGGCATATCGATTTCATCCATCAGGGCGCGTTTTGCCAGCAGCATGGCCTTCTCGGCGCTGCCGCCAACCCCTACTGAAATGACCCCGGGCGGGCACCACCCCGCGCCCAGACCGCTGACCGTATCGACCACCCAGTCGGCAACCGAGGCACTTGGGTTCAGCATGGCATAGCGGGCCTTGTTCTCGGACCCGCCGCCTTTCGCTGCCACCATCAGTTCCAAAGTCTCGCCCAGACAGCTTTCCACATGGGTCACGGCCGGGGTGTTGTCGCGGGTATTGCGCCGCGCGAAGATCGGATCGGCGACCATCGAGGCGCGCAGCGGATTGCCCGCGTCCAGATAGGCCAGCCGGACCCCAGCATTGATGCAGTCCTCAAGGCTTTGATCGCCTGAGATCGTCACCCGCTGGCCAAGCCGGGCAAAGACCGTCACCATGCCGGTATCTTGGCACACCGGACGATTGCCAAGGGCGGCCATCCGGGCGCTTTGCAAGATCTGGCCGATGGCATCGCGGGCCGCGCCGCTGCCTTCGCGCTTATAGGCTTCGCTTAAGCGCTGAATGTAATCCGGCGCATGGTAAACCGCGATGTACTGCAACAGCGCGCGGATGGTCTCGGTTATGTCATCGCCCCGGATGGTGGTCATGCTGCGTCCCTGTCCCTTTTGGCAGTGAGCATGGGCCAAGTTCGGGGCGAATGCGACATCGCGGGTCATAGGTTGGCACGATGCCTGTTATAGCCGCAGACCGAGGGCCTAGCCCTCGCGGTGGCCGGTCATGGGCGGCGGTGGGGGCGGGATCAGTGCGAGGTCCGGTCAAATGTCCGGATCGTGCGCGTGTCGACCAAATGCGCGGTCTGGGCAACAAAGGTCTGAAGATGCCACGTGGCAAGGTGTTCATCATAGGCCTCGCGGTTGTCGAACAACTCATAGACCCAGACCTCGTCCGGCACGGCACTGTCGGTGCAAACGTCGTATCTGCGGCACCCCGGCTCATGAAGACGCGACCCGTCAGCATTTTTCTTCAGCAGGGGTAGAAACATGGCCATCGCGTCCGGGGCGACCTTGAAGGTGACGATCACTGCATACATCGTGCGGGTACTCCTTCCTTCGGTGTCGCACCCAATCGGTCAACCTGCCCAACATCACCTGCCGCAAGATGTCGTGGGCTGCTGATCTGAAACAAGAGCGACCTCCGTCTTCGTGTCCGGTCATGATGACAGCGCAAAGAAGAGGGTCAACCAGAAAACGCCCGTGATTGTCGCGGCGTCCTGCGGTCGGGCGCAGACAAAAACGGGCGCGGCCTTGGTGCAGGCCGCGCCCGATCGGCGCAACCGGGCGAGGCCCGGTGCATCAAAGGGATTGGTCTAATCCTTCAGGATGGCCATGCTGTCGCTGTTCCAGCCAACCCAAACTGATCCTTCGCCGGTGGCTGCCGCCGAATCCGACGCGACATAGGCCTGCAACAGCCCGTCACTGGTGCCGTCGATCTGCACATCGACCCGCATGCGACTGCCTTTGAAGACCCGGTTCACGATCCGCGCGGGCAGGGCATTGTCGGCAGTGGGACGCTCGGCAAAGACCTCGACCTTTTCCAGCCGGAGCGAGGCCGTGGCGGCCTGGCCGCTGGAGAGGGCCAGTTGCGGCACCCGACGTCCGCGCAGAACGGCACCGTTCCAGTTCAGGCCGACTTCGTCGCCGCTGATCATGGAGATGGTCCCGGACAGCAGGTTGGTCTCGCCGATGAATTCGGCGACAAACCGGCTTGCGGGCCGAAAATACAGGTCCTCTGGACTGCCGTCTTGTTCGATCCGCCCGGCATTCATCACGACGATGCGGTCTGACATGGTCAGGGCTTCGTCCTGATCGTGGGTGACGAAGAAGAAGGTCTTGCTGGTGCGGCGCTGAATCGCCTTCAGTTCCTGCTGAACCTGCCCGCGCAGTTTTGCATCCAGCGCGCCCAGCGGTTCGTCCAGCAACAACAGCGCCGGGTCAGGGGCTAGCGCCCGGGCCAGCGCAACGCGCTGCCGTTGCCCGCCCGACAGTTGCTCAGGGTGGCGGTCGGCATAGCTGGTCAGTTCCAGAAACGACATCAACTCGTCCAGCCGCGCGGCGATCTGAGCCTTGGTCATGCCCTTAAGTTCCAAGCCGAAGGCAATGTTCTGGCGTACAGTCATATGCGGGAACAAGGCGTAATCCTGAAACACCATGTTCACATTGCGCCGGTTCGGCGGCAGCGCGGTCACATCGGTGCCGTCCAGAATGATCCGGCCGGTATCGGGCTTTTCGAACCCACCCAAGATGCGCAGGGTGGTGGACTTGCCGCAACCAGACGGCCCAAGGAAGGTCACAAACTCACCTGCCTTGATGTCCATATCCATATGTTCGACGGCCATAGCCTTGCCGAACCGTTTCGAGATGCCGTCGATATGGGCGATGGTGGTCGGGTGATCGAGCATAGATCAGGTTTCCTTTTTCATGCGACGCATGGATCGCTCTGCCCAGATGCCCAAGAAGGCGGTCAGGATCAGCACGACCGTAGAGATGGCGTTGATTTCCGGGGACATCCCCGAGCGCAGCTTGGCAAAGATCAGGACCGGCAGGGTAGGCTGATAGCCGCCCAAGAAGAAGGACCGGACAAAATCGTCAAAGCTGAGCAACATGCAGAACACGCTGGCCCCGATCAGGGCAGGGCGCAGATAGGGCAAGGTGATCCGCACGAAGGTGACCAGCGGGTCGGCGCCCAGATCTTGGGCCGCTTCGCGTTGACTTTTCGGCAGGGTACTGAGCCGGGCCATGACCACGAGGCAGACAAACGGCACGTTGTGGACCGCATGGGACCAGATGATCGCGAACATGCCCGGCTCGATCCCCAGAACCCGGGCATAGATGCGAAAGGCGATGGCCGAAATGATCCCCGGCACCAGCGCGGGCAGCACCATCAGCCCGAACATCACGGCACGGCCAAAGAACTTGCGATCAGCCAACAGCACCGCGATCCACGTGCCGACGAACAGGGACACCACCGTCGACAACAGTGCGATGGCGGTGGAATAGCCAAAGACCGTCAGGACTTCGGTGTCGCTGAAAACGGCAAGATACCAGTCGAAGGTCCAAGACTTGATCGGAAAGCCAATGAACTTGCTGTCTTTGAAGCCCATCATGATCATCAGGATCAGTGGCACGAAGACATAGACCACGAAGGCCCAATAGATCACGGACATCATGATGCGGGTTGAGCGGCTCATTTGCGGCCTCCTTTGGACAGCCGGTTCATGCCGCTGAGGAAGGCCCCAGTCAGGGCCAGAGAAGCCAAGAACATGATGCAGGCAAAGGCGGCCCCCGTGGGCCATTTGTCCCCGGCCACATGGAAGAACCCGGCAATCGTTTCGGCAAAGACGGTGGTATTCGGCCCGCCCAGCAAGACCGGTGTGCCGTAATACCCGGTGGAAATCAGGAACACGAGGGTGGCGCCAGAGCCGATGCCTTCATAGGTCAGAGGCAGGGTCACCCGGCGAAACCGGGTCCACGCTCCGGCACCCAGATCAGCGGCGGCTTCCGTATAGCTGGCGGGGATTTTCTCGAGGGCCGAATAGAGCGGCATCAACATGTAGAGGGCGGTGAGATAGATGATCCCGACGCTGACCGAAAAGCCGGTATACATGAACGGAATGGGCCGATCGATCAGCCCCAGCGATTTCAGGATCAGGTTCACCGCGCCGGTATTGCCCAGCAAGATCATGATCGCGAAGGTGCGCACGATTTCGCCGACCCAGAACGGGATCAGCAGCAGCAACAGCAGCGCCATCCGGTTTTCACGTTTGACATGGCGGGCAAGGAAATAGGCGACCGGATAGACGATGATCAAAGTCGTGAAGGTCAAAACCACTGCATAAATCAGGGTCCGCATGAACGGCATCATGTAGACCGGTTCGCGGAAAAACAGCAGGTAATTGTCAAAGGTGAACTTGGCTTCTTGCCCCGGTGGCCGCGGATAGGCGTCGGTGAAACTGACGCTGACCATTTGCACGATCGGCCCAAGATGCTGGCTGAGCACCCAGATGATGGGAGGGAGAAGAAGGATCAGGAAGCTGCGCCGCTGCGAGGCAAACAGCACGTCTACAAATTTTTGGTAGGGCTGCGATCGGGCAAGGCTGCTCCACAGGGATCGTGGACCGGCGGCAGCGGCGGTCCCGGCAGCGGCCCCCTGGGTCGGAGCGTCGGACGTCATGGATACCTCGTGTGGAAAATGGGCGATGCCGGGGCCCGGATTGGGCCCCGGTGGGATGGTCAGTCCGTGCTTAGGCGGCTTTGATCTGCTCAACGGCGGGATCGACCAGATCGTATTTCAGCGTGTTCGCTTCCGCCCGGAAGAAGCGCAAGCCTTCCAGTTCTTCGTCGCTGAAGGAGGTCGCCTTGCGTTCAATCTCGCTCAGGTATTGCGCCGAGTCCTTGTAGGTCGAGATGAAGCCAGATTCCTTGGTCATCTCAGCGCCGACTTCTGGCGAGGCCAGCAGCGCATTCAGGAACAGATAGGCATTGTCAGCGTTGGGCGCGTTATTGGCAATGTTGAACGTGTAGACAAAGCCATAGCTGCCTTCGCGCGGGATCGACATGGCAACCGGGAAGCCGTCGGTGATCAGCTTGGCGGCCGGGCCGTTCCACGTTTGCGCCAGAGCGATATCCTGATTGATGAACATCTGCTGCACTTCAGCGCCGCCATCATAGTATTTCCGCACCAGCGGCTTCTTTTCGATCAGGAAGTCGCGGGCTTCTGCCACCACTTGGGCGGCTTTTTCCGGATCGTCCATATAGGCGACCATATTGCCGTCATGCCCTTGATAAAGCATGACAATCGACATCATGTCCTGAATGACATAGGCAGTCTGCTTTGCATATTCGTCAGAGAATATCGTGTCCCAGGTTTTGGCTTCCTCGGCATCGACCAATTCCGAGTTGTAGGTCAACACTTCGGCCCCCGACAGGATCGGCGCGCCCCATTTGTGACCGTTGATCGTGGCCCAGTCACCGTCTGAATAGATCGGGTTCAGGTTGCCCCAGTTGCTTAGGCGGTCGGTGTCGAGCGGCGCCAGCAGATCAGATTCGATGAACTGAAGATAGCGGTGCCCAGCCACGGTCATGATGTCGACGGTCGGGTTTGGCGCTTCGGCGGCCAGCAGGTTGAATTGCTTGCCCTGATCATCGACCAGACGAACGTTGACCTTGATGCCGGTCTCGGCTTCGAACTGCTCTTTGAAGGATTCCGGCACGAAGTTGTTATAGGTCCAGATGTTGACCTCGCCGCCGGCAGCGTGGGCACGCCGCAGATAGGCCGGGCTGGCCAACAGTGCCGAGCCGGCGGCCGCAGTATGGATGAACCGACGGCGGTTCAGGATAAGTTTGGTCATTTGGGGTCTCCTTGTTGGTGAGTTCAGGCGTCAGCCACGTTGTCGTGGTCTTATTGTCAACCAGTCCGGGCAGCGGCCTGAAGGGAATCCAAGGTCATGTTGCTCAGCCCGAGGCTGGGTAAGAGCTGATTTTCGGCAGTGAAATCCCGACCGTACATAGCCGAGAAGATCGTGACCCCCGCCTGATGCAACGGCGCGGGACATCCGGCAAGTTTGCCCAATGCGACCGTGACGACAAGCCCATAAGGCACATCTTCGGTGACATAACGGCTGTCGGCGGACGCTGGACCGGTACCGCCTGTTCCTTTGGCATGCATCGCCTGATTCATTTCCGAGATTGAAGCGACGGGCACATGAAACGACAGATGGAAATGTTCAAAGATGGTGCGAACGGGCAGGTTCAACGCCTCGGCAATGGCCAACCGTTCCAGATCCAGTGCTTCCAGCAGGGTGCCGATCTTGGGGGTCAGGTTCTGGCCTTGCCCCCACGTTTCGCCGCGCTCCATCCGGCTCATGTTGCCAAGGGCGATGCCCATATGGTTCTGCGGGTTGAGATTGGACAAAGAGATCGCCAAAAGCCCGTCGCGCAGCACGAAGCGGTCACCGAACAGCGACTGGCACAGGGCGAAGCCTGCCTCGGTACCGGTGTCGGGCAGCACGCACATATCAACCCGGGCGCGGACGGTATTAACCTGCACATGGGTCAGATCGGGCTGCCGTCCGGTGGTCACGGTCGTGCCCCATGCGATGATCGGGGCCTTGATGCCGCGCGCCGCCAGAAGCCGCGCCAGATAGAGCGCACCCAACGAGGCATGGGACGAGATGATGACCGGCTGATCCGCCCGCAGATGCGGCGCCAGCGCATCCATCACCGCCTTGTGGCCGTAGGCTGGCAGCGCCAGCAGGATCACGTCATTGTCGCGGGCCAGTTGCGCCGCGTCTGCGGCGACGGCGGGCGCAAAGGTATCTTCGATCGCGCCTTTGGCGGTTAGGGGCGTACCTGCCGCCAACGCCTTTGTGCGCGCGCCCGAGGGCGACCACAACATCGGGGCATGACCGTTTTGCTGCAGTAACGCCGCTGTGCCGAACGCAATGGCCCCAGCGCCGGCGATGCCGACCTTCATTGATGAGCCGCTCATGCTGAGACCTCGTTGCGAATGGGGTCACCCAGCACATGCATCAGCCGGTTGGCCCAGCCGAACAGCGCGGATGACAAAGTTAAATCAAGAATTTCTGCGTCGTCCAATCCAGCGGCGCGCAGGTCAGCGATATGGGTTGGCCCGGCCTCGCTGGGACATTTCGACAAGGCCAGAGCATACTCAAAAATCGCCCGGTCCCGTGCGCCAAGGGCCGCAGAGGTGCCGGTAGCAAAGATCGCATCGGTGACGGCGGTGTCTTTGGCCAGTTGGGCGTGACGGTTGGCATGGACAGCGGCGCAATAAATGCAGCGGTTGACCACCGAGGCCGCAATGGCGCCGACTTCGCGCTCGGCCCGGGACATTCCGCCAGCATCGTACATGATCGCGTTGAATAGCGGCGAGCGCACTTTCAATGTTTCCGGGTCGTGGGCCAGCACCAGAACATAATCCGAAACTTTGGTGTTGGAGGGCGTGACCTGCAACGCATCCAGTTGTTCCGGGCTGGCATCGGGCAAGGACACCGGGGCGACCCGGGGCCTCCATGTCGGCACCGTGCGGGTGAATTTGTGGATCACATCGGTCATGCGCTGGCCTCGGACAACAGGGTCAATCCGGCAACAAGCCGGATCTGGTAGCCTAGAAAGGCATTCAATTCGGTCAGGCGTACGATGTCGGCGTCCGAGACCCCGGCAGCAAGAAGCCCTGAAATATCGTCGGCGGTGATATCACGCGGACGGGCAGCGACCTTGTCCATAAAGGCCAGAAGCGGGGCGAGATCGTCGTCGGCGCCGGTGTCCAGAGGGTTGGCCAAGGCGGAATGTTCGGTGCCCATCATCGCGCCATAGTGATCGGCCAGAACTTGGGCATCGTTCAGGCAAGCGATGCGGCAGGCCAACGCGGCGCGCATCCCATGCGGCCAAGCGCCGGGATCGGCGGGACGCAACACCGCGTCTTCGGCATCTTGGGTCATGGCAAAAATGTTGGCGCGGCTCAGAACGGCCTGTCCGGTGGCGGTGGCTTCGGTGATGCCAGCGGCTTTAACCGCGGTTCCGGCCCAGAGATCGGGGGCGTTGGTCATGCAACTTGTCCTGTCTTGGTCATGGGGGGCAGTGGCGATGCAGTCCATTCGTCGCCCAGAAGCTCGGGCGTGGCGTAGCTTTGCAACCGCTGCCAATGGGTATTTGCGTCTTCGGCATAAAGCCGTTCGGACAGGGCGCGCGCCATCCATGCGGCCCCTTCCGAGACACCCGGAATGTCGCCGCTGATTTTTCCCAAACTGGCGGTAGACGCATAATTGAAGCAGTACACATTGGCCAGCCACGGGGCGGTGCCGACGACACGTTCGCGGAAGGTAAAATCACGGTTGAGGTAGGGGAAGCGCCCCAAATCCGGGTCTTCGTCCCCGGCGGGCGGGGTATAGACGTCGCGCCAAAGCAGGATGTCGCCCGCCGCCGCGCCAAATTCGGTGCGGGCCATCGGATCAACCGAAAACCCGGTGCCGAGGATCAGGAAGTCGGTCTCAAGCGCAGTGCCATCGGCAAACTGGATGTGCAACTCGGTGCCGGTGTCGGTAACGGCGCTGACGGCTTTGCCAAAGTGGAAAAAGGCGTTGTCATGGCGGCTGACGCGCAGGGTCGATCCGCGCGGAGCCGGGGTCTGGGTGGCAAAGGAATAGTGCATAAAGCGCCAGCGCTCGGCATCGGAGAGCCCCTGAAACCCGGCGTTGAAGCCAAAGCTGCCAATGCCCATCATCTTGTTGATCGTCGGCATTTCGCTGCGCCGGATCAGGTGGCGGACCTCGGCGGCGCCGGCCTCCAAGGCTTCGGCGGCGTTGTCGATGGCGGATGCGCCAACGCCGACCACCGCCACGCGCTTGCCCTTAAGCGCCGCGAAATCGATGGCGTCGGACGAATGCGCCCAGCGGATTCGCGGCGTGTTCGCCACAAAGGCTGGGATGGTCGGATGGCCGGTGCCTTCGCGGCCGGTGGCATAGACGATCTTGCGGGCCAGAACCGATTCACCGGTCGGCCCGGACCAGCGCAACCGCAGGTAATCGCCCTCGGGCGTGACTTGCTCCAGCGCGGTGCCGTTTTCGATGGGAACGTCCAGGACTTGGCGATACCAGCGCAGATACTCCATCCACATCGGGCGCGGAATCTTGTCAAGTGCCGCCCAAGCCGCGTCGCCATGCTGGGCCCGGTACCATGCCTGAAAGGTCAGGGCGCCAAGGCCGAAGGCGGGGCCGGTCAGGGTCTTGGGCGACCGCAGGGTTTCCATCCGGGCATAGGTCAGCCATGGTCCTTCGAAACCCGCGGGGTTTCGGTCGATGATGCGGATGTTGCGCAGCCCGGCCATGCGCAGCGAAAGCCACGCCACCAGCCCGCACATGCCGCCACCCACGATCACCACATCGGTGACCTGTTCGCCAGACACGCTATGGGTCGGGACCCAATCGTTGCCGGGGTAGCACAGGCATGCCAGATCATAGCGAAGACGGGCCTCCAGTCCGGCAAGGCCGGTATCGCTGAAGGTCTGTGGTGGGGTGTGTTGCGCGGCCTCTGGCATCGTGTCTCCGTTTCGGGTGGGGGTCTGTCTCATCGCGCCCAGGTCGGATGATGGTCGTCGATATGAAATGCGTGCAGGTGGGTGTGGTGGGACCCGTCCGCGTGAATATCGCGCAGATGCGGGTGATCGCCCGGCAGGTCGGGGTGCGAGTGCATCCGCTCTAGCGGGTCATCGGCGGGCCAGACCTTGAGGGCAACCAAGGTCGTGGCCGCGCAGGCCACCCCGAGCACGGCCAGCGCCAGTTCCGGGCGGATCACCGTGCCAAGCCATCCGGCCAGAGGATAGGCCAAAAGCCAGCCAGCATGAGATAATGAGAATTGCGCCGCAAACAGCGCCGGACGGTCCGCCCGTGTGGCGGATTTGGTCAGCACCAGCCCGCCCGGGGTCAGAACCAGCGAGGACGCCGCCCCGAACCCGGCCCAAAGCAGCACCAAACCGGGCTCAACCAGCGGCAGCAGGATCAAACAGGACAGCAGACCGAACAACAGTCCGCCAATCGCCATGAGCCGGCGTTCGTTGATGCGGCGCAAAAGGCGAGGGACGCAAATCGCGGCGATGGCGGCACCCAGACCGTAGCTTGCCATCAAGGTGGGATAGCCGCGCCCGGCATCGCCCAAGCGTAACCCGGCAAAGACCACCGTGTTGACCAGCACCCAACTCAATCCAAGGGCCAAGGCCAGATTGAACAGGAACAGCCCGCGCAGACGCGGCGTCCGCAAATAGATGTTCATCCCCGTCCCCAGACGCGTCAGAAACGGGGTCTTGGCTTTGACTGTGGACGGCGCCCGGCCCGGAATGCGGGCCAAGGCCAGCGCGGTTGCCGATAGGGCGAAACACAGGGCCGCCAGCGGATAGAGCAGCGGCGGCGAAATCACGGTCAGCGCCAGCCCGGTCAGGGCAGGGCTGAGGATTGACTCGAAGGTATAGGCCAGACGCGACAGGGCCAGCGCCTTGGTATACTGCGCCTCGTCGGGCAAGATGTCGGGGATTGTCGCCTGAAACAGCGGGGTGAACGCGGCAGACGCAGCGTAGAACAAAAACGCCAGCAGCGCGATTTGCCCCATGCTGGTCGCAAATGCCATGGGCAGCACCAGCCCCAACCGCAGCACATCCAGCAGCACGAGGGCACGCCCCGGCGCGACCCGCGACAGGGCCACTTCGGCGACCGGGGCCAAGCCGACATAGGCCACCATTTTCAAAGCAAACAGACCGCCGAGGATCAGCCCGGCCGCCGCAGTTCCGCCAAACCGGTAAGCAGTCAGCGCCAACGCAACCGTCAGGATGCCGATGCCCAGCAGCGACGTGACTTGGGCTGCGAACAGTTTTCGAAACACCGGATCACGAAGGGGATGCATCACGCCTCTGCTTTCATGGTTGCATCCCCTTAAGCAACTTCGGTCGCGCTTTCGGGCCGGAACCGGGCATTGGACAGGTCTGCCAAATACCGCTCGGCGTGGCGTGGGGCGGTTTCGGCCAGATCGGTGACTGCCGCGATAATGGCGTCGACCTTGGCATCGCTCATCAATACCGACAGATTAAGCCGCACCCAGCCGGGCTTGTCAATTTCCACGCCCGCATCCAATGCCGTCAAAATGGCGTCTGACTGATCCGCGTCGATCCCCAAAAGATGGTGGGCGTAGGACCCGGCACAGGCGCAGCCGCCCCGGGCCTGAACCCCATGAACATCGCTTAACAAGCGGGTAAACAATTGGTGGTGGACCAGCGCGCCCGCGGCATCACGGATGCGGAACGAGAAGATCGGCAAAACGTGCGGCGCATCGGGATTGCCCAGCAGGTCGATCCGCGGGTTGTCTGCCCATGCCGCCAAAGCCCGTTGGCGCAAGGCTTGCTGGCGCGAGGCAAGCCAGTCAGCGCCCATCGCCTCTTTGATCAACAGCACCAAAGCCGCGCGAATATCGCCCACCACATTCGGGGTTCCGCCCTCTTCGCGATCGGCCAGACTGTCCGAATAGACATGCATCCACGGCGACACGAACGACACCGTCCCGCCGCCGGGAAGGGTCGGGGTCTTGCGCCGCGCAATCGCGTCACGGATCACAGTCACGCCCGACGCGCCGGGACCACCGGGAAATTTGTGGCTTGAAAAGACGATGGCGTCCTTGGCGGTGTCGGTTCCGGCATTCATCGTCATCGGCAGGTAGGGGCCGCCGCCGCCGTAATCCCAGACCGACACTGCGCCGTACTGCTTCAGAATGCGGGTCACAGCGTCCACATCGGTGACGATGCCGGTAACGTTGGACGCCGCCGAGAACGATCCGACCACCAGTGCCGCGTCTTTCGCATCCGCAAGGACCGCTTCGAGGACCGCCAAATCAGGCCCGCCATTGGCACCTTCGGGGATCTCGTGCATCTCGGCGCCGGATTCGCGCCATGGCAGCAAATTAGAGTGATGTTCATATGGACCAACGAGGACCACGACCCGCTCGCCTGCGCGGGCAAGCTCTGCGATGTCAAGCAGGCCGACGATGCGGTTGAGCCCGCCGGTGCTGCCTGATCCGGTGAAGATGACGCTGTGCCCTTCGGGTGCGCCGACGATGCGGGCAATCTCGGATCGGGCCTCTTCGCGCAGGCGGGTGCTGAAGCTGCCGCAAAACGATGCTTGGGTGTGGGTGTTGGCATAATAGGGCAGCACGCGTTCCAGAATGAACCGCTCCACCTGCCACAAGGCCCGGCCTGAGGCCACATAATCCGCGTAAATCATCGGCTTTGGCCCAAATGGCCCATCTACGACCGCATCATCGCCGATCAGACCCGCACGCAGGTCATCAATCAGGTCAGGGCGGCGTAGCGTAGCAGAAAACTCGGCTAGCGGGGTCATCAGGTTTCTCCAAGGCGGTAAGTCAATTCGGCTTCGGTGAGAAGACGATAGAAATCAGACGAAAACCCCACACAAATTACGCCATTTGGCGGGAGTATCGGGTCATTTGAGCGGCTTTTGGCAGAATAACAGATCAAGCTCAAGGAAGTTTGCCACAGACCAGATCAAGTCCACTTTTGCGGCAGCGCGCGAACAGTTCTGTCGTTGACCTATGGCGGGCGACGTATAGGCTTGGCCCTATGACCCATTCGACCGCCTTTCAAACCCATCTCTCTCAAACGCTTGCCGCCATCGACGCCGAAGGCCTGATGAAACACGAGCGGCTGATTACCTCGGCACAATCCGGCCGGATTTCGGTCGGGCTGGGCCCGGATGCACGCAGCGGTGTCCTTAATCTGTGCGCCAATAATTATCTCGGTCTGGCCGATCATCCTGCGTTGATCGCCGCCGCCAAAACCGCGATGGAAGATCACGGCTTTGGCATGGCGTCGGTGCGGTTCATTTGCGGCACCCAAGACCTGCACCGGACTTTGGAACAACGGCTGGCGGCCTTTTTAGGCAAGGACGATGCGATCCTGTTCGCGGCCTGTTACGATGCCAATGGCGGCTTGTTTGAGCCGCTACTTGGGCCCGAAGACGTGATCATCTCGGATGCCTTGAACCATGCGTCCATCATCGACGGGATCCGGTTGTGCAAGGCTGGGCGGATGCGCTTTGCCAATGGCGATATGGCCGATCTGGATGCCAAGCTCAAACAGGCCCGGGCGGATGGTGCGCGGTTCATCATTATTGCCACCGATGGCGTCTTTTCCATGGACGGCACCCTTGCCAAGCTGGACGAGATTACCACCTTGGCCCGGGCCTATGGCGCGCTGGTCATGGTCGACGATTGCCACGCGACCGGGTTCATGGGTCCGCAAGGGCGCGGCACGCCGCATCATTTCGGAGTCTCCGATCAGGTCGATGTGTTGACCGGCACCTTGGGAAAGGCGCTTGGCGGGGCACTTGGCGGTTATATTGCCGGGTCGCAATCCGTGGTGGATCTGCTGCGCCAGCGGTCTCGGCCCTATCTGTTTTCCAACGCGCTGCCCCCAGCGATCGTGGCGGCGGCACTTAGCGCGCTGGATCTGGTCGAAGCGGCGGATGATCTGCGCGACTCTTTGTTTGAAAACACTCGGTTTTGGCGCGAAGGATTGGATGAGCTGGGCTTTCGCCTGCTGCCGGGCGCACACCCCATCGTGCCAGTGATGCTGGGCGATGCAGTTCTGGCCCAGAAGATGGCGGCCGCGCTGTATGATCGCGGCGTCTATGTGGCGGGCTTTTTCTTTCCGGTGGTCCCAAAAGGGCAGGCGCGGATCCGCACCCAGATGAACGCACTACTCACCCGGGCAGATTTAGAGTTTGGTTTGAATGCCTTTGCCGAAGCGGGCAGAGAGGTCGGCGCGCTATGAGTTCGAATGAAATGAAATCCTTGGTGAAAGCCCGTCCCGAGCCGGGCCTGTGGATGGAGCGCCGCCCGGTGCCAGAGATCGGCCCCGACGATGTGTTGATCCGGATCAATAAGACCGGAATTTGCGGCACCGATATCCATATCTGGAACTGGGACGAGTGGGCGCAAAAGACCGTGCCGGTGCCGTTGGTGACCGGCCACGAATTTGCCGGTGAAATCGTGCAACTTGGGGCGAATGTTGAGGGGCTTAGCCTTGGACAGCGTTGTTCGGGCGAGGGGCATTTGATCGGACGCAACAGCCGCCAAAGCCGGGCGGGTAAATTTCACCTTGATCCGGCCACGCGCGGGATCGGCGTAAACGAAGCGGGCGCATTTGCCGAATATCTACGGCTTCCGGCCTTTAACGTCGTGCCGCTGCCGGATGAGATTGACGACGAAATCGGCGCGATCCTCGATCCACTGGGCAATGCGGTGCACACCGCGCTGAGCTTTGATTTGGTTGGCGAAGATGTGCTGATCACCGGTGCGGGTCCCATTGGCATCATGGCCGCCGCGGTTGCGCGCCATGTCGGCGCCCGCAATGTAGTCATCACCGACGTTAATCCCGAACGGCTGGCTCTGGCTGAAACCGTGGCCGATGTGGTGACGGTGAATGTCGCAAAGGAAGCACTGCCAGACGTGATCCACCGCCTGAAGATGCGCGAAGGCTTTGATGTCGGCTTAGAGATGTCCGGCAACCAGCAGGCGTTAGATCAAATGGTCGAAGCCCTTGTGATGGGCGGACGGATCGCGCTTTTAGGGATTCCGCCCGGAAAATCGCCGGTTGATTGGTCGCGGATCGTGTTCAAGGCGATCACCATCAAAGGCGTGTACGGGCGCGAGATTTTTGAAACTTGGTACAAGATGATCGCCATGCTGCAAAACGGCTTGGACATCCGCAAGGTTATCACCCACCGTTTTTCGGTCGATCAGTTCGACGAGGGGTTCGCGGCCATGCGGTCGGGAAAAAGTGGCAAAGTGGTTCTGAGCTGGACCTGATCTTGGGGCCAGCCGCGCGGCACCATGCCTCTTGCCTCTGGCACTAGACGGCATAGGCTGCGCCGGGACCACAGGAGGAAAACTAATGAAGTGTCTGGCATCCGCAATTCTGGGCTTGTCCCTGATCGCCATTCCGCTGTTCACCGGTGCGGCCGTCGCCGCCGACGCAGCCGCAGGCGAGAAGACCTTTTCAAAATGCAAAGCGTGTCATGCGGTCGTCGCTGACGATGGGACGGTGATCTACAAGGGCGGCCGCACCGGGCCGAACCTCTATGGCGTTGATGGTCGCGCTGCGGGCTCTGTCGAGGGGTTCCGCTATGGCCGGTCAATGGACGAAGCGGGCGCAGCCGGTCTGGTCTGGACCGAAGAGACGTTCAGCGGCTATTTGGCCGACCCGAAGGCCTATCTTGGGTCCTATCTGGATACAAAATCGGTTCAGGCCAAAATGGTGTTCAAGCTGCCAAAGCCCGAGGACGCGGCAGATGTCTGGGCCTATCTGGTTTCGGTTGGCCCCACGGCGGACTGAAGCAAAGATCGGGGCCGCCCAAGCCGCCCCGATCTGCCGTCCATCCGGAACGTGATCAGACAAACGCCGAAAAGATCAACGCCGCGCACCACATGCCAAGGCCAAAGACCACATGGGCCAGCACCTGTAGGGCGCGCAATCGCGGCGGATTTGGTGTGCGGCTTCCAGCGATGCCGTTGCCCATTCCAGGGCTCATGATCAGCCAGCCGGCCAGAACTGTGACCACGCCGACGACAAAAGGCTTTGCAAAGGTCGGGGCGCTCAACCAGCCCGGTCCGCCCCAGATCACTACGATGGCCGCGAACAAGATGCCGATGGCGTAATGGCCAATCCAGCCGATCGCGGTTTCATTCGGAATTGGCGTGGCATCTGCAATCCGATCGTGGCGGAATTTGCCGCGCGCCAGATGGCCGAACCAGCGACCAGGCAGCGCCCACGCAGGCATCGGTGCCGATTGAAGCTTGGCTATGAGCCGCACCCACAGATCAAAGATTGCCGTTCCAAGCAGACCGATGAAGAGAATGCCAAGAAATGTCATAAAACCTACCCCTTATCCACGATGTCTCCGGCGAGTTTCTGGCAGGATCCCAGCCGATGCAATGCGGTCATACCCGGTTTCATTCGGCGGTGCACGCCTGCCATCAGGGTCGAATGGAGAATTGCGGGCCGGTAGACGCGCTAACTTGATAATGACAGTTATGGTAAAAGTAATGACACTTTTGGAACGACCGCTGTTATCATAAGTCACATAAGTGATCCGCTATAGCGGAAGCGATTTGTGAAGCCGCAGTGCGACCGTCAATGCGGTTCGTGCCGGTCAAAAGCGAAGAGGTGCAGGCGACGGCTATGGTCTTCCGGGTTCGTGAATTAATGATACGGCAGCGTACTCAACTCATCAATGCTGACCCTTCAGCCTTTCAGATCGCGACAGAACCCAATAAAGAGAAATGGCCGAAAGTTGGTGACGAGGCGGTCAGGCGGCGGTTTGAAGTTGCTTGATGCCGTCTCTGAATTCAATCCCCTGAACGATTTCCGGCAGGCGGATTGCGCCGTCGAGTTTTCGCCATTTGGCTTGGGCTGACATCATCAAACGGAATGCCATGGCCAGACCGGTTTTCCGGCTCAGGCATCCTTTGGTTTTTCCTGTGGGATGGCGGACGGTGGCGAACATGCTTCCGATCGGGGTGAAGGTCCGGTCGTGCTTCCAATGCTCGGTCGGGTAGTCGTAGAAGTTGAGCAAGACAGCGCGGTCTTTAACCAATTTTGGCGACCGCCTTGTCGTATTTCACGCGGTAGGTTTCTACAAAGAAATCGAAGGCCGTCTCGGCTTCGGCTTTGGTCTCGGCCTGGCGCTGTTGCGCAAAACTGAAACGGGCCGCATTCCCCCTTTCCCCAGACACACTTATCCTACGGATTTCGTGACGGGTATTCCGAGGGCCGTGAACCGGTTCAGCACGGCCGCTCGGATCTGAACC
>NZ_MTBG01000023.1 GCF_002119405.1 Pseudoruegeria sp. SK021 | reverse complement strand
CTTTGACCGCCAAGTCGCTGAGGTTCAGGTGCGCATTGCGATCCTGAACGGCTACACCGCCCTTGGCATCCCTGTCACGACAGCCGTGGGATAAATCCGTCTCGGGAAAGGGGAGAACCGTTCGTCAGCTGATTTGTGCAACAGAGTCACCCTGGGGTCAAACATCTGGAAGGTGGCGAAAAAAGATCACTTTTGCTCGGCAGGCTTACTTGCACAAACCGCGTAGCGATGTTCCCACCGTCGCAGGAGCGATTTTTGCCAGCCCAACTGCGAAGACTGTGCCCGGTGAATCGCCCTCATGTTCGTGTCCACGGTCAAATTCGCGAAGCCAGACTGGCTGAGCAGTCGGGCAACCTCCTCGGCCCTCGCGCCGTTGGAAAAGTGGACGCGCGATAGGATTTCGTGGTGCCGCGAGAGGGGACTATGGGATTTCGCCGGCGCAAGGCGTCCCAACACCTTGGACAGCCAACTTTTCGAGACAAAATCGCCATCCACGATCAGCAGTTGCCCTCCCGGTGCCAATACCCTGTGCCATTCCGCGAATGCTGTGAGGGGGTCGACAAGGGTCCAGACCAAATGGCGGGTGACGATTACATCCATGCTGTTGTCGGGCAGCATGGTCCATTCGGCATCCGCTTGCAGGAATCTGACACCGGGCAGTTTGGCGCGCGCCCTTTCGAGCATGGGCTCGGACCAATCGAGGCCGGTCACTTCGAACCCCATGCCTTGGCACAGCCGCGCAATCTCACCGGTGCCGGACGCAAGATCAAGCAGGCGTCGACCATCTCCAGCCCCCAGATGACGCTGGAACAGTGTCCGCCACGCCGCCATCTCATCACCGTCCGCGATCTTGTGGCCGGGATCGTTATCAAAGGTCGCAGCACGGTCGGACCAATAATCTTGGATATCATCGCGCAGATCGCGGTTGGTGTTGAATGTTGCAGGCATAACGCCCCTCCGAATGACTTTCGTCGTCATTAAATTCCCGAGTAATTTTGTCAATATTAATGTTGACTAAAATACTAGGTCTCCTTACTGGAGCCGTACATTCATTTTAACGAGGTTCCTGTAATGACCCTTCGTGCCTATCTCGGCGCCTCCGCGCTGAGCCTAATCGCCGCCAGCCTTGTGCAAGCCGACCCCATCACCCTGACCGATATTGCTGGTCGCAAGGTTACAGTTGATGCGCCGGTTCAGCGGGTGATCCTTGGCGAAGGTCGGCAGGTGTTCTTCACGTCTGTTCTCGACGGGGAGAACCCGTTCGAGCGCGTGGTGGGTTGGCGCGATGATCTGAAGCAAGCCTCGCCCGAAAGCTATGACGCCTATGTCGAGAAGTTCCCCCAGCTCACCGACGTCCCGACGTTTGGCGGCTTCAAGGACGGCACGTTTGACATCGAACAGGCCGTGGCGCTGAACCCGGATGTCATGCTGATGAACCTCGAGGCCAAGCAGGCTACGGAAGAGGCGGGATACGAGGAAAAATTGGCCAAGGTTGGCATTCCGATCGTCTATGTTGATTTCCGCGAAAAGCCGTTTGAGCATACGCCGCAGTCAATGGAAATTATCGGAACGCTCTTCGGCGAAGACGATCGTGCCGCAGAATTCAATGACTTCTACGCGGCACAAATGGCCCGCGTTATCGACGTGATTGAGGCGCAGACCGATCTCGACCGACCGCTGACTTTCGTTGAACGTGCCGCGGGATATTCCGAGGATTGCTGCATGTCTTTCGGCAATGCCAACTTCGGTCGTTTTGTCGAATTGGCGGGCGGCGAGAACATGGCGTCGCCGTTCATCCCGGGCACTTTTGGCACGGTCAATCCCGAGCAGATCATCGCATCTGACCCAGACCAGATCATCGCGACTGGCGGCAATTGGGAAGCCTATGTTCCCGGCGGTGCCTGGGTCCCAGTGGGTCCCGGCGCTGACGCAAATGAAGCTCGCCGTAAACTTGCCGCTCTGATGGAGCGTCCGGCATTCACCGGCGTCAAGGCAGTGGAGACGGGCCAAGTCCATGCGATTTGGCACCAGTTCTACAACACGCCCTACAGCTTTGTTGCGGTTCAGCAACTGGCCAAGTGGCTCCATCCGGACCTGTTTATGGACCTCGACCCAGAGGCGACACTGGCAGAATTGCACGCGCGGTTCCTGCCCGTCGATTACCGTCCCGGGTATTGGGTGTCCTTGGACAGCGTCGAGACCAACTGAAGTCGATGGTCAGCCAAGAACCCGCCCGTTGCATGAGGGCCGCATGTCAAGCGTAGCAACCGAACCTGCCCTACATGCAGGAAACTATCGTGGACGGGTCGCACGTCGACTTGTCGTTCTGGCCGGGCTGGCTGGCCTTCTTGTGTTGTCCGTCGCCATCGATGTGTCGCTCGGCCCTGCACGCTATGCCATATCTGACGTATTCCGGACCATTCTTGCACCGGGCGCAGCTGACCTTCAGATGCGCGTGGTGATCTGGGATATCAGGATGCCGATGGCCCTTCTGGCCGTTACCGTGGGGGCCAGCCTGTCACTGGCTGGGGCGCAGATGCAGACCATCCTTGCCAACCCGCTGGCCAGCCCCTTTACCTTGGGCCTGTCGGCGGCGGCCAGTTTCGGCGCGGCATTGGCCATGGTGTTGGGGGTGGCACTGTTTCCCGCGGCGCTCTGGCTAATGGTGCCGGTCAATGCCTTCGCCATGGCCATGGCCGCCGCCCTGCTGATCTTCGGCCTCTCGACCTTGCGCGGCGTAACAGTAGAAACCATTGTCCTTCTGGGTATCGCGCTGGTCTTTACCTTCAACGCGGCACTGGCGCTTTTGCAGTACTTCGCCTCGGAACAAGCGCTGTCTGCCGTGGTCTTCTGGACCATGGGCAGTTTAACCAAGGCCACCTGGGGCAAAGTTGCGGTCACGGCAGTTATTCTGGCGATCTGTGCGCCGCTCTTTGCCCGTCGCGCTTGGGCACTGACCGCCATCCGTCTGGGCGAAACCCGCGCCGCCGCAATGGGCGTACCGGTCAAGCGACTTCGTTTGGAAGCCCTATTCCTGGTCTCGCTCTTGGCGGCCGTGCCCGTGTCCTTCGTCGGCACCATTGGATTCATCGGCATCGTCGGACCGCATGTAGCGCGGTTGCTTCTTGGCGAGGACCAGCGATTCTTCCTGCCCGGGGCGATGTTGGCGGGGGCTGCGATCCTGTCGGCCACCTCGGTCCTCTCCAAAGCGCTGCTGCCGGGCGCAGTCCTGCCAATCGGCGTGATTACCGCATTGGTGGGCGTGCCCTTCTTCATGGTGCTGATCCTCACGAAGGGACGAAAATCATGGTAAAACTGGCGCTGGAACAGCTTGGTGCGCGCTATGGTCAACGCGAGGTCCTGTCTGACGCCTCGTCCCCATGGATCGAAGGCGGGGTGCTGACGGCACTGGTGGGGGCGAACGCCGCCGGGAAGTCCACCTTGTTTCGGCGGATCGCCGGGCAACTGCGCGGCGCTGGCGCCATTCGACTTTCCGGCGCCACGGAAAGCGATCTGCGCTATATGCCACAAGATACGGCCATGACCGCGGCGCTGACGGTCTATGAGTCCGTCATCCTTGCGTTGAAGCAGGGCAAAGGCGGATGGCGGCTGACGCCAAGCGAGCTTACGGCAGTGGACGATGTGCTACACCGCTTTGGGATTGCCCACTTGGCCGAACAGCAATTACCGGATCTATCGGGCGGACAGCGGCAATCCGTGTCCATCGCCCAAACGCTGGTCACCCGGCCCAAGGTCGTGCTGATGGACGAACCGACCTCCGCGCTCGATCTCTATCGGCAGTTCGAAATCCTCGAGGCTTTGCGGCAATACGCGGCGGAAACGGGGGCCGTGGTCGTCCTGGCGGTCCACGATCTGAATCAGGTTATGCGGTCCTGCACGACGACGATCGCCTTGGCCGGCGGCCGGATCATCGCGACCGGGCCGACCCTCGAAGTGCTGACGCCTGACTTGATCCGTCAGCTTTACGGCATCGACAGCCGCGTAGAGCGGTGTTCCCGCGGCTGTCCGATGATGATCGTCGACGGGCCTTCGCCAGTGGAATTTCAAGTCTGATCGCCGCTGACTACAGACGCTCTACTTCACCTGCCGATACGTGACCTTCCCCAAAAGAATGAAGAACTTGTGCGAGGCTGCGTCCAACAAAGCGAGCTGCGTGGGATTGAGACTGAAGGGCCGTTTCCAGCGTCTCGGCGGCGCAGATATTGCCTTTCTGAGGCTAAAAAGCGGGATTGCAGCGCATTCACACGTCCGACCTTCGAGCGCGAGATCAGCCATCTGAACAAGCACAAGTGGCACCGAAAATCTCTGTAAATCCGATGCGAGACATGGATCATCAGAAATGCCCGTAGGGTGACTTTTACGGGTGCATTTCAACCGTCATCGCGCCGCAATGCTATTCTTCCAGTTCCTGATCCCAGTACAGAAAATCAATCCAACTGGTGTGCAGGAAGTTCGGTGGAAATCGCCGCCCCATGTTCTGAAGTTCCGCGGCCGATGGTTGGCGTGGCGGCTTGCGTAGGCTGACCCCAGCTTGCCGCAGGCTTTTCGAGCCTTTGTGCAGGTTGCAGGTGCCGCAGGCTGCCACGACGTTTTCCCAACTGGTCACACCGCCGCGCGCCCGGGGAATGACGTGATCAAAGGTCAGATCCCCCTTCTCACCGCAATATTGGCAGGAAAACTCGTCTCTCAAAAAAAGATTAAAGCGCGTGAAGGCCACGCGCTTTTGGGGTTTAACGTATTCTCTTAGCACGACGACCGACGGTATTCGTATCTCGGTGGTCGGGCTGCGGACGGACTGATCATATTCGGCCAGAATGTCGACCCGATCCAGATAGGCCGCTTTGATCGCCTCCTGCCACGGCCAAAGCGAGAGGGGATAATACGATAAAGGCCGATAATCTGCATTCAACACCAGTGCCGGATGGTGTTTCAGCCCATGTGGCTCTCTGACAAAACTCGTTCGGAATTCGGCTTTCATGCGTAACGTCTTCCCTGCCCTTGGTGTCCGTGATGGACCCAGAGCGAGACGACCCGCCCCAGCAATATCTCAAACTATATATGGCGTTTTGCGCCTGACAACCCCCGCACGATGCGGGGACTGCCATACAGGTAGGATAGAGGGGGAATATGACGCGAATATGACCACTTTTCGGGCATTTTACACCCGGGAGGATGCCGGGCCGCTTTACTCGGCCTCGTCCAGCCCAAGACGATTGCGCATAAAGGCTAGTGCCAGTCCCAATCCGTCCGGCGCAATGCCATGGCCCGTGCCCTTCATGACGTGGACATAGACCTGAAATCCGGCTGCTGTCAGCGCATTGGCCGCCTCAGGCAAGGATTGCGGCGGCACCACCTCATCCTGATCGCCATGCACCAACAGGATCTCGGGGCGCGACTGCACCTCGTCTTCCAACGACTCAGGGTCCAGAAGGCGGCCTGAAAATCCAACCACACCGGCCAGTTCATCGTCCCGTCTGGGGGCGACGTGCAGGCTCATCATCGTTCCTTGGGAAAAGCCAACCAAAATCAGACGATCCGCCGTGATCCCTTCTTCGTCGATGATATCATCCAGATAGGCTTGCAGGTCGGCCACCGCCGCCTGCATTCCGGTCATCGATTCTTCTTCGCTGGACCCGTCAATCCATGGGATCGGGAACCATTGAAAGCCCATCGGGTTGCCAACGCAAACTTCCGGGGCATTCGGGGCCACAAACACCGTTCCCGGCAAATGCGGGCCAAGTTGATCGGCCAGCCCCAACAGGTCGGCCCCATCGGCGCCATAGCCGTGCAAGAATACAACCACAGAATCGGTCTGCCCCGAAAAGCTGGCGCGTCTGCGCGAATCCAGTGCCCGTGTCATCTGATCCCTTCCCGTTCCTTGTCGACCCGGTAGTAGGCCCAGAGCAGACGGGCCGCAACCGCCCGCCATGGTGCCCAAGCCGCGGCCCGGGCGCGCAGGGCGGCCTCGGTCGGGCGTGCGTCCAAGGCGAACAGGCTCCGCGCGGCCTCTTGCAGGGCCAAGTCCCCGGGGCAAAACACATCCGCCCGGCCAAGGGACAGCATCGCATACACCTCGGCCGTCCAGCGCCCGATCCCCGGCACTTGAACCAGCGTTGCGATCACCTGATCGCTGGTCGCCTCGCGCAAGGCCGCATAATCAAGGCGAGCCTCGGCCAGCGCCCGCGCATAGCGGATCTTTTGTCGGGATAGGCCACAGGCCCGCAGGTCATCGTCGCTCGCCGCTTGGATCTTGCGCGGTCCGGTCAGCCGCGCCACGCCCATCCGCCCCCAAATGGCCGCCGCCGATGCGACCGAAACCTGCTGGCTGATAATGGCACTCAGAAGCTGCTCAAATCCGTCGGGACGGCGGCGCAACGGCAAGGGACCGGTCAGGCGCAGGGCCGCCGCAAACCGCGGCTCGATCACGGCCAAATACGCCGCCCCCTCGGCCACACAGGCCGGTGTCGTGATG
Source organism: Pseudoruegeria sp. SK021 (assembly GCF_002119405.1). Classification (GTDB taxonomy): domain Bacteria; phylum Pseudomonadota; class Alphaproteobacteria; order Rhodobacterales; family Rhodobacteraceae; genus Meridianimarinicoccus. The sequence goes on along the minus strand of NZ_MTBG01000023.1, from coordinate 50,008 downwards.
GTCCGTTCGGTCATCACCTCTGCCTGAGCCACTGTAAGGCCGCCGCCACCGTCTCCACCTCTGGTGCCCCGGTCGCCGATGGACGCGCGATCATCAGAACCGGCAGGCCAATCTGCCGCGCCGCATCCAGCTTTGAACGGCTGGGCTGACCGCCAGCATTTTTGACTACCAGCCAGTCAATCTTCAGCCGTGAAAACAACGCCGCCTCATCCGGCACCGAAAACGGGGGCCGGCCGATCAGAAACGCGCCATTGGCAAAAGGAAACGGCACCTCGGGCGCATCGATCTGGCGGCAGTACAACCGGCAGTCTGACAGGGCCGCGAAATGCGCCAATGTCTGCCGGCCCGTGGCCAGAAAAACCGTGGCCGGGCGGCGAATGTGGCGTGTCGCCTCGGCCTCGTCCGCGATCATCGTCCAACGGTCGCCCAGTCCCGGATGCCAGGCCGGGCGCAGCACTTGCAGATAGGGTAGCCCGCGATCCCGGCAGATCGCCCAACTGCGGGCCGAGATGCGGGCCGCGAACGGGTGCGTCGCGTCCAGCACTGCATCAATGCCCTGCGCGTCCAAAAACGCGGCAAATCCCGCATCGCCGCCGAAGCCACCGATCCGGGTCGGCAGCGCCAGCGGCTCAGGGTGCCGTGTGGCGCCCGCAAGCGACGCGATCCCGCGCACGCCTGGCATGTCGGCCATCGCTGCGGCCAGCATCCGGGCCTCGGCAGTGCCCGCCAGTAACAGCACCGTCGTCATCCGCCCGCGCGCCCCACAATGGCCCCAGCCCGGTCAACAACCACCACGTCTACTGTCACCGGCGCATCCCGAAGCAGTTCGCCCACCGCTTGGCACGCCTCCTTGGCCACTAGCCCGGCAAGAGGCGGCCCAGCGCGTTGCAACGCTTCCATGGCTGTGTTTGCATCGGCAACAGAGGGAAGCCCCGCCGCCACCGAAAGCGCGGACAAGGCGGCGAAATCCACCTGACCACGTTTAGAATGCAGATCCCGCGCCCCCTGCGCCAGCTTGGTCAGCTTGGCAAAGCCGCCGCCAATGGTCAGTCGCGCCACCGGGTGACGCGCCAAGTATTTTATCAACCCGCCCGCAAAATCCCCCATGTCCAGCATGGCATGATCCGGCAAGCCATACAGCCGCTGCACCGCTGTTTCACTGGTGGCGCCAGTGCAGCCCGCCACATGCGGCAAGCCATTGGCAACCGCCACGTCAATCCCGCGATGGATCGAGGCGATCCACGCCGCGCAGGAAAAGGGCCGAACCACTCCGGTCGTCCCCAAGATCGACAGGCCACCTTCGATCCCCAGCCGCGGGTTCCATGTCTTTTCCGCCAGTGCAGCCCCCCCGGGGATGCTGACCGTCAGTTCGATATCCGGCACCCGGCCAAATCGCTGTGCCAGTTCGGCCACCATCTCCGTCATCATCCGGCGCGGCACCGGGTTGATCGCGGGCTCACCCACCGGGACCGGTAGTCCCGGCAAGGTCACGGTCCCGACCCCGTCACCGGCGCGAAAGGTGACGCCGGTTCCCGCCGCTCGCGCCCGGACCCGGATCAGCGCCCCGTGGGTCACGTCCGGATCATCCCCGGCATCCTTAATCACGCCGCATTCCGCCCAATCGGGCCCAGCGGCCATGTCAACCAATGGCCAGACCGGGGTCTCGCCGCGCGGCAAGATCAGACCCACCTCGGCCGGGAACGTCCCGCCCCACAGCCGCAGCAGCGCACCTTTGGCGGCGGCGGTGGCACAGGCGCCAGTGGTCCAGCCACGGCGCAACACAGGAAGATCAGCGGTTGTCATGGCACGACTATAGACCTGCCCCGGGCACGCGCAATGACGGCCCTGCCCCGCGCCCGCGTGCAGCAGCACTTTTTCCTGCGGTGGAATGGCGGCATAGAAGGGGGATGGACGAATCAGCCCCCCTCTCCGCTCCGACGCTTCCTGACTGTGACTGGCCCGAGCTGCTGCCCGGTTGGGTCTGGCTTTGCGGCGCTGGCCCCGGTGATCCCGGCTTGCTGACCTTGCACGGATTGAACGCCCTGCGGCAGGCCGACGTCATTGTCCACGACGCCTTGGTCAATACCGACCTGCTGACATGGGCCCGGCCCGACGCCGAGCGGATTTATGCTGGAAAACGCGGCGGCAAGCCCTCGCCGCAACAACGCGACATTTCCCTCAAGCTGGTGGCGCTTAGCCGCGAAGGCAAGCGTGTCCTGCGCCTAAAGGGCGGCGATCCGTTCGTCTTTGGACGCGGCGGCGAAGAGGCGCAGACCCTGATCCAGCAAGGCGTCCCGATTCGGATCGTGCCCGGCATTACCGCCGGCATCGGCGGGCTGGCCTATGCCGGCATTCCCGTCACACATCGCGACGTCAATCAAAGCGTCGCCTTCGTCACCGGGCATGACCAGACCGGCGAAACCCCCAGCGCGCTGGACTGGCCCGCGCTGGCCCGCGCCGCTCAGATCATCGTGATCTATATGGGCATGAAGCATATTGGCCGGATCGCGGCACAACTGATTGCGGGCGGGCGGGATCCGAACGATCCGGTCGGGGTGGTGGTCTCTGCCACGACCCCCGATCAGTTTGTGCTGGAGACAACGCTGGCCCGGGCCGAAGCCGACATTGCCGCCTCGGGCATAGAGCCCCCCGCCGTGATCTGTGTCGGACGGGCAGTGACCCTGCGCCAAGCGCTGGATTGGCAAGGTCTGGCTGCGGGACTGGCCCCGCGCGACCCCGACCCCCTTGGGCGTGGACGCCCGGCTGAAACGCCATGAAACCGGCGGATGTGGGCCGCGGCCTGATCCTTGCCGCGCCGTCATCGGGCAGCGGCAAGACCACGGTCACCTTGGGGCTGCTGCGGGCGCTGGCGCGGCGCGGTCTGGACGTGCGCGGTGCCAAAAGCGGCCCAGACTATATCGATCCCCGCTTTCTGGAAGCAGCGTCCGCTGCCCCTTGCCTCAACCTCGACGCTTGGGCGATGTCGCCCGCGCGTCTGTCTGCCCTTGCTGCCGGTCCCGGCCTGTTGGTGATCGAAGGGGCGATGGGGCTGTTTGATGGCGCGCCTCCCGATGGGCGCGGCGCGACGGCGGATCTGGCGCGACACCTTCGCCTGCCTGTGCTGCTGATTGTCGATGCCGCCCGCATGGCGCAATCTGTCGCGCCGCTGGTCGCCGGGTTCGCCCGGTTTGATCCCACAGTCCAGATCGCAGGGGTCATCCTGAACCGTGTGGGTAGCCCGCGCCACGACGCCATGCTGCGCCGCGCCCTTGCCCCCCTCGGCCTGCCGGTTCTGGGGGCCTTGCCGCGCCTGCCCGATCTGGCCACCCCGTCGCGCCATCTGGGGCTGGTACAGGCCACCGAACGCCCGGACATCGCCCGGTTTCTTGATCTTGCGGCGGATCAGGTCGCCGCGCATCTGGACCTTGACCAGATCACCGCGCTAGCCGCCCCCCTTGCGGCAGCGGCCCCCGCCGCACGGATGCCCCCCCCGGCCCAGACCATCGCCATCGCGCAGGACACCGCCTTTGGCTTCGCCTATCCCCATCTTCTGGCCGATTGGCGGGCGGCGGGTGCCAGTCTGATGCCGTTCTCACCCCTCGCCAATGACCCGGTTCCCCCGGCCGAGTTTGTCTTTCTTCCCGGCGGCTACCCCGAACTTCACGCCGGCCCGTTGGCCGCAGCAGAGCGGTTCTTGTCGAGCCTGCGCCATGCCGCATCGGCCGGCAGCATCATCTACGGCGAATGCGGCGGGTATATGACGCTAGGACATGGGCTGATCGACGCAAACGGCACCCGGCATCGAATGGCCGGACTGCTGAACCTTGAGACCAGCTTTGCCGCCCGGAAACTGCATTTAGGCTACCGCCACCTTCGCTGCGATGCGGGGCCGTTGCAGGGACACTGGACTGGCCATGAATTTCACTACGCCACGACAATGCTGGCCCAAGGGACGCCGCTGTTTTCCGCGTGGGACGCAACCGGGGCAACCCTGCCCGACATGGGTCTGCGTGATCGACGGGTCATGGGGTCTTTTGCCCATGTGATCGACTGCGCCACTGCGGCCTCTTTCCACGCAACAGAACCCGGCGTAGACAGCAAATCATGACCGCGATCAGTGACATACCCCCGCCCGATGCCCGCCGCGCGAAACGCAATGTCGCCGTGCTGGTGGCCTGTCAGGCGTTGCTCGGCGCCCAGATGCCCCTGATCTTCGTGATGGGCGGTCTGGCCGGACAGATGCTGGCCCCCAACCCCTGCCTTGCGACCCTGCCGATCTCGATGATCGTCTTCGGGTCCATGACCACTGCCCCGTGGCTAAGTGCCGTCATGCAGCGCTGGGGACGCCGCACCGGCTTTGTCATTGGTGCCACTGGCGGGATGCTGGGGGCGTTGATCGCGGCTGCGGGATTGGTTCTCGGATCGTTTCCGCTGTTCCTTTTGGGCAGCTACCTAACCGGCATTTATATGTCGGCGCAGGGCTTTTACCGCTTTGCCGCCGCCGATACCGCCAGCGACGCCTTCCAGCCAAAAGCGATCAGCTATGTTCTGGCAGGCGGCTTGGTGGCCGCCATTATCGGCCCACAACTGGTCAAGCTGACCGCAGATGCCATGGTGGTGCCCTTCGTCGGCTCATACCTTGCGGCAGCGGCGATCAACCTCGTGGGTATGAGCCTGTTTTTCCTGCTCGACATCCCCACCCCCTTGCCGCCAAGCGCCGACGCCGCCAAAGCCCGGACCCGGCGCGAATTGCTGCGCGATCCGACCATTGCGGTTGCGATGATCTGCGGCATGGTTTCCTACGCGCTGATGAACTTGGTGATGACCTCGACCCCGCTGGCGGTCGTCGGCTGCGGCTTCTCGAACGGCTCAGCCGCAGATGTGGTCACGGCGCATGTGCTGGCCATGACAGTTCCCTCGTTCTTCACCGGCCACCTGATCGCGCGGTTTGGCACCACCCGGATCATGGCGCTGGGTCTGGCCATTCTCGCAGCCGCGGGGGCCGTCGCCCTCAGCGGTGTCGAGTTGGAGCATTTCTTCGTCGCCCTGATCCTGCTCGGTATCGGCTGGAATTTCGGCTTTATCGGCGCAACCTCGTTACTGGCCTCGGCGCACCGGCCTGAGGAACGTGGCCGGGTCCAAGGCTTAAACGATCTGGTGGTTTTTGGCTGCGTCACCGTTGCGTCGCTGGCCTCGGGTGGCTTGATGAACTGTTCCAGCGGCAGCGTTGTCGCCGGCTGGAGCGCGGTCAACATCGCGATGATCCCGTTCCTAACGCTGGCTGGCGGCGCTTTGATCTGGCTCAGCTTCCGTGGCCCGCGCAGCGCCGCCAAGTAAGGCGAAACCGGCCCTAATAGCTGCCCCATGAGGCATGCCAGATCAACGACGCCCGGCGGCGCGCTTCGCTTTCAGCCAACGCGCCGTTGACGACCCTAAGCGGGTCTTTGCACGCCGACGACAGTAGATACCCGGCCCGCCATCCGGCCCGCAATGCCGGGCGTGCCGCCACCGGAACCTGCGCCCTAGCACAGCGGGCGCGGCGCAAGGCGACAAGGCCATCCTCGGCCAGTTCCCTCACCGCCTCAGGACGACCATCGACCAACGGCTGGCGCCCGCGTGCTTCCAGTTCCGGGATCGCCAGAAACCAAGCCGCCAACCCCGAGGCCCGGGCCATATCGGCCACTGGCCCCGGGTCAGTCGCGCCAAGCGCCCGGGCCGCGACCCACATCAACTCGCCTGCGGTGTGGGCCAGATAGGTGTCGAAATGATCCTTATCTTCGAACGGATCGCGGTAGATGTCCCACCGCCGGGCCATCACTAGCCGATCCAGCAGGCGGGCGGCCTCGCCGTCGATCACTGCTGCCAACGGCGTCACAACTTCGTGCCGTCGCACCGCGCCGCCGAGGGCGATTTCCTCCAGTGCGTCCCGCCACCATTGCAACCGCATTTCGGCGATCGTCGGCTCGACGGTCACCCAAGGCGCCCGCGCGACTTCAAGATTGAAGGCATAGATCGGCAACAGCACCCGCCGCGCCGCCAGCGGTGCGGACATCAGGCTCAGCCAACGATCCGGGTCGCCCCGCTGCACCAGCGCGGCACAGGCATCCAAGCTCATGAGGTACCCGCAATGCCAAGGGGCCGGACCGCGTGCACCGGCGGCGCCCCGTCACGAACCAGTTTCCAGACCATCGCATCCAGCAGCGCCTCGAACGACGCATCGACGATATTGGCCGAAACGCCGACGGTCGACCAGCGCTGGCCCGTGCTGTCTTCGCTGTCGATCACCACCCGCGTCACCGCCTCGGTGCCGCCATCGGTGATGCGAACCTTGAAATCCACCAAACGGATGTCATCGATATAGGGCTGAAAGCGGCCCAGATCCTTGTTCAGCGCCTTGGCCAGCGCATTGACCGGCCCCCGGTCATGACCGGAACTGTCCACGCTTTCGGACACCGACATCACTTTTTCATCGCCGATTTTGACCACGACCACGGCTTCGGACAAGCTGACCATCTGGTTGTACTTGTTCTTGCGCCGTTCGACTGTCACTTTATAGCGCTTCACCTCGAAGAACTCAGGCAAAAGCCCCAATTCACGCCGGGCCACCAGTTCGAAACTGGCCTGTGCGGTGTCATAGGAATAGCCCTGCGCCTCGCGGTCTTTGACCACCTCAAGGATGCGGGCCAACGCCGGATTTCCGGTCTCGACCGTCAATCCGGCTTCGCTCAGGCGGCGGCGCAGGTTTGACTGCCCGGCCTGATTGGACATCGGAATGATCCGCGCATTGCCGACGGTGCCGGGTTCTATATGTTCATAGGTCGTCGGGTCTTTCAGGATCGCGCTGGCATGCAGCCCGGCCTTATGGGCAAAGGCCGAAGCCCCCACATAGGGCGAGGACTTGCGCGGCACCCGGTTCAGAATATCGTCCAGCAACCGTGAGGCGCGGGTAATCCCCGCCAACGCCTCAAGGGTCACACCGGTCTCGTACCGGCTGGCATAGGGCTCTTTCAGCAACAACGTCGGGATCAACGTGATCAGATTGGCATTGCCGCAACGCTCGCCCAACCCGTTCAAGGTGCCTTGCACCTGCCGCGCCCCCGCATCCACCGCCGCCAGCGTACCTGCAGCCGCATTGCCGGTATCGTCATGGGTGTGGATGCCCAAATGATCACCCGGAATGCCCGCTTCGATCACCGCCCGGGTGACAGCGCCGATCTCGGATGGCAACGTGCCGCCGTTGGTGTCGCACAACACGACCCAACGCGCCCCGGCGTCATAGGCCGCTTTCAGGCACCGCAAGGCATAGTCGGGATTGGCCTTGTAGCCATCGAAGAAATGCTCGGCGTCAAACAGTGCCTCACGGCCCTGCGCCACCAGATGCGCCACGGACTGGGCAATGTTGTCGAGATTTTCGTCCAACGTGATGCCAAGGGCGCGGGTCACGTGAAAATCATGGGTCTTACCGACCAGACAGACCGCAGGCGTCCGCGCGTTCAACACGCCAGACAGCACCTCGTCATTCGCAGCCGAGCGCCCGGCCCGCTTGGTCATCCCGAACGCGGTCAGAATGGCCCGGGTCTGGGGCGGATGCGCGAAAAATTCACTGTCGGTCGGGTTGGCCCCCGGCCAGCCGCCCTCAATGTAATCCACCCCCAAACGGTCCAGAACCGCCGCGATGCGCAGCTTTTCCGGGGTTGAGAATTGCACCCCTTGGGTCTGTTGCCCATCACGCAAGGTGGTGTCGAACAAATAGAGCCGCTCTTGGGTCACACCAGTCCCTCTAGCTTCGAAGGATCAAAATCGGGCTTGGCGGTCCATTGCGTCGCCGCGCCCTCTTTGTCTTGGACTTCGATCCCGGCGGCATCAATCGCTTGCCGGATCTCGTCGGCCCGGGCGTAGTCACCGGCCGCGCGGGCCTCGGTGCGTGCGATCAGCAGGGCGTCGATCTGGGTGCGAAGTTCAGGGGTGATCATCGTATCGGTATCCTTTTGCGGCGCGGTATCGTCAGATTGCGTCATGGGGTAAGCGCCTCCAGTTTGGCCGGATCATACTGGTCCGTCAGTTCGAAATCGAAGCCGTCCGCGGTGTCTTTCACAACGATACCAGCCGAGATGATCGCGTCGCGCAGAAAATCTGCCCGCGCATAGTCTTTGGCAGCCCGGGCCTCTGCCCGCGCCTCCAGCAGCGTCCGAAGCTTGATGCGCACCCAGTCTTCGGTGTCGTCCAGCCGTGCCTCGGCGGACAAGAACCGCTCACCGGCCAGAAACCGTTTGGCATAGCTGGCCAGATCGATCCCCAACAGGGACACACTGGCCAAAAACACCCGCAATTCAGCCGTGCGACCGGCGTCATCGACGGCGATCTGATCGATGCGCTTGATCATGCCATGCAGCGCGGCCAGCGCGCCAGCGGTGTTCAGATCGCTCGACAGGGCCGTTACGACCTCGGCATCGCCCGACAGGGCGACCGGGGCTTCGTCCAGCAAGTCTGGGCAGGCGGCAAAGACTTCGGACCATCGGTCCAATGTCCGAACCGCATCCGCGACCTTCTTTTCCGTCCAGTCCATCGGTTTGCGGTAATGGGTACTGAGCAGCACGAAGCGGATCACCTCGCCCGGGATGTTCTGATCCAGCAGATCGCGCACGGTAAAGAAATTGCCCAAGGATTTGGACATTTTCTTGCCCTCGACCTGCAACATCTCGTTGTGCATCCAGATTTTGGCATATTCGCCGTCGGGATGGGCGCAGCGGCTTTGGGCGATTTCGTTCTCGTGATGCGGAAAGGTCAGGTCGATGCCGCCACCATGGATATCAAAGCTTTCGCCCAGCAGGTCCCGCGCCATGGCCGAGCATTCAATATGCCACCCCGGACGCCCCCGGCCCCACGGACTGTCCCAGCCCGGCAAGTCGTCGCTCGACGGCTTCCACAGCACGAAATCCATCGGGTTGCGCTTGTAAGGGGCGACCTCGACCCGTGCGCCCGCAATCATGTCATCGACAGACCGGCCCGACAGCGACCCATAAGCGCTGTCGCTTTCCACCGAGAACAGGACATGGCCTTCGGCCACGTAAGCGTGCCCCCGGGTAATCAAGTCATCGATCAAGGCGATCATCTGGGCGATATAATCGGTGGCACGCGGGGCCTTGGTCGGACGCAACGCGCCCAGCGCATCCATATCCGCATGATACCAGCCGATGGTCTCGTCCGAGCGTTCCCGGATCAAATCAGTCAGCGGCGCCGGCACCCCGGCCTCTTTGCGGGCCAGCGCGGCGGCGTTGATCTTGTCATCCACATCGGTGAAATTGCGCACATAGGTGACATGGTCCGCCCCATAAGCTTGCCGCAGCAGGCGAAACAGCACATCGAACACCACCACAGGCCGCGCATTGCCCAAATGGGCCCGATCATAGACCGTGGGCCCGCAGACATACATTCGCACATTGCCGGGCTGAAGCGGGGTCAGCGCCTCTTGGGTCCGGGTTGCGGTGTTGTACAGGCGAATCTCCGCCATTTTCAGCCTCCATCCCGTGGGCTCACGGGGCCAATCGTGTCACGCGGTGCAGCGGGCTTATCCGACTGTGTTGGGAAAGAAAAGAACAGCAAGCCGCCAGACTTTGGTCAACAGTGACTGCGGATAGCGCAGGTCAGTCCGCCGGGCCGCACATCGCAGCCCCTTGGCCCATTGACCCCGACACCCCAAAAGACACCGCGTCCTATTGACCTTTGCCCCCCGCCTGTCAAAACCCGATACATGGGAACTGCACATCTGACCATCGACCTGTCCGCCCTGTCCGCCAATTGGCGCGCCCTTGACGCGTGCTCAGGCCACAGCACCGAAACCGCCGCTGTGGTCAAAGCCGACGGCTATGGCCTTGGCTCTGGCCCTGTGGCGGCACAACTCGCCGCATTCGGCGTTCGCACCTTTTTTGTGGCCGTGGCCGAAGAGGGCGCAGCCATCCGCGCGGCAGTTGGCGACGGCCCGGCGATTGGGGTGTTTTCCGGCCATATGGACGGCGACACCGACCTGCTGCGCAGCCACAACCTGATCCCGATGCTGAACTCGACGGAACAGTTCATCCGCCATATTGGTGCCCTGCCCGGCGCACCGTTCGGCATTCAACTGGACACCGGCATGAACCGGCTTGGCTTTGAGCCGTCCGACTGGGCCGATCTGCGCGGGGCTGCCGTGGCCGCCAAACCTTGTCTGGTCATGTCGCATTTGGCCTGCGCGGATGAGGTGGGACATCCCCAGAACGCCGCGCAGCTTGCCGCCTTCCGCAGCATGACTGACGGCTTGGGCCTGCGCCGGTCCTTGGCCGCCACGGGCGGCATTTTGTTGGGACCGGATTATCACTTCGATATGACCCGGGCCGGCATCGGCATGTATGGCGGCGCGCCCCTGACCACCGCGCACCCGGTGGTCACCCTGTCCATTCCGGTGATCCAGTGCCGCACCGTGACGCCGGGCGAAAGCGTCGGCTATGGCGCGACCTTTGTCGCAGACCGCCCCCGCCGGATCGCCACCATTGCCGCCGGATATGCTGACGGCCTGCACCGCGCTCTGTCCAGCAAAGCCGCGCTCTATGCCGGGGATGTGGTTTGCCCATTGGCAGGCCGGGTCTCCATGGACCTGCTGACCGTCGACATCACCGCACTTGGGGCCGATCCCAATTATCTGGACATCCTCGGCCCCCATCAGGGCGTCGACGCCATCGCCGATATCGCCGGCACCATTGGCTATGAGGTCCTGACCTCCCTCGGCCAACGCTATGCCCGCACTTACACCGGAGGACCCGCGTGATCCTGCTTTCCCCCGTCGCCGCCCTTGGCCGTGCGACTATGGCCATGGTCGCCACTTTGGGACGGGTGTCGATGTTCACCGCCCAAACGCTGCGGCACATGATAACCCCGCCCTACTATCCCCACGAGTTGTGGCACGCGCTCATTGCCATCGGTTGGCTCAGCCTACCGGTGGTCGGCATGACAGCAGTATTCACTGGCGCGGCCCTCGCCTTGCAAATCTACGCGGGCGGGGCGCGGTTCAGCGCCGAAGCGGTGGTTCCCCAAATCGTCGCCATCGGCATGACCCGTGAGCTTGGGCCGGTATTAGGCGGCTTGATGGTAGCGGCCCGGGTGGCATCGTCCGTCGCCGCCGAAATCGGCACCATGAAGGTCACCGAACAGATCGACGCGCTGGTCACCCTCTCGACCAATCCGATGAAATACCTCACCGCCCCCCGGGTCCTTGCCGCCACCTTGTCGGTGCCGATCCTCGTCGCAGTGGGCGATGCCATCGGCATCATGGGCGGCTTTCTGGTGGGCACCTCGCGGCTGGGCTTTAATGAGGCCACCTATCTGAAAAACACCTTCGATTTCCTTGAGGTCTGGGATGTGGGCTCGGGTCTGGTCAAGGGCGCCGTGTTTGGCTTTTTGATTGCGCTAATGGGCTGCTATTTCGGGATGAATTCGGGCCGCGGTGCGCAGGGTGTCGGCGCGGCTGTCAAAGCCGCTGTGGTGGCGTCGTCGGTGCTGATCCTCGCCTCGAACTACCTTCTGACAGAGGCGTTCTTTTCCTCATGATTGAACTGCAAAACGTCAAGAAAGCCTTCGGCTCCAACGCGGTGTTGTGCGGTGTTGATCTGTCCATCGCCAAAGGCGAAAGCATGGTGATCATCGGCGGGTCAGGCACCGGAAAATCGGTCACCCTGAAAAGCGTGCTGGGTCTGGTCACCCCGGACAGCGGCACCATTCTGGTCGACGGAAAGGACGCCACCAAGGGCGACCGCGACGCCTTTCTGGAACGCTTCGGGATGCTGTTTCAGGGCGCGGCCCTGTTCGACAGCATGAAGGTCTGGGAAAACGTCGCCTTCCGCCTGTTGCGCGGCCCCCGCAAAAAGCCCCGCGCCGAGGCCCGCGCCATTGCCATCGAAAAACTGCGCCGGGTTGGCCTGCGGGAATCGGTTGGCGATCAGTTTCCGGCCGAACTGTCCGGCGGGATGCAAAAACGGGTCGGGCTGGCCCGCGCCATTGCCGCCGATCCTGAAATCATCTTTTTCGACGAACCCACCACCGGACTTGACCCGATCATGGCCGGCGTCATCAACGATCTGATCCGCGAGATTGTGGTGGAAATGGGCGTCACCGCCATGACGATCACCCATGACATGACCAGCGTGCGGTCCATCGCCGATAAGGTGGCGATGCTGCATGAGGGCGTAATCAAATGGACCGGCACCGTGGCCGAGATGGACGCCACCGACGATCCCTATGTGCAGCAATTCATCCATGGTCGCGCCACCGGCCCGATCGAAGCCGTGCGTTAGGATGAGGGGTCGGGCGCGGCACCGCCTGCGATGAGACCGGTTCTGGCCGCCGTCAATCTTGGACTGTTGATCGCCTTTCCGGTGGCATGGGCGGCGCCGCTGATGCGGGCTGGATTGCTACCGGTCTTCGGCATGTCCGAAATCTCGGTCCTGTCCGGTCTGCGCAGCCTGTGGGGCAGCGACCCGGCGCTGGCGCTTCTGGTCGCATTTCTGGCAATCGTCGCCCCCTATGGCAAAATCCTCAGCCTTGCGGGCATCCAGTTCGGCTATCTCAGTCCCAAGGCGCTGCCTGTCGTGAAAGCCTTTGGCCGCCTTGCCATGGCGGACATCTTTTTGATCGCGCTCTATATCGTGGTCGCAAAGGGCGTGGGTGTGGGCCGGATCGAAACCGCGTGGGGTTTGTGGCTGTTTACCGGCTGTGTCAGCCTGTCGCTCGCCCTGTCATGGCTCACCCCGAAATCCCGCTAAAAAGGATCAGGACTTGGTCTGCATTGGCGTTGGGGTCACGGTCCGGCGTTTCAGCCGTGCCTCGCGCCACGTGATAAAGCTGATTGCGGCGATAATCATGCCGCCGCCAAGCACCACGTACCCATCCACTGGCTCGGCAAAGAACACTGCGCCCATCAATACCGCCCAGACCAGTTGCAAGAACACCACCGGCTGGGTCACCGTCACCGGTGCAGCCCGAAAGGCCAGTGTCATGGCGTAATGCCCACCAGTGGCAAAGACGGCCACCAGAAAATACCCAGCCAAAGCTCCAAGCGACGGCGTCACCCAATCGGCAAGGGCGAATGGCGCAAGACCGATCGCCACCATAATCGACAACAGCCCAACGATGACCTCGGGCCCGTGCCGTTCGGACAGCGACTTTGCAATCAGATAAGACACCCCAAAGCACAAGCCGGTAACCAGCATCGCCAGATGCCCCAATCCGATCTCGCGAAAGCCGGGCCTGAGAATGATCAGCGCCCCTACCAATGCCGCCACGACAGCCAATAACCGGCGCAGCGCAAAGCCCTCACCCAGAAATAGCGCCGCCCCAAGGGTCACATAGATCGGCGCCAGATAATTCATCGCGGTGACTTCGGCCAATGAGATCTGGGTCATGGCGTAGAACCAGAAGATCACACCGACCAACTGCGCCGCAGCACGCAGACAGAACCACAGCCAGTCGCGCCGCCCGATCACCGCGGCCCGCAAAGCTGGCAGCATCGGCACCAACAGAACCAGCCCCAGAAGATACCGCAAAAACGCCGCTTCTGCGGCGGGCACGACTGGCCCAATCGCCTTGACCGTCGCCTGCACGCCGACAAACAACAGGCCGGTGACCAGCATCCACAGAATGCCAACAACAGGGCGCGCCGGGCGCAGTGATTGAGACGGGATTTCAATAGCCATAGCGCGTTGTTACAGGATGCCAGCAAAATGCCAAGAGCGCTTGGCGTCAGCCCTTTGGCCGGGCCACAAGTTGCTCCATCCGCTGGACGAACCGCGCCGGTCCCAATTCTGTCTCAGCCGTGTGCCGCGCCGCCGCTGACATCTGCGATAGCTGCGCCGGATCCTTGGCCAGCCGATCAAGAACCGCCGTCAACACCTCGGGGTGGTCCATCGACACCACATGGCCATCCACCCCGTCGGTCAGATACCCGGCGCTGCCGCAGCGCCCGCCAATCACCGGCACACAGCCATAGGCCATCGCCTCGATCGGCGCGGTGCCCAGTTGTTCGCGGGCCGCAGGCAGCACACAGACATCGTGCTGGCCATAGACCGATCCCATATCGCCAAAGTCCAGATTCTCTTTCAGCGTAATCCGCCCTTGGGACGCCGCTGCCGCCCGGCGCAAGCTGTCCAGATGGTCCGGGTCGGCATCGCGCACCGACCCAAGGGTCGAGCCGACCAACGTCAGGGTCATCCGTCCCTCCGCCAGCCCCGCCGCCATCGCCGCGATCAGCTTATGCTGGCCCTTGCGCTGCTGCATCAGCTTGCCGACACAGAGCACTGCCAAAGGCGCGTCCGGCTGGCGTTGCCGCACAGGGACCTCCGGGTCACGGGCAACCGGCCAAGGCAGATAATGGGCGCGGGGATCGATGCTCGCCACGCCATGCCGGGCCGGTTTCGGCGTCACCCGCCACTGCGGCAAGCCTTGCACCGCCCGCTCCAGCACATCCCGAAAGGCGGGCAGTTCGGACATCGCCTTTTGGTCATAGCGCAGCATCGGCAACCGCCCGAACCGGCCGGCGCCTTCCACCCAGCGCGACAACGGCCGCGCGGTCCGCAAAATCACCAGATCAGGGGCGAACGCTTTCAGATCATGGCGCAGGTCGCGCGGCGAACTATCACGGCCCACCACCTGCGGGGTGACAAAACTGTAATCCTCGGTCGGCTCCCGCTTGGCGGCGAAGACCTTGACTTGGTGCCCGGCCTGAACCAGCGCCTTGGTGGCAAAGAACAGGTTGGTGTGAAACCTCGGCACGACGAACAGAAACTTCGACACTTCCGCCTCCCTTGTCACGGACCACTGCGCAAGCCACCAGACATGCCGCCCGCACTATGTGTCCGAGTAGCAGCGCAGGCCGATTGCAGCAACCGCAGCGCGTCGGTCGATTCTGGCTTTTCCTTGGGCCGCGATCCTCTTAGGTTTGGCCGCATGTTTGGTGATTTCCTAAAAGGCCTGATGGCCCCCGATCCCGCCCCGCTGACCGATGCGGATGCCCGACTGGCCTTGACCGCACTTCTGGTGCGGGTGGCCCGGGCCGATGACACCTATGACCTTGCCGAAATGACCCGGATCGACCGCATCCTCGTCGCCCGCTATGGCCTGTCGCCCTTTGCCGCCGCAGGTCTGCGCAGCCAAGGTGAAGAACTGGAAGCCCAAGCGCCCGACACGGTGCGATTCACCCGCGCGATCAAGGATGCGGTGGAATACGACGACCGCATCGGCGTCATTCAGGCCCTCTGGGAAGTCGCCCTTGCCGACGGTGATCGCGACCCGGAAGAGGAAAGCCTGCTGCGGATGGTCTCTAGCTTCCTCGGCGTGTCGGATCAGGACAGCAACCTTGCCCGCCAGAAGGTTCAAGCCAAGACCGCCGGATGACCGCCGACCTGCCGATCTGTGACCGGCCCGAAACGGCCACCGAAACCGGGACGCTGCGCATCATCGGGACCGCACCGCCCCCCCGATCTTGGCGCGCGTCTGCACCTGTTCGAAATCGCTGACGCGGACACGGCGTCGGACCTGCGGCTGCCCGCTCTGCCGCCACTTTCCTAGGCCTTTGCCTAAGAAAACGCAATTTCCGCCGCGTTGGGTCTTGCATTCCTGCGCCCAGTGACTGGTAAATACTTCGTCACATGGAAGGAACCCCCGCTTGCAACCCAAGCCCGTCATCGAGATTCGCGACCTTCACAAAGCCTACGGCGGCTTGGAGGTTTTGAAGGGCGTGTCGTTGACCGCCCATCGCGGCGATGTGGTGTCGCTGATCGGTTCCTCCGGGTCGGGAAAATCGACCCTTCTGCGATGCGCGAACCTGCTTGAGCACAGCCAATCGGGCGACATTCTGTTCGACGGCGACCCAATCCGCTGGGCGGGCACGCAGCATGATCGCCGCCCTGCCGACAAGCATCAGGTCCTTCGGGTGCGGACCAACCTGTCCATGGTGTTCCAGCAGTTCAACCTCTGGGCGCATATGACCATCCTTGGCAATGTGATGGAGGCCCCGGTCACCGTCCTGAAACAAGACCGGGCCGAGGTCGAGGCCCGCGCCCGCGCCCTGCTGGACAAGGTCGGCATCGGCGACAAATGCGACGCCTACCCGGCGCAATTATCCGGCGGTCAACAACAGCGCGCCGCCATCGCCCGGGCATTGGCGATGGAGCCAAAGGCGCTGCTGTTTGACGAACCGACCTCGGCGCTTGATCCCGAACTGGAACAAGAAGTGGTCAAGGTGATCAAAGATTTGGCCGCTGAAGGGCGCACCATGATCATTGTGACCCATGACATGCGGATGGCACAGGATGTGTCCTCGCATGTGGTGTTCTTGCATCAAGGCTTAATCGAAGAAGAAGGCCCGCCAGTGACGCTGTTCTCGGCCCCGAAATCGGCCCGGCTGCAACAATTTCTGTCAGCCTCGGTCCCCGCCTGACCCCTTTGTTATTCCCTGCTATAAAATGGAGCATCCATTGAAGTCCTTTCTAACCCTCACTGCCGCGATCCTCAGCCTCAGCGCCGCGACGGCCTTTGCCCAAGACACCGTTCGTTTGGGAACCGAAGGCGCCTATCCTCCGTACAACTTCATCAACGACAATGGTGACGTTGACGGGATGGAACGCGAACTGGGCGACGAATTGTGCCTCCGCGCCAACCTGACCTGCGAATGGGTCACCAACGATTGGGACAGCATCATCCCGAACCTGGTGTCGGGCAATTACGATGCCATCATCGCGGGCATGTCGATCACGGATGAGCGTAAAGAAGTGATTGCCTTTACCCAAGATTACTACCCGCCAGCCGCCTCTGCCTATGCCGCGCTGAGCGATGACCTTGATCTGTCCGAGGCCGTGATCGCGGCGCAGACCGGCACGCTACAAGCCGGCTATGTGGCCGAATCCGGTGCCGCCCTGCTGGAATTCGCCACCCCCGATGAAACCATTGCCGCCGTCAAGAACGGCGAAGCCGACGCGGCCTTCACCGACAAGGATTTTCTGGTCACCATCGTCGCCGAATCCGATCTGATCTTCGTCGGGGACGATGTCCTGCTCGGCGATGGCATTGCTGTCGGCGTGCGCCAATCGGATAGCGAGCTGCAAGACAAGTTGTCGGCGGCAATCACGTCGATGAAAGAGGACGGCAGCCTGAACGCGCTGTTGGTCAAATGGTTCGGTCCGGAAACGGCAACCTACTGATGCGGATGGACCGGCCCGGCCTGATCGCGGGTTCGCCCGATGTTTGAAAGCTGCGCCGATCCTTCGCTGCTTGATGGACTGCCATGGCTTGCCTGTTATCTGACAACGGGCAAGCACATGGCGTTTTACGGCTCATTCCTGACCGTTCTGGCGCTGCTCGCCATCACAGCGCCCTTTGCCATGCTGTTCGGCTTCGGCGGCGCAATGGCGGCCCGGTCCGACATCGCCCCGCTGCGCTGGCTCGGGAAAACCTATACCGCCATGGTCCGGGGCGTGCCGGACATCGTGTTCTTCCTGTTTGTTCCCATTGCGATGGATCAGGGGCTGGAATGGCTACGCCACAAGGTCAAATGCCCCGACTGGGACGCGCCGATCCGGCAGGGCAGCGATTTCGTGGTCTGTACCGCCGCTAAGCTGCCGCTGTCGAACGCGCCGCAATGGGCGCATGAGGTGTATGGCTTTGCGTTGGCCATGATCGCCTTTGCCATCGTCTTCGGCGCATTTGCTGCCAATGTCCTGTCAGGCGCGATGACGGCTGTGCCAGTGGGCCAGATTGAGACCGCCGCGGCCTATGGCATGAGCAAGCGCCAGACCTTTTGGCGGATCCTCGTGCCGCAAATGTGGGTCTATGCCCTGCCTGGCCTGTCGAACCTGTGGCAAATTTTGGTCAAGGCAACGCCCCTGCTGTTTCTTCTTGGGGTCGAAGATATCGTCTATTGGGCGCGCGAACTGGGCGGTGCCAAGACCAGTACCTTCAGCTATCCGCACCCGGACTGGCGGCTGTATTACTTCCTTGGTCTGCTGGTGTTCTACCTCAGTCTGACGCAGGTGTCGGACACCGTCTTCCAGCATCTCATGCGGCGTCTGTCCCACGGGCAGGCCACCTTGGCCGGAGAAGCCCAGCGAAAGGCCACCGCATGACCTGCTTTGAGACCATCCAAGCCTATGGCCTGCGTTCCATCGGGATCGGCGAGCGCCTGTTGCCCCGGTCGGATTTTACCCTGTGCCAGCAGTTTACCCTGATTGGCTCTGGGATGATCTGGAACATCTATTTCGGGGTTCTGGCGCTGATCTTTGGGTTCGTTCTGGCCACCGCCGTGGCCATGGGCAAGGCCAGCCCGGTGGCGCTGATCCGCAAGCCGTCGGAATGGTTCATCTTCGTGCTGCGCGGCTCGCCGTTGTTCATTCAGTTCTTTTTGGCCTATGAAACCTTCGTGCTGCTGCCCAAATCCGGCATCGACATCAATCTCGGCTTCACCCATCTCACCGCCCAGACCAGCTGGCTGACCAAGGCATGGGCCGGGGCGTTGGTGGTGTTGTTTCTGAACACCGCCGCTTATTCCGGCGAGATTTTTTATGGCGCACTGCGGTCGGTGCCCAAGGGCGATCTAGAGGCCGCAGATGCGTACGGCCTGACCGGCTGGACCAAGTTTCGCCGGGTAACTTGGCCCACCATGCTGCGGCTGGCATGGCCGGCCTATACCAACGAAGCGATCTTTCTGTTCCACGCCACCACCTTGGTTTATTTCTCGGGCTTTCCGGCATGGAAACAGCAAGGCGACGCCCTGTATTACGCCAGCTATTTCGCCGACAAGACCTTTAACCCCTTCGTGGCCTATCCTATCGTTGCCGGATATTTCGTGCTGCTAACCTTGGTGGTGATCACCATTTTCGGGCAGGTCAACCGCCGGCTGAACCGGCATCTGGCCCCCGCAGCCCGGTCGCGCATTCGCTATCGGCCGCAATTGATCCGCTAATCCATCAGCCCCTGCGGCCGATGTTCTTCGGCCGCAGGGGCACCGAACGCGCTGCCACCTCCTCCGCAAGAAAAGGCCCCCGGTCAGACCATGGACATTACCACTCCCAGCCTGCGCACCGCCTGCGCCGATCTCAACGGTCAGATGCGCGGCAAACGTCTTCCGGCCCGCCACGCCACCCAGTTGGAATACAGCGGTCAACGCATGCCGCTGTCGGTGCTGACGCTGGATCTGTGGGGCGCCGACATCGAAGACAGCCCGCTGGTCCATGCCTCGGGCGATGCGGACGGGCAATTGCGCTGTACCGAACGCGGGCCCGTGCCGATGCCGTGGTTGCCCGAGCCCGCAACATTGGTGCCGATGTGGATGTATACCGACGATGGCGCACCGTTCGACGCCGATCCGCGCCATGCCCTCGCCCGGGTTCTCAGCCGATATTCCAAGCAGGGCTGGAAGGTCATCGCCGCCACCGAGCTGGAATTCACCCTTGTCGATGACAGCGGCGGCGCGCTGGATACCGTGCGGTCGCCGATGACCGGGCGGCCCCTGACCGGACAGGCGATCAACTCGGTCACGGCGCTGGACAGTTTCGCGCATTTCTTCGACGATCTGTATGACGGGGCCGAAGCGATGGGCATTCAAGCCCAAGCCGCCATTTCGGAATCGGGACTGGGACAGTTCGAGATCAACCTCGATCATGGCCCCGCCATGCGGGTGGCCGATGACACCTGGCTGTTCAAATCGCTGGTGCGCGGCATCGCCCGCAAGCACGGCATGGCCGCCAGCTTCATGGCCAAGCCCTTCGATGCCGATGCCGGCAACGGGTTGCATGTGCATTTCTCGGTGCTGGACGACAAGAAACGCAACATCTTCGACAACGGGCACATGACCGGCTCTGCCGTGATGAAACAAGCGGTGGCAGGCTGTGTCGCAGGCATGCCCGGCGCAACCCTGATCTTTGCGCCGAACGGCAATAGCTATGCGCGGATGACGCCGGAAAACCATGCGCCGATCGGGGCGTCATGGGGCTATGAGAACCGCACCACCGCGATCCGCATTCCCGGCGGCCCACCGGCGGCGCGCCGGATTGAGCATCGCTCGGCCGGGGGCGACACCAACCCCTATCTGGTCATGGCCGCCATCCTTGGCACCGCGATCATCGGCATTGAGGACGGCCTGTCGCCGCCCGACCCGATTCTTGGCAACGCCTACGGCCAGCGCATCCTGAAATGCCCGACCAGTTGGGACGACGCCATCGACCGCTTCGCGACCTCGCCGCGGATGACCCGTGTTTTCCGGCCCCGGCTGGTCGAGATGCTGGCCATGGTCAAACGCCAAGAGCAGATCAAGACCAACGCGCTATCTGCCAACGACCAGATCCTGTCGGTGTTCGAACGCGTTTGATCCGCTTGCGCTGCGTCTGCCCTAAGACTAGCGTCGGGCGACATCATGTGAGGCTTCCATGCATCTAGGCATTCTGCAATGCGGCCCGGTTCCGCCCGAAGTGGCGGCCACCTATGGCAGCTATTCCGACATGTTCCAGCGTCTGCTGGGCGGGCGCGGTTGGCGTTTTTCCACTTGGTCGGTCATGGATATGGCGTTTCCGGAGAATGTTGACGCCGCCGATGCGTGGCTGGTGACCGGCTCGCGCTATGGCGTCTATGAGGACCACGCCTTTATCCCGCCGCTTGAGGATTTCATCCGCGCCGCATGGGCGGCGAAACGTCCGATGGTGGGCATTTGCTTTGGCCATCAGGCCATCGCTCAAGCCCTTGGCGGCACCGTCGTGAAAGCCCCCAGCGGCTGGAATGTCGGGCGGCAGGTTTATCAGGTGGACGGCGCGGGGCCGTTGGCGTTGACCGCATGGCACCAAGATCAGGTGATCGCATTGCCCGCCGGAGCCACGGTAATTGCCCGCAACGATGCCTGTCCCATCGCGGGCTTCACCATGGGCCAGACCATCCTGACCCTACAGCCCCATCCCGAATTGGGCACCGATGTGGCCCGCGACTATATCCTGCTGCGCTTTGATTACCCGGAATATCCGCCCGGGATTATGTCCGCCGCCGAACGTTCCTACGATTTGCCACTGGATACCGGCGCCACGGCCGCATTCATCGCGGATTTCCTGACGACCGCTTGCGCCACCACCCCGGCCACGCCCGTCACACTTTCAACAGGGATGTAACCCATGTCCGACTGGCTTGACCGCATTCCCACCGCCGCTCAGAAATATCTGGAAGGGCACCGTCTGGACGAGGTGGAATGCATCATTTCCGACCTGCCCGGCATTGCCCGGGGTAAGGCGGTACCGGCGGCGAAATTCGCGCGCCAAAGCAAGTTCTACCTGCCCGACTCGCTGTTCTTTCAGACCATTGCCGGGGGCTGGGCCGAAGCGGCCGGCGAGGCCGGGTTCACCGAGCCAGACATGGCCCTGATCCCGGATTACGAAACCGCCACCGCCGCGCCCTGGACTGCGGACAAAACCCTTCAAATCATCCATGACGCCTATGATCCCAGCGGCGTGCCAATCGCGATCTCGCCGCGCAACGTCCTGAAACGGGTGGTCAGCCTGTTCAAAGAGCGCGGCCTGACCCCGATCATCGCCCCCGAGATGGAATTTTTCCTCGTCGCCCGCAATGTCGATCCCGGCGTGTCGATCAAACCGATGATGGGCCGCTCGGGACGGCCCGCCGCCGCGCGCCAAGCCTATTCCCTGACCGCCGTCGATGAATACGGCCCGGTGATCGACGACATCTATGAATTCGCCGAAATCCAAGGCTTCGAGATTGACGGCATCACCCAAGAAGGCGGGGCTGGTCAGTTGGAAATCAACCTGCGCCATGGCGATCCGGTCAAGCTGGCCGATGAGGTGTTCTATTTCAAACGCCTGATCCGCGAAGCCGCCTTCCGGCATGACTGCTTTGCCACCTTCATGGCCAAGCCGATCGAGGACGAGCCGGGCTCGGCCATGCATATCCACCATTCGGTCGTCGACAGCGCCACCGGGCGAAACATCTTTTCGTCCCCGGAGGGCGAGGAAACCCAAGCTTTCTATCACTTCATCGCCGGGATGCAGAACCACCTGCCCAGCGCCGTGGCCATCCTTGCGCCGTACGTCAACAGCTACCGCCGCTACGTCAAGGATCACGCCGCGCCGATCAATCTGGAATGGGCCCGCGACAACCGCACCACCGGCATCCGGGTGCCGATCTCGGAACCCGACGCCCGCCGCGTTGAAAACCGCATCGCGGGCATGGATTGCAACCCCTATCTCGGCATCGCTGCCTCGCTGGCCTGCGGTCTGTTGGGCCTGATTGAGAAAAAGCAGCCGACCGAGATGTTCGTGGGCGATGCCTATGCTGGCGATACCGAAATCCCCAACGGCCTTTATGATGCGCTGGAACTGTTCGGCGAAGCGGCAAGCCTGCGCGAGATCCTCGGCGGCGAATTCGCCCGGGTCTATGAGATCGTCAAGGAAACCGAATATTCCGAGTTTCTGCACGTGATCTCGCCGTGGGAACGCGAGCATCTGTTGCTGAACGTATGAACCTGCTGCATGCCAATGACCAAGACGGGGCCTATCCGCCCAGTTGGTACGCCGCCACCGCCGATCCGCTGCCGCCTTGCCCACCGCTGACCGGCGCGGTTCGCACCGATGTCTGCATCGTTGGCGGCGGTTACACCGGTCTGTCAGCGGCCCTGCATCTGGCCCAGCGCGGCTATCAGGTGCGGCTGGTCGAAGCCCAGCGGATCGGGTTTGGTGCGTCGGGGCGCAATGGCGGTCAGGTCGGATCGGGCCAACGCCTTGAGCAAGACGCGCTTGAGCCCCTCGTTGGTCCCGACGACGCCGCCCGCCTGTGGCAGATCGGCGAGGACGCCAAGGCAAAGGTCGCCCAGCTGATTGCCGATCATGGCATCGACTGCGCCTATCGCCCCGGTGTCGCCCACGCCTACCACCACAGCAGCGCGCTGCCACAAGCTCTGTCCCTCGTCGATACGCTGGCGCGCCGCTATGACTATGGCCAGCTTGAGGTGTTGGACCGCGACGGCATCGCCGCCGCCACCGGATCGCCGGTCTTTGCCGGTGGTGTTTTGGATCATGGCGCGGGTCACCTGCACCCGCTGCGCTTTGCCCTTGGGCTGGCCCAAGCGGCGCAGGCCGCCGGAGCCGTCTTGCACGAACGCAGCGAGGTCATCGGCATTGCCGCCGGTCCCCGCCCGCAAGTGACCACCGCCACGGGGCAGATCACCGCCGACTATTTGATCCTCGCCTGCAATGGCTATCTCGGCGGATTGGCCCCCGAGGTGGCCGCCCGGGTGATGCCGATCAACAATTTCATCCTTGCCACCGAACCGCTGACCGACCGTGCGCCTGACATCCTGCCCGGGGACATCGCCGTGGCGGACGACCGGTTCGTGGTGAACTATTGGCGCAAATCCGCAGATGGCCGCCTGCTGTTCGGCGGTGGCGAAAGCTACGGCTACCGCTTTCCGGGCGACATTGCGGCCGTGGTCCGCAAGCCGATGCTGGCCATCTATCCGCAACTGGCCGGGGTCCGCATTGATCACGCGTGGGGCGGCACCTTGGCGATTACCCGGTCGCGCCTGCCCTGCTTTGCCGCTCTCGCCCCCAATATCCTGACCGCATCGGGGTATTCCGGCCATGGTGTCGCGCTGGCCACTCTGGCGGGCGAGATTCTGTCGGAAACCATCGCCGGCACCGCCGGTCGCTTCGATCTGATGGCCCGTCTGCCCACCCCCGGCTTTCCCGGCGGCACCGCCCTGCGCAGCCCGCTACTGGCCCTGGCAATGACCTGGTTCGCCCTGCGCGACCGGCTTGGGATTTAAATCACATTTGGCACCGCGCCCGCCGCATTGGCGCAAACGGTCATAGCCTTGTTACCGCGCATCGGTTACAGTTTTCTTGAATATCTCTTTCAGGAAATCCGAAACTATGACCGCTGCCGCGCCCAATGTTTATGACGCCGAACCGATCCCAGAAGCTGCCCGGGTCGAGGTTGACCGCCTGCTCCGCAGTGGCGATCTGTTCCGCTACACCAGCGCCAATGCCCCGGTCGCCCTGCTGGAACAAGAATTTGCCGCGCTGATCGGATCGACCTATGCGCTGGCCGTGGCCTCGTGTTCGTCAGCCTTATTCCTGTCCCTCAAGGCGCTGGACCTGCCGGAGAAGGCCAAGGTTCTGATCCCCGCCTTTACCTTTGCGGCGGTGCCCTCGGCAGTGGTTCATGCCGGATGTACGCCGGTGCTGGTCGAGGTCGGCAGCGATTACCGGATCGACATGGCCGATTTCCGCGCCAAACTGACCGACGACGTCAGCGCCATCCTGATCAGCCACATGCGCGGCCACACATCGGACATGGATGCGATTCTGGCCTTGGCGGCCGAGCGCGACCTGCCGGTGATCGAAGACGCCGCCCATTCCCTTGGCACCACGTGGCATGGCCGCAACATTGGCACGCTGGGGCGGATCGGTTGCTTTTCGTTCCAGTCCTACAAGCTTCTGAATGCCGGTGAAGGCGGGATTCTGGTGACCGACGACGCCGATCTGGTGGCCCGAGCCATCATCATGTCCGGCGCCTATGAGCATAACTGGCGCAGCCACAAAGCCGTCGCAGCCAGCTTTGAGACATGGCAGAACCGCCTGCCCCTCTATAACACCCGGATGAACAACCTCTCTGCCGCCGTGATCCGCCCGCAACTGGACGTGCTGCCACGCCGGGTCGCCGATGGCCGCGCCAATCATGATCTGGTCGCCGCGCGATTGGCGGCCGCACCGTGGTTCACGGTGCCGGACGCCCTCGGGCCAGAACAGCGCGCGCCGGATTCGATCCAATTTTCACTGGCAGGCTGGAGTGACGCTGAGGCCACCGCCTTTATCGCCGCCGCCAAGGCGCGCGGGATCCCGGTGCAGATTTTCGGCCTGTCGCGCGACAATGCCCGCGCCTTTTGGAATTGGCAATTTCTGGGCGATCTGCCGGACTTGCCACAAACCCGCGCCATGCTGATGCGCGCCTGCGATGTGCGCCTGCCCGCCCGCCTGACCCAAGCCGACTGCGAAGGGATAGCCGATGCTCTGCTCATGGCCGCCGCCGAGGTGAAAGAGCAGCGCGCCTACGGCACCTGATCCGCGGCGGCGCTGACCACCTGCAGATCGCCGTCAAGCCAGCCGAACCGGTCCAGCACCGGGGCCACCACCATATCTTGCAGGATCAGACGCAGGCGCAGGGCGATGTCGCCGGGGATCGCCCCCAAACTGTCGCGCCGGGCACAAAGCGACAGGCTGCGGCTTAGCGGCGGCAGGGGCAGCGGCACCATCGTGACCCGGTCGTTAAAGCGATGCGCCCGCAAAAACCCCAGCGGCGTCAGGATGGTCCAGCCGACTTGCTCGGCGACCATCGCCAGAATGGCGTGGTAGCTGTCCATCTCAAAGCGGTGCTTCACCTCGACCGCGTGCCGCGCCAGATGGGCCGCGATCTGGCGCCCCATCAGATGTCGCTGGGTGTACTGGATCAGGGGCAAGTCCGCCAGATCGGCCAAGGTCACCGCCCCGCCCCGCCCGATCGGCACCGCCGCAACGAACGGCTCGCGCAACAGCGGATAGCGCTCCATCCAGTCGGCGGGCGGGCCGGAATCGGCGGCGACGATCACATCCAGAACCCGGGTCTCAAGCTGATCGAACAACCGGTGGCTGGCGCCGGTTTCCAGCAAGAATTGGCACGACTGCAACAGCCCGGCCATATCGGTCAGCAAACGCGGCGTCACATCGGCGTCGAAATCTTCAATGACGCCAAGGCGCAGACGCTGCAATTGCGACAAATCCCGGTTCGCCAGCTCCGAGCGCGCCAAACTGGCCTCGCCCAAGATCGCCCGCGCCCGCCGCAAAAAAATTCGGCCCGCAGGGGTCAGGCGGATTGGCCGCGCCGCCCGGTCCAGCAGCCCGGCCCCCAAGGCCGCTTCCAGATTGCTCAGCTGTTGACTGACGGTCGAGGCGCTGGCGCCAACCCGCCGGGCCGCGTCGGAAATCGATCCGGTTTCGGCAATCGCCGCAAACACCTCAATGCCCCAAAGGGTCATCCGGCCCTGCGCCCCGTCCTTGTGCCCCGCCATCATATCCGCCCGCGGCTTGCGCCCCTCTGGCCCGTCGGGCCGATCAGTCCTGCAGCTTCGCCAGTTTCGCTTTCAGCTCTGACAACTCGCGTTTGATGTCCTCGATCTCATTCGGCGCAGCGGCTGCGGGTTCGGGTTCGGCAGGCGTGGCATCGCCCTCACCCCCCGGCCATCCCGGCATCATTTTGGCCAGAAATGCCTTCTGCTGGCGCTGCATCGCCTCAAAGCCCGAAAGCGGGCTCATAGTGCCGGGCAGACCCGGAAAGGTCTCAAGCATCTTGGCCTGACTGTCGCGCAGCATGTCAAAGGACGAGGCCAGAAACTGCGGCACCACGCTGTGCGCCGTGCTGGTATAGCTGCGCACCAGATCGGTCAGGACCGAGATGGGCAAGACGCTTTCGCCCTTGCTTTCGTGCTCGGCCACGATCTGCAACATGTATTGGCGGGTCAGGTCATCGCCGCTTTTCAAATCGATGATTTTCAATTCGCGGCCAGCGCGGATGAAGCCCGCGATATCTTCCAACGTCACGTAATCGCTGGTTTCGGTGTTGTACAACCGCCGGCTTGCGTAACGTTTTACGAGCAGTGGTTTTTCGGTGTCGGACAAAGGCATCCCTCCAGCGTTGATCCGCTGCGTTGCAGAGTAGGCGAGCCGGTAGCAAAAAGAAAGAGCGGGCATGACGCCCGCTCTTCATCGGATCTCACCCCAGGGGACGGGGCGGTTCCGTGTGCGCATGCAGGCGAAAATTGCCTGCGACTGCGTTTTACTTCGCAGCGACGGTCGAGGTCACTTTTTTGGCAGCAGCAGTCGCGTCAGCGGTTGCTTTCTTAACAGCAGCAGTCGCGTCTTCGCTGATGTCTTTGCCAGCGGCCATCATCAGTTCAACGGTTTCCATCTGCACTTTTTTCGCAACTTCAGCGAAAGCAGCCATGGTCTCGGACGAGATTTCAGCCTGAGCCGACGCGAAGTCAGAAATGGCTTTGCCATACTCGGACGGATCAGCTTTGACAGAAGTCATGGCGGTCAGTTTCGCCAGAACGTCTTTGGCCCATTTCGACGAAATCTCGGTCGACTTTTCAGCAGCTTCCAGAGCCACTTTCGACATTTTTTCGTTCAAAGACGCCGAGGTCTTGAACGCGTCTTGCATAGCTTTGGTATCGACAGGGAACGACCCCATCATGTCTTGCATCATTTTGGTCATGTCGTTGGTTTTGGTAGCAACCATTTGGAGGTCTCCTGATTGGGGGGGTGCGGATGATTCCGCGTTTGCGCCTTGCCCACAATATGCCCGCTGCGCTGCAGCATTTCAAGAGGAATTGCTGCAGCGCAGCAAAAATAATGACGCTACGACAGGCAAGGCGGCTTTTCCCAACAAAATCAGGTCGAGCGCTGGTTCAGAACATAGGTCCCCGGCGCGGCCGCCAACACCGGATGGGTGTCAGAACCCGGATCGCGCGCCGGAACCTGCTTGCCCGCCCGCTTGGACAGCCACTCGCGCCAGCGCGGCCACCACGACCCCTCATTCAGGGTCGCGCCGTCGAACCATGCGTCAGCCTCCACCGTCATCCCGGTTTTGGTATAGTGACCATACTTCTTCTTGGATGGCGGATTGACGATGCCCGCCACATGCCCCGATTGCGACAGCAAAAAGGTCTTCGACCGGCTGCCGAACTGCCGCAGCCCGGCATAACTGGCCTTCCAAGCCGCGATGTGGTCGGTCTCGCATGCAATGGCGCAGACCGGCACCTTCACATCCTTCAGGGTGACACTTTCGCCGCCAATCGAAAAGCCGGTGGTGGCAAAGCGGTTCTGCTGGCACAGCCCGCGCAGATATTCGACCGCCATCTTACCCGGCAAGTTGGTGCTGTCGCCGTTCCAATACAGCAGATCAAAGGCCGGCGGCGCCTGCCCCATCATGTAGCTCTTGATCGCCGGGCCATAGATCAGATCATTCGACCGCAGATAGGAAAATGTCCGCGCCATAATAAAGGAACTCAGCATCCCGGTCTCGACCGCTTCCCGTTCAATCCCGTCAACGAAATCATTGTCCAGAAACACCGACATTTCGCCCTGATCGCTAAAGTCGGTCAGGGTGGTGAACAGGGTGACCGATTTCAGTGATTTGTCCCCGCGCTTGTCCAGAACCGCCGCGGCAAGGCTCAGGGTCGTGCCGCCGATGCAATAACCCACTGCATTGACCTGCGGTTGCCCGGTGATCGCTTTCACCTGCGTGATCGCCTCGACATAGCCCTCGTCCAAATACTCATCCATGCCGACCCCGGCATAGCTGGTATCGGGGTTGACCCAAGACACCACGAACAGCGTGATCCCCTGATCCACCACCCATTTGATAAAGCTGTTCTGCTCTTTCATATCCAGAACGTAGAATTTGTTGATCCACGGCGGAAAGACGACCAGCGGCACCTGATCCACGGTCTCGGTCGTGGGTGTGTACTGGATCAGTTCGAACATCCGGTTGCGATACACCACCGATCCCGGCGTCATCGCCAGATTCTCGCCCACCGTGAACGCGGACTTGTCGGCCAAGGTCACCACCAGCTCGCCGCTGTTTTCTTCGATGTCCTTGACCAGATTCTCCAGCCCGTCGACCAGCGATTGGCCATTGGTTTCGACCGCACGCTCCAGCGCGTCGGGATTGGTGGCCAAAAAATTATTTGGCGCGAACATATCGATGATCTGCTGGGTGAAATACTGCACCCGCTTGCGATCATCCTTTTCCAGCCCGTCCAGATCGTCCAGCGCCTCACCGATGGCCTGCGAGGTCAGCAGATAGTTCTGCTTGACGTAATTGAAATAGGGGTGGGTGTCCCACATCGGGTTGGAAAACCGGCGATCCTTGGGGGTCGGATCCTGTGGTGCCGCCAGCTTCCCCGAAGTCAGAACATGCTGCGCATCCACATAATGCTTCAGCATCTTGCCCCAGTAACTGACCTGATGCTCCATCACCTTGGCCGGATTCTGGACCATGGTGTTCATATAAGCCGACGCCGCTTTGAAATAGACCTCATGGCTCGGCGCATGCAGTCCGGGATCGATTTGCTTTTTCGTCGCCATCGCCGCAACCAGCCGCTGCGACAGCGCCTCAACCCGAGAAATGTTCTCGTTCAGGCGTTGCAAATCAGTCGCCGTGGTTTTTTGATCGGTTGTCATGTCCCGCCTCCCCCCTTAAATAGATTTATTAATGGTACACACATTACTGTCGTGATGGAGGACCAAAGCTGTCGAGCCGCGTTCAGCGGACCGGCACATCTGGAGAGTACAATGCGTTTCATGGCCACCTACGATTTGATGGAAACCGTTCGCAATACCAACCAATGGCTTGGCGCCTCTGCACGCGCTTTTGGATCCTACCCAGCAACCAGCCTTCTGCCAACCCCGGCTTTCAACATGATGGCCGCGTGGGGCACGGTGATGGAACGCAGTTTCTCCCGGATGACCGCCAAACCGGACTGGGGCATCCACAGTGTTCTGGGCAAAGATGGCAGCGACCACGTCGTCACCACCTACCCGGTCGTTAAGCAACCCTTTGGCGACCTTGTTAAATTCGATGTTCAGGGCCGCGAAACCATGCCCCGCCAAATCTTGGTTGTCGCGCCGATGTCCGGCCATTATGCGACCTTGCTGCGCAGCACCGTCGCCAGCCTACTTCCAGACGCCGACATCTTTGTCACCGACTGGCACAATGCGCGCGACATTCCGGTGTCGGACGGCAAGTTTGACGTCGAAGATTACACCCGCTATGTGGCTGACTTCATTGAACACCTTGGTCCTAACGTCCATGTAATCGCGGTGTGCCAGCCGGTGCCGCTGACCCTTGCCGCCACCGCCCTGCTGGCCGAGAAAAACCCGGCCGCGCAGCCGGCATCGCTGACCTTGATCGGTGGGCCGGTTAATCCCGATGCCGCCGCCACCGATGTCACCGATTTTGGCCGCCGCATCACCATGGGCCAACTCGAAGAAATCGCCATTCAGCGCGTCGGCTTCTGCCACAAGGGCGCCGGACGATTGGTCTATCCCGGCCTGCTTCAGCTCAGCTCGTTCATCTCCATGAACCCCGACCGGCACGGCGAAGCCTTCTTCAACCAGATTCTCCGCGTCGCCAAAGGCGAAGCATCGGACACCGATCATCACAACCGATTCTATGATGAGTATCTGGCGGTCATGGATATGCCGGCGGAATTCTACCTCTCCACCGTCGAGCGAATCTTCAAAAACCTCGAAATTGCCGAAAACCGCTTCGTGGTCGATGGGCATCAGCTTGATTTCGGCAAGATCACCAATGTGGCCGTCAAAATCGTCGAAGGCGAAAAAGACGACATCAGCGCACCGGGTCAATGTCTGGCCGCGCTCGATCTGCTGACCGGCCTGCCCGACAGCAAAAAGGCCAGCCATCTGGAACCGGGCGCCGGGCATTACGGCATCTTTGCTGGCAAAAGCTGGCGCAACAATATCCGGCCACTGGTGCTTGAATTCATCGACGCCAACAGCACCAGCAACGTCACGCAGCTGCACTCCGCCTAAGCGGGCGACGGCGCCAACCGCTGCGGGCCGTGGCCCCGCGCGGTCAGGCCACCAATCAGGCGGCACCGCTTTGGCGGTGCTGCGGTCTGCGGGCCGAGCCACGCTCAATCAACTTGCCCTTGATGACAATGCTGACCGGGGGTTGCGCCGGGTCCTCGCGCAGGCGCAGCAACAGATCGATCCCCGCCGCCACGATAGCCTGCACCGGCTGCCGCCACGTCGTCAGGGCATGGTTGCCCCAACTTGCCGCCCGCACATCATCAAAGCCAATGATGGACACATCCTCGGGCACCCGCAGATGCAGGTCATTTTGCAGGGTTTCCATCATCGCCAAGGCCATCTGATCGGTCGAGGCAAACACCGCGTCCGGCCTCTCCGCACCCGCAAACAATTTCAGCGTCGCCGCCACCATCGTCTCATAGGTGTTGCCGCCGGATTCTTCGGCAAAAATCTCGGCACCACCGGCCCGCAACCCCTCGCGGAAGCCGATGGCCCGCTCATAGGTACTCAGGCGCGGCGATTTTCCCGACAGATGCGCAATCCGCTGATGGCCCCCCTCCAGAAGATACTGCGCGATTTCCGCCCCTGCCCCCCGGTTGTCGGTCACCACCTGACTGATCGGCACTTGCTCTCGGCCGGTGCACAACATCACCGCTGGTATCCCCAACTCGCGGCACGCTGTGTCAAGCTCGCCCGAGAACATCGCCGACAGAGACAGAATGCCCATCACCCGATAGCTGTGGAATTCCGCCACCGCCGCCTCAAGTTCCTCGACCTTGCGCGGCAACTGCACCATCAGGCCAAAGCCGCGCGCCCGCAACGCGTCCGACACCTCTTCCAAAAGGTCGGCATAGAATGGGTTGTCCAGATCGGTCAGGATCAAGCCGATAATGCGGGTTCGGCCTTCAATCAGACTGCGGGCCAGCTTGTTCGGACGATAGCCAAGCTCCCGCGCCGCCCGCTGCACCTTGTCCCGCATCTCTGCACTGACAGATGCCCCTTGCGTGAAAACCCGGCTGACGGCCGACTGACTGACCCCCGCCAATGCCGCCACATCAATGGAGCTGACCCGTTTTTTCAACCTGAAACCTGCTTTAACTTAATTCGGACAAATTTTGCTGAAACCAATACAGCAATGTTATCACCCTATAACAAAAACGGCGATACACCTGCACAAAACAGTCAAAAAAGATCAAATTCACGTGAACATTGAGCGTGTCGCACCCCGGGACGGCCCTGCCCGGGCCGCACCAATGGCGCCGCTCGCGACAGGGCCGCAGTCCCTGCCACGGTCGCCGTTACAGTTGCCGAATCCAAGCCACAATTCCGGCCACCACCCGGGCGGTCTTGCCCGGACTTAAGGCATCGCCGGCCAGCACATGGCCAGCGGGATCATCCTCGGGGGCCATGACCACCGGCGTCAGCACACTGCGCGCCCCCCAAGCCGCAGCCGCCCGGCGTGCGGCGCGCGAATCCACCACCTGATCCGATGTCGACACCAAGAACAGGGCCGGCACCGTCATCTCGGCCAGATCCAGCCCGCGCACATAATGTTGCAATGCCCCAAGCGTCGCGAGGGATGTGGTTGGGTACTGCGTGGTCCAGTAGGTGCCGTGCGCCTCGTTGCGCGGCTCAAACGCCCGCTCGGCCCCCACCACCATCGGCCCCCAGATCCGGGCGTAGGGCCATTCGATCACGCGCCCCCCAAGCCCAGCGGCGCGAAAGTTCGGTGACAACAGCACCAGGGCCTCTAGATCCGCTGCCATCTCTGGGTCAGAGGCGGCCAGAACCGCCAGGGTCGCCCCGGTCGAGGTCCCCATCAGAATGACCCGCTCGCCCAACTCACGCCCGATCGCCACCGCCTCGGCCACATCATTGGCCCAAGCATTGACCGAGACTGCCGCCATGGCCGCGCCGTCCGCACCATGGCCCGTCAACCGCGCGAAATACAGGTTCGCTCCCAGTTGTTCGGCCACCTCATCGGGCACGGGCCGGATCTCTTCAGAACTGGCCGAGAACCCATGCAGATAGACCAGCGACAGCGGCGTTTGCTCGCCAACATCCCCGGCCCAGACGATCCGCTTTTCCGCGCCGTCGCGCAGGTTCGGCACCGCCTCTTCCTGCGTGCTCAGCCATTGGTCCAGCTCGGCGGTCGGCGGCAACTCTGGCACCGTTGTCGTCAGGTCCACCGGCTCGGTCGGCCCGACCCAGTTCAGCACCGCCCCCGCAGCCCAAACCAAGACCACCGCGCCAATCAACCATTTCAATAGCGACAGGATCATAGCTGCACCTTTCCGCGCGCCAGCACCTCATCAAT
Organism: Pseudoruegeria sp. SK021; assembly: GCF_002119405.1. Classification (GTDB taxonomy): domain Bacteria; phylum Pseudomonadota; class Alphaproteobacteria; order Rhodobacterales; family Rhodobacteraceae; genus Meridianimarinicoccus. The sequence goes on along the minus strand of NZ_MTBG01000023.1, from coordinate 17,038 downwards.
CGCCGCCTCAATCACGGCCAGACAGTCAGGGGTGGAAAACCGGTGATCGGCATCCTTAACCATGGTCAGCCGGATGTCATGCCCAACCGCGTGATCCAACAGCCGCAGCGCCACGGCTGGGTCGACCTCGGCATCGGCGGTGCCATGCAACAGCCGCACCGGAAAAGCCAAGGTCAGCGGATCGCGCAGCACCATGCTGGCGCGTCCGTCCTCGATCAGCTTTTGGGTGATGCAATAGGGCGCGCCATAGTCGCTGGGCAGATCGATCCGCCCGTCCTGTTCCAGACGCGCGCGCTGCTCTGGGGTAAAGCGCGCCCACATGCTGTCTTCGGTGAAATCCGGCGCCGCCGCGATGGTCACCAGCCCGGCAATCCGCAGCGGTTCAGCCCGGGCACAGCGCAGCGCGATCCAGCCCCCCATGCTGGAGCCAACCAAGATTTGCGGCCCCTCGGTCAGCGCCGCAATCGCCGCCAGCGCATCTTCGGTCCATGCGCCAATGCTGCCATCCTCGAACGCCCCGGACGATTGGCCATGCCCGGAATAGTCGAACCGCAAAAACGACAGGCCCCGCTCTTGCGCCCATTGTTCCAGATGTACCGCCTTGGTGCCCTGCATGTCCGAAACGAACCCGCCCAAAAACACCACCCCCGGCCCGGGTCCGCCACTGCGATGATACGCCAGCCTGCGTCCCTGCGGTGTGTCCAGATACTGTGGGTCGCGCATTGCTTTCTCCTCGGTCGTTTCTCGCAACCTCGCCAGCCACCCCCGCAGACGCAAGCCCTAATTCCCGACACGCCGATCTCATCTCCGCCCGCCCCCGCCCAAAAATAGGATTGCCAAGCCGCCGCGGTCGGTTAACGTATGGGCGCAGACAGATTTATCGGAGGATCACCATGCACACCCGGTGTCTTACATGCGCCACAGCCATGGTGCTGCTGCTGGCAGGCCTGCCCGCTGCCAGCGTTTATGCGCAGGACGCACCCGAACCGGCGGCCGAAGCCGAGCAACCGGCTGCGGATGCGCCGCAAGATGCGCCCCCCGAGGCCGCGCCCGATGCCGCAGATGCCGACACAGCCGATGCGGCAGCCGCCGATGACGACGCCCTGCTGACCGATGCCGAACTGCAAACCCTTGTCGCTCCGGTCGCCCTCTATCCCGACACGCTGCTGATCCAGATCCTCGTGGCGGCGACCCAGCCCCTCGAAGTGGTCAAAAGCGACCGGTTCCTTGCCGACAATGCCGACGCCGATCCCGACACGCTTCAGACCGATATCGAGGCCCAAGACTGGGACCCGTCCGTCGCCGTGCTGGCCACCGCCTTTCCGCAGGTGATCGGGGATATGGCCGATCACATCGACTGGACCGAAACCATGGGCAACGCCATGCTGGCGCAGGATGAGGACGTGCTGGCCGCGGTTCAGGTCATGCGCAATCAGGCGATCGACAGCGGTGCCCTGATCAGCGGCGACGCCCAGACCGTCGCGGTCGAAGAAGACGAGGTCGTCATCACCCCGACCGATCCCAACACGGTCTATGTGCCGCAATACGCCCCGTCCGAAGTCTATGCCCAAAGCAGCGACAGTGGCCTCAGCGACGCCCTGATCGCCGGCGCCATCGGCTTTGGCACCTATGCTGTGATCGACAATATCTTCGACGATGACGACGACTGGAATAATTACTGGGGTTGCCGCAACTGTGGCGGCTGGGGTGGCGGTCCGATCATCCGCGACCCGAATATCGACATCGACGTGGATGGCGACGTCAATATTGGCCAGGGCAACGGCAACACGCTGCGCCCGGATCGACCCGACCGCCCAGACCGCCCCGACCGCGGGCCCGATGGCGGCTGGAAGCCCGACCCGGACAAAGCACAAGGTGCGCGCGACAAGATCGCCGACAAGCGCGGTGACGGCGGTGCCACCACTTTGCCCATCAAAAAGCCCGAATCCCAAAGCGATGCGTTGCGCGACCGGCTCAGCACCAATACTGGCGCCGCCGACATTTCCCGCCCGACAGCGGGCGGCGGCAAACTGGACGGGGCCAAAATCACCCGCCCCGGTGGCGATGGTGGCCGGGCGCAGGCTCTGGCCAAAACCGCCGACAAGCCCGCTCGCGCCAAAGCGGCCAATTCAGCCCCAGCCGCCAAGGCGGCCCAGTTGAAAAAACCCGCCGCGGCCAAGACCCCATCGATCAAAAAGGGCAACGGGTCCAAGGCAAGTGCCCTGAAGAAAAACTCCTCCGGCGCTAAGGCCAAAGCAGCCTCAAAGCGCGGCAAGATCAACAAAGGCGGCGGCAATCGTGGTGGCGGTGGCGGCGGCAGGCTGAAAAGGTGATCCCAATCATGACCAAGCTTCGCACCCTTCCGCGCGCATCGGTGTCTTGCCTCGCGCTTGCAATCTCGGCCAGCGCGGCAATGGCGGATCCGGCCACCTATGCCGGGCCGCAAGATGCGCTAGACGCCTTCGTTACCGCCTTGGACACCCATGACGTTGAGGCCCTGCTGACCGTGTTCGGCCCCGAAGCCCGCGATCTGCTGACCACCGGCAACCCCGTTGAGGATGCCGAGAACCGCGCAGTTCTGCAAATCATGTATGCCGAAGGCTATCGCTTTCAGCCCGAAGATGACGACAGCGTGACCCTGCTGCTTGGCGCGGATGCGTGGCCGTTCCCGGTCCCGCTGGTCAAACAGGACGGCAGTTGGCATTTCGATGTTGTTGCGGGCCGGGACGAAATCACCGACCGGGACATCGGCCTGAACGAATTGGACGTGATCGACCTGCTGACCGCCTATGTGGATGTGCAGGCCAACTATCGTCTGAGCGACCACAACGGCGATGGCGTGCTGGAATTTGCCAGCACCATCCTGTCGACCGAACCGGGCACCCGCGACGGTCTGTTCTGGGCCGTTCCGGACAGTCCGGTGGGGGCGCAATTGGCCCGTGCTTCGTTTGATGGCTACAGTGATGGCAGCGCCGATTATGAACCCGAGCCCCTGATGGGCTATTACTTCCGGGTGCTGCATGGGCAAGGCGATTTGGCCCCGGGCGGCGCGCTGGATTACATCATCAACGGGCATCAGCTTGCCGGTCACGCAATCCTCGCGGTCCCGGCCGATTATGACGCCACCGGCGTTCACACCTTCATGGTGGCCGAGAACGGCATCATCCTGCAAGCCGATCTTGGCGAGGACACGTTGACGGTCGCCCGCGACATCACCCTCTACAATCCGGACGACGCATGGACCCCGGTGGATGTGATGACACTGGGCGAGACGGAAACACTGGGGCAAGCATTGGGGCAATAAAGCTGCCCCTTTTGCCGCGTTGCAGCAAACGCATGGCGGGTTGACCGAAACGGACGTTGTCCCGCCCCCACCGTGGGTCCATTTAGGACGTGTTGGCAACAGAGCCAACGTCCAACAAATGGAAATGACCATGTCCTTCTTTAACTCTCTGCGCACCGCTGCTCAAAAACGCGCTGCATTCCACCGCACCGCCGCCGAACTGCGCAACATGTCCGAAGCCACCGCTCGTGACCTGAACCTCGTTCGTGACGACGCCGAAAAAATCGCCCGCACTGCCGTTTATGGCAACTAAAGCGATGCTGAAGAGCACGGACGCGGGTTCCGCGTCACAGCAGCAGACGACAGCGCTGTAACAGGCAGATCAGATTGATCTGCCTGTTGGCGTTTCTGCCCTGCCCCATGATCGGGGACCGATACCGGTCCGACGAAAGTCCGATAAAAGTCCGACGATTGTCCGACACCGGAAATCCGCCGCAGGCCACAGCACAGCGGGTGGCTTGACAGCCCGCCCTCTCCCGTCGAAAAAGGCCGCCGAACCATACCCGCAACCGGGCGTTTCGTAGGCGCCAAACTGACGAGGAGGCCATCACAATGGCAGACGTCACTCTCACTTTCCCCGATGGCAATGCGCGCGCGTATCCCGCAGGCATCACGCCGGCCGAAGTGGCCGAAGGCATCTCTAAATCCCTGTCTAAAAAGGCAATTTCCGCGACCGTCAATGGGGCGCACTGGGATTTGCAATGGCCGATTGACGCCGATGCCAGCATCGCCATCAACACGTTGCAAGATGCCGGTCCGGCGCTGGAACTGGTCCGCCATGATCTGGCCCATATCATGGCCCGCGCCGTGCAAGACCTGTGGCCCAACGTCAAAGTCACCATCGGCCCGGTGATCGCCAATGGCTGGTATTACGACTTCGACCGCGCCGAACCGTTCACCCCAGAAGACCTTGGCGCCATTGAGAAAAAGATGAAAGAGATCATCAATCTCAGGGATCCGGTGCGCACCGAAATCTGGGAACGCGACCGCGCCATCGCGCATTATGAGGCCAATAATGAGCCCTATAAGGTCGAACTGATTGCGGCGATCCCCGGGTCTGAACCGCTGCGGATGTATTGGCATGGCGACTGGCAGGACCTCTGCCGTGGTCCGCATTTGCAGCATACCGGCCAAGTCCCCGCCGACGCGTTCAAACTGATGTCTGTGGCCGGCGCGTATTGGCGCGGCGACAGCAACCGCCCGATGTTGCAACGGATTTACGGTGTCGCCTTCCAAAACCGGGACCAGTTGAAAGCCCATCTGACAATGCTGGAAGAGGCCGCCTTACGCGACCACCGCAAGTTGGGCCGCGAAATGGACCTGTTCCACATGCAAGAAGAGGCCCCCGGCCAGATCTTCTGGCATCCGAACGGCTGGACCATCTACACCGAATTGCAAGATTACATGCGCCGCAAACAGCGCGCCGATGGCTATGTCGAGGTGAACACCCCGCAGGTCGTCAGCCGGGTTTTGTGGGAAAAATCAGGCCATTGGGACAATTATCAAGAGCATATGTTCATCGTCGAAGTGGATGAAGAACATGCCCGCGAAAAATCCGTCAACGCGCTGAAGCCGATGAACTGCCCCTGCCATGTGCAGGTCTTCAACCAAGGGCTGAAATCCTATCGCGACCTGCCGTTGCGCATGGCCGAGTTCGGATCGTGCAACCGCTACGAACCTTCGGGCGCGCTTCACGGGATCATGCGGGTGCGCGGCTTTACCCAAGACGATGCGCATATTTTCTGCACCGACGCGCAAATCGAAGCCGAAACCAAGAAGTTCATCGAATTTCTGGCCGGAATCTATGCCGATCTGGGCTTTACCGATTGGCGGATCAAGCTGTCGACTCGCCCGGAAAAGCGCATCGGTACCGACGAAAGCTGGGATCAGACCGAACACGCCCTTGGCAACGCCTGCAAAGCGGCCGGATACGCCTATGAGATCAGCGAAGGCGAAGGCGCCTTCTATGGTCCCAAGCTGGAATTCGTTCTGACCGACGCCATCGGCCGGGACTGGCAATGCGGCACCCTGCAGGTCGATCCGAACCTTCCCGAACGGCTTGATGCGACCTTTATCGGCGCAGATGGCGCCAAGGCCCGTCCGGTCATGCTGCACCGCGCTGTGCTGGGCTCGTTCGAGCGGTTCATCGGCATTCTGATTGAAAGCCACGCGGGCAAGCTGCCGTTCTGGCTGGCGCCGCGTCAGGTTGTGGTGGCCGCGATTGTTTCGGATGCGGACGACTACGTCCATGAAGTTGTGGCCCTGCTGAAGGCCGCAGGCATCCGCGCAGAGGCCGACACCCGCAACGAAAAGATCAACTACAAGGTGCGTGAGCATTCCGTTGGCAAAGTGCCGGTCATCCTTGCCTGTGGCGGTCGCGAAGTGGAAGAGCGCAGCGTCACTGTCCGGCGATTGGGTATGAAACAAACTGCAACGCAGACCCTTGAAGCCATTGTCGCGGACCTTGCCAAAGAGGCCCGCGCGCCTGATTTGCTGTAACAATCGGCTAACTATCGCAACATCAAGGCCCGCCATTGCTGCGGGCCTTTTTTTATCGCATTGTTTCCTAACGAAAAATTTTATGCAGATGCAGCATTGACGTAACATTCCATGACAGTGGGGTTATTCACGCCCCCGTGTGTATCATGTGACCTTGGGGAAGGTTTAGGATAACGATGTCGCCACCATGATGCGGCACTCACGACCTTCAACTTCCATAAGGAAATGATCATGTCGACCAATATCAAAACCTTCGCAATCCTTGGGGCCGTCGCCGCCGCCGTCTCCGGCTTTGCCGGAACCCCAGCCGCCGCTCAGGAGCAAGAGAAATGCTTCGGCGTGTCGCTGGCCGGTAAAAACGATTGTGCGGCAGGCCCCGGAACCACCTGCGCCGGCACCTCGAAAGTGGACTATCAGGGCAACGCATGGACCCTCGTCACCAAAGGCAGCTGCACGGAAATGGAACTCCCTGCCATGGCCAATGGCGATGACCGTCACGGGTCTCTGACCGCCCTCGACCGCGACCTGCCGTCGACATAAGCGGCCGTCCCCGGCCCCGCTGTTTCCCCAACGGGGCCGGTCTTCACGATGGGCAACAGATCAGGAATGCGCCATGTTTGATGCCAGCTCACGCCGCCCCGCCCTGCCCGACCTGGTTGGTGTCGGGTATAAGGCCGACCATTTCTCGGATCTGATCGCCGCCCCCGGTCCTGTTGCTTGGCTGGAAATTCACGCCGAGAATTACATGGGGGATGGCGGACGACCACAGGCACAACTGCGCCGTCTGGCCGAGCAATTTCCAATTTCAGTGCATGGGGTTGGTTTGTCGATCGGGGGCGATGCGCCCCTCGATGCAGCGCATTTGGCGCGGTTGAAGCATCTTGTGGGCTGGCTTAATCCGGCATCCTTTTCCGAGCATCTGGCGTGGTCGACACATACGCCCCACTTCTTGAACGACCTGCTTCCCCTGCCCTATACCGAGACGACCTTGGCCCGCGTGTGCAGCCATATCACCCAGCTTCAGGACGCCCTCGGACGGCAGATGTTGCTTGAGAACCCCTCCAGCTATTTGGCCTTTGCCGAATCCGAAATGACCGAGGTCGATTTTCTGGCGCAGATCGTGGCGCGGACCGGCTGTGGGCTTTTGCTTGACGTGAACAACGTCTTTGTGTCCGCCACAAACCAAAATACTGATCCGGTCAGCTATATCGATGCCTTTCCATTGGCGCATGTGGGTGAAATTCACTTGGGCGGTCATGACGAGGATCAAGACGATACCGGTGCGCCGCTGCTGATCGACAGCCATGCCAAACCGGTGGTTGACCCGGTATGGGCCCTCTACGCCCACACCATTTCTCGGGCGGGACGACGGCCAACCCTGATCGAATGGGACAATGACGTACCGGAATGGCCGATTCTGGCCGCCGAGGCCCTGCAAGCCAACCGTGTCCTCTGCGCAAGCGCGCCAGCCGTGCCCCAATGACCGGACAGTCCGAATTTGTCGCCGCCCTGCTTGATCCCGCTGCGGCGGTTCCGGCTGGCTTGACCGGTCCAGATGGCCGCCCTGCGGGCAAACGCTTTGATGTCTATCGCAACAACGTGGTGGTCAGCCTGACAGAGGCGCTTGAGACCGGCTTTCCAGTGGTCCGAAAACTGGTGGGGGACGCCTTTTTTCAGGCCATGGCCGGGCTGTTTCTACGCCAGCACCCCCCCCAAAGCCCGGTCCTCGCGCTGTATGGCGCAGAGTTCCCCGAATTTCTGGCCCAATTCCCACCAGCACAGCATCTGGCCTATCTTGCCGATGTCGCCCGGCTGGAACTGGACTTGCGCCGCGCCTATCACGCCGCTGATGCGCCGCCGCTTGATCCGGCTTGCCTGCAAGACCTGTCGCAGGACGCGCTTATGGCGACCCGGTTCACCTTTGCGCCTGCGGTCACACTGCGGACATCGCCCTATCCCATCCACGCCATCTGGCAGCGCAATATGACACCCGGCGCGCCGGTCCCGACACCCGGCGCCCAAACGGTGCTGATTTCGCGGCCAGAGTTCGATCCGATGCTGGATCTGCTTGATCCGGCCCAATCCGCCTTCATCCAATCTTTAAAAAATGCTGCAACATTCGGCGTGGCCCTTGCCGCTGCGACCGATGCAGACCCGTTGTTCGACCTGACCCCAGCCCTTGGCCTTTTGCTGGCTCGCGGCGCCCTGACATCCCTGACCAAAGGCCCAAGCTGATGACCGCACTTATTCGCTTCCACAACTGGGCCTTTGACCTGCTAGAGCGGGCCACGCGCTCTTGGCTGTTGCCCAGCCTTGCCCGGTTTGTCTTTGCCGCCGTGCTGCTCGGTTACTTCTGGAGCTCGGCCATGACCAAGCTCGGCACAGGCCTGTTCGGTTTCCTGTTCCCCTCGTCCGGTGCCTATGTGCAGATGTTTCCCAAGGCGATGGAGGCGGCCAGTTACGACGTCAGTCAGATGAGCACGATGCAGTATCTGATCGCGCTGTTCGGCACTTGGGCCGAGTTCATCTTGCCGTTGCTAATCGTAATAGGCCTGTTCACCCGCCTTGCCGCCATCGGCATGATCGGCTTCATCACAGTACAAAGCCTGACCGACATTTGGGGCCATAACGCCGATGCCGCGACGATCGGGCATTGGTTCGACAGCGCGTCGGGTGCGTTGATCATGGACCAACGCACCTTCTGGGTGTTTGTTCTGATTGTTTTGATCGTCCGTGGCGCCGGTCCGATTTCTGTCGATCGTTTCGTTCTGCGCCAGCGTTAATCGGTCACCCCAGCAGGGCCGCCTGCGTCTCAGGACCCCATCCCAGATAAAGCGCGCCGTCCGCCGCAAGGACAGGACGTTTCATTAATGCCGGATGCGCCTGCAATTGGGCCAGTGGCGGACAGGCGCGCTCGGCCTCAGACAACCCGCGCCAAGTGGTAGATTTGCGGTTCACCAGATCACTGCCAAATGCCTCTAGCCACCCGGCAAGATCGTCAACGGTCGGCGGCGTCTCGCGGACATCCTGAAAGGTGACGTCGTGCCCGGCCTCGGTCAGCGCTTTACGCGCTTTGCGGCAGGTGTCACAGGTTTTTAGCCCAACAAGGGTCAGTGCAGTCATGGTTCACCTTTCATATCGTTCCGCGCGTGTCGCCGTAACCTCAGGGGGCAGACATCTCCTAACTCGGCACCTACACGTTTTGTTGGGACCGGGTAGGTGATATCAAAGACGCCTTCCCGAAGGATGGAACGGCAATAACAGTTTCAGATTTTCACGATATAATCACCGCATGAATTCACGCACGCGACATTTCGGATCAATGATCCGCAACGGCCTGTCACTGACCATACGCCAATTGTTCAGGTCGATTTTGGGAAAGTACGTATCAGCCCCCTCAACTTTGATTTCAATTTCTGAGATCAACAGCCTGTCTGCGATCGCGACCATCTCTTGATAAATCCGGGCGCCGCCAATCCCATAAATTCGGTTATAGCCTTGATCCGATGCCAGTTTCACAGCTGCCTCCACCGAAGGCACAACGGTGTCCGCTGCGTCCGGACGCGACGACACCACGATATTCAAACGTCTTGCCAATGGCTTAACAGGAAGACTGTCCCAAGTATTGCGTCCCATAATCAGCGCGCCCCCCAGCGTTTCTCGCTGGAACGACTTCAAATCTTCAGGGACATCCCAAGGAATGGTGCCCTCGCGGCCGATGGCGCCGTTTGCATCGCGTGCGACTATCAAAGTAATCATCGGTCAAACCGCCACGGGGGCACGAATTGCCGGGTCCGGATCATAACCCACGACCTCAAAATCCTCGTAGCGAAAATCGAAAATCGATGACACATCGCGTTTAATTTTGATTTCGGGCAACGGCTTGGGTGTTCGAGATAGCTGTAACCGCACCTGATCCATGTGGTTTGAATAGATGTGAGCGTCGCCCAAAGTATGAACAAAATCGCCGGGTTCGTAGCCGGTCACATGGGCCAGCATCACCTGAAGAAGGGCATAGGAGGCAATATTGAACGGCACCCCTAAAAACATATCTGCCGATCGCTGATAGAGTTGCAGGTGCAGTTTGTTGTTCAGAATGCGCACTTGCCACATCGTATGACATGGCGGCAAAGCCATGCGCGGCACATCGCCAGGGTTCCAAGCTGAAACGATCAATCGGCGACTGTCAGCCGATGTCTTGATCATATCAATAAGCTGGGCGATCTGATCGACCTCACGCCCTTTGAACAAAGGCTCTCCATTCAGATGCTGATCTGTCGGTTCAAGCGCAGGGAAAGAGCGCCATTGATGCCCATAAACCGGGCCTAGGTCGCCGTTCTCATCAGCCCATTCATCCCAAATCGAAACGCCGTTTTCTTTCAGATACTTTATGTTTGTATCGCCGGACAGAAACCATAGCAGCTCGTGAATAATGGACCGCAGATGCAACTTCTTAGTGGTAACCAGCGGGAACCCGTCGGCAAGGCGGTAACGAGACTGCAATCCGAAATAAGACAACGTACCCGTACCGGTACGATCCGAGGAGTCTTCGCCATTCTGTAAAATGACATTCAATGCTTCGTGATACTGTCGCACTTTGGTTCTCGTCTTTCATTTTCAACACTGACACCGAGCCGAGACTTGGATCGAACTGCCATGCGATTAGAGCCTACTCGTACTGGCCCATAGCGGTTTTCGATAACTGGCACCCTTCGCCCTTAAGTCAAACAGGGTTTAGCGCGCCGGTTCTTGTTTGCTGGACTGGATCAATCCGTCTCAAAAAGAGGGTAGAATTTTCCTCTATGAAAAGTCGCTTTATTCTTGAGAAGGCTAGGTAAAACTCCGCCGTCAACTGGTTACCTGAGGTTTTCCGATACCATCGGGCCTTATTGTTGTCAGGCAGAGTCACCCCGGCCAGACCTTGATGGCCGCCTTGGCCGAGCATCGCCGCAAAGTGATCATCGCGGCAGTCGGCGTTGGATTTCAAAGGCGCAAGCCCCCGGGCGGCGTCCTCGCCCCCCAGAACGGTGCCACGTCCTTGCTTGTTGACGAGATATTGCGACGCCAATTTCACGTGCAACGTCATTTCGCACATTTCAAACGGCGTCGATTGCCAATGCCGCATCAGATAGTGGATCAAGCCCGCATCGTTGCGCGCCTTCTTGGTGCCTGCACCGGCATTCACACGGGCCGCTTGGACGATCACAGAGTCGTTGCCCATTTAATCGACCACCCTGACGAAGTCGTGATCCAGCACTTCATGCGCCGTGGAAAAACGCATCTCCATGCCGGGGCCGACGGCGCGCAGGGTCGGCACCGGATTGGCACACAAGCCGGCGATCTCGTCCAGTTGGTATTGGGTCGACTGCATAGGCGGACTCGCGTTCAGGAATCAGACGTTATCGCCTTCCATAGCCTCCGAAACGCAAAAGGGCCAACCTCCGTCTTCGCGTCCAAGCCCGACACCCCGCGTAACTTCCCGGTTCTCACCGATCCGCCCCAATGATAGACCCAGCTTACATCGGCAAAGCCCCGATTGAGTCAGTGAATGGAGCGCCCCACATGAAGATCAAATACCTGCACACCATGGTTCGCGTCAAAGACCTTGAGGCATCGATGGCATTCTATCGCCTTCTGGGATTAGAAGAAACGCGCCGTGTCGATCACGAGGCCGGCCGCTTTTCGCTGATCTTTCTGGCCCCTCCCGGTCAATCCGAATGCCCTGTCGAACTGACCCATAACTGGGATGGGGATGATGCCCTGCCTGCGGACGGCCGCAATTTCGGGCATTTGGCCTATGAGGTCGAGAACATCTACGACATGTGTCAGCATCTGCAAGACAACGGTGTGATCATCAATCGCCCGCCCCGTGATGGCCACATGGCGTTCGTACGCTCGCCCGACAATATCTCGATCGAACTGCTTCAGATGGGCGATCGTTTGCCGGTGCAAGAACCATGGGCCAGCATGGAAAATACCGGCCACTGGTAAGCCGTCGCCGGATGCGGCATCGGAACTAAAGCGCAGGGGTGCGGGACCCTGATCGGACCGCGGCCCGCGCCAGAACCCCACGAAGTCCGGGCCGCGCGGCTGCATCATACAGCGGCTTGCGCGGTGCCGGTCGATCACATTTTGCCACAAAACGGTCATTTATCTAACGGCCTGTTGCAAGACCTCAGGCGCTCATCTAAGCGTCTGGACGTTTAACTCTGTTGCGTAGATGATCCCTTACATCTCATGACGCGACCCAGCTGCAAAGGCCGCATGACCAATGGTACCAATGTCGATCTCTGTTCTGAGCCCGGACGCGTCTGCATCACACACTGAGCGTGACGCAACACAGCCCAGCGGCGCATCCGCGCTGGTGGTTCTGGACGCAAATGTTCCCCAAGCCGCCACCCTCACCCAAGGGTTGGCCTCGGGCCATACTGTTTTGCAGTTGTCCACCGGCACTTGCCCGCTTGATGCGATCGCAGCCGCGCTGGAAACCGCCGATACGCCTTATGCGGCAGTGCACATCGTCGCCCATGGTCAGCCCGGCGCCCTGTTTCTTGGGATGACGGCACTGACCACTGCCAGCCTTCCGGGTCAGGCGGATGTTCTGGCACGGATCGGAGCGGCGCTGGCCCCGAATGCCACGGTTGCCCTGACGGCGTGCGAAGTTGCTGCCGGCCCTGAGGGAATCGCCCTGATTGCCGCACTGTCAGACGCTGTCAATCGGACGGTGGTCGGAACGGACGGCATTGTCGGAGATCATAATCCAGACAGCTTTGTACTGCCCGGTGGTCTGGCCCCCGCCTTCGCGCCAGCGGCCATGGCATCCTACGCGCCGCGCTTGGCCAAGCCGACCTTTCTTTACAATTATGAACTGATCCAAACCGTATCTGACAATGATGTCTTGCAGCTGGACGGTGCCGAGAGTCTGACCACCGCGGTTGTCGGATCCACCACCTATGTGTTCGCCGGCGGATATTACGACGGCGGCATCAGCGTGTTTTCCCTTGGCGCATCCGGTGCATTGACGAGTGTCTTCAACATTACGGACACAGCGACGCTGAATCTTAGTCAGATCGAAGACCTTCATGTCACCAAAGTTGGCACTGCAACCTATCTGTTCGCAGCAGGCAGCTCGGACAATGGGCTCAGTGTATTTTCGGTCGCCAATAACGGCCGCCTGACCACTGTCGGCAATGTGAGCGACACGGCTGGCCTCGCGCTAGAAGATGTGCGCGCCCTCACTTCGACAACCATTGGATCTTCAACCTATCTGTTCACCGCTGGCTCCGACGATAACGGGATCAGCATGTTCAAGATCGGATCGGGCGGCAGCCTCGGCAGCGTCGCGACCGTTTTCGACACCGGCGCACGGGCGCTGGACGGAGTCCAAGCGTTGGTCACCGCCACGATCGGCGCCAAAACCTATCTTTACGGCGCCGGAGGCGACGACCACGGCATCAGCGCATTTTCAGTCAATGGCGCGGGCCTGACCTCGATACAGAACGTATTCGACACCGCGACCACGCATCTGGCCGGGGCCAGTGCGCTGACAACGACCGTCATTGGCGGCAAAACCTATCTGTTCGCCGCCGGAACCCTTGATGACGGCATCAGCGTGTTTTCCATCAATTCCAACGGCATCCTGACGAACGTGTTCAACGTCTCGGATACCAGCACGATGAATTTGGATGCGGTCAGTTCGCTCAGCACGATCACGGCGAACGGCCAAACGTTGCTGTTTGCGGGCGGCATTACCGATAACGGCGTCAGCGTGTTTTCCGTCGCCGCGAATGGCAGTTTGACCAATATTGCAAATCTGGACGACAACAGCTCGGTCGCGATGGAATACATCTATTCCGAAACCGCCGTGACCGTGGACGGCAACACCTACCTTCTCACCGCCGGTTTCCGGGATGATGGCGTCAGCGTTTTCGATCTGGCACCCAGATACGTGGCGTTGTCCAACGCGAGCGACACTGGCACGGCTGGGGACAGCGTGACGTCGGATACGACCCCGACCATCGAATTTGCAGTCACGGCGGGCTCGAAGCTGGCCGTGAACTGGGGCAATGGCGCCGGGTTCATCAACGCGGGAACGGCCACCGGGTTGCTTCAGCAACTGACGTTGTCCGGGGCTTATGGCACCACGGGGACCAAGACCATTCAAGTGCGCGCCACCGATGCCGGCGGCTTGTCGACGACCCAATCCATGACTGTGACGCTGGACACCCGTGCGCCGTCGCTGACTCAGATTGACCTGACCGACGCCAGCGACACCGGCATTTCGAACACCGACAACGCGACCTTGGACACCACCCCGACCATCGCCTTCACCGCAGAAGCAGGCGCGTCACTCGCGATCAACTGGGGCGATGGCGGCGGCTATGTCGCGGCCGGAACGGGTACGGGCAACCTTCAGCAGGCCACGTTGGCAACGGCCTATAGCGGCAAGGGCGAGCGCACGATCACCGTACGGGCCACAGATGCCGCAGGCAATGTCTCGCTGAAAACGCTGGCGATCGAGATTGCCAACCCCGGCATTACCGTCACGGGCGGGGCTGGCAACAGCACTTTGACCGGCACAGTCGGCGACGACATGTTCAACGATCCCTCAGGCCACGACAAGATGAGCGGCGGCCCCGGCGACGACACGATCAACGGCGGCAACGGCAACGATAGCCTCTATGGCAATGGTGGCTTCGATGTGTTGTACGGGAACGCGGGCGACGATTACCTCGACGGCAGCTATGCAGATGACTTGTTGGTCGGCGGATCGGGCAATGACACCCTGCTCGGCGGCGACGGCAACGACCTGCTAATTGGCTCGTTCGGCGCCAACCTGATGGACGGCGGCGAAAATGCGGACGAGTTCATCGTCTCTGGGTCTGATATTGTGACCGATACCGGCACGGTTGGCTATGACAAGGCCCAGTTCAACGACGCCTCTGGGGTCAACCTGAACATGACCGGCTGGAGCGGCGTCGAGCGCGTCAACGGCTATACCGGAAATGACGTGGTCGATGGGTCGAGCCAGACCAGCGATCTGCTGTTGTTCGGTGATGGCGGCAACGACAAGTTGACCGGTGGTCTCGGCAACGACGTCTTGATCGGTGGCGAAGGCAACGACACGCTGATTGGTGGCGCTGGAAACGACACGTTGCTCGGCAATTCAGGCAACGATCTGTTCTTCGGCGGCGCAGGGGATGACGTCTTCCTGATCGGCGAATCCGGCGACGAGGTCCGCAATGCGGGGGCCGGCCAAGACAAGGCCGTCATCACCGTCACCACCGGCTTGACGATCTCCATCGGCAGTTGGCTGGGATTGGAGCGGATCAATGGCCTTCACGGCGCGGATGTCATCGACGCCACCGGCATGGCCACCGCAATCACCATCGCCGGAGGAACCGGCAACGACACGCTGACCGGCGGCGCCTCTGGCGACATCTTCTACGGCGGCACGGGCAATGACGTGATGTTCGGCGGCGCTGGAAACGACGCGCTGATCGGGTCGACCGGCAATGATTTCCTCGAAGGTCAGGCCGGAGACGACTTCTATCTTGGCGGGGCTGGAGCGGACAGCTTTGCGTGGTCGAACGCGTTCGGCAAGGACGTGGTCAAGGATTATGCCGATGGCACGGACCGGCTGGACTTCACCGGCCACTCCACCATTAACGCGCTGTCGGACCTCAGAATTACCCAAGACGGCGCCAATACGGTTCTTCATGAAGTCGGCAATGCGGCGCACCAGATCACCCTTGTTGGCGTGACCGCGACCGATCTTGGGATCAGTGATTTCGACTTCGTTTAACGCGCCGGACGACCGTCGGACTTTCATCAGACCGATCACACCCCCGCCCCGAAACAGGGCGGGGGTTTTTGCTGTTCACGCGCCGCGGCGTTCGGCCCTGCGCGCTTGAGGGCCACCACAGCAGGCAAACTGCCCCCCTCTGAAGCCGTCGACTTTCGGCACAGATCGACGGGGTGACGCCGCGCGGGCGCGTTTCGCAACCTCCCCGCACCGGAACATCAATCCCTGCGGCTGCACCGTCGCCAGCGGTTGAATTGTGTTGGTAAATATAGGACATGTTGCAAGCAACAATCCGGATTCCCTCATGGCTCATCCCGCTCAACAGCAATTGAAATACTGGAGCATCGCGGCCGTCGTTGTTCTGGTCACGCTCTGGGCTTTGGGCAATGTGCTTTTGCCCTTCATTCTGGGCTGCGCCGTCGCCTATTTGCTGGATCCGATCGCAGATTGGCTGGAACGGAGGGGGCTGTCGCGCATTGTGGCGACCGCGATCATTTCGGTGTTTTTCGTCGTCGTGGCAGCGCTTTCGGCACTGTTGATCCTGCCCACGTTGATCAATCAGGCGGTGGATCTGTTCAACTCGGCCCCACAATTGGCTGAGAACGTCAAAACCTACGTCAATGGTCGGTTCCCCAGCTGGTCCTATGAGGATTCTGTGGTCAGCCAATCGCTGGCCGGGCTGGGCGAGGCGTTGAAGACCAAGGGCGGCGATGTATTCCAAGGGGTGATGTCCTCGGCGCTGACCATCGTTAACATTATGGTCCTCTTGATCATCGTCCCTGTGGTGTCGTTTTACATGTTGGTCGATTGGGATCGCATGGTGGCCCGGGTCGACGACCTGCTGCCGCGCGATCATGCCGTGACCATCCGGCGGCTGGCAAAGGAAATGGATCAGACCCTAGCCGGGTTCATCCGGGGACAAGGCATGGTGTGTTTTATTCAAGGCACGTTTTATGCGGTGGCGCTGATGCTGGCGGGGCTGAATTTCGGCCTGTTCGTTGGCTTTCTGGCCGGAGCGGTTTCGTTCATTCCCTATGTCGGTGCGTTGGTCGGTGGCGTTCTGGCCATCGGACTGGCGCTGTTTCAGTTTTGGGGCGATCCGCTGATGATCGGCGTCATCGCGGGCATCTTCTTTCTGGGCCAAGTGATCGAAGGCAACGTGCTGACCCCCAATCTGGTTGGGAAAAGCGTCGGCCTGCATCCGGTCTGGCTGTTGCTGGCGCTGTCGATTTTTGGCGCGCTGTTCGGCTTTGTCGGGATGTTGGTCGCGGTCCCGGTCTCAGCGCTGATCGGGGTTCTGGTGCGTTTCTTGGTGGCGCAATATATGACCGGGCGCCTTTATCTGGGACAGGATATGCCTTTGGACCACAGCGCCCCCTATCCTGAAACAT
>NZ_MTBG01000022.1 GCF_002119405.1 Pseudoruegeria sp. SK021 | reverse complement strand
GCCTTCTCTTGCGCCCTATTCTTTCCACCAATGTCATCTGGGATTGGTCAAGATGGCGACGCGCCCATCAACTCGACGCCGCAAGAGCTCATCGGAAAACCGGGCTCAAAATGCAACTGTAGTATTAGAAGACAACAAAACCGGCGCGGCTGCCGAGACATCATCGCTTCTCAAGGAATTGAAGGCGATTTTGATCCCTGCCGTGTCAGAGAGGGAGCGCCTTGAAAAACGACGAAAACACGAAGCTGGCGTCGTCAACGACTACGCAGTCGACTTCGATGCGGCCCGACTTGAGATCGGGCGGCGCCTTGCTTGCCTGCGCGCCGCAGGAGATCCGGGACGCCTTTCTGAATGACATGTCTGAGGGAGCGCTTTTGGCGCTTCCTTACCTGTTTGAATTCTGGGCGTTGGAGCATCAGTTGCCGCCCGAAGGCGACTGGCGCACATGGGTGATCATGGGCGGTCGCGGCGCGGGTAAGACCCGGGCCGGGGCCGAGTGGGTGCGCAGTGAGGTGGAAGGTGCGCGCCCGTTGGATCCGGGCCGGTCACGCCGGGTCGCATTGGTCGGCGAAACCATCGAACAGGTGCGCGAGGTGATGGTTCTGGGCGAAAGCGGGATCATGGCGTGCTCGCCTCCGGACCGTCGCCCGACCTGGGAAGTGACCCGCAAGCGATTGGTTTGGCCCAATGGCGCCGTTGCGCAGGTGTTTTCCGCCCATGAGCCTGAGAGTCTGAGAGGGCCGCAATTCGATGCCGCATGGGTCGATGAGTTGGCCAAATGGAAGAAGGCCGACGACGCGTGGGACATGTTGCAATTTGGGCTGCGCTTGGGCGAGACGCCGCGTCAGGTGGTGACGACGACGCCGCGCAATGTGAGCGTCTTGAAACGCATTTTGGATAACAGCTCAACCGTGGTGACCGCCGCGCCGACCGAGGCCAACCGGGCATTTCTGGCGGATAGTTTCCTGACCGAAGTTCGGGCCCGCTATGCCGGGACACGGCTGGGACGGCAAGAACTGGACGGTGTGCTGCTGGAAGATGCAGAGGGCGCGATGTGGACCCAGTCGATGCTGGAAAAGGTGCAGGTCGACAAGGTGCCCGAGTTCGATCGGATCGTGGTTGCGGTTGACCCGCCGGTCACCGGCACAAGCGCCTCGGACGAGTGCGGAATATTGGTGGTCGGAGCGCGGACAGGCGGCAGCCCGCAGGGGTGGACCGCCTGCGTGATTGAGGACGCGACCATTCAGGGCACAAGCCCGCGGGGCTGGGCCGAAGCCGCGTTGGCCGCGATGGCGCGGCATGGGGCCGACCGCTTGGTCGCAGAGGTCAATCAGGGCGGCGACATGGTGGAGAGTGTGGTCCGTCAGGTGGACCCGCTGGTACCGTTTCGGGCGGTGCGGGCCAGTCGGGGCAAGGCAGCACGAGCCGAGCCTGTTGCGGCCCTTTATGAGCAGGGGCGGGTAAGCCACGTGCGGGGGTTGGGGACGCTGGAGGACCAGATGTGTCTGATGACCGTGCGGGGCTACGAGGGCAAGGGAAGTCCGGACCGGGTCGATGCATTGGTCTGGGACTTGCATGACCTAATTATCGGCCCGGCCTCGACGTGGCAGCGCCCCCGCGTGCGCGGATTGTAAACCGGTCGGTCGGAACGGGTTGAAGGTCAGCCTTTCCGATCTTCGGCAGCAACATACGACACATGATGAATACCGGCCCGGACGGGTCACGCCGCAGCGCCGCGGCAACCGAGGAGGTATGCCTATGGCAATGAGTTTTCTCAGACGAGAGACCCCGAAACCCCCCGAGCAAAAAGCGTCGGCCACAGGCCCGGTGATTGCGTGGAGCGGGTCTGGTCGGGTCGCATGGAGCCCGCGCGACACCGGATCGCTGATCCGGAACGGGTTTTCTGGCAATCCAATTGGCTTTCGCACGGTGAAGATGATTTCGGAGGCGGCGGCCGCGCTGCCGTTGATCGTGCAGAACAAAGATCAACGCTTTGAGATTCACCAGATTGCATCGCTGATCGCCTCCCCAAATCAGATGCAGGGCCGGGCTGAACTGTTCGAGGCGTTGTATGGCCAGCTGTTATTGTCCGGGAACGGCTATTTAGAGGCGGTCGGCGGTGATGACGGGGTGCTTCCGTTCGAGTTGCATGTCCTGCGCTCGGACCGGATGAACTTGATCCCCGGGTCGGATGGCTGGCCGGTGGGTTATGACTATGCGGTCGGAGGCAAGAAGCATCGCTTTGATATGACCGCGGATGTGCCACCGATCTGTCATATCAAAAGCTTTCATCCGCTGGATGATCATTATGGCTTGTCGGCGCTGCAGGCCGCGGCCAGTGCGATTGATGTCCACAACTCGGCTTCGCGCTGGTCGAAGTCCTTGCTGGACAACGCCGCGCGTCCCTCGGGCGCCATGGTCTACCGCAGTCCGGACGGGCACGGATCGATGACCAATGACCAGTACGAGCGTTTGGTTGATGAGTTGGCGGCCAACTATCAAGGGGCGAAGAACGCGGGGCGGCCAATGCTGCTTGAGGGCGGTCTGGATTGGAAGCCGATGGGATTCAGCCCCAGTGACATGGAGTTTCAACAAACCAAGGAATCTGCGGCGCGCGAGATCGCGTTGGCCTTTGGGGTGCCGCCCATGTTGCTGGGGATTCCGGGGGATGCGACCTATGCGAATTATCAGGAGGCCAACCGCGCCTTCTATCGCCTGACGGTGTTGCCGCTTGCGACACGGGTTGCCCATGCGGTGGGCAGTTGGCTGAGCCGGTTCACCGGCGAGACCATTGAGGTCAAACCGGATCAAGATCAGATCCCCGCGCTTGCAAGCGAGCGCGAGACCCAATGGCGCCGGGTCAGCGATGCCGATTTCCTGACGCGGGATGAAAAGCGCGCGATGCTCGGGCTGCCGCCGCTGACCCAGGGGGAGCCGTGAGCGAGGTGCGCCGCGCAACCAGCGGTTCCCGGTTTCTGTACGAACCTTTCGAATATGGCCCGGCCCAGATGCGTGAGGCGCATGAACGGGTTTTAGAGCTGCAATTCCAAGGAATCGACGGTCGCCTGACCCGGATCGAAGAGTTGATGGAGCGGCTTGAACGGCGGCTATGGCTGACGGTGTTCGGGGTCGTGGCCACCATTTTGGCGCAGGCGATCGGCGATCTGCTGACCATCGCCCCAAACGGAGGATAGCAGAGAATGCAGAGCCAGGAATTGAGCGGACTAGAGCATAAGTTCTGTCGATTTGATCAGGATATCAAGATCAAAGACGGAGCGGAAATCGCAGGATACGCGTCGTTATTTGGGGCGATGGATCAGGGGGGCGATGTTGTGGCGCGGGGGGCCTATGCGGCGTCGCTGCAGCGAATGAAAGCAAGCGGCCGAGCGGTCAAGTTGCTGTGGCAGCACGACCCGACCCAGCCGATCGGTATTTGGGATGACGTGCACGAGGACGAGCGCGGCCTGCATGTGAAGGGCCGATTGCTGACGGACGTGGCCCGTGGACGAGAAGCCATTGCCTTGATCGAGGCGGGAGCCATCGATGGGCTGTCGATTGGATATCGGACGATCCGGGCGAGCAAGGACGACAGTGGCCGCAGGGTTCTGTCTGAAGTGGAGCTTTGGGAAGTGTCGCTGGTGACCTTCCCGATGCTGCCAACGGCACGAATTGGGGCCAAGTCGGAAGACCTGTCGGACCGCCTGTTTCGTGACCTTGCGGAGGTCGTCAATGATGCCCGCCGCCGACTGGCCAGCGCGGACTGGGCCGGCCCACCACCGCTGAAAGGAGTTTGAGATGAACCAACCCGAGACCAAGGCTCGGGCCGGGACAAGTGCGCCCGATGCCCAGACAGAGCCGCCATCGGCGGCATCAGAAATCAAGTCCGCGCTTGTCGGATTGATGCAGGACCTAACCGAATTCCGGACCGGGATTTCCACTCAACTGAAAGAACAGGAAATGAAGTTGACCATGCTGGATCGTAAATCTGCCCGTTCCGGGCGCCCCGCACTGTCCATGGCCGCCGATCTTGAGGCGCCGCACCAGAAGGCCTTTAACGGCTATCTTCGCAACGGCGATGAAGATGCCTTGCGGGGGGTCGAACTGGAAGGCAAGGCCTTCAATGCCGCGATCGCATCGGAAGGCGGTTTTTTGGTTGATCCGCAAACCTCGGCCACAATCCACGCTGTTTTGAACTCGTCGTCGTCGTTGCGGTCGGTCTCTACGGTAGTGAACATCGAAGCGACCTCGTACGATGTGCTGGTTGACCGCACCGACATCGATCACACATGGGCGAACGAGACCACGACGCTGACCGACAACACCAGCGCCAAGATCGACCGCATTGTGATCCCGCTACATGAGCTTAGCGCGATGCCCAAAGCGAGCCAGCGGTTGCTGGACGATAGCGCGTTTGACATCGAGACTTGGCTGGCGAGCCGGATCGCGGACAAATTCTCGCGGGCTGAAGCGAGTGCGTTCATCACCGGGGACGGGCAGGACAAGCCGCGCGGGTTTTTAAACCATCCGCTGATGTTGAACGACAATTGGGCGTGGGGCAGTCTTGGGTATCTGCCCACGGGTGCAGACGGAGACTTCGCGACCACGGCACCGTCGGATTCGATCATCGAACTGGTCTATGCGCTGGACTCGCAATATCGCGGCAATGCGACATTCGTGATGAATTCGAAAACCGCCGGTGCGGTGCGGAAGATGAAGGACTCGGATGGTCGCTTCTTGTGGTCGGACGGTTTGGCTGCTGCTGAACCGGCGCGATTGATGGGGTATCCCGTCCTGATTGCGGAGCAAATGCCGGACATTGCGATCAACTCGGCGGCGATTGCCTTCGGTGATTTTAGCGCAGGCTACACGATTGCCGAGCGTCCCGACCTGCGGGTGCTGCGGGACCCGTTCTCGGCCAAACCGCATGTGCTGTTCTATGCCACCAAGCGCGTCGGTGGCGATGTCAGTGATTTTGCCGCGATCAAGGTCCTGCGTTTCAGCGCGACCTGATCCAGCGACCGGATGGACCGTGCTGGAGAAGAGGCGCGGTTCATTGGGGCGATCAAAGGTCAATTCCAGACGTGTTGTCCAGCTTCCCTCCGTCAGAGCAGCACGGACGGTTGATCGCCCCTGCCTTCCCAGAATTCGCCAATCGCCCAGATTTCGGAGAACCGCCATGATGCTTGTCGAGATTATGCAGACCCCGCTTTCGGACCTGCCGATTGTGCCGTTTCGCGCGCATCTGAGGTTGGGCCGCGGATTTGCCGATGACGCCGTGCAGGACAGCGTTCTGGAAACCTGTCTGCGCGCCGCGATTGCCGCCATCGAAGGGCGGACTGGCAAAGCGCTATACAGTCGCGGTTTTCGATGGACCCTGCCTGCGTGGCGATGCCGCGATGTGCAGGCCCTTCCGGTGGCTCCGGTCTCTAACGTGTCGGGCATCACGATTATCACGCGCCAGGGGGATGCCAGTTTTGCGGACCCTGAATATTATTATCTTGAACAAGATGCGTTGCGCCCGTTGTTGCGCGCGGTGTCCTACTTTCTGCCGTCAATCCCAACGGGTGGGACGGCCGAGGTGACCTTCTCGGCGGGCTATAGTGTCGACTGGTCAGGGATGCCGCCTGATCTGGCACAGGCGGTTTTGCTGCTGGCCGCGCATTACTATGAGACGCGCCAAGAGCAGCCGACGAATGATGGCAATATGCCGTTCGGCGTGACCAGCCTGATCGAGCGTTACCGCACGGTCCGCATCCTTGGCGGGGCGGGCGCATGAAGACCGTTGCCTTGACCCATGAATTCGATCTGGAGGCCCCGCAATATGTGCCGGATGGGGCCGGAGGATTTGTCGAAACCTGGGCTGTGATCGGGGTTATGTGGGGCGCACTGAAGACCAGCAGTGGCCGCGAGCGGACAGTCGAGGCCGCGGGTGTGTCGGAACTGTCGCAACGGATTGTGGTTCGGGGCGCCCCTGTTGGTGCGCCGTCGCGGCCGACAGCACGCCAGCGGTTTCGGCTGGGTCAGCGTCTTTTCTCGATCAACGCGGTCTATGAGGCGGACCCTGAGGGGCGCTATCTCACCTGCAAGGTCACTGAGGAGGAGACGGTTTGACTTATGTCTTGGCGTCATGCCTTCAAGAGGCCGTTTTCGCGCGGCTCACGGGTGACACTGCGCTTGCTGGATTGGTTGGTACCGCGATTTTTGATGCGGCGCCACAGGGCCAGCTTCCGTCGATTTACGTTGCAATCGGGCCGGAGGATGTGGTCGCGCGTAGCGATAAGACGGGGCGTACGGCACAGCATCGGTTTGTCGTCAGCATTGTGACGGACGAAGCAGGGTTTCAGGCCGCGAAACGGGTCGCGGCTGTCGTAGACACCGCTTTGACCACGGCCCGTTTGCCGATGGCGCGTGGCACGGTGGTGTCTTTGTCGTTTTACAAAGCCAAGGCGCGGCGCGAGCGGGCGGGAACCCGCCGCCGTATCGACCTTCAGTTTCAAGCGCTCGTCGACGACGCCTGAGCCGCTTTTCGCACTCAACAGTGCGGCCAACCAATCGCAAAAATGACATGGAGATGAGAGATGACAGCTCAAAGCGGCAAGGATCTTTTGATCAAGATCGACATCGACGGCATGGGAAATTTTCAGACCATTGCGGGGCTGCGCGCGACCCGGATCAGCTTCAACGCGGAAACTGTGGATGTCACAAATCTGGATAGTACAGGGGGATGGCGGGAGTTGCTGGCCGGAGCGGGTATTCGGTCGGCAGCATTGTCGGGGTCGGGCGTCTTTCGCGATGAGGCGACGGATGCTCGGACACGGGATGTCTTCTTTGCAGGGCAGGTGCCCCAGTTTCAGGTTATTATCCCGGATTTCGGAATCGTTGAGGGGGCGTTTCAAGTCACAGCCCTAGAGTATGCCGGAAGCCATGACGGTGAAGCCACCTATGAGCTGTCGATGGCGTCGGCTGGGGCGCTGAGCTTTACGGCGATTTGATGGCCAATCCATGGGCCGGAGAAGTTTCACTGACGTTGGACGGTGTGCCGACGCGGATGAAACTGACTTTGGGTGCTTTGGCGGAGCTGGAAACGGAATTGCAAAGCGGAACCTTGGTCGATCTGATCACACGGTTCGAAACGAACGCGATCTCAACCCGAGACGTTCTGGCGCTTGTCGTCGCCGGGCTGCGGGGCGGTGGCTGGAATGGCCATGCTAAGGACTTGCTGACGGTCGAGATCGCGGGTGGACCGGTTGAAGCTGCAAAGGCAGCGGCACTGTTACTGACCCGCGCGTTCACGGTCCCCGGTGGCGATCGGTCATGACGGAAATCGATTGGCCCGGGCTTTTGCGTACAGGCGTTCAGCGGGTCGGGCTGAAGCCCGAGGAATTCTGGAAACTGACGCCGGCAGAGTTGCTGCTGATGCTTGGGGCGGGTCAAGGCGAGGTGCCGTTGTCCCGGGCGCAGCTTGAACAACTGGCCAGCCGGTTCCCGGACACAGTCAAAGGAGTGTGAAATGGCGGAAATTGATGGGCTTGATGACTTCACCGATCAGGTGACTGTGCTGGAAACCAGTCTTGCGGGGGCGCAAGCGGTCGCGTCAACGTTTGCCGGCGAGATGCAGCAAATCCGGACCACAATGTCGGATACCAGCCGGGAAGTGCGCACCCTGTCAAACGGCATGAGCCGTGGTCTGAGAGGCGCGTTTGACGGTGTCGTTTTCGACGGAATGAAGTTGTCGGATGCGTTGCAGAATATTGGAAAGTCGATGGTCAGTGCGGCCTATTCGTCTGCCATCAATCCGGTCACCAAACATATCGGGACCATGTTCGGCGCTGGGCTTGAGGGCGTGATCAGCGGCGCGCTTCCTTTTGCCAAAGGGGGAAGCTTTGTGCAGGGCCGGGTGACGCCATTTGCGAAAGGGGGGGTGGTCAGCGCACCGACGACCTTTCCAATGCGCGGCGGCACCGGGCTGATGGGCGAGGCCGGACCTGAAGCCATCATGCCACTGACCCGTGGTGCCGACGGCCGCCTTGGGGTTGCGGCGGATGGTGGTGGACGAGCGGTGACCGTCGTCATGAATATTTCGACCCCGGATGTCACCGGATTTCAGAGGTCTCAGGGCCAGGTCGCCGCGCAGCTAAGCCGCGCTTTAGGGCGCGGCCAGAGACTTCGTTAGAGCAATACAAAAGGACATTGCCATGAGTTTTCATGACGTCAGGTTTCCCACGTCTCTGAGCTTTGGTTCGGCCGGTGGGCCAGAGCGCCGGACCGAAATTGTCACCTTGGCAAATGGGTTT
This sequence comes from Pseudoruegeria sp. SK021, assembly GCF_002119405.1. Lineage (GTDB taxonomy): Bacteria > Pseudomonadota > Alphaproteobacteria > Rhodobacterales > Rhodobacteraceae > Meridianimarinicoccus. Next base: position 50,442 of record NZ_MTBG01000022.1, on the reverse strand, counting down.
GAGGAGCGAAATACGCCATGGTCGCAGTCGCGGCGGCGATATGATGCTGGCATGGGCGTCAAATCACTCGACGATATGGCCCTGTTGACCGCGTTCTTTGAGGCACGGCAAGGACAGGTCTTCGCCTTCCGCTGGAAAGATTGGGCCGATTTCAAGAGCTGTGTGCCGTCCGGTCAGGTCTCTGCTTTAGATCAAGCGTTGGGACTTGGGAACGGCGTCATAGCCACGTTCCAATTGGTGAAACGCTATGCCTCCGGAGATGCCGCCTACCAACGCCCGATTGGAAAGCCGGTGGCCGGAACTGTACGGGTAGCGGTAGATGGTGTCGACCTTGGCCCATCAGAGTTTTCGGTCGATATCACGTCCGGCGTGGTTAGCCTCATGTCTGCTCCAGCAGTGGGCGTTCCTGTGACTGCGGGGTTTGAGTTTGATGTTCCGGTTCGGTTTGATACCGACCGAATTTTTACATCCCTTTCGTCGTTTCAAAGCGGGGAAATCTCGGACGTTCCGGTTGTGGAGGTTCGGGTCTGATGGCAATTTCTCCGGAGCTTCAGGCGCATCTGGATCAGGGCGCGACCTCGCTTTGCCGCTGTTGGGTTGTCCGTCGCAAAGATGGCCACGCGCTTGGCTTTACTGATCATGACCGGCCACTCGTGCTAGCTGGAATGGTGTTCAAGGCAGATACGGGACTGACCGCGCATGCATTGCAGCAGACCACAGGTCTGTCGATCGACAATAGTGAAGCGATGGGTGCGCTGAGCGATGCCGCAATAACTGAAGCGGACATCACTGCCGGACGCTACGATGGTGCCGAGGTTGAAACTTGGTTGGTCAATTGGAATGATCCGGAACAACGCTATTTGCTGTTCCGGGGGACGTTGGGTGACGTGCAGATTGGCGGTGGCGCGTTTCGCGCAGAGTTGCGCGGATTGACGGAAAAGCTGAACCAGCAGCAGGGCCGGACTTATCAGGCGTTATGTGGGGCAGGATTGGGCGACGCTGCATGTGGTGTCGATACGACAAGCTCGACGTTTTCAACGGTGGCGACGGTGAGTTCGCAAGGTGGGTCCCAAGTGTTCACCTTGGTCGGGGCTGAGAGTTATCAGGAGGGGTGGTTCGAGCGCGGGTCCCTGAAGGTCCTGAGTGGTTCCGCCGCCGGGTTGCTTGGTCAGGTGAAATTTGATCGGCGCGTGTCTGCCGCCAGTCGGATCACACTTTGGCAAGATTTACGGGAGGTTCTGGTCACCGGCGATCAGGTTCGTTTGACGGCGGGCTGTGACAAGCGGTTGGCTACCTGTCAGCAGAAATTCGGCAATCTTCTGAATTTCCGAGGGTTCCCAAATATCCCGGGGGAGGACTGGATGTTGGCCTATCCCAGAAGCAAAGGCAAAAACAATGGCGGGAGTCGGTACCAATGAGTACGGTTTCGCGACGCAGCATCCAAATCGCGCGGCGATGGATTGGGACGCCGTATCGCCATCAAGCGACACATGAAGGCATCGGTTGCGATTGTCTTGGGCTTTTGCGCGGCGTGTGGAGAGAGTTGTATGGGGCTGAGCCAGAAGTTGTCCCGGCATACACGTCCGATTGGGCCGAGCCGCAGCATGAAGAGGTGCTGTGGGCCGCCGCATTGCGGCATTTGACGCCGAGGCCCCTCGATCATCCCAAACCCGGCGACGTTGTGCTGTTTCGGATGCGAGACAGCACGATTGCCAAACATCTCGGCATCCAAGCGGAGCTTTCTCCGGCGGCGACCTTTCTGCACGCTTATGCGCAACATGGCGTGATCGAAAGCCCCCTTTCCGCGCCTTGGGCGCGCAAGATCGTTGCGCGCTTTGAGTTTCCCGAGGAGGTGATCTGATGGCGACAATTCTTTTGTCTGCGGCAGGAGCGGCAGTGGGTGGCGCAATCGGTGGTTCGGTCTTGGGGCTTTCTGCTGCCGTGATCGGTCGGGCTGTTGGCGCAACGATCGGCCAGTCGTTGGATCAACGGTTGATGGGGGCGGGCTCGGAAGTCATCGAGACGGGCCGAATTGATCGTTTTCGCGTCACTGGCGCAAGCGAGGGCAGCGGCGTTGCCCAAGTGTTCGGACGTACACGGATTGCGGGCCAAGTGATCTGGGCATCAAATTTTCTGGAGCGGCGCCAGACACAGAAATCGAGTGGCGGAAAAGGCGGAGCAGGCGGCGCGTCTGTTCGCAGCTATTCCTATTCGGTCAGTTTGGCGATTGCCCTATGTGAAGGTGAGATCAGCCATGTCGGACGCATTTGGGCCGACGGGTATGAAGTGGCAAGGAGTGCGCTGAATTTGCGGGTGTATCCGGGGTCTGAAACCCAAGTACCCGATCCCAAAATCTCGGCAATTGAAGGGGCAGGCAATGTTCCGGCCTATCGCGGGACCGCCTATATCGTTCTGGAAGACCTTGATTTAGGTCAGTTCGGAAATCGGGTGCCGCAATTCAGCTTCGAGGTCATTCGACCAGAGCAAGCTGCTGCGACTGCATCTGCGAAATCCCTGGTTGAGACGGTTCAGGCCGTCGCGCTGATCCCGGGGACTGGGGAATATGCACTGGCAACGACACCGGTGCATTATTCAGAAGGACCGGGACGCAAGCGGCCTGCCAATGTTCACAGTTATGATGGGCGGACGGATTTTCTGGCGTCAATGACGGCCTTGGAAGCTGAACTGCCCAAGTGTGCGTCGGTCTCTCTGGTTGTGTCTTGGTTCGGCGACGATCTTCGCTGCGGCAAGGCCAAGATCCGGCCAAAAGTTGAGCACAAGGATGCCGACGGGACGCCGATGCAATGGGGGGTTGCAGGACTGGACCGTTTTTCGGCCCTTCAGGTGGCGCAAGAGGCAGGGCGTCCGGTTTATGGGGGGACCCCATCAGATCAGAGTGTTGTCGAAGCCATCACATCGCTTCGGTCGCGCGGAAAGAGTGTAGTGTTCTATCCGTTTATTTTGATGGAGCAGCTTGCTGGAAATGGCCTAGTCGACCCTTGGACTGGAGAGGCGGAGCAGCCGCCGTTACCCTGGCGCGGGCGCATTTCCCTGTCGATAGCGCCGGGCCGCGCGGGCAGTCCTGATGGGACAGTCGCCGCGGCAAGCGAAGTCGCGGCATTTTTCGGGAGTGCAACTGCGTCGGATTTTACGATCAGTGACCGTAAGGTAACCTATTCCGGCGCATCGGAATGGAGCTTTCGCAGATTCATCTTGCACAATGCCGCTTTATGTTTGGCTGCCGGCGGCGTGGATGCATTTTGCATCGGCTCTGAAATGCGTGGGCTGACGCAAATTCGCGGGGCCGGAAATAGTTTCCCGGCAGTGTCGGAACTTGTCCGTTTGGCCGATGAGGTGCGGTCTATTCTCGGGCCTGCGGTCAAGATCGGATACGCGGCCGACTGGTCAGAATACTTCGGCTACGATCCTGCTGATGGGACCGGCGATCACTTTTTTCACCTTGATCCCCTTTGGGCGCATTCTGATATCGATTTCATCGGCATCGACAATTATATGCCGCTTTCAGATTGGAGAGAGGGTACGCAGCATGCCGACGCCCAAGCCGGATGGGAGACCATCTATGATCTCGACTACTTGAAAAGCAATATTGCAGGGGGGGAGGGGTTCGATTGGTTCTATCCGGATGCCCAAGCGGCGCATGACCAAGTGCGCACGCCCATTACCGACGGGGCATATGGAGAGCCTTGGGTCTATCGATATAAGGATTTGGTTTCGTGGTGGTCTAACGCGCATCACAATCGGATTGGCGGCGTTCGCCAAATGGTGCCAACGTCATGGGTGCCTCAGTCGAAACCGATCTGGTTCACGGAAATCGGGTGCGCCGCGCTCGATAAAGCGACCAACGAGCCGAACAAGTTTCTCGATCCAAAATCCTCTGAATCGGTGCTGCCGCGCGCCTCTAATGGCGCGCGCGATGACCTCATTCAGATGCAATACCTGCGGGCGACATACGATTACTGGACCGACCCCCTGAACAACCCGATGTCAGGAACGTACGGCGGCAGGATGGTCGACATGGCGCACGCGCATGTCTGGGCGTGGGACGCCCGGCCATACCCTTGGTTTCCGGGGCTACCAGAAATTTGGAGTGACGGCGATAATTACACCCATGGGCATTGGCTGAATGGCCGCACAGGGTCTCAACTTTTGGCGACGGTTGTCACCGAGATTTGCCAAAACTCAGGGCTGACCAATGTGGATGTCTCGGGCCTATATGGGCTTGTTCGTGGGTTTGGAATTGCGCAGCCAACGACTGCCAGACAGGCGTTAGAGCCGCTTATGCTTGCCTATGGATTTGATGCGCATGAACGAAATGGTACGTTGGTTTTCCGGAATCGATCTGGAAAAATCGCCAAGACCGTCGAAAAAGGCGAACTTGTTCTTTCCGATGAGCAGGAAAGCACCCTTCTGACGCTTCGTGGGGCGGGTTCAGAGAGCGCTGGGCGCATCCGGCTGACCTTTGTCGCTGCTGATGGTTCGTTCGACGCTCAGGTGTCGGAGACAAGCTTTCCCGAGGCAGAGGCCCAGTCGGTGTCGGCGACGGAGTTGAATTTGGTGATGACCACCGCAGAGGCGCGTCATGTGGCCGAGAGGTGGCTATCGGAAGCACGGATCGCCGGAGAAAGCTGTAAGTTTGCATTGCCCCCGTCGTCTTTGGCTTTAGGGGCAGGGGATGTGGTGGCAATTCCGACGCCTTCTGGCGTGGCGCGCTATCGCATCGACCGCGTCGAGGACATGGGATTGCGGCTGCTAGAGGCAATCCGAGTAGAGCCTGAGTCCTATCTTCCTGGGGGCGTTGTTGAGGGTTCCGTGACTTTGGTTGCGCCTCCTGCAAAGGTGCCGCCGACGCCTGTGATTCTAGATCTGCCACTGTTGACCAACACCGACGTCCAATCGGCACCCTATATTGCTGTGGCCAGTGATCCATGGCCGGGCGCGGTGGCCATTTACGACTCGGCTTATGATCAAGCCTATTCCTTGAATGCTGTGGTCGAGGTCTCGGCAATCCTTGGTGTGACCCAAACCCCGTTGGCGAAAGCAGCACATGGCATTTTCGACCGCGGGCCGACGCTCGAAGTGGTCCTATCTGGTGGGGCGCTTAGTTCTGTCACGATGGACGCGCTTCTGGCTGGCGCGAATGCGATGGCCATCGGCGATCAGGATACGGGGCATTGGGAAATCTTCCAGTTTCAGACTGCCGTGCCTTTGGGCTCTGGCATTTATGGGCTGAGCGACCGCCTTCGCGGTCAACTTGGAACAGACGCGCTGATCCCGGATCTGTGGCCCGCTGGATCGACGGTAGTTCTGCTGGATGATGCCATCAAGCAGCTATCCTTTCCGAGCAATATGCGAGGGCTTGCGCGACACTATCGGATCGGGCCCGCTGACCTGACATATGACGATAACAATTTCGTTCATTTGCAGGTGGCCTGCGAAGCGGCGGGTCTAAGACCATTTGCACCGGTACATTTGCAGCAGGTTCGGGATGCGGCGGGAGTTGATCGTATCAGTTGGATCAGGCGCACCCGGATTGACGGAGACATTTGGTCTATAGCCGACGCGCCGCTTGGCGAAGCGCGTGAAGAGTATCTGCTGCACGTGCTCGTGGCAGGAACGGTCGTGCGGACCGTAACCGTGGCCCAACCTCTGTGGAGTTACGAGCCGTCCATGCGCGCTGCGGACGGTGTGGTTGGAGCATATGAAGTTCAGGTCGCACAAATTTCCGATCGTGTCGGGGCCGGTTTATTTAGAAGGATCATGATCAATGACTAAAACGGAAAATCTGAATCTGCCGCTTGTCCAGGCATCACAAGCGCAGAAGCATGTAACGGTGAACGAGGCTTTTGCCCTGTTGGACGGCCTGTGCCAGATGACGTTGGAATCACTGTCCATATCCCAGCCACCTATCACAGCGATAGATGGCCAAGCATGGGGGGTGCCTGTCGGGGCATCAGCAGAGTGGGCAACGGAACAGGGAAAACTTGCAGTCTTTTGCAACGGCGGCTGGCTGTTCGTTTCGCCTCAGGCAGGGTGGCGTGGATGGGTCAAGGACATGAGCCAACCGGTTCTTCACGACGGTTCGACATGGGTTGCAGCCGGTGTCGCACTGTCGCCAAATGGGGCGGCGACACTGATCGACGTGATCGAGTTTGATCTAGATCTGACCCCCGGAACAAATGTGACTAGCGCCGCAATCATCCCGGCCTCATCCGTGGTTTTCGGTGTGACTGGGCGCGTCCTTCAAGCCATCTCGGGAAGCCTGACGTCATGGCGCCTTGGCGTGGCGAGCAGTTCAAACCGGTACGGCTCTGGCCTTGGGATTGCAGAGGGTTCCACTGCGATGGGTCTGACGGGGCAGCCACTCGCGTATTACGTGGATACGGCGTTGTCACTTGAAGCCGAAGGGGGCGCCTTTACGTCCGGGCAAATCCGTCTTGCGGTTCACCTGCTGCGATTGGGTATACCGCGCCGTTGACCCTTGGTGGATAGGGCGCAAACCGGTATGATCTTTTCTGTGCCTCAGTCTTCCCGTATATGACCGAGCAAAGAGGAGGCCGATATGGCGGAACTTCACAAGAGCATTTCGTCTTTTGACCCCGTGTGGGCCCAAATCACGTCAGAGGCCAAAGATGCGATCCGGGCCGAGCCGCTGTTAGGCGGCTTGATCCATTCTGGTATCCTCCACCACTCGACGCTTGAACGGGCGCTGTCCTATCGGCTTTCCATGAAGCTGTCGTCCAGCGAAATGCCTGACCAGTTGTTGCGCGAAATCATGGACGAAGCCTATGGATCGGATGCGTCATTGGTTCAGGCGGCGCGTGCGGATTTGGTCGCAGTTTACGAGCGTGACCCCGCGTGCCACAGAATGATCCAACCTATCCTTTATTTCAAAGGGTATCAGGCAATTCAGGCGTACAGGATCGGTCATTGGCTCTGGGCGCAGGAGCGCGAGGATATGGCCTATTTTGTTCAGATGCGGGTATCAGAATGCTTCGGTGTCGACATTCATCCGGCGGCGCGGATGGGCAAAGGCATCATGATCGACCATGCGCATTCGATTGTGATCGGGGAAACGGCTGTAGTTGGCGACAACGTATCGATGCTGCATGCGGTTACACTTGGGGGCACGGGCAAGGAAGATCATGACCGTCATCCGAAAATTGAGGATGGGGTGCTGATTGGCGCTGGGGCTAAAGTGTTGGGCAATATCATCGTCGGGCATTGTTCAAGAATTGCCGCCGGTTCGGTTGTTCTGGAAGATGTTCCTGCGTGTACGACCGTTGCGGGTGTGCCGGCAAAGATCGTGGGCGAGGCAGGGTGTGCGCAGCCGTCAATTTCCATGAACCAACGTCTTTAGAATTCCGCAAAATTCACCCTCACCATTGATGGGATGCTCCTCTGAGACGGAGTGCCACGCAGTTTTTTGTCCTCGTGGGGCTGGTAACGCAGGGGATCGAACGTCGTGAGCTTTGCTTTGGCTGTATAGCGGCCTGATCCTGGGTCAGGATGGATGACGGCAGCGCGGGCTCCAGTCTTAGCGAACGACCAAATCGTCTGCGCGCAAGGTGCCTAAGATATTGCGCGCCCGTTCGTCGAGCAGATCGAGGTCGAGGAAGTTGTCTGACAGCCGACGGGTTTTGTTGGTCATTGCTGCAACGTCGCCTTCCAGCGCATCACGAGTCTCAATCAATGCGTTCAATTCGGATTGAATCGCAATCCGTTGCAATACGCCAAGATCGCCTTGGACCGCAGCGAACGCGAAGTAGATCGCAAGGGCGACTGCCATGGTCGCGTAAGCGAGGAAACCGAAACCACTGTTTTTTGTCATTGCTGCCCTGATCCGCCCGGATGTGCGTTGCGTTGACTATCGCACATCCGAAGCGGATTTTGAATCTAAAACATCATGGCAACAGCCGGTCTGAAAGGTCCGGCCATTGCCAAGGGATCAGGCGGCGCCTTTGTAGATGTCGACCAGTTTGCCAAGCATTTCCATGGCGTCTTCACGGGACCGCTGGAAGCTGTTGCGCCCAATGATCGAGCCGTTTCCGCCACCGTCGCGGATTGCCCGGGCATCGTCATAGACGCTATCCGTACCCTTTTTCGCACCGCCCGAAAACACCATGATGCGACGACCGGCAAAGGCGCTATCCATGCAATGCTTGACGCGCGCCGCTTGGGTCGAGACATCAATGCCGAGGTCTTCGTAGACTTTCTTGGCTTCCGGCAGCATGAGGTGGTCTGTCGACAGCTTGATCTTAATGATATGCGCGCCAATCTGACCTGCGATGTGGGCGGCATAAGCAGCAACGTCGATTGCGGTTTCGCCGTCTTTGCTGATGGCTTCGCCACGCGGGTAGGACCAGATCACCGTGGCGACGCCCTTGGCAGCAGCTTCCTTGCGCATTTCGACGATCTCTTCGAACATCTCGATGGCGCAATCCGAGCCGGGGTAGATCGTGAACCCGATTGCCGCACAGCCGAGTCGCAGCGCGTCATCCACAGACGCGGTCAACGCTTGGTTTTTTCCGGCAGTCTCTGACATCAGCGAGTTGGAAGAATTTACCTTCAGAATTGTCGGAATTTGACCGGCGAAGGTATCCGCGCCTGCCTCCAACTGTCCAAGCGGCGCGGCATAAGCATTCATGCCCGCGTCGATGGCCAGTTGGTAGTGGTAGTGCGGATCATACCCGGCTGGATTGGGCGCAAAGGTCCGTGCGGGTCCGTGCTCAAAGCCCTGATCAACCGGAAGGATGATCATTTTTCCGGTTCCACCCAACGCGCCATTCATCAGAATGCTGCAAAGTTTGGCCTTTACGCCCGGGGTTTCACCTTCATAGTTTCTCAGGATCTTTTGGACGGCTTCAGTGGCTTTCATCGTAGGAACCTTTGACTGATTGAACTGCGTCATTGGTTAGTCGGCTCCCGCATGGCAAGCAATACTGGGAGCGCTAACGGTGAGTGTTTGTCACCCCTGATCGTTCAAAGCGGCCACACCCGGAAGGGTTTTTCCTTCCATCCATTCCAAAAACGCACCGCCTGCGGTCGAAATATAAGTGAAATCATCTGCCGCGCCGGAGATGTTCAAAGCGGCCACCGTGTCGCCACCTCCCGCAACGCTGATCAGTTTGCCCTCTCGGCTGAGAGTGGCAGCGCATTTGGCGGCAGCATTGGTCGCCATGTCGAAGGGCGGGATCTCGAACGCGCCAAGCGGACCGTTCCAGATCAACGTGGCGGAAGCTTTGAATACCGCATCCAAGGCCGCCACGCTTTCTGGTCCCGCATCCAGAATCATCGCATCATCCGGGCAAGCATCTGCCGGGAGGACCTCATAGGCGGCTCCGGCCTTGAATTCACGCGCGACGACGATGTCGATTGGCAGGACAATCGTACAGCCAGCTGATTCAGCCTTGGTCAGGATCGCACGGGCGGTGTCGGCCATATCGGCTTCGGCCAGCGATGTCCCAATAGGTTTGCCTTGGGCGACCAGAAACGTGTTTGCCATGCCGCCGCCGATCACCAGCGTGTCGACCTTTTCCACCAAATTGCTGAGCAATTCGAGTTTGGTTGATACCTTGGCACCGCCCACCACCGCAACCACGGGCCGTTTTGGTGCGGATAATGCTGCCTCAAGCGCTTGCAGTTCAGCCTGCATCAGGCGTCCCGCGCAGGCGGGCATCAGCCGGGCGAGGGCTTCGGTCGAGGCATGAGCGCGGTGTGCGGCCGAGAACGCATCGTTGCAATAGATCTGTCCCAATGCGGCCAGAGACGCCGCGAACCGCGCATCGTTGGCTTCTTCTTCGGCGTGGAACCGGGTGTTCTCTAGTAACAAAACCGACCCGTTCGGCAATTCACCCACCGCCTGTTTCGCGGCGCTGCCGATGCAATCGGACGCGAAAGTGACCGGAACGCCGAGAATATCCTGCAAAACCGGCACGAGGAACTCAAGGGACAGGTCGGGAACCACCTTGCCTTTGGGCCGCCCGTAATGCGCCATGAGGACCGGCTTGCCGCCTTTCGCCAAAATATCCGCAATGGTCGGCGCAATCCGCTCGATCCGCGTTGCGTCGGTTACCTTGCCATCCGCAACGGGAACATTGATGTCCACGCGGGTCAAGACAACCTTGCCGCTCAGATCCAGGTCGTCGAGCGATTTCCAAGCCATTTGGGTTCTCCAGTCAATTTGCGGTTGGGTTCTTTCACCCCAGATCGGACGAGCGGTCAATCACTGACCTGCTTTCGGCTTTTCCTTTGACGAAATGCACCCTAGGGTCCGGCGCAATTCGACGCAGAAAAGGAGGCCCCCAATGGCCGAGATCAAAGATCCAGAAAATACCATCATTGTGGAGCTGAAGGATGGCGCCGTAGTGATTGAACTGCTGCCAGCCGTGGCGCCCCAGCATACCGCACGAATGAAGGAACTGGCGCGGGCCGGAGCGTACGACAACGTTGCCTTTCACCGGGTCATCGATGGCTTCATGGCGCAGACCGGTGATGTCGCCAATGGCAACATGGAACAGGATTTCAACATCCGTCGCGCTGGCACCGGCGGGTCTGACCTTCCCGATCTTCCGGCGGAATTTTCCAAGCTGCCGCATGACCGGGGCACGATCGGCGCTGCGCGCTCATCCAATCCCAACTCGGCCAACTCGCAGTTCTTTATCAACTTCTCCGACAACAGCTTTCTGAACGGTCAGTACACCGTTTATGGTCGCGTTCTGTCGGGGATGGAATTCGTCGATAAGATTGCCCGGGGTGAGCCGCCTGCGGCCCCGGACCGGATGATCAGTGTCAAGGTGGCCGCAGATGTTTAAGGTCGCTGCGACGGCTCTGACGGTGCTGGCCGCAGCGCCGGCCTTTGCCACCGGACTTGAAATCACCGTTGCTGGCGAAGCAAACGGTGTGATTGAGATTCAGCTGCGCGATGATCTGGCCCCACAACACGTGGCGCAGATCGTCGCTCTGGCCGAAGAAGGCGCGTATGATAATGTCGCGTTTCACCGGGTTATCGACGGTTTCATGGCCCAGACCGGGGATGTGGAATTCGGCAAGATGGACGCGGACTTCGATATCCGCCAAGCGGGAATGGGCGGCTCTGACCGCGACAACATCCCTGCCGAGTTCTCAGAAGAATCGTTTGAACGCGGTGTAGTTGGGATGGCGCGGTCCCAGAACCCGGACAGTGCCAATAGCCAATTCTTCATCATGTTCGCGCCGGGTGAATTCCTGAACGGACAGTACACCATCATCGGTGAAGTGACCGAAGGCATGGACATCGTCGACGCCATCAAGCTTGGAACCGGACCAAATGGTGCCGTGGTCGGAGAGCCTGACCGTATGGTCTCGGTCACTGTCACCGACTGATCGTCCGCCGGGAAGATCAAGACATCCGCCCGGGCCAACCGTTTGGCCCGGGCGACACCGCGCCCCAATGCTGAGACCATGCGGCACCCAAACGCGCGACCATTGCGGTGCCCGGTGCTCGCATCCATGTGCTGCTAAGGTGAACAGGTTTGGCCCCTGCGCCGAGCTTAAAACGCGCCAAACCGGGCGTCGTTTCCGTGTCCAGAACCCCCAGATCAAATCCGGTGTATCCGCGCTCTGCCAACCAGCACCCGGCCTGCCACATCAACAGATTATGGGCCGACACGTGGCGACCTTCGGGGCCGGTCCAGCCGATGTGATAGGTCGCTGTCGGCGCATGCAGTAACACCAAAATGCCCGCGATCGGGCGTCCGGCCTGATAGAGGCTGAACAGTCGGGTGCCCCCGGGAGTGGCCGTTTCCCATGCAACTGAAAAGCTGGGTGGAAGGCGGCTGTAGCGGCGTTGTCGGCTTTGCGCGGCCTCCGCGCGCAACAGCCAGTGCTGCGGGTCCGCAGGCAACCGAGTTATTTTTACTTGCAGCCCCGACGCTTCGGCCCGGTTCAGCCGGTTGCGCCACTTTTGATCCAGTGCCGCACGTCGGGCGCTATGTGGCCCGGTCAAATCGATCTCGGCCAGATGGAACGGCGACATCATGCGCAGCAACCCGCGTCCCTCCAGCAGGTCACGCCCCTGATCGCGATCCGGCGTGAGGATCACGCCGGTGAACCGCTGTGCCAACTGATCCACCAGCGCGTGCAGCGCAGTATGGCGATCAGCGGGGGGGAACTGCTCGGACCAGACCGGGCCGCGAGTCACCAAGGCGAACCGACCCAGCAATGGCCACCGTCGTAGCACCACTTGCGCTGTCGCCAGAGGTGCGGTCCCCCGGCCAAAGGACAAGTTCAGAACTTCGGCGCCCAAGGCGCGGCAGGCAGCCCCATAGCAAGGGTGCTGCTGCATCGCAGGCGCCGCCGATGGAAAAATCCCAGACGTGTCGGACCATTTCAGCGTCATAGCCCTGTTAACGCGTCGAAAACCTAAAGCGGCGTTAATAGGGCTATGAAAAAGCCACTCAATCCGATTATGGGGGTCGTTGCGCCGCGGGCCCGGCCAAGTTGGGCCAGCGCGCTATGGCTGGCCCTTGTTCTGTCGATCCCGACCTTCGTGTTGCTCAGTGCAGGCGAAGGGATTTGGCGTTGGCTGTCCGGTTAGGACTTGGTGGCCAAGGTGATCAAGGCATGGCGCTTGCGTCCAGCGCTGAGTTTCAGCGGGCTGTCTAAGTCGGACAGGTGCAGGACCAGCCCGGCATCGGTCAGGGGGGCGTCGTCAAGCCGCGCGCCATTGTCTGCGATCAGGCGCTTGGCCTCTTTGCCGGTCTTGGCCAACCCGGCACGCACGATCAGTTGCACGATGGAAATGCCGTCGCCAACCTCGTCGGCGCTGAGGGCAAGGGTCGGCAGGTCGTCGCCGGTTCCGCCCTTTTCAAAGACTTCACGCGCTGTGGCCTCGGCAGCGGCAGCGGCAGCGGCGCCGTGCAGCAGCGTCGTGACTTCGTTGGCCAGCCGGATTTTGCCCTCGTTGATTTCTGAGCCTTCCAGCGCCCCCAGACGGTCGCATTCGTCCAGTGGCAGTTCTGTGTACAGCTTCAGGAATCGTCCGACATCGGCATCGGTGGAATTGCGCCAGAACTGCCAGAACTCATAGGGGCTCAACATGTCGCCGTTCAGCCAAATCGCGCCACCCGCACTTTTGCCCATCTTCTTGCCGTCAGACGTGGTCAACAGCGGCGAAGTCAGGCCATAGATCGTTGTATCGGCCACCCGGCGGGTCAGGTCGATCCCGTTAATGATATTGCCCCACTGATCCGAGCCGCCCATCTGCAACTGACAGCCATACCGGCGGTTCAATTCCAGAAAATCGTAGGCCTGCAAGATCATGTAGTTGAATTCAAGAAAGCTCAGCGATTGCTCGCGGTCTAGACGCGATTTGACCGACTCAAAGCTCAGCATCCGGTTCACACTGAAATGCCGCCCGATATCCCGCAGGAATTCGAGGTAATTCAGGCTGTCCAGCCATTCCGCATTGTTCAGCATCAACGCGCCATTTCCGGCGTCGCTGTAATCCAAGTAGCGGGCAAAGACTTGGCCCATGCCCGCGATATTGGCGTTAATCTGCTCCGGACCCAGCAACGGGCGTTCATCCGACCGGAACGACGGATCACCGACCTTAGTTGTGCCGCCGCCCATCAGCGTAATTGGCCTGTGGCCAGTTTTTTGCAGCCAGCGCAGCATCATGATGTTCAACAGATGGCCGACATGCAGCGACGCCGCCGTGGCGTCATAGCCAATATAGGTGGGCACGATGCCATTCAGCAGCGCCTCATCGAGGCCCTCAAGATCGGTGCAGTCGGCAAGGAAGCCGCGCGTGATCATGACGTTCAAAAAGTCAGATTTCGGCTGGAAGGTCATCGTCGCAGGGTCCATTCTCGGGCAATCAGTGGCTTATAGGGGCAAGACCTGTGAAGGAAAAGACCATGTTGCGACAGCGTGCCGAAGCGGGTCCGATCTGGGCTCTGGGATCCATGTCGGGAACGTCATTGGACGGGGTCGATGCGGCTATGATTCTGACCGATGGGGTGCAGATCACCGATTTTGGCGCCACCGGGTATCGCGCTTATACCGAGGCAGAGCGCGCCGTGCTGCGGGCCGGGCTTGGACGATGGCCGGGCGAGCCTGCGGTTGCGGCGGCGGCCGAGGTGGTTGATCGCGCCCATCTTGCACTTTTGTCCGGGTTTGACGGGGCCGACCTTGTTGGCTTTCACGGTCAGACGTTGGCGCATGAGCCTGCAATGCGCGGCACACATCAGGCGGGCGAAGGCGCCAAACTGGCCCAAGGGTTGGGGCTGCCGGTGGCGTGGGATTTCCGCAGTGCAGATGTGGCTGCGGGCGGGCAGGGCGCGCCGTTGGCTCCGGTCTTTCACTTCGCGCTGGCGCAGCGGATCGGCGCGACAGCTCCCGTGGTGTTCCTCAATCTTGGCGGCGTCGGAAACTTAACTTGGATTGATCCGGAGAAGACGTCACCATTTGATCCCGGTGCGATGCTGGCCTTTGATACCGGTCCAGCCAACGCGCCGATCAATGACCTGATGCGCCGACGGTTCGGGGTGGATCTGGATATAGACGGGGCCTTGGCTGCTGCGGGTATTGCTGACGACCGGGTGCTGGCACGGTTCGCGGCCCACCCGTATTTCGATCAGCCTGCGCCGAAAAGCCTTGACCGCGATGCGTTTGCGCAACTGACCGCCGATGTCGCTACGCTGCCAGATGCTTGCGCGGCCGCGACCCTTGCTCATGCGGCTGTGATCGGGGTCGCGCGCGGTCTCCAGCTGTGCCCGGCTCCGGCAGTTCGGGTGCTTGTGACCGGCGGAGGGCGGCGCAATCCCGTTATTATGCGCGACCTCGCGCAGACGCTTGGCTGTTCGGTCGCGCCAGTCGAAGATGTCGGCCTTGATGGGGATATGCTTGAGGCGCAGGCTTTCGGATTTTTGGCGGTCCGATGTCTGCGCGGCTTGCCGATCTCAGGCCCGTCGACGACAGCTGTGTCTGTAGCCCTGACAGGGGGGCAGATCGCGGATTGATGCCCTGAGCGGAGAGATAGGGTGTTGGAGCGGGTGAAGGGAATCGAACCCTCGTATTCAGCTTGGGAAGCTGCTGCTCTACCATTGAGCTACACCCGCGACCGTGCTTGGCAATAGCCAAGGTGCTTGCTGCGGTCAAGGACGATTGCTTGCAATCGGCCGGACAAAGAAAAAGGCGCGCCGTGATGGCGCGCCCAAATTGCAAAGGCCGAGTACGTGTGGCCCGAGGTTCAGGCAGTCTTGCGCCGACGGGCTGCAACACCGCCACCCAAAAGCACCGTGCCCAGCAACAAGCCAGCGGCAGGCAGAGGCACCGGCGCAGGAACGGGGGCTACGCCAGCATAGACCGACCCGACCGAGTTGGATGCAGCTGGATCAATGCCGCTCATCAACATGGTCAGAGAATTGACCGAGGTCAGGTCAACGCCATTTGAAAAGCTGGAAAACAGAAAAGCCACCGGGGAGGCCGACGAGATATCGGTATTAAAGGCGTATGTTGCCATTCCGCTGACGCCGTTCGTGTCGACAGCGCTAAATGTCAGCGCCCCGGACCCACGTGAAAACACAATGCTGGTGATCAAGGCATCATTGCTGCCGCCATCGGTCAAATCGATGCCGCCCAGGCCAGTTGATCCCATACCATCCCAGGTCACGGATCCCGAACCGGTGACGCCACGGGTGTTGGACAGATCAATGCTGCCTTCACCGTCGACAACTTGCAGGATCGAACCAAAATACGCGGTCGCACTCGAGACGACACTGATGTCACGATATCCGCCGATGACCGGGGCTTCGACTTCGCTCTGATCCGAAACGAAGCCAGGGATTGGTTTGTACGCGACAATCTGTTCGGCGTTAAAGGCGTCGATCAGAACAGGCGCGGCCTGTGCGGCGGAAGAAAGGCCAGAGAACACGGCGATGGCAACAATCAACTTTTTCATACGTTAAGCACCTTTAAAATGAAACTGGTCACCAAGTCAGCGGTGCCCTTAAGTACGTGGTCGCGGCATTCAAACGGTTAGCGAAATGACGTGACGTGATTCTTCGTCTTGACGTTAAGTTTGTTGTTATCGATTTAGCCGTAATATTTGCATCAAACAAGAGTTGTTAACGAATTGGAGGCAAACTTTGGCGCGTTTGGCAAAGAATCGCCTCAATCGATTTAGTGGCGCCTTTTCAATAGGCAGGCGATGGGCGAATGCAGCATATCAACCTGGCCCAAATATCTGTGCTTGAGGATGAAGTCGCCATGCATCTGGATGTGATGCGCCCGCCCTGTGATCTGCTGACGCGGAGTCTTTGGGATGATCGCCTCGACGCATAGGTGCCGTAATAAGGTGGGCGGCGACCGGGTCTAACCTCTGCGATCAGTACTGATCTCACGCGTTTGGAACCGAGAAGTGACCTGTGAACGCTTGCGTTGCAGAACTGTCACGTCTACCTTGTCCATAACCACAAATGGAGGGCGTTATGACGCCCAGGCGTTCCGGGCTGGTCGAGACGCTGCCGATACATGGTGTTCGTTCCCCCCAGCCTGCCAACCCAGATGAGCTGTATGCGGCGCTCGATCTGGGCACAAATAGTTGCCGTATGTTGATTGCCCGTGCCGAGGGAGATCATCTGCGCATCGTTGACAGCTTCTCAAAGGCTGTTCAATTGGGAACCGGACTGGAAAGTTCCGGATCGCTTTCGCGTGTCGCGGTCCGACGCACGGTTCAAGCCTTGCGCGTTTGCAGCCGTAAACTTGATCAACACCGGGTTAAGCGGATGCGGCTTGTCGCGACCGAAGCCTGCCGGAGGGCCCGCAACGGCCCGGCCTTCATCGCACAGGTTCAACGCGAAACCGGCTTAAAGCTGGAAGTGATCTCGCCCGAGGAAGAAGCCCGCCTTGCAGTAGTTAGCTGCGGACCACTGGTGCATCGGTCTGCCGAACAGTTGCTGGTGGTCGATATCGGCGGCGGTTCGACCGAACTGGTTTGGATCGATCTGTCTCAGGTCGCGCCGGAGGAACGCTCGGCGGCCATTCTGGCGATGCATGGGCGGCCGTTCTCAGAACCAGGCCGCCGTGGCGCAAAGGTTGTGGACTGGATTTCGGTGCCGCTGGGCGTTGCCACCTTGCGGGACCGGTTCATCGACGTCGAAGACGATGCGGGACGGTTCGCGCTGATGAGCTGGTTCTTTGAAGAAAACCTTGCCAGCTTCACCCCCTATGATCTGTTGCACGAGCGTAGCGGTTTTCAGATTGTCGGGACCAGCGGCACCGTCACGACCGTGGCTGCGTCGCATCTGGGGTTGCGCCGGTATGACCGGGCTTTGGTGGACGGGATGGAGTTAAGCTCGGATCAGATCGACACAGTGATCCATGAATATTTACGACTGGGCCCGGAAGGGCGGCGGACCGATCCGCGGATTGGACGGGATCGGCATACGCTGATCATGCCGGGCGCGGCGATCTTGCAGGCCCTGCTCAGGCTGTGGCCTACCGACCGGCTGTCCGTGGCCGACCGGGGGCTGCGCGAAGGGCTGCTTTATGCTCAGATGTCTGCTGACGGATTGTTCGGCAGTGACACGTTTCAAAATCAGAAAGGCGGCTGAGTTATGGCCAAACCGACCAGTGGTCGCGGTGCGCGCGACTTGCGTGTGAAAGTCAAAACGGCGCGGGGGCGGAAGCTGTCTTCGACCCTGTGGCTTGAGCGTCAGCTTAACGATCCCTATGTCGCCCGGGCGCGGGCCGAGGGGTTTCGCGGCCGCGCGGCCTTCAAGATCTCTGAACTGGACGACAAGTTCCGGTTTCTGGTGCCCGGCGCCCGGGTTCTGGATCTTGGCTGCGCCCCGGGGGGCTGGTGCCAGATCGCCGTGGACCGGGTCAATGCGCTTGGGACCAAGGGCGGCAAGGCGCGCGGGCGGGTTGTCGGCCTCGACTTGCAAGAGGTCGAGCCGATTGCAGGGGCGGAAATTCACGTGCTGGATTTCTTGTCAGACGGTGCTGATGATGTTGTGAAAGGCTGGCTGGACGGGCCTGCCGATGTCGTGATGTCGGACATGGCTGCCGCCAGTTCCGGGCACAAACAGACCGACCACATCCGCATCATTGCCCTCTGCGAGGCCGCGGCCTATTTGGCCTTTGATGTCTTGGCCGAGAACGGCACGTTCGTCGCCAAAGTTTTGGCGGGTGGGGCCGAGGGCGAGTTGCAAAAGCTGCTGAAACTGCGGTTTAAATCCGTGGCCAATGTCAAACCCAACGCAAGTCGGTCGGACAGCTCTGAAAAGTTCGTGGTTGCCCGTGGCTTCAAGGGCATCTCGCCTGACGAGGCCGACGCCTGATCCGGTGGGTCAGGCGATCTGACCCACTATCCGCTCCACGAACCAATAAACGCCCACCAAGCCGATCATCACCGACGCCGGAATGGCGATACGGGTCCGGTACCATGGTTTCTGGCCAAACCAAGCGCCGATCAGCCCGTAGGCCAGCAAGATGACGGACAGTTGCCCAATCTCGACGCCGATATTGAAGGCCAGAAGGCTGCGCAGGGCATGGCCGGATGACAGGCCAATGTCGCCCAGAACCGATGCGAAGCCCAAGCCGTGCAGCAGTCCAAATGCGAAGACGACAAATGTGCGCCACGGGGTGATCTGTTTTAAGGTGATGTTTTCGAACGCGATATAGGCGATTGATAAGGCAATCAGCGGCTCGACGATCCCGGACGGCACCGACACGACCCCAAAGATCGCCAGAGCCAGCGTTACCGTATGCGCTGCGGTAAACGCGGTAATTTGCACCAAAAGCGGGCGCAGCTTGGTCGAAAAGAAGAACAGCCCAAGCACGAACAGAATATGATCGGTGCCTTTCGGGATGATATGCTCAAAGCCCAACACGAGATAGCGCAGGAAGCTGCTTGTCGCCGAGGTCGGGGCCGCTTGGGCGCCGCGCGGGATCGGATCACTGGCAGCGCCCGATGTCAGATACGCGGTATAGCCCTCTGGTCCTGCTCCGATCTGGCGCAGAACGATGGGCCCGAGGTCCGCGTCCCATGCAAAGGTCACGGCGGCGTCGCCGGGCGGTAAGGCCGCAGAGATCGACAACAGTGAGTCCCGTGGCAGGTCTCGGGCGATGTCTGCGGGCACATCCACGCCCGTCAGCGACAATGGCAGTCGCACACCGCCGCTTTCTAGTGTGATCTTGCCTGACAGGCGCGGCCAATCCTTGCGCACAAGTGCCGCCAAATCCGGGGCAGACAGGGCGCGAAGCTGGTCATATTGGGCGGCCTGAGGGGCGTCGTTCGTATCGGTGATCCCGTCCAGATCGATCTCGGCTAGCGGTGCTTCGAGGGGCAGGGTGATGCTCAGTTGCGCCCGGGTTTGCCCGATGTCCAGATCGGCAATGGCGGGGCGGGTTTCATGCGCCTGTGCGGCAGTCGCGAACACCAAGATCAGGATTAGCGCCATCGCGGCGCTTGACTTCCCGCGCAACAGGCGCAGCCTTGTGGTGACCTCATTCCAATGGATCATCCATGCCCCTTTTCCATGCTGCCGCCGTCATCTTGTCCATTGCGGCCAGTTCTCTGCCCGCACACGCGCATGAGTTTTGGATCTCACCTGATTCGTATCAGATTGCCTCAGGGGAACAAGTCACCGCGCATTTGAGGGTCGGACAAAACTTTGACGGGACCAGCCATTCTTACCTGCCCGCAAACTTTGCGCGGTTCGAGGCGGGGTCGCCCGATGCGCTTGGTCCGGTTGCAGGCCGATTGGGCGACCGTCCGGCGCTGTCGATGCCATCCGGGGCGGATGGTCTGTTGCTGATTGTGCATGAGACGGCAGACAATCGTGTGACCTATGCCAATTGGGATCTGTTCGCCGGGTTTGTAGCCCAGCACGACCTTGGCGATGCCGTCGCCCAGCACAAAGTGCGCGGTATTCCCGAGACCGGCTTCCTCGAGGCATACCGCCGCTATGCCAAATCCCTGATTGCGGTCGGTGACGGCGTAGGGGCGGACGGTCAGGTTGGTCTGGAGGTCGAAATTGTGGCCGAGACCAACCCCTATACCAAGCCTGCTGGCGCGCCGGTCACAGTGCGCCTGTTTGAGGGCGGCGTGCCGCGCGGCGATGCGCAGCTTGAAGTCTTTCAACGTCTGGGGCCCGATGTGACCTATACCACGTTGCGCACCGATGCCGAAGGACGGGTGGAAGTTCCGGTCGCCGCCGCAAGCGAGGTGCTGCTGAATTTCGTCGTGCTGCGGCCGGTGGCGTGGGATGCGGCGGAGAACGGTCCGGCGTGGCGATCGCTGTGGGCGTCTATGACCTTTGCGGTGCCGCAATGATCGAGCCGTGGCCTCAGGAGGGGAGGGTCAGCCGCCCTTGTACCGCGTAGTCGCGAAACGGATGGCTGATTGTGACCGCGCCGCCCATGTCCGCGCCGATCCGGCCTAGGACCTCTGGCAGGGTGCCGCGCGGTGCGACATGGAACTTCGCCAGCCACGCCAATAGCCCTGCATTGAACCAACGGGGCAGGCCGGTTTGCTGGCCGAAATCCACCACGGCCAGTTGCCCGCCCGGGGCCACCTTCGAGGCCGCCATGCTGAGGGCGGCTTGCCAGTCGGGGATCATCGACAGGCTGTACGACAGGAATACACGATCAAAGCGGGTCTGTCCGAACAGGGCGGCTGCATCAAAATCGCAGGCGTCGGCCTGTTGTAACTGGGTCCGCGCGCTCATGCCTGCCCGGGCGATATTTGTTCGTGCGGTGATCAGCATCTCGGACGATATGTCGAGGCCAAAGAGCCGTGCCGTCGGATAGCGTTGTCCCGTTTTGATCAGGTTTCGACCGGTGCCGCAGGCAACTTCCAAAACCGTGCCATTTTCGGGCGGGGTCAGGCTGTTGATCATCTCGTCGCGGCCCAGCAGATAGTATTTGCGCGTGGCATCATAGATCAGGCGTTGCTTGCGATAGATGCTGTCCATCAGGGCGCCTTGGGGCAGGTCGGCCATTGCTTAGTCCTTCATCTGGTACAGATGCAGCCCGCCATAAATCGCCGAGCGGTCTTGCTGCCAAAGCGCATGCGAGCGGTCTGGCTGATACGTCCAGCGGTCCAGCAGCGGGGCTGGCACGCGACCGGGCAGAATATCTGCGGCCCCGCCTGTGCGGAACAGCACCCGGGCACCGGGAGTGGCGGTTCGGGTGATCTCGGTCCACAGGTCGGTCAACTGTCGGTCGTTCATCCAGTCCTGCGCATCGAGCAGCACATAGGCCTGTTTGCTGGCCGGGGGCAGGTCGGCCAGAACGGCTGTCAGCGGGCGGTTGACGATGCTGGCGCGCGGCGCGTTCGCGCGGACCATGTCGAAATTGGCCGCCTCAAGATAGGGCGGGACCGGCCCGTTGCCATCGGCGCGATAGCCACGGTTGAAGGCGGCCCATGCGAAATAGTTCTCTGAGATCGGGAAATCGCAGATTAGCTTGCGGGTGCGCTCGCGCAGGACCGGCACGATATCGCCGCCGCCGTCCAGCGCCAACTTGTCGAATTGCGCTGGCGGTATGCCGAGCCCGAACAACGAGGCCCGCCGACGCGCGATCATTTTGACGATCCCACGATCGAACAGCGGCGCGATCTCGCGGTCAAAGAAATCCTGCTGCTCGGCCAGGGATTGGCACGCCAGCAATGGCCGGTAATCGACCCCGGCGATTCGTGAGACAACGTGCATCGTCGAGATGAACTGCCCCAGAACGCCAAAGCGATAGAGGCCCTTGCCAAACATGTTGACCCGGCGCGGCATCAGGCCTTGGCGCGCGTCCCACCACGCGCGACTGACCGGATCGAGGGCAGGGGCAACGTACCGGTCATACAGGGCGATGTTGGAAGGGCGGTTGGCATGGCCCAGCAGGTCATAGAAGGCGGCGTGGTCCGGCAAGGTCTGCGCCGCCACCAGTTTCAGACGCACCAGCGCCACATGGGCCGGGGACAGATCGACGGCAGTGACCGATGCCGGGTTTGCCGTCAGATACGACAACAGGTTGCAGCCGCCCGAAGAAATGCAGATCACGTTATCGCCCGGACCTAATTCCAGTCCCGCCATGTCGACGCAGGGGTCCTCCCAGATCTGGGCATAGACCAGACCAGTAAACAACTTGGAAAACAGTCTCTCCTGCGCGCCTGTGCGACTGAATAGCGGTTTTTGATGAACCGCGCCGCCAAGCTGGCCGCGTGCAAGATCTGTTTCGGTCATAGAAGGCCCTTTAACTATGCATAGATTCAATCGGTGGTTTCGGGGATCCCCTGCTGCTGCCCATCACCGGAGGGCTGCGCCCGCTCTTTCAGCTTCTGCCGGCGCCGGGCCCGCCGGGTCACCCGGGCCCAGTCGATCAGGCGCAGGGTCCCGTCTTGCTCTTCGACGATCGCGGTGCAGCTTTCCACCCAATCGCCGCAATTAACGTATAGGATGTCGTCGATGTGGCGCAGTTCCGCCTTGTGGATGTGGCCGCAGACGACGCCGTCAAATTCGCCACGCTTGGCCTCGTCGGCCAACACCGCCTCATAATCGCCGATAAAGTTGACCGCGCGCTTGATCTGTTGCTTGGCCCAGTTTGACAGGGACCAGAACTGGCCACCCCACAGCCGTCGGATCTGGTTGATCCAGGTGTTCAGCCACAGCACGAAATTATAGGCCCGGTCGCCCAGATGCGCGAGCCATTTGGCATTCACCACCACCACATCATATTGATCGCCGTGGGTAACCAGCAGGCGCAGACCGGCTGCGGTGACGTGTTCGTCCTTTTCCTTGACCTCGATCCCGCCGAAATGGGTGCCAAGATAATTGCGCATAACCTCATCATGGTTGCCCGGAACATAGATGATCGGAATGCCCTGATGCGCCTTGGTCAACAGTGCCTCAATGACATTGTTGTGCGATTGCGGCCAATGCCAGCCCCGGCGCAACCGCCATCCGTCGAAGATGTCACCGACGAGATAAATCTTTTCGGCATCATAGCGCCCCAGAAAATCCAGCAGCATCTCTGCTTGGCAGCCGCGGGCGCCAAGGTGAATGTCGGACAAGAATAGGGTCCGAAAGCGTGGGACGGGCAAAGGGTCGGTTTTGGTCATGACGCCATACATAAGGGGTCTCATCGCGCCTGACCCATGATCAACGCCGCACCGTATCAAATTGGAACGGTGCGATGCCGGGCTGGCCAGACGTGCAAGCCGGATACCGGCCTTTTGGCAGGAAATCGGCCCGGTGTCACGGCTTGTCGCGCATTGCAGACCCCAGCGCGCGGCTGGGGTCGCAGGTCTTATGCCCGCCTTAAATCACAGGCCCATGCAGTTAGCGTAATAGGTCACCGTGGAGTTCCAGTCGGTGAAGATGCCTTCGACGCCGACGTCTTGTGCCAGTACGTCAACCAGTTCGTACATCATGCCGTCCGAGGTGATGGCAGGGGCGATCGATTGGTAATACCAGCCTCCGCCAGTGGTCAGCGGACCCGAGCGTTCCAGCGACCAGGCGATCAGCTTCAGATCGGCCTCTTTGGCGGCAATCGCGTATTCGGACGGCACGATCTTGTTATCCGCGTCGAGCGTGACCATCATCCAGAGCGCAGGGGCGAGGTAGTTGACGCCCATGGCCTTGATCTCGGCGGGGGTCAGATCCCAGCTTTCAGGGTCCATGTTGTCATAATTTTCGTGGCCTTCGACCAGATAGACGGCTTGCGCGCCGAACTCTGGCTCTGCCTTGATCCAATAGAGCACGTCGTCCAGATTAAAGGACTGCAAGAAAACGTCCGACGCGGGGATGCCAGCGGCTTTGTACTCGTCCACCAACTTCTGTGCATAGTCTTCCTGCGTGAAGCCGTCGAACGGCATCTCGACCGAGGGGCCTTTCAGTTCCGGCGTGAACTTGGCTCCCAGCGATTTGAACAATTCGATGGATTCGGCATGGGTCATCAACGTGGTCGGCTCGACCGCATATAGGTCGGTGCGCCAGCCAGCGGTGGAGTCCATGTACGCCTCGACCGTGGTTGCTACGGAACTTGCTGCATCCATCTTTGGGGTCAGGGTCATGAATTCGTCGAGGGTGACCTCCGAGGTGCGGCACTCGGCTGTGGCCTTGTCATCACCCGACGCGGGGCTGAACGGCGTAACACAGGTCTCGGCCAGATCGGTGGCCAGAATGTTGGTGGTGGTGTGCAGGTCATTCTGGGCGTGACGGCAGACCAGTTCTTTGTCCTTGGTGAAGGTGACATCGCATTCCAGAATACCAGCGCCCATCCGTGCGGCGGCAACGTTGGCCTCAACCGTGTGCTCGGGGAACTGCATCTGCGCGCCGCGATGGCCGATGGAAAAATCGCTGCGCGTAAACGGACCCTCGGCGCAGGACAGAAGTTTGTCCTTCAGCGGGCCATCGGTCATCTTGTCGATTAGGTAATAGGGACGAGGGCCCATGGTCACGACATCGGCCAAAGCGGTGGTGGCGACAAGAGCCAGTGCTGACGCACTGACGAGGGTACGGTGAAAGGTCATGTTCAATCCTGCATGAAACGAGCGTCACGCGGATGTCTCACCCCGATGTGACGCCCGCATATGCAAGATGCGACATTTGTTTGAAGCTTATCTGCGGGCGGCAATCTGTTGCCGCCCGCAGATAAGCGTTACCCGCGTTGACCGGCGAACTGCTCTTGCCAGCCTTCGCGCTCTTCGTCCGTGATCTTGCGGAACAGAACGTCCGGCACGGTGAAGGGGGCACCGGCGGACAAGGCGGTGAGGGCGGCCGCGACATCTTCTGGCCAGTCGAGGCTCGCCAGCCCCATGGCTTGGCGCAGGGTTTCGCTGGCATTAGGAATGAACGGTTGCGACAGGGCCGCATAGAGACCGATCAAGTTCAGGGCCAGCCGTGTCACCGCAGCGGCGGCATCCGGGTCGGTCTTGTACAGGGTCCACGGGGCCGCATTTTGCAGATACTCATTGCCAACGACCCAAATCGCGCGCAATTCCGCTGCGGCCTTGCGGATGTCGATGGCATCCATATGGGCCTGATACTGCTGGACCCGCGCGGTGAGGTCTGCAACCAGCGCCGCCGCCTCGGGCGTATCCGCGCCGCCAGCAGGCACCGCTTCGCCAAATTTCGAGCGGCAGAATTTGGTGACCCGGCTGACGAAGTTGCCCAAAACATCCGCCAAATCCTTGTTCACGTTGGTTTGGAAATTCTCCCACGTGAATTCGGTATCGCTGCTTTCCGGGACGTGGCTGAGCAGCCACCAGCGCCAGTAATCGGCAGGCAGGATCGACAGCGCCTGATCCATAAAGACGCCGCGGCCCTGACTGGTGCTGAACTGACCGCCGTCATAGTTGAGGTAATTGAACGACTTGATGTAATCCACCAACTTCCACGGATCGCCCGATCCCATGATCGTCGCCGGGAAGCTGAGGGTGTGGAACGGCACATTGTCTTTGCCCATGAACTGGACATAGCGCACGTCTTCGGCGCCCTTGTCGGTGCGCCACCAGCGTTCCCATTCGCTGTCGGTCAGGTTACTGGCTTCGGCCCATTCAGCCGCGGATGCGATGTATTCGATTGGTGCATCGAACCAGACATAGAAGACTTTGCCTTCCATGCCGGGCCAATCCTCGGTGCCCTTCTTGACCGGCACACCCCAGTCCAGATCCCGGGTGATGCCGCGATCTTGCAAGCCATCGCCATCGTTGAGCCACTTTTTGGCAATGGAGGTGGTCAGGATCGGCCAGTCGGTTTTGGTGTCGATCCATGCCTCCAGATCGGGGCGCAACACCGATTGGCGAAGATAGAGATGCTTGGTCTCGCGCACTTCTAGATTGGTGGAGCCTGAGATCGCCGAGCGCGGATCGATCAGGTCGGTCGGATCCAACTGTTTGGTGCAGTTTTCGCATTGATCGCCGCGGGCGCGGTCGTAGCCACAGTTGGGGCAGGTGCCTTCGATATAGCGGTCGGGCAAGAACCGTCCGTCGGCATGGGAATAGACTTGGCGCTCGCTGACTTCGCGGATCAGGCCCTGATCGGCCAAGCGACCGGCAAAATATTGGGTCAGGCGGCGGTTTTGCGGGCTGGAGGACCGTCCGAAGTGATCGAAGGATAGGCAGAAGCCCTTGGCCAGATCGGCTTGCACGGCGTGCATCTCGGCGCAGTAGTCGGCGACCGGCTTTCCTGCCTTGGCCGCGGCCAGTTCCGCAGGTGTGCCGTGCTCGTCGGTTGAGCAAAGAAACAGAACCTCATTGCCACGCGCCCGGTGATAGCGGGCGTGGAGGTCTGCTGGCAGCTGACTGCCGACCAGATTTCCAAGATGCTTGATCCCGTTGATATAGGGAATCGCTGAAGTAATGAGGATACGTGCCATCGCGCCGCCTTGGTCTGAATTCGCCCTGCCTTACCGCAACGGATCATGAAGAACCAGTGCCCGGCGTGATCCGTCTCCGCGTGTCATGCGCGGCAAAAGAAAAAGCACCGGCGAACCGATGCTTTTCCATTTTTGAAACTGTCTGATCCGTTGGATCGGGCAGATTACTTCTTTTTGCGTGCAGCGACGGTGCCGCCAGCAACCAGGAGCGAACCCAGCAGCAGGCCAGCGGCCGGCAGCGGAACGGGTGCGACATCGGCAGGGCCGGTGGCGAATGCCAGGCTCAAAGTGATGTCGTCCTTGATGGCGTAGGAGAAGAGGAACTGTACCACGTCGCCTGCGGAGAAGTTTTCGCCAACAGAGAAGGCGTAACCGGATTGGCTTTCACCACTCCCGGAAATGGTCAGAGCCTGTGCATCGGCGCCGTTAACGCTGTACCGCACGCTGCCCACATCGGCACCGAAGTTGTTGCCGTTTGCGGTGATGGAGAAGTTATTGACCTTGAGGTCTTCCATTACGTTGAAGTTGTACTCAGCCGAGGTGCCGGGCATCAGAACTTCTGCAAACGCGTACGAGTTGTTTGCAAAAACGTCCTTGTTCACTGTTGCAGCCTGAGCTGCAAGCGGTGCGGAGATTGCGAAAGCTGCGGCGAAAAGTGCATTTTTCATGTAGGTCACTGCTTAACATCCTTTTAGTTAAGGCCGATCAAACCCGTCCGGAGCCCGTCGGCAAATCGATACTCTAGTTTGTATCACACCGGCAAAATTCGACCGCTGAGATCACTTATTAACGAATGTGTACATGTTTTCAGTCATCCATGCAATTGCCTTGTGGGGTTTTTCAGTGACCTTTTTCTTGTGTTGCACAGCGCCCACAGGGATCATCGCGGTGGGGTCGCGTGGTTAATTAACCCTGATAATTGAATGAGTTAGTGTTAACGAACCGCGACCGTCTATGCCTTGGCAAGCCGGGCAGTCACAGGCCGCGTTGCTCCGCCGCAGGGGGGGCACGCGCAAGTTGCCCGGTGGCGGGCGAACAGCATTGCGCATTTTAAAATTAATGATTCGAGTGCGCGGGCCGGGCCGAGTGGTCTGTCAATCCGAGTTGCCGGTTGGGCAATCAGTCGGCGCGTGTCAGCCGAACCAGAATGCGCAGGCTGACCGCATCGGCCACCGACTCGGCATAGCCGGTTGCGCCGAATGCGCTGCGGTTAAGCGTGCCGGTCAGAAGCACACTTAACCGGGACAGATCGCCGGTGTCTGTGCCTGTCTGGCGGTAAATCTGGGCGTCCAGAACCAGTGGCTGTGTGACGCCGCGAAGCGTGAGGGTCCCGGCAACTGTCGCGCCAGTCCCATGCGGGGTAAACCGGGTGCTATGAAAGACGATTGTTGGATAGGTCGCGGTGTCAAACACACTGGCACTTTTCAAGGCGTTGGTTGCGAAAATAACCCCGGCTTGGGTGCCGTCGGCGTTCAGGGACACCGTGGCAGTGGAATTTGAGATATTCTGAAGATCGAGTGTCAGCTTGGCGGTGTCGATCGGGATGGTGCCGGTGTTCGTTTGTCCCATCATCGAATAGCCAAACTGCACCTTGGATTTTTCGGCATCCAAAAGGTAGGCGCGCGGTTTTGCCCCTGCGGACGCCCCCGCGAACAGAGCCGCTATTGTCGCCAGTATGGTCAACGAAACCCGCATGATTGGATATATATAAGGTCGGCGCGGGATCGTTTACAGGGCAGGCGCCCCATTCGTTCGTGCGCGTTACTGCGGTGCCGGGATTGGATGCAGCACTTGCAAGATTTCCGGTGTCAGGGACCACATGCCGGGCGGCGCGCTGCGGGCGCGCCGACATTCCAGCCGCCATTCGGTGGTGTCCGGGCGATGGGTGGCGGACAAAGACCAGCGGCTGTCCACACCGGCGGCGCCGCCATTCCCCGGGGTTAACAGCAGTCCCAAAGGTGCTGTTGCGGCATGCCACGTGCCGGTTTGGGCGGCAAGATGCAGCCGACGCACGGGGGTCAGGGGCGGCGGTTCGGGAAGTTCCACCACCACCAACGTAGCGGCGCCTGAGCGCAGGCTTTCCTCGGCGGCCCACAACAGATCTTCGGCCCGACGCGGCGTGACGTCGATCAGCCGGCCGGGATCGATCCAAGGTTGCACCCCGTCGAAATGCAGGATTTCGGATTGCCACGAAGGGCGGATCCAGATGACCGGCCCGGTCAGCCGCGCCGCAATCATCATTCCCAGCGTCCAACGTGCCGGGCCGCAGATCTCGTGGGTCCGCCCCAATTGCAATGCCATGTCGGGGGTTACCCGCACTTGCGACTGCGGGTTGTACGCGCTGCGATGAAGGCGAATCTGGTCCATGCGCCAGCATTGCATGTTCATGTTGTGTTCTCAATGGCTGCGCTGCCGGCTGACGGCAAGGGCAAGCGCCCCATCGGGCAACTTCGCCTTGAGCACAGCCGCGCCTCGTCCTAGATCAACCGCAATCGATCATAAGGAAATGCAAATGCAATACAACACATTGGGACAATCGGACATTCTGGTATCGGAATTGTGCTTGGGCAGCATGACCTGGGGCACCCATACCCCGGAGGCAGACGCGCATCTTCAGATTGAGACCGCCCTCGCGCATGGCATCACCATGGTCGACACTGCCGAAATGTATCCGGTCGCCCCGGTTCTGGCCGAAACCGTTGGCATGACGGAAACCGTCATCGGGAATTGGATCGAGAAAAGCGGGCGGCGGAACGACATCGTCCTTGCCTCGAAAATTTGCGGCCCAAACGGCGGACATACCCGCGATGGTGAGGCGATCTCGGCTGACGCTATCCGCCGCGCGTTGGATGGATCGCTGAAGCGGCTGAAGACGGACGTCATCGACCTCTATCAACTGCACTGGCCAAACCGGGGGTCATATGCGTTTCGGCAGAACTGGACCTATGATCCGTCGGGCCAGAACCGGGCTGAAACGCGCGCACATATGGAAGACGTGCTGGGTGCGTTGCAGCGCGAGGTCGACGCCGGCCGGATCCGGCAGTTCGGTCTGTCCAATGAGTCGGCGTGGGGCACGATGGCATGGCTGGCCGCCGCTGACGCCGTTGGCGGGCCGCGGGTGCAGAGCATCCAGAATGAATATTCGTTGCTGTACCGGCTGTATGACACGGAC
The DNA here is from genome assembly GCF_002119405.1 of Pseudoruegeria sp. SK021. Taxonomy (GTDB): domain Bacteria; phylum Pseudomonadota; class Alphaproteobacteria; order Rhodobacterales; family Rhodobacteraceae; genus Meridianimarinicoccus. The sequence goes on along the minus strand of NZ_MTBG01000022.1, from coordinate 20,894 downwards.
ATGGCCGAGGTGAGCGCCAATGAACAGGTCGGGCTGCTGGCCTATTCCCCGTTGGCGGCCGGGCTGTTGACCGGAAAATATCGCAATGGAGCCATCCCTGAGGGATCGCGCGCCACCTTTGCTGATACGCTGGGCGGACGCATGACACCGCGGTCAGATGCGGCCGTCGCGGCCTACCTGACCATCGCCGAACGCCATGGGCTTGACCCGATCCATATGGCGCTGGCCTTTTGCAAGGCTCGCCCATTCATGACCTCGGTGATCTTCGGGGCCACGACACAGGCGCAACTAGAGCATATTCTGGCGGGTGCAGACCTAATCCTGTCCGATGATGTTCTGACTGATCTCAACACCGCCCATCGTGACCACCCAATGCCCTACTAAACCGGGGCTTGACCGCCGATCCGTAGGAACAGGCTCTCTTCGTCGTCATTTCGAAAGAACGGGACGCTGGAGGGGGCCTCGCCCGACCGGATCAGATGCGCCACTTCGGACAGGACGACCTGTGTGATGAACGGCAGGTCAAAGTTTCGAACATCGGCCAGCGCGATCCATTGCAGGTTCGACAACTCGTCACTGGCGCGACTGAAATCATTGGTATCCCCACAAATCTGCTCGGCGGGGGCCACAAAGAACCGCGCGTCAAACCGGCGGGGCCGGCCCGGTGGGGTAATGGCGCGAAACACAAAGCGCAGATGTTCTCCGCAGGGGAGGTGACCCGTTGCCGCAAAGGTCGCCCAATCCGCAGGCGGGTCGGGCCACGTGCCGGGCTGACCCAAAATGAGTCCAGTCTCTTCCCAGAGTTCGCGAATAGCCGCCGCAATCAGGGCGGTGGACAGGTCCGACGGCGTGTCTTCCTGCAGGCGGTCAAGGCAAGCAGACGCGGGCAAGTTGGCCAACGGAACCGCCGCGTCACAGGCATCGACGGCCCCGCCTGGGAACACCACCTTGTTGGGCATGAACGCGGCCTTGGCGCCGCGCTGTCCCATCAGGATTTCAGGCGCGTCCGGATTGCGAAATAGGATAAGGGTAGCGGCGTCCCGGATCACGGGCTCAGTTGGCATTTTGACACCTGCGGGTTCGCGCTTGTTTCACAAAGACCGCAAAGCGCGGACAGCCCAAGATCAGACCTTTGCGGATGCGCTGCCAAATCCATGCATCCGCCGTGACCACTGGATGGCAACGATCATGCCCTTCATGCGCGGCAGCAAGGCAAGGGACAAGGCCACACAGCCCACCGAAAAGGTCAGCGCCAGTACCATCGGGTCGGGACGGTAGATGTTGAACACGGCCAGAATAAGCGGTGCCATCAGGTGCCCAACCACCAGAATGGTCAGATAGGCCGGGCCATCGTCGGCCCGATGATGGTGAAAATCCTCGCCACAGGCGGGACAGGACGGGCGGACCTTCAGCAAGCCTTCAAGAATACGGCCCTCGCCGCAATTGGGGCATCGACACCGCAGGCCGCGCAGGATGGCAGTCTTGATCGGGCGATCGTCGATCATTGCCGAATGAGACGAAGTGTGCATGGAGCCTCGCTGTAATTTTGTTCCCCAAGACTGGTCCTTTGCGGTGCCTCAGTCAATGTGGCTGCATGTCACCTCTGCCGCGCAGGTCTGCCACGGTGCCAATGTGACCTGATGAAAAATCTGCGACGGAAATCCGAACGGCCACCGTTCTATTTGTATCGTCGGATATGACGCCGACGGTGAGTGAACAAAATAGGACATGAAGCAAATGAAAGTCTCGACCGCGAAACTGACGATCCTCGGCATGGCAATGATGACGGCACTGGCGTTGCCGGTGATGGCCGAGACCAAAGACCGGAATGGGCCGCAATTCGGCGCGTTCGATACGAATGCCGATGGCCAAATCAGCGTCGAAGAAATGACGGCGCACCAGCAAGGCCGATTCAATGAGGTCGACACGAACGGTGACGGCAAGTTGTCGGCCCAAGAAATGGCGGCGCACCGTCAGAATGCCGAAATGCAGCACATGGAACGCCGTGCGGCACGTATGATTGAAGAAATGGACGCCGACGGCGACGCCATGCTGACGATGGAAGAGTTTTCCGCCAAAGGCAAAATGACGATGTTCGAACGGATCGACGTCAACAAAGATGGCGTGATCGATGCCGAGGAGTTTTCCAAGATGCAGCACAAAGGACCACGTGGCGGTCACAAGGATGGCAAGCAACGCGGGCAGCACGAACAGCACCAAAAGGATGGCATGCCCGACGAGAAGATCGACGGCTAAGCGGGTTTGACAGGACGGTCTGGATGTTCCGGGCCGTTCCTGTCACCTCTCAAGGGATGAAGATGGCATTCGACCAGACTGTTTCTGACCCTGATGCCGTTCTGCTTGCGCGCTATGCCGGGGGTGACCGGCACGCCTCGGCTGAATTGGTACAGCGTTTGACGCCCCGGATTCTGGGCCTTGCGCGCCGTCTGTTGCAGGATGGCGCCGAGGCCGAGGACGTGACGCAGGAGGCAATGCTGCGGTTGTGGCGGATTGCGCCAGACTGGGATCCGGGGCGTGCCCGGGTCTCAACGTGGCTCTATCGGGTGGCGTCGAACCTGTGCATCGACCGTCAACGGCGCAAGAAACCCGCCGAATTGGCCGAGGACTGGGAGGTCGCCGATCCAACGCCGGATGTGACCCACGTGATGCAAGGCCGCACGCGTGTCGCGGCGCTGGAAGATGCGCTGGCCCATCTGCCATTGCGCCAACGCCAAGCAGTGGTCTTGCGCCACTTGGACGGTCTTGCCAACCCGGAGATTGCCGAGATCATGGGCATCTCGGTGGAAGCGGTTGAAAGCCTGTCCGCACGAGGCAAACGGACACTAACCACGTTGTTGAGTGGACGAAAAGAAGAACTGGGGTTTGCAGATGACTGAACCGGAAAATCGCCTGACAGAGACCGATCTTGACCGGATGTTTCAGGCCGTCCGTGCTGAACCGGACGTGGTGCCGCTGGCCTTGATGGACCGGATTGCCCGCGATGCAAGCCGCGAGCAGGCCTTGCGGTCTGAGCCGGAGCCGTTACCGCGACCAAAGCCGCGTAGCTGGCGAGTTCCGTCGCTTTCGGCGGCGGTTCATCGGGCCATGCACCTGCTTTTGCCGGTCGGCTTGACCGCGTCGACGCTGATGGGAGTCTGGTTTGGTGGATGGGCGATGGACAATGGTCTGGTCTCGACCGACGCGCTGCTCGGGTCTGATCTGGCCTTCAATTTGGCATATCAGCTTCCGGCGCTGACTGATTATCTGGTGGGGTATTAACGCGATGGAAAAGACCAACAAAAGACGGGTTTGGAAAGCTGTGTTCGGCGTGTCTCTGGCACTGAACCTGATGATTTTGGGAACTGTCGTCGGAGTTTTCGCTCTACGCGGGCCGCAAGATACGCGGGATTTCCCGGGCGGTTTGGACCGTGGCACCTTCGGCCTGATTGCGATGTTGCCGCCAGAGGGCCGTGAAGCCTTTCGCGCCCAGATCATGGCCGAACACAAGGTGCCCCGCGATGAACGGCGGCGCTTGATCATGTCCGATCGTGCGGCGTTGATTGCGGAATTGGAACAGCCGGTGCCCTCGGCCGAACGGTTGCAGACCCTTTTGGCTGGCCCCCGGGAACGCAGCACACAGGCAAATGTACAGACGGAGCAGGCCCTGTCCGGCTTTCTGGCGGCTATGACTTTAGAGCAGCGGCTGGACTATGTACAACGCCTGTCCGAGATCAGCGATCACCCCCCCAAACGGGCGCATGATCGAGCCCCCGATCACAGGGATGGGAAGCGGCCGTAAACGGACGCAGGCCTGCGGGACCTACCGAACGGCAGCACCGGTCCGTTGGCCAATCGGCGCGGCCGAGGGATAGCCCGGATGAGGTTAGGCTGCGGGCCGGGCAAATGTGACCTGATCGCGCCCCTCTGACTTGGCAATGAATAGCGCGCGATCCGCTTGATCCATGAATGTTTCGGGCGAGGGGCGTGCCATGCCGCTTTTGCCATCGAAAAGTGCGACGCCGATGCTTAACGTGACCCGGACCAAGGTCTTGCGCTCGGATAAAGCAATCGGGCTGGACCTGATCAGTTCCCGTAAGTGTTGGGCCACGCTGCGCGCGGATGCAGCATCAGAATCCGCCAGTGCGATCAGGAATTCTTCACCCCCGATCCGGGCCACCAGATCCTGCGGCCGCAAGGTTTCTGACAGGTGGCTGGCCACATTGACCAGCACCGCATCGCCGGCAGCGTGGCCATAGGTGTCGTTCACCGCCTTGAACCGGTCCAAATCCAGAACCATCAAGGACAGGGCGCCACCAGTGGCCTGTGCACTGCTCAGCATGCGTTGCAGTCGGGGCAGGGCATATCGACGGTTGTAGAGCCCGGTCAAAGGGTCAAGCACCGCCAGTTGCATTCCGGCGTTCAGCGATTTTTGAAGATGATCGGAATAGCGCTTTTGTGCCATCTGAATATTCAACCGACAGGCGAGCTCCTGAGGCTGGAACCCGTTGATCATCACATCATCAGCCCCCAGATCGAGGGCCATCGCGGCGTCATCCTGAAGGGAACCCGTGTGATCATCATCGGGGTCGAGAATGATGATGGTTCGAGTGCCACTGCTATCAGTGCGGCAGCGCAGTTCGGATAACAGCCGCAGCCCTTCCCGGGCGCGTTTCAGGCGCGCCTTGATAACGTAAATATCTGGAGCGGAGTGTTCGGCAGACGGCGCCAAGGCCTCGTCTGCCGACATCAAACGGAAATCGTGCGGACTTGCGGCGCAAATTGGCGATAACCATGCCGCCCCGACCTGAGAGGACTGCGTGACAAGGGCGACACGACCGACCGTGCTGTAAGCGACGGCGTCTTCGAGTAGCCCTAGTTCCGCGATCCGCGCGCCACCGCTGCGGCGGTCGTGCAGACTATTGCGCTGCCGCAAAAACCGTCGCAGCGTCGCCATCAATAGATCATCATGCAGGGGCTTCGCGACAACATCCCAGGCCCCCGCATTCAATGCCGCAACGCGCATGGCGGCGTCGGGGGCTTTGGCCATCAGCAGAACCGGAACCGATGCGGGCAGGCGACCGGCCTGAATTTCCGCGCATAAGGTCAGGCTGGCCGCGAAATCTTCGTCCGCGTCGAGAATAACAATGTCTGGACACTGGAGCGCAATCCGGCGGCGCATATCCGCAAGGGACGTCGCCGGGATGACATCGTAACAGGCCGATGACAGCTTGCACCGCAGGATGATCCGGTTCGCGGCAATGCCGTCATAGATGAGAATCCGACCGGCCATGGCATTCTGCCCCAAGTTTATTGTAGTTAGGGTCGATCATTGGCACCAAGCGTTAAGAATTACCGAACGGGAGCCAAGATTTTACGTTGGTCTCGCTTCCGGCTTCGTTGGGGATGTTCGCGGATTTAAAAGGCCCAAGCTGATCGCCGACGTTCCGGCGCCGTTTCCAGATGTTTGGTTATAACCCGAACGGATTTCACGGCAGGGGAAAATTCTACAACAGACCGTAAACCTGTGACGTCGTAGGGTGAGCGGCGGTCGCGCTAGCCTATGCCTTCTGTTGCTGGCAGACATGAGTTTGGCTAAGCGTATGCACGGGTGTCGGTGAGGGGCATGATTTAAGTGGAAGTGCGTTGTCAGCGGCGCAAAAGGTGGTTGGAAGTGATGATGAGATCCTGTCTATATCGTGCCGAGGGCGCTGCGCCTTGCCGCTTGGAGCGAGGCCAATGACTCAGCCAATGCAAAGATCGGCAGCCGAAGCTGTCGCCTTGCAGGTCGTCGGCTGGATTGCGGGCCCGGGCGATCTTTTGGGAGTATTTCTTGGCACCAGTGGGCTGGCCCCTGACGATCTGAAGGCGGGGTTGGGGGATCCGCATCTCTTGGCGGCGGCGATGGATTTTTTGTTTCTGGACGACCAATGGGTCATTGAGTTCATGCAGCACGCGGAGGTGGCGCCAGAGGTGCTTCATGCGGCACGAGCCGGCCTTCCCGGTGGGGATACCCCAGTCTGGACCTGAGCCCTGTGCCGCATATGGCCCACCCATGATCTTCATTGTCAGAAAGGGGTTTTTGCGGCATCATAGCCTGGGGTTGGAGACCGAATGACCAGAATTTCAGCGATCCTTTTTGACAAGGACGGCACGCTCTTTGACTACCACAAGACTTGGGCGCTATGGTCGCGTGATTTTCTTGCGGCCTTGGCTGAAAACGATCCGGCATTGACACAGCGCCTGGCGGATGTCGTTGATTTCGATATTGAAATGCTCGCTTTTCGACCGGACAGTATCTTGGTCAGCGCAACCCCGCATGACATTGCGCGGACGTTGCTGCCCCAGTTGCCAGGGGCGTCAATGGCCGGAATTGTGACGCGGATGTCGGCGATGTCGGCTGATCTTGAGCAAGCGGAGGCGACGCCGCTTTTGCCGCTGATGCAGGGTCTGCTCTCGCGTGGTCTGCGACTCGGCGTTGCCACGAATGATTGCGAAGCCCCGGCGCGAAGCCATCTGGGATCGGTCGGCATTCAGGACATGTTCGACCACATTCTCGGGTGCGACAGTGGCTATTCTCCGAAGCCCAGTCCCGAGATGTTGCTGGCATTTTGCGACCGCACCGATCTGCAACCGGCGGAGGTGGTCATGGTCGGGGATAGCTGGCACGATATGTCTGCGGCGCGTGATGCCGGGATGGTGTCGATCGCGGTTTTGACCGGGATTGCCCGCCGCGCACAACTGTCGCCATTGGCCGATGTGGTCCTGCCCAGTATTGCGGCGCTGCCCCAATGGCTGGATGGTGTGTGCGCCACAGAATCCGCAGCCTGACACCACGGCACAGTTTAGCGCGATGTCTGCGGACCGCTTGGCTTTGATGCGGACTCGGTTGGGATTTTGTTAATGCTTGCACGCTATCAAACATCCACAACAAACAATTGGGTGTACTATGCATGGGCTAATGAATCGTGCAGTTCAGTGTTTTGTTCGCGATACCTACGGTGTCGAGATGTGGAAGGCGCTTGCCTATAGTGCCGATGTTCCGATGGCCGGCTTTGAGGCGATGTTCGTCTACGATGATGCGATGACGGACCGGATGCTGGACGGCGCGACACGCTTGTTGAACCGCCCGCAGGAATCGATCCTCGAAGATATCGGGACGTACATCGTCTCCCATCCGAATGTGGAATCGTTGCGCCGCTTGTTGCGGTTTGGTGGCGAGACCTTTCTGGAATTCCTGTTGTCTGTTGATGATCTACCCCGCCGTGCCCGTCTGGCGGTCCCCGATCTGGGCCTGCCTGCAATGGAAATTATCGAAGGCGACTATGGGGCGTTTGAATTGATCTGCCGCGGTGATCGGCCCGGTTTTGGGCATGTCATGGTCGGCTTGCTACGTACAATGGCGGATGATTATGGCGCATTGGTTGTGCTGGATTATGAAGGCCGTAACGGTCTGGAAGAAACAATCTCTATCCAGATTTTGCAGAATGAATTTACTGAAGGTCGCCCCTTTGAATTGGCAACTGGACCATTCAGTTGAAGATGGGTGCGCTGTCGATCTCGTTAACGCATGACGCACGGGATATCCTGCTGCCCATGCACCTGCGGGTGTCAGGAACGGGCGAAATCCTTCATGCCGGGCCGACATTGCGAAAACTCCGTCCCGAAGGCCAGTTGATCGGGCGGCAATTTTTTGACGTGTTTGATCTGCGCCGTCCGCGCGGAGTGGTCACGATGGACGGATTGCGGCAGCACAGCGGGCTCCGGTTAAGCCTGCAATTTCGCGACGGGCCGGACACGGCGTTCAAAGGGGTGCTGGTGGCTGACGCATCTGCGTCCGAATTGATCGTGAACCTGTCCTTCGGTATCTCCATTGTGGATGCCATCCGCGATTACGATCTTCATAGCGCGGACTTCGCGCCGACCGACCTGACCGTGGAAATGCTATACCTGATAGAGGCGAAGTCCGCGATCCTAGAGGAATGGCGTCGGTTAAATGTCCGTTTGCAATCGGCCAAAATTGCTGCCGAGGAACAAGCCTTCACGGATACGCTGACGGGGTTGAAAAACCGCCGCGCGATGGACCACATCCTTGGGCGCTATGTGGATGCCGGAGTGCCTTTTGGATTGATCCAGCTTGACCTCGATTATTTTAAACAGGTGAACGACAAGCTGGGGCATGCGGCCGGCGATCTGGTGCTTCAAAAAGCGGCTGAAGTGATGCTGCGTAGCACGCGGGATAAAGATACCCTTGCGCGTGCTGGTGGCGATGAATTCGTCCTGATCCTGCCGGAAACTGTCGAAGCCGGGCATTTGGTTGATCTTGGGAGTCGTCTGATCGAGCGGCTGGAGGTGCCGATCCCCTTCGGAGACGATATTTGCCGCATTTCGGGCAGCGCCGGAATCACCGTGTCCTTGGGAGTTCCCGGGGTGAGCGCCTTTGATCTTTTGGGGCAAGCAGATAAAGCGCTTTACGCGTCGAAAAATACAGGGCGCGGCCGCGTGACCGTTTTTTCCGACACAATTTAGCCCGGAGGGCTGTTGCCGTCCGGGCTAAATTTTCGCGTCAATGTTTCGTCAGGTTGGGCGTTACGCCCCGCGCGACAAGGCAGCAACGCCCGTCCGTGCGACCTCGACGCGCCCAAGGGGACGCATTAGATCAGCGAAGGCATCCACCTTTTCCGGGGTTCCCGTGATCTCGAATACGAAACTGGACAACGTTGTATCGACGACCTTGGCGCGAAAGATATCGGCCAATCGCAGGGCTTCGACCCGCTTATCGCCGTCGCCCGCAACCTTGATCAGTGCCAGTTCCCGCTCGACAGCGGCACCTTCCACCGTCAGGTCATGGACCTCATGGACCGGCACCATACGTTCTAGCTGCGCTTTGATCTGCTGGATCACCTGCGGCGTGCCTGTCGTCACGACAGTCACTCGCGAGGTGTGGCCGGTATGATCGATCTCGGCCACAGTCAGGCTGTCGATGTTGTAGCCGCGGCCGGAAAACAGCCCGATCACGCGGGCCAAAACGCCTGCTTCGTTGTCCACGATCACCGCAAGGGTGTGGCGCTCGACAACATCGCTCAGATGGTTGCGCAGGTCGTACGCCGAATGCTTCGACGTGCCTTTCTTGATCACAAGTGGAGACATATTTCCCATCTTTCTAAACCAGAACTGCGCCGGATTTGCCGATTGCATCTTTCTTGGACGCATCGCCAAGGATCATCTTGTTGTGCGGTTCACCCGACGGAATCATCGGGAAGCAATTCTCATGCTTTTCGACCAGACAATCGAACACCACCGGCCCGTCATGCGAGATCATGTCCATGATGGCATCGTCCAAATCCTTTGGATCGCTGCACTGGATACCTTTCATCCCGAAGGCTTCGGCCAGTTTGACGAAATCAGGCAGGGCTTCGGACCACGAATGGCTGTACCGCTCGCCATGCAGCAATTCTTGCCACTGCCGCACCATCCCCAACCGTTCATTGTTCAGAATGAACTGTTTGACCGGCAGCATGTATTGGCGGGCCGTGCCCAGCTCTTGCATGTTCATCAGCCAGCTTGCCTCGCCGGCGACGTTGATCACAAGGCTGTCTGGATGGGCGACTTGCGCACCGATGGATGCAGGAAACCCATAGCCCATGGTGCCCAGACCGCCTGAGGTCATCCAGCGGTTCGGAGCTTCGAAGCCCAGATACTGCGCCGCCCACATCTGGTGCTGACCGACTTCGGTGGTGACATAGCGGTCCCGATCCTTGGTCAGTGCTTCCAGGCGTTGCAACGCATATTGCGGTTTGATCGTCGTGGTCGATGGTTTGTAGTCAAGACAGCGCACCGCCCGCCATTTATCGATCTTTTTAAACCACTTGGCCACAGCTTCGTGATTGACCTTGCGGCCGCGTTCTGTCCACAGGTCCAGAACGTCCTTCAACACGCTGGCGACATCACCGATGATCGGCACATCCGCATGGATGACTTTGTTGATCGAGGATGGGTCAATATCGATATGGGCCTTGCGCGAGCGGGGGCTGAAATCCTGAACCCGTCCGGTGATGCGGTCATCGAACCGAGCCCCGATATTGATCATGACGTCACAGCCATGCATGGCCAGATTGGCCTCATAAAGCCCGTGCATCCCGAGCATGCCCAGCCACGCCTTCCCCGAGGCAGGGTAGGCCCCAAGCCCCATCAGGGTCGACGTGATTGGAAACCCGGTTGCCGCCACAAGTTCCCGCAGCAATTGGCTGGCGACCGGTCCGGCATTGATGACGCCGCCGCCGGTATAGAAAATCGGACATTCTGCTGTCTCGATCATCTCAACCAGTTCAAGGATCCGCTCAGGGTCGCCCTTGGTGCGCGGCTGATAGTGATGCGTGCGGGCCTGTTCCGGGCGGAGATAGGTCCCCGACGCGAATTGCACGTCCTTCGGAATGTCGACCAGAACCGGACCGGGCCGCCCATGGGTTGCCACGTGAAAAGCCTGATGGATGGTATTGGCCAGCGCGTCGGTTTCCTTGACCAGCCAGTTATGCTTGGTGCAGGGCCGGGTAATTCCAACGGTGTCGGCTTCCTGAAAGGCGTCGTTGCCGATCATGAACGTGGGCACCTGACCGCTGAGCACGATGATCGGGATCGAATCCATCAGCGCATCGGTCAATCCGGTGACCGCATTGGTGGCCCCGGGGCCAGAGGTCACCAAGGCAACACCGGGTTTGCCGGTGGACCGGGCATAGCCTTCGGCGGCATGAACTGCTGCCTGCTCGTGCCGCACAAGGATGTGCTTAATGTCGTCCTGTTGGTGAATTTCGTCGTAGATCGGAAGAACGGCACCGCCTGGATATCCAAAAATCACTTCGACGCCCTGATCCTTCAGGGCTTGTATCACCATCTTGGCGCCGCTCATCTGGGTCATCGTCCCGCTCCGTTCTTCGTCATCTGCGTGTGCCTTCTTGCCATAAAAAAACCCCCGATCTTACTCGGGGGTGCATGGGATCGTTAGGGTGTCCGTTACCGGCCCATGCACCATCGTCTTACAATTACTACGAGAGTGGTCATCTCAAGGGGGTCCTCCGTTCAGTCCTTGGACCTTAGGGAGAGTAAAAACCGGCGTCAACCGCGAAAAGGCGCAATTTCCTGTCGCCCTGGCGATCTCTTACGATATTTCCTTGCCGAAAGTGCGGGTGCTTTGACCGAATTGGCCAAAGCACCCCTGATTACGACGCGTCGTCCGCAGACTCGTCAAGGGTATCGGCCTCGCCTTGATCGGCAATATAGGCCACCGAGACCACAAACTCACCGACGGCGGTGTCAAAGACCCGGACCCCACCAGCCATCCGCGAGCGGAACGAGATGCCGTTGACCGGGCAGCGGATCGATTGGCCGGTCGAGGTCGCCAGCATGATCTGATCGTCCAGTTCGACTGGAAGGCAGGCAACCAGCGGGCCACCGCGCATCGCTTTGTCCATGGCCGCAACCCCCATGCCGCCGCGTCCCCGCACCGGGTAATCATGGGACGACGACAATTTCCCGGCGCCTTTGGCCGTGATCGTCACCAGCAGATCTTCGGCTGCGGACATTTCGGCGTAACGGGATTGGCTGAGCAACACATCCGTGACGCCGGCTTCCTCGTCGTCATCATCGCGTTCCGGCTCATCCACCATGCCTTCGACGGCGCGGCGACGCTTCAGATAAGCGGCGCGTTCCTCGGGCGAGGTTTCAAAGTGGCGCACGGTTGTCATCGCCACAACCTTGTCGCCCTCGCCAAGGCGAACACCGCGAACCCCGGTGGAATCGCGCCCCTTGAAGACGCGCACATCGGTGGATCGGAACCGCATGGCCCGGCCCAAGGCGGTGATCAGCAGCACATCATCGTCTTCGCTACAAATCCGGGCACGAACCAATTCCACACCCTCGGGCAGTTTCATGGCGATTTTGCCGTTGCGCATCACATTGGTGAAGTCGGACAGCGCGTTCCGGCGCACATCGCCCGCCGAGGTGGCAAAGACGATCTGAAGATTGGCCCATTCATCGTCCGGCACATCCACCGGCATGATCGAGGCAATCGACACACCCGTCGCGATCGGCAGGATATTGATGATGGCCTTGCCTCGCGCCGAGCGTCCGCCTTGGGGCAGGCGCCAAGTCTTCATCTTGTAGACCATGCCGTCCGTCGTGAAGATTAACAGCTGCGTATGGGTGTTGGCCACGAACAAGGTGGTGACGACGTCGTCATCTTTGGTGGCCATCCCGGCCAGCCCTTTGCCGCCCCGCTTTTGCTGGCGGAATTCGGCCAGCGGTGTGCGTTTGGCGTAGCCGCCCGAGGTCACGGTGACGACCATGTCCTCACGCTCGATCAGGTCCTCGTCTTCCATGTCGCCAGACCAGTCGACGATTTCTGTCCGACGCGGCACGGCGAAGTTGTCGCGGACTTCGCGCAATTCGTCCGAGATGATCGACAGGATCCGGTCGCGTGACCGCAGAATGTCCAGATAGTCGCGGATCTTGATGGCAAGGTCCTGCAACTCGTCGGTGACTTCTTTGACGCCAAGGGCGGTCAGGCGCTGCAAGCGCAGTTCCAGAATCGCCCGGGCCTGCGTTTCGGACAGAAAGTATGTGCCGTCGTCGTTCATTGTGTGGCTAGGATCGTCGATCAGGCGGATATATTCGGCAATATCCATCGCCGGCCAGCGCCGGGTTTTCAGGCGCTCGCGCGCTTCTGCCGGATCTGCCGAGGACCGGATTGTGGCGACGATTTCGTCCACATTGGTGACGGCCACGGCAAGGCCGCACAGGATGTGACTGCGTTCGCGGGCCTTGCGCAATTCATAGGCGGTCCGGCGGGCGACAACCTCTTCACGGAAGCTGAGGAAAGACGTCAGGAACCGGCGAAGGGTCAATTGTTCCGGGCGACCGCCATTCAGGGCCAGCATGTTGCAGCCGAACGAGGTTTGAAGCTGGGTGAAGCGGAACAGTTGGTTCAGGACAACGTCTGGCGTCGCGTCGCGCTTCAGTTCAATCACCACCCGCACGCCGATCCGGTCGGATTCGTCTTGAATGTGGCTGATGCCTTCCAGCCGCTTGTCGCGTACCAGATCTGCGATTTTCTCGATCATCAGGGCTTTGTTGACCTGATAGGGGATCTCATCAACGATGATGGCGTAGCGGTCTTTGCGGATCTCTTCGATCCGGGTCTTGGCACGGAGGATGACGCTGCCGCGCCCTTCCAAATAGGCCTTGCGCGCCCCAGACCGGCCAAGGATTACCCCACCGGTTGGAAAGTCCGGACCCTGCACATATTGCATGAGGTCAATGGATTCCAGGTCGGGGTCTTCGATCAGGGCCAGCGTGGCGTCGATAACCTCGCCCAGATTGTGCGGCGGGATGTTGGTCGCCATGCCGACGGCGATACCGCCTGCGCCATTGACCAGCATGTTGGGGTAGCGCGCTGGCAGGACGGTCGGTTCGCGGTCCTTGCCATCATAGTTGTCCTGAAAATCGACGGTATCCTTGTCGATATCCGCCAGCAAATAGGAAGCGGTCTTCGCCATGCGCACTTCGGTATAACGAAACGCCGCCGCCTTGTCGCCGTCCATAGAGCCGAAGTTGCCCTGACCATCCAGCAGCACCAGCGACATGGAAAAGTCCTGTGCCATCCGAACGAGAGCGTCATAAATCGCACTATCACCGTGGGGGTGGTACTTGCCCATGGTGTCCGCAACCGGACGCGAGGACTTCCGATAGGGTTTGTCGTGGGTATTTCCGACTTCATGCATGGCATAAAGAATGCGGCGGTGCACAGGTTTTAGGCCGTCGCGGAGATCTGGAATCGCCCGACTGACGATTACGCTCATTGCATAATCAAGATACGACGCCTTCATCTCATCCGCGATTGAGATCGATGGTCCGTCGTAGACATATTTCTGCGGAGTGTTTTCGCCTTCGTTTTCAGGTGCTTCCGGAGTATCGCTCACGTTTTTCGCCTTTTCTTTTCGGGCGCTTGGCCTGGTTCGGCATGCTATATCAGACAGGATAGGTCGGCTGCAACGTAGCAGTGGTCAAAGCGTTGGCAGCACTCGAACCCAAGTGCCAACATGCTGATATTATTTGAAAAGAAAATTTTCTTTGGCACAGTTGTTTTACACGGACGTCATGCGAGGTGGAAACATGTCACTTACAGAGACCGAACTGATGCTGAAGGGCTATGGTCTGACCACGGCCAAAATCTTTTATCGGATGCCGGATTTCAAAAGCGTGCTGAACACGTATGTCTGGCAAGAGTACGATCTGGCCCCAGATCATCCCAAATTATTTGAATTCATCGAATTCTGGCAGGACAAGATCGAGGGGCCGCTGCATTCGGTGGCGTTCAGCCATCGCAAGATGATCGCCCCGGGGGAATGGCGCAATGTGGTGGGCGAGTTGACCCTGCACTGATGCGGTCAGCCGCGGTGACGGGCCTTCGCCGCGGCAACCGCCCAGAGCATCACAAGGACCAACGACAGCACGCCATTCCACGCGGCCATCGACAGGCCCAGCATTTGCCATGAGATCTGGTCGCACATCACCAAGGGCGGGGCGGCGTCCAAACTGAGCAGATCGCTGCCGGACAAAGCACTCAGCCCAGAGCCGGTGCAAGAGGTTGGCCCTTGCCACCAGCCCTGTTCGACCCCGGCATGAAACAACCCAATGGCCGCCGTGCTGCCTGCTGCCAACATGCCGGCAATGGCCAGCGCGCGGGAGGGGCGCAGCATTAACGCCACTCCGCCAATCAGGATCGCGGCGGCGTGCGGCCAGCGTTGCCACAGGCACATGGCGCAGGGGGGCAGACCGCCAATGTATTGGAACGCAAAAGCCCCGGCCAACAGCGCGAATGACCCGGCGGCCGCTAAAATCACCGCCGTTCGATAGGTCATAGGAACTTCACCACGTAAAATCCGGCCAGCAAGACCGCAATGAACAGGATGAACATCAGGCCAAGGCGCTTTTCGATAAACTCACGGATCGGGGGGCCAAACGCCTTCAGCAAGGCTGCCACGACAAAGAACCGCAAGGCCCGGGCCACCACCGAGGCGGCGATGAAGATCGGCAAAGACAGGGCCGTGCTGCCGGATAGGATGGTGATGACTTTGTAAGGGAACGGGGTCACCCCCGCGATCAGCACCGCCCATGCACCCCACTCATTATAGCGCACGGCGAACTCGTCGAAATACTTGTCCTTGCCGTAGAATTCCAGAACAGGTCGGCCCACCGTGTCGAACAGACCGTAGCCGATATAATAGCCCGCCATGCCGCCCAAGACCGAAGACACCGTGGCGATACCGGCGATCAACCAAGCCCGCTTAGGGGCAGCAAGGATCATCGGAATCATCAAGATGTCGGGGGGAATAGGAAAGACTGAGCTTTCAATGAAGGCGATGATCGCCAGAGCCCAAAGCGCATAGCGCGTTTCGGCCAGCCCCATCGTCCAATCGTAGAGTTTCCTGATCACATCGGTCTCCTTCGCGCGTGCAGCATATGCCGTGCCGCTTATGCGCGGTCAATGCGCAGGATTGTCCCAGATATTGTGGGTGGCGGATGCGCGCCTGCCAGAATCTGTGGCCAGCAGTTCACTCGATTCGTGGCATGTGATGTCAGATCAAACCTGAATGATATGCACCCTAAATACCTGTTTTTCATTAATATTGATTAACAGATGCTTAACATTCCGTCTGCCGAATGTCGCCGGTCGGCGGCCAAGCCTCTGTTTTATTTGGTCAACGGAAAAATCCCTAAATCTGGTAAAAATATGCGTTGACCGAGGCTGCTGTTTTACGCTTGATTGTGCTCAGATGGCACTGAACTACTAGATGTGGTGGGTGTCGCAATTTTACGGGCAGTGACATGAAACAAGATGTAGGGCGTTCCCTATGTCCCCATGACCTGCATTTCACTGAAACGCGCGTCGGTCGGGACCGGTCCCGACATCGGCGCATGATTTAACCGATGATTG
The DNA here is from genome assembly GCF_002119405.1 of Pseudoruegeria sp. SK021. Classification (GTDB taxonomy): domain Bacteria; phylum Pseudomonadota; class Alphaproteobacteria; order Rhodobacterales; family Rhodobacteraceae; genus Meridianimarinicoccus. Next base: position 4,906 of record NZ_MTBG01000022.1, on the reverse strand, counting down.
GCAGGGGCATAGTATGAGAATCGAGCGTAAATTCACCGCAGAGTCTGACAATGCTTATGCCGGGATCGCATTCACGACCACGTTCTCGGAGATTCGCAATCCCGACGGCACGATCGTCTTCCGACTGGATGATCTGGAAGTGCCGGAAAGCTGGTCCCAAGTTGCGTCGGATGTGCTGGCCCAAAAGTATTTCCGAAAAGCGGGTGTTCCGGCGTGTTTAAAGCCGGTGCGCGAAAAGGGCGTGCCGGAATTCCTGTGGCGGTCGGTTCCCGATACTGTGGCGCTGGCGAAATTGCCCGAAGATACCCGTATGGGCGGGGAAACGTCGGCGCGCCAAGTCTTTGATCGGCTGGCGGGCGCATGGGCCTATTGGGGCTGGAAGGGCGGCTATTTCACCAAGGAAGCCGACGCTCGCGCCTATTATGACGAGATGCGCTATATGCTGGCGACCCAAGCTGCGGCCCCTAACAGCCCGCAATGGTTCAACACTGGTCTGCACTGGGCTTACGGCATCGACGGTCCGGCGCAGGGGCATTTTTATGTCGACTTCAAGTCCGGAAAACTGACGAAATCACAAAGTTCTTATGAACATCCGCAGCCCCATGCCTGTTTCATCCAGTCGGTCAGCGATGATCTGGTGAACGAGGGCGGCATCATGGACCTTTGGGTTCGCGAGGCGCGGTTGTTCAAATACGGTTCCGGCACCGGAACCAACTTCTCCAGCCTGCGGGCTGAAGGCGAGGCCCTTTCGGGCGGTGGACGGTCAAGTGGTCTGATGGGGTTCCTGAAGATTGGCGACCGGGCAGCGGGGGCGATCAAATCGGGGGGAACAACCCGACGCGCTGCCAAAATGGTGATCTGTGACGCGGATCATCCGGACGTGGAACAATTCATTAACTGGAAGGTGATCGAAGAACAGAAAGTGGCGTCGTTGGTGGCCGGGTCCAAATCCCACGAACGCCACCTGAACGACATTTTCGCCGCGATCGCTACTTGGGACGGCGCGTTGGAAGACGCCACCAATCCGGCGGTGAATCCTAGCCTGAAAACCGCCGTGAAAGCCGCGAAAAAAGCGGCGATCCCCGAGACCTATGTCAAGCGGGTGCTGGATTATGCCAAGCAGGGATACATCAACATCGAATTTCCGACCTATGATACCGACTGGGATTCTGATGCCTATGCGTCGGTGTCGGGCCAGAACTCCAACAACTCGGTCCGGGTCACGGATGCGTTCCTTCAGGCCGTCCGTGACGATGCCGATTGGGAGCTACTGCGCCGCACCGATGGCACCGTTGCCAAGACCATCAAAGCCCGCGACCTGTGGGAGCAGATCGGCCATGCCGCTTGGGCTTGTGCCGATCCCGGCATCCAGTACCACGACACGGTCAATGCGTGGCACACCTGCCCGGCGGATGGTCCGATCCGAGGATCGAACCCCTGTTCCGAATACATGTTCCTTGATGACACGGCCTGTAATCTGGCGTCGATGAACCTGCTGGCCTTCTATCAGGACGGCGTCTTTCAGGCGGAAGATTACATCCATGCCACCCGGCTCTGGACCATCACGCTGGAAATCAGCGTGCTGATGGCGCAGTTCCCGTCAAAGGAGATTGCCCAGCGGTCCTATGACTTTCGCACCCTTGGCCTCGGCTATGCCAATATCGGCGGATTGCTGATGGCCATGGGCCACAGCTACGACAGTCCGGAAGGCCGCGCCATGTGCGGTGCCCTGACCGCGATCATGACCGGGGTGGCCTACGCAACCTCAGCTGAGATGGCGGGTGAACTTGGGGCCTTCCCGGGATACCCGGCCAATGCCGAGCACATGCAACGGGTGATCCGCAACCACCGCAATGCAGCCTATGGCAAGCGCGACGGCTATGAGGCGCTGGCCGTGATCCCGGTGCCGCTGGACCATGACCACTGCCCGGACCCGTCATTGATCGGTCTGGCCGTCCATTCGTGGGACGAGGCGCTGCGGCTGGGGCAGGCCCATGGCTATCGCAATGCGCAGACCAGCGTGATCGCCCCGACCGGCACCATCGGCTTGGTGATGGATTGCGACACCACCGGGATCGAGCCGGATTTTGCGCTGGTGAAGTTCAAGAAACTGGCGGGCGGCGGCTATTTCAAGATCATCAACCGGGCCGTTCCCGGCGCGTTGAAAAACTTGGGGTATTCGACCGCCGAGATCGCCGAGATCGTCGGCTATGCGGTGGGCCATGGCAGCCTTGGCTCCGCGCCCGGCATCAACCACACCTCGCTGCTTGGCCATGGCTTTGGTCAGGCCGAGATTGACCGGATTGAGGCCGCGCTGCCATCGGCGTTCGATATCCGCTTCGTGTTCAACCAGTGGACGCTGGGCGAGGAGTTCTGCACCGATATCCTTGGCATTCCCGCCAAGAAGCTGGCTGATCCGACCTTTGATCTGCTGACCAGCCTTGGCTTCAGCCGCGCCCAGATCGACGCCGCAAACGCCCATGTCTGCGGGACGATGACCTTGGAGGGTGCGCCGCACCTGAAGCCTGAACACTACGCGATTTTCGATTGCGCCAATCCCTGCGGCAAGACCGGCAAGCGCTATCTCAGTGTCGACAGCCACATCCACATGATGGCGGCAGCCCAGAGCTTCATCTCGGGGGCGATCTCCAAGACCATAAACATGCCCAACGATGCCACGATCGAGGATTGCCAGCGCGCCTATGAGCTAAGCTGGTCGCTCGGGGTCAAGGCCAACGCGCTTTACCGCGACGGCTCCAAGCTTAGCCAGCCATTGGCGGCAGCGCTGGTCGAGGATGACGACGAGGCCGAAGAGGTGCTGGCGACCGGGTCACAGACCGAAAAGGCCGCGGTCTTGGCCGAGAAAATCGCCGAAAAAATCGTGATCAAAGAGGTTCTGCGCGATGTGGTGCGGACGAGCCGTGACAAACTTCCCCAGCGCCGCAAGGGCTATACGCAGAAGGCGATTATCGGGGGGCACAAGGTCTATTTGCGCACCGGTGAATATCAGGACGGCAAGCTGGGCGAAATTTTCATCGATATGCATAAGGAAGGCGCAGGCTTCCGGGCGATGATGAACAACTTCGCCATCGCCATCAGCGTCGGCCTGCAATACGGGGTGCCGTTGGAAGAGTTCGTTGAGGCGTTCACCTTTACCCGGTTTGAACCGGCCGGGATGGTGCAGGGCAATGACAGCATCAAAAATGCGACCTCGATCCTAGATTACATTTTCCGTGAATTGGCCGTCAGTTATCTTGATCGTACGGACCTCGCCCATGTCCAGCCCGAAGGCACTGCCTTCGACGATTTGGGCCGGGGCGAGGACGAGGGGCGCAATAATCTGACCCCGGTCAGCCAAAGCTCGGCCAGCAAGTCGCTGGAAGTGCTGCGCCAGATTTCCTCCACCGGGTATCTGCGCAAGCGGATGCCGCAGGAACTGGTGGTGCTGCAAGGGGGGCAGGGGGCGGCGATGGCGTTTGGCCATGACCTGACCGTCGCAACCGCTATCGACACCCTGGGAAGTACCACCGCGATGTCCACTGGCGCAGTGCCGATTGACGCGCGGGTCAAGGCCAAAATTCAGGGATACGAGGGCGATCCCTGCGGCGAATGCGGCAACTATACCTTGGTCCGAAACGGCACCTGCATGAAATGCAACACCTGCGGCGGGACCTCAGGATGTAGTTGAGTGTCTGTTAGCTTTCATGTGACAGGGTAATCCTCCTGTCAGATTTCAGAATTTCTTACGAAATTTCGAAATGCGTCGAATTTTTTGGTGGGTGAGGTTCCAAGGATAACCGTTTTAATTCAACGCAGTATTCGGAGTTTTCCCAGCTTTCATGTGTCAGATTTCAGAATTTCTTACGAAATTTCAAAATGCGTCGAAAATTTGAACGAGTTTTGGTTCAGGAATTTCGGTTTTAATTCAGCGATTTTTGTCTAATCGTTGCCTGATTTCCTGAACTTCACACGAGTTTCCGGTGCGGTTCATTCCGTCGGGCCATGATTGGGGGGGCTCGGGCTCCCCAACTCGTCTGCATCATCTGGTTGGGAAACCCGGGCGGCCCGGTTATGAAGAGGGCAGTTCTCAGAAGATGCCTTGATGACCCTCACAGTCCTGCCTTTCCACGATGACGAACTGTTCACCGGCTACGTTAGTCGATGTGCCCGTGCTTTGAGTCTGACCAGCGTTGTCGACTTCTTGGCCGATCTCAGAGCCCTTCAGGCGGATTTCCAGTCAGGGCAGCCCGAAGCAATTTCCCGCGTCGCCAAAGCTCTTGGGGTCGATCCCGCGCGGGCCAAGTGGCAGACGTTTTCCCGTGATGATGGCCAAAATGTTCGGCTGGCGGGTGTTGTCCTGCACGACAAGCGACTGCTGCGCAGCCAGTTCCGGGTTTGCCCCGCCTGTTTGCGCGCTGACATCGGAACAGTTCTCTCTCCCAAATCTGCGTTAAACGCTTATCCCCGAATGGCGTGGTCGATCCGGCCGGTTGTTCAATGCCCGCAGCACAATTTGCTTTTGGTGCATCCGCTTGAAGCCTCTCAACCTCATGAGTTTAGCCAAAGCTGGGAGGCTTGGCTTCAGGATATCGTTGACGGGGACATGGATGTTCTGGTTCCAGGCGGAGCGGGATATGAAGCTCATGTTTCCGATGTATTTTCCGGAAATCCGTCATCGCTCGGGTGGGCAGATGGTTTCCCGCTTGATGCGCTCGGGTTGATTGCAGAGACCCTCGGGGTTGCCAAGCTTTTCGGGGCTGGCCGTCGCTTGGCAGATTGCGGTGTTTGTCAAACTAGTTGTCCGCCGATTTCATGCGGCGTCTCTGATTTCAGGGGCGCTGAATTCGTTTTCTGGATTCAGCCAGACAGGTCCGGCCGGTTGCCAGTTTCGGGTTTTTCCTGACCA
>NZ_MTBG01000021.1 GCF_002119405.1 Pseudoruegeria sp. SK021 | reverse complement strand
GTGGTTTGAAGTAGACGCCATCCGCCCAGATGTAGAGAAATCTCCGCGAGCCAAGGTCACGTTTCTGCCAGAGCTCATAGTCCATCCACCAGTCGGCCTTCAGCCGCGTAATGGTCTTGGCAGATAGCCCCTTGGCTTTCGGACCCAGCAGCGCCTCCAGTGCCTCGGTGAAATCTCCCGTGGACACGCCCTTGAGGTAAAGCCATGGCAGCAGTTCTTCGATCGACTTCGCTTTGCGAAGATAACGCGGCAGGATGCTGGGCGTGAAGGTGATCTTGTCTTCGTAAGCACCCCGATCTCGAACACGTGGCACCTTCACGGGCACAGGACCAATCCCCGTCATCACATCGCGTTCCGGCAGGTGACCATGACGGACAAGACGTGCCCGACCATCCTCAAGCGTTTCTTTAGAAAAGGCGGCCATGAGCGTGGCCAGTTCGGCGTGGATCGCCTGTTCGATCAGCTTGCGCGCGCCATCGCGAATGACATCCGTGAATGGGTCGGCACTAAATCCCGATGGATCGGGCAGTTGGGTGATGGTAGACTCTGACATGTGGCATATCCTTTTCTCGGCTGAGAATTGACGGCGTCTGAACTCCGCCATGATATGCCGCCCCTCAGGGCATCACCAACTTTCGCGCGTTTCTCGTACTAGCAGCCTCGGCGGGCCTCCTCGGTTTCCCAGACCAAAGGTTGGCCGCCGTCCAGCCGCATCCGCTGACGCAGGTGCCGCGATATGCGGTCGATGGCATAGGTCAGCACCACCGCCACCGCCAGCAAGGCAACCACCCGGTCGAGGCGTAATTCCTGAACGTTCTTTTCGATGTAGAAGCCCAAGGTCCCGATCCCCAGTAAGCCCATGATCGCGCTTTCCCGCAAAATGATCTCCCAGCGGTACAGGCACAGCGCCCAGAAGTTGCCACTTAGCCTCGGGAACAGATCCCACGCCCATAATGTCAGACCACGCGGGGCATCCGGGCGATGCAACAGCCCATCCGCCTGCCGACCAAGCAGATGGGCGATAATGGCGCCATTATGCAGCGCCAGCGCTAAGATCGCGGGCAACATCGATGCGCCGAAGATTTGCAAGAAGATAAAGGCAAGCATGTATTCCGGGATCGACCGAAACAGCACCAAAATGGCATGACCCAAGAGGGCCCCTATGCGGCCCGCCACTGCCGGAACGATCAACGGGAAAGCAACCGCGGCAAGGATCGCCGATCCGGCCAGTGCCACTTGGGACAGCACCAGTGTATCGACAGCCCCGGGCCAAGCCTGATCGACAAACACGCGCCGCAGCCAGTCGCCCCACCCGGCACCCGTGCGCAGCGGCGCTGGCACAAGATCGGCAAAAAATCGCGACATTGCCCCCGCGCCCATTGGCGGGGTCTGGACAAACCACAGGCTGACAGCCGAGGCCATGAGGAACACAGGCACCAGCCGCCAGATCATCCAGCGACGGATTGGCAGGATCAGGGCGAAGAAAATCGCCAGAACGGCGACAGCTTCGCCATAATGCGCCTGACGAAAATAGGTCTCTAGCTGAAAGCCCAGCGTCGGAAGGCCGATAAACCCAAGTACTGCCGAGGACCGCAACCCGCATTCCAGCCGGTACAGGGTGTAGGCCTTCATCTGCGGGATACATTGCGGAATTCGCACCCAGATCAGCCGGATCGCTGCGGGCAGCCCCGGTGGCAGCGCCCGGTCGGCGTCGGGGGCGGCTTCATCCAAGTACTCGGCGAAGACTTTGGCGAAAATACCGGAATAGGGAATTCCGATCGCCAAAACACCGGTCAGCGGCGAAATGCCCGTGACATTCATCAGTAGGATCGCCCAAAACAGTTCATGCACTGCGCGGGCGGCGATGCAGGGCAGGCGCACGGCGGCACGGTGATAGAACGGTGCCAGTGCCAAGCCCGCGAACGCGCCCAGACCCACCCCGCAAAACGCGAAGGCAAGGGTCAGGCCGGTGGCCTGCGCCAGTCCGCTCACATCTGAGAAATCCGGCGCAAGCAGGCCATGCGCCATCTGCGTTAGCGTCAGCCAGGGATCGGGATGCCGCGCTGACAAATCGCTGAGGCCAAGCGCGATCCCGGTGACAATTAGAAACGCCAGAAGCACCGTCCGCCGGTGCAGTCTCATCGGTAAAGCCCCATCACCGTCGCCGGGTCCAGATCGGCAGAAGCGGCATCTAGTTCCACTGCGCCCGCGCGCAACCCGATGATCCGGGTCGCAAAGCGAAGGGCTTGTCCCACATCGTGCAGGGCGAAAACAGCGGTGTTGAACCGGGATGACAGATCTCCCAGCAGCGCGTCACCTTGCGACGGATCGACCGCCGAGACCGGTTCATCGGCCAACACAACCGCACCGCCGCGCAGCAGAGCGCGGGCCACAGCGACCCGTTGTCTTTGGCCGCCAGACAGGCTGGCAACCGCGCGCCGGTCCAGACCGCTTAGTCCTGTTTGGGACAGGACGGCGTCAACTTCGGCCCGTTCCTGCTTGGATGGCCACACCAATGTCCGCAAGTTCCGCGCTGTGCTAAAATCGTCCAGACGTCCCATCCAGACGTTATGGAACACCGACAGCGGATCCACCAATCCGTGGTTTTGCGGCACCAACGCAGTGCGCTCGGCAGTGATCCGGTCGCGCACCGCCCCAAGCAGAGTGCTTTTCCCGGCGCCGCTTCGTCCCAGAAGCGCGATGCGTTCGCCCCGCGAGATGCGCAGCGTCAGCGAGGGCAGGACGGCGTGACCGTCCCACCCGAGGGTTTCGCCATCAAAGGAAACCAATGGCGCGGCCATCACTCGATGATATCGAGCGCACGCGCCGTATCTTCGATCGGCTGATACAAGGCGTTGGTTGCCGGAATGAACCCGGACCGCGGAAACGACGCCAGCAGCGCCTCATCGGTCATGTCGATCAATGCCGCTTGGACCCGATCCCCGAAGCCCGCGCCAAAAGTGGCATCAATGTCGCCGCGGATGGTCCAGTTATAATCCGGATAGGCCGGGGTCTTCCAGATCACGACCGTCTGATCGACCTCGGCGGCACCGTCGGCTACGGCTTGATCATAGACCGTGTAATTCAGCGCGCCGATGTCATAGGCCCCTGAGGCGACGAGGCGCAGCGTCTGGCCATGATCCCCAGAATAGCCCACATCCGAGAACAGTACCTCTGGCGCGGCTCCGGTTTCTTCGCGGATCCAAAACTCTGGCATCAACCGGCCCGAGGTTGAGGTTTGCGCGCCGAAGGTAAAGCTGTGCCCGGACAAGTCAGGGAACGCGTCGTCCGGGGTGATCCCGGCTTCGGCATTGGCAATGAAGTAGGTCACGAAGGCGGCATCTTCGGCCCCTTGGGCAATGGCCCGCGATCCCGGAACCGCATTGCGCGCTTGCACGCCGGACAAGCCGCCGAACCATCCCAACTGGATCTGGCCGTTGCGGAAGGCCATGACGGCGGCGGCATAGCTTTTCATCGGCAGGTATTCGACATCGACGCCAAGTTCCGCTTCCAAATACTCCGCGACGGCACCGAACCGCTCGACGAGGCGGGTTTCATCGTCATCGGGAATGGCCGAGAAATACAGGGTGTCAGCGGCAGCAGGATGTCCGGCCAACAATAGCAGGGTCACAGAAAGGATTTTCATCAAAGGCTCCAAAGTGGTGTCGTCGGGCTTGTAGCCTGCACCTGCGGAAGTTTCTATCCATGACGACGCCCGAATATAGGGATGGTCGGGCCATCCCACCGCTCGTCATCTGTCCATTCCGGGCTTTGATTCCATTCAGGGCCGGGTGCGATGGTGTCTTCTCACGGCGCCGGGGGGGGCGCCGAACCATTTTCGACAGGCACGGGAAAAAGCTGATTGTTCTGGAAAGCCAAGCAAGGCCGTCAGTTGGTCCAAGGTCACTTCGGTTTCCGCCAGATATTTCAACGCCAATTCCTGCCGCATCGTGTCTTTGATGATTTGAAAGCTGGTGTTTTCAGCCCGCAATTGCCGGTGCAGGGTGCGCGGATGGATGGCCAAGACTCGGGCAATGTCGTCGCGGGATGCTTGCGGTGTTCCGATCAAGGTGCGCAAGGCACCGCGCACGCGGTCAGACAATCGTTGGGTGGGCGCGGGCATTCGGCGTTCGAGGTGGTCTTCGATCATGTGCCGAAAGCGCAGATTGGCGCCGGGGACCGGATCCTGCCAGGCCCGGCCATCCAGATGAAGGGCGGCGATAGGCTGGTTCTCTAGTACGGGCACCCCGAAAAACGCGTGATGGCGTGCGGCGTCTGCGCCAAGGCTGTGCGGCAGGGACACTGCTTTCACTTTATCCCTCAACGGGTCATGCCGCCGACCGATCTGAAACGTCATGCCCAGCATCAATTCGATGGCTTGGCGTTGACGTGAGTGCGCAATGCCGTCGATGGCGAGGGTGATCGACAACGCCTCTGGCATCAACGTGCCGGGCGCCAGCACTTGCATCCTGAGGGCGGTGCCTTGCAAGAAGATGAACCGGGTGACAATTTCGGTGGCTTCGGCGGGCGAGTTTGCATTTTGCACCACAAGGCCGAGGATGCCCAAAACATCTAAGTCCTGATGCCGAGCGATGCGCAAGCCAAGGTCGGGGCATTGGGCGTGCGCGCTGCTGGCCTCAAGCAGGCCGCAGACCGCATCCATCGGCAACAGCGCGTCATCGTCATCTAGAAGGTTAGGGTCGATCCCGAACTCGACAAGCAGGCGGGCGGGGGACCCGACAAGCTCTTGCATGACGTCTCGGTAGCCTTTCAGTGCGGCAGCGCGGATCACATCGGTCATGTCCTTAAATGACAATTATTTGTCCTTAAATGTCAAGACGTGGCGGCACCTGCGCCATAGGTGTCCCTCCCGCGGTCGGACCTGTTAAGTGGGGTTCGCACAGCTTTGCGCCGCAGCATGATAGGAGTTTTACAAAGTGACACGTGTTCAGATCGCAATTCTGGCGGGGGTTTTGGCCCTCTTGACAGCGATACCGCAGCCGGGTGTGGCCCAAACTCCGATCGTTAAGATTGAAGAAGCGGCTGCCAATGGCTCTGGTCTGACACGGGTGTTCTTTGGCCACGTGGTCGCGCGCGAGACGGTAGACTTGGCGTTTCAAGTGGCGGGCCAGATTGTCGAATTTCCGCTTGAGGAAGGCGCACTCGTGCCCGCTGGGGCGCTGGTGGCGAAACTGGACCAAGAACCGTTTGAATTGTCAGTGGAAGAGGCGCGCGCACGCAGCCAGCAAGAGGTCCGCACTTTAGACCGGTATCGCCAGCTTGCTGGCAGCGCCGTCAGCGCGACCACAATCCAAGACACCGAGACAGAGGTTGCCCTCGTGCAGGTCGCGCTACGCAACGCCGAACGGGCCTTGGGGCAGGCCACGCTCAACGCGCCATTTGATGCGTTGGTCGCCTCGCGGCTGGTTCCGAACTATTCGTCCATTGATGCGGGAACGCCGGTGGTGCGCCTGCATGACATGTCCGATCTCAGGGTCGAAATCGATGTGCCGGAAACCTTGTTTCAACAGGCCGGCCGCAATCCGAATGTAGAGATTTACGCCGATTTTCCCGGAAACCCGAACCGCTATCGCCTTGAAATGCGTGAATTTAACGCAGAAACTGCGGCTGTGGGTCAGACCTATTCGATCACGCTAGGCATGGCTCCGCCCGATGATCTGACAGTGCTGCCCGGCTCATCCGCGAAAGTGACGGCAACGTTGCAAACCGGGACGCCGCGGATCGAGGTGCCGGCATCGGCCATTGTGACCGGCAATGACGGCACCACGTATGTCATGGTGTTTTCGCCCGCAGGCGCGGATCAGGGGCAGGTGACGCAAACGCAGGTCACGATCGCCGCGACCGACCGCGGCACGATCGAGGTCGTCTCAGGCCTAGAGATGGGCCAGGAATACGTGGCTGTCGGCGCCGCTGCCTTGACCGATGGCGCCGATGTGCGCCGCTTTACCGGCTTTGGAAATTAAAGGGCCTCTCATGGATATCGCACGTTTTTCCATTAACAGGCCAATTTACACTTGGATTGTGATCCTCACCTGTCTGCTTGGCGGCATCTGGGGATTTTCATCGTTGGGGCGGCTGGAAGACCCGGCCTTTACCATCAAAGTGGCGGTGGTGGTCACCCAATACCCCGGCGCATCGGCCGAAGAGGTCGCAACAGAAGTATCCGAACCGCTGGAATCCGTCATCCAAAAGATGGGCGAGGTGAAGCGGATCGAGACCACGAACCAGCCCGGGCTGTCGTGGATGACCGTCGAGATGCAGGATGAATTCGACGGGACAGAATTGCCCGAGATCTGGACCAAGCTGCGCAACCGGGTCAGCGAAGCCGAACTGCCAAGTGGCGCCACCGTCCCTTATGTCAATGACGGTTTCGGCGATGTTTACGGTCTTTATTATGCAGTGACCGCGCCGGGGTTCAGCGACCGGGAAATCAACGATCTGGCCAGTTTCCTGCGCCGCGAAGTGTTGCTGGTCGATGGGGTGGCCGATGCCGTGATTTCGGGCGCGCCGAACGAACGCATCTTTGTCGAGCCTGATCTGGCCCTGTCCACATCCTTGGGAATTTCGCCGCAAGTGATGCAAGGCGCATTGGCCAGCGCTGACGAAATCGTCGACGGCGGGTCTATCCAAGGGGTGGCGGGCCGGACGCTGATCCAGCGCCCCGACGGATCGGACAGCGTGTCTTCGATTGCGGCACTGTCGGTGGGCGTGGGCGGACAGGTTGTGAATCTGGCGGATTTTGCGCATGTCTATCGCGGCCGCGAAGCCAACCCGAACCTGATCCTGCGCCATGACGGCGTCGAAGCCTTCAGCCTTGGGGTTGCCGGGTTGTCTACCGAGAACATCGTCGAAGTGGGCCATGCGGTTGACGCGCGGATCGACACCCTCAAGGCGTCCATCCCACTGGGTGTGACCATCGCGCCGATCTATCAGCAGCATGTGGTGGTCGAAGAGGCGTCGAACGCCTTTCTGGTCAATCTTGCCATGTCAGTCAGCATCGTGATCGTGGTTCTGGCGATCTTTATGGGCTGGCGCGCGTCGGTTGTGGTTGGCGCGACGCTGTTGCTTACCGTGGTCGGCACCCTGTTCTTCATGGCGCTGGGATCGATTGAAATGGAGCGCATCTCGCTCGGCGCACTGATCATTGCGATGGGGATGCTGGTCGACAACGCCATCGTGGTGGCCGAGGGCATGCAGATCAACATGCAGCGCGGCCAAAACTCCCGCAACGCGGCCACGGATGCCGCCAGCAAGACCCAGATTCCGTTGCTTGGCGCGACGGTGATCGGCATCATGGCCTTTGCCGGGATCGGGCTTAGCCCGGATGCCACGGGCGAGTTTTTATTCTCGCTCTTTGCGGTGATCGCCATCTCGTTGCTGCTATCTTGGGTGTTGGCCATCACCGTGACCCCGCTTCTGGGCCACTATTTCTTTCGCCAAGGCGCGGATGGTGGCAGCGGCGGCTATGATGGGGCGATTTTCCGGGCCTATGCCGGGGTTTTGCGGGTCAGTCTGCGCCTGCGCTGGCTGGTGTTGGCGTTGTTGGTCGGCACCACTGTGGTGTGTTATGGTCTGTTCGGCCAAATCAAGCAGCAGTTCTTTCCCGACAGCAATACGCCCTTGTATTTCGTCAATTACAAATTGCCACAAGGCGCGGGCATTCATCAGACATCCGCGGACCTGAAGGTCTTGGAGGACTGGCTGGTCGACCGGGACGACGTGGTGTCCGTCACCTCATATTCCGGCATGGGTGCGTCCCGCTTCATGTTGACCTATGAAAGCGAAGATCCCAATCCCAGCTATGGCCATCTGATCGTCCGCGTGGCGTCGCTTGATGTCATGGAGGGGGAAATGAACGCACTTGAGGCCTTCGCGGAACAAGCCGTGCCGCAGGGCGAATTCCGCGCCAAGCGCTTGGCCTTTGGTCCTGGTGGCGGCGCGCCGATTGAAGTGCGCTTTTCTGGGCCTGACCCGGCCGTGTTGCGGGATCTGTCGGATGAGGCGGTCGAACGGATGCGCGCCGCATCGCCGAATATCATCGCGCCGCGTCTGGATTGGCGCGAGAAGGAATTGGTGCTGCGCCCAAATTATGCCGATGACCGGGCCCAAGAGGCGGGCATCTCCCGCAGCCAAATTACGGAAACGTTGCAGTTCGCTACCGATGGCACGGTAGCCGGGGTGTTCCGTGAAGGCGACCGTCAGATCCCCATCGTGTTGCGCACAGCGCCGGACGCGGGGGTCTCTTTGATCGACCATGTGATCTATTCCGAAAGCGGCGACAGCTTTGTGCCGATGGAACAGGTCACCGATGGGTTCCGGTTTGAAGCGCAGGACACGCTGTTGCTGCGGCGGGATCGGGCCAATGTAATCACGGTCGGCGCCGATATTCCCCGGGGCGTGACCGCGACCGAGGTTCTGGCCGAGGTACAAGCCACAATTGAAGCGATGGACATTCCCGAAGGGTATGCCATGGCGTGGGGGGGTGAATATGAAAGCTCGTCCGATGCGCAAGCATCACTGGGCAAGCAATTGCCGCTTAGCCTGATTATCATGGTCCTGATTTCAGTCCTGCTGTTCAACGCGCTGCGCCAACCGATCATCATCTGGCTTTTGGTGCCGATGTCGGTCAACGGGGTCAGCCTTGCGCTGTTGGGGGCGGGATTGCCGTTTACCTTCACCGCGCTTCTGGGGCTGCTGTCCTTGTCGGGCATGCTGATCAAGAACGGGATCGTGCTGGTTGAAGAAATCGATCTAACGCGTGAGGCAAACCCGGACATGCCGTTCGAAGAAGCCATCGTTTCTGCCTCGACCTCGCGGCTGCGGCCAGTGTTCTTGGCGGCGGCAACGACAATTCTGGGGATGCTGCCGTTGTTGTCGGATGCGTTTTTTCAGTCCATGGCGGCGACGATCATGGGCGGGTTGGCGTTTGCCTCAATCCTGACCATGATCGCAGCGCCTGTGCTGTATTACATGTTCTTCAAACGCACCGCGTTGCGAGAGCAGGCCGCTTTGGTCGCGCCGGTCTGACCAACGACCGGCCTGGCCAAGGCCTGCCTCAAACAGAAAACGCCCCCCACCTGGGACCAGATGGGGGGCGTGATATATGCCGGTTGAGGGATCTCGCACGTGAACAGGCTGCCGTCCGGCTGGATTAACCGCCGCGTATTTTCCGCCTGATCACTCACGCACAGGGCCGGATTGATCGACCCGGATCAATCCTTCAAGGGAATAGCCCATGCCCTGCGCACGTGCTGCCAGCGCGTCGAAGGTCTCGGGGCTGATCACTTTATCCCGTGTCAAAATCCACAGATAACGCCCACTCGGCTCGCCAACGATCGACCACGCATAGTCCTCGGCGTGATCCAAAATCCAGTAATCGCCTTTGAACGGGCCAAAGAAACTGACCTTAAGCTTGGTACTGTCGCCCGGATCGGCCAGCGTGGCGACACCTTCAGTAACCTTTGGTTTTCCGTCTTTGACGCAGCTGTTCAGGACCGAGATTTTGCCATCGTCGCGCAACGCGTATTCTGCGGACACATCCGAACAGCCGCGCTCGAACGAATGATCGAACCGGGCCTGTTCGTACCACGCCCCAAGATAACGATCCAAATCGACGGGGGTGCGAGGCTCTGGAACCGTGGTATTTGAGACGGGCGGCGACTGAAATGCGGCACAAGCCGACAGAAATCCTGCAGTCAGCAGAGCAGCAAAAGGTATTAAACGCATCGGGTCATCTTTCTGAACCACGTCAAGGCTCTGAAGAAACGCGGTACAGGGGAAACTGGTTCCCCCTGAGTGTGTGCCTCGCGCATCATTGGACTGCGGCTTTTGTCAGGCCGCCAAGATCGGGGCAAATGCCTTGCGACCTTCCAGATCCATCACCGCCAATTGGTCGTCATTCAGCCAAGGCTCGGTGGCCCGCAGCCATGCCGGACGCGCCGTGAGCGCCGCCCACCACTGGGTCATGTTGGGGCAGGTGTCGGTCCACAGTTGCGACAAGCCAACACATTGGGTGCGGTACACATAGGCCGCGACAGCGATGTCCGCCAATGAGTACTGTTCACCGGCCAACCACGGGCCTTTGGTTTCCGTCAGTTCAGCTTCGATATCTTCTGCCATCTGGCGTAGGATGGCCAGCGCGGCACCAACCCGGGGTGAGTTGACACCGTTATCGACCAGATCGCGCCGTTTCGCCGCCGCGTCGGGATCGGGCATTCTGGCATAAATGGCGTCGCGGTCTGCTGGCGTTTTCGCCAACATCGGCAGACGACCAAATGAAGCGAAACTGACAGTATTGGCTGCCGCGTGCATGGCTAGGCCTCGCAGGCACCACTGACGGGCGCGGGCGGCCCGATAGGGATCGGACGGGATCAGACTTGGTCCGGCACTTTGCCCGGCCACATAATCGATGATGATGCTGGATTCGACAAGGACGCGGCCCGCATCGATCAAGGTTGGCACGACCCCGGCGCGATTGAGCGTCATGTATTCGGGGTCATGCTGGTCGCCGCGGCCAAGGTTCAGTTCGACACCTTCCCAAGGCAGCTCGGCTTCCTCAAGGGCCAGACGTGCCTTGATAGAACACACGGAATTTCCGGCATGGTACAGCTTAAGCATCGGTTTTACCTTCAATTTGAAAATGTCAGGGACGGGAATAAAATCACCGTCAACAAGGCGACGCCCATGGTCAAGGCGAAGGGCAGGGCGCCAAGGAAGATTGTCTTCAGTCCGATCGTCCGATCTTCGAGCGAGCCTTTGATCACGAAACAGGCGATGCCAAGGGGCGGGGTCAACAGACCGATTTCAACCCCGAGCACCGTCACAATTCCCAGCCAGACCAGATTGACATCGTAGCTGAGGAACGCCGGGATGAACAACGGAACCAGCAGCAGAATGATCGATGTGGAATCCAAAATGGTGCCGAGGAAGATCATCAAGGCGACGTAGATCAGCAGCACCATGGTAAAGCTGGCCTCCATCCCGGTCAGCTCTTGGGCGAGCAAAGACGGGATGCCAAGCACGCCTAACATTCTGGAATACATGCTGGCCGCAATGATCAAGAACAGGATCGACGCGGTGATCCGGCCAGTATCTGAGGCCAGGCGCCACAGTACGGGCCACGACAGTTTGCCTTTGACCGCCGCAATCACCATGGCAGCGAATGCGCCCGCTGCACCGGCTTCGGTTGGGGTAAAGACGCCGCCGTAAATTCCGCCCAGAACCAGCGTGATCAGCACCACGGTTGGCGCCAGCAATGTGAGGGATTTTATAAGCCCCAAGCCCACCGCATCATCGGGAACGACGGCGCGGCCGGTGAAGCCGGGGGCGAAGCGGCACAAGGCCAAGATCAGCACGCAGTAGAGAATGGCCAACACGATCCCGGGCAGTATTCCGGCGGTGAACATATCGGCAATCGAAACTTCGGCGATCAAGCCGTAAACGATCAGCAACACCGAGGGCGGGATCAACATGCCTAAGACCGACGACCCGGCCACCACGCCCACGGAGAATTTGGCTGTATGCCCATAGCGCATCATCTCTGGCACGGCGATCCGGGTGAAAATCGCGGCCGAGGCAATCGAGATGCCGGTAATCGCCGCGAAGACGGCATTTGCGGCGACGGTGGCAATGCCCAATCCGCCATTCAGTTTTCGGAACGCAGAATTGGCGACTGTGTAGATGTCTTTGCCCAATCCCGCCTCGTTGACGAACATTCCCATCAGCACGAACAGCGGCACCACCCCAAAGGAATAGGACGCAATCGCATCCTTCGTGACCAGCGTGGACAGCGACAGGGCCACCAACACATTCCCTTTGTAAAACCACAAGGCAACGAACGACACCGAGGCCAATGCGATCGCGACATGCATCCCCAGATAGATCAATGCGATCATCACGATCAGGGAAATGGAACCAAGTTCAAGTCCGCTCATCAGTGGTCTCCGCAATGAGTAAAGTCTGTCCGAGCGCCGCCGCATAGCTGCGGGCAAGGTAGTTGAGACATCCAAGCACCGCGCCCACGACGATGCACAGCAGCGCGGGCCAGATCGGGGCGGTGAACAGGCCGGGATTGCCGGTGAACAGGTTGCGGTCCACCGCGTTGGTGAACTTGAACCACATGCCATAAGCAATCACCGCCATCACCGCCGCGCCCACCAATGAAAAGGCGGTGTCGATGATACGCCCCAGCATCGGGTTGCGTGCCGCGAGGCTGTAGAACAAGCCGTCAGATCGGATGAAGGCCTCGGTTTTGATGGCGTTGGGGATTTGCAGAAACACCAACCCCACAATTGCCAGTTCGACCAATTCAGGCACACCAGCAATCGGGGCTGAAAAGGCGCTTCGCATGAAGATGTCGCTACAAATCAAGAGCATCTGGGCGACGACCAGCGTAGTGCCAGCCGCTGCGCAGATCCTGTTCGCATAGGTCAGGATCATTTCAAACTCCGGGTTCCGGCACCGCCCGGCGGTGCCGCCGTTGCTATTGGGCTGCCCAATCGCGCAAGACCGGCTGGTCTGCGGCGCGCATCGCGGCGATATAGGCTGCAAGGATCTCACCACCCGGCGCACCGGTGGCCGTCACTTCTTCGGCCCATTCCTGCGCGATGTTGTCCATGCCCCGCGCCCATGCCGCACGGTCGTCGTCGGACACGTTGATGATCGTTGCACCCGCCGCGTCGATTGCATCCAGCGCCCGCTCGGCTTCGGCCATCGAATAATTCGCCAGCCCCTTGCGATAAACCTCTGCCGCGGCGTTCATCGCGGTCTGGACTTCTTCGGGCAGGCCGTCCCACATTTGCAGGTTCATCGTCAGCGCCATGGAGTTGACGCCGCCGAAGTCCACTTTGACCACGGTTGGCGCGGCTTCATAGATCTTGAAGGATTCAGCCGCAGTCGCCCAGACGATTGTGCCGTCAAAGATCCCGGTTGCGATGCCATTATAGAAATCGGCCAGCGTCGAGGACACGCCGATTGCGCCAACACTTTCAACATAGCGCAGGTTCATACCGGCCCCGCCCAGCTTCAGCCCGGCAAGGCTTTCCGTTCCGGTATAGTCGCCCTTGAGGAAAATCTGATAGTTATCGACCGCCGCCAGACTGGTCAGCATGTGTTGGTTGTTGTCGGCCCACACCTGCTGCATCGCGGGAAAGGTTTGCGCCAGATCGTTCACGGTGGCGGAAATCAGGTCAATATCGGTCGACACAAACGGCGTTGCATAGGCAATGTCATATACCCGCAGGCGGTCGGGGTGGAACACAGTCTGGACCACGCCAATATCGGCTAGCCCGCTTTCGATTGCTTCAAGCTCGCCTTTCGGTGAGACGATCGCGCCGCCCCATCCATAGGTCCAGTCGATCTTGTAGTTGCCTGTTTCGGCGAGATTTTTGTCAACCTCAGGCACGAATATCTCTTCGAACTTGCCGACCCATGTGGCCGTTGTTGGATAGCCGGAAACGGTCGTAAGCCGGATTGTTTCTTGCGCCGCCACTGCCGTGAAGCTGGCAAGGGCCAAGGATAACGTCGCTGTAAATACCGCGCGTGTCATTCTGTTTCTCCTCCCATGTTAGTATGGAGCAGACTATTTTGCTAATTGCAAAAAATCAAGAAAAACCGTAATACGGATCAAGTGTACTGCATGGCGGTACGTTGTTGCAGCGTTGAGGAGGGAAGTCATGGTCTGGCGGAATGCAGTGAACGTCTTGGGATCAGAAGCACAGGGGCTGGTATTCGATGCCGTTGACGCACCCGCAAACCAAGTGTCCGCGTTGACCGATAGTGGCGCGTGCCGGATGGTGGCGTGGTCGGTATCGGGGTTTCAAAAGGTCGGGGTGCTGTCGAATGCGGCCACCGGGCGCGCGTGGCGGATGGCCAGTGACGAAGGCCCGAACCTGCACGGATGGGACGCCGCACCGCCGCCTTTGGGCTTTTTGTCGGTCGGGTTTGCCCTGTCGTTCGCCGAAGAAATTCAGGCATTGGCCCGGCTGCGTGGAATTGATCTGGGCCGGTTCGGGATCAGCGTCGACAATTTCTATTCCGTTGACGGGAAAATGCGCGACAAGACCATGCATGGCGGTGCCTTGCCGTTTACCGTCACGGTCACGCCGGGCCAGAACACCGGCCAGACTTTGGACAACGCCAGCCTGATGGCATTGGTCAGTGACGCGGTTCATGTCGCCTCGGTCGCGGGGGCGGTGCGCGAGCAATGGCAGGGACAGTTTCGCGGCTATCTGAACCAGCGTCCTTTGGCGCTGTCGCACCCGGCGCCGGTGTCTGCGCCGGTCGCAGACCCGCGCCCGATTTGTGAGGCGCAGGGGGCCGGGCGCCCGGTGTCGCACATTCTGACCGCCGGCAATTGGTCGCGGGCGTCCACAACCGGCCACCCCTTGCACGTCTCGGCGGGCGGAATGGTGGTGCCGGACGCGCCGCTTGACCTGTATCAAGAATTGCGTGCGCCCTGTGGCAGTGGATGGCGGTTCCTTGCCGGCGGGGCCGACGCGCCTGATGCTGCGTCTTATGTGTCCGCTGGGATCGGATTTTGCTTCATGACGCAGCTTGAGATCCTTGCCGGTTTACTTGATGTCGATCTCAACTCTGTCCGCTTGGTTCAGGACACGCGGTTCGGCCAAGGCGGCGCATCCTCGGGGACAGGCCAGCCTGCCACGTTTGCCCCGGTAGAAACCCATATTTTCGTGGAATCGGACACGGCTAGCCCCGAACAGGTGGTTGAATTGATCGACTTGGCAGAACGAGCATGCTATCTGCATGCGCTGTGCCGGACCGCGCTGAAACCGCTGGTGCGCATTTCAGAAACGCAAATCGAAACGAGCTAATGCCATCCGATAAGCCAGAAAAAGTGTCGCGCGGGATCGGCTCGGTCGAGACGGGTGGCGCCATCCTGCAGGCGCTATCCCGGCATGGACGGGCGATCAAACTGACGGAACTGGCCGGATTGGCCGGTCTATCGGCGGGACGCCTGCATCCCTATCTCGTCAGCCTGCGCAACACCGGTCTGGTGGAACAGACGCCCGATGGCAGCTATCAGCTTGGTCCCTTCGCGCTTGAGATCGGATTGGTGCGCTTGCGCCATCTGAACCCGGTCCGAGAGGCGATCCCGCGGGTTGCGGCCCTGTCGCAGGCCCTTGGGCTGAATATCTCGGTCGCGGTGTTCGCGCCGCACGGGCCGACCATTGTTTATATTCAGGAACACATGGATATTTTGCATTTCAATATCCGTGTCGGCGGCGTTTATTACATGACGATGACCGCCACTGGCATTCTGTTTTCCGCACTTTTACCGGCCTCGATGACCTCTGATCTGATTGAAGCAGAATTTGCCAGCCAAGAGACAGGCGGGCGGCAGGATTGGTTCCGGGTCGACCGCGACACCTTTGTGCAGGAAACCGCCTTGGCCAAGCACCAAGGCTATGCGGTGACGATCGACATGCCGGTCCCCGGGATCACGGCGATTTCAGCGCCGGTTTACGATTACACAGGCCGGGTTCAGCTGTGTATTGCCGCAATCGGCCCGCGGGCATTGGTCGATGTGCGCAGCGATGGTCCTGTGGTTGCCGCCCTGTGCGCGTTCACGGCCAAGCTGTCGCACGATCTTGGGTTTATCGTTGGCGCCTGACCCGATGGGGGCTGTGGTGGTGCCAGCCTCATAAACCATCAGCCGGGGAGAGGGATGAAGTCGTCTCGATCATCCACGGGCAGATCGAACAGGCCGGTCCCCCAACGTCCGGCGCGCCAGTCGTCTTTGGCGGCCTCGATCTTCTCTTTGCTGGACGCGACAAAATTCCACCAGATATGCCGGGGGCCGTTCAATGTGGCGCCGCCAAGGGCCATCAGGCGGGCGCCCTGATCTCCGGCGGCGACGGTAATTTTGTCACCGGGGCGGAACACCATCATCTGTCCCGCGCCGAACTCCTGTCCGGCGATCGAAACCGAGCCTTGGGTGATGTACAGGCCGCGGTCCTCGTGATCATCGGGCAGCGGCATCCGTGCGCCCGCGGCCAGCACAACATCCAGATAGAATGTCTCTGAAAACAGTGTCGCCGGCGCGGTCTCGCCATAGGCGGTGCCAAGGATCAAGCGGGCATTGACCCCGTCGGCCTCAATTTCAGGTAGTGCGTCCTTGGCGTGGTGTTCGAACATCGGTTCCATGTCTTCGATGCCGTCCGGCAAGGCCAGCCAAGTCTGGATGCCGAACAGGCCGTGCGGGCCGCGCCGCCCCGCCTCGGACGTGCGTTCGGAATGAGACACCCCCTTGCCGGCCACCATCCAGTTCAGCGCTCCGGGTCGGATGATCTGATCCGTGCCAATGCTGTCGCGATGGTGAAAGTCCCCCTGATAGAGGTAGGTCACCGTGCCCAGCCCGATATGGGGGTGTGGCCGCACGTCAATGCCCTGTCCGGTCAGAAATTCGGCCGGACCGGCCTGATCAAAGAATATAAACGGCCCCACCATCTGTCGCTTGGGGGCGGGCAGCGCGCGCTTCACCTCGAACCCGCCAAGGTCGCGGGCACGTGGGATGATCAAGGTCTCAATGGCGTCAACGCCGATGTCGTCAGGGCAACCGGGGGTGAGTGCAGGGTTCCAGCTCATGGCATGTTCCTTCCTTGGCTGCATCAACTATGCCATTGCAGCGCAAATCCCGATAGAGCCAAGACGTTCAGCAGGACGGAACCGGATGTTCACCTGAGGTGAGCCTGCGCGACTTGTCGGATTGCGCCGCCCCCACCTGCAGTCGCGCACCCATCTTAAAGACATGGACCTGCCCGGGCCGTCCGGCTGAGATGCCGTCGCTTCTGCTCGCGCGTCAGGCTTTGGCAGACCCAAAGGCGAAAATGTGTTGGGCATCCCGCATCGCCAGACCCAGCCGGCCGCATCCTTGGCGGCAGGCTGGGTCCACCTTCGACGGAGGAAACGCGCGTCCCTTAAGTGAGGGCGGGCGTGCCGAGAAACGCCTCGATCAGCGGGGCAATGGGCAGGCCGGGGGCGAGGTATTGTGCCCCCGGAAGCGGGCGCGCATCTGGAACCTGCGGGTGATAGATCACCTGCATTTTCGCCGCATGTCCGGCAGTGGCGCCGGTGCGGCTGTCTTCGATCACAATGCAATCGCCGGGCGCGACGCCCAGTCTTTGCGCGGCAAGCAAATATCCGTCCGGGGCTGGTTTGCCGTTGGCCACATCGCCGCGGGTGACCACGGTGGTCAGCAGCGTGTCGAGACCCGTTGCGCGCAGGCAAAAGGTGACCTCGTCGGCAGTGGAATTCGACACCAGCGCCATGGGGACGCCCCGCGCAGCCAGTTGTTCCGCCAGCGCGGCGGTTTCAAGCCGGGTGATGGCGCGGGCGTGGCGTTCGAAGTGGCGGTGCTTGAGGTCGGTCCACTGCGTCAGTGTCATCGCCGTCTCTGTGGTCCTACGAAGCGCGGCAAAGACCGTATCGCCGCTGGCGCCCAGCAACTCGGCATGCAGGCCCTCGGGGACCGTGAGCCCTGCTTCGGTCAGGGCGCTGAAAAATGCCGCTTCATGTGCCGGTTCGCTGTCGATCAGCGTGCCGTCCATGTCCCAAAGGATCGCGCGAAGGGGGTGTGTCATGGCTGGGTGTCCAGTTCGGAAGAGAAGGTCATTGGCGGTCTGGTACAGCGCTTGGCGGATCGGTGCCATGCGATTGAACGCCCCGGTGCTCCACGGCGTCGATCATCGGTTTTTCGGGGCCTCGCTGCTGCTGGTTGCGCGGGAGGCCATCCTTGCTTTATGGATCGCAGGTTGAAGGCGCGTGCTTTGCCCCCGGAGCTAGGGTTCAACCCCGCCGACCTGTTGCAGACCCTCTACAATGGCCGTGACAATCTGATCCGTCGGATGGAATTTCTGAAGCGTGGCGGCGGGATCGCGGGCCAGCAAAGGCCAGGCTTGCGCCATTGCCGCAAACGCGTCGCTGGCCGCAGTGTTGTCGCCAAGCTTTGCATGGCTGATCGCCGCCAGTGCCAGACCTATGGCGGATCCAAACTTGGCCGAACGGTCCGCAGCCGCCAAGGCCCCGGCATAGTTTCCATTGAGATAGGCGTGAACAGCGATCAGGTGAAAATACCATCCGGGCGGGTTGGCGCTGCGGTCAATCGCTCGGGTCAGCAGAGGGATGCCGTCGTCCCAATTTCCACGCACCGAAAGTTGCCAGCCAAGTTGGGCAAGCGTTGCAGGGTCGTTCGGGTTCAAGGCCAGCGCCCGGCGTTGGAACTGTTCAGACTGGGCAAACTCTCCGGTTGAGAAGGTGATGGCGGAAAGGGCGCTGAGGCCACGGATGTTGTTCGGGTCTAGCTTGAGCGCGCGCTCGGCGGACGCATAGGCCGCACGCATCCGGGCTGGGTTGTCGGCAGGCGGTACCATTTCCTGACGGACAGCGTCGAGTTCGATCCAGCCGAGCATCGCCCAAGCGTCGGCGTAATCGGGGTCATTGGCGACGGCATCCAGCAAGCAGGCTCGGGCCGGTTCATACAAGACATCCTCGAATGTACGGCGGTATTCATAGCCGCGCAGCACACAGAAATAACTGTCCAGACTGGGGGTGCCCATCTTGGACAACCGATCGAAAGTGGCCTCATTCACCACACCAAAAGTTTCGCCGAGAACGGTTGCGACTGTCGATGACAGATCGCTGCGCAGCTTGAACAGATCGTTTGGACTTGGCACCCGATCATAACTGCCGCTCCAGACGATACTTCCTGAGGTGGCATCGACCAGTTGCGCCACAAGGCGGACTCTGCTTGGGCCGGTGTGGATGCTGCCGCGCAACACGAAGGCGACCCCGATGTTGCGTCCAAGCGTGACCGGGTCGGCGTCCGGGTCCTGTCCAAAACTGTCTTGCGCCGAATACAGCCGAAAATCGGGCGAGCGCATCAGGTCATAGATCAGGTCTTGGGTGATCGCGTTCGCAAGCAGCTTGGTATCATCGCTGCCATCCAGTTTTTCAAAGGGCAAAACGATGATCGCAGAGCCGTGCGGTTCGGCCAAAGTCGGTGGGTCTTCCCGCAGAGAAAGCCACGTGACCGTCGCCAGCCCGAGGCCCAGAATGAGGGTTAGGGCTGCAATTCGGGTGCTGGGTTTGCGCCAGATGCGGGCGGGTGGTGGGGCAGGTTCGGGCAGGTCCTGCACCGGTGCTGTGGGCGGCTCGGTGCGCGGCGCAGGGTCGGCTAGTGGCGCGGGCACCGGCGTGGGGGACGGATCCTTTGGCTCGGCCGTGGTCTCGGGCATCCACCAGACGAAATCTGCAACATAAGCCCCTTTTGGGATCGTGATCCGCACCGGATCCTGCATGCCGACATCGACGTAATAGGTGTCGAGCGACCGGCGCAAGCGCCCGGCCTCAAGCCGGACAACGGGATCGGATGCGGGATCGAAACTCTCGTCCCGGCCCAAGACGGCCAGCGCGACAGAATACCCTTTGATTTGATGCCCGCGTCCGGCGAGCGTCTCTTCGACAAGATAGCGCAGCAGATCGCGCCGCCGCTGGCTGCCGCTCAGCGCCGCACTGTTCAGGATGCGGTCCAACTGCGCGCGCACGTCTGCTGCCGCAGGCCCGGCGGTGGGCAGCGGGGCGCCTTGGTCGGACTGGTTGTTTAAGTTGGTCACCGAAGCCCCATCCCGGCGCAGCGCCGCTTGGGGTTCTGATTAGGCGACGAGCGCATGCAAAGTAAAGCACTCTCGCCCCGATGCTGCGGCAGGCTAGGGGTCTGTCCAGAGACACGCACAAGTATCTGAACTGTTGCGCAGACAAAAGACCGTCACCGGTGGGCCCCTGCGGGCGTTGATTGGGGCCGCGCCAAGGCACTGCCGCTTAATTCACATATGGGGTGAACCGCCAGAGGTCAGGCCTCTGGGGGGGGGCACATGATGCTGTGAAACGCGTGGAACCATCGCCCGAGCCGCGTGTTGACTATCCAATCCGACGCAACGCCCGATGCTGGGAGAAAAGCAATGGCCGACGACGATCCTTCGGTGCCGCAAAAGCGCCCTAATCGCCCAACCGATTTCTATGGCAACCCCAGTTATGAATTTGATCACCCCGGCAAGGATCTGCCGCCACGTCCGATTGGCGTGCGCGGCGCCCCGCAGCCGGACCGCCGCGCCGGACCGGAGCAACCCGATCTCGGGCCCAAGGATCGCGCCGCGCCGTCGCCGCAAAGTTACTACATCCATGACGCAGTCGGACCGGCGAAGTTACGCCACGCGCCCACCGATCCAGATGACGGCGTCCCAGATGACGGCGGACCCGATGACGGCCGCGATCCGCCGGAGGGCGGCAAGACAGTTTGACCACCCCAGATCACTCAATTCGCAAACGAGGGTCCCATGCCTGACACATCCAAGACCGAAACGCCCAAGCCCAAGAAGGCGGCGTCCAATTCCAAATCCCAGCGCGCCACGCAACCGGCGACGGATGTTCCGTTCCCTGAGCAGGGCCACGGCGGTGAAGTTCACCAACAAGCGGAGAACCAATCTGAACGCCTGACCACAGCGCAAGGCGTGACAATCTCCGACAACCAGAACACCCTGAAGGCCGGTGCGTCTGGTCCCGCGCTGCTTGAAGATTTCGTGATGCGCGAGAAGATCTTCCATTTCGATCACGAGCGGATCCCCGAACGGGTCGTGCATGCCCGCGGCTATGGCGCACATGGCGTCTTTGAATGCACCAAGGCGATCCCGGAACTGACAATGGCCGCGCCGTTTCAAGAGGTTGGCAAGACTACAGAGGTGTTTACCCGGTTCTCGACGGTGGCGGGATCGAAGGGTTCGGCGGACTTGGCCCGCGACGTCCGGGGCTTTGCGGTGAAATTCTACACTAACCAAGGCAATTGGGATTTGGTTGGCAACAACATGCCGGTTTTCTTTATTCAAGATGCGATGAAGTTTCCTGATTTGGTCCATGCGGTCAAGCCAGAGCCTGACACCGGTTTTCCCCAAGCCCAGTCCGCACATGATAATTTCTGGGACTTCATCTCGCTCACGCCAGAGTCGATGCACATGGTGATGTGGACCATGTCTGACCGCGCGATCCCACGGTCATTTTCGACGATGGAAGGCTTTGGCGTCCATACGTTCCGCTTTATCAACAGCGAGGGGAAATCGACCTTCGTGAAGTTTCATTGGAAGCCAAAGCTGGGCCTGCAATCGAAGGTCTGGAATGAGGCGCTGAAGACAAACGGTGCCGATCCCGACCGGCATCGCCGGATCATGTGGGAAGAGATCGACACCGGCAATGCCCCTCGCTGGGATCTGGCGGTGCAGACCTTCGATCAGGAGTTCGCGGACAGCTTTGATTTCGACGTGCTGGATCCGACGAAGTTAATCCCCGAGGAAGTGATCAAGCCCGAGATCATTGGCACCATGACCCTGAACCGCAACGTCGATAATTTTTTCGCCGAGACCGAACAGGTGGCATTCTGCACTCAGAACGTCGTGCCCGGCATCGATTTTACTGACGATCCGCTGTTGCAGGGCCGAAACTTTTCTTATCTCGACACCCAGATCAAGCGGCTTGGCAGTCCGAATTTTACAAAAATTCCGGTCAATCGCCCAAAAGGTTGTCCCGTTCACAACTATCAGCAGGACGGCCACATGCAGACCTCGGCTCGCGCCGGGCGGGTGAATTATGAACCCAATGGCTGGGAGGAAGGCCCGCGCGAACATCCGCTAGAGGGCTATGTCAGTTATCGTCAACCCATCGAGGGCGATAAGCAGCGGTTGCGGCCAGAAAGCTTTGCCGACCATTACAGTCAAGCGCGGCAATTCTATATCAGCCAGACCGAGGTCGAGCAGCAGCACATCCAAGCGGCACTGGTCTTTGAACTGTCCAAATGTGAAATGCTGGGGATTCGGCGGCGCATCGTGTCCCACTTGTTGAATATCGATCAAACTTTGGCAGAAGGGGTCGCTGACGGGCTTGGCATTGAGGACTTGCCAAAGGCCGCGCCAGCGGCGCAACAACCGCGGACTGATCTGGACCCATCGCCGGCGTTAAGTATTGTGAAAAACGGCCCCGACAGCTTTGCCGGGCGCACGCTTGGCGTGTTGGCCAGCGACGGTGCCGATGCGGCGACACTAACAGCGCTAAAGGATGCTGCGGCCGCTGAAGGGGTCATGATCAAGCTGATTGCGCCAAAGATTGGCGGCTTTACCGACAGCAACGGCGACAAGCACCCTGCCGATGAAAAGGTCGATGGAGGCCCGTCGGTGTTGTTCGATGCTGTGGCCATCATCTTGGGCGATGCGACCAGCAAGGCCGTTGCCGCGATGCCGCCAGCGCAGGATTTTCTGAAGGATGCGTTTGTGCACTGCAAATTCATCGCGACGGCGGCCCCGTCGGCGCGATTGGTGGAGGCGTGCGGGCTGACCGATAAACTTGACGACGGGTGCGTGTCGCTGACGGATAAAGCCTCGGCCGCAGCGTTTATCAAGCGCTGTGCGGACCTTCGATACTGGGACCGCGAAGCCGCGCTGTGGCCTGCCTAGAAGGTCGCGGGTTTGGGGCCGGCCCAGCCGGTGGTTTTAGAGAGCCCTAGGCCGCTCCGAGACGGGACATAGACGCCAAGCACTATGCATGGCGTCTATGCCGTTGCCGGAGGATCGATCGGGACCGCGCCCGTGCTCTTCAACCCTGAACTCAGGACGTTTCATGGACATCACTGCCTTCTTTGGTCTCGAGCCGTATCACATCCTGCTCACCGTCAGCGGAGCAGCACTTGTGGCCGCTTATTGGTTGCCGCGCTTGGCAAGCAACGAAAAACCCGCCGCGCCACCCTTATTGATCCTCTTTGGCATGTTGATATTCTGGCTGGTGCCAAATTTGCCCCGCGTTCCTGACCCGCGCGAAATGGCCCGGCCTTGGGAACTGGTCAGTGAGTTGACAGTGATCGTTGCGTTGTTTGCGGCCGGCCTTAGGATTGATCGGATCGGGCCGTGGGATAAATGGGTGCCAACGGCGCGGCTGTTGTTGATCGCCATGCCATTGACCATCGCGGGCGTCGCGGTTCTTGGCGCGACGTGGGCGGGCTTCACGGTCGCCGGGGCGATCCTACTCGGCGCTGTATTGGCCCCAACTGACCCGGTGCTTGCAAGCGACGTGCAGGTCGGGCCGCCACACGAAGGCGGGGAAGAGCTCGTTCGCTTTACCCTCACCAACGAATCCGGTTTGAACGACGGTCTGGCCTTCCCGTTCGTCTATCTCGGGTTGCTTGTCGCCGCGCAGGGCTTGCAC
The DNA here is from genome assembly GCF_002119405.1 of Pseudoruegeria sp. SK021. Lineage (GTDB taxonomy): Bacteria > Pseudomonadota > Alphaproteobacteria > Rhodobacterales > Rhodobacteraceae > Meridianimarinicoccus. The sequence continues at coordinate 41,130 of NZ_MTBG01000021.1, read as the reverse complement.
CCCGGCGTCTGGGGGATGGAGTGGCTTTTGGTTGATGTCCTCTATCGGATCGTAGTCGGCACCGCGATGGGGGCGGCTGGCGGCTGGGTTCTTGGCCAGGTGCTGTTTGTGGTCCCGCGCGACTCTGCGCTAGCAAATACCGCCAGTGGGGTCGTATCGCTAGCAGGTGTGTTGCTGTGCTATGGCTCGACCGAGCTTGTCGAAGGCTATGGGTTCATCGCCGTGGCCGTGATGGGGTTGGTGTTGCGCCGGATCGAAAACCAACACCGGTTTCACCGACGCCTGCACGACTTTTGTCAGTCCATTGAGCAGACCTTGGTTTCGCTGTTGCTGATCGCGTTCGGGGCGGTGCTGCCTGCATTGCTGCAAGACCTGCGTTGGTCAGAAGTTTGGCTGGCCATCCTGCTTATTTTCGCGCTCCGGCCACTGGTGGGCTGGCTGTCGTTGACCGGAACGGAGTTGAACGGACGCGAGCGACAGGTCGTCGCCTTTTACGGCGTGCGCGGGATCGGATCGGTCTACTATCTCAGCTATGCGACCAGTCATATGGAATTTGCCCGGGAAGCCCAGCTTTGGTCGGTGGTGGGCGTGACCATTCTCATTTCTACGATAGTTCATGGCCTGTCGGTCGGTCATGTAATGAGCGCGCTTAAGCGGTGACTGTGCCACCCGCTATCAAAGGTTACGAGTACAGGGTAGCAGGGTTGCCATGCCGCGCATTAGCTGGATGGCGCAAACCGAATGTGAACCGCCAAACCGTTTAATCCGTCGACTGTGAGAGTGCCGTGGTTCTGGGCCGTGAGTGCCCGGATCAGCCGCCAGCCCAATGAATTCGACCGCTCGGGGCGGGCAGTTTTATCGGCGAGGCCAACGCCATCATCTTGCACCGACAGGAACAATTCGCCATTCGGCGCGTCGGACAGATCAACCGCGATCGCGCCAGCGCTGCGGCCGGTGAAGGCATGCTTGTAGGCGTTGGTGATCAATTCGCCCACAATCAGGCCGATATCGACCGCGACCCGGCCATCTAAGTGCAAGGACGGGCAATTAACTTTAATAACGACGCGCAGCCCGCTAGTGTTGAACGCTTTTTCTGTATTACGCGCGATGTCATCCAGCAATTCTTGCGCCGGCACAGACCCCGCATTCGTGGCGCGTTGCATCACCTCATGCGCCTTGGCCAGTGATCCGACGCGGGTTTCCAACTCGCCAAGAATCTGCCGGGTCTCGTCGGCAACCGCTTGGACCTTACTCATCCGGATCAGAGCGACGATCAGGGCAAGGTTGTTGCCGGTGCGATGGTGAAGCTCCTTCATCAATAGATCATGTGCGGCGACAGAATCCATCAATTCGCGGTTCTGCTCGGTCAAGACGGCCTCGGGGTCGCTTGCGTTGAGGCGTGACAGGGCGTCGGACGCCGAGGCAATCAGGGCCTTGCTGTCGAACGACGCGAGAGAGGAGGTAAACGCCACATCAATCCGGGTGCCGTCCTGTCCCGTGGTGACATCGAACCGGGCGGCAATTCGCTGTACGCCGCGCAACCCCAGACCAAGGCCTGCGCCGTGACCCGGAACCGTCCGATTGGCGGTGTCGCCTGATAGGCGTTCTTGCGGAATGCCGGTGCCGTGATCAAGGACACTGACCTCTAACGCGGGTCGACCGCGAAGCACCCCATAGGAAAATCGGGCGCGTCCCCGGTTGCCATGCTCGATTGCGTTGCGGCCCAGTTCGACCACTGCGGTCACGGCGCGGGTCTTTTCGAAGGTGCCGAATTTCAACGCCTCGCTAAGCGCCATGGTGACTTCGCGCAGGCGCAGGATGTCCGCGCTTTCTTCAAGGCTTACCGATGTCAGGACCGAAGTGTTCATGACCGGGGCTCGGCCTTCAGGCGGGCGACAACGATACTTGCATCGTCGCGGCCCCGAAACGCCCGGTCTAACAGGAATGCCGCGATCAAAAGCGGGCTGCGGCCCAGGAGGCCCGGGGCAAAGTTCTTGTCTCGCAAGGTTTTCAGCCCGTCGCTGTGCAGAATGAGGATATCGCCGGGAGCGAGTTGTATCGTGTCTTCAAACCCATGGGTGGCTTGCCCGCCAATCCGGCCATCGCGCACCGCTAGCCGCCGAATGCCGGTCGCGCCGATGCAAAGGGTCGCGATGTTGCCAAGGGCGGAATAGGCCATGGTCAGGTCGGCCATATGAATTCGGATCATCGCCGCAACCGCGCCACGATGTCCGACCAGATCAGCGCTTAGGGCGGTGATTGTCGCCGCCGGATCCGCAGCGTGATTGGTCGCGCCCTGGATCAGTTCGGCGGCGGCTTCGGCGGCCCGGCTGCCGTGTCCCAAGCCGTCACAGACCAGCACATCGGTCGCTTCGGGCGTTTGGCGCAACATCCAGTCGTCGCCGCATACGCTTTCGGCCGGGTGGCAGACCCGCAGGCCTTCAATGTCCAGCACGGCGGCATTGGGCGGGGAATTCTGACGGTCGAAGGTACAGACGATGGTGGTTCCGTCAGCGGCAGACGAGAAGATATCGAATGTGTCCGACAACCGACGGATCGCGCTCAGACCCAAACCCGCCGAACCCGAGGAACTTTCGCCATCTTGAAACATCCGGTCCATATCCCCGATACCGGGCCCATGGTCGGTGAAGACGAGGACGATTTTTTCAACGCCCGGGGCGTGAATGACCTCGATCAGGGCCCGGCCTCGCTCGGCATAGCGCAGCACGTTTGTTGCCGCCTCGGTGACGACGATAGCCATTTCTTCCAGCCGTCGTTCGGGCAGGTCAATGCTGGTGGCATAACGCCGGGCCAAACGCCGCAACGCGGCAATGGCGCTGCGGTCATCGATTTCGATCCACTTTTTCAAACTTTGACGCCCATCCTGACACGCGTTCCTTTGCCCGCTTCGGTGATGATTTCGAACCTGTCCGCCAACCGTTTCGCACCGCCCAGCCCGCGCCCCAATCCGCCCGCTGTCGTGAAGCCATCGACCATGGCTTGCGGGATATCTGCGATGCCGCGCCCTTTGTCGCGACATTCCACCATCAGATAGGCCGAGGCAAGATCGAAGCCAATGGTGATTTCGCCGCCGCCGCCATGCACAATCGCGTTGCGCGCAATTTCACTGACAGCGGTGGCGAAGCGGGTGGTTCTGATCGCCGAAGCCCCGCGCGATTTCAAGGCGCGGGCCACCGCTTGCCGCGCCATGACCACGTCGCGGCTGGTCTGCAGAGAAATGCTTTGAACCGCCACATACGCAGAGGGATCCGTTGGATCACCCACGCCGCAACTGGGACAAGGCATGGGTCAGGCTGAGGGCGGTGCGAGTTTCCGGCAAATAGAGGCCAAGTTCAACCAAGGTGACGGCCACCGCTGGGCGCATGCCAACCACGTAGGTCTCGGCGTCCAGAAGCCGCGAGATCCCCGCCAGTTGCGCAATCACCCGCCCCACGAAGGTATCAACGATTTCCAATGCGCTGATATCAAGCACGACACCGCGGACATTCTCTTCGGCAATCCGACGCGATAGGGCGTCTTGCAGGTCGATGATCTCGACATCGCTAACGTCGTCCTGGATGGACACCAACAACGCATTTTCCACCAGATGAATGGCCGCGATCCCGGACATGTCAGTGGTCTCGGTTCTTTTGGATCGTATAGCCGACCTTGCCCAGAGCATCGGCCAAAGCGGTGCGAATGCTCGACCGGGTCGAAACGGTACCCACATCAATGCCAAGCTGAACCATGGTCTGCGCGATCATCGGACTGATGCCACTGATGATACATTCCGCCCCCATCAAGCGCACCGCCGCAGCGGCCCGCAGCAGGTGCTGCGCCACTTGGGTGTCGACGGTGCTGACGCCGGTAATATCAAGGATCACCACTTCGGCTTGCCGTTGCAAGATGGTTTCCAGCAGGTTTTCCATGACCTCTTGGGCACGAGCGCTGTCAAGCGTGCCAATCAGCGGCAGGGTCAGAACCCGGTCCCAAAGTTCGACCACCGGGGTCGACAGTTCAAGCATTTCTTCGCGCTGCCGCTCGATGATCTGCTCGCGCTCAGCGATGAAGACCTCGTTGGTGTAAATGGCGAAGGCATCAACCAGACGGGTGACCATGAGCACGTCGAAAATCAGGCTTGACGGATTGTCGGGCAGGGTCTTTTGCAGCTGCGCGAAAAGCGGCACTTTCAAGGCCAGCACAAAAGTGGCCATTTCCGTCGGCGTCACGCCGCGGCTGACGCGTTCCTTGGTGACATCGGCAAGGACAGCCCGCAGATCTTCCCATGCCGGGTCGGCCAGATCAAAGTCATCATCGGTGACCCCAGCGCGTACGCCTTTGGCAAAGGCCTTGAGCAACTCGGCATTCTGCGCCCGGCTTTCGCTATCGGAAAACAGATCAGAGCGTTTGACGCCTTCCTTGACCTGTGTTCCCAGCCATTGCTCGACAATGGCGGAAAATTTCGTTTCTAGGATCGTCAAAATCGTGGCGGTCGCTGCTTGCGGCATGCGGGTCTCCTATGCGGCATTGCTGGTGCCAAAGGCACTGTGTGCGAAAAAATGTCAATTCCGACATTGCGTCGACTGGGCGGGGGATCGCCTATTTTGTGATTGTTTGGCATTTTCATAAGGCTCATGTCCAAAATGACGCCGGACCAGCCTTCTTGCGATGCTGGCGGGAACGAGGGGCTTGGTTGATCGGCGGCGTGATGCCCTTATCGCGCGCTGCTGTTCGCGCCCACCCGTCCAGAACGCCGGATATTGTGACATCTGAAAAGCCTCCGTTTCCGGGAACCGAACCCGCGCGATTGGGTTGTAACGGTGTCGCCCGCACGGGCCGACACTGCGCGACACTATCGATAAATTTTCTACGATCAGCGCCTTGGGGGTGTTCGGTGATGCTTGGATTGATGGCAACGTTCGGGTGTTTGGGCGTGGCAGTCGTATGGCCCATGACTGGCGTGCTGATTTGCGCTGCAGTGTTCATCCTTCAAGTCCTGTTGATGGGCTTGAGGCCAGTGGCGGCGCGCGTACCGCCGCCAATCCGCCGGATGCCAGAGACGATGGGCGCACCTGTGTTTTCGGTTCATGTCGCCACCCATTCCGAGCCACCGTTGCTTGTGATCCGAACCCTGCGGGCGCTGCTTAAGCAAGATTGGCCGGCCCAGCAGTATGAAGTGATCGTCATGGACAACAACACGCGCGATCCCGCGCTGTGGAAGCCAGTCGAAGCCTTTTGCCAAGGCTATAACGCGCGTCTTAAATTTCTGCACCAGATGGACGTTCAAGGGGCAAAAGCCGGGGCCTTGACCATCGCCCTGTCCCATTCTCGGCCCGACGCCACCCACATTGTCACTGTCGACGCCGATTATATCGTTGCACCAACCTTCCTGTCCGCGGCCGCCGAAGCCTTGGCCCGGACCGGGGCAGATTATGTCCAGTTCCCGCAATCTTATGCCGGCGCACAGGGTGTTGCCGCCGGAGTAGATGCCGAATTGGAGGAATATTTCCGTTCCAACGCGCGGGTCGCGGACGGGGCCGAGGCGGTACTGCTGACCGGCACCTTATGCGTAATATCCAAACAGGCGCTTCTGGCTGCGGGTGGATGGTCTGGCGCAACCACGACGGAAGACGCTGAAATGGGCGTGCGCCTGTGCAATGCTGGATTTTCGGGCCGGTACATTGACCAAGTGGTGGGGCAGGGGTTGCTGCCATTATCCTTCAGGGATCTTGAAACCCAACGTTATCGCTGGTGCAGTGGCAACTTTCAGACTCTGCGTCTGCATCTGTCGACGATCCTGAGCCGAAACAGCACCCTCAGCATCTCGAAACGGCTTGTCCTCGCCTCGCAACTGACCGCCTGGTTTAATCTAGCCTTGGTCCCGACAGTGCTGATGTTGACGGCGCTGCTGACCGGAGCGGGCCCGTCTAGTATTGTGGTGCTGGCCGCCGGGGTGGTGTTTCTAAGCTTTCTTGACATTGTATTTTGTGTCTTTGGTCGCGGTCTGCGTGACGGCCAGTCAGGGTCGGTGATGTGTCAGGCCCTCGCCTGCCGTCTGGCCCTCGCGCCCAAATCTGCCAGAGCCACGTTCGATGCCATGCTGGGCGGGGGGCTGTCCTTCGTCGTGACCAATAAATCCGGGGCGGGTGGTCATGGGGAAGGCTGGGTTCCAATCGAGCACCTGACCCTGTTCGGCACGGCGCTGGTCCTTCTGATCGCGCAGCCATCGGGCAACCTGCTGGTGGATGCGGCTCTGGTGATCCTGATGCTGCCGCTTCCTGCGGCCCTTTTCACCGAAACCCGCCTGCGCGCCTATCGCGACGCCGTCCTTCCACTGCAATTGAAAGCCGTGCCATGACCCAAGATCCCATGTCCCCCTTGGTCGATATCATTCTGCCGACCTATAATCGTGCGCATGTCATCACCAACGCGATCCGCGCTGCACTGGACCAATCTTGGTGGAATATCCGGGTCACCGTCATCGATGACGCCAGCACGGATGATACCGCAGTCGCGGTTCGGCCCTTTTTCGGCCACCCCAAATTCAACTATATCAAGCTTCGGCACAACCTTGGCACGGCGCAGGCCAAGAACGCTGGGATGCTGTTGACCACCGGCGATGCGGTCACCTTTCACGATTCCGATGATTTGCCGCATCGCGACAAGGTTCTGCATCAAGTGCGGGTACTGACATCGCGGGATATTGGGGCCGATGCTTGCCTGAATTGGGCCTTGGCGGGAAAGACCGCCGGGCAACGACTTGAGGTGGGGGCGGCGCTGACCCATCACGATTTGATCTTGCCGGACGGACGCCGGGTTGAGGTGCGGCGGGATCTATCGCTGTTCGACGATGTCTTTCCGAACCTCCAAATGGGCTCGCAGGTGCCGGGTGAATGGACCCATATCAACTCTGGCTTGTTTCGGTCAGAGGTGCTGTCTCGGCTCGGTGGATATGAGAACTGCATCGAAGAGGATCGTGAGTTTCGCAACCGGCTGATCCTGAACGGCGAGATCATCTGGGTCATCCCCGAACGCTTGCTGACCAAGATCGAGTCGCCCGATAGCCTGACGCAATCGGCGGCCTCAGACTATGACAGCGAGCGGCGCAAGGCGGATCGCCAGTTGGTGTGGGACAAGGTCGGAGAGTGGCGGCGCACCGGCAAAGTTGCGCCGGTGATCATGGATATCGCCGAACTGGGGGTCGTGTTTGTCAGCAACCCGCGTCTGTTGGGTGCGCGCAGCATCCCCGCCACCCCGCGAACCCGCGCAACCGTGTCGGATATTTTGGTACCCAATGCCGCCAACTTGGCGGCGGCGCAGTGATGGGGGGACAAAAGATGGGCCGCATTGCCTTTGTCGATCCGTGCTGCACTGCCGGGTATGACCTGCCTGACCTGTCGCGTGGGGGGCTGGGTGGCACCGAAGCGACGATTTTGCGTCTCGGCGCGGCGCTGCACGATCAGTTTGACATCACGCAGTATCAAAATGGACGGTTCTGGCCGCAGACATCCTATGCGGGACGTCTGCGGCCTTTGGCCGAAGCGTTTGAGGGTCTGACTGCTGATACGATTGTGGTGATCAACCGCTGGAAGGTGGCATTGAAGCTGCGCAAGGCCTATCCGGACACGCCGATTTACCTGTGGCTGCACGTGTTTCCGGGCCGCCACAATCGCAAGATGGGCGCGGCGTTACAGCGGGCCGGGATCACAGTAATTTGTGTCTCGCATAGCCACGCTCGGCACGTCACTGCGTTTCTTGGCCAAACGGGTGGCCCCCGGGTGACGGCGATCTACAATCCCATTGCCGATGATCTGTGCGCCGACGCCACGCGGCGGGATCCGAACCGGCTGTTATTCGCCAGCTCGCCGCATAAAGGGTTGGCCGAGGTGTTTGGCCAATTCGCCGAACTGCGCCGCAGCATACCGAGGCTGAAACTGGCGGTGGCGGATCCCGGGTATTTGCGGTGGGATGTCGGTAGGGTGCCGCTGGGGGTGACCTTCCTTGGGTCGCTGTCGCATGCGGCTTTGGTGGCCCAGATGCGCAAATCGCTGTGCCTGTTTTGTCCGCAAACCTCCTTTGCCGAAACCTTCGGCCTTGTGCTGGCCGAGGCGAACGCCGTTGGCACCCCGGTGCTGGTGCATGCAGGGCTTGGCGCGAATGACGAAATCGTCGGAGGGGCGGGCCAGCGGATCGACGGCTGCAATCCGGCCCAGATCCTCGACCGGATCTCATTGTGGCGCGATGCGCCGCCAAAGGTCAGTACCAATCCGGAGTTTCGCCTGAGCCGCGTCGCGCAGGCGTGGACCCGACTTTTGCGCCACCCAGCGGCCCAAACGCCACAGCACCACGACATGATGGTATAAAACAATGACAGTGTTTTCCCGTTTTCGATCTCAACCGGCGCCTCCCCCCAGTGATCTCGCGCTGGAACCGTCTTTGTTGCAAGCCTTGTCCGTGGCCGCGCGCGGCGAAGACCGCGGTGACAGCCCGATCGCCGCCTCGGTTGATTTATTGCGCGAGGCGGGCGTGCTGTCCGGGGCCTGGACCCTAACGCCGGACTGCACCGCACGGGCGCTGATGCGGGTGGGTGCGGCGAACCTCAGCATGGGGCGGCTGCTGGAAGGGCACATCAACGCCGTGCAACTGATTGACCTTTACGGGGCGTCGCCGTTGAAAAGCGCGGTTCGCCACCAGATTCTGAACGGGGCGTTTTTGGGTGTCTGGGGCGCCGATGGCGAGCCGCCACTGACCACCGGGCCGGGTGATACCCAGTTGAGCGGAGGCAAATGCTTTGCCTCGGGCCTTGGCGCGGTCACCCACGCCATTGTCACGGTGAATTCAGGGCCGCAGGTCCGGTTGGCGCTGGTAGAGGTATCGGACACGCAGCGCGCCGATGCTTCGGCATGGGATATGCTGGGCATGAAAGCAACCGCGTCTGGGCGCTATGACTTCACCGGCGTGCCGGTGTCCAGCTGTGAATGGCTCGGCGGGCCGGGGGACTATCTGAAAGAGCCGTACTTTGTCGGCGGAGTTTGGCGGATCGCCGCATTACAGATTGGCGCCGCAGCAGGGTTGCTTGACTGCGCCGCCGCCCGACTGCGGGCCATGGACCGGATGCAGGCAGAGGCACAAAAAGCGCGCTTGATGAGCGTGCTGACGCGGGTCTGGGCCGGTATGGCGCTGGTTGAACGGGCGGCGGTCGCCGCATCAGAGCCGGATCGCTCGGCAGATCAGATCGTCAGCACATCGATCTCGGCCCGGTTGTTCACCGAAGAGGTGGCATTGGACGCCATCCGCGCAGTGGAGCAAAGTCTAGGCCTTGTCCATTTCACCGGAACGTCTGAGACCGGGCGCAGGGCCCGTGACCTGTCGGTTTATCTGCGGCAGGCGGCGCGGGATGCGTTTCTACAAAGGGCAGCCGAAGTCGCGTTGGGGCAAGATGCAGCCCTATGGGGGGTCTTTGAATGACCCTCGAGCGGACACAATCCCTGCCTGCGGGTTTTGATGGCCAGCACAGGATCGTGGTGCTGGCACCGCATCCAGACGACGAGTCGCTGGCTTGCGGCACGCTTTTGGCGCAGGCCTTTTCCGGTGCGGGTGGCCATGTGATCTGCATGACCGACGGCAGCGCCAGCCATCTCGGATCTGAGCAATGGTCCCCAGTCCGGCTGGCGCGGACCCGCAAAGCAGAATTGACGCGGGCGATCCAAGAATTGGGTGGCACGGCCAATGATCTGACATGGTTGGGATGGCCCGACAGTCGGCTGCATCAGGTCGATTTTGCCGCCGTCGCAGCGGATCTGGACGAGCGGATCACGGCATTGGGTGCGCAGCATGTCTTTGCGCCAAGTTCTGACGATCATCACGCGGACCACAAGGCAACCGCGCAGATTGCGGCGCATCTTAGGACCCGCCGTCCAGAGTGGTCGTTCTACAGCTATCCGGTCTGGAGCCGGTGGGACGATCCAGATTTCGACCGGGCCATCCACGGCTACGCGCCTCTGTTCCTTGCTGCCGCACCACGTAAGGCCCAAAAAAATGCCGCCATTCAGGCGCATCAGTCACAGCTTGGGCACGTCATTCCCGACGACCCGGATGGCTTCGTCATGAGCCCGGCCTTCGTCGAAAAATTTGTCGCCGAAGACGAAGTGTTTTGGAGGACGCCATGATGGGCGTCGGGTTAGACCATTTGCAGGGCCTCTACGCCAACTCGCATGATCCGTGGGGGTTTGAGCATAGCGCCTATGAACAGGCCAAGTTCAAAGCGACCCGCGCTGCCCTGTCCCGGCACCGGTATCAGTCCGCGTTCGAATTGGGATGCGGCAACGGTCAGCTGGCCCGGCACATGGCTGAGATCGCCTTTCGATACACCGGGATGGATGCGGTCGGCAAAGCCTTGGATGCCGCTCGGGTGGCCGTGCCGACAGGGCGGTTTGTGCGCGGATTTTATCCGTGCGACCTGCCCGATGACCGGTTCGACCTCGTGATCTTGTCCGAAATCCTGTATTTCCTCGATGAGGCAAGCCTTCGACACCTGGCGTCAGACATCGCGGGAAAATGGCCTCTGGCAGAGGTGATCTGCGTCACATGGCTTGGCCGGTCCGGCCATGATTTGCAGGGGGCCGATGCCGTTGCTCTGTTTACTGGGGCGCTGGACACCCATGGTTTTCAATGTTGCCGCCAGACCGAAAGTTACCGCATAGACCGTGGATTGCCGAAAGGTTCAGCATGACGCAGAGTACAACCAACGACACTGCTATCATCATCCCGGCACGGGACGAGGCGGATCGGATCGCAGCCTGTTTGACCGCTTTGGCAGGGCAAATGTCAGGCCGTGTGCGTGTGGTTCTGGTGGTGAATAACACGGTCGATGACACAGGGGCGGTGGCGCAACGCGTCGCGGCGCAGCACCGGATCGACTTAGACCTTCTGACTGTGGACCTTCCCCCGGATCAAGGTGTCGGTCTGGCCCGTCGAATTGGCTGCGCCCATGCCCGTCGCCAGATGCCGGGGCTGCGCTTTTTGTTGACCACGGATGCCGATTGCATCGTCACCCCCAACTGGGTGGTGCGCAACATTGCCCATCTGCAATCCGCCGACTTGGTGTGCGGCAGGATCGACGTCATCGCACAAGAGGCCGCAATTCTGGACAAGATGGACCGCGTCGCGGCCACCCGCGAGGGGGAGTATCGCCGTTTGGTCCAACAGGTCTTTTCCCGATACGCCGCGGGCTGCGCAGACATTGACGGCACGCACGGTGACGCCGCAGGAGCCAGTCTGGCCCTTCGTGCCACGTGCTATGATGCGGTCGGTGGGTTTGAACCGATCCGGTGTGGGGAGGATCGTCAAATCGCCCGAGCCTGCCGCGCCTCTGGCTATCTGGTGCGCCATGCAGACGATGTGGTGGTGCATGCGTCCTGCCGCCTGACTGGCCGCGCCGCAGGGGGAATGTCTGAAGCCCTGACGCTGCGCACAACCGGGACCGATTATTTCATCGATGACAGCCTGCCAGAGGCGGAGCGGTTGATCCAGTATGTCGCCTCTGGAACGCTGCCGACATGGCCACCTTGCGTGCCCGGCAGTGACCGCGTCCATGTGCGCGGGCTTCCGCGCAACATCAACCTTTTGAAAGAATTTCTGGGGGAAGGGTCGTCGGATAGACCCAAAGCGCAGGCGGTCTAATCGCACTGGACGCGCACTAAAATAGCAATGCCAGATTGAAGAGCTTTTGGTCCATTCAACAGGTCAAATGAAGCGGAGCGGCCTTCGGTGGAAGGCCGCTCCCGAACAGTCGAGGGCGTATCAGAGCCAGTAGTTCTGGGCCCGGTAATGGTCGTGGGTGCGTTGTTCCCAATCGCGGTCGGCATGCCAGTTTTCCTGACGTTCCGGCGCGCCCTTTACATCCTGCTCAGTGATGTCGGTGACAAAACCGTTCTTGCTGAGGTCATAGTGCAGCTTGCTCCACGGCACCGGGCGATGATCTTCACCGATGCCCAAGAATCCGCCGAAGCCCATGACGGCATAAGCAACTTTCCCGGACTGCTTATCGATCATCAGATGGTCGATGGTCCCGATGTGGGAACCGTCGCGGCCAAACACTTCTGTACCGTTGACGTCCGACGAAGAAACTAGGTTGGTTTGCGTAACGTGGTCCATTTCAGGTCCTCCTTATGTTGTGGTGGATCAACTTCAAGCTGGTGCGGAAGTTCCTGAAGAATTGGAGGACACTCGCGACAACGTGGAAGATCGGCGATGTTTCGCGCATCCGAACTGCGCACGTCTTACAGTGCGCACCAAGGTCTCGGTTTGTCGAAAAGGCCTCACGGGGCGGCTGTAAATATTGTGTGTCGAAGTGTGACCGCGCGCAAAAGGAGGCGCCATTCCGGCCGAATAAAAAAGTGATGTCAGCGCGACGGAAACCCACCGCAGCCGCGTTCAATGGGTCAAAGGCTTTGACAAGGACACCTCTTCGCATGCGCAGACTGTTAACATTGGTCGTGGCAACCGCCACTTTGGCCGGGGCCTATGTGGTGACCTTCGGGGTGCCTGCACCGCTTTTGGCGATGGTCACGTCAGAGACGGGCACCTTGAGCACAGGATCGCAGGCAGGCAGCACCGAAGCCCCATCTGGCGTCGCCACGGGCGGACGGCCCGGCGGCGGGCCCGGGGGGGGCCGGTCCAGAACCACGACCGTGGTGACAACCGCCCTTGAAATGCGGCCCTATGACAGCATTCTGAATGCGATTGGCACGGCGTCGGCACGGCACAGCGTCGATGTGCGGTCGGACACGGCAGGCACCGTCATCGAAACCCACCTATCGGCCAATCGCGACGTGGAAGAGGGCGACGTATTGGTGCGGTTCGACGCGCGGACCGAGGCCCTGAACTTGGTCATCGCGCAGGCCGAACTGGAACAGACACAGGACATCGTGGATCGGTATGAGCGCCTGCGCCAAAACGGCAGTTCGACGGTCACCGATGTCACCTTGTCGGAAGCCCGCATCGCCCTGCGACTGGCCGAGGCCGCAGTTGAACTGGCCGAGGTCGCGGTGGAAGACCGCTCCATCCGCGCCCCTATCTCTGGCCGTCTTGGTCTCAGCGATGTGGACGTCGGCGATGCCTTGACCAATGACAGCTTCGTGGTCAGCATTGACCAGTCAGAGACGCTGGTCATCAATTTTGAATTGCCCGAGCGGGCGATTGGCTTGCTAGCCGAGGCGAAAGAGGTTCTCGCCTCGACCTCTGCCTTTACCGGGCGGGTGTTCGCGGGTCAGATCGTCTCATTCGACAGCCGGATTGATCCGGTCACGCGCAGTGTCACTGTGAAGGCCGAGATCGACAATGCGGACGGGCAATTGTGGCCGGGGATGACCTTTGCCGTGCGCTTGATCCAGCAAAGCGCACCATTGCCGATGCTGCCCTCGACCGCGATTACGTGGTCCCGTGACGGGTCCAGCGTCTGGATCGATGCCGACGGGGTCGCGCAACAAGTCCCGGTCACGATCCTGTTCCGTCAGGACGAGAGCGTTTGGTTGGACGCCGATCTTCCTGAAGGGGCGATGATCGTCTCCGAAGGGGCGCAAAAATTACGGGCGGGCACGCGTATTGCAACCACCAGCAAAGCCCCGGCAGGGGGGCGTCGCCCCGGAACCACGCCAGCGACGGCCAGCGCCGAACCGCAATCCCAACCGCAAGCCACGTCGACGGGGCCGTCATGACCAAGCCACACCTCATCAAAAGGACATCGGGGCTGACCGATCTCTTCGTCGCGCGCCCGATCTTGGGCATCGTGATCAACCTTCTGATCCTGATCGCCGGTCTGGCCGCTTTGGTTTCGGTCGATGTGCGGGAAATGCCGGATGTCGATCAGCCGGTTTTGTCGGTGCGGACCACCTATGACGGGGCGGTGCCGGACACGGTTGACCGTGAGGTCACGCAGGTTCTGGAGGACGCGCTGAGCGCCCTTGATGGCGTCTCGTACATGGAGTCGGAATCGACCACCGGATCCAGCCGGATCACCATCGATTTGTCCGATGGCACCGATGTCGACGTTGCCGCCAATGAAGCGCGCGAGATTATTTCCAGCACCTTGCGCAATCTTCCCGACGAAATCGACGATGATCCGACGGTCACGAAAAGCGACAGTAACGCCGACGCCATCATCCGTCTGGCCCTTGTCGGTGATGCCACACTTGAGGACTTGACCCTTTTGGCCGAAGGCGTGGTCTATGACACGCTGTCGACCATTGACGGCATCGCCGAGGTCACCGTGCGCGGCGACCAGTCCAAAGAATTTCGGGTGACACTGGATATGCCTGCCTTGCTGAGCCGGGGCATGACAATCTTTGATGTCTCGGATGCGTTGGCCACCTTGCGCGACGACACGCCGCTTGGCCAGCTAGAGACCGCGTCGCAGACCCTTGCGCTGCGGGTCGGCAATGCCGATGTGACCGCCTCCATGGTGGGGCAGGTTCCTATTGATGCCAATGCCCGCGTGTCTGATGTGGCCTTCGTTCGCCATCTGCCAGAAGATGGCGCCGTGGTCTCACGGGTCAACGGCCAGTCGGCGGTCGGCATTGACATCACCCGCCAATCGGTCGGCAACACCTTGTCGATTTCCAAAGATGTCGGCGTCGCCGTGGAAGCGTTGCAAGGCGCGCTGCCCGACGGCATTGAACTGATCGTCACCTCGGATGACGGCACGTTTATTGAGGGATCAATCAACGAGGTGGCCATGTCGATCGGGCTGGCCACGATCATCGTCGTTGCGGTGATTTATGCCTTCCTGCGCTCGCCCCGGGCGACGCTGATCCCCGCAGTGACCATCCCGGTGGCCTTGATCGGCACGGTCGCCGCGATCTGGATCATGGATTTCTCCGTCAACACCATCAGCCTTTTGGCCTTGGTGCTGGCCACCGGCATGGTGGTCGACGATTCCATCGTGGTGATCGAAAACATCGTGCGCAAACGTAAACAGGGCATGGGGGCGTTCGCTGCGGCGGCGTCCGGTACGAACGAGGTCTTCTTTGCCGTGATCTCGACCACAGCCACCCTCGCGGCGGTGTTCATCCCGATCTCTTTCCTGCCCGGTCAAGCAGGCGGCGTCTTCAGCGAGTTCGGCTTTGTTCTGGCCTTTGCTGTTACCTTGTCGTCGATCACCGCGCTGACATTGGCACCGGTCATGGCGGCGTTTTTAGATCCAGGCAAACCCGGCGCTGGACCGGCCGTGCCGGTCAAGCCCAGCTGGGCCGCCCGCGCGTTCGATCATGTCATGGATCGGGCCATCCGAATGCCGATCATCGTGCTGGCCGTCGCGGGCGGCTTTGCGATCATCGCTGCCGGGGCCGCCGGGACCTTGTCCTCCAGCATCACGCCGACCGAGGACCGGGGCTTCTTCTTGATTCAAGCGCGGGGCGCTCCGGACACCACGATCGCCTATCTGGATACGCAGGTTGCGTTGATCGAGGATATCCTGACCCCGTATCGCGACAGCGGCGAAGTCACAGCAGTCCAAAGCATCATCGGCGTTGGTGGCGGAACCAGTGCGTTCATTATTGTGCGGCTTCCCGACTGGGATGCGCGCGACCGGTCGCAAGCCCAGATCGTGTCTGAAATCAGCGAGAAATTGACCATGGTGCCCGGCGTTCAGGCCAGTGCCCGATCAACCAACAGCCTGAACATTCGCGGAGGTGGACAGGGCCTTCAGTTTGCGGTGACCGGAAATGATGTGCAGGCCATGACCCAAGCGGCAGCAACCCTTGTGGCGGCGATGGGACAGGATGACACCTTCTTCAATCCGCAATTGTCCAACGATTCCGTGCAAGCACAATTCGAGGTGCGGGTCGATCCTGACATGGCGCGGGTGTTTGGCCTGACCGATGCGGAAATCACCAAAACCGTTGGCGCCATGATCCAAGGCACCACCGCCGCCACCGTGTTCAGCGACAATATCGAAACGGATGTGACCCTCGTTCCGGGCGGTCCCCCCATTGACGACCCCTCGGATCTTGACTCGATCCAGTTGCGCCTGCCCAGTGGCGCCTATGTTCCCCTATCGGCCGCGGCGACGCTGGTGCCAGTGGTCAACCAATCGATGCTCGAACGGCAAGGCGGATCGCTGGCGGTTTCGGCGCAGGCGAACCTTGCCGAGGGGGTTGATCTTGGCGCGGCAATGGCGCGGCTTTCCGAGCTTGCAGCCGAGACGCTGCCGGATGGAATGGGGCTGGTGTTTACCGGGGAAGCCGCCAGTCTAAGCGACAGCCAATCGTCGATGTATCTGGTCTTTGGCGTGGCCTTTGTTGTGGTCTTCCTTGTGCTGGCGGCGCAGTTTGAAAGCATTGCCAGTGCCGTTGTGATCATGCTGACGGTGCCGTTCGGGCTTGCCGCGGCGCTGTTGGCGATTTCCCTTAGCGGTGGGTCGTTGAATTATTACAGCCAGATCGGACTGGTGATGCTGATCGGCGTCATGGCCAAAAACGGCATTCTGATTGTAGAATTCGCCAATCAGTTGCGCGAGGCCGGTCAGGATATCGACAGCGCCATCCGGGATGCGTTGCGGCTGCGGATCAGACCCGTGATGATGACGATGGTCTCAACGGTGTTTGGCGGCTTGCCATTGATCCTGACGTCGGGTGCCGGCGCCGAGGCCCGTATCGCCGTTGGCTGGGTGATTGTCGGGGGCCTTGGCTTCGCCACCGTGTTCACCCTGTTTTTGACGCCTGTGTTCTACCGCTGGATTGCCGTCTGGGGCTCAGATCCCGGCATGGCGTCGAAACGGTTGCGGCAAGAACACGATGCGATGACCGCGCCTCGTGCCGGTGACGGTGCAACCGGCGGGGCCGCCATGACTTGATGTTGCCGCCGCCCATGGCCCGAGGGTCGTGGGCGGCGGGATCAGGCGTCGCTGACCGTGACCATCGGACGGGCACCGCCCAGATCCTGAAACGCAAGCTGACGGCAGGAAAACACCAAGATCTGCTGATCCTGCGCCACCCGAGTTAGGGCGGTGAACATCTTGATGATCCGGTCGTCATCGGAATAGACCAGCGCGTCATCCAGCACGATGGGCATCCGCCGGCCCTGTTTGGCGAACAGGCGGGCAAATGCCAGCCGGGTCAGGATCGCGATTTGTTCCCGGGTGCCGCCGGACAGATTGTCCAGCGTTTCATCATCCAGATCGCGGGTCAGTCCTGAGGGCAGCAAGGTCTTGCTGTCGAAGCTAAGGGTTGCGTTGCGGTGCAAGATTGACAGAAGTGGAGTCAGTTCGGCCTGAACCGGTCCGAAATAAGTGTCGCGCGCGGCATTGCGTTGTGCGGACAGGGCATCCCGCAGGCACGTGAGGGCGGCAGCACGCCGCGCCAGCCCCAATTCGGTGGCCTGAGCGGACAGCAATTTTCCCTCCAGTTCGCTGCACCGTTCTTCAATGCCGTTTCCAGCCCGCTCTTCGATTTTCGAGGACAGTTCAGCCAGCGTCCGGTCGGTTTTGGCGCGAAGGGCGGCGGTGCTGTCGATTGCGTCGGTGGCCCGGGTCAATTCGGCCTCTGCGGTCGCCAGATCGCGGGCATCGGTGGCCAGTTCTGCGACCGCCTCTTTGGCCGCGGATAGGGCTGTATCGGTTTGGGCGACGGCCAACAGCAGGGCCGTGCGCCGGGCCTCTCGATTGTCTTCGGCCCCCACCGCGCCACGGGCTGCGTTTAAGGCCTTGTCGGCGGCGGCGACGGCGGCATGACTGCGAATGCTGACGTCACGGGCCGCGGCATGGGCCTTTGCCGCACGGCTATGGGCCTGTTGTGCGTTGGTATCGGTTGCCAGGGCTTCCGACAGCGCGGAATCCAGATCGGCCAACGCGGGCAAGGGGGCGTCGTCGGCCAACTTTGCGGCCAACGCGGCCTCGGCCAAGGCCTGCCGCAGCGCGTCGATGCCGTCGGGGGCCAGCAGGTCGAGCATGTCGTCGGCGCCAGAGGCAGTGCGCGCCGCGTCCTGTCGCGCAGAGGCCAGTTGGCGGGCCTGATCCAGCGTCTCGGCCCCGGCCAAGGCCAGAAGCTCGATCAGACGGCTTTGGGCCGTGGCCAGTTGGTGTTTGGCGGCGCGTCCACTGGACGGCGCCCGCAGTGTCATGCGGCCGACGCCCGGGATGTCGATCTCGGACAAGGCGTCCAAGGCAATGGGGTGGTCTGCGGGCACAGCCGCGCCGTTCAGCCGCAACTGCACCGCACCGGTATAGGCCATGCTGAGGGTGGTGGACTGGGCCTGAACCGTTGCCTCAAGGGTCTGAAGCGCTGCGCCTGCCTTGTCCACATCCGCCAACCAAGCCGACGTTGCCTTCGATGCTGTCACGCGGGCGCGAGCGGCATCGCGACCGGCCATTGCCGCGGTGGCTTTGGCGATGAGGTCCGTTAACCGTGCCGCGTCACCTTTGGCTTTGCGGGCGTCGATCTGCTGGCGGGCGGCTTCTAACTGCTTGCGGGTTGTGGCCACGGCTAGGGCGCTGGCGTCCTGAGCAGATTGCGCCGTGTCGTGATCGGCGCGTCGGCGGGCCACGATCGCATCTGCATCTCGCGCGGCCTGTTTTGCGGCTTCGGCCTCTGCTTCGGCCGCGGTCAAACTGTCTACAGCGGTGAGGAACCCAGAGAGTTCGCGGGTCGCGTTCTTCGCATGAAGCGCTGCCAGATCCTGCGCCCCGCGTGCCGTGGCCATCTTTTGGGACTGCGCGGTTGCGGCATCCATTGCGTCCTGCGCCTGTTTGCGCGCGGCCTCGCGGCGGGCTTTGGCGACCGGATCATCAAGGCGCGTCAGTGTACTTTCGGCCTGTTTGCGCGCGGTCAATGCCGCATCAAGGTCGCGAACCTGTTCGGTCACCAGTGCCAAGTCTTGTTCCAGTTGCGCAACATCTTCTGCTGCGGTTTTCCACGCCCCCGATTTTTTCCCGGTTGCCGTGGTAATTTCAGACAGATCCTGCGCCACGCGGCGCATCACCCGGTCCATACGGCGGCCCCCGGTCATCGCGTCGATTTCTCCCGCCACTGATGACAGAAGATCGCGGCGTGTATCGATCAAAAGCGCCTTTTCCGCTGCGGCATCCGGCTCTAGACCGACCAGCCCTTGCCGGACCCATAACAGCCCCGCCGGACCGGTGCCGTCCTGACCCAAGACCTCTTTGATCCAGCGTTCGGCCTCGTCATCCTGCGCCACGATCGCCGCATCTGATTGCCGGATAATTTTTGCGCCCTTGCGGGACAGAAAGCGCTTTTCTACCCGGAAAACACCTTGGTCGGTTTCGACTTCGGCCGCCACTTCGACCGCACCGCCCGCATAGGGCTGTAAGGATTTCACCGTCTTGGCGGTGGCGCTGTACTTCTCGAAAAACAGGGCGTGGATTGCGTCGAAAAAGGTGGATTTTCCAAACTCATTGGCCTCGGAGACCACGGTGAGGCCATCACCGATCCCGGTGATCGAGGCGCGTTTTCCGGTAAACTTGCGCACATTCGTCAGATGCAGGGCGAGAAGTTTCACTCAATCCTCCAATGCATAGCTGAAGAGGAGAGACAGCGCGGTCTGAGCCGTAGCCCGGTCCTCGGGGCTGCGGGATTGGTCAGTGGCGTCGCGCGACAAGCTTTCGGCAGCGGCACGTAATGCGCCTTGGGCGTCGATCACATCCAGATCGTCGGTGTTATGGATCAGTCCAAGGCCGCTCAGGTCGTCATGCTGCCACAAGAAGTCAGGTGCGGCGGCGGCGATCGCCCGTTCCAGTGTCACCCGGTCCGGGGCGCGCGCCCGCCCGGTGACAACCAGATCAAGCAGGGTCCGCGCCCGATCGGTCACAGATGGCAGGACAGCGGCAAGCATCGCCTCTGGGGTCACGCCTTCGGTCAGGTTGATCACACTGCGTTGCCATCGCATCGTGCCGGTGGGCACTGGGGTTACCCGGGCCGGAGCCGTCGGTCCGGCGATCTCGACCAAAAGGGCCGATGGCGTCTTGTCGTGCTTGAAACCATCCGCTTCGGGCGCGCCAGAGTACCAAGTCTCGGGGCCGATCTGCAATTGGCCGTGCCAATCGCCCAATGCGAGGTAGGCAAGGCCTGCCCGGCGGGCGCGGTTTGGCGGAATGACCGCAGAACCGCCATCTTCGCTGCTGTCGAAATCGGTCACGGATCCGTGCGCCAAACCGATCCGAAGGGCGTCGCCGGTCGG
Organism: Pseudoruegeria sp. SK021; assembly: GCF_002119405.1. Lineage (GTDB taxonomy): Bacteria > Pseudomonadota > Alphaproteobacteria > Rhodobacterales > Rhodobacteraceae > Meridianimarinicoccus. Next base: position 20,940 of record NZ_MTBG01000021.1, on the reverse strand, counting down.
GGCAGTATCAAACCATTCCGTCAGATCCCGTCCCGGATGGCGGTCAGTGGGCGGTGCTGGCAATAGGGTGACGTCATCGGACAATGAAATCGGCGCCGGTTCGGTGGCAAGGATCACATTCTCAGGCGCATCCAGTCGGATCTGTCGCCACAATTCTGTCGCATTGGCGTGGTCATGGTTGCCGGGCATCAAAACCCACCTCACATGGGCTGCCTCGCGCATGGCGTTCATGGCGTGGCGGACAATGCGAGGGGCAGGGGTGGTTTGATCGAACGTATCCCCGGCCAACACAATGTGGCTTGCGTGATGCGCCCGCGCCAGATCGGCCAGCACATTTACGGCTTGCGCCCGCGCCTGTCGCAGCGGGACCCGGACATCTTCGGGATAGCGCCCAAATGGTTTGCCAAGATGCAGGTCAGAGGAATGTAGAAATCGGATCACGCGCGGTCATTTCTTAAAGTCAGGATGGCGGGGTGGGCGGCAGGTCCGGATGTAGATCGTCCGGCTTGACGTGCTTGGCGCGTAGCTCATCCGAACGAAGCCCACCCACGTCACCGCAGGGAAAGGTCAGTGTGGCTGCTGCGCCGATCCATGACAAGCCCTCGCGCAACCGCATGTGTTGGCCTAACCTTCCGTCACCCTGCAGATCGGGCAGCCCATTCGTTACAGACCTAGACCCCGCGCTACGTGGCCAGATGTGCGCCAGTGTTTCACGGTTCTGACCCGGTGCGAAAGCCGTCATTACCCTACAATTGTAGGATTGGGTGATCTTCTTTTGCGGTAAGGCGCGGGATGCCGCGCTGCTGATCGGGCCACGCAGATCGAACGACGATCCGGCGTGACGTGTGACCCTGTGTGCCGCCATAATTGTCCGGCCTCAACATCGTCCCAAGGCCCGCGAGGTGACCATCCCGTCCAAAGCGTCAGAAGCGCCGGGTCCACGTCATCTGCCATCGACTGTTTCGCCGTCGTTGCCGCGGAAGACGCCCGCATCCGGCTGCCCTTGAAAAAACTGTCCATCCGAACATACCGTCGGTCTTCCAAAACCTGTAGGGAAGCGGTGTAACAGACTTTCCAACTGGGAGAACCGCCGCGTGCCTAATGCTCTCGTATCCCGACGGGCCGAATTCCCGGATGCGCTGCGAATTGCCCGCGCGAAAAGTTCTCCGGGGTTGGGTCCACGGATGGTGTTTTTCAGCGGGGGAAGTGCGCTCAACGACACGTCGCGTAGTCTTAAAAACTACACTCATAACTCCGTCCACCTCATTACCCCGTTCGACAACGGCGGTAGTTCTCGGCGATTGCGCGATGCCTTCAACATGCCAGCGGTTGGAGATCTGCGCAGTCGTTTGATGGCCTTGGCGGACGAGACGGAGTTGGGACAGCCCGAGATTTATGCGCTGTTTACCCATCGCCTACCGGAACGCGCGACCGAGCAGGAGTTAAACCGCGAATTTGATGCATTGAGATCCGGCCAGCATCGGCTGATGAAAGCGGTGCCTCAGCCCATGCGCGGATTGATTTTGGCGCAGTTGCGCGTATTTGATGACCACAAACCAAAGGGGTTCGATTTCTGCCGTGCCAGTGTCGGCAACCTGATCCTCGCGGGCGGCTATTTTGCAAATGACCGGGCGCTGGAGCCCGTGTTGTTCCTTATGTCCAAGATGGTCGACGTTCTGGGCACGGTCCGGGCTGTGGCCGACGTGAATTTCCACATCGGGGCCGACCTTGCGGATGGGAGTAGGGTCCTTGGTCAGCGCCAATTGACCGGCAAAGAAGAAGCACCGTTGCGCCACCCAATCAAGCGGTTGTTTCTAACGGACATGAAACAGGAAGTTCCACCCTCTGCAGTCCGACTGCCGAAACGCAATCGCAAACTGATCGAGCGGGCCGATCTGATCTGCTATTCTCCCGGCAGTCTATATTCCAGCGTGATCGCGGCGTTGCTGCCCGAACTGGTCGGCACCACAATCGCGGCGCAGGATGTCCCCAAAGTCTATGTGCCCAGCTTGGGAACTGACCCGGAGTGCCTGGGACTATCACTCCTGGATCAGGTCGACGCGCTTTTGTCGGCTCTGCGCCGCGATGCCGGTTCAGAAGTCCCGGCAGTGCGGTTGATCAGCCATATCCTCTGCGATGCAAACAGTGTCGACGCCGATATGGCCCGTCAGATCGGGCGAGTTCATCATATTCAGGTTCTGCGCCTGACCCTTCGCAAGAAGGAAAGGCCCGACTTTTATGATCCGGTTCTGCTGTCGGATGCGCTGATCTCCATGACGTGACCGTTGGAAGCGCGGTCAAATCTGCTGCGAAGGACCCGCCCAGTTTGGGCAAAACCGCAACAAAGTTGGCGTCGAGTCAGCTTCGGTTAAGGTCCATGGTCTAGACATCATCCGGAACACGACTGAGTGCGGAGCGACCATGAACCGGATCCCACAGTTCAGCACCAAGGATACGGGCTTGAGCGATATAGCGCTGCACGTGGCACGGCACCTGAAACGTGCCGCGCTCGCGCCAATTTGGATTGCGGTGATCGTTAGCTGTATCGACCTTGTTCTGTTCTCAGTCCTGTTTTGGTTCGTACGATTTTCCCTCGCACCCTTGACCTATTTTCAAACGTTCCAGACCACCGTATGGGCCCTCTGCGCCGCAGGTTCGACTGTCGCGTTGCTTGGGGCAATCGGCGGCTATCGCGTTTCAACTTTAAAAAATACCATTTATTCGATAGGCTACGTTATTATAGCAGGTGTCGTTCCTTTTGGCATGGTGGCGACATTCGATCTAGGGCCGCCTCAACCTGACCACATTGCCGAAGCTGCCCTTGCTAGCGTTTGCCTCACGATCCTTCCGGGAAGATACCTTATTTCTCGGGCGCTGAGGTGGGCATTGGAATCCGGACTGACTGAACGCCGGGCGGTCATTGTCGGTGGCGGGTCCAACGCAGAGCATCTGATCCGCGGCTTGGTGCAGCGGCCTGAAAATGATATACGGATCTGCGCGATTTTTGATGATCGCCAAGGCGAGCGGTCACCGGATCTTGTCTTGGATGTACCAAAAATCGGCCATTTCAGCGATCTGCTTCGCTTCGCCCGTCAGGCTGAAATCGACCTCATCATCATTACCCTGCCACGCACGGCCGAAGCCCGAATTGCCGCGCTTTTGACCATGTTCAGGGTTTTGCCGATACCGGTCCATTTGTCGTCCTTCAGCAACGATCTCAATTTCCGCGATCGGACAAGCCGTGAGATTGATCTGATCGATTTGTTACCGCCAAGTTTTCGCCCAGAGCGGCGGTTGGCAAAGCGTAGCTTCGATCTGGTGATCGGATCGTTGGCCCTATTGCTTGCGGTCCCTGTTATGATCGCGATTGCGCTTGCCATACGGCTGGACAGCCCGGGCCCTATTTTGTTTGGTCAAGTTCGTCACGGGTTTAACGACTTGCCGATCAATGTATTGAAATTCCGCACCATGTACGTCGACAGTTGCGATCCTGGCGCGCGCAGGGTGGTCACGAAGGGCGATCCACGTGTCACTTGGGTGGGCCGGGTGTTGCGCAAAACGTCCTTGGATGAACTTCCCCAGTTGTTCAATGTGCTGACAGGATCGCTGTCTCTGGTTGGTCCGCGCCCGCACGCCGTCAATGCCCTGTCCAGTCGGCAGGAGCAGTTCAACGAGATTGTGGACGGTTACTCGGCGCGTCATCGTCTGCCGCCCGGGATTACCGGTTGGGCGCAAATCCACGGCTTGCGCGGCGAGATCGATGACCCCGAGGCATTGCGCGCCCGTTTTGCCTATGACCTGTTTTATATCGAAAACTGGTCACTTTGGCTGGATGTTAAAATCCTGCTCCGCACGCCGTTGGCGCTTCTGGATACGCGGCATGCCTACTGACGCTGAGACGACACCGGCGTCGATGCTAGAAAATAACTCCCGGCTTCCAAACCCCCGCAATGCGCGTGTCACCGGTAAGGGCGACCACGCATCGAAGCTTTTCGACGATCCCGAATTCCGGAAAATTTGCGAAGCTGACCGGGCGTTCGATATTTGACAGTATTTGGGACACCCCGAATCGGGACGGCTCAGCCCCTGCTTTGAACGGCCTGCCGGGTCCGAAGACTACGCCAGATAAAGGCGAGTAGAAACAGGGCGGTCAGGGTAAGCACGATGGTGGGCGCCGGGGCACTGTCGAGGACGAAACTGAGATAGGTACCCAAAAAGGTCGAGAGCAGCGTCACTCCGGTCGCGACCATCAGCATGACCTCAAATCGGCGCGTCAACAAAAAGGCGATCGCCCCCGGCGAAATCAGCAAGGCCACCGCCAAAATGATCCCGACGGACGACAAGACGGCGACGATCGTCAGCGACAGGATCGCCAGCAGCCCGTAATGAAGCAACTGTACCGGCAGGCCGACTGCTTTGGCCTGTGCCGGATCGAAGGCATGAAGCAGAAAATCTTTCCATTTCGCGGCAAGTATAGCCGTTACAACCGCCGAAATTATGCCCGCAGTCAGAAGGTCGGCACCGCTGACCCCCAGCATGTTGCCGAACAGGATATGGTCAAGGTGCTGATCGGTCTCGACCGATGTGAACAAAATGATCCCCAGTCCGAACATGCCTGAAAAGACCACGCCCATGACTGTATCCTGTTTGACCCGGCTGTTGTCCTTCAGAAATCCGGTCAAAAGGGCGCAGGTCATCCCGGCTCCGAACGCCCCGACAATCAAAGGGATCCCAGCAATATAGGCCAAAACAACCCCTGGAAGAACCGCGTGGCTGACCGCATCCCCCATCAGAGACCAGCCTTTGAGGACCAGAAAGCACGACAAAAGTGCTGTGGGAAACGAGATGAAGGCGACGATAACAAACGCGTTCACCATGAAGGGGAACTGGAACGGCAGTAGCAGTGTCTCGACCATGGTCATTGGGCGGTGTCCTCAATCAACGCGGCCTTGGCTCGTTTGCGGGCGGCGCGCAGACCATGTTTGGGCGCAAAGAAAAACGCGGTCAGGAACAGAGCCGTTTGCAGGCAGATGATCACCCCCCCGGTCGCACCGTTCAGGAAGTAACTGGCATAGGCGCCAACAAAGCTGGTGATTGATCCGATCAGAACGCTGAGCAGGATCAGACGGGGGAACCGGTCGGTCAACAGATAAGCGGTGGCCCCCGGCGTCACCACAAGGGCGATGACCAGAAACGCGCCCACCGTCTGCATCGCTGCGACTGTCGACGCCGAAAGCAAGGTGAAGAACATGATCTTCAGTGCGCCCGGTTTCAATCCGATCGACCGGGCGTGGCTTTCATCAAAGAATGTGACCATAAGGTCTTTCCACTTGGCAAGCAGCACAACCAGAGAGACCACCCCGATCAGCACCAGTTGCAGCGTATCCTCGGGCGAGATCGCAAGGATATTGCCCATAGTAATGGTCTGGATGCTGACCGCCATGGGGTTCAGAGAGACCATGAACAGGCCCAGGCCGAAAAAGGATGTAAAGATCAGCCCGATAATGGCATCTTCCTTCAACCCGCTTCGTTGGTTCAGGAACAGCATCGCTGCCGCCGCCAAACCACCGGATAGGAAGGCTCCAAACGCGAAGGGCACGCCCAACATATAGGCGCCGGCCACCCCCGGCACGATCGAATGACTCAGCGCATCGCCAATCAGGGACCAGCCTTTTAGCATCAAGAAGGCCGACAAGAAGGCGCAGACCGCGCCCACCAGCGCAGACACCAACATGGCATTCGTCATGTAGCCATAACCAAAGGGTTGCAGCAGAAGATCGATCATTTGGCGGGGCGCTTTCGGTCGTGATCATAGATCACCAAGGGGCGTTCGTCGTCCGACAGGACGTTGACCTGACGTGGGTCATCATCATCGTGCAAGTCCGACCCGCCAAGCGAGAAATGCCGCAACACGCCACCAAAGGCACGTTCCAAGTTCTCACGCGTGAACACGGCTTCGGTCGGCCCATAGGCCAGCACGGTGCCCTTGACCAATATCGTCCGGTCGCAGAATTCTGGAACTGAGCCTAGATTATGCGTAGAGACCAGCATGACCCGGCCTTCGTCGCGCAATTCCCGCAACAGAGCGATGATTTGATCTTCGGTCTTAACGTCGACGCCTGTAAAAGGCTCATCCAGCAGGATCACGCGGCCATTCTGGGCTAGGGCGCGCGCCAAGAACACGCGTTTGCGCTGACCACCGGACAATTCTCCGATTTGACGATGCCGAAAGTCCAGCATATTGACGCGGGACAGGGCATCAGTGACCGCCGCGTGGTCGGCGGTTCTTGGGCGCCGGAAAAAGCCCATATGCCCATACCGTCCCATCATAACCACATCCTCGACCAGCACCGGGAAGGTCCAGTCGACCTCTTCGGCCTGCGGCACATAGGCGACAATGTTGCTGGCCAAGGCCTGCTTCACGGTCATACCCAAAACACTGATCTCACCCTTCGATGTGGTAACAAAGCCCATGAGCGCTTTAAAAAGGGTGCTTTTTCCCGCGCCGTTGACGCCCACCAGCGCGGTAATCGTGCCGGTGGGGATCTCAAAAGTGGCATTTCTCAGGGCGGTATAGCCGTTTCGGTAGGAAACGGTTACGTCGTGGGCGGCAAGGCCAATTACTGGGGCGGTCGCGGATCCATCAGCCATTTTGCACATTACTGGTCATCAAGTGTTAAACCCTTCACAACAGTTTCGGATGTTACGCGCAACAGATCAAGATAGGTCGGAACCGGCCCGTCCGCGGTACTCAGGCTATCGACATAGAGCAATCCCCCGAATGCCGAGCCGGTTTCACGAGCCACCTGCTTGGCCGGAGCCGGGTTGACAGTGCTTTCGCAAAACACCGCGGGGACCTGATAGGTGCGTACCCCGTCGATCACGGCGCGCACTTGTTGCGGCGTTCCCGTCTGATCCGCGTTGATCGGCCAGAGATACAATTCCTTAAGGCCAAAGTCGCGCGCCAGATAGCTGAACGCCCCTTCACAGGTGACCAGCCAACGCCGGTATTCGGGGATTTGGGCGATCTGATCTCGAAGCGGCGCGATGGTCGCGGCGATCTCGGCCTTATAGGCTTCGGCATTTTGCTGGTAGGTTTCGGCATTTCCCGGATCGTAGGTCGCCAGCGCATCTCGGATATTATCGATATAGATCAGGGAATTGTCCAAAGACATCCACGCGTGCGGATTGGCTTTTCCTTCATAGGACCCTTCCGAAATCGCAATCGGATCAATGCCATCGGTCAGGGTCACAGCCGGGATGTCGCGCAGGTTGCCAAAAAATTGTTCGAACCACAGTTCCAAGTTCAGGCCGTTCCAGAAGATCAGGTCCGCGTCCTGCGCCCCGACAATGTCGCGCGGCGTTGGGGAATAGCCGTGGATCTCGGCCCCGGGCCGGGTGATTGAGACGACTTCAGCCTTATCCCCGGCAACATTTCGCACCATGTCGGCGATAACGGTAAATGTGGTCACCGCCTTGAACGGTTCATCGGCGGCTGCCGCCGTGACCGACAGTGCCACGATAGCCGTGGCAACCCATGCAACCCTTGTCGTCACTCTTTTGCTTTTGTCGGACATCGAAAAATGGCCTTTCGGGGAATTCTAAATATTCTGCCGCCTATATATGAGAATCATTCGCAAGAAGCAACGCTTTTGAGAATGAATCGCAAAAAGGGTCGATGCCTCGGTCGGCGGCCTTCTCACTGGCGCATCGGGTCCATGAACGGTAAGCGACACCGGAGGTTTCTGGACGGAGAGAGCCCGTGACAATCGGCACCGTGACCATTTTGATGTGCACCCGCGATGGCGCGCCGTATCTGCCAGCACAATTGGCTTCCTTCGTGGCACAGACCCACGACGATTGGGCGCTTTGGGTTAGCGATGATGGCTCCCAAGATGAAACGTTGCAGATCCTAAAGCAGTTCCGCACCGATCACCCGAACCGCGACATTCGACTGCTGGAGGGGCCACAGCAAGGCGGCACCCGAAATTTCCTCTCGCTCCTCTGCCATCCAGACCTTGGCGATGGGACAATCGCCCTAAGCGATCAGGATGATGTCTGGATGCCCGAGAAACTGGCCCGCGCGGGGGCAGCCGTGACCGCCGGGGCGCAGGCCTATGCGGCACAAAGCATCGTCACCGACGGTCATCTGACACCGACCGGACAGATCGACAATGCGGCGCGTGGCGCGTCCTTTAAAAATGCTTTGGTCCAGAATATCTTGCATGGTGCGACAGTGGTACTGACCCCGGCAGCCCTTGATGTCATCCGCCGGGCAGGGCCCCGGATCGACGCGCCGTTCCACGACTGGTGGATTTATCAGGTCCTGACCGGATGTGACGTGCCGTTGACCATCGATCGCAATCCGGTGCTGTATTATCGGCAACACGCGGATAACGTGCTAGGTGCAAACCAAGCCTCTGGGGCACGGCGGCGACGTGGCGGCCTGCTGCGGGGGGGCACCTATCGCACGTGGATCCAAAAGAACCTCTTGGCGCTGGACGGCATTCGTAGCGATCTGTCCGCATCCTCACAAACCGTTCTGGAAGAGACCCTGGCCGCCCAAGCCTTGCCCGGGATGCGACGAATGCAGCACTACCGACGCCTTGGCTTGCACCGCCAGACATCCCGCCAGACCGCTTTGCTGATGGCGCTGACCGCGTTGGGCTATGCCTGAGACAACACCTCGGAATTCCCCGATGGCGGTTCATTTGGGCGATCTCCCAAAATTTCCACCAGAACCGACGCGGCCAAATCCCCTGAACTCAGCGGCAGTACGAAGCCATTGGGCGCGGCGCGCAACGCTTCAGCTTGAGCGCCAATATCAAAGCCATAAACCGGCAGGCCAGTGGCCAGCGCTTCGTGGGTGGTGAAGGAAAAGGTCTCCGGCCAGATCGACGGCACCAACCAGCAGGTTATCCCGTATTGCCGCACCAGAGCGGGAATATCTTCGGCCTGATAGCGCCCATGCACCGTCGTTGTTCGCGCTTTTGGAAAGGCCGGGTCAAGCCTTCCGATCACAACGAGTTTCGCAGCACGAGAGGCGGCAAGCCGGGTCGACAGGGCCGACACGACGGCGCCGCCTTTATGCATGCCGATATGCCCCAGAACTCCGATCACCGGATGCACGGGCCGTTCGTGAGGTGTGATAAATGTCCCAGACAGGCGTGGCACGGAATGTGGCCGCAACACGGTCTTTGCCGCATGGTGCGGATAGGCGGCCAAGACATGATTACGGCTGTCTTCCGAGAAAACCACAAGTTCATCGGCACGGGTGAGCAAGGGGTCCCAAGCTGCGCGCCAATCCGAAAGCGAAAGGCGTTGGCCGCTTGGGGTTTTGAAGTGATGAGCATTGTCGGCGCTATCCACCGGCGGCACCCCGCAATACCGTCCCTTGGAATCCAGCAGGTTTTGTGCCGGGCTGATCGGGAAGAAATCGTGAAACAACACTTCCAGACTGTCGGATGATGTCCGCAGTAGGCCGGTCAGATGCGCCGGAATCTCATGCGCCAATGGGTCCCCGACGCCACAAGAATAGATGACACGGCGGCGCTGAATCGGGTCCAGAAGCCGTACGACATGGGCAAAGTCATAGGTTGCGCCACGTGTCATTCCGGCGGCACAATGCAGCTCCACCACCCAACGTTCAGCGCCGCCGACCCGAAGGATGACAACCGCGCCGATGCGGGCAATTTCATCTTGGATGCGGGTTTGAAGATAGGTTTCGGCCCCGCCGTCCATGGAATGGGCCAGATAGATCGGAACCGCGTCGGTTGCGGCAGACGCGGCCCACGCGCAGGCTAACGCCAGACGCTGCGTTAACAACGGATCATTCCGGACAAACTGTTGCACTGCACGATCATAATCGGGGTAACGGGCCGACAAGATCTGAACGTTATCTGCCAGCAACTGTGCCCGCTCTTCGGATCCGAAGGACGACGCGCCACGATGTTCGACAAAAAGCGCAGGCTGGCAGCAATGCCGCCCACCCAAGGCCAGCGTCGCGCGGCACCAGTCAACCTCTTCCCCGTACCCCCGCCCGAACACGCGATCAAACTGCGGCACCTTGCGCAGAAAGGCGATGTTCATGCCCATGCAAAATCCCACACCAGTGGGCAGCAACGGTCGATCACGCGGCGGTCCCAAGCGTCGGGCAACGGCGTCGATCTGGTCAACACCATCGCTTGCAAGCGGCGAGGCGCGACCGAGGATAGGAACGGACAGGATCTCGGCATCGTTGGACATCGGGGTCACGGACGCGACGCCGGGGTCCGTTAGGATCGGATCCAGCAATCGCGAGGCCCAAGCCGCAGGAACGAAAGCGTCAGAGTTCAGCAAAATAACATGACCATCGAAGTCGATCGCCTGCCGGAAACCTTCATTCACGCTGGCGACGAAGCCCAGATTGCGGGGGTTCTCTATTAGCACAACCTGTCCGGGGTGGTCGCTATTCTGGGCCTCGGCCCAACTGCGCAGAAACGGGCGGACCCGCGGATCGGTCGAACAATCCTCTATCACGAACAATCGCCACGGCACATCGGTATGTTTCTGAAGGCGGTCCAGAACGCCCGGCAGCAAATCAAACGCGTTATAAACTGGCAAGATCAGGCTGACAGTTTGGCTCAACGCCGACGGAACCGCAGCGCCCTCACCGCCAAGGACATCACCATCAAGCGCCAGTTGCGCCACGTTTTCCGCGAAGCCCAAACCGCGCTTGATCTGCGCGCGCGCGGTCCGGTCCTTCGTCAATGTCCAGCGCAGGACCGGCGGCACAAGGGTCACCAGCGACTGCGCAAATGGCAGCCATTGCCGCCGCAAGGCCGCACGTTGCGCTGCCCCGGTGACTTCGGGAAGAGGGATCTGGATGGTGTCGTCGCCATCGACGATGGTCAGCCGCGGCGCGCCGAACGCCACGGGAAGGTCGAGACGAAATGCAACCGGGGTTTGCCCCCCCACTTCGCCAAGCGGAGCCGTTGCGTGGCTTGTGCCATGATGCAGGGTGATGGCCTGACCCGTCGCTTGGCCTTCAACCCAATAGCGGCCCCGGCGCACCCCCGCCCGATCCAGTTGCCCGATGACCCGTCCATCCACGTCGAGAAGCGAAAATCCCGGGTACTCGATGGTTGCATGTTCGTCGGCGAAGCGTTCGAAAAGCCGGGAGAATTGGGTCAATTGCGGCGCCTTTTCCTCATGTCCGAGATCAACTGGATGGTTCGCGGCAGAGCTTTATCTAAGCATTGTCGGAGACCTGCCGCAAGAATGCCCTGAGATTTGCATGACAGCCAAGCGAATGGCCGTCGCCCAGAGTTGCGGTCGGTGCGTTTAGAACGTTAGGGGGCCACGCTCGGATTTCGTCGGCGAAAGGTATTGTCCAACACAAGAAGGTCATCCAGGACCGCCGCAATGTTCGCATCGGTTACGGTTCCTGCGGTGGCCGGATGTTCGCCCAAATCGGGGTCCATACCAAGCGCCTCTTGCGCCGTCGCCAGACCGCCAAGAAGATCGGCCATAAGGACCTCACGGCTTTCCTGCCCTGAATAGTCGGCTTCGGTGATGACTTTTCGATCATCATACGCCGCGGGATCCCACCAACGCGGGTCATTCTCGATCATCTCCCGCTCTTTGGCGCCAACAAGGGTCAGGAGTTTTCGGGTTTGAGCTTCGTTTTTGGCAAGGAGGGACTTCACGATATTCTTGGGGATCACCCAAGGTGCGCTCTTGCCGCTGAAGGTGGTCCACCGTGCGACGCTGAACTCCACTTGCGGCTCATGTGGGCCAGGACGATACTGCTGATTGCGATGGAGAAAATACAGCATTTCCGGTGACAGCCCCACGTTATTCCGCTTCTGGGGGATCGTCGGCAGATCTAGCAGATCGAAGAACTGATCGACCACGTTAATGGAAGTCAGCCTGACGGTAAGCTGATGTACACCGGGGACGGTTTGCCAGCTTTCAATCATGTTTGCCCATTCCACATTGTGGAGTGAGCGCGTGGCCCAGCGTTCGACCGGGTGGCCCGTCCATGCCCCCCATTGCCACCAAGCGCTATTGAGCCAATCCATCGGGGGCCGAAGAAATAGGATGACATGCGGATGCAGTCCGGACGATTCCAGAAGTTGATTGTCCCTGAAGATGTCGCCCCGCAAAGCCCAGCCCTCTGACGACAGGATTGGAAGCTCTCCTTGGTCGGTGATTTTTGCGATCTTCGGTCCAATTCCCGCAAACATCGACAATGCGTCCACGCCAGGCCCAATATCAGGCGACGAACAGTATCCGAAAACCGACTTCGCCCCCATTTGGGTGAGCTTCGGTCCGGTTACCAATTTTCCCGAGCGGTCCGCGCAGGCGTACCGATACATTGTGCCGTCGCTTGCCGTGAGATCGGGATGTTGCGTTAGCAGGGATTGCAGGGAACTACTGCCACATTTTGATGCGCCGATGTGCAGAATTGAATTATTCATCAGCGGCATCCTTTGGTTCCTTTAATTGGACTGTCGAAGTTGAAGTTAACGCACGTACCAGACCGTCCGCGTCATTCACAAGCGCCAAAGGCAGGACACGCCCATTGCGATTGTGTCGCAGCGCATCGGCCTGTCCCCCCAAGTCGAACCCGTAAACCGTCAAGCCAGAGGCAAGCGCCTCGTGTGTGGTATATGAAAATGTTTCCGGCCAGATCGACGGAATGAACCATCGATTGATGCCGTATTTGGCAACCAGCGCCGGAAGATCTGCAATCTTATAATCGCCATGCACGGTCACGCTGTCGGGAGGCGCGTAAGCGGGATCGACATTACCAATGATCACCAATCGTGCCGCGCCGGCCTTGTTCAGCTCCGCCCCAAGGCGCTGCAACACTGCGGCGCCCTTCTGAAGCCCGATATTGCCCAAGACCCCGACGACCGGGCGACCTGGCTTCGGCGTGATGGCGGGGACAATCTGAACATCGTCATGCGGGCGCAGATCAATGCTGACATCCTGCCCTTGCAAGGCACCGGCCACGATTGCTTGACTGCTCAGCGAAAACACAATCAGGCGCGTCGCCGCTGTCAAAAGCGGATCCCACGCGGCCTGCCATGCAGCCGCGTCCAATGGTTGGCCTTCTAGGTCGCGCAGTGGTCGAGGGCCATCGAAGCTGGGGATCTCGTTCAGAAGGCAATAAGATCGGCTGAGTGGCAGGAAATCATGGAACAAAATATCCATCTCATCCTGTCCCGGTCGGAACAGTGCCAACAAAAATTGCGCAATCCCGCAAGGATCGGGGTCGCCCACGATGCAGGAATAGATCAGGTGCCACGCCGGAACCGGCCGCAATAGGCCTGCGACCAGATCGAGCTCGTCTGTGCCCCCGGCGGTGATATGGCCAGAACTGTGGACCTCGATGGTTATACGCATCCGGCCGCCAAAGCGCAGGACAATGGCCGCGCCCTGTTCGGCAATGTCCTTGGCGATCCGGCGTTTAAGGTAATCCTCGGCCCCGCCGCCAAGGGAATGCGCCAAATAGACCGGCGTAAGGCCTTCACCGCAGCTTCCGGCCCACGCCACCGCAAGCGCAAGTCGTGCCGAGGCCAGCGGATCGGTCAGGATGAATTCTTGCACTTCTCTGTCATAGGTCGCGTAGCGTTCCGCGATGACTGCGTTGTTGCGTGCCACAAGCGCCAACTTCTCGGCGCTGCCGAACGACTCACCGCCGCGGTGTTCGACGAATAGGTTCGCGATCCCGACATGCCGCCCCCCTTTGGCCCGCGCCCGTTGGCACCAATCGACCTCTTCCCCATAGCCACGTCCGAATCCGGTATCAAACTCGGGCAACGCGGTCAGGAAGGTCGGATTGATCGCCATACAAAAGCCGACACCGGTCGGGCTGACGGCATGGTTCGCCGACGGGCCAATCTGTTGCGCCGCAAGATCGATTTTGTCGCCTTGCCCCGCCTGAAGGTTGGTTTTCTGGCAAATCACCGGCACCGAAAAGATTTCCGCATCATTCGACATCGGCGTGACCGTGGCGATGCCTCGGTCGGCTTGAATGGGCGCCACCAGTCGGCTGGCCCACCGTTCGGGCACGAATGCGTCAGAGTTCAGCAAGACGACCGGGCCGGAGCGCGACGCCGCGCAGGCAAATGCCCGGTTGACGCTGCGAATAAAGCCAAGGTTTTCCGGGTTCTCCAGCAAGGTGATCCGGTCATTGCCTTGCCGATGATCTTCGGCCACCCAGTCACGAAGAAAGGGCCGCACGCCCGGATCACTGGAGGCATCTTCGATCACAATCAAATGCCAAGGCAGATCGGTGTGCCGTCGCACCCGATCCAAAACCTTCGGCAGCAAATCCAACGCATTGTAAACCGGCAGCACAATCGTAATTTCCGCTGGAAATTCGACCGCCCCTCCGGCCGGGACCAGCATGTCCGGGTCTAATGCGATACTGCGGTCGGCCCTCGGGGCGCGTGGCAACAGCCGGTCCCGCGCTCGGCTGAGATGGCTGCGGTTTCGGGTCATCACCCACATGACAAGGGAGGGCAGGGCGCACATCAGATCGCCCATAAAGGCAATGGCAATCCTTAAACTTTGCAAGCTCAGCTTGGGCACCGACGGCACGATCACTTGATAGAAATAGTAGCCCTCCGGCAATTTCGTCTCAATCACCGCGGACGAGGACTGGGCGGGCACGGCGGCAAAAAAACCAAGTTTTGCATCGTCCTTGGCTTGCACAGCCTGCGACACATCGGATCGCGCGAACCGGTTTACAGCAACATGTCGGTCCTTGTCCGAGACGACTGCAATCTCATCTGCCAGTGACCAACCTTCGATGAACAGCATACCTTGGCGCAAGCTCAGAAGATCAACCTGCCCGACATGTTGTCCCGTGCGATCAATCAGCTTTGGGCCAAGGTCAGTCTTCGAGGACCGATATCTCCAATACTCTGCAATTAAGGTTTTGAATGTTCTCAGCACGACACAGCCTACTATGCTTAGTTCTCAATGGAGTGCGGCCATAAGTTCCGCCTGTCACCAATTGATTTATTCGCGTCTATACCGGCCTCTACTCAAGGGCAAACAGTTCGTGCAGAGTGCGCGGAACCTTGGTACGGCATGTTCATTGATCCTAACGTCTGGGGGCCGCGCTCAATGCATGTGGCGTTCTCGCATCAGAATTTCCCGGCCCAGTTCGGTGCCTTTGGCGCCTATCTTGCAAGCATTGGCTGGCGCGTAACATTTTTCACCGGCGCGGTCGGTGCGACGCCACCGCCCGGGTGTCAGATGGTACATATGACGCCGCATCGCGATCCGTCGCAGACCACCCATCGCTTTGCTGCAAGTATGGAAAAGGCGATGATTAATGCACAGGCCTTTGCCAATGCCGCCATCGCCGTCCGCCGTCAGGGGGCAACGCCGGATGTCGTGGTTGGGCATTCCGGATGGGGATCGGGCACCTTTGCCAAATCCGTATGGCCCGAAAGCAAATTCGTGGCCTATGCCGAGTGGTTTTATCGCTTTCCGCCAGTGGATGACACCGGCGAGAGTGCAGCGGCATCTCCGGAAGATGGCCGCGCCCATGCCTTGACGCGCAACACACCAACCTTGCTTGATTTGGCGCAGGCCGATTTGGCATTTTGCCCAACCCGGTTTCAGGCGGATCAATTTCCAGTGCAGTTGCGGGACCGACTACACATCTTGCACGATGGCGTGAATGCGGCCCGAATTGTCCCTGATCGGGGCAGTCGCCGCGGGGTCGCGGGGCTGCCCTTACCGGACGACGCCGAAATCGTGACCTATGCCACCCGCGGCATGGAGCCCCATCGTGGTTTCCCCGAGTTCTTGCGCGCGGTTGCCCAACTTCAGACCACCCGCCCGCGCCTGCATGTGGTCATCGGCGGCGAAGATCGGGTTGCCTATGGACGCCGCTTACCCGCCGGCGACAGTTGGAAACGCCGCATGTTGGCAGAACTGGATCTGGATCTGTCCCGGGTGCACTTCACCGGCTTGATGCCGTGGTCCCAATATCTGGCCGTGCTGCAATCGAGCCATGTGCATGTGTATCTTACGGTACCGTTCGTGCTGTCTTGGTCCTTGATCGAAGCCATGAGCACGGGGTGTTCGTTGGTCGTGTCGGACACCGCCCCAGTGCGCGAAGCGCTGGATGATGGCGTCTCGGCCGACATGGTCGATCACACGAACATCCCGGAACTGGTTGCCGCGATCGCCCGGCAATTGGACGATCGCGCGCGAGCATTGGCCTTGGGAGATGCCGCCCGACAAGCAGTGCTGCGCCGATACGATCAGCGTTGGATCTGGCCGGCCCGCGCAGACCTGCTCGAGCGATTGGTTCATGGCTGATCAGCGCTGATCGTAATAATGCCTAGCCACGTGCTCGGCCTCGGCAAAGAACAACCAGCGCGACATGCCGACGCCAGCCACGTGGCTAACCACCGCCAGACCCCACGCAAACCCGCCTGAGCCGCCAATCAGCAGCAGCAGGACCGGCAGGCCGGACATCGTGATTATCGACGCGATTCTAAGAAGTTGCGCATGTTTGCGTCCGACCACATAGACCATTTCGGTTAGCAGATAATTGCTGCCTGTATGGGGCGGAGACATTTGGCGGATGTCGCCAGAGCCGTCCAATCCGGTGGCCGTGGCCAAGCTGGTCTTGCTTTCGCGGTACAGGCTGTCGCCAATGGTCCAGACCATGATCTGCACACCACCCGCAACCAGCAGGAACCAGAGCGCGGCAACGGTGACCCCGGTCAACAACGCGCCGCCCGCTAAGGCAAGGGCGACAAACAGGATCGGCGTGCCGGGCTGGTGCCAGCGTGGAACGGTCTTCAACTGGGTATAGATCATCGATGTGGTCAGGACCGTAAGCAGGGCGCAGAACGATCCCAGAAATCCCAACCCGTAAAGACGGGTGCCGAAGAACACCAATGCAAACCCAAAGACCGCCATGAGAACAAGGGTTAAGACCGAAGCGATGGCCTCGCGGCTGAGCCAACTGGTCTGCCATTGCGTGAAGGCCAGCAGGGCGCGCTGGGGGTTTCCGAGGTGGAAGGTCGAAGCGGCAAGGCCACCAACGGCCAGCAGATAGGCGAGGGCGAACATCCCAAAGGCAGACCAGCCGGTGACTTGGGGAAACCCGACGCCAAGCCAGATCAACAGACCAAAGCCAAGGCCAGACAGAACGGTGAACACAATTACAGAAGGCGACGGGTGCATCTTTATAAACTCGTTATATCATGGGGTTATCTTTGTCAGCGCGCGGTCGAGCCAGCCCAGAAGGCCGTCTGGTGTGTCGATCACCGGGTCAAGAAACGGGGCAAGGATATCGATCTGGGTGGTACTATCACGGGGACGCGGCGGCAAGTAGCGGTTGACCGGTTTGGTGTTCTGCTCGGGCATCAGAGCAACGCCGCCGCGATCTTCCACCAAGCGGCTGATTTTACTGGTTGAATCCCCTAGATCGCCGAAATGACGGGCCCCGGCGGGGCAGGTGCGGACGCAGGCCGGTTCGCGGTCTTCGGGCGGCAGATTTTCATTGTAGATCCGGTCGACGCAGAGGGTGCATTTCTTCATGACGCCCTCAACGGGGTCCATCTCGCGGGCGCCGTAGGGACAGGCCCATGCGCACAAACCGCAGCCTATGCAACTGGATTCGTTGACTAAAACGATGCCGTCTTCGGCGCGTTTATAGCTGGCCCCGGTGGGGCAGACGGTGACGCACGGCGCATCCTCGCAATGCAGGCAGCTTTTCGGGAAATGCACGGTCTGGGCGGCACCACCATTGCGGGGGGTAATCTCGTAACTGTGGACGCGGTTCAGGAAAACCCCTTGCGGATCAGCGCCATAGGGGTCGGTGTCGGCCAAGGGTACGCCGTAATTTTCGGTGTTCCAGCCTTTGCAGGAGACGACGCAGGCATGACAGCCGACGCAGGTATCAAGGTCGATGACGAGGCCAAGTTTGACCGAAGATGGCGGCGGCAGGCGGGTCATACTTCCCCCGAAATCAGGTGTCGGATTTCTATCGGACTTTCGTCGGACTTTTGTCGGACCGTGCGCAGGGTCATGAGCGCGGGCCTTTTTTGCCCACCATTTGGCGCAGCAAGCTCGGCCCGACCCCGACCGGCGAGGCGAGCGGCGCAAACACCGGCTGACTTTCTGATGGGGCCGCGACCTTTTCAATCCGCACCCGCAGGTCGAACCATGCCGCCTGTCCGGTGATCGGGTCGGAGTTGGACCAGCGGTGGCCATCGCCTTTCGGCGGCAGCAGTTCCGAGATCAAGTGGTTCAACAGGAAGCCGCGGGTGGCCTCAGGGGCGTTTTCGTCCAGTGCCCACGCGCCTTTGCGTTTGCCGATGGCGTTCCATGTCCAGACCGTGCGCTCGTTCAGGGCCGCCTGAAGCGCCACCGGGACGGTGATTGTCCCATGCGGCGAGGTTAGTTGCGCCCAGTCGCCGTCCTGAAACCCATGTTCGCGCCAGAGGCCCAATGGCACGTAAAGTGGGTTCACCCCATGGATCTGGCGCAGCCACGCGTTCTGACCGCCCCAACTGTGATACATCGCCATCGGACGCTGGGTCAGGGCGTGCAACGGATAGGTGGCAGGATCGCCCGCATCGGGAGCATACCAGATCGGCAGCGGATCCATGGTCTGGCGGATCTGGTCGCGCAGATGCTCGGGCGGCTGGCGGCGGCCCACGCCTTCGGCGGCGCGTTGAAATTTGCGCATCGGTTCGACGTAGAGTTGGAACAGGTAGGGCGCGGGTTTGTCATAGAGGCCAAGGTTCACCGCCCAGTCCTGATAGGCCGCGTTCCACGGTTTGAAATAGCGGGCACCCTCGGGGATGTGGTGGACGCAGAAGCCGCCATTGTCGATGTAGCGTTGCAATTGCTCGGGGTTCGGCGAACCGCGCCCGGTCTGATCGCCGCCCTCGCCGCGAAAGCCCATCAAGGGGCCGATGCCGGGGCGGCGTTCGTGGCGGGTGATGTAATCGGCGTAATCGGTGTAGCGCGGCTTGCCGTCGTCATCGGTGAAGTTGGGCAGGCGTAGGCGGTTGGCCAGATCGATCAGCACCGATTGAAAGTCGCGCACCCCGGCATGGCCGGGACGGTCGGGCGGCACCACCGGCCAACGGATCGCATCGGCGGCGGCATCCGGTTCGCAGATTGGCCGGTCCAGCAGCGAAATGCAGTCATGCCGTTCCAGATAGGTGGTGTCGGGCAGGATCAGGTCGGCATAGGCGACCATTTCCGACGAATAGGCATCGGAATAGATGATGCGCGGGATCACGTATTCGCCGGTCTCGGTCTTGTCCGTGAGCATCTTGATGGTGCCAGCGGTGTTCATCGACGAATTCCACGCCATGTTCGCCATATAGAGGAACAGGGTGTCGATGGTGTAGGGATCCCCCGCATGGGCGTTGGAGATGACCATGTGCATCAGCCCATGCACCGACAGCGGATTGTCCCACGTGAAGGCCTTGTCGATCCGCTGCGGCAGGTCGTTCTCGGTCAGCAGCAGGTCCTCGGGGCCACGCGGAAAGCCCAAATGCGGGCCTTCGAGGGGGCGGCCCTTCTGGACCCCGGCATGGGGGGTGGGATGGGCCTCGGGCGGTTTTGGATAGGGCGGTTTGAACCGAAAGCCCCCGGGCGTTTCGACCGAGCCGAGCAGGATTTGCAGGATATGCAGGGCGCGGGTGGTCTGAAAGCCGTTGGCATGGGCCGAGAGGCCACGCATGGCGTGAAAGCTGACCGGGCGACCGATCATGGTCTCGTGCCGGTCGCCGCGAAAATCGGTCCACGGATGCGGCAGTTCGATCGCCTGTTTGAACGCGACATGGGCCAGCTCGGCGGCGATGCGGCGGATGGTGGCGGCGGGGATGCCGCAGCGCTCGGCCACGGCCTCGGGGCTGTAGTCCGGCGCGATATAGCGTTCGGCCAGCACCTGAAACACGGTGCGTAGACTGGTGCCCGCCCGGCGCAGGCGACCGCTGAGGTCGGGCTGCACGCCGGGGGCGTCGAAGGCGGCGGTGCGGCCAGTTCTGCGGTCGATGACCAGCGGTTTGCCGTCCTCGTCGCGCAGGAACAACCCGTCTTCGTCCAACAGGACGGGTGCGTTCGTGAAGCGGGCGAGGTAGTCGAGATCGACTTGGCCCGCGCGCAGCAACTCGTGCACCAGCGCCAGAATGAACAGCCCGTCAGTGCCCGGCGTGATCCCGACCCATTCATCAGCGATGGCGTTATAGCCCGAGCGCACCGGGTTGATGCCGATGACCTTGGCGCCGCGCGCTTTCAGCTTGCCGAGGCCCATTTTGATCGGGTTGCTGTCGTGATCCTCGGCGACGCCGAACAGCAAGAACAGTTTGGTATGCTCCCAATCGGGTTGGCCGAACTCCCAAAACGCGCCGCCCATGGTGTAGATGCCAGCCGCCGCCATATTGACCGAGCAAAAGCCGCCATGCGCCGCGTAGTTGGGGGTGCCAAAGCTTTGCGCCCAGAAGCTGGTAAAGGATTGCGACTGGTCGCGGCCGGTAAAGAAGGCCAGCTTTTCAGGGCCATTGTCGCGCAGCGGTTTCAGCCAAGAGGCGGCGGTTTTCAGGGCTTCGTCCCAACTGATCTCGACAAATTCGCCCGAGCCGCGCGGCCCGACCCGTTTCAGCGGCGCACGCAGGCGGGCGGGCGAGGTGTGCTGCATGATCCCCGCGCTGCCCTTGGCGCACAGAACGCCCTTGTTGACCGGGTGGGCGCGATTGCCTTCGATATAAGCGACGCGGCCCGCTTTCAGGTGAACATTGATGCCGCAGCGGCAGGCGCACATGTAGCAGGTGGTCTGGCGGATGTCGTCCGAGACCGGCGGCGAGGTGTCGAGAACAGGTTGCGGCATGGCGAGCCCCTTGTGTCACGGGGATAGGTTAGGCGGATCCGGGCGCGGGGGCGAGTCCCGATCTGACG